>CAYOQF010000005.1:0-163166 GCA_964406055.1 uncultured Syntrophorhabdaceae bacterium
AACCGGAGAATAACGGTTTTGCAGACCGCTGCCTTACCACTTGGCTATGCCGCCATCGATAAGTCTATAGCTGACCGGCTGCGGGCTTCACGCACCCTTTCGCCAGTCACCGGTTCCTTATTGAACGGGCAAGGTCTCACCCGATCCGGGTTCGTTGGAGCGGGCAACGCTTCAACCCGATCCAGGAATTTTTTGGAGCGGGAAACGGGATTTGAACCCGCGACTTCAACCTTGGCAAGGTTGCACTCTACCGCTGAGTTATTCCCGCCCGGACTCCAGTTATAATACAAACCGAGGGGTTGTGTCAATAGTAACGGCGGTCTCCGTTCGTCAACGGTCAAGCACTTCCCGCACCTTGGCGAGGAGTACGAGCGGCGGAACAGGCTTTGCGATGTAGTCGGAGGACGAATCATAGACCCCTTTGCGATGGAGGATGTCGGCGGTGTATCCGCTCATGAACAGGACCTTGAGGGTCGGCTTGATCTCCTTGAGGCGGTCATACACCTCTTTCCCGTTCAGCTTCGGCATGACCACGTCGAGGAGGAGAAGGTCCACATCATTCACATTCCCGAGAAAGACCTTTACGGCGTCCTCACCGTCCGAGGCTTCGATGACCCGATAACCACCGTTTTCAAGCACTTCCCTGGTAAGCTTCCTCACTTCGAGCTTGTCCTCCGCCACAAGTATCGTCTCGTCACCCCCCCTCACCCCCACGGGAAGGAGCGTTTCCTCCTCCACATCCCTTTGAACGAGGGGTAGGTAGATATTGAAGACCGTGCCCTTGCCGGGTTCGCTCTCCACATCGATATAGCCGTTGTGCTGCTTCACGATCCCGTACACGATGGCAAGGCCGAGTCCGGTCCCCTTTCCCACCTCCTTGGTGGTGAAGAAGGGGTCGAAGATCTTCTTCTTCGTCTTCTCGTCCATGCCCGTGCCGGTATCCTCCACGGCGACGACCGCATACCTCCCCTGCTTCCCGTAGCCATGGACCCTGGTGAAGTGCTGATCGATCGTTTTGGAAAGGACCGAGATGGTGAGCCTCCCGCCGCCGGGCATGGCGTCGCGGGCGTTGGTGGCAAGGTTCATGAGCACCTGGTCCATTTGGGTCACATCGGCGAGGACCGTCATATCCTCCCGGGAAAGGTTCAGCCTGATCTCGATGTCCTCGGTGAGGAGGCGGGAAAGGAGCTTCTCCACGCCCTTCACGATGGCGTTCACCTTCTGGGGTCGCAACTCGATGACCTGCTTCCTGCTGAAGGCAAGGAGGCTGTGGGTCAGTTGGACCGCCGTCTGGGACGAGGTGAGGACATGATCCACATAGACTCTCCGCGGATCGTCGGCGTCCATCTTCATCCGAAGGAGGTTGCTGTATCCGATGATGGCGGTGAGGATGTTATTGAAGTCGTGGGCCACCCCTCCGGCCAGGGTCCCGATGGCCTCCATCTTCTGGGCCTGGACGAGCTGTTGCTCCAGCACCTTCTCCCGGGTCACGTCAAGGAGCGTCCCCACTGCGGCCGGTCGGCCCTTGTAGTCGAGGGCGCCGCCGATCACCTTCACCGTGATGACCTCGCCGTCCTTCCGTACCGCCCTGAACTCGTACTGCACCTGGTCTATCTCTTTTCTCAGCCGCCGGCGCATGTTCTCTTCCACCAGGGGGCGGTCTTCGGGATACACGAGGTCGGGCGGGCTCTTCACGTCCACCAGCTCCTCGTAGCTGTATCCGTGGATTTCGCAGAACCTCCTGTTCACATAGCGGAACACCCCGTCCTGAACGATGTAGGCCCCCACCAGCGATTCTTCGATGATACCCCTGTATTTCGCCTCCGACTCCTGAAGAAGCCCCTCGGTTCTCTTGTGCTCGGTGATGTCGGCCATAACCACCATGATGCCCATCACCACCCCCTGGGAGTCATAGACCGGGGCGGCCGAGAGGCTCACATGGAGAGGCTGCCCATCCTTGGCCTGCTGGTAGAGCTCGAGGCCCGTGACGCTTTCGCCCCGCAGCCCTGCGGAGATGAGGGTCTGAAAATGGTCCTCCGATCCGGGCGGGGTGAGGGGATACGGGCGGCCGATCACCTCGTGGGCCTTCCATCCGAACATGGTCTCCGCTGCCTGATTCCAGATTACCACCCGCTTGTCGGGATCGAGACAAAGGATGGCAAGCGGTGACGCCATGACGAGGGCATGGAGTTTCTCATTGGTATTCCTGAGTTCCGCCTCGGTCCGAAGCCTGTCGGTAATGTCCTCGAAGGTCACCAGGAGCTCCCCGTTCCCCAGACTGACCAGGATGATACTGGCGGTCTTTTCCCTGCCGTCCCTGCAGAGGATGGTCACGGTCCGGGATGACCGTTCTCCGGCCTCGAGAGAACTCACCTCCTCGCTCCACTCTTCCATGAGACGGGCCCGCATGTCGTCACCGGGAAAGGCATTGCTGAACCAGGCGGCCCTGTCCGGCACATCGGAGAGGGAGTAGCCGAAGAGGTCTGTAAACTTGGGGTTCACGTAGGTGCATCTTCCTTTACCGTCGAGCATCATCATCCCGAAGGGTGCATGCCTGGAAAGGAGCTCAAAGCCTTTTCCCTCGTCCCAGACCGCCTGCCTTTCTCTCTCTTGTCTCGCCATCTCCTCTGATCCGTCCCCAAGCGTGGGCGCTACCCGTCGTCTATTCTGTCTTCGTCACGAGGCTTCAGGAAAAGTGTGACCGCCGTCACGTGATTTTACCTAAGTTGTAATCGCATTCAGTTTTTTCGTCAAGCCCGATGTTCCGGGAAAGGGGCCCGCCTGCACCCTCAATTGGTTTTGACAATTTCCGGTCGAAAAGATAGAGTGTTCCGGTGTGGCTTTTTCTGGCCCTCCTCCTTTTTCTGCCTTCGGCCGGCTCGACCTTCGAGCGGGTGATCTCTCTTTCCCCCCAGATCACGGAGTCCCTCTTCCTGCTTGGAGGAGAAGAACGACTCATCGCGGTCACCACCTTCTGTAGCCGCCCGGAAAGGGCCGGCCTGAAGGAAAAGGTGGGTACCCCCCTGAGGCCGGACATAGAGAAAATCGTCTCTCTCGCCCCCGATCTGGTTCTGGCCTCCCGGGAGGGAAACCCCCCGCTCCTGGCCGAACGGTTGAAAAACCTCGGTCTCAAGGTCCATTACTACAAAAGGCCCGCCACCTTCCGTGAAATGCAGGACAACTTCCTCCACCTTGCCGGACTCATCGGCCGGCACGAGAAGGGCAGAGAGATTATCGCCATGGTCGAGAAGGCCCTTCCCCCGGCCCCATCCACGACCAGGCAGCGCGTCTTCTGGCAGGTGGGTGCCGATCCGCTCGTAGGCGCCTCCACGGCCAGCTTCGCCGGGGAAATAGTCGCCTTCGCAGGGGGAACGAACGTCATCCGTATGGATATACCCTATCCGAGGCTCAACGTGGAGGAAGTGGTGGTACGAAGGCCCGGGGTCATCGTCCTCACCCGCATGGGTTACCCCGTGGAACAGGAGATCGCCCGGTGGAACAGGTACCTTCCCGGCGTGACGTGCGTGGTGCTCGACGCCCATGTGGTGGGAAGTCCCACGCCGGTCACCTTTCTCAAGGCGGTACAAGAACTGCGTCGGGGTATGGGTCGTGAGTAGGGGCGGTCATATGGGGGTTGTTCCTCTTTTTCTGGTGCTGGCCCTCCTCCTCGTCCTCTCCGTGGCCCTTTCCCTCGGATACGGACAGACGCCGTCAGAGACGGCGCGGGCCTTCTTTTCCCTCGACGGTGCGGGCCTGGTGATGCGCAAAATACGGCTTCCCCGGGCAATACTCTCGGTCCTGGTGGGAGGGTCTCTCGCCATCTGCGGGGTAACCCTTCAGTCGATCCTTCGCAACCCCCTTGCCGAGCCTTATACCCTGGGCATTTCAGGGGGTGCCTCCCTGGGGATCACCCTCTCCACCCTTCTCGGGCTTCAGTCCGTGCTCGGTATGGTCGCCGCCCCCCTTTTCGGTTTCGGGGGCGCCATGCTTTCCGTTTCCATCGTGTACGGCCTCTCGAGAAGAAAGAGGTTCGAACCCAACAGCATGATCCTCTTCGGTGTGGTGGTGAGTCTGGTCTTTTCCTCCTTTGTTTTCTTTCTCTTCTCCCTTCTCGATCCGGACAGGATGCAGACGGCCCTCATGTGGCTCATGGGCGACCTCGCAAGCCTTGACGTCGTCCTCGTGCCCTTCTACATACCCCTCTTCCTCATCCCGGCGATCATCCTGTTCTTTTTCGGAAAGGAACTGGACATCCTCTCCCTGGGAAGCGAGAAGGCGCGGTACATGGGCATCAATCCTTCGAGGCTCTACCGCTTTCTCTTCGTTCTCACCTCCCTTCTCACCGGTTTCTGTGTTTCCGCGGCCGGAATCGTGAGTTTCGTGGGGCTCATCGTCCCCCACGTCCTGCGGGGCCTCCTCGGCGCCGGTCATACCCTTCTCCTTTGCGCCTCTTTTCTTGCCGGGGCCTTCTTTCTCACCCTCTCCGACGTCTGTTCCCGCTATCTCCTCTATCCCATCGAACTGCCGGCGGGGGTGGTCACCGGCATACTGGGAGGGGTGATCCTCCTTGCGCTTCTGGTGAAAAAGAGATGAGGGATCGCCACCTCTTCCATCTGGAGCAGGTCTTTTTCGCCTACGGTACCAGGGACGTCCTGGCGGGGGTCTCCTTTCATGTGGAGCAGGGCGAGATGGTGGCAGTCATCGGGCCCAACGGGGCAGGCAAGAGCACCCTGCTCCGGATTCTGTCGGGCTATCTCAGGCCCAGGGAGGGCACGGTTCTCTTTCGGGGGAGGAAGATTGACGAGTACGAGCCCAAAGACCTGGCCAGGCAGGTTGCCACCCTGCCCCACGGCCTCGACGTCCCCTTCTCCTACTCGGTGGAGGAGTTCGTCCTCATGGGCAGGTACGCCCATTCAGGGGGAGGGTTTTTCTATGATCCTGAGGATCGCGCCGAAGTCTCCCGGGTCATGGCCACCCTGGGCCTGAACCACCTCGGCGGCCGCTCTATGGATGCCCTTTCAGAGGGTGAGCGGCAACAGGTCTTTCTTGCCCAGTGTCTGGCCCAGGGGCCGGATGTTCTTCTCCTCGACGAACCGGTGAGTCATCTCGATATCCGCCACCAGCTGAGGACCCTTGAGCTCCTCGAGGGCCTTCACGGTCAGGGCCTCACGATCCTCATGATCCTTCACGATCTTAACCTCGCTGCCGAGTTCTGTTCCCGAATCATCCTCCTCTCGGGCGGGACGATCCATGCCGACGGTCCCCCCGAGGCGGTCCTGACCTTCGGGAATATCGAGGCGGTGTACGAGAGCGTGGTCGTGGTCCGGGAAAACCCCATCTCCCGACGGCCCTTCATCCTTCCCGTATCGAAGAAGTTTCTTTCCTGATTATGATTCTTTTCGCTCGAAGAACTGCTTGATCCGTTCTTTGATACCCTTCTCTCCGCCGTTGGGATTCTGGTCGAATTCCCGGGCCAGCGCCTCCAGGAGGTTCCGCTGGCCTTCGGTCACGTTCGTGGGGATGATCACGTTCACGTACACCAGTTGGTCGCCGCGGCCGTACCCGTTCGACTTGGTGATGCCGAGCCCCTTCAGCTTAAAGACCGATCCCGGCTGGGTACCCGGCGGTATGGTGACGGTGGATGTGCCCTCCACCGTGGGCACTTCAATCTGGCCGCCCAGACACAGAAGGGGAAAGGAGACGTGCATCTGTACGGCAATGTCGTCACCCGCCCGTTCAAAAACGGCGTGCTCCTTGACCGTGAGGACGATGTAGAGATCGCCGGGTGCCGAGGCTCCGAGGCCCTCCATGCCCTCTCCCCGCATCCTCAGCCGCGCACCGGTATCCACCCCCGGCGGTATTTTCACGTGCAGCGTCTTCTTGGCCCGCACGACCCCCCGCCCCTTGCAGTTCTTGCAAGGGTCCTTGATGATCTGCCCCTCGCCGCCGCACTGCTCGCAGGTCCTGTTGATAGTGAAGAAGCCGTGGGTCTGTCGCACCTGGCCCCTGCCCCCGCAGTACCTGCATGTCGTGGGATGATGGCCGGGCTCCACCCGCGATCCCCGGCAGACCGGGCACCGCTCTTCCCGGGGCACCTCAATCTCCTTCTCCGTACCGAAGACCGCTTCCTCGAATTCGATCTCCAGATTATAGCGAAGGTCCTCTCCTTTGCGGGTACGCTGCCTCTGGCCTCCGAAGAAATCACTGAAGAGGTCGTTGAAGACGTCGTCGAAGTTCCGGCGGAAGCCGAAGTCAAAAACGCTGCCCCCGTTGTCCACCGTGCCGTACCGTTCGTAACGGTACCGCTTCTCAGGGTCGCCGAGGACCTCGTAGGCCTCGTTGATCTCTTTGAACCTCTCCTCTGCCTCCCGGTTTCCCGGGTTCCGGTCCGGATGGTACTTGAGGGCGAGCTTGCGGTAGGCCTTCTTGATCTCCTCGTCGGTGGATTCTCTCTGGACGTTGAGTATGCGGTGGTAGTCTTTGCTCACGGCAGTCTTCGGCCCCTACGCTTCTTCCGCCTTCTTGGAGACAACCACCCGGGAAGGCCTGATAAGTCTGCCGTTCAGGAGGTAACCCTTCTGGAACTCGGACACGACCGTGTCGGCCTCAAGGTCCTCCCGTTCCTCCTGGAAGAAGGCCTCGTGGAGGTTCGGGTCGAACCGGGCACCCACTGCATCGATCCTCACCACGCCTTCTTTCTCAAGAACCTTAAGGAACTGGTTGAGGGTGAGTTGAATGCCTTCGCCGATACCCTTGGCATCTTCAGATTTCGCCGCATGCTCGAGGGCCATATCGAGATTGTCGACCACAGGGATCAGCTCCTTGAGAAGCTTCTCGTTTCCGTACTTCACCAGCTCCTGGGCCTCCCTGGCCTTCAGTTTCCTGAAGTTTTCAAATTCGGCCTGAAGGTAGAGCAGTTTCTCCTCAAGGCCCTTTATGGCCTCATCCTTCTGCGCCACCGCCGCCTGGAGCTCTTCGACCAGCCTGTCCTTGTCCTTCTTTTTCTTCTTCTGTTCCTCGTGGGCCTCTATCTTTTCAGGTTTCTCAGGTTCGGGCCCCTTGCTGCCGTTATGTCCCATGCCGCTCCTCTCACATAATCCTCAAGATATCCGTGACCGTCCTCGCCGTATAGTGGACGATGGGTATCAGTTTTGAATAATTCATCCTCAGGGGGCCTATGATGCCCAGGATCCCGTAGCTTCGTTCTCCCAGCCGACAGGCCGACGTGATAATGCTGAAATCCCTCAGTTCCTTCACATCGCTTTCGCCGCCGATGATCACGTTAAAACCTTCCCTGTCCTGGCAGGAGTCGAGGAGCTTCAGGAGCCGCTCCTTCTTTTCCAAGGCCCTGAAGAGCTCCCTCAGTTTCTGGGCATCGGAGAATTCGGGTACCCCGATCATCTTGGAGGTGCCCTCAATGTGGATCTCCCTCTGGTCCTCTCCTCCCACGATGGTCTCCAGGCTGTCCCTTATCTTCAGAAGGAGCCGGTTGGCATCCTCCCTGTCACGCCTCATGTCCCTCATGATGGCGTCTTTGAGGGCATAGAAGGGGGTCCCGCTGAACCGCTCGTTCATGTATTCTTCCATGCTGTCCAGGAAGCCGCGGTCCAGGTCCCCGTCGGTCTTGACCATCCGGGTGTGGACGATACCCGAAGAGGTGACGAAGACGATGAGGATCGTCGAAGGGGAAAGCTTGACGAACTCAATCTCTTTGAAGAGCATCGTGTCCACCCTGGGTTCCACCATGATGCTTGCAAACCTGGTGATGGAGGCGAGAACGCGGGACGCATCTCCCATGACCTCTTCCACCTGGAAGTTCTCGGGCCTCGCAAGGGCGTCGAGTCGCTCCAAGTCCTTTTTGTTGGGGCTCCGCAGGACAATCAGACTGTTCAGGTAGTAACGGAAGGCCCGAAAGGTTGGCACCCGCCCCGCCACCGAGTGGGGCTTATAGAGAAAACCCTGCTCCTCCAGGTCGGCCATGACGTTCCTGATGGTGGCGGAGCTGAGGCGGCCCCCGATGGTCTTGGAAATAGTTCGCGAACCGACGGGCTCTGCAGCCTCGATATAGTTGTCCATGATCAACTCAAGAACCTGTCTCTCTCGTTCGGTCAACTCTTGCACGGCCATAACTGTACCTTTGTGAATAAATTAATTACAGCGGCCATGGATGTCAAGGAATCGCCCTCTCCGCGAAACCGGGCCTTCGCCTCGCGCCGTCCCGGCTCGGGGATTACCCTCCGGTAACACCCGGTTTCCATTTGAGAAGCCTGGTTTCCACAATACTGACCAGCAGGTCGATGAAGAGGACAAAGGCGGAGAGGACGATGAGGCCCGCAAAGACCCCGGTCGTGTCGAAGACCCCCTCGGCCTGGGCGATAATGTACCCGAGACCCCGGGCCGATCCGAGATACTCTCCCACCACCGCGCCCACCAGCGCCATCCCCACGCTGGTGTGGAGGCTGGCCAGAATCCAGCTCATGGCCGAAGGCAGAAAGACATGACGGAAGAGGTGCCTCTCGTTGGCCCCGAGCATCCTGGCATTGTTCAGTACGTTGGGATCTACCTCCCGAACCCCCCTGTAGGTGTTGAAGAAGACGATAAAAAAGACAAGGGTCACCCCGAAGACCACCTTGGAAAGTATGCCGAGACCGAACCAGAGGGTGAAGATGGGGGCGAGGGCGATCCTCGGAAGCGCATTGGCGATCTTCACGTAGGGATCAAAGAGGATTGCCAGGGTGGGGATGCGGGCAAAGAGGAACCCGAAGATCACGCCAAGGATGGACCCGGCGAAAAAGGCGAGCAGCGTCTCAACGGTGGTGATGTAGATATGATTGTAGATGGAGCCCTGGGAGAACCATTCCCGGAGACGGGCGGCCACCAGGGTCGGCCTGCTGAAAAAGAAGGGGTCGAGCCAACCCCACCGGGTAAGGAACTCCCAGACGATTACCAGGCCGACAAAAATGGCCGCCTGCTTTGCGACAAGGGCGATCCGCCTATTTCCGGGCATAGGCCTTCATCACCTCGCCCTTGAGATGTTCCCAGATGGTGTCGAAAAGGTCCCTGAAGACCGGCTTCAGCCGGATGTCGGTCACTTCCCGGGGTCTCGGGATTTCCACCGGGTATTCACCCAGGATATGGGTGCCCGGCCCTGCCGAGAGCACCAGGACCCGGTCGGCCAAGGCGATGGCCTCTTCCAGGTCGTGGGTCACAAACATGACCGTCTTGCCGAATTCGGTGCAGATCTCCAGCAGATCGTCCTCTATAAACTCCCTGGTCTGCTCGTCGAGTGCGGAAAAGGGCTCGTCCATGAGGAGGATCTCCGGCTCCACAATAAGGGCTTGGGCCAGGGCGACCCTCTTCCTCATGCCGCCCGACAGCTGGTGGGGGTAGCGGTTCTCGAAGCCGGCAAGGCCCACCCTTCTCAGCCAGTCCACGGCCTTTGTCTTCGCATCGCCGGCCGGCACCTTCCTGAAGAGAAGACCGAGCATGACGTTCTCCTCCGCAGTCTTCCAGGGAAGGATCACGTCCTGCTGGAACTGGTAGGCGGCATGGGAGTTGATCCCCTCGAGGGGTCGGCCGAAGACGTCCACCTTCCCCGCGTCCGGTTTCAGGAGGCCCGCCGCAAGGTTGAGGAGCGTGGACTTGCCGCAGCCGGTAGGCCCCACGATGGAGACGAACTCGCCCTTCGTGATCCGGAGGGAAACATCCCTGACCGCATCGTACCGGTTGCCGTCCGGGGTGACGAACTCCTTGTGCACCCCGGTGAATCTCACCGCTTCTTGATATTCCATGGTCGATGCTATTTCTTCTGTCCCTTCCAGTAGGCTTCGACAAAGCGCATGTCATAGGTGTCCGCGATATTGATGGTCGCCTTCTTCACATTGGGGTCGAAGCTGAGCACCTTCATGACATTCCGGCCGTCCTGAGCAGCGATCCGGCCGTCAGGGGAGTAACAGTCGATCATATTCTTCACCGCCTGGGTATAGATCTCCCGGTTCCCCTGGTAGTACTCCTCGGGCATGAGGTTCACGATCTCTTCCACCTTGTGGGCCTGCATCCACCGCAAGGCCCTGATCATGGCCGTCACCACCGCTTGGGTGGTGTTGGGGTACTGGGCGATGAATTCCTCCTTCACATAAATGCTCCCCCCAGGGTAGGGTCCGCCGAAGACCTTCGTGGTGCCCGCCGTGGTCCTCGTGTCGGCGAGGATCAGGCTGATGTCCCCCGCCGCCTGCAGGGTGGAGACCGATGGCTCCAGGGCCGAGAGGGCGTCGATCTGTCTGTTTCGTATGGCCGCGATGGCCGTCGAGCCCAGCCCCACACCGATGGTGGCGTAATCATCGGTGGAGAGGCCCGCCGTGGTGAGAAGGTGGTTTACGAAGAAATGCGACGAAGAACCCGCCGCTGTCACGCCGATCTTCTTTCCCTTCAGGTCGGCAAGGCCCTTGACCCCCTGGGCATGCTTCGAGACCAAAAGGACAAGGCCCGGGTACCGCTGCTGCAACACCACGGCCTTGATCTTCTTGGTCTGCGCGTTCATCTGGATCGTGTGATCGTAGAACCCGCTCACCACGTCGGCGCTTCCGCCAAGGAGGGCCCTCAGCGCCTGCCCGCCCCCTGCGAGGTTCTGGATGTCTACGTCGAGGCCGGCCTCCTTGAAGTAACCGAGTCTTTCCGCCACGGTGAGGGGAAGATAGATGAGGCCCTGCTTACCTCCCACCACCAGCACGATCTTCTGCTTCTCCGGTTTCGCGGTTTGTGCGGGCGCTGCGCCTGCGCAGAGGGCCAGGGCCACAACGAGTACAAGAGCTATTTTCAGCGCTTTCATCATCCAACCTCCTTCGATGTGTGTCCTTACGGTTTGGATCACCCGCGAGGATTCACGGGGTTGCGGCTCCGCGGGGACGTTCCGGGGCAAAAACCCGATATATTTAAATAGGTTTTCTGTTTTTTTTCAAGGCTTTTTTCCTCCTCCCGAGAAGGCAACGGGGCCTCCCCTCGCCGGACCCTTTCGGGAAGGGGTAGAAAGAGGCGCAGGAAATGATTACAATAGACTGTCGGTCACTTCCGGGCCGAAAGAGAACGTCCGCTTCAGAGAACCACAAAGGAGGATGAAATGAACATCAAGGCCGTCCAGAAGATTTGCTACGGGGTGTACATCATTTGTTCCAGAAAGGGCGACAAGGTGAACGGCCAGATAGCGAATACGGCCTTCCAGATCACATCCGATCCCCCCACCATTGCGATCAGCATCAACAAGAAGAACCTTACCCATGAGTTTATCGAGGCGAGCGGGGTTTTCACGGTCTCGATCCTGTCCAGGGAGGCCCCCATGACCCAGATCGGCCTTTTCGGTTTCAAATCGGGCAGAGACGTGGACAAACTGAAGGAGACAGGGCACAGAATAGGCAGTACCGGCGCCCCCGTCGTCACCGACAATGTGGTGGGGTTCGTAGAGTGCGAAGTCCTGAGCAGCACCGATGTGGGCACCCACACGATCTTCATCGGCAAGGTGGTGGACGCCGATATCCTGAGCAGTGCAGAGCCTATGACCTATGCCTATTACCACGAGGTCAAGGGCGGAAAATCACCCAAGACCGCTCCCACCTATGTGGAGGAGAAGAAGGAGCAGCCCCCGACGGCCACGAACAAGTACCGATGCAAGGTGTGCGGCTATGTCTATGACCCTGCCGCCGGCGATCCCGATTCAGGGGTCCCCGCCGGGACAGCCTTCGAGGCCCTCCCCGAGACCTGGGCATGCCCCGTCTGCGGCGCACCGAAGTCAGAATTCGAGCACGAGGCGTAAGGAGGACACCATGGCGGAACCGCTGAGGGAAACGAATCTGCATGGACTCCCGACCCCGAAGAGAGGCAAGGTCAGGGACATCTATGATCTGGGGGACCGGCTCCTCATAGTGGCGAGCGACCGACTGTCAGCCTTTGATGTGGTCCTCCCCACAGGTATCCGGGACAAGGGAAAGGTGCTCACCAAGCTTTCCATCTTCTGGTTCCGTGAGATGGAGGGTCTCGTGAAAAACCACCTCATCGAGACCGATGCGGATCGTTACCCGGAAAAGCTCAAACCCTTCTCCGACCAGCTGAGGGATCGCAGCATGATCGTCAGGAAGGCCAAGGTCATCCCCGTCGAGTGTGTGGTGAGGGGATACCTGGCCGGTTCCGGGTGGAAGGACTATCGCGAGAGCGGGGCCATCTGCGGGATCGGATTGCCCGAGGGACTGAAGGAATCGGCCAGGCTGGACTCCCCCCTCTTTACCCCCACGACAAAGGCGGAAGAAGGCCACGACACGAATGTGACCTTCGACGAGATGGCAAAGGCGATCGGGCGCGATCTCGCCGTCAGGCTCAGGGACCTCTCCGTGGCCGTCTACGAGAAGGCGTGCTCCATAGCCGAGGCCCGGGGCATCATCATAGCCGACACAAAGTTCGAGTTCGGCCTCGTAGGCGACGAGGTGATCATCGTGGATGAAGTGCTGACCCCCGACTCATCGAGGTTCTGGTCCAAGGCCCTCTACGAGCCGGGTAAATCGCAGGACAGTTATGACAAACAGATCGTCCGGGATTACCTGAATACCCTGGACTGGGACAAGACCTATCCGGGCCCCGAACTGCCCCGCCATATAGCGGACAAGACCAGGGACCGGTACGTGGAGATCCTCCAGATTCTCACGGGAGAAGGGCTGTAGGGGGCGCCTCTCCCGGGGTGCCGCCTCAGTACTGGATGAGGGAGGAAAAGAAGGTGACGAGTTGCGGGAAGACCTCCATCAGGATGAGGGTGATGATATAGGACGGGATGAACCATAGTACACCCCTGAAGACCGTTGACAGGGGTATGTCCTTGGCCATGCCCGACACGATGTAGGCGCTGATCCCCACGGGCGGGGTAACCGCCCCCAGGGTCGTCACCACGGTAATAACCACCCCGAACCAGATAGGGTCGTAGCCCATCTGTTTGGCAACGGGAAAAAAGATCGGCACCGTGATGAGAAGAAAGGCCAGGGCATCCATCACACAGCCGCCGATAATGTAGATCGTCAGCATGGACCAGAGAATCAGCCAGTTCGGAACGGGGAGGGAGGCAACCCAGGTCGCCACCTCATAAGGAAGCCTCGTCATGGCGAGAAACCGGCCGAACATGACCGCGCCCGCAACAAGCAGAAAGATCATGCACGAGATCCGGATCGTATCGATAATGGCGCCGAGAAACCCTTTCCAGGTGAGTCTTCTTCTCACCAGGCTGATGACGATGGCCACCACCGAGCCGGCGGCCCCGGCCTCGGAAGGGGTAAAAAGTCCGGCGTAGAGGCTGAACATGATGATGCCGAACATGACGAGCATGTCCAGGGCGTCGGGGATTGCCTTTATCTTGTCGGTAATGCTCCATCGAGGGCCTTTCGGTCCCCAGTTCGGGTGGACGACGCACATGGTGTATACCGTGAGGGCCATCAAAAAGGCGAGCACGAGACCGGGCATAACACTCCCGAAGAAAAGCTTTCCGATGGACTCCCCCGTGTAGAGGCCGTACACGACCAGGACCACGCTGGGCGGTATCACAACCCCCAGGGTGGATCCGGCGGCGATGGAGCCCGATGCAAGAACGGGGTCGTAACGGTATTTCTTCATTTCCGGCAGGGCCACTGCGGTCATGGTGGCGGCGGTGGCCGTGTTGGAGCCGCAAATGGCGGCAAATCCGGCGCATGCCATAACCGTCGTGACGGCCAACCCTCCCCGGATCCTCCCGAACCACCTGTAGGCGGCATTGTAAAGTCGCTCGTTGACCCCGGAATAGAAACAGATCTGCCCCATAAGGATGAACATGGGAATGACTGTCAGTCCGTAGGACGAAAAGGTCTGCCAGAGGTCTGTCCCGATCATACCCAGGGCGGCCTCCCAGGATGCGGCGTAGAGGATCCCCAGAAAGCCCATGAGCGCCATCACGAAGCCTACCGGCATCCTCAGGAACAGCATGACGGCGAGCATGAGGAGGGTGCCGTATAACCCTGTCATCGGTGTGATCATTTCTTTTCACTCCTCTTCAAAAGCCCGAGCAGATCAAGGAGAAGATTGAAGGCGAGGGCGGCGAAACCGAGAGCAAGGAGGTAGACAAAGGGGTGATAGATGATCTTCAGGGTTTCCGACAACTCCCCTGTCCTCGCGATCTTCATGCCCCATTTGAGGGTCTCCCAGGCAACCACCGAGAAAAACACCATGTTGACCAGGTAGTTTAATCCGTCGAGAAACCGGTTCGTCTTCTTCGGGAACTTGTCGGTGAAAATGGTGACGATGATATGGTCCTTCCTCATCTGCGTATATCCCAGGGCCAGGCCCGTCGCCGCGGCGCCGAAGAAACCGATCAGCTCGTAGGACCCGGGGATGGGAACCCAGACCACCCTGAAGAGCATGTTTCCCGCTGCTATGGCCGTGAGGATCAGGACGGCGACACCACTCACGATAGCAAGCCCTTTGTTCAGGTAGGACCCGATTCTTGCGAGATACCCCATGTCGGCACCCTCCACCATGAAATGAGTCTGGACGGCTTTTTCTTCGATCCCGGCGGCCTGCCGGAAACCCGGCAGGCCGCCCGGAGACACTGGAGAAACTTACTTGTACTGCTTTTCGTATTTTTCCTTGAGCTGGTTAATATCTTTGAGAAGTTGTGCCCCGGGGATCCCCTGGGCCGTCACCTTCTGAACGTACTCATCGATCATGGGCTTCACGAGTCGCCGTATTTCCGCATGTTCGCTCTCGGGAAGCTTCAGGAGCTGATGATTGTACTTCTCTTTCGACCAGGCGAGGGCCTCCTTCACATGGTCGTCCACATACTTGCCCGTCCAGTCGGCCTGCTCGCGCCGCAGATCATCGAAGATCTTCTTTACGTCCGCCGGGAGCGCGTTCCATTTGTCTTTGTTCATCACCACGGCAAAGGAGACGACGAAGAGGTTGGCTTCGGTGGCGTAGGGCAGATAGGCGGCAAAATTGAAGTCTTTGAGGATTTCCATGGACGATACGTTGCCCTTCACCACGCCCTTCTGAATGGCCTCGGGGGCCTCCGACTGAGGCATGCCCACCGGCCGGGCACCCAGTCGCTGCAGGATCCCGGTTCCCGTGCCCGACGCCCTCAGCTCCATCCCTTTGAGGTCCTTTACCGCCCTGACGGGCGTCTTGGTCATGAGGTCTGCGGGGGGACAGGTGAAGGCGGTGAGAAGCTTGACCTTCTCGAACTCCTTGGGCTGATATTTCTCCAGAATCTCGTAAAGGACGAGGCTTGCCACCCGCGCGCTGGTGAAGCCGAGGGGCAGGTCGATCGCCTCGGAGACGGGGAAACGGCCTGGCTGATAGCTCATGGCGAAGTTTCCGATGTCGGCCATGCCCGAGACGACGCCGTCAAAAATGTTCTTTGCAGGGAGCAGGGTACCGCCCGGGAAGGTCTGCACCTTCACCTTGCCGGCAGTCCTCTTCTCCACCTCCTTCGCCCAGCGCTCCATCTGCACACAGGGGAACGTGGTGGCGGGAGGGAAGTTGGCATATTTCAGTGTTACAGTTGCCTGGCCGCTCGCAATTCCCGGGACACTCACGTTGAGCCCGAAAAGAAAGGCCACTGCGATGAGAACAACGCCCAAAGACTTTGCCTTCATGATGCACCCCCCAATTTGGTTTGTCATTGCTTCAAAAAGTAGGAAGCCACCTTGCTTGGTAACCCTCCCTTACATCCCTGCCTCCGTGAGGCCACAATGAGCCTGTTCTGTATACAGTATCCAAAGCCGGTACACTACAGGTTTAACGTCACGCCATATTTTTGTCAAGTCTTTTCGGCCGTGCGGAAGACAGTATCCCTGCAGGCGTCCGGCCTACAGGATTCCGCTCATCCTTTCGGCAACACGATAGGCTTCCATGAGCCCTGAAGGGTCGGCGATACCCTTCCCGGCAATGTCGAACCCGGTCCCGTGGCCGGGAGACGTACGCACAAAGGGGATGCCGAGGGTGATATTCACGGTGCGGGAGAAATCGGTGGTCTTCACAGGGATCAGGCCCTGGTCGTGGTACATGGCAATGAAGGCGTCGCAGTCGTGGCGATGAAAGAGGGTATCCGCAGGAAAAGGCCCCTCCACGTCCATGGGGAGGGACCGGGCCATGGCTATGGCACGACCAATCGCCTCTTCTTCGTCGCCCATGAGGCCTTCCTCCCCCGCGTGAGGATTGAGCCCGCACACCTTGAGCCTCGGTCTCGGGATGGCGAAACGGGCGGAAAGGGCCTCACCGGTGATACGGATGCACTCGAAGACCCGTTCTGTGGTGATGAGGGCGGGTACCGCCTTCAGGGGCTCGTGGATGGTCACAAGGGACACCCTCATTTCAGGGTTGGCCATCATCATGATGCACCGGTCAACGCCCCCGAAATGGGCCAGAATCTCCGTGTGTCCCACGAAGGGCACCCCGGCCATGTGCAGCGCCGCCTTGCTGATGGGACAGGTGACGACCGCCGACGCCGCCCCGCCGGCGAGGAGCTTCAGGGCCTCAAGGATGTAGCGGTAGGCCGCGTCCCCGTAGCGGCCGCTTACCACCCCCGGTTTGGCCTCTTCGAGCAGGTGGAGGTCAAGGAACTCAACGTCCCCCTCCGCCCCCGCCTCAAAAGGCGTGAAGGAGAAACCGCGGTCCGGAGAAAGACGCCGGGCCTCAGCCTCCATGACGGCGAGATCGCCCACGATCACAGGGATGCTTTTGCCGGGGAGTCGGCTTACGCCTTTCAAGATGATCTCGCTGCCGATCCCTGCGGGATCACCCATAGTGATGGCGATTCTTTTCAGATCTTTACCTCGATATAGGAGGACTTTCTCAGTTTCTCCATGTACTCTTTGTACCGCTTCTCCGACTCTTCCTGGACGTACCTCCCATGGATCCTCTCCTTGAGGCTCTCAAAAGAGGCCGTCTCACCCTTCTTCACCTCCAGGAGCTTCAGGATGGTCCAGCCGTAGGGGGTCGGCAGGGGCTGGGTGTACATGCCGGGCATGAGAAGGCTCAAGGCCTGGTGGAGTTGGGGGATCAGTTCATCGCCCCTCACAAAACCTATCTCTCCCCCTTTGGCCCCTGAAGGATCATCGGAAAAGGACCCGGCCACCGCCTCGAAGGCGCTCCCCTGTTTCAGAAGGTTATAGGCGTTCAGCGCCCGGGCCTGTGCGTCGGCCCGGTTGCCGGAGATGAAGATCTGCTGCAGCCTGAACTCCTCCTCGCGGTAATCGTTCTTGTGCTGTTCGTAAAACTCCCTGAGGATCTTGTCGTTGACCGTCACGTCGGGAGAGACCATGCGGTTCAAGACCTTGCTTCGAAGGATGTTCATCCTCATCCCCTCCACAAAGCCTTTGTATGAGACGTTTTCCTTGGCAAGCCGTTCTTTCAGCTCCTCTTCGGTGATAAGGTACTGTTTCTTGATGTTCTCGATGACAGCCTGCACTTCCCTGTCCGAGACGTCGACCTTGAGCTTCTTGGCCTGTTGCCGGATGAGGGCGTCGTTCACGAGGCCGTCGATCTTCTCCCGTATCTGGATGCTCCGGTAGTACTCGTTGATGGACTGGTATTTCCCCTTCGTCTCAACCTGTACATAGCCCCGGAGGTCGGAGAGGGTGATCACGTCATCGTTCACGATGGCAACGATCCTGTCCACCACCTCGGCGCCGGCGGCACAGGCAAGGAGGAAAGGCAAAACCCAGAGGACACTTCGAAGAAGGTATTTCATTTCTTGGGCTGGGCCTCCTCTTTCTTTGCCGGCCCTTCCGGCTGCTCACTCTTGGGAGCCGCCTTCTCGGGCGCGCCTGCTGCAGGTGCCTTTTCGTCCTTGTCTTTCAAGAGGTCCTCGTTGATCGTGATCTTGGCGCTCTTCCTCAGTTCGTCGATGTACTTTTCCAACACTTCCTTCTGCTTGTCCTGGCCCACCTTCTGCTTGATGAAGTCCTTCACCTCCGCGAAGGGGACATAGGAGGCCTCTTTGGCCCCTTCAAGCCTGATGATGTGGTATCCGAACTGGGTCTTCACCACCGGGCTCACCTGGCCCACCTTCTGGAGCTTGAAGGCCGCGGCTTCGTATTCGGGAAGGAGGGTGCCTTTGGGATGAAACCCCAACTCCCCTCCCGTGGTCTTGGCGTTGGGGTCGATGGAGAACTGCTTTGCAAGGTCTGAGAAGTCCTCTCCCTTGGCGAGGCGCGACTGGATCTGTTTCGCTTCCTCCGCCGTCTTCACAAGAATGTGGCGGGTATTCAGCTCCCGGTCCTTCTTAAACTGTTCCTTGTTCGTGTCGTAGTATTTCTTCAGCTCCTCATCGGTGAACTGGGTGTTCACGGCTATCTTCTTCTTCAGGAGTGACTCGATGAGAAGCTGCTCCCTGATGTCGTTCAGCCGGTCCTGAAACTCCTTTTCGTTCTCTACGTTATCCTTCTTCGCCTCCCTGAGGAGAAGCTTCTTCACGATCAGGCTGTCCAGATAACTCTTTTTCCCGCTCTGGGTGGCCACAAGCATCTTCATGTTCATCGGTATCTTGTCAAGGGACTTGGTGAACTCTTCGAGGGTGATCTTGTCGCCCTCCATGGTCACCAGCACCTTTCCCTCTTCCTGCTTCGCGCACGATACAAGGGCACAGATCATCAACACCGCCGCCAATAGTCTTTTCATTCAGTCACCTCGTTCCTTTTCGTGGGATACGCCGCTTCCGGTTCCGCCGGTCTGCCCTCTTTCCGCTAAGACCGCGTCGATTCTCATGAAAATTTATCATCTCTTATATCACAGGGGGATCAGTTCCATCAACAGGTTTCTCGCTAACCCCATGAGTTCCTTTACATTTTTCCCGGCGGGGAGAATGATTCTTCCGTCAGGCAGAAGTTTGACCCCCTTCCTGCCGTCCCCGGCCATGGCCAGAAGCTTCTTCAGGTCCAGGGGGGTCTTTTCCGAAACGTGGGCTACCAGTCGTCCGTCCGAGTACTCCAGCTTCCTGACCCGGGCGCGGGTGAGCAGTGCCTTCAGGGAGATGACGTCGCAGAGGCTCTGCACCGTCTCGGGGAGAGGGCCGTAACGGTCCGTCAGCTCGTCCGTCATCTCCTTCACCTCGCCCTCTTCCCTGATCCTGGAGAGCCTCTTATACATGAGGAGCTTCTGGGTCGGGTCTTCGATGTACCAGTCCGGTATGAAGGCGTCCACGGGGAGGTTGATCTCCGTCACCACGTCCTCCTCCAGCTCCCTGTCCTCCTTCATGCGGGTCACCGCCTCCTCCAGCATGGAGCAATAGAGCTCAAAGCCCACAAGGTTGATGTTTCCCGACTGCTCCTTGCCGAGAAGGTTGCCGGCGCCCCGTATCTCGAGGTCGTAGTTGGCGATCTGGAACCCTGAACCGAGGGCCGTCATCTGTTCGATGATCTTGAGCCGCAAGGAGGCATCCTTCGCCAGGCTCTCTCCCTTCGGCACCAGGAGGTAGGCATATCCCTGCCTGGTGCCTCTCCCGACCCTCCCCCGCAACTGGTACAGGTCGGCAAGGCCCATCCGATGGGCGTTGTTGATGAGGATGGTGTTCACGTTGGAGATATCGAGGCCCGATTCGATGATATTGGTGGAAAGGAGCACGTCGTAATGGCCGGCTATGAAGTCGACCATGATCTTTTCGAGCTTCTTCCCCTCCATGCGACCGTGGGCCACAGCAATCCGCGCATCAGGGAGGAGGGTCCTCAGATGGTCGAAGACCACGCCGATGTTGTGGATGAAATTGTGGACGAAGAACACCTGTCCCCCTCGCTCGAGTTCGTTCCTGATGGCCCTTCTTACGAGATCGTCGTTGAACCGGACGACCGATGTCTTGACCGCGAGCCGGTCAAGGGGCGGCGTGTCGATCACGCTTAAGTCCCTGATCCCCATGGTGGCCATGTGGAGGGTCCTGGGTATGGGTGTGGCCGTCAGGGTGAGGACATCCACCTGCGACTTCATGGCCTTCAGTTTCTCCTTGTGCTTCACCCCGAAGCGATGCTCCTCATCGATGATCAGAAGACCGAGCTCCCTGAGGGCCAGATCTTTCTGAAGGATGCGGTGGGTCCCGATCACGATGTCGACGACCCCTTTCTTCAGCCCCTCGATGACGGCCTTTTGCTCCTCCCTGGACCTGAAGCGGCTCAGCATCTCCACGTTCACGGGGTAGTCCTGAAACCGGTCCTTGAAGGTCTTATAGTGCTGCTGGGCCAGCACGGTGGTGGGGACCAGAATGGCCACCTGCTTCCCATCCATCACCGCCTTGAAGGACGCCCGTATGGCCACCTCGGTCTTTCCGAAGCCCACGTCGCCGCAGACAAGGCGGTCCATGGGCCGGGGAGACTTGAGATCGGTGAGTACGTCGTCGATGGCCTTGAGTTGCCCCTCGGTCTCCTCGTAGCCGAAGCGTGATTCCATTTCCCGGAAGAGTTCGTCTTCCTCGCCGTACGGGTGACCCTGGGCCAGCTCCCGGGCTGCGTAGATGGCGAGCAGCTCCTTGGCAATATCCTCCACCTGTTTTCTCACCCTCTTCTTCGCGTTGGTCCAGAGGGGGCTTCCGAGACGGTCGATCTTGGGTTTGAATTTTTCCCCGCCGATGTACTTCTGGACCAGGTGAAGGTCCTCCACGGGGACGTACAGCTTATCGCCATCCTGGTATTCGATGATGAGGAAGTCCTTCGTGCATCCCGTTATCTGAAGCTCGGTGATGCCCCGGAAGATCCCGATGCCATGGTCGAGGTGAACGACCCACTCCCCGGGGGAGAGATCCTTGAAGGAGTTGAGGAACTCGTCCATGCCGTCCCATCTTCGCTTCACGGGCCTCTTCTTGGGCCCTACGATATCCTCCTCCGTGAGGATGATGGTGTCCATGGCCCGGAAACCCCGCCTCAGGGGGCCTACGACGATACCCCGTGTCTGCCCGTTCTCCCCCGGGGAGAGATCGGAAAGGATAGGGAGGGCGACCCCGTAGCTTCTGAAGATGTCCCGGAGCCGTTCCGCCTGGCGCAGGTTCGACGCGAAGAGGTAGACGTGCCGGTAGGCACTCCATTCGGTACCCACCTTCTCGGCGAGAAGGCGAAAGATCTCGTTCCGCCTGGTCTCGAAGAGCTGTCTCAGGTCATCGTTGGAAAAGGCCTCGATGATGCGCCCCCCGGCCCCCTCGCCCACACCGGATATGTCGATACTGAGGACCCCCTCCAGGAGCCTCGCGACCCTTTCGATCCCCCCTCCATCCTCTTCTCCGGCTCCTCCTGCCAGAGAGAGGGTGCCCTCATGCACAAGGACCATATCCTCTTCCAGGTGGTCCAAAATGGTAGCGCCTTCAGGGGAGCCGCTCCTCGCAGGGGTGAGGGTGCAGGCCTCCAGTTCCTTGCGGGAGCGCTGGGTTACGGCGTCGAAAAGACGGATGGAGTAGACCTGGTCCCCAAAGAATTCTATCCTGACGGGGTGTTCGTAGGTGGGCGGGAAGAGATCGATGATGCTTCCCCGCTTGGCAAAGTCCCCCTCCTCCCTGACGAGGGGCACCGGCTCGTAGCCTCCCTTCTCAAGGTAGGCTATCAGATCCTCCTGGAAGATCGTGTCGCCGAAGCGGATATCCTTTCTGTTTCCGAGGACCGCCTCCCGCGTGGAGATCGGCCGTTTTACGGCACTGTATGGGAAAAGACCGAGGAAACCGTCATCCGTGGCGAGATGGAAAAGGAAGCTGGTTCTCCTGGCCTCCTCTTCCTTCTCGAAGACCTTTTCTTCAAAAGGAGGAAAGAGGTGAACCTCCTTCTTCGAGAAGAAGGCGAGTTCCTCTTTCAGGAGGAGGGCCTCCTCCTCCGGACCGTAAAAGATCAGGCACTTCCGTCCCAGGCGGGAGAGCAGGAAGGAGATGAAGGATCCTATCCTTCCTGCCAGATAGAGGGTCCCTTTTCGCGGAAGGTCGTACATAGCGGCGAAGCCCGGCCGGCCCATGCGCGGCATGCGCCGCGGGGCACCGGGACGCTTCACTATATCACATCTTTGAAGATGAAAAACAGGAGGTTAGAGATCCTCGGGGGCGGGCAGAATCTCCCGGGTCCTTGCGTACTCGTCGTATACCTTCTTCAGGTATCCCTTTGCGGCGGCCTGCCGCCCGGACTTCAATTCGCGGAGTCTGGCGGGTCCCATGTTGTAGGCTTGGAGCGCCTTGGTGAGGCTGTCGAAATCTCCGAGCAGTTGACGAAGAAAGTAGACGCCGATCTTGATGTTCTCTTCGGGTCCGTCCAGGGTCTTCGCGCCCCTCCACGTCACGCCGGCGTGGTCCGCGATACCCCTGGCGAGGGACGGCTTGACCTGGAGAAGACCTCTCGCGCCTTTGGCCGAGGTGGCATGATGGATAAAGTTGCTCTCCACCTTCATGACGGCGAGGATCAGGCGGTAGTCGATGTCATGCCGCCTTCCCTCCCTGAAGACCGTGCGGGCCACAAGGGCAAGGTGTTCCTCCTCCATACGGGGCTGTTCGGCGCGAAGATAGGCGATGATCTCCCGGGCCCCCTTCTCTTCCCCGGGGGCAGGACCGGCGGGCGGGCCGGACCGGTGCAGGTGGGCCCCCACAATCAGGCAAATCCCTGCCGAGACGGTGAGGAGCATCGCCCTTGTCCGTAGTCTCATGGGGTATGTTTGTACACCATCGGGAAAGGGATGTCAACTTGCCCCCTTTTTCGGGTTGACTCCATACCCCTCTTTCCTGCCTCTCCCGTCTCCCCGGGGTGGGTGTTCGGGACTTCAGATACCCGGCACAGGCCCCTAAACGGTACGGCATCCGGTCATGAAACGAGGAGATAGCCCTTGGCGATGAAACCGAAACCCAGCGCCATCAGGAAGAGACTGCAGAGAAGGAGGATGGCCTTCACCACCCTGATGCCCGCGAACCTGCCCCCGAGGGCGACGCCGTAGGAGACGAAACTGTACCACGCAAGGTCGGACAGGATGTGGCCTCCGAAGAAGGAGAGGAGGCCGATCAGGCCGTGTTTCCGGGCAAACATGACGTACCCCATGCCGATGGTGAGCCACCATATGAACCAGTAAGGATTGGAGAGGCTCACCAGGATGCCTGCGGCGACAGGACCCATCCCTCCGGCGCCTTCACCCGGCGATCCCGAAAGCCGGTAGTTCTTAAGACCCCTCAGGTTTGCCACGCCTATCCATACGAGGAGCGCCCCACCCCCGAAGGCGATCGCGGAAAAAAGCAGGGGGTTGTTGAGTTTGTCCCCGAGGCCGAAGATGATGAGGATCAGGAGGCCGAACTCCAGGATCCCGTGACCGAGCACGACCAGGGGTCCCACGATGCCACCCCGGCGTGCCGATTCGGTAATGGTCATGGTGAGGAGCGGCCCCGGCGCCATGGCGCCGGTGAGGCCGAGAAGAAACCCCACGGAGAAGAGACCGACCAGGTCCATTCTTTACACAGTAAATCACATTCAACCCGTCACAATAAATAGAAAACTCCTTCACAAGGAAGGCTCTTTCTGCTACTATAATCGCCATGAGCCGGGTAGCCGATCTGAACTGCGACATGGGAGAGTCCTTTGGTGCCTACACCATAGGTAACGACGAAAAAATCATCCCACACGTCACCTCCGCCAACATTGCCTGCGGTTTCCATGCCTCCGACCCCCTGGTGATGGAGAAGACGGTCAGGCTCTGCAAGGAGCACGGGGTCATGGCCGGGGCCCACCCGGGCTATCCGGACCTCCTCGGTTTCGGGCGGCGGTTTATGGAGGTCACCGAGGCGGAGCTGGTGGCCTACGTCCTTTACCAGGTGGGCGCCCTCAAAGCCTTCCTCGATCTCTACGCCATGCCGCTCCAGCACGTGAAACTTCACGGCGCCCTTTACAACTACCTGATCAGGCAGGAAGGGCTTTCCCTTGCCGTGGCCCGGGCGGTGAAAAAGGCCTTCGGCGATGTCATATTCCTTACCCTGGGCACGAAGAAGACCGACCACCTGAAGAAGGTGTGCAGAGAGGAGGGCCTCCGGGTTGCCCTCGAGGCCTTTCCGGACAGGAACTATACCGATGAAGGGGAGTTGCTGCCGAGAAAATACAAAGAAGCGGTGCTCCACGACCGGGACCTCATCGCGCAAAGGGCGGTGCGCATGGTGAAGGAAAAGGGGGTCGAGAGCGTGAACGGCACGTGGATCCCCATGGAGATCGATACCCTCTGCATTCACGGAGACAACGAGGAGAGCATCGAGGCAGCCCGGGAGATACGGGCCTGTGCCATGCGGCAGGGGATTGACCTGCAACCCATGTCCTCCTTTATGACGCCATGAACTACGAACGGAATGGTGAATCGGGCATCCGCATCGTCTTCGGCCATAAGATCGATGCCGAGATCCACCGGACAGTAAGGCAGTATTTCTACTTTGTCCGATCCCTCGGTCTGCCCGAGATCATCGATATCACCCCCTCCTTCAGGTCCTGCCTTATCCACTTCGACTGCGATCGCATCACCTTCGACCGCCTCACGTCGGTCCTCAGACAGAAAGAATCGGCCCTGGCGGCCACTGCCGTCCCGGAACCGGACTTCCACGAGATTCCCGTCCGCTACGGTGGCGAGTACGGGCCGGACATGGAGTTTGTCGCCTCCTATACCGGGCTTACGGAGGAAGAGGTGGTGGAAATCCATTCCTCGGTGGTCTATACCGTCTTTACCGTGGGCTTCACCCCCGGCTTTCCCTACATGGGAACGCTGGACAGGAGGCTTTACGCCCCGAGGCTCGAAACACCGAGGCTGAAGGTCCCTGAAGGGTCGGTGGGTATCGCCCAGCTTCAGACCGGCATCTATTCTTTTGAGTCCCCAGCAGGATGGAGGATCATCGGCAAGACGGAGACACGGCTCTTCGATCCGTCGGTGGCGCCTTTCAGCCTCCTCAAGATGGGTGACCACGTGAGGTTTGTACCCGCATGATCGAGATCGTAAACCCCGGCTGGTTGTGCCTCGGCGTGGACAGGGGCCGTTTCGGCCACGCCCACATAGGGGTGCCCCCGTCGGCGGCCCTGGACGCCTATGCCCTTGAGGTCCTCAACTACCTCCTCGGGAACGACCCGTCGAGCCCCGCCCTTGAGGTCATGGGAAACGATTTTTCCGTCAGAATCGGGGTGAATGCGGCCTGTGCCGTGACGGGGGCGAAGGTGGCCGCCTTTCTCGACGACCGGCCCGTTGACGGCTGGAGGGCTTTTCCTGTCCGGGCGGGAAGCACCCTCCGGGTGAGGCAGACCCTGGAGGGCTTTCGCTATTATGTGGGCTTCTCGGGGCTTCTGGGGCTGGAGATGGCCATGGGCAGCTATACCACCAACCTTGAATGCGCCTTCGGCGGCCACAAAGGCAGGCCCCTCGTACGGGGTGACCGTGTCGACCTCAAGGACCCCCGGCCCTCCCCGTCCGTACGCCCCTTCCCCGAAGACCTCATCCCCGCCATGAATCCGCCCCACCTTTTCCGGATTACGAGGGGGCCGGAACGGGACCACTTCACCGGCAAATCCCTCACCAAGTTGTTTGAAAAAACGGATGCCTCATGGTATACAGTATCGTCCAAGTCGAACAGGACCGGTATCCGCCTCGAAGGTGAGCCCCTCGTCTTCAAAAAGGATGTGGAACGAAGCATCATCTCGGACGGGATCGTGCCCGGCACGATCCAGATACCGGGGGATGGTCATCCCATTATCACCTTGTACGAAAGGACCATCGGTGGCTATGCGCGGCTTGGCGTGATTGTGAGGGCCGACCTCTCCCGTCTCGCCCACCTCAAGCCAAAGGACCGGGTGGCCTTCGAGGAGGTCGGCATCGAGGAGGCGGAGGGACTCTGGGAGAAAGGCAGCTTCAGGCATTTCAGGGAGTTGGCGGGAGATCGGTGAATTCTTTTTACATTCTTTCCACAAGGAGGAGGGTTATGAAAGGGGGAAAAATGGTTCGTATCGTCCTTACGGTGTTGCTTTCGGTCCTGTTCGTGAGCACCGGGCTTTTCGCCCAGGTCAAGGAGGTCAAGATCGGTGTCCTCTATCCCATGTCGGGGGCCCAGGCCACCATCGGAAGAGACCTCCAGAGGGCCGCCGAGCTGACCGCCGACATGATCAACAACAAGACGCCCGGGGTCGAAGTACCCATGGCCCAGTGGGGCGGCATACCGAACCTGGGCGGGGCGAAGATAAAACTGATCTTTGCCGACCACCGGGGTGAGCCGGACCGGGGCGCGGACCTCGCCAAGAAGCTGATCCTTGACGACAAGGTCGTGGGCCTCATGGGCGCCTACCAGAGCTCGGTGACCAAGACGGTGAGTGCCGTGGCCGAACGGTACGGCATCCCCATGATCAACGATTCCTCCACCTCTCCGGATCTTACCAGGAGGGGCTTCAAGTGGTTCTGGCGCACCACGCCCCACGACGACTACTTCAACAAGGACCTTTTCGAGCTCCTCAAGGGACTCACCGAAGGGAAGGCCAAGGGCGTCAAGGCAGTGCCCAAGAAAGACCTCGACAACCTCGTCTACGCCTGTGAGAATACCGAGTGGGGTTCAGGTGTGGCCAAGTCACTCGAGGCCTACGCCAAGGAATACGGCTTCACCATCTCCAAGGGGATCCTTTACAACTCCAACTCCCCCGACCTGACGTCAGAGGCCCGGGCCATCGTGACGGCCAAGCCCAACGCCATGCTCTTCGCGGCCTACCTCTCCGACTCCCTCCTGTGGGTGCGCACCCTCAAGGGTATGAAGGCCCAGACGAACCTCCTCTGGGGCCAGAACGCAGGCTTTGAGATGGCCGACTTTCCCAAGCAGCTCGGCACCGATGTGAACGGCATCCTCACAAGGACCGTTTTTATCGACAAGCTCACCAAGGTGAAGAAGGTGGCAGGCCAGATCAACGAGCTCTACAGAAAGAAGTACGGCGACAACCTCACCGGCGCCACGGCGCGGAGCGTGGTGGGCGTCCAGACGTGGGCCTACGTGCTCAACAAGGCCGCCTCCACCGATCCCAAGGCGATCCAGAAGGCGTGCAACGAGATCAACATCCCTGCCAACGAGCTGGTCATGCCCTGGGCGGGGGTGAAATTCGACGCCACCGGACAGAACGTCCTCGGCAGGGGCCTCATCGGCCAGTACCAGAGGACGAAAGACGGCGCCATCAGCCTCGAGATCGTCTATCCCTTCGATCTCGCCACGGCAAACATGATCTACCCCTTCCCCGGGTGGAAGTGATCGCCTGTCAGGGATGATGTGATGCACCAGGCCGTCCGGTGACACTATGGACCAGACCGTGCACATCCTTACCGACGCCATGATCCAGGGCATCCTCATGGGGCTTCTCTTTGCCCTCGTCGCCCTCGGACTGACCATCATCTGGGGCGTCATGGACATCGTCAACTTTGCCCACGGCGAGTTCCTCATGATAGGGATGTACACGGTCTACTGGACGAGCCTGGTTGCGGGCGTGGACCCCCTGATCATGCTCCCCGCCTCTGCGCTGGTGGGCATGATCCTCGGCCTCGCCACCTACTACTGTCTTGTCAGGTATCTCCTCAGGGGGCCCGCGATCGCCCAGCTCTTCGGGACCTTCGGCCTCATGCTCTTTCTGCGGTATCTGGCAATGTTTCTCTTCGGCACCGATTACCGGATCATCCAGAAGGGCCTTTTGGTGGGTCAGACCCTGACCGCAGGTCCTTTCATCTTCGACGCCACGAAGCTCGCCGCCGCAGTGTTGAGCCTCATCGCCTTTGTCCTGGTCTTCTATCTCCTGAACAGGACAAGGGTCGGGAAGGCGCTCAAGGCCACGGCCATCAACAAGGAGGCGGCCTCCTACATGGGCATCAGGGTGGAAAGGATGAACGCCCTGGCCTGGGTCATCGGCGGCGGCACCGTGGGCATCGCAGGCGGACTTCTCGTCAACTTTTACTACGTCTATCCCACCGTGGGGCTCCTCTTCGTCATGATCGCCTTCGCCAGTGTGGCCCTCGGGGGGTTCGGGAGCATTAAGGGGGCCTTCTTCGCGGGCATCATCATCGGCATCATCGAGACGGTCTTTCCCGTCTTCGGCCAGATGGCGGGCTCCGAGTTCTTCGGTCCCCACTTCAAGTTCACCATTGTCTATTTCGGCTATTTCGTCATCGTCGTGTTCCGGCCCCAGGGGTTGTTCGGATGGAAAAACTGAAAGACGCCCTCGATTTCAGCGATTTCTCCAAGGCAGAGAGGGTCTGCTTCCTCATCTTCTCTCTTTTTCTCCTCGTCTTTCCCTGGCTGGGCGCCGGCTCCTTCGTCAAGGCGGTTATGATCCAGTTCCTTCTCTTCAGCCTCTTCGGCATGGGATGGAACACCATCGGCGGCTACGGCGGGCAGGTGGAGCTGGGCAAGGCCCAGTACGTGGGTATCGGCGCGTACACGGTATCCCTCCTCATGGTATGGTGGGGTATCCCCTTCTGGGTCTCCATGCCCATCGGCGTCCTCATTGCCCTGGGCTATTCCTTCATCATCGGCTACCCCCTCTTCAGGCTGAAGGGCCACTACTTCGCCATTGCCACCATCTGCACATCCCTCGTCCTCCAGGATATCTTCATCAACTGGAAGCTTGTGGGCGCGGCCAAGGGGATCGAGCTGCCCATCAAGGAGCACCCCGATTTCCTCTATATGCAGTTCAAGTCGGATACCTATTACTACTACTTCATCATGGTCCTCTTCTACGTGGCCATCTTCTACATGAACTGGTTCAGAAAGTCGAAGCTCGGTTACCAGTTGAGAATGATCAAGGACGATGAGGAGGCGGCGGAGAGCCTGGGCATCGATATCCGGTGGTGCAAGATCAAGGCCTATTCCATCGCTTCCGCCTTTGTGGCCGTGGGCGGGGGGTTCATCGCCGTCTACAACCTCTACATCGATCCGAACTCGGTCATGGACCTCGACCTGTCCATCAAGATCGCCCTCATGGCCATGCTCGGCGGCGCCGCCTCCCTCTGGGGACCCATCATCGGCGCTGCATTCCTCGTACCCCTCGACCGTTTCCTGGGGAGCTGGCTCGGGGGCCACAAGGGCTTCATCGGCGTGGACTTCATGATCTACGCCCTCATGATCATGCTCGTCTCGGCCTATCAGCCCCGGGGCATCTGGGGTATCATCGAGCAGTTCCGCAAGGGGAGAAGATAAGGGTGGCCTTTCTCGACGTGGTGGAACTCACGAAGGATTTCGGGGGCCTCGTGGCCAACCAGAAGGTCTCCTTCTCCATAGAGCAGGGTTCCATCGTGGGTCTCATCGGCCCCAACGGCGCCGGGAAGACCACCCTCTTCAACTGCATTGTCGGCTACTACCCGCCGAACGCAGGGAAGGTCACGTTTAAAGGCAGGGATATTACGGGCCTCAGGCCCTTCCAGACCAACAAACAGGGTATCGCCCGCACCTTCCAGGTCATGAGGGTGACGACGGGCATGACCGTCCTCGAAAACGTGATGGTGGGCGCCTTCTGCCGTGTGGACGAACGACCGGCCGCGCGGGAGCAGGCAAAGGCGGTGCTCAAGTTCCTGGGCCTCGAATCCGTGGAGGGGTACTACCTCAACGAACTCCCCATCGCAGCCCAGAGACGGGTGGGTCTCGCCAGGGCGCTGGCCACCGAGCCGGACCTCCTCATGCTGGACGAGGTGGCGTCAGGCCTCAACCAGAAGGAGACGGAGGAATTGGTGGGCCTTCTGAGACGGTTGAACGAAGAGAGGGGGATCACCCTCTTTCTTATCGAGCACATCATGGAGATGGTGATGAAGGTGTCCCAGCGGGTCATTGTCCTCGACGGCGGCGTGAAGATCGCCGAGGGCATCCCCGCCGAGATCGTGAAGAACGGGGACGTGATCAAGGCCTACCTGGGGGAAAAATATGCTCAGGGTTGACCGCATAGAGGTCCGGTACAGCGGCATCCCCGTGATCCACGATGTCTCCCTCGAGGTGCGGGACGGCGAGCTCGTCACCGTGGTGGGCTCCAACGGGGCGGGGAAATCGACCCTCCTCAAGACCATTGCCGGTGCCTTGAGGCCGGCAAAGGGCACCGTCGAATTCGAGGGACAACCCATCCATGGCCTTTCTTCTCCCGACATCGTGCGGAAGGGCATCACCTACGTACCCGAGGCGCGTTCCATCTTCGGACCTCTCACCGTGGAGGAGAATCTGGAGCTGGGGGCTTACATCCTGAAGGATACGGACCTGACCAGAAAGCATCTCGACTTCATCTATTCCCTCTTTCCCCGGCTCCTGGAACGTCGCAAACAGCTCGGAGGGACCTTAAGCGGCGGGGAACAGCAGATGCTGGCCATCGGCCGGGGCCTCATGTCGAACCCCAGGCTGCTCATGCTCGATGAGCCCTCACTCGGCCTCATGCCCAAGCTGGTGGACGAGATGCTCGCCGCCGTGGCCCAGCTCAGGAACCTGGGGAAGACGATCCTCCTCGTGGAGCAAAACGTAAGGGAGTCCCTCGAACTGGCCGACCGGGGCTATGTGCTGCAGACAGGCCGGACGATCCTTACCGGATCGGGCCGAGAGCTCCTGCAGTCCGAAGAGATCAGGAAGGCCTTCCTCGGCCTGTGAGCGGGTCTCGGAAAGGCCGTGCCTTTCCTGTGGAGCAGCAACCGTTGAGGTGACCATCAAACAGGAAGATCTGCTCCTTCTGTCACCGAAGGAGCTCCGGGAACTCATAGGAAAGGGTGTATGGGACCGGCCTACCGCCGGTCTCGCCCCCGGCTTTGCCCAGGCCAACCTGGTCATTCTCCCCAGGGAATACGCCTTCGACTTCCTCCTCTTCTGCCAGCGCAACCCCAAGCCCTGCCCGGTCCTCGAAGTCCTCGAGCCGGGACAATGGCGGTCGGGGTTTCTCGCCCCGGGGGCGGACGTGAGAAACCAGGTCCCCCTCTACCACGTGTACCGGAAAGGGAAACTCACCAGGCGCGTCAGGGACCTGAAGGGGGTTTGGAAAGAGGATCTGGTCACCTTTTTTCTGGGTTGCAGCTTCTCCTTCGAAGAGGCCCTGGTGGGCGCCCGTGTCCCGGTGCGCCACGTCGAAGAGGGCAAGAACGTCCCCATGTACGTGACGGCGATCCCCTGCACCCCCGCCGGACCCTTTCACGGTCCCATGGTCGTCACCATGCGCCCCATACCCCGGGAGCTGGTCACGAGGGCGGTCCAGATCACGAGCCGGTACGGGGCGGTCCACGGAGGGCCGGTCCATATCGGGGACGGCGCCCTGATAGGGATCCGGGATCTGGGGCGGCCCGACTGGGGAGATGCGGTGACGGTACACCCCGGCGAAACCCCGGTCTTCTGGGCCTGCGGGGTAACCCCCCAGGCAGTGGTGATGGAGGCGAAGCCGTCCCTCTGTATCACCCACGCGCCGGGCCACATGTTCATATCCGACATCCTCAACGAAGAACTGGCGAGCGCATGACCACGGCGGGGCGGATAGGGTTCGGGAGAGAAAGAAAAAGTTGTGGCATTCCGTACCCTAAATTACTATCATATGTGTCGACGGCTCTTTTTCACGGTGTGGTCTGCAGGGGATGATATTGGCGAAGATACCGATCGATAAGCTCAGGCCGGGCATGAAGCTTGTGAGGCCCGTGACCAACCCGAGCGGCATGGTGATGCTCGGGGAAAACACCGAACTGACCCCGGCCCTCATCGACCGCATCCGGAACATGGATATCGATGGGGTCTATGTCCAGGGATTCTCCCAGCCTACGGTGCCCAAGGAAGAGATGCTCGCCGCCCTCGAGGAGCGATTCGGCCCTGTGGAGAAGGAACCCCACATGGCCGACCTGAAGAGGCTGATGAAAGAACACCTGGAGGAGCTCTACACATAAGATGGACATCAAGGCCTTCCGCAACAGGGTGGAGAATATCAGCGCCCTGCCCACCGTGCCCACCGTGCTTCAGAAACTTCTTACCCTCATGGAAAACCCGAGGGTAGCCCTCCGGGACATCAGCACCTTCATCTCCAACGATCCCGCCCTCACCACCAAGGTCCTGAAGATGGTCAATTCCCCCATTTACGGCTTTCCGGGAAGGATCTCCTCGGTGAACCAGGCGGTGGTCCTCCTGGGCCTTAACGTGGTCAAAGGGCTCCTCCTCGGGGTCTCGGTCTTCGACCTCATGCAGAAGGCCATGATGGGTCTCTGGGAGCACTCCCTCGGGTGCGCCGTCCTGGCCCGCCTCATCGCCAAGAAGAAGGGGCACAAGGAGCCAGAGGAGGTCTCCATCGACGGCCTCCTCCACGATATCGGGAAGGTGATCCTCGCCCTCCAGTTCCCCAAGGACTACGAGAAGATGATGTTTGAGGCGGAGACAAGGAACATTACCATAAACGAGGCGGAGCGGGAACACTTCCCCGCCACACATGCCTCCGCCGGGGCCTGGCTGGCACAGAAGTGGAGCTTCCCCAGACACCTCATCGACGTGATCGAATACCACCACAAGCCGAACCTCTCCAAGACGGCCACCCTGGAGACGGCGATCGTCCATCTTTCCGACGTGATCCTTCGGGCGAGGGGATATGGCTTCGCAGGCGACCGGCTCGTTCCTGCGGTGAACACGGCGGCGTGGGACCTGCTGGCCCTCTCCGATGAAGACATCCGGGAAATCCTGCGGGAAATGGAGGACTCTCTCGATATGGCGGAATCGCTCAACCTATGAAAAGGAAAAAGGATCGAAAGACCGTTGCCCTTCTCACCCAGGACAGGACCGTGGCCACCGCTACCGGCCGCGCCCTGAAGGGGGCCTACCTGGTCAAGTCCGTGGCCTCCGTGCCCGCGGCCCTGGACTTCATCTACAACTCCATCCCGAACCTCGTCGTCGTGGACATCTCTAAGGATGCGGCCTTTGCCCTCCCGGTCCTCAACAATCTGAAGGAAGACCCCATCTTCAAGCACATGCCCATCCTCGCCGTCACCGATGACCACTTCGAGGCGGACAACTGGGACAGCCTTCTCATAGAAGATTACGTGCGGAAGGAGGAGATAGGGAAAGACCTCCGCACCCGGGCCGGGCTCTGCATCTTCCGCTCCGAGAGGATCATGGAGATCAACCCCCTCACGCGATTGCCCGGGAACATCTCCATCAACCGCCAGATCCAGAACAGGCTCGACAAGGCCGAGGTCTTCTCCCTCGCCTACGCCGACCTGGACCACTTCAAGCCCTTCAACGACCATTACGGGTTCGGCAGGGGCGACGAGGTGATCAAGATGACGGGCAGGCTGATTCAGAACACGGTCAAGATGAAACAGCCGGACGACTCCTTCGTGGGCCATATCGGGGGAGACGACTTTATCTTCATCGTCAGCGCCGACGTGGCCGATGCCGTGGGCCAGGAGATCGTGGAGACCTTCGACCAGCTCATTCCCAATTTCTACGACAAGGAGGACCAGGACCGGGGGTTCATCCAGTCAAAGGACCGCCAGGGAAATGTGCGCGCCTTCCCGGTCATCACCCTCTCCATAGGCATCACGGGCACGAGGTACCGGAAGTTTTCCCATTACGGCGAAATGATTCAGGCCGTCTCGGAGATGAAGCAGCACGCCAAGCGCTTCAAGGGGAGCTGTTGCAAGATCGACAAGAGGCGAAGCGAAGCAAGGTCCTGATTCTACCCCCCGGGCTTCAAAGAGCCTTAAGCCACCTTTCCAGCCGGTCACACCCCTCCCGCAACATCTCAAGGCTGTTGGCATAGGAAAACCTCACATGGGAGGCTGCGCCGAAGGAGCCGAAGTCATATCCCGGCGTGATGGCCACCTTGGCCTCTGCGAGGGCCCGCTCGGCAAAGACCATGCTGTCCATGGCCCACCGCTCGATCCCCGCGTAGACGTAGAAGGCCCCCTGGGGGTCCACGGGGATGGTGAAACCCAGCCCCCTCAGACGGGGGAGCATGAAGTTCCGTCTCTCCTCGTAGGTGGACCGCATCCTTTCGAGGACCTCCCTCGTCCCGAAGGCGGCGAGGGCCCCGTACTGGGAGATGGAAGGGGGCGAGATAAAGACGTTCTGGGCAATCTTCTGCACGGGCCTCACCAGTTCGTCGGGCACCACCATCCACCCGAGCCGCCAGCCCGTCATGGCAAAGGCCTTGGAGAAGCCGTCCACCACCACGATGGAAGGGGAGACGGCGAGGGAGGTCCGGACAGACACCCCGTAGGTGAGGGAAGAGTAGATCTCATCCACGACCAGTACCCCCTCCCGGTCTTCGAGCGCCCGGTGCAGCGCACGGATGACCTCTTCTTCGTAGATCGCGCCCGTGGGATTCGAGGGGTGGGAGATGATGATCATCCGTGGCCTTTCCCCGAGGGCTGCCACCTGATCGGCCGTCACCTGGAAGCCGGTGGCCGGGGTGACCGGAATGGAGCGGATGCGGGCACCCACGAGAAGACCGAAGTTCCGGTAACAGGGATAACCCGGGTCTGAAAGGGCCAGGAGGTCACCCTGATCGAGGAGGGCCGCACAGAGGAGGAGGAAGGCGCCCGACGAGCCGTTGGTGACCACCACCCTTTCCGGCGAGACCGTCACCCCCGCCTCCTCGAGGTAGTGGTCGGCAATGGCCCTGCGCAGTTCAGGAAGCCCCAGGCTGTGGGTGTAGAAGGTACGGCCGTCCCCGATGGCCCGAAGGGCCTGCTCCTTCACGTCCTCCGGCGTCGGGAAATCGGGCTCCCCCACCTCCATGTGGACCACATGCTCTCCCAGGGCCTCCATGGCTTTGGCCTTTTCAAGGAGTTCCATCACATAGAAAGGGTTGATTTCCCCGACCCGTCTCGCGAACCTCATGGCCCGACCCCCCTGCGCCGCATCATTTGCCGACCAAGGAAATGTATCAGAAGCCCCGGGGGGTGTCAACGTCGTACCCCTCTCATCGCCTTTCTCGTTGAACGAGGGGCTAAGGGGGGCGGCGGGCTGGCGCAATAGGGTTCTGCCTGACTTACCTGAGGTCCCAGCCGTCCACGAGGAAGGGGCTGTCCGTCTGCGCCGCGGCCGGTAGTGGCTGACGGGAGGCCTTGTATTTCATCCAGACCTTGGCAGCCACGACCACGCCGAAGGCCAGCGCAACCTGGAGGGAGTAGGCGGCAATATGCCCGGGGTGGTGGAGTATCCGTCCTACGAGGGGATCGGTGCCCATCATCTCGCCCGCCACCCGTCCAAGGACTGCGGCGCCAAGTGCCACGATGACGGGGAACCTGTCCATCATTCTGGTGATCACGTTGCTTGCAAAGACCACGATGGGAATGCTCGTGGCGAGTCCGATCAGGAGAAGAAGGGGGCTTCCGTTGGAGGCCCCTGCCACGCCCAGCACATTGTCGAGGCTCATGAGGAGGTCGGCCATGAGGATGGTCGTCACTGCCTGGAAGAGGCCCTTAACCTCTTTTGTTTTGTTCTCTTTCGACTCACCCATGAGGAGCTTGAAGGCAATCCAGAGAAGCAGGAGGCCCCCCAGGAGCTTCACGAGAGGCGCTTCCAGGAGCCGTGCGGCGACGAAGGTGAGACCGATTCTCATGACAACGGCACCCGCGGTCCCCAGCATGATGCCTTTCCTGCGCTGCCTCGGCGGGAGGGAGCGGACCGCCATGGCAATGACGACCGCATTGTCACCGGACAGGATAATGTTGATGAAGACAATATTGAGCAGGGCAAGGAGGAAGGGGGTGGTGAAGACGGCTGCGAAATCCATGAATTGAGTACCTCCGCTGTGGTGAACTGCCGTATCTGTGTTCAGTATAGGCCCCTGGGAGGCGAGAGGGTATAGGGCGCTCCCTGATTCCCCATCGCTCTTTGCCTGAAATCAGATGAGGGAAAGGATGGAAGGGTGGGGGTCTTTGCCGGAAACCCGGCTAAGGGATCGAAGCCCTGTCGGTTCTTTCTATATGATGGGCCAGCAAGGGTAGAGTTTCAAATTTCTCAAGCCTCTGATACCTTTTCTCAAACCGGCTCTGAAGCTATACTCTTCCCGATTGACTTCCCGTGCTGATCTGGTCATAATGGTGGTTGCCTCACGCGGGGAAGCCTCACGGAGGAGGGACAAATCTTCTTGTAAGGATTGTGACGATGATCGTACGAAACTTTAATGATCCTGAGGTGCTTGCCACAACCTACATCGCCCACGGCGGCGGCGTGGCCCGCATGGTGATGACGAGCCGGTTCCTCGAATCCATGGAGTTCCTCGCCTACGCCATGCTCCCCCCGGGCAACGTGCTGGAAGAGCACATCGACCCCGTGGAGGAGATCTACCTCATCATGAAGGGCGCGGGCCTCATGAAGGTGGGTGACGAGGAGCGGGAGGTGAAGGACGGGGACGCCATCTGGATCCCCGCGGGCGAGCCGCACCGCCTGAAGAACACGGGCGACGACATGTGCTTCATCCTCGTCATCGCCGCCTATCCCCGCAGGCAGCGCCGGCCTAAGGCGTCTTAGGGGAGGACCCGGCGCTCCTTCGTGTCGGGTCTCTGGAACTGAGATTACTTGTACTTTCTTATTCTCGTTCTGCCCGGTTCGAGAATGATGAGGTTTCCGGGAAAGTCTGTTGCGGCGAGGTCCGTAAAGGCTTTCAGGAGCTGTCTGTTCATCTCGGACACTGAAAGCTCATTCGGAAAATGGACCACCACAATGCCATAATGTGTCCCCAGCGGATACTGATAGATATTCGCAAACCTATGTCGCCCGTGAGAATCGTGGCTGCCGACCGTTGAGCAAAATCAAACACTTCTTTGTCGCCCCTACCCCTCAGCCCGCTGTCCCTCACATCCAAAACTTCGTGGCCGGCAGAGGCAAGGGTGCTTCCGGTCGACCTGGGCATGTCTTCATCGATGAGAAATCTTCCCATCTTAGCCTACTGCCCTAATCTCTTCCGAGGCCAAGCGTTTGGCTGCGTAATCGAGGGCGGCCAAGATATCTTGTCTCGTGAGATCATACTCCCCCATGACCTCTTCATAGGTCATGCCACCGGCGAGCTTACCGAGGATCAGGTCGACAGGGACGCGTGTGCCTTTGATGACGGGCTTGCCGAATCGCACCTTTTCATCTATCGTAATTCTTTCGGCCAGTTCCATGACCTCTCCCTTTTGGTGTTTCGCATATTATAGCACAGTCACAACCGGATCCCGGTCCCTTTCCACACAAACAGATGCGGTAAGGGGACCCGGCGCCGGCGCGATTTACTGCCAGTCGTCGGTCTGGGGCTGGGGAAGCTGATAGGACATGAGGTTCTGGATATACTGATCGAAGGCCGCCGGGTCGTCCTTTTCGATCTTCTCGATCTGGGGCCTCAACTGCTTCATCACCGCCTCATCCTTCACCACATCCACCGGGTAGTTCGTGTACGAGCCCCTTCTCAGGAGCGAGTAAGCCTTCTTCTGCTCCGGCGACAGGGCCAGGTAGTCGTCGATGGCTTTCAGCATGGCCGCCTTCTTCTCATCCAGGTAGCCGTCCACGTACATGAGCAGGTTGAGGCTGAAGTCGGCGCAGGAGAAATAGCTGTGCATCTCCCTCAGCTCCGATACCAGGAGCCTGATCTCCGCCACGATCTCCTCGTCCGTCATGGGCACGAAGGTGCCGTCCCGCACCATCTTCACCATGGGCGACTGGGGGTGCATGGCGAAGGTGCGTACCCTGATGAAGTCGGGTTCGATGAGGTTCAGCATCCGGGCCGTCTCCCGGGCATGCTCCCCGGAGAGGGCCTTGCCCCCCACACCGGGCATGATGTACTCGGAGAGGGATATGCCCGCCTCCTTGACCCGCTGCCCGCCGGCGACGATGTCGTCCTGGGTGATACCCTTCCGGATCATCTGAAGGACCTTGGGCGAGCCGCTTTCAAGGCCCACGTGGATGCGGTTGAGGCCCGCCTCCTTCAGCCGCTTTAGCTCATCCACCGTCTTCCTCTTTAAGGTCCTCGACCGGGCGTAGGTGGTGACCCGCTCCAGGTGGGGGAACTTCGACCTCAGGTGCTCCAGGATCGCGACCATGTCGTCCGTCTTGATCACGAGGCTGTCCGCATCCTGGAGAAAGGCGGACTTGATCCGGTTCAGATAGGCCCCGTACTCCCGGGCCATGGCGTCGATGTCCTTCTTCACCTCCTCCACGGACCTGCGGGAGAACTTGACGCCCTTGTAGGCCGGGCAGAATACACACTGGTTCCAGGGGCAATTACGGGTAACCCGCACAAGGAGGCTCTGGGCCTCGCTGGGCGGTCTGATCACACCTTGTTCGTACATGACTTCACGTCCTCCTTTGCCTTAGGCGGCACCCACAATATATGGCCTTCGCCCCCTCTATTCAAGCTTTGCCCGTCCAACCCGTCCCTCCACCTTCCCGCCCCCCTGCCCTGCTTCTTTTAACCATGCAACCGGTCAACCAATAATCAGCTGCACATTCTTGCCGGACTGATCTTTGCGGCCTCGCCGTGACCCTTTTCGCGAGTCGCGACTTCGAGAACCGCTTGGCCCGACCCTGCTGTTGACGCAGGGTACCCCGGATTATGGTCACGATGAGCCGGAGCGTGGCTGCGGCCAGCGCTGCGGTTAGGCCGGTTGCCGCTGTCTGAGGGGCTTAAGCGAGTTCGGGAACCGAGCGGAGGTCAAGCGATGCAAGGGTAAGCGGCAGCGGAGCAGCGAGCGAAACAGTGGTGCGGCGAAGGGTCCGTTCTTGTCTCAGCGGTGGCGGTTCATGCCAGGTGACCGGTCAGCGGCTCAACTCGGCGAGATACATGCGGGATTTGCGGAGGAGTTCCTCCACCTGTTCCGCGATCCTCCGCCGCTCCTCTGCCGTCGTCTCCCTCACCACCCTGGCCGGTGCCCCCATGACGAGGGAATCGGGCGGGATGCGCATCTTCGGCGGGACCACGGCGCCCGCCGCCACGATGGAGCCTGAGGAGACCACGGCCCCGTCAAGGACGATGGCACCGATGCCCACCAAAGCGCGGGTCTCCACGGTGGCACCGTGAACGACGGCGCTGTGGCTTACAATGCTGGACGGTCCGATCTCCACGGGGAATCCTTCCGGGGCCTCCAGGAGGGCCAGGTCGAGGATGGCGCTCCCCTGTCCCACCCGGATCGGCGCGCTGTCCGCCCTGATGACCGCCATGGGCCACACGCTCGCCCCTTCTTCGATCCCTACCTCTCCGATCACCCGGGCCGAGATATCGACGAAGGCATGGGCGTCAATCTCCGGGTTGTGTCCGTCAAAGGAGGAAACGGGCTCCACCTTCCTCATGCCCCGTACTCCTCCAGATAGCGCTCAAGGTACTCGGTGGCCCTTTCTTCGGGTCGGTAGACGCCGAAGTGGCCCTCGCAGAGGATGTCCGCCTTGAGGGCGAGGAGTTCTTCCATGGACTTTGTCCAGTCCGCCATGTTCGCGCCGAAATCGGCGAGGAAGGGGCCGTGGATGTCCTGGCCGAAAAGGACCCTTGTGCCGTCACGGTCGTAATAGACGGACATGGAGCCCGGCGTGTGGCCCGGCGTGTGGAGGCAGACCACCTCCTGCCCCCCGATGGAAAGGCGCGTCTCGTGGCCGGAGAGCTTCCTGTCCACCTTGAGGGGCGGGAAGGGGATGCCGTACCAGAAGGCGGCGGTGAGCCTCGTGTCCCCCCGCTCCACGGCGGCCGCGTCGATCTCGTGCATCACGATCTCGGGGTTGAACCGCCCCTTGAACCAGTGGGCACCGCCCACGTGGTCGATGTGACAGTGGGTGAGGATGAGGGTGCTGATCTTCCCGGGATCGAGGCCCAACCCGGCGATGTTCTTCTCGATCCTCTCCGCGCTCGGTCCCGCCCCCGCGTCGATGAGGATCAGCTCGCCCACGTCGAGGAGATAGACGGAGCAGTCCCTCGAATCGGTTAGATCCGAACTCCCTACAAGGTACAAGTCCTTCGTGATCTCTTGCGGCTTCATGGCATCACCTTTCTCTTCCTTCCTTCTCCCGGACCGACACCCGCAGACGTATCCCGGGATTCGACCGCCCGTCCCGTGGCGCCGCCGGCACCCTTCACAAGGCGCGCGAAGAACCGCAGGTACCCTTCGATCTCCCTGCCGTTCCCGCTCCTTCTCTCTGCCCGTGTCCGGGCCATCTTCCCGAGGCGCTTCCTGAGGGCAGGGTCCCCGGCCAGGAGCACCGCCTTACCCATGAAATCCTTCCTGTCCCTGAAAAAGAGGGCCTCCATACCCGGGCGGCCCAGGGTCCTGTGCCCCTCGATGTCGGAAAGCAGGCAGGGCAGACCGACAAGCATGGCCTCTCTCACCGAGTGGGGCATACCCTCGCTCCGGCTGGCCGACACGAAGACGTGAGCCCGCCGGAGAAGGGCGGGGACCTGTTCGTGGGCCACCGCGCCCGCGTAATACACCCAGGGCTCCTCCCGGCAGACTCGGAGGAACCGCTCACCCTCTGCCTTCTCCAGGACCGGCCCGGCATGGACATACCGGATGTCGAGGCCTCTGCCCCTGAGCCCACGGAGGCCCTCCACGACCCACGAGGGCCGTTTCACGCCCCGTATGCCGGCCACACCCGCGAAGACGATGGCGCCTTCAGGCAGGATCCACGGTAAACCGGCCGATTGTGCCTGTCCGGCCCCGGGAAGGCTAATGCCGTTGGGTATCACCTCGACCTTGTGCGCCAGGGAAGGTCGTGCCTCGGCCAGCCTTCCCTTTGCCTCGGGGGTCAGGACGGTGATCCCGCCGCACCGGTCCAGGACCTCCAGCATGGTGGCCCGCCGCTTCAGGTCCTTCATCATCTCGTTCAGGTCCGTTCCCCTGAGCGACACCACGAGCGGCGCGTCCGATACGGAGCGGACGGCCTGGAAGCTCCCCGCGCAACGCCACCCGTGCATCACGAGACCCACCTGGGGATCGAAGAGGCGGGCCGCCGCGGCTGTCGTCGCCCTGTCCGCCCTTTCGCAGTGATCGAGGACGAGGACCTCGTGGCCGTGACCCGTGAAACCGTCTCGGAGCCGTCCCGTGGCCACACTGTTTCCCCGTGGTTCATCGATACCGTAAGGCGTGCAGATGAGTATCCTCAAGGAGCACCTCTCTCGAACCATTCCATCACCGCCCGGGCCATGGGACCCGCAAGGTCAAGGTCCGGCAATTCATCATACCAGAGACAGGGGGCGGAATTCACCTCCAGGACGACCATTCTGCCCGCCACTTCCATGATGTCCGCCGTGCCCGCCACGAGACCGAAGGCGCGGACCGCCCTCTGCGCAAGGGCGCTCAACCCCCCGGGGTCGCCGGCAAGCACCGCCTCCTCCCCGAACTCGCTGTTGGTGCGGAAATCGCCTGTCCTGGAACGCTTCTGCAGGAGTGTCGCCTCCCGGTCGCCCGCTATTGCCGCCGTCCACGTGTGGCCGTGCTCCACGAAGGGCTGCCACACATAGCTCCTCCCATCGCCCGGCACCGGCTCCGACCCTGGAGCCTCGGGGGTCACGATTCTCATCCCCATGCCTCCCCAGCCTACCCGGGGCTTGATGACGGCCCGGGGCCCGCATGCCCCGATGCCCCCCAGGGGATAGGTCTCCACCGTGGGGACACCGTGGGTCCCGAGGGCCAGGTAGGATTCCCACTTATCCTCGGACCGCCTGATCGACTGAGCCGCCGGAAAGACGAGGTGCCCTGCCTCGCCCAGGGTTCGGGCGATGTTTATCACGAAGAAGAGGTCCCGGAAGGAGCGGAGGTCGTAGCGGAGCCAAACCCTTTTCGAAAGGGCCGTGGTCACCCCTTCCCGCGTGAGCCTCCTGACCCGGACTTTGGCCCCTAACCCCTCCAGGGCGGCCTTCAAAAGGGCATCGCTTTTGATGTCGGGCTCGTTCCCGTACTCGCTGAAATCGAGGATATCACATTCCACGGCCTGCCCCCCGGAACGGCGCCGTACGAAAATTGACACGAGGGCATCCCCGGAAAAGCTCGCCCGCCGCCGGGGAAAGGAGGGTCTCCCGCTCCACGTCCCGCTCGCGGATGTACCTGAGTCCTTCCATGGCAGGCATACCCTTTGCGGGGTGGCACATCATCTCCGTGATCCCTGGGGGCAGACGGGTGACCAGGGCGGCCAGGCGCTCCCCGGTCCAGAAGGGGGAGGGGTCGACCCCGCCTACGAAATGATCCGTCACCATGACGCCCAGGGCCTTGAGCTCTTCTCTCGCCGGGGCGCCGGATGCCCGAAGCGGCACCCCGAGGTCTTTCGCCAAGCCTGCGGTCACGGCGAAGATTTCCCTGTTCCGGGTATGGACGTGCTTGTGCGTGTCCAGGTGGGTGGGGTGAGCGCCCGTAAGGGTCACGAAGGTCTCCACCTGGCGCAGCAGCTCATCCCGTACCTCCTTGGCCTCGAAGGCGCGGCCCTCGTCAAGCCACCGGGGATCGAAGCGGCCGTTGCCCTGTTTAAGGGGCACGAGGCCGGACGGGCTCATGGGAAGGCCCAGGGTGAGGTTCAAATGGAGGCCGATGGAGAGGGGAAGGTCTTTGAGCTGCACCACCGCCGGGCGAAAGGGAGGGTTCACGAGGAGGCTCACCGAGGTTACCCTTCCGGCCCGGGCCGCCTCGAGGATCCCTTCGTCCACCTCGGGACAGAGGCCTGCATCGTCGGCATTGATAATAAGCCACCGGTTCTTCATCGCCGCCTGCCCTCGTAGATCCGGGCCATGAAATAGAGGCCCTTTTCGTCCTCCCCGAAGGCCGAGCGCTCCTGGACCTTAAGAGCCCGGAGGTGCTCCATCATGCCGGGCACGAGGCCCTCGAACTCCTCCCTGGTGAAGGGGCGACGCTTCTCCGCCACGAGGGAGACATGGAACAATCTGGTGAAAAGCTCCATCACCCGCACCTCATTGGCGATGCTGTTGAGATAAAGGTAGAGGACGCCGCCGCGGACGAGCCGTTCGGCCGCCTGGCCCACAGCGGGGAGAAGGAGGTCGACACCTTCCTCTCCGCCGTAGTAGCGGCGGTTGAAGGGCCGGGGCCCAGGCTTGTGGGGGAGAAGGGCCAGCACCAGGTCCAGCGGCCCGGGCACGGGTTCCAGGAGGCTTCCTTTGAGGAACCGGACGTGATCGACCCTGTTCATGCGGCCGTTGAGCCGTGCCGCCTCGAGGGCATCATCGTCGATGTCCGTCCCCGTGACCTCGGTCGCCCCTGCAAGGGCTGCATAGATGGACAGGACCCCGGTGCCGCAGCCTGCCTCGGCGACCCGGGTGCCCGGGGGGACGGCCATGTGGTCGATCATAAACCGGGTGGCGTGGTCGGAAAGGATTGCTTCGGGGCCGTATTCCACGATCTCGCCCTTGGGCGTGGCCACCGTGGCCCTCCGGAACCCTTCGGGAACCTTCTTTTTGTTCCCTCGGCCCTCTTCCTTCATCACCCGTCCCCGCCGAGAAGAGCCGCGAGGTAGCCCGGGCCGAGTTCAGCGAGCCGGGCAGTCACCCTCTCTTGCACCCCGGGGCTCATGACGATTTCCTCCGGCCAGGGACGGGGGTGCCCTTCCTCGGCCTTCTTCGTGCAGGCATTCAGGATCATCCCCTCCCCCCGGGGGACCATATCCCGCGCCGGGTCGATGTTGTTGCATGCCTTCCAGAGCAGACCGGGCGCGTCCTCGAGCGAGGTGCCGTCATCAAAGAGGGTCAGGATTGCCCCGGGGAAAGGGGAATCGGCCGCCGCGAGGACCTCCACGGCGCGGCGACTCGCGGGGACCCTGTCCCTGTCCAGGGTAAGGGCGACGATGGGGTGGCCGGAGGTCTCGAAGAAGATCCGGCACCCGGTGAAGGCAGGGTCCAAGGCTTTAAGGTCTGCAAGGACGGTTTCGGGTCGAAGGTGCCTTTCCCTCGCAGCCTCGCTCCTGTGTCGTGCCGGTTCCCCCCTGACCGGGGTGGTGGCGTCGATCCCCACCTTGGACCCGTAGTTCTCCTGGGGAGATGAGTGATCGAGCACATCGAGGATGCCCTCGGTGATCATGATGTCCCGTTTCAGGTCGACCCTGTCGAGGAGGTGGTGAAGGAGGTCCCCGCCCCGGTGGAGGGGCGCGTCATGGTCCACCATCACCATGGCCTTGCAGAAACTCATCTGGCCCGAACCCCATAATCCCTGCATCACCTTCTTTGCATGGCCCGGGTACTCCTTCTCCAGGGCGACGACGGTGAGGTTGTGGAAGACCCCCTCCCAGGGCATCCAGTAGTCCCGCACCTCAGGAAAGAGGGTTTGGAGAAGGGGAAGGAAGAGGCGTTCCGTGGCCTCGGCGAGATAACAGTCCTCCATGGGCGGCCGACCCACCACGGTGGTGCTGTAGATCGCCCCTCTCCGGTGGGTCATGGCGGTGACGTGGAAAACCGGGTACTCATCGGCCGGGGAGTAATAGCCTGTATGGTCGCCGAAGGGCCCTTCGGTGCGCCGCTCGTCAGGGTCTACGTACCCCTCCAGGACGATCTCCGCCTCGGCCGGGACCATGAGGTCGCTGGTAAGGCACCTCACCATGGAAACCGGCGCCCCCCTGATAAAGCCGGCCAGGACCATCTCGTCCACACCCCGGGGGAGCGGTGCAGTCGCCGCATAAGTAATGGCGGGGTCGGTGCCGATGGCCACCGCCACGTCCATTCTCTTGCCGGCCCTCAGATATTCCTGGAAGTAGTGGGAGCCGTCCTTGTGGATGTGCCAGTGCATGCCCGTCGTGTTCCGGTCGTAGACCTGCATGCGGTACATGCCCGCGTTCCTTCTCCCCGTGACGAGGCTCTTCGTGAAGACCACAGGCAGGGTGATGAACCTCCCCCCGTCCTTGGGCCAGCACTGGAGCACCGGGAGCAACCCCAGGTCTACCTCGTCGCCCCGGTAGACCACCTCCTGGCACGGGACCCTTCCCTTCCTGGCCCTCCGGGGCGGAAACCTGGCCCAGCCCATGGCCTGTGCCGCAAGGCTCAGCTTCTGCCGGAGGGTCTCCGGCGGGGCCTGGTGGAGGATCGCCCGGATGCGCCCTGCCAGCTCCTCGAGGTCGCTCACGCCCAGGGCCAGGCAGATACGCTTCTCGCTCCCGAAGGCGTTGATGAGGACGGGGAGCGAGGAACCGGCCGGCCGCTCGAAAAGGAGGGCCTTCCCGCCACCGGGGCTTTTGGACATCCTGTCCGTGATCTCGGTGATTTCCAGAAGGGGCGAGACAGGCGCCTTCACCCGAATCAGCTCTCCTTCCCTTTCAAGGGCGGCGACGAAGCTGCCCAGATTATCGAAACGGTGTTTCACGCTTCACTCCCCCGAACCTGCCCTGAACCTTCACGACCCCATCGCCCTCCGCCCACCCTGCAGAACCGGACCATCCCGCTACATCACCCTGCGGATGATCTCCTCGGTCATCATGGCGAGGAAGAGGAGAACCGAGATGATGCTGTTTACGTGATAGAAGGCCACGTCGATGCGGGACAGGTCTTCCGGCCGCACGAGTCGGTGCTCGAGGATGAGGAGAAGGCCCATGACGGCGACGAAGCCCAGGTATACGGGGGTGAGCCGGAAGAGCCAGAACAGGGAGAGGAGGGAGAGAAAGGTGATCCCGTGGAGGACCGCCGAGATCGTCATGGCCTTCTCACCTCCGAAACGGGCGGGGATCGAGAAGAGGCCCTCTCTCCGGTCGAATTCCTCGTCCTGGCAGGCGTAGAGGATGTCGAAGCCGGAGATGTAGGTGAAAAGGGTGAAGGAGAGGACCATGATCCGGAAGGAAAAGGTGCCGGTCACGGCCACCCAGACGCCCAAGGGGGCAAGGCCGATGACCGCCCCCAGGACAAAATGGGAAAGCCATGTGAAGAGCTTCGTGTAGGAGTATCCGAGAAGAAGGGGGAGGACCACAAAGGAAAGAACCAGGCACATCCTTGATATGAATGCCGATGCCACCACGAAAAGAAGGCCGGAGACGATGACGAAGATGAGGGTCTCGTGCCGGCTGATACGGCCTGACGGCAGTTCCCTGCCCAAGGTCCTCGGGTTCTTTCTGTCCACCTCGGCGTCCACCAGTCTGTTGAATCCCATGGCCGCAGAACGGGCGCCCACCATGGCGGTGATCACCCAGAAGACGAGGTTGAAGGTGACCGGCGACTCCCGGTGGGCCAGGAGAAGGGCTGCCAGGGCGAAGGGGAGGGCGAAGATGGTGTGGCCGAACTTGATCATCCTGCCGTAGACGATGACCCGGGATCCCAGGTCGCTTACGTGATCGGCCAGGTTCCTGCCGACTCCGGTCCGTTCGGCTGTGGCGAATTTCCAGGGACAGAGCTTGAACTCCAGGAGGTTGGAGAGCTCGTAGAGGAGTACGCCCAGGAGGCTCATGCCGATGATGCCCACGAAGATCCGGCCGTGGTCCATCCTTGCCCAGGAGTCCATGATGAGGAAGCCGAGGCCGCTGTCCGTGGCAAAGGCCTCCACAAAGAAGAGGACCGAGATGGCGGTGCCGATGCCGATCCTGAGTGCCGTGAAGCTGGAGGGCAGGGTCGCGGGGATGACCACCTCCCTCAGGATCACCTGGTCGTTCGCGCCCATGGATCGTACCGAGTCGTAGTACTTCACGTCGATGGATTTCACCCCGTCCCTTGTGGCCACGAGGATCTGGAAGAAGATAATCACGCTGATGAGCACGATCTTCGACAGGTCGCCGAGGCCGAAAAAGATGAGGATAAGGGGCAGGAAGACGATCTTCGGTATGGGGTAGGTCATGAAGACGAGAGGGGAAAGGAGGTTATCCAGGTGGCGGCTGTATCCCAGGATGATACCGGCGGGAAAGGCGGCGCACCAGCCTATGACGATGCCGGCGATGACCCGGTAGGCGCTGATCCCGAAGTTCTGCCAGAACTCTCCCGTGCTGAGACCCTGGAGGAAGATCCGGAGCACCGCCTCCGGCGGCGGAAGGACCGGGGATTTGACGACCGCCGAGACGGCCTTCCAGAGGAGCACGAAGACGCCCACGGAAAGGGTGTAATTGATAAGACCGTGCCGTCCCTTCATCTATCCCTCGAAGACCTTCCGTACCTGTCTGCACATGGCGTAGAACGCGTCGCTGTCCCTGTACCCGTCCGTGCCGGCCCCCCGGTTCTCGATCACCTCCCGGATCCTTGCCGGGGCAGGGCTTAAGACCATGATGCGCCTTCCCAGAAAGACGGCCTCCTCGATGTTGTGGGTCACGAGGATGGTGCTCAAGCCTTCCCTCGACCAGAGGTCCAGCACCGTGTTCTGGAGGGTCTCCCGGGTAAGGGCGTCGAGGGAGGAGAAGGGCTCATCCATGAGGAGGAGCTCGGGCTCGGTAGCCAGGGCCCGGGCAATGGCCACCCTCTGTTTTTCTCCGCCGCTTAAGCTTCCGGGGAAAGAATCCCTTTTTGACGCCAGGCCGAGGCCGGCAAGGACCCTCTCGGCCCTTTCATCCCGCGCCTTCCTGTCCGTACCCTGGATCTTCATGCCCAGGCACACATTGTCCCATACGGTCTTCCAGGGAAGGAGCCCGTAATCCTGGAGGATGAAGGCGGTCTTCCGGGAGGGGCCCGCCACCTCCTGACCTTTCACGGTGACCCTGCCCGCCGAGGGCTCGATCAACCCCGCAAGGACATAGAGGAGGGTGGTCTTGCCGCACCCCGATGGCCCGATGATGGCCAGCGAGTCCCTCTCGGGGAGGGAAAAGGTGAGCCCGCCCAAGGCGCGCACGCCGGCGTCCGGAAAGCTCTTTTCAAGGCTCTCCACGCTGACCAGGGCCCTTGTCTCTTCCATGGCCTCTTTCACCGGGCCACCGCCGATTCGTAGGGTACCGGCTTCGCCATCATACCCCGCTTCACGAGCCATTCGCCCACCGCCTTCACGTCCTCCGCAGGGGGAACCCTGGGGGAGGGAAACCTGGGGACCTTCAGGGTATCCTTCACGGAAGGGGGAACCTGGGTCTTCCGGACCAGGAGCTCCTTGAAGGAGTCGGGGCTTCTGTTGATCATCTCCACCGCCTCGGAGTAGGCCTTGAGAAAGCGGGTGGCAAGACCGCGGTGCTGCTGGAGGAGGTCGCCCCTGAGGGCCAAGACCGTGAGGGTGGTATTCATGGGCCGGTCATCCGCCAGGAGGATGGCCCCTTCGCTCACCGCCTTGGTGACCAGAGGCTCGGGAAGGATCGCCAGCTTCACCTTGTCCCCCATGAGCATCTGATACCGGATCGGTATGGCCCTGATCTCCGTCTTCTTTACCTTCTCCTCCCCTATCCCTTCCCGGGCGAGTATCCCGTCGAGGACATACTCAATCACCGAGGCCCTTGAGATGGCCACCGACTCCCCCTCCGCCTGTTTCGGGGAGGAGATGCCGGACTTGGGGGAGGCAAGAAGGCCGAACATGCGGTAGTCCGGGGCGGTGCGGAAGGCCGTTGCCACCACGAGGAGCCTCTCGCCGCCGTTGATGAGCAGAAGGGTGTTCAGGAGGTCACCGAAGTAGCCGCTGATCTTCCCCGCCCGCAGGGCCGTGTCCCGTTCCAGGGCGCTGGGGAAGGAGATGAGCCGTACGTCCACGCCTTCTCTGTCGAAGAGGCCCCTCTCTTTGGCTGCAATGAGGGGCAGGGTGTCGATGACGGGGAGAATGCCTATAGTGATGACCGGAGGGGCCGATGCTTGGGCGGAAAGAGACAGGGCAATCCAGGCGAGTATGGCGAGCCCTGTCCGTTTGACCATTGTTCCTCCTCGAGCACCCTTGTTCCTCCCCGGGCAGGCATGCTGATAAACTTTACCACAGAAGAGGGGCGATGACAAGGGATGTCCTTTCATTCCGCAGTCTTTGCCCTCACCTTCGCCATCTTTCCTGTTGAAAAAGAGGGCTGTTTGGGGGAAAATAGAGAGGCCTGTAGCGGTCACACTCTCATGCATGGAGGTTCACCTGTGAAACGATATATACCGGTTCTTCTCGCGTGTCTCATCGTACCGGGTCTTATCACCGCCCCGGCGGTTCAGGGCGCAAGCGATACCCTCAAGATAGGGGCGGCCTTCGCCCTCTCGGGGAGCATAGCCGTATACGGGGAAGGGTTCAGGAAGGCGGTCGACCTCGCCGTTGAGGAGGTCAATGCTGCGGGCGGCATCAAAGGGAAGAAGATCGAGATCGTCTACGAGGACAACAAGAGCAATCCCAAGGACTGCGTTACGGCGGTACGGAAACTGGTCACTGTGGATAAGGTCCCTGTCATCTTCGGCCCGGCGGGGAGCTCCAACTTCATGGCCGCCGCACCGGTGGCCCAGGAGAGCAAGGTGGTCATGATATCGGCCCAGGGTGCTGCGGTGGGCCTCACCAAGGCCGGAGAATACATCTTCCGGGTCTTCCCTTCCGACGTGCTCCAGGGGCCCCACCTGGCACGCCTTGCCTTAAGCCTTGGGCACAAGGAAGCGCCGGTCATGTACGTCAACAACGACTGGGGTCTGGGCCTCAAGAACGCCTTCGTGGAGGCCTACAAGAAGGCGGGGGGCAAGGTGACGGACGAGATCCCCTATGACGAGAAGAAGACCGACTACCGCACCGAACTGATCAGGGCCACCAAGAACAAACCGGCCGCCGTCATCAACCTCACCTACATCAACGAAGGGGCGGTGCAGTTCAAGCAGGCCTACGAGATGGGCATCAAGACCCAGTGGCTCTGCGGCTCCGCCGCACGGGCGCCCAAAATGGTGGAGCTGGCCGGAAAGGCGGCGGAGGGGGTAATCGGCACCTATCCGGCAGTGGCCCAGGACACGAAAGAGTTCAAGGCCTTCAAGGAGGCCTGGGTAAAGAAGTACAAGGACGACAAGATCCCTATCTTCGGGGACTACAATTACGACATGGTGAAGATTACCGCCAGGGCCATCGAGAAGGGAGGCTACACGGCGGACGGCATCCGGAAGGCCCTTCCGGAAGTGGCCAAGGGTTACCGGGGCGTCACCGGTGAGAAGACCTTCGACGCGGAACGGGGCATGCTGAAGGCTGAATACGGTCTCTGGACCGTAAAGGACGGCAAGATCATAGACTACAAGAAGTAAGGCCCGCCGAAGGTCCTTTGTGAGCTTTCTTCTTCAGTCCCTTGTCAACGGCATCCTCGCCGGCTTTATTTATGCACTCTTCGCCATGGGCCTGACCCTGGTCTACGGGGTGCTCAACTTCGTGAACTTCGCCCACGGCGAACTCATCATGTGGGGGGCCTACTTCCTCTTTCTCCTCATGGCCGAGCCCATAGGGTTGCCCCTTGCCGTGGCCGTCGTCCCGGCCCTCTTTCTCACCGTCTGCCTCGGTGTGGCCACCGACAGGCTCGTCTTCAGCCGCCTCAGGAACGCCGGCAGGCTTACCCTCCTCATCGCGGCCCTGGGCCTTTCCTTCCTGCTCCGCAACGGAGCCCAGTTCTTCTTCGGGGCGGAGGTGAGGACCTACGGTTTTGAGGTCACCAGGGGTCATCAGTTTCTCGGGGTCACCCTCACCGCCTACCAGATGGTGATCATCCTGGCCTCTTTTCTGAGCATCCTCTTCGTGTACCTCCTCTTCTACCGGTCGAGACTCGGGAAGTCCATGCGTGCCGTCTCGGACAATCTGGATTTGGCACGGGTGGTGGGTATCAGCGTGCGCCGTTCCATCCTGGCCACCTGGGTAGTGGCCTCGGCACTGGCCGGTTTGGGAGGCATCCTTCTGGCCCTCGATACGAACCTCAACCCCGAGATGGGCCTCATCAACCTCGTGAAGGCCTTTGCCGCCACCCTCATCGGCGGTATGGGAAACATTTGGGGCGCCCTGGTGGGGGGGCTCCTCATCGGACTCGCCGAGAACCTGGGGGTCCTCGTCATCTCGCCCGGCTACAAGGACGCCATCGCCTTTGCCATCATGGTGGTCATCCTCCTCATCCGCCCCGCTGTGCTGAGCGGCCCGAGGAGCGACTGATGGACCTCTTTCTCCACCTCTCCATCGTCATCGTCATCTACATCATCTTCGCCATGAGCCTCAACATCGAGGTGGGGTACACGGGCCTTTTCAACTTCGGTCATGTGGCCTTCTTTGGCATAGGGGCCTACACGTCGGCCATCCTGAGCCTCAAAGGGTTCCCTTTCGCCCTCACCCTTCCCGCCGCAGTCGCGGCTGCGGCGCTGGCAGGCTTTCTTTTGAGTCTCCCGAGCCTCCGTCTCCAGGGAGACTACTTCGGCATCGCTACCCTCGGCTTCGGGGAGATCATCCGCATGGTCTTTCAAAACGAGGGCTGGCTCACGAGGGGTCCTCTCGGCCTCCCCGGAATCCCGAAACCCAAGCTCTTTGCCCTTACCTTCGGCAACCTGCCGTCCTACCTCGCCCTCTCCCTCGCCCTGGCGGCCCTTACCTTCCTCATCCTCCGCACCATACTGGGGAGCCCCTTCGGGCGGGTCCTGAAGGCCATCCGGGACGACGAGATCGCCGCCGACGTGCTCGGAAAGGATGTCTTCTCCTTCAAGGTGCGCTCCTTTGTCATCGGCTCCGCCTTCGCCGGCCTGGCAGGCACCCTGTGGGCCCATCACACCACCTTCATCAGCCCCGGGGATTTCACCCTCCTCGAAACGATCCTCGTCCTCCTCATCGTGGTGCTGGGCGGTAAGGGGACCCAGCGGGGGCCCCTCGTGGGGGCCGTCGTGCTCATCTTTTTCCAGGAGGCCCTGCGCTTCCTCCGCCTCCCCGCAGAATTCAGCCGGTTTCTGGCGCCCCTCCAGCAGATGATGTTCGGCGCCCTCCTGGTGGTGCTCATGGTCTTTCGCCCTGAAGGGCTTCTCCGGGAAAAGGGAGGGGGCGATGCTCCTCGTCGATAAGGTGAGTAAATCCTTCGGGGGCACCAGGGCGGTGAGGGGGTGCTCCCTTGACCTCAAGGATTACGGCATAGCAGGCCTTATCGGGCCGAACGGCAGCGGAAAGACCACGCTCTTCAACGTCATTACCGGTCTGGTGAAGGCGGATGAAGGACGGGTACTGTTCCGTGGCACGCGGGTGGACGGGCTCAAGCCCCATAAGCTGGCCCATATGGGGATGATCCGGACCTTTCAGCTCTCCCGGGTCTTTCCCAGGATGACGGTCCTCGAAAACATGCTCCTGGCGCCCCTCCACCAGCCGGGGGAAAAGATCGTGGATCTGTGGCTCAAGCCGGGGAAGATCAGGGAGAACGAGGCCAGGAACCGGGCCGCCGCGCAGGAACTGATCGATCTGCTGGGCCTCTCCCGGCTTCGGGACCAGTTTGCCGAAAACCTCTCCTACGGCCAGCAAAAGCTCCTCGAGCTGGGCCGGGTCCTCATGGCCGATCCCGCCATGATCCTCCTCGACGAACCCACTGCGGGGATCAACCCGTCCCTTATCCGGACCATGATCCGGGTGATCCTCGAACTGAAGGATCGGGGGAAGGTCTTCTTCATCATCGAGCACAATATGGACGTGGTTATCGAGCTCTGCGAGTGGGTCTTCGTTCTCGACGAAGGAGAGAAGATCGCCGAGGGAACACCGGCGGAGATTCAGAGGGACCCCCAGGTGATCGAGGCCTATCTGGGCGTGTAGGAAGGTCATGGCAACGAATCAGCTCCTTCAGGTGAGAGACGTGGTTTCCGGATATGGCAGGATCGAGGTCCTCCACGGGGTCTCCATCCAGGTGGAAGAGGGAGAGATCGTCTGCATTATCGGGCCCAACGGGTCAGGCAAGTCCACCCTGCTCAAGACCGTCTTCGGCCTCATCCGGGCCAGGCAGGGGGAGATCCTCTTCGAAGGACACGACGTGACGGCCACAGACCCGGAAGAGAAGGCGGGCATGGGGATGGCCTATATCCCCCAGGGGAAGAATGTCTTTCCCTCCCTCACGGTAAAGGAGAACCTCGAGATGGGGGCCGCGGGCCTGAGGAGGGGGAAATCCGTTCGGGAGGCGGTGGATCAGGTTATGGCCGACTATCCTGTTCTCCGCAACAAGATCGGGGAGAAGGCGGGCAGCCTCTCGGGAGGGGAGAAACAGATCCTCGCCATCGCCAGGGCAGCCATGGTGGAGCCGCGCCTCATCCTCCTCGACGAGCCCTCCATCGGTCTCGCGCCAAGGGTCATCGAGGAGGTCTACGCGGGAATCGGCGACCTGAACCGACAGGGGATCGCCTTCGCCATCGTGGAGCAGAACGCCAGAAAGGCCCTGTCCATGGCCCACCGGGGATACGTCCTCGATCTCGGCAGGAACCGCCTCGAGGACACGGGCGCAGGCCTCCTCAACAACGAAGAGGTGACCCGCCTCTACCTCGGCGGGTAGATGGCCCGGAAGGGCCCGTTGGTATTGACACCCCCCTGTCCCCGGTGTATTAATTAGAAAAACCAGGGAGGGTCGAGGCGATGAAGATCAAGTGGTACGGGCACGCGGCATTCAAGGTCACGACCGGGGCGGGCGTGAGGATCATCATCGATCCATACCAGTCCGGGGCCTTCGGGGGGGCCCTTGCCTACGGAAAGATTACGGACGAGGCGGACATCGTCCTCTCCACTCATGACCACGACGACCACAACTACGTGAAGGACATCGCCGGGACCTTCGCCCTTATCAACAGAAAGGGAGAGTATGTCGAAAAGGGCGTGAAGATACGGGCCATCCCCACCTTTCATGACGCATCGCGGGGGAGCGAGCGGGGAGAGAACCTCATCGTCGTGATCGAGGCGGAGGGGCTCATCCTTGCCCATGCAGGAGACCTGGGTCACGTCCTCGATAAGGGCTCCCTTTCCGCCCTGGGAAAGGTCGACATCCTCCTCCTGCCTGTGGGCGGCTTCTATACCATAGACGCCCGGGAGGCGGCCAGGGTCCTGAAGGACGCGAACCCCGCAGTCACCATTCCCATGCATTTCAAGACAGAGAAGTGCGGGTTCCCCATCGCCCCCGTAGAGGAGTTTACCGCAGGGAAAAAGGGCGTCAGGGTCCTCAAGGCCTTCGAGGTCGAGACAACAAAGGATACCCTTCCCAAGGAGCCTGAGATCTGGGTCTTGGAATATGCCCTTTAGGTCGGCGCCGTGCTGAAGCCTCTTTTCACGTCCCGGGAGATCGGCCAGGCGCTTGAGCGCCTGGCCTCGGAAATCAGGAGGGATTTGGATAACGAGCCCATCGTCTTCGTCTGCCTTCTGAAAGGATCCTTCATGTTCCTCGCCGACCTCATCCGTCATATCGAGAACCCTTCCGTCATCGATTTCATGAGGGTCTCCTCTTACGGGAACGCCACCCGGACAAGCGGAGAAGTAAGGGTCACGAAGGATCTGGAGACGCCCCTCGAGGGGATGAACGTGGTCATCGTGGAGGACATCATCGATTCCGGCCTCACCCTCACCCGGGTGCGGGATATGCTCCTGGCCCGTAGACCCAAGACTCTCAGGATCTGTGCCCTCCTCGACAAGCGGGCCCGGCGGGAGGTGGAAATCGAGGCCGATTACGTGGGTTTCACCATCGAGGACGGCTTTGTGGTGGGGTATGGGATCGACCTTGCGGAGGGCTACCGGAACCTGCCGGACATCTGTGTTTTTGAAGAGGGCTGAGATGCCCGCCCTCCCCGCCGTTTTCCTGATCCTTTGTGTCCTTCTCCCGGGTTCACCGGCCCTCGCCTTTCCCGGCGAACCCGACGGCTTCCGGGGCATCCCCTGGAACACCGGGGTCGAATCGCTCCCGGGCCTTATTGAGGCGGGAGGGGGGGCCGACACGGGACGGGTCCGCGTCTACAGGCGGGAAAACGAGGATCTCACCTTCGGCCGGGCCCGACTGGATTCCATCTTCTACGAGTTCAGGGAGGGCCGGTTCTTCCGCGTACAGATACGGGTAACCGATATCTATAACTTCCTTCTCCTCAGGGACGCCCTCTTCCACCTGCACGGGCCCGGCAGGGAGCTCTCCCCAAGGGCCGAGCGGTACGAATGGTACGGGGAGAGGAGCAGGATGCTCCTTCTCTCCAATTTTGATATTTCCTGAGACGAGGCGTACGGGGACGGCGTCCTCGTCATAGAGGTCCTCTCTTCGGCAGACCTTACCGGGGCCGGGAAGGGACGGGAGACGATCCCCCAACCATAGCGGAGGTGCTTATGCAGGTACTCGTGCTGTACTATTCCCGATCGGGCCATACCAAGCAACTTGCCGAGATCATAGGGGAAGGGGTGAGGGAGGTCGAAGGCGTGGGGTGCGAGATCAGATCGGTGACCGAGGTTTCCGAGGCTGATTTCCTCGCCGCGGACGGCATCATTGCGGGCTCCCCGGTCTACTTCGGCACCATGGCTGCGGAGCTGAAGGCGGTCTTCGACAGGTTCGTCGGGGTAAGGAAGAAGATGGGCAACAAGGTGGGCGCCGCCTTCACCACTTCCGGCGATCCGTCGGGAGGGAAAGAAACGACCATGATGTCCATCATTCAGGCACTTCTCATCTACGGCATGATCGTGGTGGGGGACCCCCTCGATGCCACGGGACATTATGGTGTCGCCTGTACCGGCGCCCCTGACGGCAAGGCAGCGGAGAACGGCCGCAAGCTGGGCAGGAGGGTGGCGGAACTGGCAAAGAAACTGAAGGGCTGAAGGGTACCTGCAGGGCGGGAGATGGGAAAGAACGACAGGAGGCCCTCGTCGGGGCGCCGCGAGGTTGCAGAACTCCGCAAAAGGATCGCCGAGCTCCAAGCCTCGGCGGCCGAGCATCGGGCCACCGAGGAGGCGCTGAGGGAAAGCGAGGAGCGATACCGCTCCCTCGTCACCCAGTCCTCCGAGGGCGTCTACATCTTCAGTCCCCATTCCGCAAGGATTCTGGAGGCCAACCCCCAGTTTCTCCGTATGGTTTCCTACACGGAGGACGAGATCGGCGGACTCACCCTCTATGATATCGTCGCCATGCCGGCCGAAGAGATTCGAAGGAACATTCAGAGGGTCCTGGAAGGGGGGCTCTATCTCTCCGGCCTTCGGAGGTACAGGCGAAAAGACGGCTCCCATGTGGACGTGGAAATAGGCTCGAGCCTTATCACCTACGGCAAGGAGCGGGTCGTAATGGTCAACGTCCGCAACGTAACAGAGTGGCGGAAGACCGAGCAGGAGCTTCAGGCCCAGGCGGCGAAACTGCGGGAACAGGCGGAACTCATTGATATTACTGATGATGCTATTATGGTGAAGGACCTTGAGGACCGTATCATCTTCTGGAACAGGGGGGCGGAGAAGCGCTACGGGTGGCCGGCGGCCGAGACCCTGGGCAAGACAAGCTACGTCCTTCTCAACACCGTCTTCCCCAAGCCCCTCAACGACATCAAGGAGGAGCTTTTCAGAAAGGGGCACTGGGTGGGTGAGCTGACCCACACCAATGCCTCGGGAAGGACCCTGGTGGTGGAGAGTCACTGGGCCGTGCGCTTCGACAAGGCCGGTCAGCCCCGGGCAATCATGGAGATCAACAACGACATCACCGAGAGGAAGGCCACCCAGAAGGAGCTGGAGAAGGCGAAGGAAGAGCTGGAGGTGCGGGTGGCCAGGAGAACCGCGGAACTGCTGGACACCAACGAACGGCTCCTCCTTGAGCTGAGCAGGAGGAAACGGATCGAGGACATGCTCCGGAAGGGGGCCGAACGGTACAGAAACCTTTTTCAGAATTCCCCCCTCGGGATCTACCGTACCACACCGGAGGGGAAGATTCTCATGGCGAACCCGACCCTTCTGCGAATGATGGGGTACGGCTCCTTTGACGAGCTCTCCGCGGCCGGCGGCAGGAAGGGGGGCTACGAGCCCACCTATCTGAAGAAACGCTTCCTTTCCCGTCTGCAGAAGGAGGAGAGGGTGAGGGGGTTCGAGGCCTCCTGGACACGGCCCGACAGGACCAGGATCTTCGTCCGTGAAAACGCCCGGGCCGTGCGCGGGCCTGACGGGGCAGTCCAGTTTTATGAGGGGACCGTGGAGGATATCAGCGAGCGGCGGAAGGCGGAGGAACGGGTGGAGGCCTACCAGAAACAGCTCCGCTCCCTCGCTTCCGACCTCTCCCTCGCGGAGGAGAGGGAACGGCGACGCATCGCCACCATCCTTCACGATCAGATAGGCCAGATCCTGGCGGTGGCCCGGATCAAACTGGGTGCCCTCATGGGTCTTGCCGGCGCTGCAGACTTGGGGGACAAGGTGGCGGAGATCAGGGGCTTCGTGGAGCAGGCCATCAAGCAGACCCGTTCCCTCACCTTTGAACTGAGTCCGCCGGTACTCTACGACTTGGGGCTCGAGGCTGCCCTGGAGTGGCTCGGGGAGCAGATAGAGCAGCAACACAACATAGAATGCCGGTTCGAGTCCGACCCCTCCCCGAAGCCGGTCAACGACGAGATCCGGGTCTTTCTCTTTACCGCCGTCCGCGAGCTCCTCGTGAACGTTGCCAAACATGCAAGGGCCAAGAGGGCAAAGGTGACGGTGAGACGTCTCAACGACCACATGTCCATCCATGTGGCGGATGACGGAACAGGCTTCAACGCCGCCAGGATGACCTTCTATCTCGACGAGAACAAAGGGTTCGGTCTCTTCAGCATCCGGGAGCGGCTCCACCATCTGGGCGGACAGATGGAGATAAAGTCGCAGCGGGGAAGAGGGACCCGGGTCGTTCTCCTTGCCCCGCTGAAAACGAAGGCAGGGGAGGGCAGCATATGACCATCAGGATTCTCGTGGCGGACGATCACAAGATAATAAGGGAAGGCTTGCGCTCTCTCCTCGAAAAGGAAGAGACCATGGAGGTGGTGGCCGAGGCCCAGGACGGCATCGCCACGGTCCGTCTGGCGCAGAAGCTCCAGCCCCACGTCGTGATCATGGATATCGGCATGCCCGAAATGAACGGGATCGACGCGACCAGACAGATCGTGGCCACCGTGCCCGGGACCAGGGTGATCGCCCTTTCCATGCATTCCGACCGCCGTTTTGTGCTTCAGATGCTGAAGGCGGGGGCGTCCGGCTACCTCCTGAAGGACAGCGCCTTCGAGGAGCTCGTGTCGGCCATAAAGACCGTACGATCCAACCAGCCCTACCTGAGCCCCAAGATCACCGATGTGGTGGTGAAGGAATACCTGGGGAGTCTGCCCAAGAATGAGGCTACCGCCTTCTCCGTCCTCACCGCCCGGGAGAGGGAGGTGCTCCAGCTCCTCGCCGAGGGGAAGTCCACCAAACAGATAGCGGCGACTCTCAACGTGAGCGTCAAGACCGTGGAGACCCACCGGCAGCAGCTCATGGAGAAGCTGGGTCTCCACAGCGTGGCCGAACTCACGAAGTATGCGGTGCGTGAAGGGCTCACATCCCTGGAGCCTTAGCCCCCCTGGGGCGCGCCCCTTCCGCCTCTTCGCGTCGGGGTGACCGGTTCCTTGTGGTATAACGTATGGCGCGGCCTCGGCCTGTCATACAATTCTTCTTATCCGGAGGCATGGAATGAGAATCGACACCGAGTCCCCCTGGGGTCTTGTGCCGCCCGACGATGCGGTCCTTGTCATTATCGATGTCCAGGAAAAACTGATGGCGGTGATGAGCGACAGGGAGAGGGTCCTTGCCAACGTCGTCAGGCTCGCCGCCTTCTCTCAGATCATGGGGCTCCCCGTTGTCCTTACGGAACAGGAGAAGCTCGGCCCCACGCTTCCCGAGGTGAAGAGGCTACTTCCCCATATCCACCCCATATCCAAGATCCACTTCGATTGCTTCCACGCTCCCGAGTTCGCCGGCCTCGTGGAGGTCCTTGGCAGGAAAACCCTCGTTCTGGCGGGCGCCGAGGCCCATATATGTGTCGCTCAGACAGCCCTCCACGCCCTCCGGCGTTTTTCCGTCCACGTCGTCGCTGATGCAGTGGCTTCCCGGGCACCCGAGAACTGCCGCCTCTCCCTCGACCGGGTAAGACAGGCCGGGGCCGTGGTGACCACGACCGAGATGTTCATCTATGAGCTGCTGAAGAGGGCGGGGACAGACGAATTCAGGGCCACCCTTCAGCTCGTCAAATAGGCGTCCAGCCTTTCAGGGTGCAGGCTCAAGGCAGGCCGTCTGCCACAGGGTCGAGGCCGGGTGTCGGCAGTCCCGGTCCGGTGGAACGGGTCATCCGCTGCCCTTGTCATCGGCCCTCTATGGGAAAAGGGACAAGTCCGTTCCATCACCGGCAAGACAGGCTGCGGTCTTCTCCGTCCCGGGGCGCCCCCACGCGTCCCTCCGGAAGAGGGTGTTGCACGTGAAACAAAACGGCCTTGCCCGAAGGGGATCAGGCAAGGCCGCGGGTGACTCCTGTCCGGTTTGGTCAGTTCTTCAGATAGACGAGGTCGGTGGATAGAAAGTTGCCGCCCTTCACGACCCTGGCCCAGGCCGCATCCATGCCGAAGAGCTCCACCACTTCAATTTCGCCCTTGTACGTCCCTTTCACGTTACCCAAGGGGAGTTTCGTTTTCGGGTCCACCACCTGCTGGCCCGGGGCATACACTTCAAGAACGCTGCCCTTATCAAGGCCCGACAGGCGCCCGGAGTTCAGGTAAACCTTTTCGCTCTCGACGGAGGCGATCCGGCCGTGCCAGTCAAGGAAGAGCACGGCGCGGAGCAGGTCTTCCGCTATAAGCTCGATGGAGAGGTCGATGGCCTTCATCTTCGCCTTCTCGGAGCTCATCTCTCCCTTCTCCCGGGACAGAAAAACGGGGTTTCTTCCCGTCAGTTGTTTCAGGAGGGATCCCGTCTCTGTCTGGTACACGTCAATGCTGATCCTCGATATGGCAAAGGACGTCTCTCCCTTCTCCTCCTTGCCTTCCAGTCTTGAGGTGCTCGTGTAGATGTCGGAGAGGGAGCCTTTCAATACCGCCCTGACGCCATAGACTTCGTTGAGGTTCTTCATTTCTTCAGCCGAGGTGAAGGAGATCTTGGGGTTAATGGTGTTCGGATCCACACATATGATGGCGCCCGTGTTCTCAAGCCTGGATATAAGCCGCTTTGTGGCAAGCTCGCCCAGACTCTCTTCCTTGAAGTTGGTGTGATCCGCAAAGGGGAGCACGATCACTCGTCTTTTCATTTTGGGAGACGGGTAATTGAAGGGAACCGCAAGGCCGCCGGCTGCAAACCCGACGCCGGCGGGAAAGTAGGCCATCTGGGATGGATAGGCCATCTGGGGGGCTATGCCCTTCTTCTTGAGGTCCTCCTCCAGCTTGGCGATACGTCTTTCCATCTCGTCCCGCTCTCTTCTGTCCGCCTCCCTTCCTCTTCCGAGGAGGTTCTCGCCGATCCCGGGGCTGTACTGGTCCTTCCGAAGCCAGATGTATTCAGGCTCATAGGGGGTGTGCATATACCGCCTGTTTCGGGCATAGATATACTCCACGCCGTCTATGACCTTGATGTCTCCGGGCCTGGGTTCGGCCGACCGGGCATCCTGCTCTTTTTCCGTCTTCTTCTGGGTCTGCGCCGGGGCGTCCGTCTTCTTCTTCGTGAAGGGAAGGTAGCTGCAGGAGGCCAGCACTACGACAAGGAAGGCTATTATGAGTGTTCGCATGGGTTTGATTATAATTCAGGTTTGCGGCAGATGTCAAACCGAGGGTTGGCCGAAGGTGGTCCCGGTTCCCCGTATGAGATCCGGGATAATGGATTACAGAGAGGGGAAGGGATCAGGGGGGCTTGTCTTGGTTGGTGGAGGTGGCGGGCACGGTTTCACCCGACACCGACGTCTTGGTTGGTGGAGGTGGCGGGCACGGTTTCACCCGACACCGACGTCTTGGTTGGTGGAGGTGGCGGGAATCGAACCCGCGACCCCCTCGTTGCGAACGAGATGCTCTCCCGCTGAGCTACACCCCCACGCCTTTTGACCAGAAAATAGTATGGTAAGCGGTATGGAAAAGCAAGTCTTTTCTGCCACCCGCCGCAGTCCCGTCAGGTGCGGTTTGCGAGCCGCCGTATCGTCTCTTTCAGTTCCCGCAGGTCTGCCGACTTGACCACATACCCGTCAGACGCCCAGCTGGAGAGGTCCTGCTGGAACTCGCCATAGGCGGAACAGAGAATCACGGGTTGACTCTTGTTCGACCCCTTGATGGCGCCTAGCGTCTGGATGCCATCCATACCGGGCATTTTGATATCCAGGATGATCACGTCATAGGAGGTGTCTTTCAGCTTCTCCAGGGCTTCGATACCGTTTCCTGCTACGTCGACCTCGTAGCCCTCCTCCTCAAGTTCTTCTTTGAAGAGCATCCTGATGTTTTCCTCGTCGTCCACCACCAACAGTTTTTTCGTGTTCATGGAAGCCCCTCTGGTGTAGTGTCGGTCCGGATGGGGAGGTACACCGTGAAGGAGGCGCCTTTCCCCGGGATATTGCTCACCCCTATCCGCCCTTTGTGGTTCTTAACGATCTTGTTCGATATTGCCAGACCCAGTCCGGAACCCTTCTCCTTAGTGCTGAAGAAGGGGTTGAAGATGTTGTCCACTGCCGACGGGTCAATCCCGCCGCCCGTATCGGTGATGGAGATTGCGACAAAGGGCTGACCGTCCAGGACCACCTGTTCCGTCCTGACGCCTATGGTGCCCACCCCCTTCATCGCCTCCGCGGCGTTCATCAGAATGTTGATGAATACCTGCCTCATTTGCTGGACATCGCACAGAACGGGCGGGAGCCGGCCGTCCAGATTCTTCACTATGCTGATCTGGCTCCAAAACGGGTCGGAGCTGAAAAGATAGAGGATCTCTTCCAGATAGTCGTTCAGCCGGCACAGTTCGCTGCGGAGAGGCACCTCCCGCGCATAGTCGAGCACCTCGTTGAGGATCGCCTCGAGCCTAGCCACCTCTTTTACGATGATATCAATGTACTTGTTCTGTACGCTGTCCGTGCCTGCCTTCTTGGCCAGGCGCTTGGTGAACCCTCCGATCACCACCAGTGGGTTCTTGATCTCGTGGGCGATGTTGGCGGTCATTTCGCCGAGGCTGCGTAGCTTTTCCTGTTCGATAAGGGTCCTTTGGGCGTCGTTGAGTTCTTCCACCACGTCCCTCAGCTTCTTGGTAAGAAGCCTGTTCTCCAGGCCGCTGGAGATATAGTTCGCCACCGTGGATATGAGATACTGCCCGTCCCCCTGAGCAGCGAGATCCTGAGAGAGGGCTTCCCCGCAAATGGTCAGGGTGCCGAGCAATCTCTCCTTCGACAGGATGGGCGCCGCATGGAGACTGAACTTGAAATAGTCCAGATCCTCCCGTGGCAGCCTCTCGTGAATGGAGACCACCCGTCGGGCCTTAAAGGCCTCCCCTTCGAGTTCCTCCACGTAACCCTCGATGCCCGCGTCAACGGGTCCGTAAGTGAACCTCTGCGCTTCAAGCCTCAGGAACGCCGGATTGAGCTTGATAGTTACAAAGCGGGCGTTGAGGGCCTTTGCGATGATGAGGACCAGGTCTTTGAGGAGCAAGGAAGGTTCTGCGTTGGATGCGAGCACCTTTCCAAGCTCCGACAGGGTGGCGAGCTCGCTGATCCGCCTCTTGGACGAAAAGATGAGGTCATAAGAACGAAGGATTCCGCCTATCTCGCGGGAGAGAATGGAAAGGAGGGTCTTCTCTCTTTCGTGAAGGGCCTCCGTGCCGGTGGAACCCAAAAGAAGGACCCCGTACAGATAGCTGTCATCCGCAAGGGGGAGAAAGGCGAAGAACTTGTAGCGCTCGAGCACGCCGTCGAGTTGCGGATAGAAAAGGCAGCCGAGGCGGGGGGGAGTCTCTTTGATGGTAAAATACCGCGCCTCCCTTTTCTGGGCCACACTCCCCACGATCCCTTCACCCACGTGGCAACGGTACTGGTTCAGCATGGGAAAAAGGCTTCCCTTTTCGTTCGTATACCGGCACGTGAGCCTCTTGTCCCTGTCGTAGGTGTAGAGCACCGCCTCCTCAAAATTCATGGCATGGGAAATCATGTTCAGAATCGCGTTAATGCGAGCGGGGACCTCGAGGTTCGAATGGGAGACCTCGATGGCCTTTCCGAGGAGCTCAATGGCTTCCATGCTTTTCGACAGCCCTTTGGTAGAGCCCTGTATACTCTCTGGCTGACCGTTCCCACGAGAAGTCCTCTGCCATGGCACGCCTCACGAGGGCGGTCCAGGCATCGGGGGATCTGTAAAGACTGAGGGCCCGGCGAATCGCCTCGAGGAGGGCTTCGGCGTTGTAGTCGTAGAACTTGAAGCCCGTCCCTGATCCCGGGTCCGAGGTGTAGTCCCTGATCGTGTCCTCCAACCCACCCACGCCCCTGACGATAGGAACGGTGCCGTACCTGAGACTGTAAAGCTGGTTGAGCCCACAGGGCTCGTACCGTGAGGGCATAAGGAACATATCGGCGCCCGCCTCTATAAGGTGGGCGAGCCGGTTGTCGTAGGCGATCTTGACGGCAAAAGATTTCGGGTACTTTTTTGAGAGATCTTCAAAGAGATCGTGATACTTCCGCTCTCCCGTGCCGAGGACCACGTACTGGAGGCCCAGCGACACCATGTCCTCGAGGGCCCCCCCGATAAGGTCGAACCCCTTTTGATCGGCAAGACGGGATATGGTTGCCAAAAGCGGTACGGTGGGCCCCTCCGGAAGGCCGAACTCCTTTTGGAGGGCTTTCTTGCACTGAGCCTTCTTATCCAGCGAAGCGGCGTCATAGCGTACCGGGATATAGCCGTCCCGGTCCGGACTCCAATCCTCGTAATCGATGCCGTTCACGATGCCGAAGAGGTCCTTCTCCCGGGTTCTCAGTATCCCGTCGAGGCCGTGGCCGAACTCGGCCGTCTGTATCTCGTGGCTGTATCTTCTGCTTACCGTGTTGATGATGTCGGAGAAGACGATACCCCCCTTCAGGAAGTTGATTTTCCCGAAGAACTCCAGATAGTCCGGGGTGAAGTATTCCCATCCGATGTTGAGAAGGTGCATGTCGTAATGCCAGAAGACACCCTGGTACCCGAGGTTGTGGATCGTCAGTAGGGTCGCCACATCCTTGAGGACCGGGTCGTCCCGGTACAGGGTGCGGAGAAAGACGGGGGCCAGGGCCGTCTCCCAGTCGTTACAGTGAAGGACGTCGGGGACATATCCCGTCGCCTTGATGGTCTCCAGCACCGCCTTGGCGAAGAAGACGAAGCGCTCCGCATTGTCCAGATAGTCTCCGTCGGGTGTGCTGTATAGGTAATCCCGGTAGTAGTACTCATCCTTTTCGACGAGATAGACGGGCACACCGTCATAGTGGCTCTCCACGATCTCCGCATCCACCAGACCCTGGGACACTGGGCAGGCTATGTGAAGATTTCTGTATTTCATGGGAAAGCCCATCTCTTCTATGCCCTTATGCTTCGGCAGGATAACCCTGGTCTCGACGCCGAGCTTTGCGAGGGCCTTGGGAAGAGAGCCGGTGACGTCGGCCAGGCCGCCTGTCTTGACAAATGGAAACACTTCCGGAGAAGCGAGTAACACCTTCATGGGTCCCCCTAAGGTTGTGTGTCTCTCAGATACTCGGTCGCTTCCTCCGGCGGGGTAGGGTTAATATAGAAGCCGGTCCCCCACTCAAACCCCGCCATCTTGGTGAGTCGCGGAATAATCTCAACGTGCCAGTGGTAATGGGGCATCTCACCGTTTCCGAACGGCGCCGTATGAATCATGAAGTTGTAGGGAGGGGAGTTGAGCACCTTTCTGTATTTTCTGAGAATCACGGAAAGGGCCTCGGCAAGAGAGAAATAGCCTCCATCCTGCCCATGGGATGAAAAGTAGGGTTCGTGCCTTTTCGGCAGCACCCACGTTTCGAAGGGAAATCGGGAGGCGTAGGGGGAGAGGGCTATGCAGGCCTCGTTTTCAAAGACCACCCTCACCTTTTCCTCCTTCTCCTGGGCAATGATATCGCAAAAGACGCAGCGGTCTTTGTATTTAAAGTAGTTGAGCCCTCCGCTGATTTCCTCAAGGACCCGCCTTGGGACAATGGGAAGGGCGATGAGTTGGGAGTGGGAATGGTCGAGGGAAGCCCCCGCCACGGATCCGTGGTTTTTGAAGACCATCACGTACTTGAACCGCCTGTCCCGGGCCAGGTCAACCGTCCTCTCCCTGTAGGCGCCGAGGACTTTCTCGATGGCCGCAACGTCCATGTCAGCCAGCGTCTCTCCGTGCACCGGCGTCTCCACGATCACCTCGTGGGCCCCGACCCCGTTCATCCTGTCATAAAGCCCCAGACCCTCCTTGTCGAGGGCCCCCTCGATCCGGAGGGCGGGAAATTTGTTGGGGACGACACGAAGCGCCCAGTTCGGGGTATTTGGACCCGAGGATACTGCCCGCAGGGCGTATACCTCCGGCGGCGTCATGCTCTCATTGCCCGGACAAAGGGGACACATGGCGGCCTTGGCCGGTGGCACCTCTTCCGTAAAGAAGACGGGCCTCTTGCCGCGCTCGGTCGAGATGATAACCCACCTGTCGATGATGGGGTCTTTTCTCAGTTCTGGCATAGCTTACTCCGGCAGACGGTTTTTTGACATGACCAGGGGTGCGTGGTAAGAATGTAACTCGATGATCCCCCTGAAGGACAACATCCCTACGCGATCCTTTCCCATTATAACAGTGGCGGTCATCATTGTAAACATTATCGTCTTTCTCTTCCAGTGGCTGAAGCTGACGCCCGCGCAGAACGAGCTCCTTTACCGCTCCTACGGTCTCATACCAAGGGAGTTCTTCCTTGCCGCCACGGAACGGCCCGAACTTCTCCCCTACAACGCTCTCACGGCGCTGACGTCCATGTTCCTCCACGGAGGATTCTTCCATCTGGCCGGAAACATGCTGTACCTGTGGATTTTCGGCAATAACGTGGAGGACTCCATGGGGCACAGGCGCTTCCTCCTTTTCTATCTTCTCTCCGGTCTGGCGGCTGCGGCCTTTCAATTTTTTTACGAGCCCCTCTCCAATCTTCCCATGATAGGTGCGAGCGGGGCGGTCTCGGGCATCCTCGGTGCCTATCTCGTCCTCTACCCTTATGCCCGGGTCAAGACCCTTCTTATTATCCTCATTTTCATCAAGATTATTGAGTTGCCCGCCCTTGTCCTGCTCACCATCTGGTTTTTCATGCAGGTTCTTTATTCGGGTGTGGGGGGCGTGGCCTGGTACGCCCATATCGGTGGCTTCATCTTCGGTCTGCTGGTGATCAAGCTCTTCGCCCGAAGGCCAAAGCGGGGTTACAGGCGTGCCGGGGCGTCGGGGTGAGGCGGCACCGCACCGGGCAGGAATGTTTCACGTGAAACCTCTCAGCGCCCTTCTCGTCAACCCGTATATCTATGACTTCTCGGCCTACAGCTTCTGGTCCAGTCCACTCGGCCTTCTCTACGCGGGCTCCATCCTCCGGCATAACGGCTTCCGTGTCCGCCTTATCGACTGCCTCTCCGTGGTCGAGTCCAAGAGGAAGCCGGACGGAAGGGCACCCTTCCTCAGGACGAGGGTGGACAAACCCTCCGTCCTCGGCGGCATCCCCAGGCAGTACCGCAGGTACGGGATCTCTCCCGAGGCCCTTCTCGCTCAGCTCCAGGCCATCGACCCGCCAGACCTGGTCCTCATCACCTCCATCATGACCTACTGGTATCCCGGCGCCCTGGAGACCGTGGACCTTGTCCGCCGAACCTATCCCCGTACGAGGATCGTCCTCGGCGGCATCTATCCCTCTCTCTGTTATGAACACGCCGTCAACCGCGCCCAGGATGCCGATCTCGTCGTGCGCAACACAGAACTCCCCCGTTTCTATGCCTTCCTCGAAGACGCCTTTTCCCTTCATCTGCCCTACAGGCCCCCTGGCCATGATGTCGCCTCCCTTCCTTTCCCCTCCTACGACCTCTACGACGCCACCCCCCCTTTCCTGCCCCTCCTCACCTCTGTCGGGTGCGCCTACTCCTGCACCTACTGCGCCACCCCCTTTCTCCACCCCCGACCCTCCCACCGCTCCCCCGCCCACGTCCTCTCAGAGGTCCGTTACTGGCAGACCCGGGGTGTGCACCGCTTTGTGCTGTACGATGACTCTTTCCTCTCTCCCGCTCATGGCCACGCAAAGGCCCTCCTCGCCGGCCTCTCCAAGCTCGACGCCCCCGTGGAGATTTACAACCCCAACGCGCTCAACGCCTCCTTTCTGGACGCAGAGACGGCGCGACTCCTCTTCCAGGGCGGCTTCCGGGAGGTCCGTCTCGGTCTCGAATCCATCGACCCCTCCCTCCAGCGATCCACGGGCGGAAAGGTAACCACCGAGACCTTCGAGGCCGCCCTCTCTTTTCTTCTCGACGCCGGCTTTTCTTCCTGCCAGGTCGGTGTCTACATCCTCACGGGCCTCCCTTTCCAGCACCACGAGCCCGTCAAAGACGCCATCGACTACGCCCGCCGTCTCGGCCTTCACGTCCATCTCGCGGAGTACACGCCCATACCCGGCACACCCATGTTCGACCGTTATAAGGCCGCCGCCCGGTTCCCTATTCAAGAGGAGCCACTTTTTCAGAACAACGCCCTCTTCCCTTTTGCTTGGGAGGGCTTCACGGAAAGAGACCTTCAGGACCTCAAGCTCTACCTTCGCGGACTCCCTCCGCCCCCGGTCATCCCTGCCCCCGGGCCCCCTGCTTAACCTGCCTTTTTCAGACGGCGGTCCCGCCCGGCAACAGCCGATCCTACCCCACGGCCTCGACCGTTGCCTCCACCGCACAAACATGGTAAATAGTTCCCGTGGGCGAGAGTGGCGGAATTGGCAGACGCACTGGACTTAGGATTCTAAAAGGCAGTTTTTTTGGATATCGGGCTCTGGTCTGGTTTTTACGACATTCGCCTTTAAAATCAAGGCTTATCGGCCTTACATCCTTTACGATATTTTCTATCCTTTCAGGTCGGTTGGGACGCCTTCTGCTACAATTCTGCTACAGCGCCGCGCTACCCAAATTCTTTGTAATTGCCTACTATTGGTTTGATCAGTGGGTTCCATTCTATGCACTTCCGCCATGTGATTTTCATAGCATCAATAGTCTTAGTCCTACAAAGCAGCGCTTCCGGTCGGAAGAGTTGGATTCCTCCTTTCCGCTCCGTTTAAGTGTATTGAAATGCGACTAATGGGGGGACCGATCGCGTCGCGCCATACGTTAATCATCCTATGGGAGCATGCTGAATCGTTAAGTGAATGTAGAAAAAGACGAAGGTACCTCGGTTCCCCTACCCCAATCCCCCACCTAAAATAATCAAAAACCTCGTTGGCCCTGAGATATCAGGATGATAGAATAAGGTCGCGACACCAATTCCATCACCAACGAGGTGAATCCATTATGGCACAAGGCGCGCTGCCCTACAAGTACGAAGGAGAAAAGACGACGTCGGGCATGACTTCCCTCGCGGGTCTTCCCGTCTATCTGGATCTGGCCTCCGTCCTGAACCTTGGGACAAGCATCACACAACACCTTCATGTGAAGGTACAGGGCTGGACGGATGAACAAATCGTCATGGCCCTCATCCTCCTTAACCTTGCAGGGGGAGACTCCGTTGATGATCTTCGCCTTCTTGAAGCCGATGAAGGCTTTTGCAAAATCCTCCAGAGGATCGAACTGAAAGGGCTCAAAAGAAGGCAGCAACGGGAGAGAGAAAGAAGATGGCGAAAAGAGAAACATCGTTCAGTTCCCTCCCCGTCCGCCGTTTTTAGATACCTCGCCGTCTTCCATGAAGACTACCCTCGTATCGAGGGCAAGGCGATAATCCCTCCTTTAACTGAGTCTTTATCTGCCCTTGAGCGCATCAATGCCGACTTCGTCGCTGCCATGTATACGCAGAACCATACGGATTGCGCCACCCTCGACATGGATGCGACCCTGATAGAGACCTCCAAGGAGGAAGCGCTCTTCTCTTACAAGGGATACAAGGCCTACCAGCCCTTAAACACCTACTGGGCGGAACTCGGCTGCATCCTTCACACCGAGTTCAGGGACGGCAACGTCCCTGCCGGCCACGAGCAGCTTTCCGTCTTCCTCCATGCCCTCTCGTTCCTTCCTCCCGGCGTGAAGACAGTACGTCTCCGCTCCGATACGGCAGGCTACCAGCACGACCTCATGGCCTACTGCGACCGGGGCAAAGACGGGATACACCGCTTCGGCAGAATTGAATTTGCCATCGGTGCGGATGTCACGCCTGAATTCAAAAAAGCGGTCCGTGAGGCGGACGAGTGGCATCCCCTCCATGATAAGAAGGGACAGATTACCGGGGAATGGGCCGAGGTCTGTTTTGTCCCTAACGCCGAATGTACCACGAAGAAGGGACAACCCTACCGCTATCTGGCCATACGGGAGAAGCTGAAGCAACCTCTTCTTCCCGGCATGGATTATCTCCCCTTCCAGACCATCGCCTTCGATGCCATCCAGTATAAGCTCTTCGGCATCGTCACGAACATGAAGTGGGAAGGAGAAGAGCTGATCCACTGGCACCATAAACGGTGCGGCAAATCCGAAGAAGCCCATGCTGTCATGAAAGACGATCTTGCGGGAGGAAAGCTCCCTTCGGGCAAGTTCGGTGAAAATGCCGCCTGGTGGTCAATCATGGTCCTTGCTCACAATCTCAATACTGCCATGAAGAACCTCGTTCTCAAAGATTCATGGGTAGTCAAAAGAATGAAGGCCATACGCTTCCATCTCATCAACCTTCCCGGAAGGGTGATGGAACATGCGCGGGAACTTTCTATCCGCCTGGCCGGGGATCATCCTTCTTTTACCATACTGATCAAGGCACGGATGCGAATCATGGAGCTTGGCTATGCATCGGGTTGATGGTACAAAAGCCCTTTTTTAAAAGAACGACGAGCACGAATGAGAGCGATAAGGGAGAGCTTTATCCAAAACTGCCGCTGTAGGGGGCCCAAAGCATACCTGGATGAGAGATCTGTAGGCAAGATGACATTTTTGATACCTGTTTTAGCGTAATGCGAGATCGATCCGCCTTCCTTGGAGGTGCCATGGGATCAGAGGGAGAGGAGGTGGTGGATTTGGGCCTATGTCCTCACTTCCTATCAAAGCATGATACAATACGATACGACAATGTCCTATCTGCGTCGCTTGGGCCGCCGGTTGTAAAAGCCACGGACAACTCGGTCGAGCAAATTGAGGCCTTGCACGAAGGCCGTCGGGCGAAAGTGTGGGTTGCCACCGAAAGACGATAACATCAGACTTTGAAACGCGGGCTCAAGCCAGTAAAACGACTGAGTTATGTGAAATCGCCTCTCTAAGGTATCTGTTTTAATTTGCCACGAGAAACCGCTTCAGCACCTTTAAGAATGGTGGATCGGTGACGCCTGCTGGGATCAAAGGGTCTTTGATCCCCTTGAGTGCTACACTCGCTGGATCATTGGGCCCAATTTGCCACGCGGGCACTATGCGGAGCCGTCTTTTTTCAAGGAAGATATTGTTTGCATACGGCGATGTGACAACCTGAGTCGGTGCATACAAATTATAAGTTAAACGATATCGCCCCGCTTTCTCATAAAAATATAGAAAACGATTTACGTTCGTGTTATCCGCCGGCGTCATGTCCTGCATACGAGAGACTAACGCAAACGGGCCTTTAGGCTTATTGATGCGTGTCAAGTAATCTTCATTCACACTGATGGCGAGCCGGTAATGAGATGGGTGTGCTTTGCTGATACCCGTGATTAGAGTCAGACCGATCCATTCTTCTTGATCCACCTCTCCTAAACGCTTTTGCCATCCACGAAAGATCTTCGCTCCTGCTTCCTGATCTTCGAAAATCAAGATTAACTCGGGTATAGGCGGATTGCCTGGCAAGACGGCGAATCCAAGCCCGCGCCATTGTGCCCGGTCCCATAAAGCCATATTAATGGGTGACAAAATCTGGAGATCGCGGTGCTTGAGTCCATCAACACCAAATAAGCCTGCGGGCGGAGGTCCATCAGCAAAGACTAACGGGGCCCCAGGTTTCTTATCTGCCGACGCATCAGGTCTTGTTGGTCCCTTCCATGGCGCTGGGCGTAATTGTGCAAGACTTTCAATAAGCGAGTCATTCATCCAATCCCCTATGTGATACTTAGGATTGTCAGTCAATATATTAGTAAGGGCTATGGGGGACAAACTAGCCCAAAATGCGCGGTCCTGGGCGCGGTCCTTGGAAAAGATGTCTTTAAGTGATTCTAACGAGAATGATATCTGTAGCTGCCGAATGAATTCCGCGAACAGCCCTATCAAAGCCCCTTGATAACTGGAATCTTGCACCAAAATGCTGGCAGGCACTTCCGGGTGAGTTATAACGATTATCGTTTCGCCATACTCGTCCTCTTTGACCTCGTAAACGAAAGGAATGGCGGCATTTCCACTCTGTCGGACCTCTATCCTGAGATAGGGGCGCATCGAATAGTGTCCCTGCAACTTGATAACAGTAGACAAAAAGGCCTCCAAGAATGCCAGTATCGCTTCGCCTAGAAGGATGGAGGTGGTATTGTTATCAGCAACCAATTCAACTTCGCTACCAAGAATAGCGGTTTTCATGGCTATGGTCCCACGGAGGAGCCATTGCGCTTCAGTCGGCAAGTCATCTGCTGCGGGTTGGTTTAACCAAAGTGAAAAGAAGTAATCTAGATCCCCGGTCTCCTTGTATTCCGATCTGAATTTATCCTCGTGTCCCAGGGAAAACAGAGCAGCACCCCGTGACATTAGAAGGGAGAGTCGCTCCAAGAGACCAGCCACGCGATCTAACGCGGGCCAATCTTCGTAAGCCGTCCTCAGGATCAAAATCCCCAGGATTGTGTCCATCAAATAAAATTCTTCTTCTATTTGTTTCAAAACGTCGGCGTCCAAATTGATAGCATGGCTGACGAGTTCCAACCATTCAATCCATATCAACACGCAAGGTACGCGTCCCAGTTGAAGCTCCACCCAAACCAGCTTCCGCAACAGAGTCAAAGATTGAGGAGGTATCCGCCCATCCTTGTAGAACTCATGAAGCGTGCGGTCCAGAGCTACGACCAGATTTGCTCGTGCAGCCCAAAGAAGGCCGGCTGCCTCGTAACCTAATGCTGTTCCCGCCAATGCTCGCACGAATTCGTCCTTATGCTCTTCCTGGGCAAGGAGACCTTGAGCCTTAGCGAACTGGTCTATGGCTTCATACGTCTTGCCTGCTTTGAGCTTCTGTGAACCCCGTAACAGACGAATACGTCCTTGCTCTGCTTTGCTGACCCGCTTTGCTTGAAACTGAATCACTTCCTCTATGAGTCCATCATAAGTCTCGTCACCGCCCACTCTTTGACCAAGTTCCTCAACGATCTGAACGATGGATTCGGCAGGATAATCGGCATGTTCCTCTGCCTCCTTCAATATGTCAGATATCGACGCCAGTAAACCTTGTAGTCGCTCCGTGTGGATCACCGCCTCGGTCAAGTCCATCAAGACCAGTTCTGTACGCGCCCATAGTGCACTGGTTGGTTTGGCTGAATTTTCTGCGTGATGAAGTAAGGCCTCGCGCAGTTTCCTACTGTGTATTGCCCAGTCTTCTTCACTCGTATCTTTAGCGAGCCTCCACGCGTTTGCAACCTGCCACAAATTAACTAGTTTCTCAAGATCCCAAACGATTTCAGAGTCGATTACGAGAGGTTCCGCTACCTTGTAAAGCCGGTCTAATTCAGCGAAATCATCGAACCACCAGTTTGCCGTCCAGGCCCTCTGATACAGAATTCGAAAAAGTTGCCTCATGTCGCCTCGCTCGCGGGCAATACGCTCAGCTCGATCAAATCGACCGTCAATCTCTACCCGGGAACGACCCAGACCTCGCGCAAGCAAAGCAGTTTGCAAGCAATCTTCAACTAATTGGTATTCCAAGCCTTGATATCGTCCTGACTCTTCAATTAGATGATCGAGCTCGTCAAGGTCACTTTGCCTCTCGACATCCAAGGGTCCTGGGATCGATTTCAAGTTCGGATGTGGGGGTTGGATATCGAGCGTTTGATATGCCACGTCCCAACGCCTATTCTGGATTACCTTATCAACAATCCAAGAACGGTCGAGTATACGGACCTCTATTCCGTATTGCTTTCGCAAGGCATCTTCGACGACAGCTCTCTCGCGGTCAGGAACTGCTTGATTCGTCATAAAATAGATCAGGGTATACTCACGCCCGGTTCCAGCTATCTTACGGACATCGTCTTGAACCTTCGGGCGCCACTGTCGCTTGGCGCTGAACGCGAAGGCCCACCGCTCTTGGGCCGCCCGCCTAGAGTCACCCACATACCAGCGTTCTGCAATAATATCGGCTACGGGGAAGGTCTCCGTATCAACCTTGCTGTCTCCCCCTCCGGTAGGACCAGTTTGCGGAAGGAGATTCGGACAGAGCTCTTTCTCCGCCAAGCGACGGCAGAAGTGCTCGAACCTAATCTCTTCCTTCCGCTGCGTTAGAGTTTCGAGATGGTATTCAAATTGACTTCGATCCGGTACCGCCTCTTCTGCGAGCACGGTATCTGAAAACAACTCGGGGCGCCGTGCCCTCATAAAATCTGATGGACTGAATCGAGTTGAGGTCCGGTTTCTTTTCATTTTAAAGTAGGTCCTATTTTCAAGGCTTGCACCAGCGCACACACCATCCGCGATTAGGCAGCTCCTGCCTTCCTGCTAGTCTAACCATCTGAAAGAGGGATGTGCAAGAAGAAAAACAAGTATATCGATAGTAGGAAGGAGCAAATTAGTAGCGGAACGAGCGCCCCGCTGTTGTATATTTCGAGACTTCCTGTTGGTCACTGCGGAGCATGATTGATTTCAGCTCGGTGTCAGAAGAAAAGATCGGCAAGACCATCCACCGGCTCCTTCCGAAGAATCTACAAGGTTGGCTCTCGATGGGACAACAAAACCGACGAGACTCCGAAGTCGCGACCTTATTCATGTCTGCCTTAGTTCACGACAATATGCGTCGATCAGGAGGGTCATCAGCTGCTCTCCTCTCTTTGAACAGCGTCCTATCTTCTCATCCGTCATGGCGCAGAAATTGGTAGGATAGTCGACTTCCTCTCGCGGAACAAGGTCTGTCGGCGGTGATGGTAGGGCCTTGTCCTGCTGCCCGAGATAGGCTAGAACAAAACCGCTTATTTGGTGGTTCTTCGAAAATTCAAATAGCCTCTTCATCGCCGCGTCCTGAACTTTTCTGTGCTCCGTCTCGAAGGCTCTTGTGACACGACTGAAGAACCCGTATGGTACGATGTCATCGATGAAGATGCCATAACCGGCGTTACAGGAGATTATGTACGGAGGGGAGAATACATTAGTACTATACTTTTCGTCTTTCTCGGGCTCCACACAAGTAGTTCCCAGATTATCGTAGAGGCCTCCATCCGCTAGGACAACGCGGTTTTCCGAAGTCACGCCTGCTTTCACGAACGAATAGGTCCGGTCCAAGGCGGGGAGAAAGATCGGATATGCCGCTGAGGCCGCTACGGCGTGCGCCAGGGGAACGTTATTCTCAGCCAGGCGGCCATAGCGCCAACATCCGGATTCTCTGGATCCGAAGCGAAAGGCGCTTCCGGTCCTGAGTTCGCATGCGTTGATGACGATGTCCATGCCTGCCCTCCGCTCGGAGTTGATGAACAGACCCTTGAACGGTCCTCGATCTAGGGCTCTTTCGAGCGCATCCGTTCTGCTGGCCCATCTTCTCATCGGCTGCCGGCCGAGTAACCGACAAGGAATGGCCGTAATGCCGGATGTGAAAACAGTCGCCAAGGATTTGAGCAGCATGGGCGATAAAAGAAGTTCCCTGGCGATGGGTAGCACCAGACCTTTTTTAAGCAGCTTCACGACTCGGGTGTCGAACTCGTCGAACGAGTCACTGGAAAAGGTGTACATGGCGCCGATAACCGAGCCGCCGGAAACGGCCGAGATGACGCTGATCTTGTCCAGCAAACCCAGCTTGTTAAGAGAACGAAGACAGCCGAGGTGAAAGGCTATGGCCCGCGAGCCGCCCCCGGAGAGACAGAGCCCGATCGGTTTCGTATCTGTCATTGCAGGACCTCGGCAAGACTCCAGGAACATTCGCCCGCGTTACCTACAATCAACATGACTCCTGGAAAACCCTGGCTGCTCATCGTTTCTTGCAGCCACGCCAAAGCTCTTGCATCATCCTCGCTTAAAGAGGCGGAACAACCAAAGGGATGAGAATGCCACTCGCCCACATACTCAAGGTTGTTGGCCGTCATGCTTCGGATTTCCTTGACACGCTGCAGCAATCCCTCGGACCCCCTGATGTAGGCGGCAGGCCATTCCACGCTGTCAGCGGGAGACTGCATCATGTCGACAACATAGATGTTCCGTCGTTGCATGTCGTGGGCACCGATCAATACGCCTCCTGTTTCATTTGGTAGTCTCCCCTCTCGGAATTGTCGAACTCTCTGCAACAACCAACCATCCGTATACAGGGTCCACGCGCCTATGTGATGCTCCACCACCTCGTAAACCGGGATGGAAATGGCCTCGATAGCAAAATCAGGTCCCGCCCGCCAGATCTGAATCCTTGGGTCCTGCGTCGCTGTCGCATGTCGAATGCCTTTCGTACAGACTGCGGAAAGTAAGGCTACTGAATCCTGAGGTATGGTTAGGCTGACGTCCCGGCAAGACCGGGCGTACCGTATCGTCCCTGTTTGTGTCTCCAGATGTCTGTTGAGATCGGACTCGTTTATCAGGGCCCTGTAGTACTGCATTTCGAGACAGTCCACTGTGATCCTTCGTTCGCTGTCTTCTGCAAGCATCACGGAGTCTGTGCCAGCGGGGTTCAAGAAGACCGAGATGCGGCGGGCCGAAGAAGAGACATCCCTTGCCAAATAGCGTTCAACAGCAAGTGACGTGGACGCGTCGATTATGATATCCGCCTTCTCATAGCGATCTGCTATTTTTTCGGCCGCAGAGGGTTCGAGGACGTTTACGGTGAGCGCCTCTGCGACCTGTTGGCCATCTATCAAACCATTTGCTTCCCCAGCGAGCATCTGGGCCTTCGAGAAGCCGAGATGACCCCGCAGAAGGGCATGACGGGCCAGATTGTGAGGCAGTAGACAATCATCGTCGATGATGGTCCAAGGCCCGTAACCCATACGAACCAAGTTCATGAACAGCTGAGATCCTAGCGCGCCTACCCCTACCAGCAAAAAGTGTCTGTTGTCAGCCCTATCAAGTCCATTGAGCATGGCGGCCCGGTCCTTGGACATCAAAGAGACAGGGCTGAGCATGTGTATCTCGGCGTCGGCCCCCTGTTTTGTTTCGTCCGGGATAATGAGAGCTCCTATCCTGCCATCCTGCAGGCTCCAGACGCCCGTTTTGACACCTAAAGTCTTAATTGTATCGTTTGTCGCGAAAGCCCATACGTCCGAGTTCTCGGGTGGAGTCCCCTCCGTCCTCATGACCGGTATACAGGCCACCAAGACGACGTGCAGATCAAGGAGGTCTGCGTAACTCTCGTTGTTCTTCAACTCAATCAGCTGTCTCCTAAGGTAGCCGATCAGATCCACGGCCGTCTGCGATAAAAACTTGTGGAGATCGGCAACAGTGGCAGGTTGAGAGTGGATGACGCCGTGGACCTGCGGTTCCGCTCTAACGACAAGGACTACAGACCGAAAGTCCTGTCGAGATGCTTGTGTTCTCGACATCCACTCTGCGACGAGTGTCATACTTCCGTTACCCCCGTCGATGCTTCGAATTATCAGCGGTTCGCCGCCCTCCGGAGATGCGAGAAGGTTCGAAGGAACTACTAACCTCACGGGCCTACCGCCAAGCAAAGGTTCGAGAGGCTGGTCCGATTGATGTGCCTCATTCCGGGCAGTACGGGCCAGCCATCCTCTGATATCCTCAAGAAAGAGGTGCGGAGTCCAATGGAGCTTCAACTCCGCGTATGGTTCTTCATATAGACAAAGCGCGACCGGTCTTTTGGACCGTGAGAGCTTGCGATGAGGTACATCGGTGGGGAAATCATCCCTCAGCGCGGTCACCTCAGGCTCACTATCATCCAGAAAGAAATGAATGGCAATTCGCTCGGTGCTCCTGATGTCGTACACCGGTTTCTGACACGTCTCGACATCAATATCCATCACGAGGACTTCTTCGCCGTTTTCCGGTCTTCTGCGGCACTCCACAAGCTTTACATACGGATGGCCCGCCGCGGCATCAGCAACCTGCAAGGACTTCAATACCTTCAGGCCTGCCCTGTCCACCAAGTCCCCGGGGGCCAACATGAAGTTCTCAGGCATGGTTTCCCCCGACCCGTGCCGCAGGCCTCGAAACAGCTGTGATAAAACCGCCTCCAAGGCTTTTCTTAAACGTGGCTCCGAATCTGTCCACGGTGATAATGATGGGTTCAGGTTTGGAGGGTTTCGGGTGTTCCATTGTTACTTTGAACTGCCCCCCAATATCCTTGGCCACCTCCTTATAGTAATTGGCAGCTTGCCTGTGCGGTGGTTGATCATTGTCGTCATTGTTAGGGATGGGATCGCTGCAGGAGATCAGGAGTCCGCCCAAGGCGCCTTTGCCCATGAGCGATTTTACCTTTTCTGCGGGTTCCGTCTTGTCTTTCCCCTTCTCGGGACCGATGGCCAGGTAGCTGCAGTGGTGAGGTATGTCGTATATGTCCCACCGCAAGCGCTCATCCCGGTCATGGCTCTCCGTGATGTCGACCATGTCCGTCAACACCTCGTGAGCGGTATCGCCTATAATCCACATCTTGGTCTCAGTCGAACCTGAGAAGAACGTGGCGTGTAGGACTAGCGAGTCCTCGTTGCGATCTACGAGTCTGCCGTTCTGCGAGGTCGCGAAGGGCGAGTGTACGAAAAATTCGACAGAATCGGCACCTTTGCTGAAGCCGGGGACAAGCTGTCCCGCATCCGTGATAAGACTTTGCCGATCTTTGAGAGACAGACCCTCTTTCTCGAGCCATTCTTTCAACCTCTCAGGACGGGAGAAGACTCTTATGCCGGTCCCTTTCTTGAGCCGGTGTCGTGCCTCTGCTCTCAGGATCCGGGCCTCGCCATCAGAACCCTCTTCTATGATCATTGCCGCAGGTACCCATAGTTCCCGAATCTTTATGCGACCATCACCCTGGTATTTGGCCGCATGCTCCAGGTAGAAGAACTCCGATGAACCCTTGATGTGGTCTTCGTCCGCGTGCGTGAAGGCGACGATGTCGAAGTAGTCCCTTTTTGCTGCCTTAAGGTCTTGCCGCAGTTCCTCTGCTAAGTCTATCCGCGGGTCGTCCTCGTCGGCCGATCGCGTCTGAGCATAGTCAAAAAGCAGCTTCTTATCATTCTCGAGATCAATTCTGCAGCAGTCAGCGTTGCCGATTGGATGAAAGGTTACCTTGTGCATGTAAATCTTGCCTCCTCGCTCGTTGCGTTAATAGCCTTCTATGACTTTTCATCCGCCGATCCTCCTTTTGAAGGCTTTCAAGGCTCTGTGCCTTTGACGTGAAGAAGGATGAGGCGGCCTCAGGGTGCCGCCTCATCGGCGCAAACAGGAATGCCCGTCATTTCTTGGATCTGTGACGAGCTGCCTCATCCAGGGTGTAGCTATCACCTCTCCGCGGGGTGGGTGGAAAAGGCTCACCTTTTACTACAGTGCGCTCTTCACCGGTGTTGCCTCCGCGCGGGCCGACGATCCCGTACAGACCTGATTTTGGGGCTGGTTGGCCTGGTTTGAATGTTTTGGACATCGTGTCAGACACCTCCTTTAGAGGGCCGGTTTTTCTTGACACGACGCTATGATGATGATTAATTGAAAAAGACGCACCGATCATATCCGTTCAAGCGCCCATCGCCCTCGTGATGGGCCTTAGGGCCTCAGGATGCTGGAACATCTTGAGGCCTCGTTTTCTATCTGAGCTTCAAGCCATGATACACAACTCTCCCTCTTGAACACTATATATTGTGGCATATATGGCCGTCGCCACTATATATGGGCAAAATTGTCAACTTTCATCCATCTCTTGTCAAGGAGATTCTCGCTCAGTCAGAACGAAGAAAGTAGTTCTCTTGCCACGCGCGCTGTCTGACTTATTCTACCTCTCCTTGCTTCAGCCTCACTACAACTCATTTCGTCCCAACTTGGGAGATTCGCATATTGCATGTTGACAAAATAACATCTAAGTAGTATTTTGTCAACATCAAGACCCCCTTGATGGTTCTCAGAAAGCCAGAAACAGAAACAAGGAGGCTAAGATGAGCAAAGAGGACCTGAAAGAGACTTTTGGACGTCGGCTTGAGCAGGCGAGGCTCATGCAAGGCCTTTCGCTTCGCGAATTGGCAGAAGCTACCGGTGGAAAAGTATCATACAATGCTCTTCACCGCTATGAGCGTGGAGATATGATGCCTGGAGACGAGGTGCTCATAGCGATCGCCGACGTCTTGGACAAGCCCTTAGACTTCTTCTTTCGTCCATTCACGGTGGAACTTCATGGTGTTGAATTTCGAAAGAAAGCAAGACTGTCCGCCAAGCTCGAGGAATCGATAAGGCAACAGGCTCTTGACTTTTTTGAACGGTATCTCGAAATCGAACAGATACTGGGGTTGACCGGAGTGTTTGAGAACCCCTTGGGACGTTCAGAGGTGATGAGCCCCGAACAGGCTGAGGATGCAGCCGAAACTCTTCGAGAAAACTGGAATCTGGGAAACGATCCTCTACCCAATGTTATGCAAATGCTCGAGAGCAATGGCATCAAAACCCTTACTGTCGATGCCCCCGAGAGTTTTGACGGTTTCTCGGGCTGGGCCGATAGCCACCCGGTCATAGTCGTTGCGGCGTGGCTGAACGGCGATCTGCCTCGCAAGCGGTTTACTGCGATGCATGAAGTCGCTCACCTGTTGGTTCGTCCAACGTGCAGCTTATCCAGGGATCAGGAGAGGTCCTGCAATCGCTTTGCTGGGGCCGTCCTTATGCCGCGGTCGCCCTTCGAGTCCGAGTGGGGAGGGTACAGACATCGCATTACTTTGGCTGAGTTGATAGATCTCAAATGCCGGTGGGGTGTGTCCATTGCGGCCATCGTCCACCGGGCGTATGACCTCGAACTCATTGAGGAGACGTTGTACCATCGCTTTTTCAAGGCCTACAATGCGGCTGGCTGGCGACGCCATGGGGAACCCGGCGACTATCAGGGTTCGGAGGTATCGAGCCGGTTCGAACAGCTTGTGCTGCGTGCCGCTGTCGAGAATACGATCAGCGAGAGCAAAGCGGCTGGGCTACTTGATGAACCATTCACAGAATTCAAACACAGACTTCGCGATTTTTCATGACGATCGTCGTTCACGATGCCGGGATACTGATCGACATGTTTGAATGCAATTTGGAGGAAGAGTGGTGTAGTCTCGATTTTAAGCTTACGACAACCTCCTTTGTATGGCGCGAGATCAATCGGAGGCATCAAAAGACGAGACTAAAGACATTCGTTGATAGGGGAAAGTTGATAATAGAGGCTATTGGCGCTGAAACCATGGCTGAAATAGCAAGGATGAAGACCGAAGTTTCTCCAGGACTGAGCGTCGAGGATATTTCAGTGCTTCTCCTCTCCTTACAAACCCGGGGCGTGCTTCTCTCTGGCGACGGTCTTCTCCGACGCCAGGCTGAATCCCAGGGAGTAGAAGTTCACGGTATACTGTGGATGATAGACACGCTGATCAACCACCGTTTAATCAGCCCTCTTGTTGCCGCCGATCGTCTGGAGAAGCTACTTCAAAGCGGCGGTAGCTGGCTGCCTTTGGAGGAATGCAGGAAACGGTTGACGAAATGGAGAAAGAACAGGTAGCGTCGGGTGATGGAGCGCAGCATAGATAGAAATCTGCCGCTGCTTTTCGAAGCTGTTCAAGAAAAGAAAACATAGCTGTTGAACACCAGGTGCGCCATGTCTGAATCGTGGGCGGGAGAGCAACCGGAAATGTTTTCACCTCGCGCTTGTGACATCTGCTATCAGCTGGATGGTCAGCATGTTTTTGCCCCGGCCCTATTCGATTATTCTTTCTGGACTTGCCTGAAGGGGTGCTCATTGTGCTAAAACTTGTCCAGCAGCGCCCAGATCTTCTTTAGGGAATTTGTGCATTCGGTTGGTTATACAACTGAGCGATCGGGCCAGGATTGGGCGAAGAATGCCTTAAGAATGTCCGTAAGAATATTATGTTACCGCAAAGTGATACTGTCCTCCTTCTGCAACATAGAAATGTCCTATTACCTGTGAGAGTTTCTATTGAAATACGATCTTGCCGATGTTATTCAATAGCAGATAAGTAGATATATAAATGGTCAGCAGATGCAAGGATTGAGTAAGACTTGAATCTTGTTCAGCTTTCACTATACGAGGTCTTAGGGTACATCTTTCCCGGTGCTACCGGAATGGCTGGCTGTTATTTCTTTCTTTGGACCTTCTTGCTTCCTTCAGACCAGAACTTGACTACCCTATCGACCGGTGGATGGATTGTGCTCCTGGCTGCAGCATACATCTTCGGGCACTTCATACAGGCTATCGCGAATAGTGTCTACAGTAGGAATAGATGGCGACCTGAAAATACAATAGATTCCGTAATCCCCGCCGAAATAAGGGCGGTGCTTAACGATGCCGCCTGTAGTGTTGCTGGGTTAGACCGGACCCAACAGCTCTCTGGACCCCTTATCTATGACATCGCGGACCACTTCGTATTGCAACACGGTAAGGTGGCGGAACGTGACGTGTACGTGTATCGGGAGGGCTTCTATCGCGGTATGACTGTCGGTCTTCTTCTTTTGGCCGTTGGCTGTTTTTGCCGGATGGTTGCCCCTGCTTCGCTTCAAGTTTTAGGTGTCGTCATCACCATTGCTGCATGGCCTCTATTTTGGATCGGGCTTGCCGCTCTTTCGGTTTTGGCCTTATTCGTTAAGCGATACTTCCGTTTTGCAAACTACAGAGTAAAGTATGCTCTTTATAGCTTTTTGGCCCTCGAAACAAGGAAAGGGGAGGCTGTCGAATGATTCAATTTGTATTTTGGGATGTTCAACACGGCCACGGAATGTATCTGAAGACTTTGAATAAGCATATTGTGTTCGATCTTGGAGCGGGATCTTATGGGACAAATAAGGAATTTAGTCCTCTTCTCCATTTGAAGAACAAATATAAGGTGCAGCAGTTGGACGGTGTCGTAATAACTCACCCCCATCGTGATCACCTCGACGATATCGCAAACTTTGATGCGTTATCGCCGCGATGTCTCTGGCGACCTAACCACCTGACTGAAGAAGATGTTCGAAAAGCGAACCGCGACGGCGATAAGACGATTATTGATAAGTACCTGGAAATCAACAAGCGTTACACGAGACCGATCGCCGACAACGAAAACCCTCTGAAGGCTGAGAATAATGGGGGGGTAAACGTCAAGATGTTTGTTCCGAAGAATTGCGCTAAGTCAAACATTAACAATCATAGCATTGTGACCGTAATTAGCCACGAATCGGTAAAGATGCTGATCCCGGGAGACAACGAGCCTGCTTGCTGGAATGAACTTCTGGCAGATGATGCATTTGTGAGCGCGATTGATGGTGCTCATATCATATTAGCACCCCACCATGGCCGAGAGTCGGGGTTCTCTGACTCCCTATTCGAAAAAATTAGCCCATATTTGGTCATCGTGTCCGATGGCCGCTTCTGTGATACAAGCGCGACTGATCGTTATTCAAAGAAGGCAAAAGGATGGAACGTGAAGAAACGAAATGGTGAAACGAAGGAAAGAAAGTGTATAACTACCCGAAACGATGGTGTGATTCTCGTCGAATTCGGGAAGAACGATAACGGAAAGGCGTACATGGAAGTTACTATCGACTGAGGTCATTCCCGCTTTGGCCGATTTTCTGCCTTTTCCAGGGCCTACAGTATTTCCTCTTTATAATTACTTCTTAAGGAAACGAACATAGCGGAAAAGGAATCCCATTCACTTAGAAACGCGATTATCGGCACGGTCGTAGGCGGCATGATTTTGTCCGCCATTCCGCCGTTACGCAATTTCTCCCTAAAGATCCTCGGCTGGCTCTGGCTGGCCGTCATTTGGGCCTGGAGGGGTCTGACATCATCGTATCTAATCCCGGGCTGGGTTTTGTTGGTCACTATCGTCTTCGCTCTCATAGGCATCTTGAACATTATTCGCGCTTTTCGCCCTGAAAGCCCTTCCGAACTTGAAAGCTACACCGAAGACTTCCTTTACGGTGCGAAGTGGCGGTGGTCATGGATTCATAATAACATCTTTGGCCTGTGGTGCTTTTGCCCTCATTGCGATGCACAGCTTGTGTACGACGATAGCTCATGCCGTCGCTTCCATGACACATCTCGCACCGATTTCATTTGCGAGCACTGCGGGAACCAAGTGATTACAAGTATTCCGGGTGGCAATAAGGAATATGCTGTCGGAGCGGCCCTGCGCGAAATACAAAGAAGAATTAGGACAAATCAATATAAGAAGCTCTAACCCATTGGTGCACATAACGCGGCGCAAATGGTGCTTCTTGTTCGGCTTCATATCCCGCTCGATCGGCATTCAGTGCCCGTGCTTGCCAAACGGGCCGGGGACGCCCCATCCAAAAAGCTCTTGTCAATGACCAGCTCGGCCTTGTTATTCTTGGCTTCAGCCACTAGACTTCCCGGTCAAGCGGAGATTCATGCGTATTCTTCACCTCCTTCTTCGTATCATCGTCAATAGGGAGGATAGAAGATAGTTCTCCTTCGATGTCTATCCCATATTTCACACAAAGCTGGCCTATATGAATTCCCAGGATTGCCCTCATTTCCCCGAGGGCAGTGAAGATGTCGTCAAAACCATAGCGCGGATGGCGGCCGTGTCTCTTTCTTTCGGCTTCATCCATGAACTTGCGACATGCGGCTCTCATCGCCCTCAAATGTGGCACAATATCAGAGGTCCGATCTACTGAGGCTATGGTTTCGGTCAGTTGTTTTCTTATTTCCAGAACGGATTCTACGACCCAGTGGGGTGTTTCCAGGTCGTAAGGATTGTACAATGCCCTTCGATCCTCGAAGAACACAACGAGTTTTCTGACAACCTCTCTGTCGCTTTCCGGAGGTGTCCATGATACCCCGAATACCGGTGTTGAGATACCGGTCAAACTTTTGGCTATCTTTTTGAAAGTTGTTTTCATGCCTGCGCCACCTCGAATTGTTTCGCCAGAGTCCCGAAGCTCATGTTGGTCATGACGGCGTTATGCGGGATGAGGAGGTACTTCCAGGGCTTGCCGCCGTTGGAGGAGGTGAAATCCGTGGCGTGTTTGCAGTAAAGAAGGGCAGCCATCGTCTTCTCCTGGACATCTACGGTCTCCATGTCGCCTTCTTTCTTCGTTTCCACCATAAAGATCGCGTTCCCTGCCTCTACGACGAAATCGGGGTGATACTGCCTCGTGTTATGCTTCCAGTAGATCCTGAACTGCCTTTGCGCCGGCCTCAGCCACTTCAAAACGGCCGTATCGTTCTCCAGGATAATGGCGAAGTCCTTCTCCGTCTTAGAGTCGAATTTATAGCAATCATGGCAGGCCTTCTTGAACCCCGTGAATACCTTCGACGGAATTGCGCTGGTCGGTACAATCGTCTCAGTATATGCGTGGATGGCGTCAGTCGTATACTTCGAGAAATTGTGCTCCTCTATCCTCGTGAAGGGCCTTACCACCGGGGTCTCGAAAACAGGGCTCTCGCAGTAGAAATGCTCCATCATGTGCGAGTATATGTAGCGGGCAATCTCCTTCTTGTGGTACTGGACGACGTTCATCAGTTGGTCTTCGTTCAGGTAGGAAGCAAACCTCTCGATCGCCTCTCCCGCCAATGAAAACATCAACCCCGATTGCTCATCATAGTCTATCTCAGGGAAGTTCATCATCTCGTTGACGATGATGTTCTCCGGGGTGTCGATGATTATGCGGCCCGTTCCTATGACGATATCGATGCCGTTCTCCTGTTCCCGCAGTTTCTTCACCAGAATCTCTTCTGATACCGGCTGATAATTGAGATTCTTCGTGTCGAGGGTAAATTCGTGAAAGCCGGATCTTATCTCGGCCCGTTGGGTGACCAGAATCCTGGGGATCTCTATGATGTTACCCTCGAATTCATCGACGAGCGCGTCGTACGCAGCTTGCGCCTCCTCAATTATCTCATTGGCAAAGAGGTACTGTTGTGGCGACTGAAGAACGTTTTCCTTGATCTTCTCGTAGGCGATCCGTTTGATCTCATCGGTCTTCAACTCGCTTACACTCTTCACCTCGTTACTCATCTCCGGAAGAGCTGAAAAGACGGCCTTTCTGGCCTCCAGACTAACCTGGGCCTTCTGCTTCTCCTCAGGCTCCGCAATGGCATCTATGCGGCGCTGTTCCTCTTGGATCTTACGTTCAAAGGAGGAGACGACCGTCAGAACCTCCTTCGGCTGATTGAGATCCTCCGGGTCGATGGTAATAATATTTTCTTTTCTGATGATCGAATCCGGCTTGTTCGCCTCGTCGACAATCTCCTGGAACTTGTCGTGTGCGACGATGGTGAGCTTGTCCACCTTGTCATCGCCCGTTCTTATCCCATAAGGGAGGCGTAGCCCCCTCCCTATGGTTTGCTCTCGTAGGGTCATGGAAGTTGCGGTCCGCAGAGGGACTATGGTGTAGAGGTTCGTGACGTCCCAGCCCTCCTTGAGCATGTTCACATGAATGACGATCTCGATTCTGTTCAGGGCATCCTCCAGGGAAATCAGTTTAGCAACATTCTCGTCCTTCTCCCCTCCCGATTGGTTCGAGTGGATTTCCATCACCTTGTCGGCATAGCGCCCGTCAAAGAACCCCGGGGAGCAGATCATCTCTTTCAGCTTCCCCGCATGCTCGGTGCTTTGGGAAACAACAAGGACAAAAGGCTTGACTGGCGCGGCATTCGCGTCCCTGGCGTAGATATCGAGGGCGACCTTGGTATCCTCGTGGAGACGTACGCCGTCTTCGAGCTTTATCCGATCCAGCTCTTCGGGTGTATAAGGGGAGGGGTCGAAGTCTCTCCGTGTTGCCACGGCCGGCTCTTTCACGAATCCGTCCCTGATCGCCCTGGCGAGGGAGTATTCGTACACAACGTTTTTGAACTTGATTGCGCCGCCGCTTCGTTCGACCTGGGGCGTTGCCGTAAGCTCGAGGCCAAGAATGGGGTTCAGCTCGTTGATGACCTCCATGCCTCTGTCTGCCCGGTAGTGATGGGACTCATCCATGAGAAGCACTAGATCGTCAAGGTTTGAGAGATAGTTGAAATAGGAATCGCCCAGGTACTCACCCAGCCTCTTGATGCGGGGTGACTTGCCGCTCCTCGTCTCCGCGTTGATTTTGCCTATATTGAAAATGTTGATGTGGGTCTCGTACTTGAAGAGCTCCCCTTGTCGCGTCTCCTCGTAGTTGTCGCCCGTAATGATGCGGGGCCGCCTGTGCACAAACTCGCCAATGCCCTGAAAAACGTACTTGGGGCTCAAGGGGTTGGAGAAATCATCGATGAGCTTGTTGTAGACGGTCAGGTTGGGGGCCAGGACAAAGAAATTGCGGATGCCTTTGGAGAGACAAAGATATGCGATGAAGGCGCCCATCAAGCGGGTCTTCCCCACGCCTGTAGCGAGCGCAAAGCAGAGGGAGGGAAACTTCCGCTCGAAATCTGCGCACGTAGGGTATGCGCTTTTCACCTTCTCCAGTTCTATCGCGAGATCAGCGTTCTTTTGCAGAGATAGGCTGTCAGCAAGACCCGAAAGTATGCGAAGGCTCTCCTCCTGAGGGGGTCTCAGGCTCAACCGGTTTCTGATGGAGGCGGCGATTCGGTTCATCTATTCACCCCCCTTGTCGAATAGACCAAGCTGGTTCGTCACGCGCTTCCTCCCTCCGGTCTTTTCCGGGGCTGCCTCGAAACCGCCCTCGTCATCGGTTGTCTCCATATTGGGCACGTCCGCGGTCGAGACGTTGAGGCTATAATCCTCTCTACCAAATTCGCAGCGGCCAAGGAGCATATTCGGGATTTTCTTAACAGTGATGCTCTCGTACCTGTCCTGACAGGCTTCCTGAAAGGACTTGCAGCAGATTAGGAGGCTCTCGTCCGGTTGCATCTCCTCGTGGATGCTGTCCAGGTACTCGATGGTGATAAAGTTAGTGGTAGTGAATATGAAGTCCTTTTCCGTGGACTTCCCCTGCTTCCAGTAAACCGCATCGTCAGGGTTGTAGACGAACGCTTCGTGCTTTGCCATGGCCGAGGCGAGCATTGTCGCGTTATATTCCTTGCTGATTATCCAGTTGCCCCATCCGTCCTTTTCGAGGAGCGATGGCGCAAGGCAGTAGTAACGGAAACCACCACCGCCTTTCCAATCGACAGTTTTGGTGATTCCGCCGGGGTCTTCGCCGTCAATAACCTTCTTCATGCGGGGGATGATATGAGTATGGCAGTGCTCGCCCAGCTCCACCATGATCCAGCGACGGCCCATTTTGTGAGCGACGGCGCCGGTTGTTCCGGAGCCGGCGAAAGAGTCGAGAACGATGTCGCCGGGGGCCGTAGCAAGAGTAATAATGCGTTGAAGTAATCTTTCAGGTTTTGGCGTTGAAAAGAGATCGTCAGCAAATAGGCTTCGCATTTCCTTCTTTGATTCGTCGTTGTGCCCTACCTCATCATATCCCCAGATGGTAGTACTTGGAATCGTCTCAGTCACTTCCGAAAGAAATCGCTTATAGGCGGGTCGCGCATTTCCTTCGACTCCAAACCAAATTCGATTATCGGCAATGAGCTCTTCGAACTTCTCCTTTGTATATCGCCAGCTTGTTCCGGGAGGAGGCCACACTTCGCGACCGGAGGGCAACCTAACGGGAAATATTGCATAGTCTCTCGCCTCGTTTCGAAGTGTATCGCTTGCCTTCCACGGCCCCCGAGGATCGCTATCTCTGTTAGTGTATCTGCCTGTTTGCTTTTCAGTCTTAGGCAATCTTCGAAGTTGGAAGCTGTCTATTCTTTTTGCAATTACCAAAATAAAGTCGTGAGATTCAGAAAACTGCTTAGAGTCAGACTTTGGCGCGTACTTCTTCTGCCATATGACCGTAGACACGAAGTTCTTGCGTCCGAACACCTCATCGCAGAGTACTTTAAGGTAATGTGCTTCATTATCATCAATCGTAATCCATAGCGATCCGTCCTCGCGCAAGAGGATTTTCAGCAACTCGAGCCTGTCCCTCATCAACGACAACCATAAAGAGTGTTCAATCCCGTCATCGTAATGCTCAAAAGCGCTGCCCGTATTGTAGGGCGGATCAATAAAGATGCATTTTATCTTCCCCGCAAACTCCTGTTCCAGGGCTTTGAGCGCCAGCAGATTGTCGCCAAAGATGAGGCGGTTATCGAAGATGTCCCTGTCACTTATCGGCTTTGCAGCACGATAGGACTTTTCCGGGTCTTCCAGAAGAATTCTCGGTTCTAACCTCGGCCTGTTTTCCTTCCCGATCCACGTAAGTTCCAATTTTTGTTTTCTTTCATTCATTGGCTGGAGCCTCGCTTTTGCCTTCGCTGCTTTCCAACTCAGGCAACTCTTCAAAAACAAATCCTATTTTCTGGAGAAGACCTAAGTTTTCGTCTTTGCCTTTCTCCGAAGCAGGTATGGCCCAAGCCAGGTAGTACTTCGGTCTTGAACTCGCCACGTAAGCAAACCGTGCGTGTTCGCTCTGAGCGTCCACCAACCATTCGGCCCAGTGTCCTCCCTTACCTCCTCTTTTATCGGGAGAAGAAACGAGCATAACTGCATGGAACTCTTTTCCTTTCACGCTATGTATTGTTGCTATCTGCAGATTAGCGGGATTCTTTTCTTGCACTGCTAATGTATCGCTAACAAGTTCATTTTTCTTCCCTCTCAAAGCTACGAATCCATCAAGTTTTTCAGGCGCGTTCGAATCGCGATCAGTAGCACCTGACAAGACCGGAAAACATAGCATGACTATGTTGCCTAGTTTATCCCGCACTGATTGTGTCCATGAGCTCCAGGTCTGATTGAGATCACCGACTGTTCTCTCCTGTACACATTTGTCAAGAATGCGCGCAAGGAAAAGGCGCCATTTCATCGCCGAATTAATACCTTCCGGGCGATAGTGCGAGCGCGCATCTGACCGATGGCCCTTGAAATATTTGGCAGAGACGAACTGTCCCAAGTGCACCAATGCATCATCCTTGAGATCGGCTTTTTGTGTATTCCACAAATGTATCGCCATGGCGAGCTGAACCTGCGATTTCTTAATCTCGCTCCGATTCAATGCCTTCAGTCTGTACGCCATTGATTTACCGCGCACCAGGATAGCGGATTTGGCAACATCTATCTCTAGATTGTCTCTCAAATATTTTTCAAAACGAGCGGGCAGACTAGATATGCTTTCTTTGTCTCTGTATACGAAATAGATACAGGCAGGTTCTTTAGGAGTACGCTCCTTTCCACAAACTGGACCGCCACCTATTAACTTCTGACAAAGACTTACTATGGGCTGACAGCTCCTGAAGTTATCTGTAAGCTCTTGGTATTCGAAATTGTTTGCCGAAACGAAGGTCTGTACCTTTCTTGGATCTACTCTCCGAAATTCCCAAATGGCCTGATTAAGGTCTCCGACGAAGTGCAATATTGTGCCGTACTGATACAACAGTCTCAAAATCTCAAGCTGAGACCATGATAGGTCTTGGCACTCATCTACGATGATAAATGGAAACCGATGTGATAATCTCTTTGCCGAACCTTGCTTCCCTTTCAAAAAGCGGTAGCTAATCCGCTCTATATCATGGTATGTTGCGAATCCGTCCCGCATGAATGTCGTTTTGATTTCTTCAAAGCCTTGCTGCAGGCGCTGCAGCGTCAACCACGGCTTATCGGACCGAAAGTGTCTGAATGCTACAGAATCAAAATACTCTTGATCAGTGACATACTCGTTGCTTTCCGAAGTAGGGTTCCTTATCTCCCAACATGACCTTTCGATGTCGTAACGAAGCATGTTCGCGTATAACGGTATGAATTTGGGGATAGAAGAGCCTTCTTTGGGAACATAGCAAAATCCAGTGTTGCACTTATAGCTATTGATCCAGCCATCCGAGGTGCTGTCGTCCACCAAACGGATGCTTTTATCATGTTTGTTATCGACCATTCTGCCAATGTAGCCTGTTACCTGGCATGAAAAAGGATGGGCGACATACCGGTGCAGCCAACTGTCAAAGGTACCGATAAAATGAGGATAAGTGGACCTTTCTAATCCGACGAACTGTCTAACCCGTTTCTCGATAACGCCTGCAGCATTATTCGTGAATGTCAGAACGGCAATCCCTTGATTTTTCTGTTTCCACTGATTGAATTCGTAGGCGGCTTTCAGCCCAACGACCTCTGTCTTGCCGCTTCCAGGACAGGCCTTCAGGAAGATGTTATTTATGACTGGTGATAGGATGTATTTGAGTTGAATTTCCGACTTTTCAGAAATTTTGCATTTGTTCGCTTCGCGGCATATCGCTTTTCGGTATTTTGTCAGGGAGGATACACATGCCCTGTCACTTGAACAAATCTGTCTGATAGCCGCCGCGATCATATCAGGGCAGTGCATCGGGATTTCCTCCACAAGCCCAGATCACTGCTTTGCCGATATATTCAGGAACGGAGAAGGATGCGCATGGTTCTGTCGCGAGATACTTTGCCAATGCCTGTGCGTAATATCCTTTTCCAACCTTCGCGTCCTCGATCCGATTTAACAGGATAGATGCTATTCTTGCTTTTTCCCTTACACTTTCTTGTTCGGCAGGCTGGAGAAGAGAAGACATTTCTTTCTTTACCTTACCCTTGGAGGGCCATAGCTGCCGTAAAACTTCAAGCATATATCTGCGGTTACTTCCTTCCATCGCCAGATCGAATTCAAGGGTCTTGAACCTACTACAAAACAGTCGAGCCCATCTAGAACCATTAATACACTCGATCAATCCCAAGGCAGGATTTCTACCTTCTACGACCTCGGATAGGAAGACATCCGAAATCTTACGGGATGGATCCTTGTCCGTAATTCCGGCACAACGGACTGGAAGCTTGCCCTCGTGATCTGATCCCAAAACATCACAAAACAATTGCATGAAATGCTTGAAGTAGATCCCATTCATATTGATCACTGAAACGCCTGCCTCCTCGAGGCTAGCAGGTAATCTGCTATCTGTCTGCTCGTTGTATTTTTGAATGACTCTCTTTGCAAATTCGGGGACAAGAATGGCCTCTGCGATCCCTTCGGTTAGTATGATTCCTTTCGCAAAGAGCAACGTCGATTTGGTTACATCCAGCCATCGTGAAATGAAATGGGCACTTTGCTGTTCGATTCGGCATTTGTCTATCGCTACGGCTTGAGGAGAATCTCTCGATTCATCTGACAGATGAATCAAATGATTCAGACTGACTGATGAGGCTACCACTGGAGAGTGCGTAGTAACTATAACCTGTACTTTCTCTTCCTTGACTTTCTCCTCAAGGTACTTCATTAATTTGATTTGTAGCTGTGGGTGCAAATGGGCCTCAGGTTCTTCAATCAAAAGGAGCCTGACATACTTCGGGTCTTCGGTCGTGTCTTCGGTAAGTTCGGCCAAAACTGTTGCCAGGTACAGAAGATTGTTGTAACCAAGGCTATTCTGATCGAGTCCGCGAAACATTTCCGGTTCCGTCGCAGTTCTAATACCAGGGAAAAACAATAACCTGAGATTCTCCACTATTCGAAGGAAATTAGTTTCCGAATACTGTATCAATGTGTCTTGTCCAAATACTTCTCCGAGAACCTCTTGCAGACGAGTCTTGATAAGTCTATTGGCATCTATGATGGTATCTTTCTCAGACAAATTTTTATTATAATCCTTTGCAGTTACCACGAGCGGATGGTCCTCTTCTTTGTCCAGCATCTTCTTATTCAGAGTTCTCAACAGTCTCGACAGGCGTGACCCCCTTCCTTCACGGAGCTTTGCCTCAGCATCCCGAAGGGGTGGCAAATAGATGCAATGAATAGTCTCGAACAATTCCTTCTCAAACATGCTGGATCGGGAGACTCCTCCCCAAAGCTCCCATTTAAAACGCCCTCGCGGCGTTGTCTTGTTTTGCACGTGGAGTGTCAAGATTGCCCTGTCGCTCTCATCAAGCCATGGCAGAAAGGCGACAGATTCTTCGTCGGAAAGGTCGTTAAACACCGCATTTAGTTGAAAAAACTCAGCAACCTCTTTTGGCTTCAAGAAGGGAGCATGGAAGTCAGAGTCGGATACTAGGTTTCTGCCGAATTCATCCTCAAGCAACAGAAGGCGAATGGCATCTATGATAGCAGTCTTACCGGTAGCATTCTCTCCAACAAAAACATTGAGGTTTTTAGAAAATGTTACGCTGAAGGGCTCACGGAAATTCTTGTATCCTTCGATTCTAAGGGTTTCCAGATACACGATTCAACCTTTGATTTTTAGCGCTAGCTTCCTTGCCGATTCCTTCTCGCTGTGGCGCTGTTCGACGCCGGTGAGAGATTCACCACATATTGGCTGAGCTAATTGCATAACAATACCCCCTTCACCTATTCCTTCCCATCGACGCTTCCCGCAAGTTCCGCTTCGATCTCCTCAATGGTGGGCAGGCTGGATTTGAACTCTTCGGGGAGGGACTGGGTTATCTCCCTTTGCCACTGCGCCACTCCGATGGGCTTCCTGTAGCCGGCAAGGGAGTATTCGACGATTGTCTGATTCTTTTCCTTGACCAGCAGGAGCCCGATGCTGGGTTTGTCGTCAGGGTGCTTGAGCAGGTCGTCCACGATGTTAAGGTACATATTGAGCTTGCTGACATAGCCCGGATCGAACTTCGCCACCTTAAGCTCAACCACTACGTAGCAGCGCAACTTAAGATGATAGAAGAGAAGGTCTATGTAGAAGTCCGAGTTCCCGACCTCGAGGTGAACTTGGCGGCCTACAAAGGCAAACCCTTGACCGAGTTCAAGCAGGAATTGCTGGATATGATCGATTAGCTTTCGTTCCAACTCGGCTTCCCGCCGCAGATCCGCGGTGCCCAGGAAATCGAAAATATAGGGATCTTTGAACACCTGCTGTGCCATGTCTGAGTCGCCGGGCGGGAGAGAAACCGGAAAATTGTTGATGGCCTTACCTTCGCGCTCATGACGCCGGCTTTCTATCTGGATGGCGAGGATATTCCGGCTCCATCCGTATTCCACTGTTTTGTGGGCATACCACAAGCGGATTTCCGGGGCAGGCACCTTCTCTAGCAAAGCAAGATTGTGATACCAGGTAATTTGTGCAAGCACCTCTTGCACAATTGACCGGGCCGGCCAGGATTCGGCGAATCTCCTCATGTACTTCAGGTTGCGTGGCGAGAAGCCCGTCATATCCGGGAAGGCGTCTCTCAGATCATGGGATAGACGATCTATGACCTTGGCACCCCAGCCTTCCACTTGCTGCTTCTCGAGAATCTGTCTGCCTATGTCCCAGTACATCAGCACCAGGGCGGCATTCGCCGCCAGAACTGCTTTAACACGCTCTCGGGCAATGCGCTCCTTTACCTCAGCGAAGAATGAGGTATAGCTCTCCGGCATTGCCGCGAGCGGCTCGGCAACCGGCATGGCAGCACCCTCCTGTAGCCGCCCCATGGTTTTACGTTCATCTCGGCTCGTCTTGACCGGCGATGTTTTCCTTGTTTTCTTCACTCGCGCTTCTCCATCCCCTCTTGGTAGGGACCGGGGGCGGGTATCCTCACTCCAGCCTCCATCTTACCAGAAAGAGCCTGCCTTTCGTCACTTTCTGTTTAAGGCGCGCCTCGATTTCATCGATGAGCCTTTCCTTCCGGGCATCAACCTCGTCCTGTGACTGAAACAGGTTCTGGCGGAGGGCGTTCCGCGCCTTTTCCATCTCCTTGATCTCCCGCTGAGCACGCACCTTTTCTTCGAGGCTCAGGATCTTCTTGGCCTCGGTCTTTCGAAATTTGATCTCCTTGTCCAGCTCTTTCAGCTCGATTTCTATGCTGTTCTTCACGTCTTCAGCCCATTTGTCGAGTTTTTCCATCTCCGCGTCGAAGAATCCTGCGTTGCGCTGGGCGCAGGCCGTGAGGATTTCCTCTTCCCTTGTCTGGTTGATCTGGGCAATGCGGGTGTTCAGATCGTCCGGAACCTTCTCTGGCCGCCTTTTGTCAGGAGCAGGAGAGAAGCTATCGGCGGTTACGGCGGGTAACGAGAACAACCGGGCGCATTGCTCCGCATCGAGTTCCTTGCCGTCTTCGATGAAGCCTGCGAATACCAGGTGGTCTTCCGTCTCGAAAGAACTGATCGAGAGATTCGTCACGCATAGCCACCCCGAGAAACCGACAAAGGGCTCCAGGATGGTGATCTTTTTGGGCGTGGTAGAGTACCGGAAGATGAGTTCGCCGGCAGGCAACGAGGTTGAGGCGCAGGCCTCTATGATACGCCGGGCAAGGGGATGGCCTAGTCTGTAAACGTTGGCGTCTTCTATATTCTTTCCGATCTTGTACGGGCCGGGGTGAATAGGCTCCCCGGAGAAAGGGTTCCTTTTGAGTACGAAGGAATGATCGTGGGAAGAGAAATCGGCGTAGGCTGCGAGATAGTACCGGGTAACATCCCATAACCAGTTTTCGTATCGCGAAAGGTATTCCCGGCTTTCCCGGAGATTGACCTTGAGCTTCTCGTGAACCTCCTCGTCGAAATTCTCCAGTAGCTTCTGTCTTGTGATGTTCATCGTTTCGTCGATCTCGGTCTCCATATCCGTCTGAAGGGTGTCGAAGGCAGTCTGTATCTCTTCTTCGGTCCGGCAGTCCTGATATATCTGGGCGATGCGCCTCTCGAAGTCGACTCCCGATTCAATCGTGCCGAGGACCTCGTCGCTGGCACCGAAGACACCCTCAAAGAGTTTGAACTTCTCCGAGAGGAGCTGATAAACCCGCTGATCGGCCGCGTTCTTTTTGTTGAGGAAATTGACAACCACCACGTCGTGCTTCTGCCCATACCGATGGCATCGTCCTATCCTCTGCTCGATGCGCTGGGGATTCCACGGCAGGTCGTAATTAACGACGAGAGAGCAGAACTGGAGGTTTATCCCTTCTGCGGCTGCCTCGGTGGCGATCATGATCTCCGCGTCGTTGGCAAAGCGCTCGACAAGGGCGGCACGCATGTCGGCTGTTTTTGACCCGGTGACCGTGTCGGAGCCCTCATGGGCTTCGATCCATTTCGCATAGATTTTCCGAGAATCGGGATCGCTGTTGGAGCCGTTGAACAGGACCAGCTTGCCGTCATAGCCCGCGTCTTCAAGGATCCGCTTCAGATACTGCTGAGTCCTCGTGGACTCGGTAAAGATAACCGCCTTTCTTCGGGCCCCCTTTTCTGCCGCGAGGGCAAACCCCTTCTGTAGGGCCGTAAGCAGCACATCTCCCTTCGAGTTTTTGTGGATAGACCGGGCAAGGTCGTGAAAGTCCCTGAGGGAATGGATTTCCTCGCCCATCGCCTTCAGTTCTTCGGCAGAATACGTCTTCTTCGTTTCGGCGGCGTTCTCTCCCCACTCCTCTTTCTCCTCGTCGAATCCCTCGAGGTTCTCAAAAATGGCTTCCTCGAGCGGTTGAGGCTGGGCATTCGTACTTACGACCGCTTCCAGGCGGTTGACGAGGGCTTCAAGGGTGCCTGAGATGGCGTAGGTTGACGAGGCGAGGAGTTTTCTAAGGATGAGGGTCATCAGTTGCCTCTGACTCGGCGGTAGGGCGAAAAGGGTCGGTCGCTGAAGGTATTCGGAGACGAGATTGTAGAGCCGCTCCTCGTTCTCAGTGGGATAAAACTCCTGGGTTATTGGAATGCGGTTCGTGTACTTAATGTATTCGAGAACCTGCCTTCTCAGCGTTCTCTGACAGATGGGCCTTAGCCGCTCCTTCAGGTCGTCGAAGTGCTCCTCGCTGGTGATTCTTGAAAACTGGTTCTTGAAACTCTTGATGTCCCCGAAGGTGTATTCATCTATGACACTGACGAGACCGTAAAGCTCGAGGAGCGAGTTTTGCAACGGTGTTGCCGTGAGCAGGAGTTTCGGGGCGCGGGCGATGGCGTCCTTGACCGTGTTCGCGATCCTGTTGGTCGGCTTGTAGACGTTCCGGAGGTGATGGGCCTCATCAACGACAACGAGGTCCCATTCGACCTGTCGCATGTAGGCATCCTTGCTCGTGGCAAAGTGGTAGGAACAAATGATGATCTCCGGCTGGTTGAAGGGGTTCAGGTTCCCCTTCTTTATCTCCTCGCTGAAGGACTTCGTCTCTAAGATCAGGGAGGGCAGGAAGAACTTCTCCAAGAGCTCCTGGTTCCATTGCTTCCGTAGTGCTGAGGGGACGATGATAAGAAGCTTTCTTTTGCGCTCTGCCCATCGCTGGGAAAGGATGATGCCCGCCTCGATGGTTTTGCCGAGGCCCACTTCGTCAGCCAGTATAGCACCTTTTGAGAGGGGAGATCGGAAGGCAAAGAGAGCCGCGTCTATCTGATGGGGGTTGAGATCGACCTGTGCGTCCGAGAGGGAAGCGGCGAGTTTTTCTATACTGTTCGACGACGCCCGCTTCGTAAGCTCATAGGCATAGTACTTCGCGTGGTACGGAGTTAGCTGCATTTGACTTCAGGTTTTCTCGAAATACTTCAATAAGACACGGATCATTCTAAGAGATTCTCACTCATCACAGCCCTATTTTGACCCCTTCGGCTTCCTGCCCCTCTTTGGTGTGGGCTTTTCCGCCGGGGCCTTCGCCTTCTCGATTAATTCATCAAGATCTTTTCTGTCAAAGAGCGTTCGGCCGCCGATGATGACCGGGGAGATTTCCTTCCGCCCGATCATGTGATAGAGCGTGCTGCGGGAAAGATGCAGGTAGCGGCATGCGTCGTTTACCGAAAGTAACCGCCCTTCCGTCTCTTTAGCCATAATGGCTTAGAATACCGTCTGCTTTTGTCGATGGCAATACTTAATTATCCATTATCATCGCTTTTATCCTTGACAAGTTATACTATTAAGCATAAATAAATACTATTATGCATACTATAAGACACGTCAAAGAAGTGTGTAAGAAAACGAAAAGCGAAGGAACGACGAAGGCCCAATGTGGGAGAGTTCAATTGGGGAACAGATCAGGAAGGCAGCGGCCTGAAGAGCCCCGGCCCCTTCGGCGCATACAACCCCCAAGAAGTCCGGTCCGGCGACATAGAAATGAATCCAAATAACAGAGTCAAAAATCGTGACGAGGGTATCGGATGGCAGAACAAAGAAAATCGCTCGACCAATTAACCAAGGAAGACTACCAAAAAGCACTCAGCGAGATCCAGGGCGCACTGGCAGCCTGCGTGGGTGAACTGATCATCCTCGGAGGCTATCTGGACTCGGATTACTCGCTTGATTCGGAAAACACGCACTACGTCCTGATAGCAGCAAAAGACATCGTTGGGGTCGCCTGCCAGTCCGTGAAGGACGCGCTTAACTACACGTATCAAATGGTGTAGAAGGCGGCTTGTGGGGGCACCCGGCCCAGGGAGATGTGAATGAAGACGAAGATTCTTTATGCATATTGTCCTGAATGTGATTGCTACAACACCTTCCAGGCTAACAGGAAATACCGGAAGAAGATGCAGGCCGAATATTGGCCGAGTCTTGTGTGGACGTGCGAAGACTGTGGCAGGAAGTTCGAGTCGAAGATCCAGTGGCTCACTCTTGGTTTCGAGAGCTGGTGCGCCTTCTGGCTTTATCAGTATCAGTTCAGTTGGAAGATCCCGGGTATTGTCGTTCTCGCCTGTGTGCTCTTTGTGACCGGCACTTTCTACTTTGACGCGCATCTGCCACTGTGGCTCCAGGGCCTCTCGATGCTTGTCATGTTCATCGGCATGGGAGCAGGATTTCTTCTTCTCCGGGAAATTCCCTATGCGTATCCTGTTTACGTGGTGAACTGGAGAGGACCTCGCGGTAGAAGGCCGAAAAGGAGGAGAGAGTGGACATGAAGAAAGTCGAGCTGCTGCAGCAAGTTCTTGTGGAACACCGATGGGAATCTCCGGATTCCACGAACGACATTAATAGAAGCATAATTGACTTGAGACGGGAGATCCAACTGGGGTTCATGGAGATCAAGGGAAAGATGACCATATACCTGGTCATAATTCTCCTGGCCATGGTTATTCTTGCGAGGGTTCTCGTGGTCGCACTGAGACAGCCATAGGCAAGTATGGTGCAATCGCTTACCTTGCCATAGTCGGTCTTTGATTAAATGGCGTCAGTCTGGCCATCATCCCCTCTGCATGATCATCCTCGCCAAAGCTTCAATTTTCACACTACACCGGCCATAATCTGTTCTTCGGCAGGGAATCGGGCGGCCGATTCTTCGGCGTCCACCGCAAACGATCGTGCCGACCCCTTGTCTGCAATCTCCGCATTGTTGTTCTTGCGTCTTTCGAACACCCCCGCCTATGCGGTCTACACCCGCTATTGGATGAGGCACATGGTAGGGCAGAGGTAATATGGAGAGAGAAGCCTGTGGCTGATGGAGATCAAGCTCAGAATCTTTTCCGTCTAGGTCAAGACCGAAACATCGGCCAGTTCAGAGGCGCTGAAATTTCATCTTGGGTTTTGGGACGGACATTGTGGCAAAAGGAACAGCCGGCACGATAGGGCGGCGCCCGATTCCTCAACGTAAGCCGATGCCTGATGACGGCAGTTCATCGAGATGAAGGGATTGCCGCGAGAAAGGTGAAGTATATCAAACAGCGGTATCTGTCCTCCTGGCGCGCGCTCCAATTTGCCAACAAGCTGTTGGCCAAACTACGGCACCGCCTGTCTCACTGTCGCAACAACGAGACGAATCCTTTTCTTCCTCGCAAGAAGTCCCTCGTAATCACCAATAACTGGAACGAATTCATGAAATGGGCGAATGAAGAATTCAGATGCATGAACTTTGGATACGAATCGTCCCACTGGGTAGTAACTGATTTGCCGGACGGCGTTGCTACCCTTGCCTACCCCATCGGCCCTTTCCTATCGGGTCTCCCCGACAAGAGCGATCCCCGCACATACCCTGAGTACCACGCCCTGCTTTTGGATCTGCCTCTTTTTCCCGACCGCATTGCGTGCCAGAAAGGGAAACCTTTTGCCGCCGGCATAATAGAGGCCTTTCTGAACAGGGAAGACATCAAGCATGTGGTAGTGGCGCTCAGCCCGGATGGCGACCAGGAATTCTTGTGGCGATCCCTCTTGCCACTGCTCGGCAATACGAAGCCTATTCACAGATTCTCAGGAGAGTCCGATCCGGAAGCTCCCTTTCCCGTCTATCCTCCCGAGGTCCACGATGCCCTGTACGAAGCGGCGTTGACGCGGAATACAATCGATAGGCTCATCACGTACAACTTGAGCCGAGGTCTTCAGCTCGCACTGGGCGAGTCGGTTTTTATGAATCGGGTACAGATGAGCGCTTTTGGCTGCATAGCAGAAAGGGAAGAGGAGATCGACCGTTTCTGCTCCTCCGAGAGATTTGACGTCTATATGGAGATCGAGGCAGAGGATGGCAAGTACGTGGGACAGTGGGTCATCGGTCCCGGACATCCGGCACGCAACGAAATAGCAAAGTCCCACGGCTTTGTGGAAGAGCCGTCGCACCGAAAGGGCGTCGCGCGACACATCCTTAAGCAGGAAATAGTCGAAGGGGGATCGATCAAGTCCGCTGACGGAAAAAAGGCGTGCAGTGCCGAAGTGCTCCTCAAACAGCTAAACAGTTCCCGTTCGCGAACATGGCTGGCTCGCCTCAGCGTCACGGCAGAAGATCAGCCGGTTCCCAAGCGTTGCAGTGAGGACTCTCTGCATAGGGCGATCTTCGATTTTGAGGACTATCTTACAGAACGATCGCCAGCTTCCGGTTTTCTCCGTCAGACCCTTGAGTCCCTGGTCAAATATAGGAAAACCTATGTTGGCCCCATGAGCCTTGTAAAAGGCGGGTATATGAAGAGCTACAGCATGGGGTACATGCTTATGGACAGAGGTCAAAGCTTGGTCGACTCCTTGAAGGGACTGGAGATCGCCGACCCGACATACAGCGCGAGAATCAGTAAAGAACTCATAAAACTAGCGACGCGTGAGTCAGGTTCACCGGAAGCTTTGATCGAAATGGTCAAGGCGGATCTCAGAGCTTTCGTGGAAAGGCTGAAGGAAGTACATGAGGTTCTGTTCAACCTGTAGTTCGTAGATGCCCGCGGGCGTAAATGAAAAAGGTTCGCCATTCCATGTTTTTTTGCCGAGTAAATAGATCGTTTAATTTTTGAACAAACATGACAACCGGAAAGTTACGCCGTTCCATATTTCTGGCAGCGGAAGAATCCGGAAGAACTGGATAGTTGCGGAACAGTGATGTAAGATCTTCGATGATGGGAAAGCTGAGAATATTTGTCAGCTCTGTCCAGAAGGAGTTGGAAAACGAACGGATGGCCGTCACGGAGCTTGTTTCGTCCGACCCCTTCCTTGACCGTCATGTGGAAGCCATCCTTTTCGAGGACCTTCCCGCCTCCGCGAGTTCTCCTGAAGCAGCCTATCTGGCGGCCCTTCGATCCTGCGACCTCTACATCGGCATTTTGGGCTTTGAATACGGCCACAAAGGATCGGACGGTCTTTCCGCCACCCATCGGGAGTACATCGAGGCCACGCGCCGGGAAATGCCCACTTTTTTCTTTATCAAGGGGGATAATGCGCAAGACCCTCATCGCGATGAAGAGATGAAGGCTTTCTTTGCCGAAATTAGGGACGAGCAGCACGGGCATGTGTATAGGCGTTTCAGCCACTACAGAAGTCTACAGACGGCAATTCGTGCGGTACTGCTCCTGGAGCTGGAAAAGCTCGGCTTGCAGCCAACTTCTGAGGAGACGACTATTGCGGAACAGACGATTGCCCAAGCATCGGATTTTGATACCCGCGTCATAGAGCGGGCCGGTATGAGCGATCTGGACAAGGGACTCTGCCTGCGGTTTGTTGCGGCCTGCTCCAGTAGATCCGCAAACGAGCTCGATGATGATGCCATTCGCAAGGCCCTCATGAACAGAGGATTGATCTGGAGAAATGAGGCATCGCAAGCCATACATCCGACTGCTGCAGGATTGCTTCTCCTCGGTTCAAATCCTGAGACTTTCCTCCCTCAGGTACGAATTGCAGCAAATGCGTATGGAGGCGTGGAACGGGGCGAACCGATAGACCGTGAGGAGATTCGTGATGCCCTGCCCGTTGCGATAGAGCGCACCTTTCAGTTCCTGAAACGAAATATGCGGCACACTAACCGTATCGAAGGCTTCACTAAGGTGGAAATCCACGAGTATCCTTATGAGGCCCTGCGCGAAGCCATTGTTAATGCGGCGGCGCATCGTGATTACGATCTCGCCGGTTCCAGCATACGGGTGGAAAAGTATGCAGACCGCATTGAAATTATCAGCCCCGGTCTTCCTCCTGAACCGATAACGCTCAGAAAAATCGAACAGCTCGATTATATCGCCTGCTCCCGTAATCCAAACCTGGCCCGGGGACTCTCTTTCTTCGAACGTATCGAAGAGCAAGGAGATGGCTTGCGCCGAATCGTCCGCGAGTGCGAGGCGATTGGCCTGCCGAGACCAAGGTTCCGTTTCCGAGACGGACACTTTCAGGTTGTGTTCTTTGGGCCGGAAGATATGCTGAAATTGAGGAGCCAAAGGGCAACGCCGGTTTTCGAGGTGCCGGCTTCCGTGCTCGCCGATTTGAGCGAGACACAGCGGACAATCATTCAACGCCTGATGGAACGGCAAACCATGAAGGTGCCGGAATTAGCCAACCAGCTGAACGTGACACCGCAGGCCATCCGTAAGGCGATCAAGCCGCTTGTTAAAGCGGGACTAGTTTCCCAGGAAGGCAAGGCGAGGGACACGGCCTACCGTCTCCGGGAAAATGCTCAACAATGATATCCGCAACTATGCGCAACGAGTTCACAGGGTATCCGCAACCCGGCCGTCGGCGTCCGAGTCGCCTCGGGAATCCGCAACTATCCGCAACCACATTAGAGACTATCCGCAACCTAGCTGAATCGTAACCCGTTCTGGCCTTACCGTGCGGCCTCAGTACCGCTCCGTTCCGCTATACTCCCAGGTAGTGCCGGGCCATCGAACGCCTCTCGTGACCGAGATCGCGAGTGATGATACGTTCTACTTCCTTGTCCGTCAGCCCCTTCCCCTCCAGCTTCTTGCGTAACTCCTGAGCATAGTTCGCCCTGAAGCCGTGGGCTCCACCGTACTCGTCGCCAAGGGATCGGCAGGCAGCCTTAACATTGGCTTGGTAGGGACTATGCTGCCGCCGGCAGTAGTGCTGCCAGTCGATTCCCTGCGAGAGTTCATTGAGCCGGGCCATAAGATTCTTTATCTCTCCCAGTTCGTCAAGGCGATAGGAGAAATCGAGGACGCGTATCTTTCCACCCTTGCCTTTGATACGGATGGCATCCTCTATAATTTCCATAGCCCGGACCTCATGGATCCTTGCGCCGGTCATATGCTCAAGCCTCGCAACTATGGCTGAAAGTTCATCCCGTCCGGCAATCTTCTCGATAAGCCTCTCGGGATTGTCGAAGGCGTGAATGGTTCCACCCTCTTTGGCGAGGTACTTGAATCGGGAATAGTCACCTGAGAGTTGGTCCCGGAGCTCATACCGGCCGCAGACGTGGAAGAACTTCTGGAGGGCGCACACGTTCGTCTCTATGGTGTTTCTGGATACTCCCCGCACTATAATCTTGTCCATCAGGAAGCCTTCAATGGTATCAAAGGTCACCTTGTGAAGCCTGGTGATTCCCTTCTTGTGGCAGAACTGCACGAATTCTTTGGCGATGCCCAGGTATCGGTCAAACGTGCTAAAAGCGTGGATGAAAGGTGACAGATTCTTGGTCGGCCTTGTTATCTCCCTCCGGCTGATACCGGACCCTATCCGGGCAATCTTGGAGTAGAATTCAAGGGCGTAGGTGAGTCCCGCTTTGGGGCGAAGGGCGCCTATTCTTTTAAGCTCATCGAGTATCTTCTCTCTGGTCTCTTCTTTCATCGTTTCCTCCTCTTTGGGCAGACCTCTCCCGTCGATTCGTTCAGGCGCGATGCAAACGTGGGTTGAGGCCACGCCCACTCTTGCACATCGGAATAGCAGAAAACTCGCCATTTCCCTGGGTGCAAGGCCAGCCCCCGGTTTGAACCAGCCGTAAGCGCAGCAACGGCTGTTTCAATAGGACAAAACGCGCTAATAAAAAAGACACCCTTGGAAGTGCCTTGAAGGAGGGGTCCCTTATGGGACCGACCTAAGAAATAGATGTTGTCTCGTCCTTTTATGAGGACGTGTTTGGGGTAGGAATTGCCAAGGACTTACCCGGAGGCAGAGGCCTCCGCAAAAGAATGATGCGCTTATCGCATGTGCCAGGGCCCCGGGGGTTGGTGATCCTGGCGTTTCTTTCTCCGGCCATAGGGCCTGACGTATTCGGCTATCGCCTAATGAAGATATTAATCTATGTAAGTATTACCTTTCCGGCGCTGGTTTCTCGGCGAAATCTTTGAAAATTTCTTATCCCGCAAGGTGAGGACAGTTGCGATCTTCCTTTCAAACTACATCGTTATGAGATGGAAACCTGTGCATTCTTACTCACAGGAACCGTACAAAAGCAGGAATTGTCGCGGGCCTGACATAGGCTCGCCTTGTGCCACTAAAGCCGAGTAAAGTCACAAAAGTCATTCTTTGACGAGAGGTTAGCGACTTATCGGACACTTACCGGCTTTTCCGGCATCATTCTTCGTTTCTCATTCAGGTTGGCTACATTATTCAGTATCATATAAGGGAAGTGTGCTTCATTGTGCACTGGATCGGTTAGGTCGTCTACGATGAGCATCGAAATTAAAATCCTTACGAGAAAAGAGCTGTATGATCAGGTTTGGTCTGAGCCGATGAGCAGCTTGGCCCGGAAATACGGACGATCTGACGTTGGGTTGGCGAAAATCTGCAAGAAACACAATATACCCCGGCCTTCTCGAGGGTGGTGGGCGCAGAAGCAGGCAGGATACAAGGTCCAACAGGTACCTCTGCCGAAAGGCAATGAGAACGAGACCATCAGGATCGCCGTCGATCCCGATTGGGCATCTCAACATGATCGCGTTCGGGGAATTGTGGCGAGCACGAGTCGGAAAAAGACCTTGCCTGAGAAATTTTGCGTTTCGGAGAACCTCGCCGATCCCCATCCACTTACAGCAGCCTCCACCGATGGCTTGGCTTCCGTTAAACCTGACATCAACGGTCTCGTACCTCCTCCTCAGGACTGCCTTAACGTTCATGTCTCATTAGCGAGCCAGCCTCGCGCCCTACGGATCGTCAACGCATTGGTCAAGGCACTTGAGGCCAGGGGACATGACGTTCGGGTTTCAAAGGAATCTACCGTCGTAGTAATTCACAGTGTATCGATACCAATTGCAATAGGTGAAGGGTTGAAACCGGAGAGGCTCCGTGCCCAAGACCACAATCTAGAGGGGTACTATGAATTCGGCTATAACAAGTACTCAACGAATGCCCCTTCGGGACGATTGTATCTCCGAATCGTTGACTCAGATGATCGCCCCAAATGGCCGCTACGTCAGGTGTGGCGGGACACTGAAAACCATAGACTCGAAGATATTCTCTACACCTTCGTCTCGGGTCTCGAAAAGACTGCCGCCGTGGTGCGGGTTTCCAAAGAAGAACATGAGTAGGAGCGCGAACCGAGCCCACACCTATGAAGAACTCCTCCCCTTAATTCAGCTAATCCGCTTAGGAAGGCTTTTTGATGTACAGGAGTGGATTGCATCAGGTAAACCAGTAAGTCTTCCCGACAAGACCGAAGGGAAGCGGAGAAAAATCAGTCCTCTCGAAACGGCCATTGAGACGGGTTTCCATAGTATGGTGCAAGTGCTCCTTGATGGAGGCGCTGCGGTTGACGAATTACGCTATTCTGCCCTGGTTCATGCCCTCGAGAAGCGGCGGCTGGATTTCGTAGAACTGATGATCGATCATGGTGCGGACATACACTCGGTGGGTATGAGGACGGTATTCGAAACCTGGGATAGGGAAATCGTGTCGTTTTTCATCGAACAAGGGGCAGACGTGGACACTGGTCAACCTCTGGCCTATGCCCTGTGCAGCAAGATGCGCCCGATGCTCGGAGTACTGAAGCAGTACCAGGAACGATTCCCCAGTTTCCAGGAACAGGCTAACATAGCCCTCCGTCACCACTGCCGGGAAGGCAGCCTGAAATGGGTAGCTCTCATGCTCTGGGCAGGCGCCAACCCTTACGCCCGAGGACCCGATGAACCTGAGACAGACTATTGCCCCGATGATGAGTTGCAGAATGCGATCGAACTGGCTGCCTTCCACGGACATTTTGACGTGTTCAAATTGAAGGCGATCAGTCTCGACCCTTCCAATCCCAATACTAAGAACCTGCTACGGGAAGCGTGTTATGGAGGAAAGACAGATCTGCTGAAAACGCTGCTTGAAAAAGGGTTCACGCCGCTCGATGCAGAGGATAGAGGGTCGTCGATGATCCAAGGCTTACTTTGGCGCATGAGCTGGGATATTGATCGATTCACGAATCCATTTTTTCGGGAAAGGCACGTGGACACGTCAAGGTCGCGGGAAACCATAAAGATGATTCATATGCTTGCCAGGGCTGGGGCGAAGTGGCAGCCCGACTCCCACTCAATAACCGATGCCAGACGTTCTCTCCTGAAAATGCTGCCCGACTACACCATGGAGTTCATCTGGATTATGACTGAATACGGGGCGTGTGATAAGGGGAGTATCGAGAAGTTGGTGAAGCACCCGAAAATGAAAGCAATGCTTTCGCCTCATAGCACCCGACTCACGGAGATCTTAACGTCTTTCCCCCTCCTTCGCCTTGATGGATAGTCCGTTCTATTTTTTTGCCAAAACCGATTAAGCTCGATGAATCTGCCATTTGCCTTCTTCCCTTAAGTTTATTCAGGACCTGAGTCCCTGTCTCATGTTTTTCGATCAAGTCTTAATGGCAACGACGTTGCCGCGGGTTCAGGTTCCACATTCCTTGTGTGGTTACACGTATTAAGGTGGTTGGAGACGTCGAAAGCAGTCAAAAACATCCGGCAGCCCCTGGCCAAAATAGCCAGCATGCGCGATGTCTAATAAATCAAAAGAAGTTGTGACATTCAAACTTTGCAGCGCTATGCGAGGGCTCGGCGGGCTGCTCCCTTGGGTGCTATAGTCAAAAAAGTTTAGGCTTACGATCGAGCAATAACGATGGGGCACGACCCCCCGTCCGCATTACACGACCCCCCGTGTTTACGGTGCGCTGGCAGGATTATGCGGCTCGGCAAAAGAGGATTCGAATTCTTTGTGCACCAAATCTTCAACGATCTCTGACATGCCTCTGCTTGTTCTCGCACTCAATACCCGTAACTCCCTGAATATCCGCTGATTAAGAGTAACGGAATTATCCGACTTGCCATTTCGGGAAAACATCAGCGTCTTTGCCCGCTCAGCATACTTTTCATCCAAGCTGTCAATGGGGATGCGGTACTCGAAGGTAACGGCGCCTTTCGGTGACCCCTGGAAGAGGTGGGCACAAACGATACCGTCCTTAAAACACTTTTTTAGGTATTCTGGCATATGCCCGCCGGTTCTGCTGGACGCCATGCTGAGCCAGCGGATTGTTGATCGGTATCCCCTCTTCTTCCCGTAGATGCCAATCAGGGACAGAAACTCCCTTGCTGTTAGATACTCGCCCGATATAGGAGTCCAGGGACGGGCACGATCCAATTTTTCCTGCCTAAGCATGGCCCTTACCTCCTGCAAATTCATTCCAGAATATCCTCTTGACCGAATTCTACCGCCTCGAAAACGTCCCTGTCGATTGTCTCATTGCCCTTCTTTGACCCTGTTTCGGTCTAATCCTTATCATATATTACTTTTGTACGTTTCTCTTAGTGGCATCGCCTTCACAACCTAAATGAGGTTGCCTCGCTCGCCCGATCAATTCGGGCCAATGTTTTAACCTGTCTACCTCTATTATCGAGAAATATTTTGCGCGGAAAAGTAATACTACTGCAGCAGTACTCAGTATCTTCGTAAGACCACCCAGAATCTTTGGAACAAGAATGAACGGTTAACGGTACAGGGCCTGCCCCCACAGGTTCTACGCCAATACCCTTTTAAGAGTTGAGGTCGGTGAACTTTCTCAGAGAAAGGGGGCGCGGATGGACAGACCGGGATAGTGAGGTCGACAGGGCTTTCAGAAAAACGCACGAAAGCTTGGGAGGACGACGTGGGAAAACAGAAAAGATATGCCGGTTGGAGCAGTGATGGCTCTGAAATGCTTCTGCCAATGACGGTGATCAGGAGGCGGTGAGGGTGAAGATACTTACGTGTAAACAAGTTTCGGAACTACTGCAAGTTAAAGAAGGCACCATATATGCCTGGTCAGAGCAGCGCCTCATACCGTCTTTCAAGATAAACGGCCTGCTCCGCTTTGATCAGGAAGAGATCCTCCAATGGGTGAAGGTTTGCAAACGGCCGGTGCGTTGCTATAATGTAGGCAACCAGACCAGAGCCCGGAAAGGAGGGATACGTTAATGGGGCTCTACAGACGCGGTAAGGTTTTTTGGTTCACGGTTACGTTCGAGGGACAGAGGGTTCAAGAATCGCTTAAGACGAACAGCAAGAAGCTTGCTGAGAAACTCTACGCGAAGACGTTGACCGACATCATCGAGGGGCGGTACTTTGAAGCCACAATGGCGAAGACAAAATCGTTTGACGACATGGTCGAGAAGTACATGGAGAACCACGCCCACTCACGGGATCCGTACACAATCAAGCCATTGAAAGAGTCCTTCGGCGGTTTGCTTCTTTATCAAATCCACACCCCTGCGGTTGCCGAGTATCAGGACATGAGGCTTGAAGACGTTGCCGAGGCGACCGTGTACCAGGAGTTGTCCTTGCTAAGACGCATGTTCAATGTCGCGCGAAAGCGATGGAAGTGGGTCAAGGAAAATCCAGTCAGCGACGGCGATCTTGAATTCTCCATTGGCAACAGAAATGCCAGGGACCGTTGGTTGACCGTCGAAGAAGAGCAAGTGTTGCTTTTCAAGGCAACCAATCCGGCATGGCTCAGACCGCTGCTCATCGCTGCGCTACGCACCGGGATGCGGAGAGGCGAGCTGCTCGCGCTTGACTGGAAGGACATCGATTTTCAGAGAAGGCTCATTCGGGTTGAGAAGTCGAAAAACGGGGAGAAACGGTCCGTGCCCATGTCGCCGATGCTTTGCGACACGCTCAAGGCCATGAAGGTAAGGAGCATTTCGGGGACCGTGTTCCCGATCTCGATACGGAGCCTGCGAGCCGCTTATGACAAGGCGCTGGAAAAGTCGGGGATAGCGAATTTCCACTTTCACGATCTGAGGCACACCTTCGCAACCCGGCTCGTTCAAAGTGGCCAGGACCTCTACAAGGTGCAGAAGCTGTTGGGTCACAAAAGCATCGTAATGACTCAACGCTACGCACACCATTATCCGGAGAGCTTGAGATCGAGCGTGGAGGTTTTGGACCAGTGCTACAATTCTGCTACAGTGGCGATTGCGGGTGTTTGACACATGAGCGAAAACCCTTGTAGAATAAGGCATGCGAGAGTGGCGGAACTGGCAGACGCACTGGACTTAGGATCCAGCGGGTCACACCGTAGGGGTTCAAGTCCCCTCTCTCGCATGCTCTCTTTTCTGTTCGACCGACGCCCTAAGCTTGTTCCGAGAGGCTTATGAAGTTCCTGAGGAGGTTGAGCCCGGCCTTCTGGCTCTTCTCCGGATGAAATTGACAGGCGAAGATCCTCCCTCTGGCGATGGACGAGGCAAAATCCACGCCATAGGAGGTTGTAGTGGCAACCACCGCCCGCTCCTTCGGCTGACAGTAGAAAGAGTGGACAAAATAGAAGAATGTCCCGCTCTCCGTGCCCGCCAGGATGTCCACGGGCTTCTCAATGGAAATGCTGTTCCATCCCATGTGGGGCACTTTGACGTTCCCCCTGAAGCGGGGGACCGATCCCTTGATGAAGCCCATCCCCTCCACCCCGGGGGCCTCCTCGCTCTCTTCGAAAAGAATCTGCATGCCCAGGCATATGCCCAGGTATCTCTTGTCCGCGAGGAGCAGGTCTTTGATGAAGTCAAAAAGATCGAACTTCTTCAGGTTCTCGATGCACTTCCCGAAGGCGCCCACGCCGGGGAGCACCACCGCGCGCGCCCTCTCTATGGCCTTCCTGTCCCGGGTGATCTCTACCCTGGCCCCCAGCCGCTCCATGGCGTTGGTGACGCTTTTCAGGTTGCCCATGCCGTAATCGACGATCGCGATCATACCGCTATTCCTGAAAGTAGTCTCCCCGTGCCCTTGTTAACCTCCCGACGGGCGGTCCGGTCGGCCCCCGCGCTCCCCGCCCCTACAGAACGCCCTTGGTGGAGAGGGCCCCTTTGACCCGATCATCCGTGGCCACCGCCTCGCTGAGGGCCCTTCCGAAAGCCTTGAAGGCCGCCTCGACCTTGTGGTGAAGGTTCTCTCCGTACAAAATGTTCACATGAAGGGCGCAGCGGGCTTCGTTCACGAAGGCCTTGAAAAACTCCTTCACCACCTCGGCGTCGAAGGCCCCTGTCTTGCCCCGCAACTCCCCGTTCCACACGAAGGCAGGCCTTCCGCTCACATCCATGGCCACCAGAGAGAGGGATTCGTCCATGGGCACCACCGCATGGCCATACCGCCGAATACCCTCGAAGTTGGGAACGGCCTCCTTCAACGCCCTTCCCATGGCGATCCCCACGTCCTCCACCGTGTGATGGTAATCCACCTCGATGTCGCCCCGAGCCGCTACCTTCAGATCGAAGAAGCCGTGGCGGGCAAAAAGGCTCAACATGTGATCAAAAAAGGGTATGCCCGTGGAGATCTCGTAGATCCCCGTGCCGTCGAGGGCCCATTCCACGGCGATACTCGTCTCCTTTGTCGTCCTCTCTACCTTCCCCTTCCTCTCCATGGCACCCCCTTTTTTCTCCCGGCCTTCGTGCCGACTCCGCCGGGCCGTTACGGTATTACCTTGTTCAGAGGATATTCTACAATACCCTGGGCACCCGCCCTCTTCAAGTCGGGTATGATGTCCCTCACCACTTTCTCGTCGATAATGACCTCGATGGCCACCCACGCAGGGTCCGCCAGATTGGAAACCGTGGGCGTGTGGAGGGATGGCAGGATTTTGGCCAGCCGCTCCAGCCTGGCCCTCGGGAGATTCATCTTGAGCCCCACCTTCTCTTCGGCAAGGAGCGCGCCCCTGACAAGGATCATGATATTCTCCATTTTCCGGCGTCGCCAGGGATCCTTCCATGCCGCCTTGTTGGCGATCAGGACGGTTTCCGATTCCAGGATCGTCTCGACGATCCTCAGGTTGTTGGCCCTCAGTGACGCGCCCGTCTCCGTCACCTCCACGATGGCGTCGGCCAGAAGGGGCGGCTTCACCTCCGTGGCCCCCCATGAAAACTCGACCAATGCGTCGATTCCTTTTTTCTTGAGGTACCGCTTCGTGAAACCGACCAGCTCGGTGGCCACCTTTCGACCCCTGAGGTCTTCCACCGTCTTGATAGGCGAGTCCGCGGGCACCGCCACCACCCATTTGACGCCCCTGAAACCCACCTTACCGTATCTGAGCCTGCCCAGCTCGACCACCTTCGCGTCCTGTTCAAGGACCCAGTCGTATCCCGTGATCCCCATGTCCAGAATGCCGTCCTCCACATACCGGGCCATTTCCTGGGCCCTGATGATGAGACCCTCGAGCTCCGGGTCATCGATGGTGGGCACATAGGACCTGTCCAGCAGCTTGATGGTGTATCCCGCGTTCTTAAAAAGCTTGAAGGTTGTCTCCTGGAGGCTTCCCTTGGGAAGCCCGATCTTCAGTTTCATGTCATTGCTCCTTCCGTGCCCTTATGGCCTCTCCGTGGGCGTAGAGCCCCTCGATCCGGGAGAGTCTGATGGCCTTGTCTCCATACCTCCCCAGAAAGCCCGGCGCCAGCTTTACTTCCACCCTCCTCTTCATGAACCTGTCCACCGAGAGGCCCCCTGAAAACCTCCCGGCCCCGGCGGTAGGCAAGACGTGGTTCGTACCGATGTAGTAGTCGCCCATGGCCACCGGGGTGTGGCGCCCCATGTAGATGATCCCGGGATAGAGGATCTTTGGGGCCCACGACTCGTCTCCCACCAACTCCATGTGCTCCGGGGCGAGCTCGTTCACCGCCCTGACCGCCGTCTCCTTCCTCCTGAAGTGGGCCATGAATCCGTGCCCTTCCAAGGCATTCTCGATTATGGCCCGCCGTGGGTTCTCCCCGAGGAGCCTCCCCATGGCGGCCTGCACCTCCTCGATGTGTTTCCTCGATGGTGAAAGGAGGCCCACCATGGCCATTTCGTCGTGCTCCGCCTGGGAAAACAGATCCCACGCGAGAATCGCGGGTACATACGGCTCGGTGCAGAGAATCATCAACTCCGAGGGTCCCGCAAGCATATCGATGCCCACCCGGCCGTAGACATCCCGCTTCGCCTCCTCCACATAGGCGTTGCCGGGCCCCACGATCATGTCCACTCGCGGGATTCGGCCGATCCCGTAGGAAAAGGCGTAGATGGCCTGGGCACCCCCGATCCGGTACAGGTCTTTGATTCCCAGCAGCTTTGCGGCGGCGCAGGTATGGGGATGGACCCGTCCCCCTGTGGCCGGTGTTGCCACCACCACCTCTTTCACCCCCGCTATCTGGGCAGGCACCACCCCCATCACCAGAGAAGACGGGTAGCCCGCCGTACCTCCCGGAACATACACAAGGGCCCTCTCCACAGGAACAAACTCCTCCCGGACCGTGAGCCCCTCCCGTGCATAGACCCTTTTCCTCCCTTTTTGCCCCTTGTGGTAGAGCCTCACATTTCGGATCATGCCCCTGAGCACCGCCACATCCTGCCGGGGCACGGCGGCCGCCCCGTTCTCGATCTCTTTCTCGGTGAGCTTCAAGGGAAGTTCCTTCTCCCACCGGTCCCACTTCAGGGAGAACCGGACCAGGGCCTCCTCCCCGTCTGTAAGGACCTCCTTCCGTATACCCTCCACGGCTGAGCGGATGTCTTTTCTTTTCCCTTCCCGACCCCTGACCACAGAATCGATGAACTCGTCATATTCTGTCTCAAGATCCCAGACGTTCATCCTTCCTCCTCTCTATCTTCGCCCCGAGCGTCTGCAGCTTCTTCTCGATGGATTCGTAACCTCTGTCGATATGATAGATCCGTGAGACTTCTGTGGTTCCGTAGGCGGCGAGGCCCGCAATGATGAGTGATGCGCTCGCTCTCAGGTCTGTGGCCATCACCTTGGCCCCGGAAAGGGCTTCAGCCCCTTTTACGATGGCGGTGTTTCCTATCACCTTTATCTCGGCGCCCATACGCCGTAACTCTGCCACGTGCATCATCCGGTTCTCGAAGATCGTCTCGCTGATGGTGCTGACCCCGTGGGCCACCGTCATGAGGGCCATGATCTGGGCCTGCATGTCCGTCGGGAACAAGGGGTAGGGCATGGTTTTCACGTCCACGGCGGCGGGCCTCTTTCGGCTCATGGATGCCTTTATGGTGGTGCCGTCCTCCACGATCTCCATGCCCGCCTCCCGGAGTTTGTCTGTTACCGCCTTCACATGAGAGGGTGTGCAGTTTTCCAGCTTTATGCTGCCCCTCGTGATCCCGCAGGCCGCCAGGAAGGTGCCCGCCTCGATTCTGTCCGGGATCACATCGTAGTCGCAGGGCTGGAGGGACGGAACCCCCCTGATCTTGATCACCTCGGTGCCCTCGCCCTCAATCTTTGCCCCCATCCGCTTCAGCATGTTGGCAAGGTCCACCACCTCCGGTTCCCGGGCGGCGTTTTCGAGGACGGTCTCTCCCTTTGCCACAGAGGCGGCCATGAGAAGGTTCTCGGTGCCGCCCACGGTGGTCGTGTCGAACCGGATGCGGGAACCCCCGAACCCTCTGGTCTCCACATCCACATAACCCTCTCTCACTTTGACCTCGCATCCGAGCCGGGCAAGGCCCTTGAGGTGGAGATCGATGGGCCTCTCACCAATGGCACACCCCCCCGGATAGGAAACCGTGGCCCTTCCGAGACCCCCCACCAGGGCGCCCAAAACAAGGACCGACGCCCTCATCTCCTTCACGAGATCATAAGGGGCGACGTGGTTCACCAGTCCTTTCGTGTCGACATGGAGCCGGTTCTGCTCTTCCCACTCCACTGTTCCGCCGAGAATACGGATGAGGCGCATCATCGTCTCCACATCCCTGAGGCGGGGAACATTCCCTATATGATAAACCCCTTTGCTCAAAATGGTGGCCGCCATAACCGGCAACACCGCGTTTTTCGATCCGCTTATCCGTACCGTTCCTTTGAGTCTTTCCCCCCCCTCGATGACGAATTTATCCATGACCGATCACAATCCTCTCTCTGTCGGAGTAGTCCCTCTTGCTCGCCACCGAGAACCCCTGCGCATTCAGGATGGCCGAGAGGGATTCCGCCTGCCCCGGCCCGTCTATTTCGCAGATAATCACGCCCCCCGAGGCCACCCTGCCCTTCACCTGCCCGGCGAACCTGCGGTACACGTCGAGACCGTCTTCACCCCCTATCAGGGCCCCCGCCGGCTCGAATTCCCTTACGTCTCTGTCGAGCTTCGGCCACAGTGATTCCGATACGTAGGGCAGGTTCGCCAGTATCAGGTCAAAACAGAGCCCCTCCCGAAGACCACGAAAAAGGTCTGAGCACACAAAACGGGTCTCCTTCCGCACCCCGAGCCGTCTCGCATTCTCCCGGGCCACTACCAGGGCGGGTTGAGAATTGTCAACGCATATCACGCCAACCCCTCCCATCTTTGCGACCGTGACCCCGACGGCCCCCGAGCCTGTTCCCATATCAAGGATGGCTGCGCCGTGGGGCCTCAACCGGAGCACCCGAAGGGCCTCCTCGACCAGCAATTCTGTTTCGGGCCTCGGTATGAGCACCCTTTCGTCCACCAGAAAGGGAAGGGAGAAAAACTCCTTTTCCCCTGTGATGTAGGCCAGGGGCTTTCCTTTCCGTCTTTCCCCGAGGAGCCCTTCCAGGCGCTCGAGGGCGGCCGAGTCCATTTCCCGGTCCCCGCGGGTGAGAATCTCCTCTTTCCGAAGAGAAAGGGTGAGGGCCGCAAGGCTCAAGGTTTCCCCGGCCGGGATGTCTCTCGCATACTCGAAGATATCTCTGATCCGCAAGTGGGGTTATCCCTTCTTGAGTAGTTCGGCCTGGAAATGGGTGATCGCGGGGGTTATGATGCTGTCCAGGTCCCCGTTGAGTATGTCCTGGAGTTTATAGACGGTGAGGCCGATCCTGTGGTCGGTGACCCGTCCCTGGGGGAAGTTGTAGGTGCGGATCCGCTCGCTTCTGTCGCCCGTGCCCACCTGTTTGCGCCTTTCGTCGGACATCTGCTGGTCTTTCTCGCTCTCCATCTTCTCCTTCAGGCGTGCCCTGAGCACCCTGATCGCTTTGGCCTTGTTCTTGTGCTGCGACTTTTCGTCCTGGCACGTGACCACAAGGCCGGTGGGAAGGTGGGTGATACGGACGGCCGAGTCGGTGGTGTTCACGTGCTGGCCACCGGGACCGCTTGACCTGAACACATCGATTCTCATTTCTTCCGGGTTTACCGTAACCTCCAACTCCTCCGGTTCCGGAAGGACCGCGACCGTCACGGCGGAGGTATGGATTCTCCCTTGGGCCTCGGTAACCGGAACCCTCTGGACCCTGTGAACCCCGCTCTCGTAACGGAGCATATTGAACGCTTCCTTCCCTTCCACCACGATCACCACCTCTTTGAACCCGCCGAGATCGGAGAGGCTGCTGCTCATGATCTCCGTCTTCCATCTCATCTTTTCGGCGTACTTCATATACATGGTGAAAAGGTCCCGGGCGAAGAGGGCCGCCTCGTTGCCCCCCGTTCCCGCCCTTATCTCGAGAAACATGCTGCCGGACGTGACTTCCTCTTTCTTCAGAAGCCGCTCTCTAAGGCGGATCTCGATCCTTTCTTTTTCCTCATTGAGGGAAGTGATTTCCTCGCGGGCCAAAAAGCGCATCTCCTCGTCGGCCTCGGACTTGCTCAACTCCTCGGCCTCGGCGGACTCCTGGGCCTTTTTTTTCCACTCCCTGAAGAGCTCCACAATCTCCTTCAGTTCGGTACGCTCTTTCGCCAGCTTTTTGTACAACTCCATGTTCGCGAGGGTAGACGGGTCTCCCATCTCCCGCTCTACCTCCTCGTACCGACGCTCTATCTCGGCCAGCCTCTCAAACATTACGCCTTCTTCTTGCCGTACCTCTTTTCAAACTTCTCGACCTGTCCCGTAGAGTCGATCCGTTTCTCTTTTCCTGTGAAAATGGGGTGGCACTTGGCGCAGATTTCTACGCTGATCTTTTCCCTCACCGACAGGGTCTCAAAGGTGTTTCCGCAGGCACACCTTACCGTGGCCTTCTTCAATTCAGGGTGGATCCCCTTCTTCATTGTCAACCTCCCTTGCTCATAGAATAGAGAAAATCCTTGTTCGAATCCGTATCCGATACCTTCTCCAGAAGAAACTCCATGGCCTCAACGGGGTTCATGGGTTGGAGTACCTTGCGGAGCAGCCAGATTCGGGAGAGGTCTCCGTTATTGAGGAGGAGTTCTTCCTTCCTGGTCCCCGACTTGTTAATATCGATGGCAGGAAAGACCCTCTTCTCCGCCAGCTTCCTGTCCAGGTAAATCTCGCAGTTGCCCGTTCCCTTAAACTCTTCAAAGATGACCTCGTCCATTCTGCTGCCGGTATCTATGAGGGCCGTGGCCACGATGGTGAGGCTCCCTCCCTCCTCAATGTTCTTGGCGGCCCCGAAGAAGCGGCGCGGCTTCTGCATGGCCGAGGCATCGATACCCCCCGAGAGGATTTTGCCGCTTGACGGCACCACCGTGTTGTACGCCCTCGCGAGCCTCGTGATGCTGTCAAGGAGGATCACCACGTCTCTCTTGTGCTCCACCAGGCGCTTGGCCTTCTCGATCACAATCTCCGCCACCTGGACGTGTCGTGTCGCCGGCTCGTCGAAGGTGGAGCTGATCACCTCACCCTTCACCGACCGGATCATGTCCGTCACCTCTTCGGGTCTTTCGTCGATGAGCAGGACGATCAGGTGGATCTCTTTGTGGTTTGTGGTGATGCTGTTCGCGATGGCCTGGAGCAACATGGTCTTTCCGGTCCTTGGGGGTGCCACAATCAGACCCCTCTGGCCCTTGCCTATAGGTGTGAAAAGATCCATCACCCTTGCCGAGAGCCCTTCGCCCGTAGTTTCCAGAAGGATCTTCCGGTTCGGATAGATAGGGGTGAGGTTGTCAAAAATGATCTTGTCCTTCGCCACACTCGGGTCGTCAAAGTTTATAGTCTCTACCTTGAGAAGGGCGAAGTACTTTTCGTTGTCCTTGGGCGGGCGGATCTGCCCCGAGATGGTATCTCCGGTTCTCAGACCGAATCTCTTGATCTGGGAGGGCGAAATATAGATGTCGTCCGGCCCGGGAAGATAGTTCGAGTCTGTGGATCGCAGAAACCCAAACCCCTCGGAGAGTATTTCGAGGACCCCTTCTCCGTAGACCGACTCGTTCTTGTCCACGAAGGCCTGAAGGATGGCAAAAATCAGCTCCTGCTTCCTGAGGCCGGAGGCATTTTCCACACTCAACTCCTTCGCTATGTGTGTGAGCTCCCCAATCCGCTTCTTCTTCAACTCATTTAGATGCATCGACTTCTCCCTCCCATGTTTTTATCCGATTGGCAAGGATTTGAACGTCCCGTCTCAGGTTCTCTTCTGTACCGTCGTTTCGAATCACAAAATCGGCCATCCGCTCCTTCTCCTCGAGAGGAATCTGAAAACCGAGCCGCCTTTCCGCGTCCTCCGCGTCCATCCCTCTGCGTATCAACCTTTCCCGTCTCTTCTCCGGGTCTGCAGAGACCACAACCACCTTGTCCATCCTCTTGTGCAGTCCCGTCTCAATAAGGACGGGGGCATCAACGATCACGGATCCCGCGCCCCGGGCACCGAGCTCTGCCGCCTGTCTGAAGAGTTCGGCGCGGACCTTGGGGTGTATGATCTCCTCCAGCTTCCGCAGGGCCTCACCACGACCGAAGGCCACCTCTCTCATCCTTGCCACATCGAGCCTCCCGTCTTGTACCACCTCGGCACCGAAGGCCGCTCTCACTTCCTCAAGGGTCTCTCTGTTGCCGGAGACCTCTTTCGCCAATCCGTCGAGGTCGATAACGGGAAAACCCATCTCGCCGAGCATGCGGGAGACCGTGCTCTTGCCGCTGCCGATAATGCCTGTGATACCAACGAGGATCATATATCAAGGTTTCGCACGCTCAGTGCGTTGTCTTCGATGAAGAGCCTTCGGGTTTCGATGTTGTTTCCCATCAACACCGTGAACACCTGGTCCGCCTCTACGGCATCCTCAATGGTGACTTTGATCAGGGTGCGACGCTCGGGGTCCATCGTGGTGAACCAAAGCTGCTCGGGGTTCATCTCCCCGAGACCTTTGTAACGTTGAATAGACAGGCCATCTTTTCCGCGGGCGTTGACAAAGGAGATGAGGCCTTCCCCGCCACCCGGAAAATGCTCTTTGTTTCCTTCTACTACCCGCACGGGGCTCTCAAAGAGGTGTCGGACCTCCCGGTAGTTCTTCCATGCCTCAAGGTAGTCGCCCTCACTGCACGACTCGTAGTCTATTCTGGCTTCCGTACCATTCCTGCCCGGACGACGGACGGTCAGCCGGTAAAGGTTGTGCTCCCGGTCGACATCCAGCACGGTGACGTAACCCTCTTCCTCCAGTCTCGCCTTCAAAGCAGCCAGTTTTTCCTCCCTCGCGAAACTGTCCCTACCCTGGATATCCTGCTGAAACATGGCCAGCACGAGATTTCGGTCGAAGCCCGCCCTTCCCACGTCTCCCAAGAATTTTTCTATGTTTCGTATTCGCTCTATGGCCCTTCTCAAGTCCGGCCCGGCCAACTCCTCTTCCCCGACAAAAACCCTCGTCCGTTCCATGCCCCGCTCCAGAATGAACCGCTCAAATTCGTCCTCGTCTTTCAGATAGAGTTCTTTATTCGAGTGCTTCACTTTGTACAGGGGTGGCTGGGCAATGTAAAGGTGTCCGTCCATAATCAGTTCGGGCATCTTCCGGTAGAAGAGGGTAAGGAGCAGGGTTCGTATGTGGGAACCGTCCACATCGGCATCCGTCATGATTATGACCTTATGGTACCTGAGGCGGCCGGTATTTTCGGCATTCACTCCGAGGGCGAGGTATATGGCCTTTATTTCCTCGTTGCTCAGTACCTTCTCCTGGCGGGACTTCTCGACGTTCAGGATCTTGCCTTTCAGAGGTAAAATGGCCTGGGTCTTCCGGTTTCGTCCCTGTTTGGCCGAACCACCCGCAGAATCGCCCTCAACCAGGTACAACTCGCAGAGTTCGGGCTCGCTTTCCTGACAGTCAGCCAGTTTTCCAGGGAGAATCCCGCTCTCAAGGAGACTTTTTGTCTTGATCAGTTCTTTGGCCTTTTTTGCTGCCTCTCGGGCCCTCTTTGCCTCGAGGGCCTTATTGATGATCGCCTTTCCCACATCCTGGTGCATCTCGAGATACTCGGGAAGCCTCTCGTTCAGCACCGATTCGACGAGGCCCTTAATTTCGCTGTTTCCCAACTTGGCCTTGGTCTGTCCCTCAAACTGGGGGTTCTGAATCTTGATGCTGATGACGGCTACAAGCCCCTCCTTCACGTCGTCGCCTGAGACGGATTCTTTGGCCTTCTGGGGCATACTCGTCTGAATAAAATTGTTGAGTGATCGGGTGAGGGCGGCCCTGAAACCCGCTACATGGGTACCCCCTTCCTGTGTGTTGACATTGTTGACGAAGCTGTACACGTTCTCGTTATAGCCGTCATTGTATTGCACGGCCAACTCCAGATAGTCCAGGGGCGCTTTGGCGCTCAGGATGTGTATGGGCTCTTCAAAGAGGGTCGTCTTATTTGTGTTCAAGTATTGTACAAAGGCTTTGAGTCCGCCCTCGTGCTTGAAATCCTGCCTTTTCCCTTTTCTCTCGTCAGTGACGGCGATATGGATCCCGTTGTTCAGGAATGAAATCTCTCTCATCCTGTGAGCGATCACGTCGTAGCTGAACTCGACGGATTCGAAGATCTCTTTGTCCGGTTTGAATTTAATCTTGGTTCCTGTCTTCTGGGTGTCGCCCACCACCCTCAGTTCGCTGACGGGATTACCTCTCTCGTACCTCTGAGAATAGACCTTGTTCTCCCTCCACACCTCGACTTCAAGATATTCGGAGAGGGCATTCACCACAGAGAGCCCCACACCGTGCAGTCCGGCGGAGTATTTGTACGTATCCTTGTCGAATTTGCCGCCTGCGTGGAGCTTCGTAAGCACCACCTCGAGGGCCGACATTGCCTCCTCGCTGTGGGTTGCCACCGGTATACCTCTCCCGTTGTCCTCACAGGTAACGCTGCCGTCTCTGTGAATCGTGACAAGAATTCTGTTACAGTACCCTTCCAAGGCTTCGTCCACGCTGTTGTCCACCAGTTCATAGACGAGATGGTGGAGACCTTCGACATTGGTATTACCGATATACATGGACGGTACCTTGCGTACCGCGTCCAAACCATCAAGAATCTTTATGCTTTCTGCACCATATTCTTTCATTTCGTCAGACCCTTATAGGCATCACTATATTTCTGTATCCTTCACCCTCTTCTCCTTCGAAGAGTACCGCACCATACGCCGCCGGCGCCTTTACAATGATACTGCCTCCCTCAATGTGGGTCACCACATCGAGAAGAAAGCGAACATTAAAATTCATCACCGCCTGCGAGCCATCGTAATCAATGGACAATACCTCTTTCGCCCGCCCTATGTCGGAGACCGCATCTATTTCCAGTCTGCCGGAGTCGAAGGTCAGTTTTACCGGTTCCTGCCTTCCAATAATAGTGGACACCTTCTTCAATCCCTTCAAGAGAGTATCTTTTTCCATCTTCATCATTCCGGTATTGGAAGGAATAACGTTTTCATAATCGGGAAAATTCCCCTCTATCACCCGCGACACCACCGTAATATCATCTGTCTTGAACTGAACGTGTTTATCGCTGATCGTCAATCTCACCCTATCCTGGTCTGAAAGAACCCTCTCCACTTCCATCAATGACCGCTTAGGGATGGTAACTCCTTTAAAATCCTTCAAGCCCTGAATCTCCTTCTGATACTGGGCCATCCTGAAACCGTCCGTTCCGACCACTGTGATCTTCCCGTTAATCCCCCTCATAAACATACCGGTCAGCACGAATCTCGTCTCATCCGTGGACACAGCGAAACCTACTTTCTCAATCATATCAAGCAAATACTTCCCGTCTATCTCGAATTCGTCCTCTCCCGTCACAGGTTTCACTTCCGGAAATTCATCAGGATCCTGCAATCCCAATATGATCTCAGTCTGACCCTGTTCTATGGTGAGACTGTTTCCCTCTATCTTCAGTTTTATTTCACCATTATCCAGTTCCTTCAGAATATCGAGGAATTTTCTCCCGTGAACCAATATTCTCGCCGACTCCTCGGAAATTTGGTTTATATGACCGATGGCACTTACCTCCAGGTCGGTGGAATAGATGGTCATCAAAGTCGGTTGGAATTCTATCAGCACATTGGACAGTATGGGCATAAGAGATCTCTTTTCGGTGATACCCACGAGCTTCGATATTGGAGTTACAACAGTACTCTTATCCACTATGATGTTCATATATATTCCTCTCTTTCGTAGTAATAAGTGTTGTTAGTCTGTTGAAATCTCCGTAACTATCTAATATTGAAGGAATAAAAAGGGAGCACAGTCTCTGGCGATCTGTTGAAAAGATGTGCAGTCATGTTGATTTTATCCGGGCCTCTATCTTTTCAACAGTGTTCTTCAACTCTTTTTTAGTCTTCATTTCTTCTTCAATCTTTTTGATCGAATGAATGATTGTGGCGTGATCCTTTCCGCCTAATTTCTCACCAATACTGACGAGAGAGGAATCGGTGAGTTTGCGGCAGAGATAGATGGCTACCTGCCGGGGTACTATGATGGATCTGATTCTCTTTTCTGATTTGATATCGGTTACTTTCATGCCATAAAAGGCAGCGACCTCCTTCAGAATCATGTCCATGGTGATCTCTCTTTTCTTGTCTTTAATGATGTGACCCATCACTTCCTTGGCGAGATCCATGGAAATAGGAGCATTATTGAGGGAGGCGAAGGCGCCGATCCGGATTAAGGAACCCTCCAGCGACCGGACGCTGTCATCCACATTCGAAGCAATGAAGAAGGCCACGTCGAGGGGTAGATCTATATTTTCCAGTTCAGCCTTCTTGTTCAGGATCGCCACCTTGGTTTCGATATCGGGAGATTGTATGTCGGCGATCAAACCCCACTCGAAGCGGGACCGGAGCCGTTCTTCAAAGTTCTCTATATCCCGGGGGAATTTATCGCTCGTCACCACGATCTGTTTCATGTTGTCATAGAGGGCATTGAAGGTATGGAAGAACTCCGCCTGAGTCCGCTCCTTTCCCGCTATGAACTGTATATCGTCTATGAGCAGCACATCCATCCGCCTGAACCGGTTCCTGAAATCATCCATCTTTTCGAAGCGGAGGGAGTTGATCAGTTCATTCGTAAAGACCTCCGCCGTAATGTAGCAGATGCGGTCCGCCGTCATCTTTCCGTGATGAATGAGAAAATTACCCACCGCATTCAACAGATGAGTCTTTCCTAACCCCACCCCCCCGTAGATAAACAAAGGATTGTACGTCTTTCCCGGATTGGTCGCTACGGCAAGGCATGCTGCATTGGCGAACTGGTTACTCGCCCCCACCACGAAATTTTCAAAGGTATACTTGGGGTTGAAGAAGTTGAAGGTCTGGGCCCTCCGAACCACCACAGCCTTCTTCTCTTCTTCCTTCGAATCCTTCTTCAAAATGTACTCGATCCGCGTTTCGCTCCCCGCCACCTCCCGGAGGAGCCGCAGAAGGGTGGGCTCGAAATTCTGAACCACCCAGTCCCTGAAAAACGCGTTCGGCACCACTATGATACACTTTTCCTCCCTGTAATCGAGGAACTCGAGCGGCTCTATCCAGGTCCGATAGCTATCTTCATTGACCAGTTTCGCCAGTTTTGGCTTGACTTGAGACAGGAGGTCAACCATGGTTGCGGAATTTATTCACACTTTATTCACATTTGTGGAAAACTTTCGTGCCCTTGAAAGGTTGTAGGACCATGATAATACAAAAAAAATGTTTTTTCAACCCCTTTTTTCCTGCCCCCCTCCACCCTTTTCATTACCAAAACCTATTGTTTCTGTTAAGATCCCCTCCACCATCATCCCGCCTTGCCACTTCATCATCCTGCCCCCCTCTCCCGATCAGCGGCCGGACCCTTGCCCCGGGATAGCACATTTCTCCAGCTGTGAAGGCAAAACCGGCGCTCGCCGCCAGCCACTCGGCCCGCGGTTACCCCACACCCCGGCCTTTAAAGATGTCCGCAAAAAGAATCGCTGCCATGCCTGGATATATTCCGAAAAGAGAATTCAAAAAATATTGGCGTATCTGACAGGCACGCACCACGAGACCGTCACCGCCCCGGAATTTCTCGCCGCTACGCCGCAGAGAGCATGACTCAGAACACAGATCGAAAGGCCAGCAAACTCCTCTTCCAGTACGCGCTATCCCAGTTGTCTATAGCCACACCCCTTGACTTGGAGGCGTGAATGAACTCCCTCCGGTTCACCATGATGCCAACATGGTACTCACCTTTGAGGCGAAAGAGCACGAGATCTCCCGGGAGAACGGCCCCCTGGGGCACCTCCACCCCCGCCTTGACGAGACCCTCGGTGGAAACGGGCAAGACCACCCCCACCTGCTTGTAGGCATAGTGGACCAGGCCGCTGCAGTCAAAACTATCCGGACCTTTGGCCCCACTGCGGTAGGGCCGGCCATGAACCGCCACCGCCGCCCTTACCACCTCACCCCTGATTTCCGGCACCCCGTCATAGAGGGAAACCTTCTTCGGGGCGCAAGCACCGAGCCCTGCCACTAGGATGGCAGCAAAGACGAAGAGGACAAAAGATCTCACCCCCCACCTCCCGCACCGAGAATCAGGCTGAGAACGGCATCGAGGGCTGAGTCGGGAACGTTGTGGTGAAGGATTGGTGAGAGGTGACCGGGCGCACCCACACCTATCGCCAGCCCGACGGCCTCGAACATGTCCCTGTCCCCTTCCCCGTCACCTACCGCGCACGCCTCCTCTTTGCTGAAACCGAAGTCCTCCAGGAGTTTCCGCACCAACAAACCCTTCTTGTTGTAATCCACATTGATCCTGATCTCTCCTGTCAGAACCCCGTCCTTCGAGAGGAGGTCGTTGGCGAATGCCAGCACCACCCCAAGGTCTGCCCGCACCTTCTCCACGAGAAGGGACAGGCCTGTGGATATGATAGCGGTAACGACACCGGCACCGTGAAGGCCCGACACGAACTGCCGGGCACCCCGGCGGTACGGTATGGTCTGTATCACCCCCATGACCTCGCGAACCGGTCTCCCGGCCCAGAGAAGGGCATCCCGCCGGCAAAACTCGTGGTATCCGATCTTTCCCTCCCGGAACAGGCGCTGGTAGGCGTCGGCGTGATTGTCCCACAGGTTAAGCCGCCTGTGGAGATGCTCCCAACTACTCTTTTCCCTGGTGAGTGTGCCGTCACAGTCCAGAAAGACGATTCGTATGGCCATTTACCTTGTACGTTATAGCACCACCGGGGAGAAAAAGCTATTTGCAGCGCCCCCGGGCAACCATATTACGTTATAATAGGAGTGTGAAGATCCTCGATTTCCATACCCACGTCTTCCCGCCCGAGATCGTGAGAGACCGGGAGAGGGTGGCGAGAACCGACGAACCCTTCAACCTTCTCTATGGCGACGGGGCGGGCAGAATGGCGGACGGCGAGGCCGTTCTCAGGTACATGGAGGAGGAGGGTCTGGCCGGTATTGTAGCCTGTGGCTTTCCGTTCTCCGACCCGGGTCTGGCCGCGCTTACGAACGATTACATCCTCGATCTGGCGAAGCGCTCCCCCGGGGTGATCCCTTTGTGCGCCGTCAATCCGGGAAGGCAGACCCAAGCGGAGAGGGAGGCTGTCCGCTGCCTCTCTCTGGGTGCGCGCGGTGTCGGGGAGGTGGCGTGGTACGGCGCCCCCCGGGACGACGCATTACGTGGTCTTGAGGGTGTGGCCCGCACCGTGGCCTCCCTGGGGGGCATCCTGATGATCCATGTCAACGAACAGGTGGGCCATCACTACAAAGGCAAGGAACCAACTGATTTTGGCGGGATAGTTGACTTCATAGGAAGGCACCGTGGCCTCCGGATTGTCCTTGCCCATCTCGGCGGCGGACTCTGTTTTTACGAGTTCATGCCCGAAGTGAAGGCGATACTGTCGTCAACTTACTATGACACGGCGGCCACCCCCTTCCTGTACGGACCGGAGGTGTACCGATTCATGGAGCAGTTCCTTTCACAGAAGGTGCTCTTTGGTTCCGATTTCCCCCTCCTTTCCTTCCGGCGCTACAGAGAGGCGATTCAGGGATTGGGTCCCGCCCACCAGGAGAGACTGTTGTATGGAAATGGGGAAACACTCCTCAGTCCCTGACTGGGACAAGAGATACAGGGAGGGATTCTACGACGGGGCAGAAGAGCCCCACGAACTCCTGCGACGGTACCGGCAGGAAATCCCCCCAGGCAGGACCCTTGACGTGGCCATGGGCACCGGCAGGGACGCCGTCTTTCTCGCGTCGACAGGACTTGATGCGTGGGGCGTGGATTCGTCCCGGGAGGCCGTCGGGTTGGCGGCCCGGCGAGCCGGGTCGACAGGATGGGGGATCCGGATTGTCCGGGCGGACGGTGAGGCCCTTCCCTTCAAAGCGGGGTCTTTTTCGGCCGTGACCGTTTTCTATTTCCTGATCCGGGAGAAGATGCGAGAGATCGCGGACTTGGTCAGGCCCGGGGGCATCCTGCTCTATGAGACCTTCCTTCTGAGACAGAACCTGATTGACCGGGAGAGGAACCCGGACTATCTGCTTTTGGATGGTGAACTGATCTCCTTTTTCCCCGGGTTCGACCTCCTCTGCTACGAGGAGGGCGTGGTGAAGGAAAAAGGAAAGCAAAAGGCTATCGCGAGATTCGCGGGGAGGAAGAGATGATTGTGGAGTGGGATCCTGGCAGACCGAAAAAAAAGGCGACGGCACTGATCACGGAGACGCTGATGGGTGGCGGAATTGTCGCCTACCCGACCGATACCTTTTACGGACTGGGGGGTGACCTCTTCAACATCAAGGCCATCCGGAAGCTCTATGTCATGAAACGACTCGACGAGAAGAGGGCTCTGAGCATTATTTGCAGGGATTTCAAGGAGATCAGCACCTACGCCGTCATGAGCGACTTTTCCTTTGAGGTCCTGAAGCGCTGCCTCCCCGGCCCGTTCACGTTTGTACTTCAAGCCAGAAAGATCCTCCCTAAACTCCTCATGACGGTTCGCAAAGAGGTGGGCATCAGAATACCCGGCCACCCCGTGCCGGTTGGTCTTGCGGGCCTCATTGAACGGCCCATCATCAACACAAGCGCCAAGGTTCCGGGAGGAGAAGTGCTGGTCGATCCGAGGCAGATCGAAAAAGATTTCAAGGGCGCGGTAGATCTGGTGGTGGACGGGGGAATCATATACAGCGAGCCCTCAACGGTGGTGCGTCTCGTGGAGGACAAGGTCGAGGTGCTGCGCGAAGGGAAGGGTCCCGTCACAAACCTCCTTCGCCTGTAGCTTCCTTCGTATGGCGGTAGCGGTTCACAAAGGAGGCGCCATGGGCTATGAACCTGGTTTGGAGGGCGTGGTCAGGAGCTATGCAGATCTGGAGTTCCACAAGGCCGTGGGGAGCCTCATCAAGGCCCACTCGAGTAACAAACAGGACATCAGGGAATTGGCGGGGAATATGGTGGACTGGAAGGCGACCCGAACAGCCCTCGACCTCGGGTGCGGATACGGATGGTTCGAAGAGACGTTGGGGGCACACCTGGACCTGATCGAGGGTATCGATTGTCTGGAGCAGAACAAGTCAGCCTTTCTCAAGGCGGCGTCCAGGGTCGCGCGAGAATGCGTCTTCGAACTGCTCCACCTCCCCGCCCCCCTGCCGGCGGAAGACGGATCCTTCGATCTTGTGGTCGCCGCATACTCCCTCTATTTCTTCCCCGAAATGATCGACGAGGCGCAAAGGGTTCTGCGCCCGGGGGGTTCCTTTCTGGTGATTACGCATAGCGAGGCGATGCTGGAGGAGGGGGAGCGGTTCTTCCGGTTTGGAAATCTCAGGGCGCTGATACGCCGTTTCTCGGCGGAAAACGGGGAGGGTCTTTTGAGGGAGTGGTTCCATAAGGTGAGGTGGGTCGACTATACCAACAGCATCTCGTTCGGGAAGGGAGAGGGTCAGGATCTTGAAAAATACATCCTTTTTAAGAAAGAATTTATCTCCAGAGATGTAGACCCTCACGTGGTGCGGGAGGTTATGCTCAAGGAATTGGAGCGCAGCGGGGAGTTGGTCTTCAACAAGAACGACAGGATCTTTCTCGCCGAAAGATGAAAGAAAAGCTCTTTTGTGCCTTATGCGGTAAGTCCTTGGACAGGCGGCTCCTGGAGGGGAGAGAGCGCCAGGTGTGCAGCGAGTGCAACGAAGTATTCTACGAAAACCCCCTCCCCGTGGCATCCGTCATTGTAGCAAATAAGAACCGCGAGATTCTCCTCGTCAAAAGGGCGCGGGAGCCGTATAAGGACATGTGGTGCCTCCCCATCGGTTTTGCCGAGATCGGGGAAAGCATCGAAGACGCGGCCCTACGGGAACTGAAGGAGGAGGCGGGGGTGGAGGGGGTTATCACGCAGCTCGTGGATGCAAGCTCTCACAGGAATCCCCTGTACGGAGACCTGCTCATCGTTACCTACGAGGCGGAGAAGACAAAAGGAGAAGAGACGCCGGGCGACGACGCGGTGGACTGCCGGTACTTCCCTGTGCTGAACCTCCCGAGGCTGGCCTTCGACTCCCAGGAGCGGGCGGTGGCACGATTTGTGGAGCTGAAGAGAGACCTGTGGAACATGCACGATTCCTTCGAAAGCCTTGTGGAGGGAACCCTGCAGGACAGGATATCCTACCCCGGCACCCTCCTGTCGGACGAGCTGGTGAACGCGGTGCAGAAGAACTCTGAGAGGATCGTGGCCATGTGGCTTAAGGACATCACGACCAACCCTTCTACAAAGGGCTACCGGGCGGTGGACAGGAAGGAGCTCTTCGGCAACGCCATGTTTATCCTTGGCCAGTTTGAGGCCTGGCTGAAAGGGAGAAAGGGGGAGAGCGAATTCAAGGACTTCTACTGCAACCTCGGCAGGGCGCGATGGCGGGAGGGTGTGCCCCTGGAAGAGTTGGTGAGCTCCCTGAGCCTTCTCAAGAAACACATCTGGATGTTCACTTATTCATTCGGAGTCTGGGAAAAGGCCGTGGATATCTACCGTATGTTCGAGTTGGGAGAGCGTCTCGTATACTTTTTTGACAAGGCCGCCTACCATACGGTCATGGGTTACAGTGGCCGTTGATGACCGACACCCCCAAAGACTCTGCGGAAACGAAGAGATCGGCCCTTGTCGTAACCACCCTCTCCTCCTTTCTCACCCCCCTCTCCTTGTCCACGGTAAACGTCGCGCTCCCGTCCATGGGGCGGGAACTGGCCATGGACGCAGTGGGCCTCAGCTGGGTGGCCAGCGCCTACATTCTCACGGCCGCCATGTTTCTCGTTCCCTTCGGTCGCGCCGCGGACATATACGGTCGGAAGCGTCTCTTTCTCGTGGGTATGGTCATATTCACCCTCGCCTCGCTGGGGCTGAGCCTTTCCTTCTCCTCCCGGGCCGTCATAGCCCTGCGGGGGGTGCAGGGGCTGGGGAGCGCCATGGTCTTCGGGACGAGCATCGCCATCCTGACCTCCGTCTATCCGCCCGGCGAACGGGGAAGGGTCCTGGGAATAAACGTCGCCTCCGTGTATCTCGGTCTCTCCTTCGGGCCTTTCGTGGGGGGCTTGCTGACCCAGTACGCCGGGTGGCGGTCCGTGTTCCTGGTCAACGTGCCCCTCGGGCTTGCCGTGGCGGTCGTCACGGTGCTGCAGCTTCGCGGAGAATGGGCGGAGGCACGAGGCGAGCCCTTTGACCTTTTCGGGTCCGCCATTTACGGGGCAGCCCTCCTCCTCATCATGCTGGGCTTCTCGTCCCTGCCCTCTTTTTCGGGGGCGGGGCTCGTGGGGGCCGGACTCCTCGGTGTAGCGGTCTTTGTGGTGTGGGAGCGGAAGGCGCGGTATCCTGTTCTCGACACAAGCCTCTTTCTGGACAACAGGGTCTTTGCCTTGTCGAATGTGGCGGCGCTCATAAGCTACAGCGCGACCTTTGCCGTGGGCTTTCTCGTGAGCCTGTACCTCCAGCTCATCAAAGGATACACACCCCGCGGGGCAGGCCTGATCCTGGTTATCCAACCCATCGTGCAGGCCGCACTTTCTCCTCTGGCCGGCAGGGCCTCGGACACGGTGGAGCCCCGGGTCGTCGCATCGGCCGGCATGGCGGTCACTGCGGCAGGCCTCTTTCTGCTGGCCGGGGTGGAAGGTACCACCAGCCAGTGGTCGCTTATGGCGGCCCTTGCCCTCCTTGGGGCGGGGTTTGCCGGCTTCTCATCCCCCAACTCGAACGCCATCATGGGTTCCGTCGAGAGACGCCATTACACCATCGCCTCGGCCACCCTGGCCACCATGCGCGTGCTCGGCCAGATGTTCAGCATGGCCATGGCCATGCTCATCTTCGGACTTTATCTGGGGGGCGTGGAAATCGCGGTGGCGGGCCGGTTCCCTCTACTGAAAAGCATAAAGACCGCCCTCTTCGTTTTCGGGGTTCTGTGCCTGGCGGGCACCTTCGCGTCCCTTGCCCGGGGAAGGATGAGGGGCGGTTGAGGGGTTCCCGGGAAGGTTTGCGGGGAGGGGTATAGACGGAGAGTGGAACAAAAAGAGAGGGCCCGCGGGCCCTCTCTTTTTGTCTTAAGGCGCGTCAGGGGCGCCCTGTGTGCTGCGCTTAGTGGGTTTTGAGGTAATCGAGGCAGAACTTCAGTGCTTCGTCGCCGGGAAGGTTCTTGGCCTTCATGTTCTTCACGTACTCGTCGAGGAGGGGTCTAACTGCGGCGGCCCAGCGGGCATCCTCTTCCTTGGAGAGGGTGATGATCTTGTTGCCCCTCTTCTTGCTGAACTCGAGGCCTTCCTTGTCGATCTCGTCCCAGACCTTACCCTGCTTCTCGATCCACTCCTGGCTCACCTGTTCCACGACCTTCTGGACGTCGGGAGGCAGGGAGTCCCATTTTTTCTTGTTCATTACCACGAACATGCTGGCCGTATAAGCGGAGCCGAAGTTCTGGGTGGTGGAGGCCACAACCTCGCCCCACTTCCAGCCCTGGAGGGCCTCGATGGGGGCCATGGCGCCTTCGGCCACGCCGGTGCGGAGTGCGTCGTAGGTCTCACCCATGGTGGTGCCCACGGGGGCGCCGCCCAGCGCCGTGACCACCTTGGCGGCGAGACCGGTGGCCCTGATCTTCATGCCCTTCAGGTCTTCCATCTTGGTGACGGGTTTCTTGGTGTGAAGGATGCCGGGGCCGTGGGCGTGGAGATAGAGCACCTTGACCTCATCCAGCTCTTTCGGTTTGAATTTCTTGTAGAACTCGTTCACCATCTTGGTTGCCACCATGCCGTTCTTGTAGCCGAGGGGGAGGTCGAAGACCTCGATGAGGGGGAATTTGCCCCGGGTGTAAGCGAAGACGCTCATGCCGATGTCGGCGATGCCCTTCACGACGTTGTCATAGGTCTGGGCAGCAGGGGTAAGGGTGCCGCCGGGGAAGTATGTGATCTTCACCTTGCCGTTGGTCCGCTTCTCCACCTCTTTACACCACTGGTCCGCAAGGATGCTGTTCTTGTGGGGTGCCGGGAAAAAGTTTGAATAGTTGAGGGTGATGGCTTTCTGTGCCTGAGCAGGAACCGCGAAGGCAATGAAGGCAGACACAAAGCAAAAAACGACAAAAAGGCTTAACCAAAACTGTTTTTTCATGAAACCCCTCCTCGAGTTGTTTTTTTCTTTATATGAAATCCCCATTTCTTTGTCAACCTTTAATCTGCCGCAGTCCCCGCAGCTTCCCGCGACGGCTCAGATTCTGTCTCGGGTGAGCCGCCGGTTACCGCGCCTGTACCCTGGTGCCGCTTTCAGCCGATTACCCGTTCGAATGTGAGAAGAACATACATCCTCTTGGACGACCGCCAATCACAAGGACCGCGATGGAGTTGGCCCTCACCTCCTTTCTTCCTTCATGGAGACGTCAGGGTGCATACTCTGTGCCAGAGGCGCCGAAAAGGGAAAAGTGCCGATTTGAAGGCACTTGGGGGCACCCGGTCCATGGCGGGAGATGGTGTCGGTCGGAAAAATCCGACAACAAGCGGGTTGGGGTCGGAAAAATCCAGAAGGCGCCACCAAGCGCCCATCAGACACCCAAGGCAACAAGGGGGCAGGCCCCAGGGTACGCCCCCGTAGAGTGTTCATCATGGTGAATAGTTAAGAACCTAAAAATGTCTAACAAAATTCTACAGTAGGGTGAGCCGGTTTATCATGATAAAAAAATCGCTTGACATTTGCAGGGAAATTGGTCATTATTTCTACCTCTATAAGTCTTCAGAGAGGCAAGAGTACGCATGAAGGAGTCAAAGGTATGGCAAAAGTTACCATGACCTGTCCAATATCCCGCGGTCTCTGCGTGGATTGCGGAATTTACAGGGGCAGACACTACTATATGTGTTATTCCAAAGAGTACGGTGGATGCTTGATCGATCCGGAGAAGGCGAGAGGGTCGGAGCAGAAGAAGGGCGATGCCGAAGATCCCAAATTCGGGATGCCTGACAGCTTCCATATCAGCTCAACCTGTATTCGCAACCCGGAAGAAAGGTTGATGGACATATATTCCGAAAGCCAATCAAGAGAAAGGAGAGAAGGATGATACACGATTTCAACTACCTAAGGCCAACGTCCCTCCAGGAGGCTTTCGCCATGTACGCAGAGCATGACGATTGCAAGGTAATCTGCGGAGGCCAGTCACTCCTCATCGTCATGAGGCAGGGCATGGTGGCGCCCGAGTATCTGCTCGACATCAAGCAGGTGAAAGAGCTGGACTACATCACATTCGACCCGAAGGATGGTCTGAGGATCGGGGCTACCACCACCCATCGGGCCATCGAGAAATCGGCAATCATCAAAGAGAAGTACCCTGTCCTCGTGGCCATGGAGAACAAGCTTGCCTCCATCCAGACGAGAAACTGGGGCACCATCGGCGGCAACCTGGCCCATGCCGATCCCGCCGGCGACCCCGGCCCGGTCCTTATCGCCCTCAAGGCAAACGTGAAGTTCGGCGGCGCCAAGGGAGAGAAGGTCCTGCCCCTGGAAGAGTTCTTTGTGGACTACTTTGAGACCCGGATGGAGCATGGAGAGCTGGTACTCGAGGTCCACGTGCCCGTTCCCGAGAGCAAAACCGGCACGGCATACCAGAAGTTCAACCTTCTTGACAGCGATCAGGGCATCGTGGCTGTCGCCGCCTCCGTCACCCTGAACGGCGACGGCACATGCAAGGACGTGCGTATCGTTCTCGGAAACGCAGCCCCCACCCCGAAAAGGGCCACGAGGGCTGAAGACCTCGTCAGGGGCAAAAAGTTCGACATGGCCGCCCTCGAAGAGGCGGGCAAGGTGGCGGCGGAAGATGCCGAACCGGTGGCCGACATCCATGCCTCAGAGGAATACAGAAGGCACCTCATTTCCGTGCTTACCAAGAGAATGCTCAAGTCGGCCTGGGAGAAGGCCCAGGCGGCAGCCTGATAAGGAGGTCACGAGATATGGAAAAGTATACGCTGCGTTTTAAGCTCAACGGAGAAGATCAGGAAGTCTATATCAACCCGAAGACCCTCCTTGTCGAGGTGGTGAGGGATTACTGCGGATCGACCGGCACAAAAAGAGGCTGCGAGACGGTCTCCTGTGGTGCCTGCACATTAACGGTCAACGGCATGGCCGTGAAGTCCTGCTCCATCCTCGCTATGCAGGTCGAGGGTATGGAAGTGGTGACCTCCGAGGGTCTGGAGAGCAATGGCGCCCTGGCGCCCATCCAGAAGGCCTTCCTCGATCAGGGGGCCTTCCAGTGCGGCTTCTGCACCTCCGGGATGCTCATGTCGGCCAAGGCCTTCCTCGATGAGGTGGAAAAGGAGAACCGGATGCCCTCGAACGAAGAGATTCGTGAGGGGATCGAGGGGAATCTCTGCCGGTGCACCGGGTACAACAGTATTGTCCGCGCCATCGAGGCGGTTGCAAAAGGTAACTACAAGGAGGCGTAATTATGAAAAAATATTCCGTAATCAATACACATGTTCATAATGTGGACGGCATCGCGAAGGTGACCGGGCGGGCTGTCTACACCTTCGACGTGAAGCTGCCCGGTATGCTCTACGGCAAGATCCTCAGAAGCCCCCACCCCCATGCCAGGATCAAGGCCATCGACGCCAGCAGGGCCCTTGAGCTGCCGGGCGTGAAGGCCGTGGTAACGGGGAAGGACACCCTCGGCATCAAGCAGGGTATCTGGAGACGGTACGAGGAGCTCTGCGACGAGCAGATCCTCCCCCTGGAGAAGGTGCGGTACATCGGCGAGCCTGTTGCCGCCGTCGCGGCGGTCACGGAGGAGATCGCGGAAATGGCCCTCGATTACATCGACGTGGACTACGAGGTGCTCCCGGCGGTCTATGATCCCCTGGACGCGATCAAGAAGGACGCGCCCACGATCCACGAGGGAGTAGAAAGAAACGTGAACGTAACCCGCCATATCGAGTGGGGCGATGTGGACGACGCCTTCGAAGAGGCCGACTATGTAAGGGAAGACTGGTTCAAGTGCGGTGGCCAGCACCACGTGTGCATGGAAACCCGCGCGGCCGTATCGAGCTACACACCGGAAGGCAAGCTCACCTGCTGGGCCTCCACCCAGTCCGCCTATTACACCCAGGCACTCCTCGCGGGTGTTCTCGGCCTGAGAGAGGGCGACGTAAGGGTCCTCGCCCAGTATGTGGGAGGCGGCTTCGGCGGCAAGTTCGAGCTCGACGGCGCCATGTTCGTCTCCGCAGTCCTCTCCATGAAGACGGCGAGACCGGTGAAGGTGGTCTTCACGAGGGAAGAGGACATGATCGCCAGCAAGAGAAGAACCCCCATGACCTATTACGTGAGAACAGGCATGAAAAAGGACGGGACCTTCATGGCCCGTGAGTCCCGCATGTTCTCCAACGGCGGCGCATACACGGGCATGGGCGCGACAGCCCTCTACCTCTCCGGCTTTTTCCACTCCTTCCCCTACAAATGGAGAGGTTACCGGTACGATGGGTACAGGGTCTACACGAACACCCTGCCGTCCACCTCCATGCGCGGGTTCGGCGCCCCCCAGGCCATGTTCTGCTCCGAGCAGCAGATCGAGTGGATGTGTGCCGATCTGGGCCTCGACCCGATCGAAGTGAGAAATAAAAACGGCCACACCCCGGGCTACGAAGTGCCGGGTCAGGCCTTCATCCAGAGCTGCGGCCTCGACGAGTGCTTTGACAAGATCAGGGCATGGATCGACAAGAGAGGTCCGCTACCCCCCAACAGGGCGATCGGCATCTCGTCCTGCGGCTTCATGTCGGGCGGCATCTTCAACTGGTTCGACTCCCCCTACTCCTTTTCCTCCGCCGTGGTCACCATCAATGTGGACGGCACCGTGGAACTGCATGTGGGCTGCCAGGATATCGGCCAGGGCTCCAACACGACCATGGCCATCATCTGCGCCGAGACCCTCGGTGTGAAGGTGGAGGACGTGAAGGTCCACTCGGGCGACACGGACCACTGCCCCGCAGACTTGGGCGCCTGGGGGTCGAGGCAGACCCTCATGGCCGGCAACGCCACCAAGATGGCGGCGGAAGACGCGAAGAAGCAACTCCTCGAGTTTGCCTATGCGGAAATGGGCATCAACATCGTCTATGACTTGGACATTAAGGACCGGTGGGTCCACATCGTGGCGAGGCCCGAGAGGGGTCTCGACTACAGGGAGCTGGTAAAGAAGGCGCTTCGCGGAAAAGACGGCCAGCGGATTGTGGGAAGGGGCTATTACACCCCCCACCGCAAGGGCATGATCTCCCCCGCCTACAGTTACATGGTTCAGGCAGTGGAAGCCGAGATCGATCCCGAAACGGGAAGGATCACGGTTCAGAACTGCGTGACCGCTCACGACTGCGGCCAGCCCATCAACCCGCTGGGCCTCCACGGCCAGTTGGAAGGCGCGGCCTCCATGGCGTTGGGCTACGGCTACCTCGAGTATATGCCCTTTGAGGACGGCAAGCTCATGAACCCCAACCTGGTGGACTACAAACTCATCAGGGCACCCGAGATGCCCGAGTGCGAGGTCATCGAGATCGACACCTATGAGCCCGAGGGGCCGTACGGGGCCAAGGAAGCAGGCGAAGGCCTGACCAACCCCACGGCAGCCGCACTGGGCAACGCGATCTTCAAGGCCCTTGGGATCCAGATGAAAGAATGCCCCATTCTCCCCGAAAAGGTCGTACAGGCCCTGAGGGAGAAGAGGGAAAAAGAAGCCAATAAAGCGTAAGGAGGTATGCCGTGAGTTTCAAATGTCCTGCGTGCAAGAAAGAATGGAATTCGAGCCTCCAGGTGGCCCGTCACATGTTCGGGACCGGCGACAAGGCTCACCGGCAGTGGGTGGAGTCACAGGGCCATTCATACATCGACCTGTTGCTGGCTCAGATCAGCGAACCGGGCAACAAGAGCTACGAGACCCTCTCGGCCCTGATCGAGAAGGCCCAGGATAAGCTGTAAGAGAAAGAGAAGAACGTATTCTATTTTAGGAGGGTTCCAATGGTTATCGAGGGAGGATTTACGTTAAAGGCGCCCATCGACAAGCTGTTCGATTTTCTGCTCAAGCCGGACACGATCCTCACCTGCCTGCCCGGCGCAGAGTCGGTGAAAATGATCGATGATACGTCCTACGAGTGCATTGTGAAGCAGAAGGTGGGCCCCATCAAGGCCACACTGAAGTTCGTAAACAAGATGACCGTCATCAACAAGCCCACCCACATCGAGATCGAAGGTGAAGGCGAAGATATGACGAAGCTCGGCCACTTCAAGCAGAAGAGCGTGGTGGACCTGAAGGACCTGGGAACAGGCGAGGTCGAGGTGACCTACAAGACGGACGTGAACATCGTCGGGAAGCTGGCCATGTTCGGGGACAGGATCATGAGGGCCAAGGCCAAGGACACGGAGAAGGAATTCACGAAGAACCTGCAGGAGAAGCTGAAGAGCATCGCGTAAGAAGAGAAGGGTAAGAAAAGGAAAAGGGCCTCCCGGATGGGAGGCCCTTTTTTTCACTTCCTGGGGCCCGCAAGGGGCCGCTCGACCTGTCAGCCTGCGCCCATGAGGACCCTGGGAAGCCAGGTGGCGAGCCCGGGAACGATGAACATGACGATACCGCCGACGACGAGACTGATGAGAAAGGGATAAACGCCGGCATAGATGACCCCGAAGGGGGTCTTGGTAATGTTCTTCACCACGAAGACGTTGATGGCCATGGGTGGGACGACGACCCCGATCATGACGGTGATGCCGATCATGATGCCGAACCACATGGGGTCGTAGCCGAGCTTGATGATGGCCGGGTAGAAGATGGGCGTGGCGAGGATCATGAAGGCCAGATCATCGATGAAGGAGCCGCCCAGAAGATAGATGAGGGAGATGAAGACCAAAATGATGGCAGGGTGGAAGGGGAGGCTGACGATCCAGTCGGCCGCGATCATGGGTATCTTGGTGACGGCGATGAAGTGGCCGAGAACGGTGGACCCGGCGATGAGGAAGATGACCATACAGGCGGTCCGGACAGACTCGATCACCGACTTGACATAGCCCTTGAAGTTGAGATCCCTTTTCGCGAAGGTGAGGATGAGGACGAGAAAGGTGCCCACGCTCCCCGCCTCGGTGGGGGTGAAAAAGCCCTTGAGGATGCCGCCGATGACGAGGACGAAAATGAGGACGACCCAGGCCACCTCGGGAAGGGACCTGATCCGCTCTCCCCAGGTGGAGCGGGAGCCCTTGGGCCCCAGCTTGGGATTGATTTTGCACCAGCTGTAAATGATGCCCACGAAAAAGGCGGCGATCATGAGGCCGGGGAAGATGCCGGCGAGAAAGAGCCGGCCGATGGACTGGTCGGTGATGATGCCGTAGATGATGAGGGTCACGCTGGGTGGCAGAAGGATGCCGAGGGTGCCCACGGAGGCCACGATACCCGTGGACAGCCGCTTATCGTAACCGTAGCGGTCCATCTCGGGGACGGCGACGCTGGCAAAGGTGGCGGCCGTGGCGGGGGAGGAGCCGCAGATGGACTTGAAGGCCGTGGCGCCGGCCACCGTGGCCATGGCGAGGCCGCCGGGGATATGGCCGATGAACTTGTAGGAGGAGTCGAAAAGACGCTTGGCGATGCCTGAGTTGAAGGCCACCTGACCCATGAGGACGAAGAGGGGGATGACGGTGAACCCGTAAGAGTTGAGGACGTCGAAAAAGTCCTTGGCCACGAGGTTAAGGGCCGCATCCCAGGAGATGAGGTAACCGAAGCCGAGAAAGCCGATCAGTATCATGGCGAAGGCCAGTTCGATGCCGGTGAGGAACATGAGGAGGACGACAACGAGCCCTACAATACCAACCATAACCTCATTCATATTTGCCTCCAAATACCTTCCCTATGTCACAGACCAGAACGAGGGCCTGAATGAAGGCGCAGATTCCAAGTCCGTAAGCGATGGGATAGAAGGGGAGCTGGCGGGTGAGGGTCACCTCGCCTGCTTTGTAATAATCATAGGCAATACCGAAGAGTTGCCAGCCGATGACGACGAAGAGGGCGATGCCGATGAGTCGGGTGATGACGTTAAAGGTGTTCCTCAGGCCTTTCGGCATCCAGTTGAGCACCATATCCACATAGATGTGGCCCCTGAACCACGACGTGATGGGTATGGCGAACCCGATGGCTACGGCGCCGCCGAGGCCTACCATCTCAAAGGTGCCCACAATGGGGTGGCCGAAGAGCCTCAACACCACGTCCGCCACCGTGAGGAGCATGATGAACGTAAGCGCCACCGCCGCGACCGCCTGCATGAATATGCTGAGCTTTTCCACAAGTCCAGAGAATCCTCCCATGACTCCTCCTATTGACTGCCTGATAATATTGTTGGACGTGAGGGTGTACGTGATTCCATAAACCGTTCAGCACTGTGCGCTGAGTTGGATCGAGTATAGTAAATACGGAACCTTTTGTCAACTTTATTAATATGGCGCAAAGCTACGGAACCGGCCCCCGTATTGTTCACCATAAGGAACGATTGGCCCGAACAGGGTCCCTTTACGGGGCCACCGGAAAGGTGGTAAATACCATACCGTATGGAAGTGGGATGCGCCATTCTTGCCGGAGGAGAGAGCAGCCGGATGGGAAGGGACAAGGCGACCCTGCGGCTGGGGGCCGACTCTCTGGTAAAAAGGGCCTTTGACACGGCACGGCAGGTTTTCGATGAGGTCTTCATCGTTTCGAGCCTTCATCCGGCGTTCGAAGGGGTGGAGGCGAAGGTTTACCCCGACATTCTCCCCCTCAAAGGGTCCCTCGTGGGTATCGCCTCGGCTCTTCTCTATGCGCGCCACCCCTATGTGTGTGTCCTGGCCTGTGACATGCCCCTCCTTTCCGCACCGGCCTTACGCTATATGGTGAGTCGGGTCGGAGGGGAAGACGTGATCATTCCCAGGACCGAGAAGGGGTACGAGCCGCTTCACGCCATTTACGGCCGGGCCTGTCTCGCCCCCATGCTGCGCGCCCTGGGCAGGCAACGAATGAAGGTCCTGGATCTGATGGCCCTCCTTTCCGTGAAGGTCCTGGAACCGGATCCTGTCTTCGTGCGGGACGGAGAGTCCATATTCATGAACCTCAACACGGAGAGGGATCTCGAAACCTTCGCCACGATCGTCGCCAGGGAGGGTGCGACGGTGCCGGGGACCGGGGGTAGGCCGTGACAGAGATCAGGGATCTCCGGCCCGACGATCTGGACGAAGTGCTCGAAATAGAAACGACCTCTTTTCTCTCGCCCTGGAGCAGGGCGGTCTTCGAGCAGACCCTGTGCAACCCGGTGGCCTCGGGTTTTGCGGCGATTGTGGACGGCGTACTGGCGGGTTACCTGCTCCTCTACCATGCCGGGCCCGAGGCCCACATCCTCAACCTGGCCATAGACCCCGGGCGACGCCGGCATGGTCTGGGATCCCGGCTCCTCTCCCATGCTGTGGCCGAGATGAAGCGGCGGGGGATCGAAGAGTTCTATCTGGAGGTGCGGGAGGGGAACGGGCCCGCGATAGGACTGTACAGAAGCAATGGTTTTGAGGTAATAGGAAAGAGGAAGCGTTACTACCAGGAGACGGGTGAGGATGCCCTGGTCATGCTCATGAGGATAGGGTGAGGATGCTCTGCCGATGGATGACGTAGAAGGCACAATCATAGAGAACCGGCACATCGCCGCCAACCACTTCATGATGAAGGTGGGCCTGGAGAGACCGCTGGGGCCGTGGACCCCGGGCCAGTTCGTCATGGTGAAGATACCCCACCGGGATATCTTTCTCCGGAGACCCTTCAGCATCTACGACACAAGGGGGAAGAGGATCACCATCATGTACAAGGTGGCCGGCGCAGGAACGGGGCGCCTTTCCGAAGCCCCCCTTGGGACAGGCCTGAAGATACTGGGGCCTCTGGGCCACGGTTTTTCGGTTGCCCGGGATCGCACCCCCGTGGTCGTTGCCGGCGGGATCGGCTTCGCCGGTGTGTACGGCCTTATCAGGAGGCTCGGGAAAAGGGCGAAGATCTTTTTCGGCTGCTCGAAGGCAGAGGAGGTGGAGCTCATCCATGCCGTCAGGCACCGGAACCCCTTCGTCGCCACCCTCGACGGATCGGCGGGTTTCAAGGGCACCGTGGTCTCCCTTCTTCGTCGGGAGATGGGCTCCTTTCCCGCCGGTTCGACGGAATTCTATGCCTGCGGCCCCGATGCCATGGTGGTAAGCCTGAAGCAGCTTCTCGAGAAGGGGCGGCCACCCTGCCAGGTCTCCCTTGAGGAGCGGATGGCCTGCGGCTTGGGGCTGTGCTTCGGGTGTGTGAAAAAGACCCTCGACCACGAGGAACCTTACAAGCGGGTCTGCCTGGAGGGACCTGTTTTCAACCTATGGGACGTCTCTCTGTAACCCTTTTCGGAAAGCGGCTGAGGAACCCCGTGATGAACGCCTCGGGCACCCTGGGGTACGGCGGGGAGATCGAATCTCTCTGGCCCCTCGACACCCTCGGCGCTTACCTCACCAAGGGTCTTTCCCTCAGGCCCCACCACGGGAACCCCACCCCCCGGGTCTGGGAAGAACGGGGCGCCATGCTCAACTCAATCGGCCTCCAGAACATCGGGGTAGAGCGCTTTTTCGTGGAACGCTTTCCCCTCTTCGTCGAGCGAAAGACCCCTATCATCGTCAATTTCTTCGGCTTCACCGAGGAGGAGTACATCGCCTGCGCCTCGGCGATCAGGCCCCATCCCCTCATCGCGGCCCTGGAGATGAACCTTTCCTGTCCCAATGTGAAAGAAGGGGGCATCGCCTTCGGGAAGGAGCCCTCCATGGTGCGCCGCATCGTGGAGAAGGTGAAGAAGGCGACGCCCATCCCGGTGATCGCCAAGCTGACCCCGGAGGTCAAAAGCATCGTGGAAATCGCCTGCGCCGCCCACGAAGGGGGGGCCGACGGTCTGACCCTCATCAACACCATGCCTGCCGCCGTGGTCGACGTGATGCGAAAATCCTTTCCCATAAAGGGCGGGCTTTCCGGCCCCGTCCTGAGACCCATCGCCCTGCGGGCCGTTTATGAAGTGAGAAGGTCGGTGCCTCTCCCCATCATCGGGGCGGGCGGCATCATGGACGAAAGGGATGCCCTCGCCTTTCTCATGGCCGGGGCCACGGCCGTCCAGATAGGGACCGCCACCTTCGTGGAGCCCTTTACCATCCCGAAGATCGTCAAGGGGCTTGAACGATACGTGCGGGAGTCGGGGTGCGGAAGGATCGAAAGGCTTATCGCGGCAGCCCATGGTTAGTATCCCACCTCACGACCACCGGTCGGCCCGGGAGATTGAGCGACAGCTCGGCCTGCCCCCCCTTGCGGCGAGAATTCTTGCCGGCCGGGGACTGACAGACGTTGAAGAGGTCAGACGGTTTCTCTATCCGAGGATCACGGACCTTTCCGACCCCTTCCTCCTTCCCCAGGCGAGAGAGGGGGCGGCGCGCCTCCTCGACGCGGTGAACCGGGGGGAGCAGATCTGCCTCTACGGCGATTACGATGCCGACGGGGTCACCTCCCTCGCCCTCATGATCAACTTCCTGAAGCATCTGGGGGCCGAGGCCGCCACCTACATCCCCGAGAGGCAGGAAGGATACGGGCTCAACAGGGAGGCGATACGGAGTATCGCCGCTGCCGGTACCCGCCTCCTCGTGTCTCTGGATTGCGGCTCCACCAGCGCGGAGGAGATCGCCCTCGCCCGGGAGGCCGGCATGGAGACGGTGGTCATCGACCATCACGAGGTGGGCGATTCCCTTCCCGCCGCCAAGGCGATCATCAACCCGAAGCGAAGGGATTCCGTCTTTCCCACCCGGGACCTCGCCGCCTGCGGCGTCACCTTCTTCTTTCTCCAGGGACTCAGAAGAATCCTCTACCAGCGGGGACTCATGACGGAGGCGATGAACCTGAGGCAGGAGCTGGACATGGTGGCCCTGGGCACCATCGGGGACATGGTACCCCTCACGGGGGACAACCGGATTCTCGTGAGGTTCGGCCTTGACACCATGCGCCGCCGGCCCCGGACGTGGCTCAACTCCTTCCTCAAGAAGAGGCTTCTCTCGGAAAGGCGGATCGACGAGACGGGCCTGAGCTTTATCGTGGCCCCCCGGATCAATGCGGCGGGGAGGGTATCGAAGCCCCACGCGGCACTCAAATTTCTGACCTGCGTGGACGAGGCCCTTTCGGAGGACCTCCTCATGGACCTTCACGGCATCAACCGGCGGAGGCAGAGGATTGAAGAAGAGACGCTCAACGAGATCGCCGACCTCCTGAAGGGGGGCGGTCACGCCGACCGCCGCACCCTGGTTGTCTTCAAAGAGGGCTGGCATGTGGGCGTCATCGGGATCGTGGCCCAAAAGCTTATGGAGACGTACGGGAAGCCGGCCATCGTGATGACGAAGGTGGGCGAGGTCTGGAAGGGGTCCGGTCGCGGCGGGGGAGGCCTCGACCTGCACGGCACCATCTCTTCCATCGCCCCCCTCCTCAAGCGGTTCGGCGGTCACCGGTTCGCCTGCGGCGTCACGGTGGAGGAAGAGAAGCTCGAAGCCTTCAGCGCAGCCTTCGAAGAGGCGGTCGCAGCCAATTTCGTCGGCGGGCCGCAGCCGATCAGGGCCGACGCGGCGGCGGAGTTCGACGAGCTGACCGAGGCCTTGCTTACCGTACTGGAAGACCTGGCCCCCTACGGTGTGGGAAACCCCCGGCCCACGCTCCTTCTCCGGCCCCGGCACATCTCGGTCCAGCACAGGCGGGTGAAGATGGTGGACGGGGCCAACCGGACGTGGCACGGCTTCATCCAGGGCAGGAAGATGATCCCCTCCTTTCCGGAGGGGTACGTGGTGGCCTCTCCGGTGCGGGAGGAAGGGTCAGGGTGCTCCTTCATCTCCCTCTCCGTGAAGGAGATTGTCCCGGTCACTTCCTGATCAGCTTCTTCCCGGCCCCCCACGCCTTGCCGAGCAGATCCCCCACCGCCAGGGTAGGCGCTTTCCGGCATGGAGAGCATCATGGGCCGCATCTTCCTGAGGTCCGGCACCCCGTCCGTGAGGTACCGCTCGTCACTGTAAGCCCCGACGATCTCGCCGACGAAGAGCTCGCTCCCCGGAAGGTCCACCGTCTCAACAAGTCTGCATTCGAGATTGTAGGGGCATTCCCTGATCATGGGGGCCGTCTCCTGCCCCGCACCTCTATTATCAGAAAAGCGGTGCCCTTATGCAACCCCCCCGCCGGACGATCGACCCCTTGTGAAAGGACAAAGCCCCGGCCGCGTCTTAACTGATGAAAGGCGAGGACCGATAATAAGAAAGACGACCCACAACGTGCGAAAGAGGACGGGCGGGGGTACGCGGCCAGGGGGCGGCACCGAAGGCCCGACATAAACAGGGAGGTATTTGTGAAGCGATTTCTCGGAGATCTCAAACTGTCCCGGAAGGTCATGGTGGCGCCGTGCCTGTCAACGCTCTTTCTCCTGGGTCTTGCCTGCACGGTCTGTGCGGGGAGCCCCTCGCATGTCAGCTTCACCGTGATCGCCGTCGCCATTCTAGCGTCCCTGTCCACAGGGCTGATCATGGCCCGGATCATCTCCTCCACCACGCGAAGCACCGTGGAGGCCATAGGGGAAGTCTCGAAAGGGGACCTCACCCGCCAGATCACCGTCCAATCCCATGATGAGATCGGGGACATGGGGGGCCGGCTGAACGCCTTCGTCGACAACCTCAGGAGAATCATGGTCCACATCATGGAGGATACGGACCAGGTGAACTCGGCGGCGGCATCCATGCAGGTCGCCGTTGAACAAGCAATCGCGGCCTTTGAAGAGATCGCCACCCAGCTCAACTCCATTGCGGTGGCATCCGAGGAGCTCTCGTCCACCTCTGAAGAGATCGCGAAAAACTGCACGGTTGCGGCGGAGGGTTCGGCCCGGTCAAACGAAGCGGTGAAGGCGGGCGGGGTGATCATTGATGAGACGGTGGGGGTTATGAAGACCATCGCGGAAAGGGTGAAGGGCCTTTCGCACTTCGTTCAGTCCCTGGGGTCCCGGTCCGACCAGGTGGGGCAGGTGGTCGGCTTCATCAACGACATAGCCGATCAGACCAACCTCCTGGCCCTCAATGCGGCCATCGAGGCGGCCCGGGCCGGCGAGCACGGCAAGGGCTTTGCCGTCGTCGCCGACGAGGTGCGGAAGCTGGCGGAGAGGACCACCGAGGCGACCCGGGAGATCGCCAGCACCATCGAGGCCATGCAGACGGAGACCAAGGCCATCGTGGGCTCCATAGAGGAAAGCGTCAGAGGCGTTGAGATCGGAACGGAGAAGGCGGAGAAGTCGAAGGACTTTCTCAAGGATATCGCTTCTCAGATCGACATGGTGAACACCCAGATCAACCAGATCGCGGTGGCCGTGGAAGAGGAAAACGCCACCACGAATCAGACCTCCCATCACATCGTGCAGGTCTCTTCGGTCATGAGCGAGACCTCCAGAAAGATCCACGAGACGGCCCCTGCGGCCCAGCAGGTGGCGAAGGTGGCGGAGGCCCTGGAGAACATGGTGCGCCAGTTCAAAGTCAAGGCCTGAGCAGACCATATCGGTTCCGCCGCAAGGGATCTCCCCTGACCCATTTGACCACGGGAGTGGTATAATCCCTCCACGAAGACCGGTCATGGAGCAGCACAGCAGCCTCGTCATCTACCACCACCGCCGGAACAGGTATAGCTTCAACGCCCTTGTGGGTGCCCTGGAGCAGGATTCTGCCTTCGACGACCTGGAGATTGTGCCGGCCGAAACAGAGAGACTCTTTCTCTCGGCCATCGCAGCGTGCGTCCAGAAGGGGAGAAGGACCTACGGGGCCGTCTCCTTTTTCACCTCCCAGCTGAAGAACACGGCCACGCTCGTCGAAAGGGTTCGGCGGCAGCACGGAAGGGGCATCGTCCTTCTCGCGGGCGGACCCCATCCCACCGGCAAGCCGGAGGAGGCCCTTTCCCTGGGTTTCGACGCGGTGGTAAGGGGCGAAGGGGAGAAGACCCTCCAGGACCTCCTCAAGGCCCTGGACGGTGGCAACAACCCGGGCACGGTACCGGGTGTCGTCATCCGGGAAGACTCGGGCCGGATCCGCTTCGGCGGCCGGCAAAGACCAGTGGACCTGAACGCGTACCCCCCGATCGGAGCGAACCACGCCATGCACGGTCCGCTGGAGATCACGAGGGGCTGTCCCTTTGCCTGCCCTTTCTGCCAGACGCCCTACATCTTCAGAGGCCCCGTCCGTCACAGGAGCGTGGAGCAGGTCGCGGCCTATGCGGGCCTCATGAGGCAAAGGGGCCTCGGGGATATGCGCTTCATTACGCCGAATGCCTTTTCCTACGGGTCCCCCGACGGCAGGAAGGCGGATCCGGCAAAGATTGAGGAGCTTCTCTTTGCGGTGAGCCGCGTGGTCAAGCCCGGAGGGAGGATCTTCTTCGGCTCCTTTCCCTCGGAGGTGAGACCGGAGCACGTGACACCTGAGACCATAGCCCTCCTGAAGGAGTACGCGGACAACGACAACATCGTCATCGGCGCCCAGTCGGGAAGCCCGAGAATGCTCGATCTTTGCCGCAGGGGGCACACGGTCCACGAGGTCTATGAGGCGGTGGACCTCACCGTGGCTGCCGGGCTGGAGGCGAGGGTGGACGTGATCTTCGGCCTGCCGGGCGAGACGCCGGAGGATGAGGCGGCCACCATCGCCATGATGGACCGCCTGGCCCGGATGGGGGCGAGAATCCACGGCCACGCCTTCATGCCCCTGCCCCAGACCCCTTTTGCCGGGGCGGCCCCCGGGAAGATAACGCCCAGGCTCCGGCGGGCCCTCAACGACCTGCGGGCCCGGGGCGCCCTCTACGGGGCCTGGGCCGAGCAGGCCCGTAAGGGTTCGCCACCCTGACGGATACCGTCAAGCCCCTTGGGATCTCCCGGCAGGGGCCATCCCTTGCCGCTATTCCTTGAGGATGGTCTTCAGCGCCCCCACAAAGGCCTCCATGGCCTCCATGCGGGAGAGGGTGACCCTGATGTGATTGGGATAGCGGAAGCTCGTCATGGGCCGGATCATGACCCCCTGCTTCATGAGCTTCCGGTAGGCCAGGGTATCGCTGCCCGGCAGTTTGACGATGAGGAAGTTTCCTTCTCCGGCGATGACGGTCAGGCCCATGCGGCCAAGCTCTTCGCGGAGAAAGGCCCTGCTTGTGTCCACGAGTTCCCGGGTGCGGCGGATGTGGCCCGTGTCGTCGAGCAGGGCCGCCCTTGCCGCCTCCTGGGCCACCGTGTTCACCGAGTAGACCACGCAGGTCCGCCGGATGATGTCCACCACCTCCGGGCTTCCCGCCAGGTATCCGATCCGCAAGCCGGCGAGCCCGTACATCTTGGAGAAGGTCCTGAAGACCACCACGTTGGGGTATTCTTCAATGAGGCGGATCCCGTCGGGATAATCCTCTTTGTCCACAAACTCGAAGTAGGCCTCGTCGATCACCACGATCTGCCTGCCGCCGATGGCGTCGAGAAAGGCCCTCAGCCTCTCCGTTGACCAGTAGGAGCCGGTGGGGTTGTTGGGGTTACAGAGAAAGACCGCCTTGGTGGTGTCGTCCACGGCCTTCAGCATCTCCCCGTCGTCGAACCCCTCGTCCTTCAAGGGAACGAGGCGGGCATGGATACCCGAGAAGGTGGCCACCCACTCGTAGACGGCGAAGGTCTTGTCTGCCGTGACGATCGTGTCACCCTGCTCGCAGAAGGCCTTGATCACGAAGGTAATCACCTCGTTGGCCCCGTTCCCCACGAGGATCTGGTCCGGATCGAGACGATGAAAGGCGGCGAGCTCGTGGCGCAGGTAGTACGAGTCTCCGCTGGGATACACGGCGGCCCCCGGGGGAGGAAAACGGCGGATCACCTCCTGGGCCGCCGGCGGCGGTCCGAGGGGGTTCTCGTTGTTGTTGAGCCGGTAAAGGCGGGGGCACCCGTAGAGCTTCATCAGTTCGGGGTCCGGTTTGCTGGGGATATAGGGCTCGAATTCCCTCACATAGGAGGGAACGAGCCTCTCAAGTTCCGGTCGGATCATACTGGAAAAGGAGAAGGTCGGACAGGCCCGCACAGGGGAGGATGAGCCGGGGGACGAATCGGGCAGCCAGAACGGCGGGGATCGCCTCGGCGTGCCAGGGGACGCCGAGGTCGATCTCGAAGAAGAGGTTCACGAACCCCTCGCCCTCAAGGAGCCCTACGTGGCGCCCCACGTTTTGGGCCATGTCGTCGCCCAGCCAGAGGGGTCTCAGGATCGCTTCCCGCCGCCCCCTCATCAATTCGGCGGAGAGAATGGAGGCCCCGCCCCTGCGCTCGCCGAGGTGGCGGGTGATCCGTATGTCCCGGGCGAGAAAGAGGCGCTCGTGCTGCTCCCTGAGGAAGGGCACGAGGTCCGGGTGGGACCAGACCACGAGGCCCGCGTCTTCATGGAGGTGGCGGTAGGCAAAGGTGACGAGGCGGCGCCCCCCTTCCTCCTCCACATAGGGCACCGCCCCGAGGACCTCGAAGTAGGCCCGGGCCCACTCGGACAGGCCCGTAACGGAGATGATCCCCACGGCCCTGGTGCGGGCCACCGCCCCGATGCATGCCTCGAGGAGGCGGCCCCCCACTTCCTTCTCCTCTTCGGCCCGGAAGGTGTAGGGACCGTAGGCCAGGACCGTCTTCTCGTTCACCGGCTGGACGAGGATGCCGCCTTTCGGGACCTGCCCGCGGTCAAGGGCGAGAAGGACCCGGCAGTCGCCGCTGGCGACCATATCCACGACCTTGCCGGGGAAGTGGAGAAAGGGAGGCACCATGATCCCGCGGCTCAGACCCGCCGCCATGGAGGCGAAGAGTTTCACCGTCTCCTGCTCCCCCTCGGTGACGGTCCACTCCCCCCCCTCCCGGGGGAGGGACAGAGAGGGAGAAACCTGTTCGTATTCCTTGTCAACCCTCATGGCCAGCCGTACCGCCCCCCCCTGTTCGCTCGTGACGGTCAGGCGGTCGACGGATCGGGAGGCGATGACAAGGCCCGCGTCGGTGGAGAAGGTATCGAGATCCGTACCCAGGGGCCGGGCTATGTTGAGTCCCCGGAGGCGCAGTTCGGAGGCGGGGAACTGAAAGGTCACCGTGGCGCAGTACAGGCCGTTGCGGGATTCCACGGCCAGGGTTTGCCCGGGGCACACCTCCCGGGAGAGGTAGACGAAGACCTCCTCGCAGGCGAGGACGAGGCGCAACGTCTCCTGCCTCCCCATCCCGAAGGCGAGAACCGACTGCTCCACGAACTGGAGGAGGACGGGGAGGAGTCGCGGCTCTGCCTGGACGCCGAGGGTCAGGCTTGTCTTTTCCCTTCCGTCCACGGCACTATTGTAAAACATTTCAACCCCGCTCTGCAAAGACTCTTCGCGCATCTTCCCTGATCAGGGAGAGTATCCGTTCCGCCCTCTCCGAGTAGAGGCGTATGCCATCCCAGTTGGGCTCTCCCAGGATCTTCTGCATGAGAAGGGCGTCCGTACCGAACCAGCGCGGGAGAAGGCCCCCGAAGAAATATCCCCGCTCCCTGAGCCGGCTCGTTGCCCGACCGACCCAGGGTTCCGAGAGGTTGAGCCATGCCTGAAGCACCACCGCCCCCCTGGCGATGGACGCTTCCTCCCTCTCCCTGAAAACCTGCTCGAAGTCCTCCCCTGCCCTGCGGACGGCCAAACGGGCCACCCCTGCAAAATCAAAGACCTGGACCGTTATCCCGGTGACCGACCCGGGAGGCGCGGATGCGGCGGAAGGGGCGAAACGACGCTCGTCTTCCACCCCCGGCGCGCCGTAGAGATAGGCAAGGGCATCGCCATAGACTTCGGGCACATAGACCTCCTGTCCCGCAGGCCTCAGGATGCGGAACATGGCGAGGGTCGCCACCCTTCCCGTGGCGCTCTGTTCCCGGGCATAGGCCTCGGCGGGCATGAGGTCCACCTCGATGGCCGTCTCCACGTTGCCGTAGGGTGCCCACGCCTTCTGCATGAAGACATGATTGCAGACCGCCTCACCGAAAAGGACGTCCAGTTCAAGGCGGGTCACCGCCGCCTCGTTGATGAAGCGGTTCATCGCCTGGGCCAGGCCGGCCCCCCTCCACCCGGGATCCACGAGCCCCTGGCCTGCCTCATAGAGCCGCGGGTTGGGGGAAGAACGGTAGAGGGCCACGTACCCCACGATTGAACCGTCCCGTGTTCGGGCCACCACGGGGATGTTTTCCCCCTTCTCGAAGGCCAGGACCAGGCCTTCAGGGTCATAGACCAGTTTTACGGGATATCCGTCACCGTAGACCGTACGGAAGAGGGCTGTCACACCCTGCCCGTCACCGGGCCTGAAAAGACCGATCGTTACGTCCCTGTCCGTGGCGCCCCCCGGTTCCTTCATCGTGCCCCCTTTCTTTGGGATCCGGGTGCGGGGCGAAGGGTAAGGGCCAGGCCCAGGGCCGTAAGGCAGATAAGGGCGCAGAGGAAAAAGAGCGCCCCGTATCCCCGGCGGGCGAGGACCATACCGCCCGCAAGGGGACCGAGGAAGAACCCGGCCTGGGTCATGACGAGGGCGAGGTTCAGGTTGAGGCCCCTGAGGAGGGGCGGCGAGAGGTCGAACATGAGGGCGTTGAAGAGGGGGATCGCCACGCCCCACGCCACCCCGAAGATCAGGGCGAGACCGAAGAAGAGGCCCGGTCCGGTCACGGCGGGGAAAAGCAGGTAGCCGACGGACAGGAGGCCCAAGGACCCGCAGGCCAGCCGCACCTTGGGCATGCGGTCGAATCTGGGGGCCCCGAGAAGACGGATAAGGATCATGGTGAGGATCGCGATGGTGAAGAAGGCGCCGGGATTCCTGATCCCTGCGGCCAGGCCGAATCCCTGGAGGTAGAAAAAGGTGGGCGTGTAGGCACCGTAGACGAGGAGATTCAGTACGAGAAGGGCAAGGATGGGGTAATCCCTGAGATCCTCCACCACCTCCCGGAAGGCGATCCTGCGGCCCGGTGCCTCCTCGCCGCCTGCCTGCCCCCCGGGCACCCTCACAAAGAAGACAAGGACCATGGGCAGGATCATGAGCAGGGCCGTGTACCGGAGGATCACGGGAAAAGGGCCGAGGCACGGACCAACGGCGTCGAGGATCGGGGGTACCACCGCATAGGGCAGGAGCATGCTGAACGAGAGGTACCCGAAGGCCCGGCCGCTTTGCCGCCCCGGGATCATGGCGGCGATGGTGGCGGTAAGGGCCGTCATCTGGACCACGAACCCGCAGCCGTGGATAATCCTGATGGCGAAAAGAGACGGAAGGTCGCGACCCATGGAGTAGGAGAGAAGACTCCCGAGCATCATGGCCAGGCCGGCCACGATGCCTGCCTTTCCGTTCTTTGCGTGGATGAAGGGGCTCAGGATGGGCTGCACGGCGATACTCACGAGGGAGAAGACGCCGATGAGAAGGCCCGATGAGGCAGGGTCGACGGGGAGGGTGAGGATATACCGGTGGAACTGGAAGAAGGCGGCCATGTTGACGAAGGCGAAGAAATAGATGAGGTTCATGATGAGGAAATCACGGGTCAACAGCCTCTCTTCCGCCCTCATGTCAGCTCCCGGTGAAGCTTACCGGTTCCCGGTCCAAGGTTCAAGGCGAACAATAACGCCCGCTCCGTCCTCACCGCTCCTCCCCCGGTCAACGGGTCAACCAACCCCGGTTTCTCCCATCCACTCATTCCCTCGAACCCCGCCCCTCACCGTACAGACTGAGGCGGAGCAGGAGATTGGCGGCCACCTGCCTGCGATACTCCGCCGAGGCCCGTATATCGTCGATGGGTGCGATGACCTCGTCGACAAAAGGGGCAGCTTCGGAAAGGGTTTCCCGGTCGAGGGGTCTGTCCCGAAGCCAGTCTTCGAGCCGGGGCGCGCGGACGACCGTAGGGGCCACGCTTCCCCAGGCCAGGCGGATCGCCTCTATGGTGCCTGCCGGGGAAAGGGCGACAAGGGCGGCCATGCTGGCGACTGAGATGGCGAGGGCCTTTCGCTGCCCCACCTTCTCGAAGTGGTGGACCCCGAACCCCTGATCCTTTCCGATCCGAACGCCGTAGAGGATCTCATACGGCTGTAAGGCCGTCGTCCCCGGTCCGGAAATGAAGCGGTCGACGGCCATCACCCGGGAGCTGCCGGGGGATCGAAGCTCCACCTCGGCCTGGAGGACGTAGAGGGCCGGCAGGGCGTCGCCTGCGGGGGAGGCGGTGCAGATGTTGCCCCCTATGGTGGCCATGTTCCTGACGGGCGGGGAACCGAGGGTGAGAAGGGCCCGTACAAGGACAGAAACATGGTGGCGCACCGCCGGAGTCGAGAGGATAGCGGTATGGGTTGCCGCGCCCCCGATAAAGAGGTGGTCACCCTCCTCTCTTACCACCCTCATCTCCTCGATCCGCTCCAGGCAGATGAGGGTCTCGGGGAGGGCCCAACCCGAGCGCGCCCTCACGAAGAGGTCGGTTCCGCCCCCGTAGAGTCCACAACGCTTCTCCTTCAGGAGGAGGGACCAGAGTTCCTCCAAGGTGCGGGGGAGGTGAAGGGTCTTCACCGTTCCCCCCGTCTCTTGTCGACCACCGCCTCCACGGCGTCGACAATCTTCTGGTAGCCCGTGCACCGGCAGAGGTTGCCGCTTATCCCGGCACGGATCGTGTCGCGGTCGGGGGCGGGATCCCGATTGAGGAGGTCCACGACGGCAAGGACCATACCGGGGGTGCAGAACCCGCACTGAATGGCGCCGGCCTCAATGAAGGCCTCCTGAACGGGATGGAGTGCCCCCGCGGGGGCGAGCCCCTCAATGGTCGTCACTTCGCGCCCCTCCAGCTGAGGGGCCAGCATGAGACAGGAAAGCCTGCTCTCTCCGTCCACAAGGATCGTGCAGGCGCCGCACTCCCCCGCGCCGCACCCTTCTTTGGTACCCGTGAGACCGAGATCCTCCCTCAAGAGGTCGAGCACCCTCCTGTGGGCCCCGGTGTCTACCGTAACCGGACTGCCGTTGAGAACAAAGGAGACGATCATGACCCCCCCTTCGGTGGCCCCAGTGCGGCGAGGACCCGCTCCCCCGTGAAGGGCGCGCGACGGAGCCGAACCCCGCACCCGTCGGCGATGGCGTTGGCGACCGCAGGCAGGGGGCCGTTGATGCTGATCTCGCCCACCCCTTTGAGGCCGAAGGGGCCTGATTCCTCCCCCACCTCCAGGGCCACCGAATCCATGTCGGGGATGTCGCGGGCAGTGGGGATGATGTAAGTGGCGAGATCTCCCGTCTGAACCTGACCCTCCCGGACCGTGAAGTCCTCCAGGAGTCCGTACCCGAGGCCCTGGGCGACCCCGCCTTGGATCTGCTGCTCGAAGATCTGGGGATTGACCACCGTGCCCGCGTCGGTGAAGGCTCCATAGCGGACCACCTCCACGGTGCCGGTCAGTTCATCCACCTCCACGGCGGCAAGGTGGGCGCCGTAGGAGAAGAGGATGTGAGGGCCGAGATAGATACGGTCGGCCCCTTCCCGGGCCACGGGCGCCACATAGCGATGGACAACGGTCCGGCCGTCCGGGTCGAGACCCGCGGCGATCTCTTTCAGTCCCGCCGAGGCACCGGTCTCGCGGCTTCGCACGAGCCCCGAAACAAGGGAGAGACCCTCCACGGGCTCACCGAGGAGCGCCGAGGCGGCCCCCAGTATCCGCTCCTTCAGGATCAGGCAGGCGGCGACAAGGGCATTTCCGAAGACATAGGTGCACCTGCTCGCGGAGGCGGAGCCCGAAGGAAGGGTCTGTTCGGTGTCAGGCAGGACAAGCTCCATCCTTTCTCCGTCCTGCCCGAGGACGACGGCTGCCATGTGGGCATAGGTGCTCGCGTTACCCTGACCCATGTCCACCACCCCTGAGTAGACCCGGATCGTGCCCTCCCGGGTGAGTTCCACCTTTGCGGTGCCGAAATCGGGAACCACCGCGGGATAGCCCATGGCGTGGGCCGTGGCGGCGATCCCCACGCCCCGGCGCTTGAAAGGGCCCGCACTCTTCTTCCATCCCTCCCGCTCCCGCCACAGGGGATGATCCTTGAGCGCCTCAAGGCACTCGTGAAGACCGGTGCTACAAGTAAGGGTGGTGCCGATCGTATTCCGGTCCCCCCTCTTGACCCCGTTCCTGATCCTGATTTCGAGAGGGTCCATCCCCACCTTCGCCGCCATCATGTCCACCACCTGCTCCATGGCCGCCGTCACCTGGGGGACCCCGAAACCGCGGAAGGGACCGCCTATCGGGTTGTTGGTGTAGACGCAGAGGCCCTCCGCCTCACCGTGGGGGATCCGGTAGGGCCCGCCCGCGTGCTCCACCGCCAGGGTCATGATTTCACCCCCCAGGGAGGCGTAGGCCCCCGTGTCGAAGTAGAGGCGGCATGAGAAGGCATGAAAGGTGCCGTCGGATAAGGCACCGAGGCGATAGTACATCCGGGCGGGCAGGCGCTTGACCCCGGCGAGGAAGCTCTCTTCCCGCTCCCACACCATTTTCACCGGCCTGCCGCCCGCGTGGAGGGCGGCCAGGGCCAGGAGGGCCTGGACCGTGCAGCCGTCCTTGCCGCCGAAGGCCCCACCCAGATAGGGTGCCACTACCCTGATACGCTCGGTTTCTATCCCGAGTGCGGAGGCTACCTCGTGACGGTCCCGGAAGGGGGTCTGGGTGGAGGCCACGATGGTGAGCATGCCCCCTTCATCCACCTTGGCCCAGCCGTTCTCCGTCTCCAGGTAGGCATGGGCCTGCCGGGGCACTTCAAAGACGGCCTCCACGGTGACGGGGCATGCAGCGAAGGCGGCGGCGCCCTCCCCCGTGGTAACGGCCACCCGGCGCAGGAGATTGCCTGTCTCGTGTCCGTCGTGGATTATCGGCGCGCCTTCGCGCAAGGCCTCCTCGGCCTCGAAGACGGCCCGGAGGGGTTCACAGGTAAGCCCGATCATGTCCCGCGCCTGCAGCGCCGTGTCGCGATCCCCGGCCACCACGAGGGCGACGGGGTCCCCGGCATAGCGTATCTTCGAGTCCACCAGAACGGGCTGATCCTTGATCACGATGCCCTGCCTGTTGGGGCCCCCGATGTCCTTCGCCGTGAGGACCGCCACCACGCCCGGGAGGCGGCGGGCAGCCCCCGTATCGATCCCTCCGAGGAGGCCGTGGGGTATGCCGGCCCGCTTCACCACCGCCCAGAGACACCCCTCGTAACAATCGGCGGCATAGCGCTCAGCCCCGGTCACCTTGGCGAAGCCGTCGACCCGGGGGACGACCTTCCCGATCTGGAGGGATTTCGCCTCTCTCTTCATGCGGCCACACCTCCGGCGACCCCGTAACGGAGGACGAGGACGGTGATGTCGTCCGCCTGGCTCTCCCCCGCGGCGAATTCCGTGACCGACTGAAGGACCCCTTCCACGATGGCCCGGCACGAACCGCCCCGCAGGCCCTCCGCCACGGAAAGGAGCCGTTCGGTGCTGTAGAAGGCGCCGTCTCCGTTGACGGCCTCCACCACCCCGTCGGTATAGAGGAGCACAAGATCCCCGGCCTCCAGGGTGACCGTCTCGGTCCTGAAGGAGGTGTCCTCCGTGATACCGACCATGAGCCCGTCCGGCACGGAAAGGAGGGTCGCGGGTGCGCCCCTTCGCAGGAGGACCGGGGGGTTGTGGCCGCCGTTCGAAAAGGAGAGGACACCCGTTCGAAGGTCCAGAAAGGCGCAGAAGAGGCTGACGAACATGGAGGTATCATTCTCCCGGCAGAGGTCCTCGTTCACCCGGCTCAGTATCTGGGAGGGCCCGACGACGTGGGGGGCCATCCCCTTCATGAGGGTCTGGGTCACGGCCATGAAGAGGGCCGCAGGGACGCCTTTCCCCGATACATCCCCCACCGTTACATAGAGACGGCGGTCATCGATGACGGCAAAATCGTAGAGGTCGCCCCCTACCTCCCTCGCCGGTTCGAGAGAGGCCCACAGCTCAAACCGGGGTTCCTCGGCGGGAGAGGGAAAGGTGCGGGTAAGAAAGCTCATCTGGATGTTCCTGGCGATGGCCAGCTCGCTCTCCATGCGCTCCTTGATTGCCGTGGTGCGGGCCAGGTCGGCCATGTACTCCTTGAGGGCCCCCCTCATGTGGTCAAAGGAGCGGGTCAGCTCCCCCACCTCATCCCGGGAGCGGACAATCCCCATGTCCACGTCCAGGTTTCCTTCCGCCATCTCCCGTGTCCTGGCGGCCAGCTCCCGTAACGGACGGGTGATGGTCCCCGCAACGAGCACCACGACGGCCGCGAGGAGCATAAGGCCGATGGCGCCGATGAGGGCCACCGTCCTGTTGAGTCTCGCGAGACCGGCGAAAAGCTCCTCTTCCGATATGACCACCCCCAGGGACCAGCCGTTGGAGGGGAGCGGGGCGTAGTAGATCCACTGGGGAGACCCGGAAAGCCCGGTGAGACGGGCAAAACCCTGTCCGCCCGCAATCATGCACCGGCCTATGCGGCGCAGGTTCTCGTCGCCCGCAGCCTCGGCAACACTGAAGATGCTCTCCCTCATGATCCACTTCGCGTCGGGGTGGGTGACGAAGATGCCGTTCTGAGAGATGAGAAAGGCGTACCCCGACTCGTACCGGGTCACCTGGGAGACCATGGTGGTGAGCCAGTCCAGGGAGACGTCGGCCACCACGACCCCGGCAAAGCGCCTGGCGTTGCCCTCTCTCCGGTAGAAGGGGACGCTGTAGGTGGTCATGAGCACGTTGCCCGCGGGCCCGAAATAGGGCTCGATCCAGGAGGGCCGGTCAAGCTCCTTGGGGATCTGGTACCAGTCCCACCCGAAATAGCGGTACGAATCATCTCCTACGAGGGTGAACTTGATCCCGTTCCCCTCTCTCGAGAAATAGGGGGCGAAATAGAGGAGGGTTTTCTCGTAGCCGTAAGGCTCGAAGGCGGCCCCGGCCCCCCAGATCTCGGGTACGGAGATAAGGAACTCCTCGAGCTGGTTGATAATCTCTTCCTTGCCCCGGGGCCTTCGTTCCAGGGAGTAGGCGAGGAAGGTGGGGACCGTCTCGATGCCCTTCAGCACCGCGTCGATCCGGTACACGGTGGAGAGGGTCAGGTTGCGGCCCTTCTCCTCGAGGTCGGCGAGAAGGAGCCGGCGGGAGTAATGGTAGTTGTAGAGAAAGGCGGCGAGAAAGATGGAGCCTGCCCCCGCGAGGATGAAGAGGGTCAGCTTGAGGGCGAGGCCCCGGCCCCCCCGGCTATTCCCTTGAGAGGTCCGCATAGAAGTCCCTGAAGGAAGGTATGGCGCCGATGAGGCCGCCCCGGGCAAGGGCCCGGGCAACGCCGAGAAATTCCGCCTCCGTCAGGAGGCCCATGGGCACACCGACCCCCGGCGGCAGGATGAGATCCCGCATCCGGTCGAGCATCCACTTCTGGTGCACCCTGTTCGAGCCCGCCTTGGCCTCGTCGATGTAGCGCATCACGATATCGAGGGCCTCCTCGGGGTGGCTGAAGGCGTAGTGCCATCCCTCGACGGTGGCCTTGAGGAAGTCGCGGCACAGCCCCCTGTGCTTCCTGACCGTTTCCTCCCGGCAATAGATCCCGTCCTCGGGAAAATGAAGGCCGTAGCGGTCGAGAAAGAAGAGGGTCAGCTCGTTCTCGTCGAAGCCCGAGTTGATGATCGTGTGGTATTCGTTGTACCACATGGCCGAGACCACGTCGACCCCGCCCCTCAGAAAGAGGTTGACCGTCGAGCCCTGGGTCACGAACCTGGGCCGGACATTGAACTTCCGGAAGAAGGCGAGGGGCTGCCAGCGGAAGTCCTCCCAGAGGCTCACCTTCTTCCCTTCCATATCGGCCGGCGATTCGATACGGCTCGCCTTTCTCGCCACGAGGACATAACCGGAGCGGCGCATGATCTGGCCGATATTCACCACCCTTTCACCGGCGGCCCGCCGTTGAATGGCCGTGGCAAGAAACATGGTGGTGAAGTCGGCCTTTTCCCGGGCGAGCATCTCGGAAGGGGGCCGGTCCGGTCCGCCGGGGAGGATGGTGAGATCGATGCCGAACTTCCGGTAGATCCCCTTCTCTTTCGCCACATAAAAGCCCGCGAACTGGGCCTGGGGAAGCCACTGGGGCACGAAGACGGCCTTGCGGAGTTCCTGGCCGCGCAGGGCCGCGGGAAAGGCGCCGAGCAGGCACCAAGCGATGAGGAGAAAGGTGATGAGGCCGGTCAATGGTCCCCCGGGGGCGAAGTGAGTTGATTTTATACAAGGGTTACTTTACAATCAATCAAGGCTTCGATCAACGAGGAAATCTCCAGAAGGGGTGGTCATGGACACAGAAATCGTAACCCGGTCCGGGGCAACGGTGGTGGCGGTAAAGGGCAGGATGGATGCCCTTACCTCCCCCGAATTCGACAAGGCCCTGAGCGGTGCAGACCTCTCGAACAAGGTCCTCCTCCAGCTCTCCGGCCTGGAATACATCAGCAGCGCGGGCTTGAGGAGCCTTCTTGTCCTGGCGAAGAGACTGAAGGAACGGGAGGGAGAGCTCCTCTGCTGTGCCCTTCAGAAGCCCGTGGAAGAGGTCTTCAGGATCTCCGGTTTTCACTCCCTGTTCAAGGTCTATGCAACCGAGGAGGAGGCCCTCGCCCAGATCGCCCGATCCTGAATGGTACCCCCTGTTTCGGTGACCCTCCCCGCAAGACTGGAAAACCTTCCCCCCATCATGGAGCAGATAGAAGGCTGTGCCTCTGAGGCGGGGCTTTCCCGGGAGCGCCTCCTCAGGCTGGAGCTGGCCTTGGAGGAGGCCCTGGTCAATATCTGCCGCTACGCGTACGGAACCGGAACCGGGGAAGTCCAGGTCTCCTGCCGCACCACGGACCGGGGCGAGTTCCTTGTGGAGATAGGGGACTGGGGGGTCCCCTTCAACTCCCTTGCCGCGCGGGACCCCGATGTGGAGCTGGGCATCGAGGAGCGGGAGATCGGGGGCCTCGGCCTCCTTCTCATGAAGAGGTCGGTGGACCGGATCGAGTACGAGAGGGAGGGGGCGAGAAACGTCCTGCGCCTGGGTCAGAGGATTTCAGACCCGGGACCGTGAGACCACCCTCTTCTCCCCCGCAGGGCCCCGGCGGGCAGAGGAATATCCCGCGGCCCTTTGATCGGCGGGCCGGGAGTGCTTACATTTATCAGATGCGTCTCATAGCCCTTCTCGCAGCCTGCCTGCTGCTTGCCTCCTGCATCACCCTGACCCCTCCCCCCTTCGACGAGGCGGCGTGGCGAAAAAAGGTGGAGGCCGCGGACCCGTCCCTCCTCTACGCCCCCCACTTCAAGGAGGGCCGCTACTTCAACCCCTGGATGGTCCAGGGGGAGCGGAGCGTTCTGGATCTGGTGCAATGGAAGCTGGCCAGGAAGGCGTCCTACACGGAGGAAGAGAAGACCTTTCTCCCGAAGGTGATCGGCAACGGGGCTGAACGGATTCGTGCCATGCCCCCCGGGGACTTCATCATGTGGGTGGGCCATGCCACCTTTCTGCTCCGGATCGAGGGCGAGTACTGGCTCATCGACCCCATGTTCTCCGAAAGGGCCCTCATCCCCAAAAGGGTCACGCCCCCCGCCCTCACCCTTGAAGAGCTCGGTACCATTACCGGCAAGGTCAACGTCATCGTCTCCCACAACCACCACGACCACCTGGACCCGAGAAGCATCGAGGGTCTCCCTGGGGGGGCCCGGATCTTTGTGCCCATGGGTCTCAAGGGATACGTCCGGGGCCTGAGGGCCCTGCCGGTGGAGGAGATGGACTGGTGGCAGGAGAAGGATCTCGGGAACGGCGTCACCCTGGTCTGCCTCCCGGTTCAGCACTGGTCCAGGCGGCTGGGCCAGGGTTACAACGAGAGCCTCTGGGCGGCCTTCCTCATCAAGACGCCCACGGTGAGCATCTACTATGGGGCGGACAGCGGGTACTTCATCGGCTACCGGGAGACGGGAAGGAGATATCCGGGCATCGACTACGCCCTCCTGCCCACCACGGCCTACCATCCCCGGTGGTTCATGCACTACGCCCACACGGACATCGACGAGACCATCGATGCCTTTCAGGACCTGGGGGCACGGTTCATGGTGCCCACCCAGTGGGGGACCTTCCACCTGGGCGACGATCCGCCGGGGTACCCCATCCTGGACCTGAAGCGGCGCATCGCCGCGCGGAACCTGGACCCCTCCCGCTTTCTCATCATGGACTTGGGGGAGATCCGCCCCCTCAGGGGCGGAGAGGCGCCGCCTACTCGAGTTCCTTGATGGTCTTGATGAGATCCCGGGTGGAATGGTCCTTGGGGTCGCCCACGATGGCCACCCGCCCCCCGTAGGAGGCCACGATATGGCGCTCGGGAACGGTCTCCTCCGTGTAGTCGGTGCCCTTGGCGTGGATATGGGGCTTGAGGGTCCGAAGGAGGTTCTCCACGTCGGGGTCGCTGAAAATGTAGACATAGTCCACACAGTCGAGGGCGGCCAGGATCTCCGCCCGCTCCGCCGCAGGGGTCACCACCTTCTTCCTCTTGCCCAGGCCCTCCACGGACTCGTCGCTGTTCACCGCCACCACGAGGACGTCACCCAGCTGCCGGGCCCCCTTCAGGTACCGCACGTGGCCCACATGAAGGATGTCGAAGCAGCCGTTTCCGAAGACCACCCGCTTGCCTTTCTTCTTTGCCAGTTCCACGAGCCGCTGCAGCTCCCGGAGATCGTCGATGATCCTACCCATGGAGGTCCCCCATCACCCTTTTCAGCTCCGCCACCGTCACGGTGGCGGTTCCCCGCTTCATGACCACCACCCCGGCGGCGTAATTGGCGATCCGGGAGGCGGTATAGAAGTCTGCCCCGCTCGCCAGGGCGAGGGCGGTGACTGCGCAGACCGTGTCCCCCGCGCCCGTTACGTCCGTGACCTCGTCGCTGCCGGAAATGGGGATGTGGCGCACCGCACCGTCTTTGAGAAAGAGGCTCATCCCCTTGTTTCCCCGGGTGATGAGCAACGCCCCGAGGTTCATGGTCCGGAGGATGTGGTCGCCCACCTGCTCTATGGGGGCATCCTCTTCCATGGCCGCCAGTTCGTAGGCCTCCGACTCGTTGGGCGTGATGAGGGTGAAGCCCCGGAAGGCCTTCAGGTTGTACCGTGAATCTCCCACCACCACCCGGTCTCTTGCCATGTCCGCAACAAGGCCGATCACCTCGTCGTCCACCACGCCGTGGCCGTAATCGGAGACGACGATGCCGTCCATCCCGGGACCCAGCCTCGCAATCCTTTCGAGAAGGGCGGCCCGCTCCCCTTTCGTCACCGGGCCCGCCGTGTCCCGGTCGATCCTGATCACCTGCTGCTTCGACGTGTGGCGGTCGCCCGCAAGGATCCTCGTTTTCGTGACCGTTTCCCCCTTGCGGCGAATGAGGCCGTCCATGTCGATGGTCCGGTGGCCGCGGAAGTGCTCCATCAATCGTTCTCCGGGGCCGTCGGAGCCGATGAAGCCCACGGGGAAGACCTGGGCCCCGAGGGCGAGAAGGTTGTTGATCGTGTTCCCCGCGCTTCCCGGGAAGACCTTCTCCTCCTCGTACTTCACCACCACCACGGGGGCCTCCCGGGAGAGGCGGTAGGGCTTGCCGAAGACAAAGACGTCCGCGATGATATCGCCCACCACGCAGACCTTTTTCCCCCTGAAGCGGTCTATAACGTCATGTGCGGTCCGGTTCGCTGCTGCGCCACGTGCCAAGGAGTTCCTCCAGGGTAGAGAATACCGTATCCGGCGCGATGCCTGCCATACATTCGTGGCCCCGATCACAGGTCTTCTTGTTGCAGGGGCGGCATGGGACCTCGTTCATGAGGACCCGGGTGGCAGGGCTCGGATAGCGGGTATACCGCTCATCCATGGGACCCACCATCACCACGGTGGGCACCGACAGGGCCGAAGCGATATGGCGGGGCCCCGTATCGTTGCTCACACAGAAGGAGGCCCGGGAAAGGCAGACCTTCAGGTCCCGGATGCCCATCTCCCGTATTTCGACCCGATCTCTTCGCTGTGCCCCCTCCCAGACCTGCCGGGCGGCCCTTTCCTCTCCCTTTCCGGGGAGGATATAGACCTTCATGTCCAGGCGGTTTACGATCATGTCCGCCAGTTTCGCGAAATGGCCCCCGGGCCAGCACTTGGCGGGCCCGTATTCGGCCCCCACCACCAGCACCCCGTAGGGCCTGTGGATGTCGGTATGCTTCTTGTCGAAGCCGTGCTCCTCGTCCTCCGTGACCAGGAGCAGGGGCGAGGGAAAGAGCCGCGATTCGCCCAGGCTGTCGATGATTTTCAGGTAGTGTTCCACCGTGGGCTCAGGGTGGGGAGACTCGGCCACGCGGTGGGTGAGGAGGAGCCCTCTCCTGTTCCGCCCGTAGCCGACGCGCTCCTTCACGCCGGCGGAAAAGAAGAGCAGGGCCGAGCGGAAGGAGTGGGGCAGGGCGATGGCGCGCCTGAACTCGGAACGGCGCAAGGATGCAACCAGGTCGAGGAAGGGCAGGAGGCCCCTGCTGTCCAGGGGCAGGAAGCGGTCGAAGAGATCGAGGCCGTTGTAAAGGTGGACCGCCTTGCTCTTCCCCACGGCCCACAATTCACCGTCCAGGGAGGTGCGCAGGGCATGGAGGAAGGGTGAGGCCATCACCATGTCCCCGATCCAGTTAGGAAGATAGACTATCGTCCTTCCAGTCACTTCTCACGCCCATGAAGGGGTTGAACCGCACCGTGTAGTGGGGCCGCCCCTCTCTGTCCATCAGGTCATCGAGGTCCTTGGCCGCCTGAGCGAAACGGTCCCGCTTTTCCTGCCACTCGGCGCGGCCGGCCCTTTCGATCTGCCTGACGAGTTCCCGGTAGCGCCCCTTGCCGTCCAGGTTGCCGTAACCGTTGATGAAGAGGCAGAAGAAATCCTTGAGCTTCTCCACGAGGAGGTCCGTTTCCGGGTCGAGGCGCATGCAGGTCTCGTCCGTAAAGTTGTCCAAGTCCTTCATGAGCTCGAAATCGATGAACCCCCCCTCCTTTGCTATATCATAGGCCCTCGTACCGATAAAAGGGAAAAAGAGGGACCATCTGACCCTCCCGGGCTGGATGGCGGCCAGGAGACGCACCGTGTCCATGAGATCGGTCGCCTCTTCGCGGGGAAGGCCCAGCATCACGAAGGCGGAGGTATGGAGCCCGTACCCGTGGGCCGTGGCAAAGGCCTTTCTGATCTGATCGTTGGTCATGTACCGGTGGAGCACCCCCCTCCTGATCCGGTCGCTCCCGCTCTCCAGACCGAACTTGACGATCCTGCACCCCGCCTCCTTCAGGTGGCGGGCCATGTCGTCGTCAAAGACCCGGGCATGGGCGTTGCACACAAAGCCGATGTCGGTGACGGCCCGGTATCGTTCGGAGAACTCCCGCAGCCACTCCCGGTCGAAGGTGAAGATATCATCGTCGAAGATGAACATCCGGATGTTCCGGTACCGGCCGAGGAGATACTCTATCTCGGCGATGATTTGGTCCACCGTGTGGCGCCGGAGATACTCCCGCGGGAGATGCCCGTGCTCCCGGTAGAGGCCCATGATCTTGTGGTTGAGGCAGTAGGTGCAGCGGAAGGGGCAACCCCGGGACGCGGTAAGGCCTACCCAGCCGTCCTTGGCATCGATCATGGCCTGGAAGTCGAAGATCTCGTAATCCTTGAAGGGAAGGGACGTGACGTCCACGTAAGGACGGAGGGGCTCGATGACCGGCCTGCCCCCCTCGACATATCCCATGTTCCGCACCCCCTTCAGGGTGCCCCGCCGCACCGCCTCAAGGAGGGCCTCTTCCCCTTCGCCCACGCAGATCCCGTCCACGCAAGGCTGGGCCAGCACGCCGGCCGGGTCCATGGTGGGGTGGATGCCCCCGAAGAGAATGGGCGCGTGGTGATATCTCTTGATGTCTCTCGCTATCTCCAGGGCGTACTTGTGCTGGGTGGTGAGGACCGAAAAGCCGATGAGGTCCGGCCGGAAGGCCAGGATGTCCCGCCTGATCCGGGGAAGATCGAGGGGATAGCCCATCTTTTCATTCACGTTGAGAAGGGCGGTCTCGATACCGTGGGCCTTCAGAAGGCCCGACATGTAGGCGATGCCGTAGTTGAAGCCGATCTGGGCGTTCAGGTTGGGGTAGATGAAGAGAACCTTCATGGTGCGTCGGCCCCCTTGTGCAGGCGCAGGACCGTCTCGAGGACCTCGTCCACGGTGATCCGGGAAAGGCACTTCCGGTCCGCGCAGGTCTTGTTCTTGCAGGGGCTGCACGGCACGTCCTTCCGCACGATCCTGTGGGCGGGACCGTAGGGCCCGTTGATCCGGTGATCGGTGGGCCCGAAAAGGGCGACGACGGGGATGCCGCACAGGGCGGCGAGGTGCATGACGCCCGTGTCCCCGCCGATGTACATGTCCGTGTGCCGCAGGAGGGCGGCGAGCTGCGCCACCGTGGTGGGGCAGGCAAGGACCCCGTGCCCGCCGGCCATTCGCTGAAGCTCCCGCGCCTCTTCCTCCTCGCCGGGCCCCCAGAGGATGACGGACCGGGCGCCTGTCGCCTTTCCCAAAAGGCCGATGAGCTCGCCGTAGCGTTCGAGCCCCCATCGTTTGTAGGCGCTTCCCCTGCTGGAAAAGGGGTTGACGGCGAAAAGCGGGGACGAGAGCCCCTCCCGCCGGAGATGGTCCCGGACATACCCGTCGGCCGCGACGGGGACTGCGAGCTCCATGACCGGCACGGCGCCGTCGGCCCCGAGGCGGCGGGCCATGAGCATGCCCCGGTCCACCTTGTGGACCCTCCTGTCGGGACCGTCGACCCGCTCGTTGTAGAAGAGATGACTCCGCTCTTTGGCAAAGGACTTTCCATACCCGATCCTGAGCGCGCCCCTCGCCGCGCGGGAGAGGGCGGCGCTCTTGAAGATGCCGTGGAAATCGGCGATCACGTCGAAGTCGGTGAATCTCAGTTCCTCCAGGAACCGCCCCGTCTCCTCCAGGAGACCCCTCACGTCGAATCGCCTCAGGGTGTCCG
>CAYOQF010000005.1:163176-167436 GCA_964406055.1 uncultured Syntrophorhabdaceae bacterium
GTGAGGACTCGCCTCGGGAAGGGGATCACCCTGTCCACAAAGGGCTGGGCCGCGAGGAGTTCGCCGACCGAGCCCTCCACGAGCCAGGCGACCTTCCGGCCGGGAACGGCATCGCGGATGGCCTTGACCGCGGGCATGGACATAAGCACGTCACCCAGGGAACTGAGCCTGATGACGAGGACGCTGTCAGGCTTTGGCATCTTTCAGGATGTGCAGGAGGCTGTCCGGGATGACCACGGGCCTTCGGTTGCGGTCCAGGCAGATATGGCGGGTTTTCCCCTCCACCACCAGGCCCCCGTCCCGGTAGATCTCGTAGTGGAAGGTGACGCCCCTGGATCGCACCTCGGCGATCCGGGTGCGGATGGTGAGGAGATCGTCGTAGACCGCCGAGCTGATGTATTTCGCTTCCAGTCCCACCACCACGAGGAGGAAGCCCATCTCTTCGAAATCCCGGTAGCTGAACCCCTTCTCCCGCATGAACTCGGAGCGGCCCACCTCGAAATAGACGGGATAGGTGCCGTAGTAGACCACCCCCATCTTGTCCGTGTCGGCGTAACGGACCCTCAGGGGGGTGTCGACGTAGGTGTGGTTTCCCGAACCGGGCTCGTTCGCCTGACCGGCCATGTTACAGGGCCCTCATGAACTCGGGCCGCAGCAGGGCGGGGTCTCTCCGGTTGAGGACCTCGCGGATGGCCCGGAGGGTCTTTTCCTTTTCTTCGGGCAGCCAGGCCTTCACGGGAAGGTAGTTGGAGGCGTGGTTGGAGGCGAAAAAGGTATGGGTCACGTTGGTGTGCTCGATCATGATGGCCAGCTCTTCAAGGAGCATGTAAGGATCGGGCACCTTGAAGGTCCCCTTCCTCACTTCGTCGGCGAGGACCGTGCCGGGCACGATGATGACGCTCAAGGCGCCCGCGTAATCGGGGTCGATGCGGCTTAGGAATTTTCCCGTCTCCGCCGCGTGGATGGCGCTTCGCTCCACGCCCCCCAGGCCGAGGAGCACGGTGACGGAGAGGATCATGCCCGCCTCCTTCACCCGTTTTGCCGCCTCGGCGGTCTTGTCCAGGAGGGTGCCCTTGCAGACGCGGTCGAGGACCACCTGGTCCCCCGACTCCACGCCCAGATAGACGATGCCCACGCCCAGCTCCTTCAGGGCCTTGAGCTCCTCCACCGACTTCTTCAGGATCGACTTGGTGTTGCCGTAGATGCCGATCCGGTCGAGCTTCGGAAAGGAGTCCCTGATGAGCCGGACGATGGGGAGGAGGCGCTTCTGGGGAATAATGAGGGCGTCCCCGTCGGCGAGGAAGACCTTCTTGATATACCGGCCGTACGGTTTGGCCTCTTCCACATCCTCCCGGATCTCGTCAAAGCTCCGGACCCTGAACTTCTTGTCTTTGAAGGAACCGCAGAAGGTGCACTTATTGTGGGAGCAGCCGATGGTGACCTGCAATATGAGACTGTCCGCCTCGCTGGGCGGCCTGTAGATCGTGCCTTCGTACTTCATTTTTCAACCCTGTAAACCCTTTCTCCTTCGCGTACGAAACCGTATTTCTTCCGTGCCACATCCTCCAGGTACTGATCGTCCGTCTGGAGCCGCCCGATCTCCTTGGTGAGGCGCTGATTGTCCTGTTCAAGGGCGGTGATCGTGGCGTTGACCGACTTGATGTCCCTTTTCAGGGTGATGTAACTGACGATGCCGCCCTCCGAGAAGAGGAGCTGGGCCAAAAGAAGACCGAGAAGCACATAAAGCCCGTATTTCCGCACCGCCTCTTCCAGCATAACTGGTCATATATTAATGGGAACCTTCGCAAAAGTCAAACGAGATCACAGGGGAAAGGCGTCAGGCCCCTTGCCGTGAACGGGGGAGCCCGCCCCGTCCAGCCCCTGATTTTCCCTCTTTTCTGTAAAAGAAGCTGACGTTTGTCATCCCCGGTCCCACAAGCTGTCATACATGCGATTCGTCTTGCGAATGCGGCCTTGCGGTCTTTGTGATCCGGGGCGTGACGCGGAACGGGGTGGAATAACGTCGAAATAGCTTACAATGTTCTGAAAGGCTGTAATACAAGTCGACAATTTGTAATGCCACATAATATTGCACTGTTACGGGCGGATAGGGTCTTTGGCATGGTTCTTGTACCTGTGATCCGTATCACACTTCTGCTGTACGACCAGAGGTGCGCCTTGGCGCGTCGCAGGAGGGTTCTATCTTCCGTGTGATATCCAGGGCAAGAACCTCAGCGCTACAGGTGCGTGGTCGTGCGCAGAAGAAAAAAGGAGGTGGAACGATGGTCAAGACCTAACCAATTCCCCGCAGCAGAGGTGTGATAACCAAAGGGGAACCGTTTGGAGGTAGTTGGTCATGTTTCAGGTAGTTGGCGCTGAATCCCCCAACCGGTGGCACGGTTGGGACTGTTCGGTTCGAAGCACGCCGGGGGTGCCTGGTGCGGCCGTACCGTGAGGGAAAAGGTGCCTCAGGATCGGCAGTCGGGAGGTCCGGAGGGCGGATGGGAAGCAACGAGGAAAGGACAGAGAAATCATGCAGGGAGGCTGGAGTATGAAGGGTATTACAAGAGGAAAGTGGCGACTGGATGGGCTTCGCGTGGGGTTGTATACGGCGGTGTTCGCCCTGGCGATGCCGGGCGTGTGCCTGGCCACCCCTCAGCCGGCGCCGGAGCCGGCGTCGCTCATGCTCCTCGGGATGGGGCTTGCGGGCATCGGGATTGCGGGCTGGAGAAGGAGAAAGAAGTAGGGGGAAGATGAAGCGAACCGGAGCGATCCGGAGAAACGACAAGGAGATCTATGAGTGACTGATCTGCACATGATGTCGGTCGGGTTGGCTCTCAACAGGGGGAGCCCCGGCGGCTTGAGATACATGACAGGAGGGTTATGACGGTGCGATGCCCGAGATCCCCATAGGTGTCAGGGAGGCTCGATCGTTCGACAGGTGAGATCTGTCCGGACGAGGGGCCGGGTGACCGGGCGCGCAGATGAAGGCTGTGAGAGTGAACGTAACCACGGAAGGAGGAGAAGCCATGAAACGCTTCGCCGCAATGAATTGGAGGACAGTTGTGATACGGGTGTTGTTCCTTGTGGCGGCCATCGCCCTGCTGTTGCCGGGGGTGTCCCTGGCGGGCGGGGGACCGGTCCCGGACAGCAATGTCTTGCTGGTCCTGGGTTCCTGCATGGTCGGCCTCGGGCTGGCGGGGAGGAAAAGGCCCGAAGACAGCCCAAGGAACAAGGTTCGAGGTTCAAGGTGAGAGAGATGAAGACGTTTCATTGGTTGAGCGGGTTCCATTGGTTGGCCTGTAATCAACCAGTCAACTATTTGACCGGTCAACAACCTAATGAGGAGGGAACCATGAAGAAGAGCAAGTCGTTCTGGGACGGAGGCAAAGAAAAGGGCTGGGTTGCGGCGGCATGTCTTGTCGTCATGTTGCTGTTCGCGACCGGGGCGGAGGCCGCCAACATCAAGCTGGGAACTGCAACGGGCGGAATGATGATCTACTACAACAACATGGATGTGAGTGGTGCGGGAGGGGGTCCCGACGGGGTCATATCGGGGTACGACGAGAACCCTCTCAACCAGGCCTACATTAGGTCCCAGTTCAGCTACAACAACACGGACGGCATGGCTTTCCAGTTCGACAACACCAATCTCGGCGGATTCAGTTGGAATAGTATCTTTTCCGGCCAGCCGGTAGGGTCGAGCCAGTTCGGTTTCGACTTCTTCGCCATGGCGCCCACGTACAACTCAGGAGGCGGAGTGATACCCCCGACCCCTGTTTTTGCTGATAACGCCATCAGCGGCCAAGCGGGTGAGGGGCAGTTCCAGGTGGCCTCACCTGTCGCCTGGGCCATCAACGATTACAAGTTCAATCCCCCGGGCGCGGGCGGCGTGATCGACAACAGCCTCTTCAGGGGGACGAATTCCACCTTCAATGTGGCCAACCTTACCGTCACCGGCACCGTCTACACCATGACGGTGAACGGATGGCTCAACTCCGACGGCTTCATGCACTGGTACAACCCGGCTCAGCCCCACACGGACATGACGAGTTGGCACATGGGCGACGACCTTTATTTCACGGGGGTCCTGACGTACGACAAGGCGGGCGACAGCGGGGAGGACCAGAAGGATTTCTACGCGGGCAACATAGACATCTACGTGCAGATCTCCGAACCAGGGGTGTTGTTGCTTCTGGGAAGCAGCATGCTCGGCCTTGCCCTGGTAGGCAGGAAGACAAGAAGGCAGAGGGTGTAAGT
>CAYOQF010000005.1:167536-180085 GCA_964406055.1 uncultured Syntrophorhabdaceae bacterium
GATCGCCTGCCGGATACGAACGGCACCGGCAGGCTTGGGTGATCGAGATGATGAAACAAAGACCCGCTGAGTTGGTTCAATTGGTTGAATTGGTTCAAACCCCTTCAGCCAATCAGCGAGTCAGCCAATCAACGGACGTAATCCGGACCTGGATGGCCGGAACGAGAGCAAGGATGCGGGAAAGAAACCAATTAGGAGGAATGAGATGAAGACTTTGAAAACGACTATGTTGTGGAGTGTGACGCTCCTTGCAGTGTTACTGGTCGCTTCTCCGGCTTTGGCAACGAAGGTGACCTACACGGGGGTGGCGCCCGGCGAAACCGCGACTATCAATATCGTAGGTTTCTACAACGGTGGTGCCCTAGCCGGCATCTACAATTTTAAGATCACGGATGATGCCGTGTTTAGCGGCTCCTACCAAGGGTTCTGCGTGGACCCCGCCTTTTCTGATCCGGGGCCGTATGAGGCCACCATCGCGGCGGTACTGAACAACTCCAAATATGAGGCGGCCGCTTATCTGTTGAACAAGTACTTCACCCAGACCCCGTCGAATGCATTGGCTGCCAAATACCAGTTGGCGGTATGGGAGCTGGTCTTCGATTATGGCAACGGATATGATTTGGCTTCCGGGAAATTCATATACACCGGTGGCTACACGAACGATGTCTCGGCGCTGGTGACTGAGGCAAGTGGTGCCCTCAGCGGTTTTTCTCCGGGTGGTTTTTATATAGCAAAGGCCCCTGCCACAGGAGAGAACTACGGGGTGAGGCCTCAGGATTTCATCTTCCAGAAGGTCTCCGAACCCGGTATCCTGCTCCTCTTGGGCACCGGCATGCTCGGCTTGGCCCTCGTGGGCAGGAAGACGAGAAGGCAGAGGGTGTAAGTGAAAGGTCCAAGGAACAAGGTGAAAGGTGAAAAGGGAGACCCCACGGGTAGTCGGCCTGGGAAGTGCTGCAGGCTGGTAGTCAGTGATCGCCTGCCGGATACGAACGGCACCGGCAGGCTTGGGTGATCGGGATGATGAAACAAAGACCTGTTGAGTTGGTTCAATTGGGTGGATTGGTTCAAGCCCAGTCAGCCAGTCAGTGAGTCAGCCAATCAGCGGGATGGTCACATGAGTGAAAGAGGGAATGATGAAGTCGTGAAGGTCCGGTGGGTTGGTTCGATTGGTTCAACTCCAGTCGGCCAGTCAACGAGATGTTCGAACATGAAAGAGGGCAAATGGTTGACCCCCCAATACAACACAGGAGGAAAGAAGATGAGAACATTCAGAACGTTAACAGTATGTTTATTCTCGCTTGCGGTAATTCTCGGGCTGGCGGCAGGAAGCGCCTTCGCAACCACCATCAACTATGGCAACGTCAGCCTTACACCGGGGTATTCGGCCGGGCACTTCAATGACGTATGGGATCTCACAAAAGGGGATCTTACGCTGTCTTACACGATTGATATGAGCTCCATCACCCAGACGGCCCCATGGATAACATCCTACACGGAGGTGGGTATCCGCCAGAAGGGTGCCGCTGATTTCAACCCCGGACCGTTTAATGTATACCAGGGGGGTGCAGGAGGCTGGATGACATCCCTGGTCGGTAACCTCACCCCATCCCCAGGCACCCTAAGCATCATGGACAAGCATAACCTCTCGGCCTCGGGTGGCAGAGGCGAAGGTGACTACGATGCACTGACCCCTGGAACCGTCGTAGCTCCCTTCGGCACGACCGTTAATTACGGGATCTGGTTCGACCGTGACGGGGTAGACCAGTGGCAGGCCACATACTGGGGTTCCGTCGACGGGGCTACCTACAACACGGATGGAATATACGATATCGTTATCACCTATCACGCCATCGACGCCGGCCTCGGAACGATGTTTGCCACGGTAAACGGCATCCAGACAGGGTTCTGGAGTGGTGCCTGGCAGAATGCGCAACCGGACATATATCCTGCCGGTCTCAGCTTCAAAGGCGACATGACACAGATGCAGGTATTCGCTGGGCTTTGGGCTATGGACGGAGCAGACGGGACTGTATACGTCAATAATATTACCGTTGAAGGCCACAGGGTTCCCGAGCCGGCAACCCTGATGCTCCTGGGGTTCGGGCTGATCGGGCTGGCTGGATCAGCAAGACGGTTCATGCGCTGACGGGAGGATCCAAATGAAACCAGTAAAGACCCTGACCTTCATCGTCATCGCACTAATAGTGGCTCTCTGGGCGGGCAGCGCGCAGGCCGTTTCCTACACCTTCGACAGTGACAACCAGGGTTGGCAGCAAGCGCGGGTGGGCTACTACGGCCAGAGCTATGAAACGCTCTCCGGTAACTCCGGGGCACCCTGGACAGGAACATACGGCCTTGGCTCACCTGATGGGAGCATCTACCAGAGTTCCGACGGTACTTCTTGGCAGGGCCGCCCTTACTGGATGGGCACGAAAGGCATCACCGCAGGGGGAAGCTTGGGAGATCTGACGGGCAAGTCGCTGCAGGCATACGTAAGGAGCACCGCCAACTGGACCGGCCGGGTTTCCACGGATACGGTCTATGCCCGATGGACCATTGCCGCCGAGTATGCGGACGGCACCTACAACATGTGGGTCTCCAAGGCAGCGTACAGCATAAACCTGAACGGGTCTGAATGGGGCACCGGCTCTGACGCAGCCTGGCTGTTGAAGAGCGTCGAACTGACCGCAGACCACTTCTTCAAGTGGCCGAACGGTTCCGCCCCCGGTACCTTCGCGGATGTACTCACTGGTTACACCAGCTTTGGCCTGACTATCCTGCCGACCGCTGCCGGGATCCATGAAGACGACGTAACCAATTTTAATGGCGAAAACCGCACATGGGGTACGGGCTCCACCCTGCTCCACTATGGTGCTACGGCAACAAGCGAATCTGCAACGTGGGGAGTGGATAACTTCAGGGCCGTTCCCGAGCCGGCAACCCTCATCCTCCTGGGGTTTGGGTTGATCGGAGTGGCGGCGGCGAGAAGGAAGGCCTGAGGGCAGGTGAAAGGGGAAAGGTGAGCGATGACACCGTTGCGTTGGTTCCATTGGTTGGATTGGTTCAAGCCCATTCAACTATTCAGCGAGTCAGCCAAGCAACGGGGTGGTACGACAGGAGTCAGGAGGAAGGCGCAGTGACGGCATCCATGCTGAACACTGAATGCTGGATTCTGAATAACGGGCATTGTGCCCACCGGCTGGACCCCACTCAACCAGTCAACGAATCAACCAGTCAGCGGCTGGTTTATTCGGCCACAACAAGGAGAGCAACATGAAAGGGAAAAGGATGTTCCAGGAAGCAGCAGTGGCGGCGGTCTTGTTGATCGCGATGTGCGTTCCCATGGCCCAAGCGGTGACGTACAGCGGAAGCCTGAACGCCGGAGAGAACGGTGGCATCGTTGCCACGGACGGATGGGTGAACGCGGCCACGGTATTCTCGTGGACGGTCACCGAGGTAGGCACCGTTGATGGATTTATCCTGTGGCAGTATGACTACGCTTTCACCGTTCCCAAAAAGGACATCAGCCACATGATCATCGAGGTGTCTGAAGGAGCGCTTGAGGCCGATTTCTCGTCATTTGTTCCTGCAAAGGGCATTTTGGATGAGTACAGTTCAACCAGCGGGGGTAATTCCAACCCGAACATGCCGGAGAAGATGTGGGGGCTCAAATTCCAGCCGGGAGGTCTCACTCTTTCGGCTTCCTTTCGCACTACCCGCGCGCCTGTGTGGGGCGATTTTTACGCGAAGGACGGCCAGGCCGGTGGTCAGGATGTCACCGCATGGAACGCCGGCTTTGTTTCAGCCGATCCTTTGGCAAGGCCAGCAAACGGCTCTTTGAACTACCACATCCTCCGCCCGGACACACACGAGAAGCCTACGACGGGTCAGGTGCCGGAACCTACGGCGCTCATGTTGCTCGGCCTGGGCCTGGTGGGGATGGCGGTGGCGAGGAGAGGCAGGAGATAGGGGAGAGACCCCGGGTGGTCGAACCCATGGGTATCCAGGAGTCAGGAAGAAAGGGCAATGAAGCCATCCACGCCGAATGCTGAGCACTGGATGCTGGATACCGGGCGTTGTGTCCATTGGTTGGATTGGTTCAATCCCAGTCAACCAGTCAGCGAGTCAGCCAATCAACGGGATGTTACGACAGGAGTCAGGAGTGAAAAACCGCGCATGGGGCGGATGCGGGGGTCACCGGGAGCGCGATGTCGCAGCCCGTCGGACGGACCATCTCCATGGAACGGCAATACCGCGACCCCGAACAGGGGACGGGGTCGGTTTCCGCCATTCCCCGGCAGTCGGCCGGATTCCCGAAAAGCAACCCATCACACTCAACGATCCTCCGGGGTTTCGCACCACCGGCACGGAATGTGCGGAGGTGAAGGGGTTGCGCACAAGCATGGCGAGATAGGACGTGATCAACAAACGACGGTTCCTGGATCTTTTTGTGCGGCTACCAAGGGGCCCGGTCTTTTCCTGACCCGCTGATCTCAGGGAAGACCGAACAGACTAAAGGGGGTTTGTCATGAAGACACCTGTATCGTCATTTCGTGTCGTCAGGCGCGCAATGCGGGAGCCGGGACGTTTGTGGCTCCTGTCTCTTGGCCTTGTGATCGTTGCCGGAATTTGCTTGAGCGGCCAGGCCGCCGCGTACGAACTCACGCCGGACATGGGGGCGGTCATCTTCGAACAGCTCAGCTTCCGGGACGCCCCCGACTCGGGCGTGGGGGAGATCACCATCGACCTGAGCAAGGCGCGGAACACAGGTCTGAGCGAAGGCTTCATCAACGTGTCGAACAGCACGGGCCAGTGGATCGTGCAGAATCTCCCGGTCATGTCCACCGCCATCTATGATCACCCCACCATCACCACCCGGGTGGCCCTGGGGGTGTCGGACGGAACGCCCGTCAGCTTCTTCGACGTCTACGTCGACTATTCGCCCGTGCCGGTCGCCTCCTTTTCAGGAGGTCCGGGGGGTATCACAAGAGCCTTTAATGTGACGCCGGGTTTCTTCGCCGCCGGCGGGGTTGGCGGCACCCTGAGCGGCTACATGGCGGGCCCCGACCTGGCGGGCTTCACATTCAACCCCGGGGGGGAAACCTACTTCATCTACCAGCCCGGTCACCAGAACGTCCAGGCGGCCATGAACCAGTGCGCCCCGGCGGCGGTGGCCAACAGCCTCACCTGGCTCAAGGACAAGAAGGGTCTCAAGGTGCCCCACAAGAATATCCCGGGGCTGAGGCCGGACGTGAGCCCGGGCGACGAATCCCTGGTGGGGCAGCTCGAACAGGCGATGGACAGGAAGGTCACGAGCAGGACGGAGGGCAAAGGTGTCTGGCCTTATGACGGCAAGGTGAAATACCTCAAGGAGAACAAGCTCTGGGACAAGCTGCGGGTGAAGCAGTGGACCGGCACGGACATCAACTGGGAACTGATCAAGAAGGAGATCGAGCACGGGGAGGACGTGGAGCTGGACCTCCATTACAAGGACGACGGACGGCACTATGTGGAGGTGACGGGCTTCGGCATGATCCTGGGCGTGCCCTTCTTCACCCACGTGTCTGACCACCTCCAGACGGACGAGGACCCGGGGGACAAGCTGGGCACCGACAAGGTGGACTTCGAGTGGCTGATCGGCAACCGGGCGCTCAATTCCAACGCCGAGATCGACGAGGTGATCACCGAGTCGGTACCGGAACCCCTCGCGATGCTGCTTATGGGGCTGAGTATTATGGCGTTCCTGCCTTTCAGGAGGCTACCGGGGAAGTGGAAATGACCTTGCGCCACAGGTGAATGGGTACGAGGAATTCAAGGGGAGGGAATGCCATGTTCGGAAAGGAAACGCTATCTTTGAGGCTCCTGTTTCTGGTCGTGTTCGTTTTGGCCTGGCCTTCTGTCGGGTACGGGAACTACGTAAACTTTTATCCGAGCGCAAGCATCGATTTTCGAGCCGCTTACTTTGGGGAGCCCCAGACCTATGTGGAGGTGAACGGTTCCGGGACCGGGTGGGGGAGCTTCGACCTAACCCAGGCAATATCGGGCCCTGCCAACATGCAGGTTGTCCTGGACGTCATGACGTCAACGGGAAACGGCTTTGGAGAAAAGACCTGGTGGTTCTACGACCTTCAAAACCTAACGCCGGGCGTGGCGGTGGCGATACCGTCCAAAACCGCGTCCCTGACCGCCAGCGTCTGGCTTCCCGACGAGGACTCGGTGATCCCCGTCACGGCAAACGTGATCATGTATTACTCTCTGTTCATGGAGCATGGAACGGAAAATGGAGGGGGTCAGGGGTCGCTGGCCACGGCGGATTTCGTGGTCATGGCGCCCGAGCCTTGCCCCTGGCTGCTCATTGCCGGCGGCCTGGGAACCCTGCTCTGCTTGGGGGGTCGTCGCGGGCGGCGGTGAGGAAAAGTAAGGGGCAAGGGTGCTCGCAACCATAAGGTAGTAGTCTTTCATGGTGAAGGCCGGTGATCGCCTGCCACATCGGATCGGCGGCAGGCCCGGGTGGTGGAGATGGTGAAACAGAGCCCCGTTCGATTGGTTGAGGTGGTTTCATTGGCTGGTCTTTATTGAGCCACTCAACCAATCGGCACCTGATGTATGCAACCGGTAAAGGGCGATCCGCCTGACGCAAAGCCCCCTGTATTTCCCATGGTGAATCCCGTATAATGTGATACAGGAGGTGAATCTGATGGTGCGATACTTCACCTTGGAATACTGGGTTGACGAAGGCTGGTACGTGGGAAGGCTCAAGGAGGTTCCCGGTGTATTCAGCCAGGGGGAAACCCTTGCCGAACTCGAGCGCAACATAGAGGATGCTTACAGAATGATGCTCGATGATGAAGCACTGCCTTACCCCAATATTGCTTCCAAGGAAATCGCGGTCGCGGTGTGAAACGACACCAACTGATACGTGACGTGGTAAAGGCGGGATGCTTCCTCAAGAGTCATGGGGCAAACCACGACATTTATGTAAACCCGACGAACGGAAGGAAGGCCCCGATCCCGAGGCATAAAGAAATCAAGAACTCCCTCTGCGACCTGATAAAAAAACAGCTCGGAGTTAAGTAGGTTGGCACCGGTCTTGATGACCCTCCCCAGGGCAGGAAGGGGATGGTGTAGCGACGTCCCTTGCGCAGATACCGGACCGTTGCTACACTTTGTGTATGGAGCGCGCCCAGTTATCACAACGTTTCAGCACGAAGCTTCCGGGAGGGACACCATGATCGAGAAGACGGTCGCGGACATCGAAGCGAAGATCAAGGCGGCGGGCACCATCACGGACCAGGAACGGGAGGAACTCCTCTTCCTCGTCACCGCGCTCAGATCGGAGATGACGGAGCTGTGCAAGACCGACGCGGAAGGCGCGGAGAGCATCGCCGGCTTCGCCCGCGTCTCGACCCACGAGGCGACCCGGGAGAACCGGGACCCTGAACTGATGAAACATTCCGTGGAGGGGCTCTCCTCGTCGGTCGGCGGCTTCGAGGCGTCCCACCCCAAGCTCGTCGAGGTGGTCAACCGCATCGCCCACATCCTCTCCAACATGGGGATCTGACGGGCCTTCGGGGGCTGACCAAGAAAATCGGTGGTCGACAGCAACCCCGGTGGTCAACCGCAAGAGCGGTGGTCGGGAAGCAGACCCTGTGATCGAATTGGGTTCGAATCTGCAACCTTGAGCCTTGTTCCTTGGACCTTCAACCGGCAGGGTTTACGCCGTTCCACTCAGCCAGTCAGCAATTCAGCCAATAAGCCAGTCACCGTGTCACCCGGTGGCCGTCACGTCCGTTTCACCACCTCCACGTCCACCTGATCCCCGAAGGCCTCGCGGAGCTCCCCATTCAGCTTGTCGACGTTTTCCGCCTTCTCGAACTCGATGACGAGCTCCCGGTCATCGATGACCTTCAGGCGCCCGTACTTCTTCACCACGTCGATCACGGCCTGGGGGTCGGTCGTCACCCAGCCCTTCATGCGGCGCACCAGCTCCTCGCCGCTGAAGGCCCGCTCGATGGTGAGGTCGACCTGCCTTCTCTTGGCCTCCCAGCCCACGAGCGCCGGACGGGCCACCGTCGGGGTCACGGGGTCGTGCATGGCCGCACAGCGAAACCACAACTTTCCTCGAATCATAGGGCCACCTCCCAGTCGTTCTTCTCCCGCTAAGTTTACGGGGCCGGACATGGCCGGTCAAGGGAAAGATGGGCAGGCCCTTGTAAAACGTCCGCCCGGGACGCAGAATGTGTGGGTGCCGTAAAGCCCGGGATGGAAGGTATGGCGACGGAATGATAGGGTCCTTGCTGAGAAACCGGAATGTGATCATGTTCCTTGCCCTGGTGGCGGGCCTTGCGTGGGGCTATCCGGCCCGCTTCATGGGCGGGCTTGTCCTGCCTGCCCTGGGCCTTATCATGACCCTGTCCACCATGGGCATATCCATGGCATCCCTGACCTCTCTGCGGGCCTCGATCCGCGCCGGCCTTGCCGGTGTGGCCCTGTGCTACCTGGTCCAGGCGGGCACCCTCCTCGCCCTCAATGAACTCTTTGTTGCGAACGGGGACTTCCGGACCGGCTTCGTCATCCTGGCCTCGGTGCCGCCGGCGGTGGCGGTCATCCCCTTCACCCTCTTCGTGGGCGGTGACATGGCCTTCTCCCTCATGGGGACGGTGGGCGCGTACCTGGCGGCCCTCGCCATCGCCCCCGCCATGGCCGTGCTCTTTCTGGGCTCGGGATTCGTGGACCCCGTGAAGCTCCTCGTGATCCTCCTCGAACTGATCGTAGGCCCTATCGTCCTCTCCCAGGTCCTCGTGCGCACGGGCATGTCCCCGAGGCTCGAAGGGGTTCGCGGGCCCATGACCAACTGGAGCTTCTTCGTGATCGTCTACACCATGACAGGCCTCAACCGGGACGGGATCCTCAGTCAGCCTTCCTCCGTGGCAATCATCGTCGCCGTCTCCGTCGCCTCCACCTTTGTTCTCGGGTGGGTCATCGGAAAGGCCGCGGCCCTGACGGGCGCAACCAGGCAGATTGCGGCGAGCCTGGTCCTTCTGGGCACCTTCAAGAACTACGGTCTCGCGGGCGGGCTCTCCCTCTACTTCTTCAACGAACAGGTCGCCCTGCCCGCCACCATCGCGTCCGCCGTCTCCATCCTCTACATCATATTTCTTGAAATGGTGCATAAACGGCGCAACCTTCCTTGACAACCCCAAGGGAAAGGGCTATTGTCGTTTAAGCGAAGTCGGGACACGAGGAGGAGCGTAATGGACCTGCTTGACTGCATCAAGGAAAGGAAGAGCATCAGGGCGTTCAAACCGGACCCGGTGCCGAGGCGCATCATCGAGGAGCTGCTCGGTCTCGTGGTCAACGCGCCCTCTGCCATCAACCTCCAGCCCTGGGAATTCATCGTGGTGGCGGGAGAGGAAAAGGAGCGCCTCAGCAGGCGTCTTCTCAAATCGTACCGGGAAAAACAGATCTCCTGCAGCCCCGGCAACGTGAAACCCCTTGCCGAGACCTTCAGCAGGAGGGGGGTCCAGTCTTTCGAGATCATGAACCCGTACCTGGAAAGGATCGGTCAGGACTTCAACCGCTTCATCAACGAGGGGAGCTGCAACTTCTACGGCGCGCCCGTGGCCATCATCCTCTGCCTGGACAACGCCTTCTCCAAGGCGCGGCTCGTGGACATGGGCATCGCCCTGGGCTACATCGTCCTTCTCGCCCGGAACGCAGGTCTCGGCACCTGCCCCATCGGCCTCATCTCCGCCTACGAGGACGAGATCAAGGACGTCCTCAACATCCCCGACCACAAGGACGTGGTGATCGGCGTGGCCATCGGCTACCCCGACTGGGAGAGTCCCGTCAACGAGTTCAAGACCCCCCGGGACAGCGTGGAGAACTTCGTGAAGTGGATCGAGTGAGACGAGGGGACCTACACCCTTACCGGTTCCGCCTTCCAGATGTGTTTGGCGTATTCCTCGATGGCCCGGTCACTGGAGAACTTCCCTGACCGCGCCACGTTGAGGATGGCCATCTTCGTCCACCTGTCCCGGTCGAGATAGGCTGCCGCCACCCGCTCCTGGCAGGCCACGTAGGATGCGTAGTCGGCGAGGACAAAGAAGTGGTCCCCCTGGAGGAGGGAGTCCACGACCGGACGGAAGAGGTCCCGGTCGTCGGGGGAGAAGAAGCCCCCCTGGATCTGGTCGATGGCCTGTCGCAGTTCCCCGTTTCCCTCGTAAAACTCCCAGGGGTTGTAACGGGGCCGCAATTCGAGGATCTCATGAGCGGTCATGCCGAAGAGGAAGAAATTCCCGTCCCCCACCTCTTCCCTGATCTCCACGTTGGCGCCGTCCAGCGTCCCGATGGTGAGGGCGCCGTTCAGAGCGAACTTCATGTTGCTGGTCCCCGAGGCCTCGTACCCGGCCGTGGAGATCTGTTCCGACAGCTCCGCCGCGGGGATGATGCGCTGGGCCAGGCTGACCCCGTAGTTGGGCACGAAGACCACCTGGAGCCTCTTCTTCACCACGGGATCTCGCGCCGCCGTGTCGCCCACGTTGTGGATCAGCTTGATGATGAGCTTGCAGATCCGGTATCCGGGGGCCGATTTTCCGGCGAACATGACCGTCCTGGGCACGAAGCCGTCTCCTTCCCGGCCCTCCCTGATGCGATTGAAGAGGGTGATCACGTGGAGGACGTTGAGGAGCTGGCGCTTGTACTCGTGAAGCCTTTTGACCTGGCAGTCGAGGAGAAAGTCCGGCGCCACGGCCCTGAGGCCCACCTCGTTCATGCATGCGGCGGCCCCTCCCTTGTTCGCCTCCTTGACCCTGCGGAAGCGGTCGCAGAATCCCGGGTCATCCGCCAGGGGCTCCAGCCTTTTCAGTTCCCTGAGGTCCTGTGCCCACTGATCGCCGATGGCCTCGGTGATGAGGCCGGCAAGGCCGGGGTTGGCCTGGAGGAGCCAGCGTCTCGGCGTGATGCCGTTGGTCACGTTCCTGAACTTCTCCGGCGTCATGGCGCAAAAGCCCCTGAGCACGTGATCGCGCAGGATCCCGGTGTGCAGCTTTGAGACCCCGTTCACCGAATGGCTCCCCACGGTGGCCAAGCGGGCCATGTGGACGAGGGCGCCGTCGCCCTCGCCGGTAATGATGGCAAGGCCGTCTCTTTCTTCCGGCTGTGCCGGAAATCGTTCCTCCACCTGGATGAGGTGGCGGCGGTTGATCTCCTGGATGATCTGGAGGTGGCGGGGCAGCAGATGGGCGAAGAGGCCCTGGCTCCACGTCTCCATGGCCTCGGGCAGGACCGTGTGGTTCGTGTAGGAGAGGGTCCCGGTGGTGATGGCCCAGGCGTCGTCCCAGTCGAGGCGCTCATCGTCGACGAGGATGCGCATCAGTTCGGCCACGGCGATGGACGGGTGGGTGTCGTTGAGCTGGATCGCCACCTTGTCGGGGAACTGGTTGAAGGAGGAATGGAATTTCTTGTACCGCCTGATGATGTCCTTCAGGGTGGCGGTGGTGAAGAAATACTGCTGTTTCAGGCGCAGCTCCTTGCCTGCCATGGTCTGGTCGTCCGGGTAGAGGACCTTGGAGATATTTTCCGTGTGATTTTTTGCCTCCACGGCCCTCACGTAGTCTCCGCTGTTGAAGTAGGCGAGATCGAACTCCCGGGTCGATTTGGCGGCCCAGAGGCGCAGCGTGTTGACCGTTTCGTTATGGAATCCGGGGATGGGGTAATCGTGGGCCATGGCCAGCACGTCTTCCGTGTCCACCCACTCCATGCGGAACCGCCCCGAGGCACCGGCGATGGTGTTGACCCTGCCGTAGAAATGGACCCGGTAGATCAGCTCGGGCCGGGGGAATTCCCAGGGGTTGCCGTATCGCAGCCAGTTGTCCGGGTGTTCCACCTGGTACCCGTCCCTGATCTCCTGGGTGAAGATGCCGTACTCGTAGCGGATACCGTAACCGTAGGCAGGATACTGGAGCGCGGCAAGGGAGTCGAGGAAGCAGGCGGCCAGCCTTCCCAGGCCCCCGTTGCCGAGACCGGCGTCCCACTCGTGCTCGGCGATCTGCTCGTAATCCATGCCGAAGACCTCCACCGCCTTCGCGTATTCATCCCCGAGGCCCAGGTTGATGGCATAGTCTTTCAGGAGCCGGCCGAGGAGGAACTCGAGGGAAAGGTAGTAGATCCGCTTGGCGTCCACGTCGTAGTAGCGCTGCTGGGTGCCGATCCAGCGGCCCGCGAGGATCTTCCGTACCGAGAGGACCACGGAGGTGAACTTGTCCCGGGATGTGGCGGAATACATGTCCTTTGCCAGGTCGTGGATAAGGTAACTCAAGAGCGACCGGTGGAGAATCTCGACGGCATCCTGCATGGCACCCCCCTTGTCTTGTCGATCCCATCATACCACAGGGGTCCGGACCGTGCAAAGGCGGATGTAGCGAGATACGAAAGGCTATTACTGGCTGATTAGCTGACAATAGAATCGGTTGGCAGAGGGAAGGAAATTCTGGTCGGGGCGACTGGATTTGAACCAGCGACCTCTTGCTCCCAAGGCAAGCGCGCTAA
>CAYOQF010000006.1:0-177930 GCA_964406055.1 uncultured Syntrophorhabdaceae bacterium
GCAACATCATCGCCGAGGCCATGAGCAAGGTCGGCAAGGAAGGCGTCATCACCGTCGAAGAAGCGAAGAGCATGGAGACCACCCTCGAGATCGTCGAAGGCATGCAGTTCGACAAAGGGTATATCTCTCCCTATTTCGTCACCAATCCCGAGAAGATGGAGGCCATTCTCGACGAGCCCCTCATTCTCGTCTACGAGAAAAAGATCAGCAACATGAAGGACCTCCTGCCCGTCCTCGAACAGGTAGCCAAGATGGGCAAGTCCCTGCTCATCATCTCCGAGGATGTGGAAGGTGAAGCCCTTGCGACCCTGGTGGTGAACAAGCTGAGAGGCACCCTGAAGGTCGCCGCGGTTAAGGCCCCCGGATTCGGTGACAGAAGGAAGGCCATGCTGGAGGATATCGCGATCCTGACCGGCGGCCAGATGATTTCCGAGGAGCTGGGCATCAAGCTCGAAAGCGTGACCCTGAAAGACCTGGGTGCCGCCAAGAGGGTTGTGATCGATAAGGACAACACCACCATCGTGGATGGTGCCGGCGACAGGAAGGACATCGAGGCGAGGGTCAAGCAGATGAGGGCCCAGATCGAAGAGACCACTTCCGACTACGACAGGGAAAAACTGCAGGAAAGGCTCGCCAAGCTGGTGGGCGGCGTTGCCGTGATCAACGTGGGTGCCGCCACCGAGACGGAGATGAAGGAAAAGAAGGCCAGGGTGGAGGATGCCCTCAACGCCACGAAGGCTGCGGTCGAGGAAGGCATCATCCCCGGAGGCGGCGTTGCCTTTATCCGCTGCTTACCCAAGCTGAACGAAATCAAACTGAACGGCGAGCAGCAGTTCGGTCTCCAGATCGTGAAGAAGGCCCTGGAAGAACCCCTCAGATGGATCGCCAACAACGCGGGCCATGACGGATCGATCATCATCGAGAAGGTCCGGAACGGCAGCGGCGGCTTCGGTTTCGACGCCGCCAAGGAAGAGTACGTGGACGACATGATGGAGGCGGGCATCATCGACCCGACCAAGGTGGCGAGGACCGCGCTTCAGAATGCCTCGTCCGTGGCCTCTCTCCTTCTCACCACCGATGCCATGGTGGCCGAGAAGCCCAAGGAGAAGGGCGCAGGCATGCCCGGTATGCCCCCCGGCGGTATGGGCGGCATGGGCGATATGTATTAAGAGGCTTGGCGAGGGAGAAAGAAAAAGAGGGGACGAAAGTCCCCTCTTTTTTTGTGATCCGGGATCTCTTAATCCATGGACGGATGATACTTGAAGGAGATGTTGAGTCTCACCCGATAGGCTGACACCTTGCCGTTCTCCACGGTCACGTCCTGCTTCACCACCTCCGCGACCCTGAGGTCCTCGAGGGACTTGCCGGCCGTGTCCAGTGCCTGCTTTGCCGCATCCTCCCATGATTTGGGGCTTGTTCCGACGATCTCAATAATCTTGTAGACGCTCCCTGCCATAGGCACCCCCTTGGAGATTTATTGAACGCATATAGGCTGTTATAGCATGGAAAAAGGTGATGTCAAGGCAAGGAGGGGCCCTGGAGGCAGACTTCTCCCGCCCTGCCTTCCACGTGGCCGAAGGCGATGGAGGCGACAGGGAGCGGCTCGGTCCCTTCCTCGAGCTCCCGGGCGATGTCGCAGAGCCTCCGGTAGGAGTACCCCTGGTTCAGGCTCCTCTGTATGACGTCTTGGAGGAAGGGGGACCATTTTTTTCCTTCCAGTTCCGCATGGACCGTTAGTACGTTGAGGCCCCCGGTGAGGGAGGCGAGAAAAAAGTCGGCCAGGGTTTGGGGGTCGGATCCGCGGATCCCCACTACCTCGTCGAGGGTCGGCAGGGTCGAAGGGATCTGGATCACGTCGAACTTCTCGCCCTCCATGACCGGGATAAAAGGGAAGGCCCCTCGTGTATCGCTGGAATAGGAAAGCCCTATCTCTTCAAAGAACCTGAGGGCGTGGCTGTTGATCATCCAGCCCGGGGCGGCAAAGGAGGGAGGCCCCTGCCCGAAGATGTCCATGTAGACGGAGAAGGCCTTTCTCAGCTCCTGTTCCGTTTCTTCTTTCCCGAGACCCTTGATGTGGTCGTGCCAGTAAACGTGGTCCAGACCGTGAATCCCCACCTCGTGACCGCTCTCCGCCGTGGAGAGGAGCAGGTCTCTGTGTTCGAGGGCGATCTCCGGTCCCTTAAGGAGAAGGCCGTACAGGAGGGTCTTGACGCCGTAGGTCTCCACCACCCCCACCCTGCCCGCCTTCCTGAGAAAGCCCTTACGGGTGAAGACCCGCTTCACCGTGCGGCCCGTGTGGTCCCTGCCCATGGGCACAAAGAAACTGGCCTTGACATTGGTGCGCTCGAAGAGGGCGAGGAGCTCCGGCACACCGTCGCGCATCCCCGCGAAGGTGTCCACGTCAACCTTGAGGGCGATGGTCTTTTTCACTCAAGCCTCAAGCACAGGTCCGCGGAGTCGATTCGATGTAGTACTCCAGGGTCTTTCTGAGGGCCGTATCGAGATCGACGACGGGTTCCCACCCTATGATCTCCCTTGCCTTCGCGATGGATGGTTTCCTGGTCTGGATGTCCTGATAGCCTTCACCGTAATACTCCCTGGAGCTCACCTCGATGATCTCCGAGAGACACCCGGCCTGCCCCACGGAAGGGTGGCCGCGGTACAGGTCCCTCAGTTTGTACGCAAGTTCCGTGATGGTGGCCTCGTTGTGGGGGTTCCCGATGTTGAAGATCTGGCCGTCGCACCTTCCGCCGTCATTCTCGATGATCTTCATGAGGCAGGCGATGCCGTCGTCCACATAGGTGAAGCATCGCTTCTGGGCCCCGCCGTCCACGAGGCGTATGGGCTCTCCCCTGAACAGGCTGCTGATGAACTGGGTCACCACCCTGGAGCTTCCCTCCTTCTCCGGCTCCAGGAGCAGTTCGTCGAGTTTGGGGCCGATCCAGTTGAAGGGACGGAAGAGGGTGAACCGGAGTTGCCCCTCGAAGCCGTAGGCCCATATGACCCTGTCGAGGAGCTGCTTGGAGGAGCTGTAGATCCACCGCTGCATCCGGATGGGACCCACGACGAGGTGGCTCTCGTCCTCCCTGAACTCCTTGTCCGTGGACATGCCGTACACCTCCGACGTGGAGGGAAAGACGAGCCGTTTCTTGTATTTGACGCAAAGGCGGACCACCTTCAGGTTCTCCTCGAAGTCGAGCTCGAAGACCCTGAGGGGCTGCTTCACATAGGTGGCGGGTGTGGCGATGGCCACCAGGGGCAGCACCACGTCGCACTTCTTCACGTGATACTCGATCCACTCCCGGTTGATCCCGATGTCTCCCTCCACGAAATGGAACCGGGGATGGCCGAGGCACGTGTCAAGCTTGTCGTCCCGGATGTCCATGCCGTAGACTTCCCATTCCGTATCCCTCAGGATCCGCGCCGCCAGATGGTTCCCGATGAAACCGTTCACGCCCAGCACCAGTATCCTCACTGTTTTCCTCCAAGTTTTTTTCCTTCCAGGCCCCTGGTCGATGCCAGGGCGTCGCCGTCTGTTTCTTCTTCTCCTTCGGGCTGCGCCCGGAGGATGCGAAGCCGTCCCCTGCCCGTGGCCACGAGAAAAGGGACGGCGGAGACCACCGTTCCGGGGGCTTCGCCGGATTCCCCCTCCTCGGGTGCGGCCCGCCAGATGAAGAGCTTTCGGCCGTCGAGAAAGGTGAAGGCGCCGGGATAGGGATGGGTGGTGGCCCGCACGAGGTTGTAGAGGGCCCGGGCGTCCTTCCCCCAGTCGATGAGGCCGTCTTCCGGCCTTCTGCCCCCGTAGTATGAGGAGGGCCCTGTCTGGGGGGTCCTCGTGAAGGTTCCCTGCTCCAGGGCCGGGAGCACCTCTTTCATCAGTTCCCGGGCCGACGCGGCCATCTTGAGAAAGAGGGTATAGGCCGTATCCTCGAAGGCGATGGGGATCGCCTTCCGGGCCACGAGGTCGCCCGCATCAGGCTTCTCCAGCATATAATGAAGGCTCAGGCCCGTCTCCTCCTCGCCCTCGATGAGAACCCAGTTGACGGGGCACCTGCCCCTGAACCGGGGAAGGAGGGAGCCATGGAGATTGAGGGCCGCCACCTTCGGGATATCGAGCACCTCTTTGGGGATCATCTTGCGGTAATAGAAGGAGAAGATGAAGTCGGGCCCGAGAGACCGGATGTAGTCGATCCATCCCCCCTCTCTCAGGTTTTCCGGTGTATGAACGGGGATATTTTTCTCCCCGGCTATCTCCTTCGGTCTTCTGAACCAGACCTCCTCCCCGGGATCGTCCTCATGGGTGAAGAGACAGGCTACGTCAACGCCGAAGCGGAGGAGCTCCTCGAGACAGACAAAGCCGATTTCGTGATAGGCAAAGACCACGGCCTTCACGGAAGCCGCCTTCTGATAATGAACCGGGGTCGCCTTCTCACTTCCTGGTAGATCCTGCCGATATACTCTCCGATGATGCCCAGGGCGAAGATCTGGATGCCCACGAAGAAGAAGAGGAAAGCGAAGAGGGTGAAGGCGCCCTCTACCTCGGGGCCTACGATGAGTCGCCGGACAATGAGAAAGATGGCGAAGAGAAGGCCTAAAATGGCGATGATCACCCCCACGATGCCGATGAACTGGATGGGCAGGAGGGAGAAGTTGGTCATGAGGTCGAAATTGAGCCGGAAGAGCTTGAAGATGCCGTACTTGGACGTGCCCCGCACCCGCTCCTGGTGTGCCACCTCCACCTCCACGATCTTTTTCGCGAAGGTGGCCGCCAGGGCCGGGATGAAGCTCGACGATTCGGGACACATATTGATGTAGTCGATGATGTTCCGTCTGTAGGCCCGGAGCATGCACCCGTAGTCGCGAAGCTTCACACCCACGAGCCTGGCGGTGATCTTGTTGACGATGAAGGAGGGGATTTTCCGGAAGAGGGAATCCTGCCGGTTCTTCCTGTAGGTGCCCACCACCTCGTAGCCCTCTTCCATCTTTCTCACCAGCTTCGGTATCTCTTCGGGCGGGTTCTGGAGGTCGGCGTCGATGGTGACGACGATCTCCCCCTTGGACATCTCGAAACCGGCGAAGAGGGCCATGTGCTGGCCGTAGTTGCGGTTGAACTCCACCACCTTCACGATCCCCCTGTATTTCTCGTGAAAGGCGTTGAGTATTTCCGGGGTCCGGTCCGTGCTCCCGTCATTGATGTAGATAATCTCGAAGGGCTTCCCCAAGGTCTCCAGGGCGGCTAAAATACGCGCCTGCAGTTCCTCCAGCGACTCCTCCTCGTTGAGGGCAGGTACCAGCACCGAGACGTACGGCTTGTCACCCATGTTTCCTCACATAAATGGTATAGTGCTCCTTCTCGTAGCGCGACTTCTTCAGAGGGGTGAAAGCCTTTTCCAGTTCGCCCCGGATCGCTGCGGCAGGCCTGTCCTCCACGATGAGGATCTGTTTCCCGCCCCCCTCTTTCATCTCTTTTATATCATTAATGGTGCGGATCGGTCTACCGGCATAGAAGATGAAACCGGGGGAGTTGAAGCCGTAGGTGTAGATGGCCGTGTCCTTGTCCACATCGGCAAGGAGGCCGGTGACGAGCTTCGGTGATTTGAAGTTCCGGTCCATGACGGGCATGTAGTACAAATTGAAGGTCACGCCGAGGACCGCAATATAGAGAAACAGGAGGGCCAGAGAGCCCTTCTCCTTTCCCTTCCTGACATACAGGACGAGGACCAGGGCGACGACCACGAGGATCGCGCAGGCAAGATAGAGGGGCACAGGCGCCTCCCGGAAGAAGTCCACTACCGGTGCCCGCACCATGTGGAGGGCTGCCGCGGCCGCCAGGGGCAGGAGAAGGAGAAGGCCGGAGAAGACCGTGATAAGGCCCCGCGTGACGCCCGTCTTCAACAGGCGGGCCCAGGCGTCTCTCAGATAGAGCCCGCAGAGAAGGGCGCAGGCGGGGTAACAGGAGAGGAGGTAGATGGCCCTCTTGCTCTTGGAAAACTCAAAGAAGAGGAAGGTGAAGAGGAACCAGATCAGGGGGAGCCGGTATCCCTTCCTGAAACCGTGGTAAAGGGCAAAAGGGAGAAGGATGCTCCAGGGAAGGAAATTGAAGAAGAGCTTGTGGAAATAGTACGTCAGGTCCTCGATGTGATCGAAGGCCCTGGTGTACCGGGTGATGTTCTGGCGAAGGATGAACTCCCGGGCATACTCCTCACCGGCGAGGAGAAACCAGATGGCGGCGAGGGCCATGGCCAGGAGCGTTCCCCCCAGGAGAGGCAACAGGAAACCCTTGAGCCGTTTCGTGACAAGGAGGTAGATCCCCATGACGGCCACGGGGATCACGAGACCTGCCGGTCCCTTGGTGAGTATGGCCAGGGCCCCGGGGATGAGGGCGAAGACGAAGGCCCCCCTTTTCCCCCTGATCGCCGCCCGGTAGCAGAGGAGGATCGCGAGGCCGATGAAAAAGGCGAAGGTCATGTCCATCACCGACTCCCTGGCGTTGGACAGGAACTGATAGTTGGTGGCGAGTACGAGGGCGGAAAGAAAACCGCCGTAGCGGTCGGCGATCAGACCCCCGAGGTACCAGGTCGCCAGGAGCAGGAGGGTTGCCGACAGGGCAGCCGGTATCCTCGACGAAAACTCGTCGAGCCTCCCTGTGGCCCTGGCCGCCGCAGCGACGGCCCACGAATAAAGCGGGGGTTTCTCGAGGTAGGGCTTGCCGTTCAGGTAAGGGTGGATGTAATCCCCCCGCTCCATCATCTCCCGGGCCATGATCGCCTGCCTCGGCTCGTCGGGGTCCCACAGGGCCGTGGACGCGAGTCCGTGAATGAAGAGGGTATAGGAAAGGATAAGGAGAACGATTATTTTCATACCCGCTCGGAGAAAATAAAGATGAAGATCGGGCCGGAACGTCCGGCGTACAGAAACTGATTTATATGCGAATATTTGACATTTTTCAATAGATTTCATAGTATATCTGCCACTGTCCTATGGAAGAGAGCGAAAGGAAAGAGGATATTTTCGAGCGGGCCAGGGCGCAGCACGAAAGCCTGGACCGCAGGCTGACCATGCTCCTCAAGAAGCCCTACCTTACCCCGGATGAGGAAGTGGAGATCCGGGACCTGAAAAAGCAAAAACTCTATTATAAGGACATGATGGAAAAGGCAAAGGAAGAACTGGAGAAGAAGGAGAGGAATTGAAGAAGACGGGAGCACAGATCTTCGCCGAGTCACTCCACCTGGAAGGGGTGGATACCATCTTCTGTTACCCCGGTGGTGCGACCCTCAATATCACGGACGCCCTTCACGCCTCCCCCATCAGACAGGTGGTGGTGAGGCACGAGCAGGGCGCGGTCCATGCCGCCGACGGGTATGCCCGCGCCTCCGGCAGGGTGGGTGTCTCCCTCGTAACCTCCGGCCCCGGCGCCACCAACACGGTGACGGGCATTGCCACGGCCTACATGGATTCCATCCCCCTGGTGATTTTCACCTGCCAGGTACCCACGGGGCTGATCGGAAACGACGCCTTCCAGGAGGCCGATATCGTCGGTATTACCCGGCCCTGTACCAAGCACAACTACCTGGTGAAGGACGTGAAGGACCTCACGAGGATCATGAAGGAGGCCTTCTACATCGCCAGATCGGGAAGGCCGGGGCCTGTTCTCGTGGACATCCCCAAGGACGTGACCGCCGCCCTCGGCGATTTCAAGTACCCGGACAAGGTGCATATCCGGAGTTACCAGCCCACCTACGTCGGCCATCCCGGCCAGATCAAGAGGGCCGTGAAGCTCATCGCTTCCTCGAAGAGACCCGTCCTGTATACGGGCGGGGGGGTCATCACCTCCGGTGCCTCGCCTGAACTGGTGAAGCTCGCGGAGAGGCTCGACATACCGGTCACGAGCACCCTCATGGGTCTCGGCGGTTTCCCCGGCACCCACCGCCTATTCCTCGGCATGCTGGGCATGCACGGCACCTACGCCTCCAACATGGCCGTCACCGAATCGGACGTTATCATCGCCCTGGGCGCCCGCTTCGACGACCGGGCGACCGGCAAGATCGACGAGTTCGCGCCGCGGGCCAAGGTCATCCACGTGGATATCGACCCTACCTCCATCAGCAAGAACGTGAAGGTGGACATCCCCATCGTCGGCGATACACGGAACGTGCTCGCGAAGATGTTGGAGGCGGTGGAGGAGGACCAGGCCGCCTTCAAGGCCTACAAGACCTCCCTTGCCCCCTGGCTCAAACAGATCAGAAAATGGAAAGAGGACTTTCCTCTCACCTATCAGAGAAACAGCACCCTGAAGCCCCAGTTCGTCATCGAGAAGATATGGGAATTGACGAAAGGGGACGCCATCATCGCCACAGAGGTAGGTCAGAACCAGATGTGGACCGCCCAGTTCTTCAAGTTCCTGAAGCCCCGGACCATCATCACCTCCGGCGGGCTCGGCACCATGGGGTTCGGTTTCCCGGCGGGGATCGGGGCCCAGGTGGCCTTTCCCGATAAGCTGGTCATCGATATCGCGGGGGACGGGAGCATCCAGATGAATATCCAGGAACTGGCCACGGCCGTCCAGTTCGGCCTGCCCGTGAAGGTCGTGATCCTGAACAACGGCTATCTCGGCATGGTACGCCAGTGGCAGGAGCTGTTCTACGAACGCCGGTACACCTGGACCTGCATGGACTGTGCCCCCGATTTCGTCAAGCTCGCCGAGGCCTACGGGGCCGCGGGATACAGGGTTGAGAAATTGGAAGAGGTGGAGCCTGTGCTCAAGGAGGCCTTCGGCAACAACAAACCCACCTTTGTGGACGTCGCGGTGGATCCCCATGAGGGCGTCTACCCCATGGTACCCGCAGGGGCATCGTTGCGGGAAATGCTGCTCGTATAGGGGGTCTGCGTGAGGCACACCATTTCCGTTCTTGTGGAGAATGAATTCGGGGTCCTGTCCCGGGTGGCGGGACTCTTCAGCGGCAGGGGGTTCAACATCGAGAGTCTCTGCGTGGCCGAGACCCTCGATCCCACCATTTCCACCATGACCATCGTCACCACCGGCAACGAGGCCATTCTCGAGCAGATCCTGAAACAGCTGAACAAGCTCATCAACGTCATAAAGGTAATCGATTTCAAGGATGTGGATTACGTGGCCAGGGAGATGGTCCTGGTGAAGGTGAACGCGGAGGAGAAGAACCGGGAAGAGGTCCTCAGGATGGTGGAGATCTTCCGGGGCAGGATCATCGATGTCTCCCCCAGGACCTACACCATCATGATCACCGGCGACGAGGACAAGTTGAAGGCCTTTTTGACCCTCCTGAAGCCCATGGGCATCAAGGAGCTGGTCCGTACCGGAAAGATCGCCATGGCCCGGGGCGAGAAGGCCGTGAGGGTGAAGGAAAAACACTCGAAGGAGGAAGAGGGAAATGGCTAAGATGTACTATGACAAGGATGCGGATCTCGGTGTGCTGAAGGGGGCGAAGATCGCCATCGTGGGTTACGGGAGCCAGGGCCATGCCCAGGCCCAGAACCTGCGGGACTCAGGCCTCAACGTGATCGTGGCCGAACTGAAAGGGACCCCCAACTACAAGCTTGCAGTGGACCACGGGTTTAAGCCGGTCACGGCCGCCCAGGCCTCCAAGGATGCGGACGTCATTCAGATCCTGGCCCAGGATAACCTCCAGGCCCAGCTCTACAAGACGGAGATCGAGGCGAACCTGAAAAAGGGGAAGACCCTGGTCTTTTCCCATGGTTTCAATATCCATTACAATCAGATCGTTCCCCCCGCCGACGTGGACGTGATCATGGTCGCCCCCAAGGGTCCGGGACACCTCGTGAGAAGGGAGTTTGAGAGGGGCGCCGGTGTGCCCTCCCTGATCGCCGTCTACCAGGATCCCAGCAAAAAGGCGAAGGCGAAGGCCCTGGCCTATGCAAAGGGCATCGGTGCCACCCGGGCGGGCGTCATTGAGACGACCTTCGCCGAGGAGACGGAGACGGACCTCTTCGGTGAGCAGGCGGTCCTGTGCGGCGGCGCATCGGAGCTGGTGAAGGCAGGCTTCGACACCCTCGTGGAGGCGGGCTATCAGCCCGAGATCGCCTACTTCGAGTGCCTCCACGAACTGAAGCTCATCGTGGACCTCATGTATGAAGGTGGCATCTCCTACATGCGTTATTCCATCAGCGACACGGCTGAGTACGGCGACATGACGAGGGGCAGAAGGGTGGTCTCCGAGGAGACCCGGGAAGAGATGCGGGCCATCCTCGACGAAATCCAGACCGGTGAGTTCGCCCGCGAATGGATCCTTGAGAACATGGCCGGCAGGCCCGTGTATAACGCCCTGAAGCGGATGGACAGCGAACACCTCATCGAGCAGGTGGGTAAACAGCTCAGGGCCATGATGGGCTGGATCGGGAGAAAGGGTTGAGAGAGGGTTTTATCGCCGGGGAAGGGTTACGGATCGTAATCCCTTCCCTGATCCTCTCCCTTCTCCTTTTCAGCCTCGGCCTCATCATCCTCGCCTCCGTCGTCTCTCTTTTCTTTCTCTTCTGCCTCTATTTTTTCCGGAACCCCAAACGACGGTCTTCCGCGGGGCGGGAGTATCTCATCTCTCCTGCCGACGGGAAGGTGCTTGAGGTGCGGGAGGTGGCGGAAGACGAGTTCCTCAAGGGCGCGGCGCGACGAATCGTGATCTTCATGTCCCCCGCCGATGTCCACGTGAACCGGGCGCCCTGCGACGGCCGGATTGTCCGTGTGGAGCACCGGAAGGGTGAGTTCGCCCTCGCCTTCAGGAAGGATATCGACAAAGAGAACGAGAGGAACTATATCCTCCTGGAGAGGGATCATGAGAGGTTCCTCGTTGTCCAGATCGCCGGATTCCTTGCCCGGCGTATCGTCTCCTATGTCAGGGAGGGGCAAACGGTGAGGCGCGGCGACCCGGTCGGCATGATCGCCTTCGGCTCCAGGGTGGACCTCTATGTTCCCCCCGGATACGAGATTATGGTATCATTACACGAGAAGGTGAGGGCTGGCGTGACTCCCCTGGCCCGAAAGGAGGGTGAACGATGAGGAAGAAGAACAGGAAAGGGATTTACATCTTACCCAATCTCCTCACCTCCATGAGCCTTTTTTCCGGCTTTTACGCCATGGTGGCAGCCATGGACAGGAAATTCATTTACGCGGCGGTGGCCATATTCATCGCCGCCATCTTCGATATGCTCGACGGCAGGGTGGCCCGGATGACGGGATCGGCCAGCAAATTCGGCGTCGAATACGACTCCCTCTCTGACGTCATCGCCTTCGGCGTGGCCCCTGCCCTCCTCGCCTACCTGTGGGCCCTCAAGGTCCATGGACGCTTCGGGTGGCTCGCCGCCTTTCTCTACGTGGCCTGCGGCGCCCTGCGCCTCGCCCGCTTCAACATCCAGTCCGATACGGTGCAGAAGAAGCAGTTCCTCGGCCTTCCCATACCTGCCGCCGCCATCACCATAGCGGGGAGCGTGCTCTTCTATTCCTGGCTCGGGTTCAAGGGGGAGCTGAAGAGCATCCTCATGCCCATCCTCATCTACATCCTTGCCTTTCTCATGGTGAGCGATGTGCGCTATTACAGCTTCAAGGACATGGCATTCTTCAAGGGGAAACCCTTCCGTTCCACGGTGGCCGCCATCCTCGGGCTCGTGATCGTGTTCATTGAGCCCCAGATCACCCTCTTCGTGGGCACCTTCGCCTATCTTCTGTCAGGCCCTGTCTATACCCTGGTGAAGGGTAGGAAGATCAGGGGCGAGGAGGCCGCCCATTCGCAAGGAAGCTCAATAGAGTGAGATGGTCTTCGATAAAGGCGTCGGCCGGCAGGTCCCGGTTTTTATAGGCCACGAACTTGACCCCCGCGCCTGCCGCCGTCTCGCGGTCCACGTCTGAATCGCCCACAAAAAGGGTCTGTCCCTTCTCCACCCCGAGGGTGGCGAGTATCTTTTCCACCGATTCCGGGTCGGGTTTGGGCCTTTCCACGTCCAGGGCCGTTACCACCATTTCGAAATAAGGCCCGAGGGCAAAGTACTCCATGAGCGCCTTCATGGACGTCGTCCTGTTGGTGCTGATGGCCCGCATGATGCCCTTTTCCTTCAGCCGGTCGAGGGTGGGGAGAAGGTTGGGCTCCATACGGAGGTGGACCACGAAGTCCCCGAGGTTCATCTGGTGCTTGAGGAAATCGAGGGCCTTTTTCTCCTGCCCGGGATCCTCCCGGAAGATGTGGTGGATCGATTCATAGACCGTGTGGGTGTGGCAGTACCGGATCTCCCCGTCGCTCAGGGGCGGCCTGCCGACGGATGCGGCGATGTGGTTGTAGAGTCGGGAATTGGCGTCGAGGGAATCGAAGAGGACCCCGTCGCAGTCATAAATCACGCAGGTAATATTCCACTTTTCCTGGTTCATCGCTTGCTCCTTCCTGGCTCCATCCTGTTCCCGGTGGTGAAACCCGTGAAGGAAGAGTTTAACCCCATTCCCGAAAAAAGCAAGGCCAAAATGGATCGGCTTCGGCCCCCCGAATCGCAGAAAAGGGCGAAGTTCATGCAAAAATTATTCCTTCAAAGAGGTCAAGATGTGCTACAATACCATCCTATAAACCCGAGGAGGTACCTATGATCAGTGTTTCCATTCCAGGTTGGGGAGATCTTGATATTGAATACCTGGTGATCGATTTCAACGGGACCTGCGCCTTCGACGGCAAGCTGAAGGATGGCGTCAAAGAGATGCTCGAGCGCATTTCCCGATACATAAAGGTCTTCATCGTCACGGCGGACACCTATGGGAATGTGGACAGCAGCACGGACACCGCGGCCTTCAGCATCATCAAGGTGGGCAAGGAATCGGGCGGCAGGGAGAAGGCGAGAATCGTGAAGGAGCTCGGCCCCGAGAAGGTTCTGGCCATCGGGAACGGAGCCAATGACGCCCTGATGCTCAAGGAGGCCTCCCTCGGGATCGGGGTGATCGGCGAGGAGGGGTGTGCCAACGTGTTGATGAAGGAAGCGGACCTCGTCGTGAGCAGCATCCTCGATGCCCTCAGTATCGTCCTTCACCCGGAACGTCTCGTCGCAACCCTGAGAGACTGATATGCCCTAACGCCTCCACAGGGGTTGCCCCGGAGACCTCCCGGGCTGCCCCGTCTGATGTCCGGCCCATCCGGTTACTCCATCATCTACGGGTAGGATCATGTTTGCGAATATTCTCAAAAAGATCGTCGGTACCAAGAACGAACGGGAGCTGAAAAGGATTCAGCCCCTCATCGAAGAGGCAGGCTCTTTCGAGGATACCCTGAAGGCCTTGTCCGACGAGGCACTCCGGGCCAAGACGGGAGAATTCCGGGAGAGGCTCGCCCGGGGCGAGGAGCTTGACCATCTCCTCCCCGAGGCCTTTGCCGTAGTCCGGGAGGCGGCGTGGCGCACCATCAGGATGCGCCACTTCGACGTCCAGCTCATCGGCGGGGTGGTCCTCCACGAGGGGAAGATCGCCGAGATGGCCACGGGAGAGGGGAAGACCCTTGTGGCCACGCTGCCCGTCTACCTCAACGCCCTCACCGGCAGGGGTGTGCACGTGGTGACGGTGAACGACTACCTGGCCCGGCGGGACGCCCAGTGGATGGGCCCCATCTACCGGTTTCTCGGCCTCTCGGTGGGGGTGATCGTCCACGGCCTCGACGACCGGGAGAGGAAGGCCGCCTACGGCTGCGACATCACCTACGGAACGAACAACGAGTTCGGCTTCGACTACTTACGGGACAACATGCAGTACGACCCGGAGGCCTGCGTCCAGCGGGAGTACCACTACGCCATCGTGGACGAGGTGGACAGCATCCTCGTGGACGAGGCCCGGACGCCGCTCATCATATCTGGCCCCGCCGAGGAGTCGACGGATAAGTACTACAAGGTCAACAGGCTCATCTACCAGCTCCACCGGGACAAGGACTTCATGGTGGACGAGAAGGCGAAGAGCGCCTACCTCACCGAGGAGGGCGTGGCGAGACTGGAGAAACTGATCGGCCTCGAGAACCTCTACGACCCGAGACACGTGGACTTCCTTCACCACATCAACCAGGCCCTGAGGGCCCATCACCTCTTCCAGCGGGACGTGGACTACATCGTCAAGGAAGGCAAGGTGATCATCGTCGACGAGTTCACGGGCAGGCTCATGCCCGGCCGGCGGTTCAGCGACGGCCTCCACCAGGCCCTCGAGGCCAAGGAGAACGTGAAGATCGAGAGGGAAAACCAGACCCTCGCCACCGTCACCTTCCAGAATTTTTTCAGGATGTACGAAAAGCTGGCGGGCATGACGGGCACGGCCGACACCGAGGCCATGGAGTTCAAGAAGACCTACAACCTCGATGTGGTGGTGATCCCCACCAACAAACCCCTCATCAGGACCAACCACCCCGACGTGGTCTACAGGACGGAGCGGGAGAAATTCAAGGCCGTGGTGGCCGAGATCGATGAACTGTACCGGAAGGGGAAGCCGGTCCTCGTGGGCACCCTCTCCATCGACAAATCGGAGAGGCTCTCGGATATCCTGAAGCGGAAAGGGATCCCTCATCACGTGCTGAATGCGAAACTCCACGACCGGGAGGCCGAGATCGTGGCCCAGGCAGGGCGGTACAAGGCGGTCACCATCTCCACCAACATGGCGGGAAGAGGCACGGATATCCTCCTGGGCGGCAACCCGGAGTTTCTGGCCACGGCCATGGCGAAGGGGCAGAAGGATACGGACGAGTACCGCGCGGCCCTCGAGAAGGCCCGGGCCCAGTGCGAGAAGGAGAAGGAGGAGGTGATCAAGCTCGGCGGCCTCCATATCCTCGGCACGGAGCGGCACGAGTCACGGCGGATCGACAACCAGTTGCGGGGCCGCTCCGGCAGGCAGGGCGATCCCGGGTCCTCGAGGTTCTATGTCTCCCTGGAGGACGAGATCATGCGCCTTTTCGGCTCCGAGAGGATCGGTCCCATCCTCGCCAAGCTGGGCATGACGGAAGACATGCCCATCGAGCACACCCTCATCAGCAAGGCCATCGAGAACGCCCAGACCAGGGTGGAGAACCACAACTACGAGATACGGAAGTACCTCCTCGAGTACGACAACGTGATGAACAAGCAAAGGGAGACGGTCTACGGCATGCGCCGGGAGATCATGCAGGACGGCGACGTGCGGGAGAGGATCGTGGAGATGATCGAGGAGGTCTGCGAGGAGATCATCTTCGAATCCTGCCCTGAAAAGGTCTACCCCGAGGAGTGGGACTGGGCGGCCATGAAGAGCAGGCTCTTCGACACCTTTTTCGTCTCCATGGACTTCGACAACCTGGATATGCGGAGCCTCACCAGGGAAGGCCTCTTCGACATGGTGAAGGAGAAAATCCTTGCCGTGTACCAGGGAAAGGAGCGGGAGTTCGGGGAGGAGATGCGGGCCCTGGAGCGGTATGTGGCCTTGAGCTCCCTCGACGCCCACTGGAAGGAGCACCTCCTCGCCCTCGACCATCTGAAGGAGGGGATCGGCCTCCGGGGATACGGGCAGAAGGACCCGTTGCGGGAATACCAGAAAGAGAGCTTCGACCTCTTCCTCGACATGGTGGAAAGGGTGAAGGCCGACACGGTACGGAAGCTCTTTCTCGTCCAGCCCGTGAGGAGCGAACCGGTACGCGAAGCGCCCCTCCTCATCATGAACCGGGGCGGAGACGGACCGGGCCCCGCGAAAACGGACAAAAAGGTGGGGCGGAACGACCCCTGTCCCTGCGGGAGCGGAAAGAAATACAAGAAGTGTTGCGGACGGTAACCGGAAGACCCGCCCGGGACCTCCGGATCCGATAACGAATGGGGGTGTCCATGATTCCCGGAATCGAATTCGGCGCAGTGGAAGGGGGGATCAAGGCGTCGGGCCTTGACCTCGGTCTCGTCTTCTTCAGGGAGGAGATGCGGGCCTTTGCCCTCTACACGCGAAACAGGGTGAAGGCGGCCCACATCCTCTACGACAGGAGGGTAGACGGGAACCCGGTGAGGGCCCTCGTGGTGAACAGCGGATGCGCCAATGCCTGCACGGGAAAAGAGGGGGTGGCCGACCTGAGGCTCCTCGCCCGGAACCTCGCCCCGCTCCTCGGCATAACCCCTGAAAGTATCCTCTTTGCCTCCACCGGCGTCATCGGCAGACGACTCCCGGCAAACCGGATGGTTGAGGCGCTCCCGAAGCTGGTGAAGAGCCTCGAGCCCGGCCGCATCGATTCCTTTGCCCGGGCCATCATGACCACCGACACCTTTCCCAAGATCGTGAAGGATTCCTTCGAGGGAGAGAAGACGTACGCCCTTGCCGGGGTGGCGAAGGGGGCCGGCATGATCAACCCCCTCTTCGCCACCATGCTTTCCTTCGTCTTTACCGATTTTCCCGCTTCTTCGGCCCTCTCGCCCTTTTTCAACGCGGCGGGAAGGCTCTCCTTCGAGCGCGTGACCGTGGACGGGGAGTGCAGCACCAACGACACGGTGATGCTCTTTACCAGGAGGGGGGAAGACGCCTCGGGCCTGACCGCCTTCAGGGAGAAGCTCTCCGCGGCCCTGGAGAGGCTCGCCCGCATGATCGTGAAGGACGGCGAAGGGGCCACGAAGGTCATCCACATCACGGTGCAGGGCGCCGCGAAGAAGGGATACGCCGAGAAGATCGCCCGGAGGATCGCCACCTCTCCCCTTACCAAGACCGCCTTTTTCGGCTGCGACCCCAACTGGGGCAGGGTGATCTGCGCCGCAGGGGATGCGGGCGTACCCCTGAACCCCTCGAGGGTCTCCATTATCATGCAGGGCAGGGAGATCGTGCACGGCGGGATGGAGGTGCCCTTTGACGAGAAGGCCCTCAAGAAGCTGATGGACACCAAAGAGGTGGAGCTTGTCGTCGACCTCGGCGAGGGGAAGGCCGCCTTCGACATCTTTACCACCGATCTGACGTACGATTACGTGAAGATCAACGCGTCCTACCGGAGCTGACCGACCTCTGCCGCATCACCTCGTAGGCGGATACGGCAAAGGCGTTTGCCACGTTCAGGGACGGGAAGGCGGGATTGGAGGGAAGCCGCGCCAGCCCGTCGCACCGCTCCCTGGTGAGACGCCGCAACCCCTCTTCGCTCCCGAAGACCAGGCACAAAGGACCCCGCAGATCCACGTCGGTGAGCACCCCTTCGGCCCTCTCGTCGAGGCCGTAACAGAAGATCCCCTGTTCCTTCAGGGTCTCGAGGTACCGGGCGAGGTTCACCACCCGGGCCACCTTCACATGCTCGGCCCCGCCCTTCGACACGGCGAGCGCCGCCTCCGTGACCCCGCAGGAACGGTCTTTCGGGATGATGAGGCCGTCCAGGGAGAAGCAGGCGGCACTGCGCATGATGTTCCCCAGGTTCTGGGGGTCGAAGATGGCGTCGAAGGCGGCAAGGAAGGGGGCGTGAAGGGTGGAGACGTGGCCGGAGAGCTCGTCCGCGTCGGTGTAGGCGAAGTCGGTGCGCTCGAGACAGGCGTGAGACCGCGCCGATTTGAATTTCCGGGCGAAGGCCTCTCCCGGGAGGACCCTGAAGGTGACGCCCTGGCGCTTTGCCTCCCGGATCAGGGCCTCCCACGCCCGCTCGTGGCCCTCCTCGATCCAGAGGCGGGATGCCCTTTCGGGGTGATGCGCCAGGGTTTCCAGGATGGCCGTCTTATCGGTGAGAAGCGGCAAGGCCCACGTCCTTCCGTATGGCGGCGAGGGTCTGGGCGGGGTTCTGCTGGTCCCGCACGGCCCTGCCGAGGACGATGTAGGTGGCCCCTTTCCGGACGGCGTCCCCGGGCCCTATGGTCCGTTTCTGGTCGTCCTGAGCCGCCTCGATGCGGACCCCCGGCGTGACGATGATGAAGTCCTTCCCGCACACCTCCCTGATCAGTTCGATCTCGCTTCCGCCCGCCACCACGCCGTCGAGACCCGCCTCTTTCGTGAGAAGGGCGAGGTTCCTGGTGAGGTCGTAGACGGATACGGCAAGGCCCATCCGGGCCAGCGCCGCGTCGTCCATGCTTGTCAGCACGGTCACGGCGATGACCTTGGGCCGGGGGATGCCGAGGCTCCTGGAGGCCTCGTGGAGCGCCTTCCCCGTCTCGGCCATCATGGCGAGACCGCCCGATGCATGGACGTTCAGGAGGTCCACCCCCAGCTTGGCCGCCTCCACCGCGGCCTTCGAGACCGTGTTGGGAATGTCGTGGTACTTGAGGTCGAGGAAGACCTTGGACCCCTTCAGCTTGATGAAGTCCACGATCTTGGGGCCGCAGCGGGTGAAGAGCTGCTTTCCCACCTTGAACATGCCCACGTGATCCCTGAACCGGACCACAAGCCTCTGGGCCTCCTCGAAGTGGTCCACGTCAAGGGCCAGGATCAATCGTTCCTTCGGGTCCATGGTTCCTCCATGAGAAGCGCTCCGCAAGGACATGGGCGAAGGGGTACGGGGAAATCCGCAGCGCGCCTTCGCTCGTTGACAAAGGGTAGCCTATCCTTTAATCTTCAGTGGTGCATAAAGACCGGGTATCGGACCTGTCGCTGCTCTGCGTGGCCGCCATCTGGGGCCTCAATTTCGTGGCGGTGAAATTTCTCCTCCTCGAGATTTCCCCGGTAAACCTCATCCTCTTCAGGTTCTTCGGCGGGAGCATGCTCCTATTTCTTCTACTCCTTTTTCTGGAGGATGTAAAGATACCGCTGAGGGACTTTTTGAAGCTCTGCGGCCTCGGGGCTATCGGCATCACCATCTATCAGTTCTTCTTCACCTACGCCATCATGTACACCTCGGTGACGAACGTGAGCATCATCATCAACACGGCGCCCCTCTACGGCGGCATACTGAGCAGCCTCCTCGGCTTCGAGGAGTTCCGGGCAAAAAGGCTGTCCGCCATCCTCCTCGGCTTCGCGGGCGTCTTCATCATCATCACCAAGGGGGACCTCCGGTTCGACCAGGGCGACATGAGGGGCAACCTTCTCGCCCTGGCGGCGAGCGTCATCTGGTCCCTCTACACGATCCTCTCCAAGCCCCTTTTGGACCGCCACTCGCCGCTGAAGGTCACCACCTACAGCATGGTGACGGGCTCCCTCCTGCTCTGTCCCTTTCTCCCCTTCTACCTGAAGGCGGGGGAATTCGCCGCCCTGTCGCTGCGGGGCTGGTTCCTCATCCTCTTCGCCGTCATCTTCTCCATCGTCATCGCCTTTTTCCTCTGGTACCGGGGTGTATCCAAAATCGGGCCGTCGAGGACCATCATCTACCAGTACATGATCCCGGTTTTTGCCGCCTTCTTCTCCTTTCTCCTCCTCCGGGAGAGCCTCTATCTATCGCAGTTCGCGGGCGCGGCCATCGTTTTTTCGAGTATTGCCCTGGCCCGCCGGACCTGACCTTTCTTTTCTTAAAGATTTTTAATTTTTTGCTTGACATGCCGATACACCATTGGTATAAGGTTAAAAAACTTTAATGAAGGAGGTGAGGTGGGCTTCTTGAAGGGTACAACGAAAACAACACTACTACTAAAGGAGGCAGGAATGAAGAAAGTTTTCATCATCATGCTCGCTTTGTTTCTTGCGGCGCCGGCTCTGACCTATGCCGGCAGCGCGACAAGCAGGTGGGACATCAACATCGGCGGTTACATCAAGATGGATATGGGCTGGGCAAACCAGGAAGTGGGCGCTGACAACATCGCGGCCGTCAGGGACAAGAAGGTCGGCGTCGACAGAAGGGGCAACAAGTACGGTAACATTTATATGGCATCCGGCGAGACCAGGATGAACTTCGCCATCAAGGGACCCGATGCGTGGGGCGCCAAGACCCAGGGCTTCATCGAGTTCGAGTTCACCGGTGACGCAATCCGCACAGGTGCGGCCGGCGATGGCGGCTACGGCAGCCCAAGGTTGAGACACGCCTTCATCAAACTGGACTGGCCCACCGCAGCGCTCACCATCGGCCAGCAGTGGCAGGGATGGGGCCTCATGCCCTCCCTCAAGATCCTCGGCAACTACTACGGCGTGGAAGTGATGAAGGGCTCCAGGGACCCCGGCGTCCGCTTCGACTACAAGTTCACCAAGGAATTCATGGGTAACATCGGCGTCTACTCCCCCTACAAGACGGAGAGGACGACGACGGCCAACATCTGGACCTCCAACACCGGTCAGTTCCAGGATTTCGCCAGAAGCCAGATCCCCTTCTTCGCAGGCGGATTTGACTGGAAGAGCGACGTATGCGGCAAGATCGGTCCCTTCGGCCTCTGGTTCGGCATTGACGGTTACTGGGGCAGGGAAAAGAACGTGTACACCACCCCGATCGGCGCAGCAGCCACCAATTACGGCGACAAGGAGATCGACTCCTGGGCAGCCTCCTTCAAGGGCTTCATCCCCATCATCCCCGAGAAGAAGGGCAACAAGGCGAACGCCCTCTCCCTCTCCGGCGTGTTCATGAGGGGCCAGAACTGGGGCGGCTACTATGGTCCTTACATCGGCCCCGCAGCGCAGCCCATCGTTCAGGCAGCCACGGCCTCCCAGGTCTGGACCGCACCGAGCGGCAACGGCTACTGGGCACAGTTGCAGTACTATCTCACCGACAAGTTCTCCGCCAACCTGATCTACATGGGTATGCACAATACCTTCAGCAAAAGGTGGAAACTGGCTAACGTGAACAATGTCGAGTCGAGCGACCGCTGGACCCTCAACGTCATCTATGACGTGAACCCCGCCTTCTCGGTCGGCGCCGAGTATTCCAGGCTGAAAACAGCCTATGCATGGTATGCGGCAGGCGACTTCGCAGGGACGGCAAGCTCCAGGACAGGCACCAACGACAACTTCAGACTGGCAGCCTGGTATTTCTTCTAAGATCCCGCAACACCGCACTATCGGGGGGCCTTCGGCCCCCCTTTTTTTTGTGCTTCCCACCGGGCGTTGAGGTTGACGGGGAGGGGTGCTTTTTGATATCCTACCGATTCAGGGCCGGAGTGGTGGAACTGGCAGACGCGCCGGACTCAAAATCCGGTGTCCCTCGCGGACATGCGGGTTCAAGCCCCGCCTCCGGCATTCTAAGACCGACGGACGGGTGTAAGGGGAATGGGTTGAAAGGGAGGGTCCTCACCCGCGTAGCCAAAGTCAACTAGACCCATATAGTAGTTATGTCAAGACCTAAATTCGGTGTTCGGAACTCGGCGATTGATTGATAAGGGGGGATTTTACGACAACTCTTAGAAATGATTCATCAAAATACGAGTTTGGAACCGCATTCTTCAGTTCTGAACTTAGTTCGGAACTCAGCCTATGAGTTCGGAACTAAAGAATCCCGACTTTCATGCCCGGTTGACGGAGGTGATGGGCGAGGAAAGGCACAGGCCTTTTGCGTGGGCAGCCCGGATCGGCATCTCCAAGGGCGCATTCAGCCGGATATGGAACGACGGCACTGTTCCAGGTCCGGAACTTCTGATCCGAATCCATAAGGCCACGGGGGTTTCCGTGGACTGGCTCCTGACCGGAGAGGGACCCGTGTACGCCGGAAAGCCGGGCGCGGGGACCGGGGCGGGGGGGGTCGGAGGGGAGCCGGACGACTACACCTATATCCCTCTGTACGACCTTAAGGCGGCTGCCGGTACGGGCGAGGTGGTGTACCAGGAGGACGTGAGGGACTTCCTGTGTTTCAAGACCCAGTGGATCAAGACGAACCTGCGGGGTGCGCCCAAAGAGCTTTTTCTGCTCCACGTCCAGGGTGATTCTATGGAGCCTACCTTGCGCTCCGGGGATATCGTGCTGATAGACAGGTCCATTACAAACCCGCAGCAGGAAGGCATCTATCTGGTCCGCCTGGACAGTGCTATTATGGTGAAGAGGGTGCAGATCCTTGAGGGAAACAGGATTGAACTGTCGAGCGACAACCAGCGGTACAAACCGATCGTTATAGACATGAATGTGCCGGGAGAGATGTGCATCATCGGCCGCGTGGCGTGTGGTACGGGCGGAAGCTGGTATAGACGGAGGTAACAATGGCGCTCATTAACTGCCCTGATTGCAGCAACTCTATATCAGATCAGGCTGCGGCATGCCCTCATTGCGGTCACCCAGTAAAGGCGATAGTCATAGAGGCCACGGCGAAGAAATGGAAGAAGATGCAACTTGTGGGAAGTTTTTTGCTGATCGCGACCCTTGTGCTGATTGTTACTAAATTTACGTTCGTATCCAATGTCGGGCCGGTGGTGACGATCGTTCTCGGTCTTTTTTTCTGGGCCGGGCTCATCCTTTATGTTTATGGCCGATTCAAGGCCTGGTGGCACCACCGATAGACCTTCGCATATCCGTGGACAAATTTCTCAAAGTCCTGTTACAAATCCGGTAATTCCGGCAGATTTTTCTCAAACTTCTTTTTACCCCTTCATCTCGCGCAAACCCTTGTTTGTCAACGCGCCGCGCGGGCCCCGAGTACCAAACCCCCTTCTCAAATTACCTGAAAATTTATATCAACCGCCTTTGTCGTTTCAATCCGGAAGAGTAACCTTCATTCTTCGCCAGGGATCCGGTCGTCACCATGAAAATCGACCACAAGCAAGGGGAATTTCATGGTTACAGAAAAAAAGGGGCAGGGAACTATCGATCGGGTTCGGCGGCGCCGGTCCGGGCGAATCGGGCCAGGTCTTCTTCCGTGTCGATGCCGAAGCCCTCGTACGCCACCGGTATGACCCGTATCCGGTAGCCGTGCTCCAGGACCCGGAGCTGTTCGAGGGATTCGGTCTGCTCCAGGGTTCCCCGGTCAAGGGAGACGAAACGGTGGAGAAAGGCCATGGAAAAACCGTAGATGCCCACGTGGGCGTAGGTCTGCGCGTCGGCGACGCCCGGGTTGCGGACGAAGGGGATGGGAGAGCGGGAGAAGTAGAGGGCATACCCGAAGCGGTCCATGACCACCTTCACCGTGTTGGGGTCGAGACAGGCCTTTTCGTCCCGGATGGGCGTGCAGAGGGTCGCCATGGGTGTGGCATCCCCTTCCAGGGCTGAAAAAAGGGCATCGATCATATCGCCCCTCACCCCCGGCTCGTCACCCTGCAGGTTGACCACGAAGGAGGCGCCCCGGTCCTTCACCGCCTCGTAGACCCGGTCGGTGCCGCTTGCACAGTCGGGGCTTGTCATGACGGCAATGCCACCGAAGGCGCGGACCGCGTCCCGGATGCGGTGATCGTCGGTGGCCACCAGGGTTTCGTCGGCGAGCCGGGAGGAGAGGGCCGCCTCGTAGACCCACCGAATGAGGGTCTTGCCGCCCGCTTCCCTGAGCGGTTTGCCGGGAAGGCGGGTCGAGCCGTACCGGGCGGGAATGACGATGACCCGCTTCATCCCATTCCTCCCGCCCTCTTCTTCTCCGAAACCGGGTATTCCATGAGATACCTCTTCAGGAAGGCGCCTGTGTAGCTGCCGGGAGCGGCCATGATCTCCTCCGGCGTCCCTCTGGCCACCACGGTACCGCCCCGCTCCCCTCCCTCGGGGCCCAGGTCTATGATGTGGTCGGCGCACTTGATCACGTCCATGTTGTGCTCGATGACCACCACCGTGTTCCCCCGTTCCACCAGTTCGGCGAGGACGGCGAGGAGCTTCTCGATGTCGGCGAAATGAAGCCCCGTCGTGGGTTCGTCGAGGATGTAGAGGGTCCTGCCCGTATCCCTCCTGGAGAGCTCCCTGGAGAGCTTGATCCTCTGGGCCTCGCCCCCGGAGAGGGTGGTGGCTGCCTGGCCGAGGCGGATGTATCCGAGACCCACGTCGTTCAAGACCTTGAGGCGGCTCTTCACCTGGGGGATGGCGTCGAAAAACTGGAGGGCCTGGGTGACCGTCATCTCCAGCACATCGGCGATGCTCTTCCCCTTGTACTTCACCTCCAGGGTGTCACGGTTGTACCGCTTGCCCTTGCAGGCGTCGCAGACGATGTAGACGTCGGGGAGGAACTGCATCTCGATCTTCACGAAGCCCTCGCCCGCGCAGGTTTCACAGCGGCCGCCCTTGACGTTGAAACTGAACCTGCCCTCCTTGTACCCCCTCATCCTCGATTCGGGGAGCCTGGTGAAGAGCTCCCTGATAAAGGTGAAGACACCGGTATAGGTGGCGGGGTTGGATCGCGGGGTCCTGCCGATGGGCTGCTGGTTGATATCGATGACTTGGTCGATGGCCTCGAAGCCGGTGATGGCCTCCACCTCCCCTGCCCGCTCCTTGGAGCGGTAGAGCTTCTGCTTGAGGAGGGGGTAGAGGGTATCCACGACAAGGGAACTCTTTCCCGACCCTGAGACACCGGTGATGACCGTGAAGACGCCGAGGGGGATGGATACGTCCACCTCCTTCAGGTTGTTGGCCCTCGCCCCTTTGATGGTGAGGGCGCCCTTCGGCGTGCGCCGCAGCCTCGGCATCTCGATGGAGAGACGGCCCGAGAGGTATTTGCCCGTCACCGATTCTTCGTGGTCCTTCAGGTCCGCCGGCGTGCCCTGGAAGACGAGGTACCCGCCGTTCTCCCCGGCCCCCGGCCCCAGGTCCACCACGTAGTCGGAGGAGACGATGGCGTCATGGTCGTGCTCCACCACGATGACCGTGTTGTCCAGGTCCCTGAGGCGCCGCAGCGTGGTGAGGAGGCGCTCGTTGTCCCGCTGGTGGAGGCCGATGGAGGGCTCGTCGAGGACATAGAGGACCCCGGTGAGCCCGGACCCGATCTGGGTGGCCAGCCTGATCCTCTGGGACTCCCCTGAGGAAAGGGTCGCCGAATTACGGTGGAGGGTGATGTAGTCGAGGCCCACATCGATGAGGAACTTGAGCCTCGCCGTGATCTCCTTGAGGATGGTCGCGGCGATCTCCTGCTCCTTCTCCGGGAGGGTGAGGGTCCTGAAGAAGTCGAGGGCGGTAAGGATGGTCATCCTGGTCACCTGGTCGATGGAGAGGCCGTCGATCCTCACCCAGAGCATCTCCTTCTTGAGCCGGGCGCCGTTGCAGGCAGGGCAGGGGATGAGGTTGATGAAGCGCTCGTACCGCTCCTTCTCGTAAAAGGAGGCCTGCTCGTAGTCCCTCTCCAGCTCCCGTATGACCCCTTCGTAGGCCTTCTTCCGCACCTCCCTGCGGAGACCCCGGTCATGGTAGAACTCGATCTCTTCCGGCGAACCGAAGAGGATCGCCTCCTGCACCTCCCTGGGCAGGTTGCGGAAGGGCTCCCGGATATCGATTTTGTAGTGGGCCACCAGGCCTTCGAGAAAGGGGAGGAAATGGACGGGGTTCTTCTCTCCCCAGGGCACCACCGCCCCCTCCCTGAGGGAGAGGTCCTGGTTGGGCACGATGAGGGCCGGATCGAAGTACTCCTTTACCCCGAGGCCGAGGCAGGTGGGGCAGGCGCCGTAAGGGTTGTTGAAGGAGAACATCCTGGGGGCGATCTCGGGGTAGCTGATGCCGCAGTCCGGGCAGGCGAACTTCTCGCTGAAGAGCAGCGTCCCGCCCTCCGTCTCCACCTTCACGATGCCGCCGGACTTCTGGAGGGCGAGTTCCACGGCCTCGAAGAGCCTCCGCTCCACCCCTTCCCGGAGCACGATCCGGTCCACCACCACGTCGATCTCGTGCTTCTTGTTCTTGTCGAGGACGATCTCTTCCGAGAGGTCCACCATCTTGCCGTTCAGCCTGATCCGGGCGAAACCCTGCCTCCGGAGTTCGTCGATCTCCTTCCGGTACTCGCCTTTCCGCCCCCTCACGATGGGGGCGAGGATGGAGAGTTTGGTCCCGCCACCCAGGGCCAGGATGGCATCCACGATCTGGGGCGGGTGCTGGCTCTTGATCTCCTTGCCGCAGCCGTAGCAGAAGACGTGGCCGATCCGGGCGAAGAGGAGGCGGAGATAGTCGTAGATCTCGGTGACGGTACCCACCGTGCTGCGGGGGTTCTTGCTGATCGTCTTCTGCTCGATGCTGATGGCCGGAGAGAGGCCTTCGATATAGTCCACGTCAGGTTTTTCCATGAGTTCGAGAAACTGGCGGGCGTAGGAAGAGAGGGACTCCACGTAGCGTCGCTGTCCCTCGGCATAGATGGTGTCAAAGGCGAGCGTCGACTTGCCCGACCCGCTCGGCCCTGTGATGACCACCATCCTGTTCCTGGGAATCTCGACGTCTATGTTCTTGAGGTTGTGTTCCCGGGCGCCTTTTACGAATACTCTGTCCACTGTGGCTACACTTTGTCACGCCGGCTTGCCCGGCCATGAGCCCATAGTGTACCAGATCGGGGCCGCCACTTCAAACGGACCTTTTCTGTTGATTTCCCGGTGTCCGCCCCGTAGAATGTAGGACCTATGAAACGAAAGGCCATCATCTACATCAACATCCCCTACCACATGGTGGAGGCGAGCCTGGACAAGGCCACGGGCCTCGACGTGGGATTCGAGATCTACACGGACAACAACATGATCGACCAGGTGGACCCGGGCCGGGTCAAAGAACTGAGCCGGGCCCTGGTAGACCGGAACATCCCCTGCACGGTCCATGCCCCTTTCATGGACTTGAGCCCCGGAGGATTCGACAGGCGCATCCGTGCAATCACCATTGAGAAGCTGAAGAAGGCGGTGGAGGTGGCGACGATCCTGAGGGCGAAGACCGTGGTCTGTCACCCGGGGTACGACAAGTGGCGCTTCGACGGCAACCAGCAGCTCTGGATGGACGGGAGCGTGGAGACTTGGGAGGCTGTCCTCGCCTCGGCTAAGGGCGGTCCGGCCATACTCCTCGAGAATATCTTCGAGGAGACCCCGGAGACCTTCGCGACCCTCTTCCGGTACTTCAGGGACCGGGAACTCTTCTTCTGTTTCGACACGGGCCACTTCAACCTCTTCTCCGCCGTCTCCGTGGGAGACTGGCTCATCCCCCTGGGCCCGAAACTCCGGGAGCTCCATCTCCACGACAACAAGGGCGCCTCGGACGATCACCTGCCCGTGGGTTCGGGGATCTTCCCCTTCCGGGAGCTGAAGCAGATCATCAAGAAGAGGGACGACCTCATCTACACCTCGGAAGTGCACCATGAGGTCTATGCCGCTTACAGCATCCAGATGATCCGGGACTTCCTCTCCTGACCGCAGCGGTCCCCTGACCCCCTTGCACCCCTTGCGGCGGCCGCTATACTTAGGAGTAGAAGGTCACGAAAGGAGGTCTGCCATGGTAACCCTGGAAATGACCGATGAAGAGGCCAAGCTGTTGCACCACGCCCTCGAGACGTACCTCTCCCACCTCCGCGTCGAAGTAGTGGGTACCTACAGACGGGAATTCCGTGAGGCGCTCAAGGAACGGGAGAAGGCGCTGGAAGCGGTGTTCCAGCGCCTCAAGAGAGTAACGCCGTCGTAAGGTCGTTACAGGTTGACCGTAAGCCCCTTGCCGCGCAGGTATTCCTTCACTTCCCTGATGGTGAAGGTCCTGAAATGGAAGACAGAGGCGGCCAGCAGCGTGGTGGCGCCACCCTTGACCACCCCTTCGTAGAAGTGTTCCAGGGTGCCTGCGCCGCCGGAAGCGACCACGGGAAGGCTTACCGCGTCCGATACGGCCTTGGTGAATTCGAGGTCGTAGCCTGCCAGGGTGCCGTCCCCATCCATGCTGGTGGGGAGGATGACACCGGCTCCGAGGGCCTGGCACCGGCGGGCCCACTCGATAGCGTCCTTGCCCACCGGCGTGGTTCCCCCTGCGACCACGAGCTCGAAACCGGAAGGCATGGCAGGATTTCTCCGGGCGTCGATGGCCAGAGTGATCCTCGGCGACCCGAATCGGGATGCCGCCTCTTTCACCAGTTCAGGGTTCTTTACCGCCGCGCTGTTCATGGAGACCTTGGCGGCCCCTGCACCGAGGACCAGTTCGATGTCCTCTACGCTGTTGATGCCGCCGCCCACGGTAAGGGGGATAGTGATCACGGAGGAGACCTTCCGCACCCAGTCCAGTCTGGTCTTGCGGTTTTCCACGGTGGCGGCGATGTCGAGCATGGCCAGTTCGTCGGCCCCCTCCTTTTCGTAGAAGGCGGCATTCTCCACCGGGTCGCCCGCCTCCCGAAGATTCACAAAATGCACGCCTTTGACCACCCGGCCATCCTTCATGTCCAGACAGGGCATAATCTTGATGGGTTCCACGTTCCCTCCTCCTTTATTGAAATATCTTTTTTTTCAGCTGTTGTCCCAGGTCCTTTAATGCCTCTCCCGCCTTTCTTCCGCTCCTTCCGCCCTCCGAAACGAGGGCCCCGCCCATGGTGCGCACAGAAAGGCCCAGTTGCTCCGCGAGACCGAAGGTGAGCCGCCTCGCAAGGTTCTCTTTGAGGCTGAAGCGTGGGTCACGAAGATCGCCTTCCACGATAAAGGTGAAGGGTATTTCGTCATTGCCCTTCTTCAGGACCGCGACCAAAGCCTTCAGGGGCACGCCCGCAAAGGCCCCTGTCAGGCCCGGCCTGGTTTCGAACCGGAGGTTCCTCACGATCGCCTTGCCCGGCGCCTTTACCTTGCCCGAGGCCACCGTGAAGTCCATGGAAAGATCAAGGAAGCCGCGGGTCACCTCAACGTTGCCCAGGTTTTCGTAGTAAGGCTTGAGGGGCACCATGTCGAGGCCCTTGACCTCTATGCGGCCCTTTGCGTCTGTTGTCCTCAGGTTGATGGTGCCTGCCGCATCAAGGTGCCCGGCGTCCATCTTCCCGGGGATCGAGGCCCTGAGGTGAAAAGAGGTGACGCGATCGGCCGGCGGCACCTCCAGATCGTCCACGGTAAGATCCACGTCGCGGAGACGAATGGGTACGGGGGACCGCTTCCCCTGTCCCTCGAGGATATCGAGGGAGCCCTCGGCCACGCGGATTGCCCGGAGGATGAGCGGCTTGTCCGATCCCTTCGCTGCGGGCTGTGCGACGGGAGCGGGCAGCACCGGGCTGACGATCGCTCCCTTGCGATCCGTTTCTATGAGGAGGTAAGGCTGTGACAGCACGGTCTGGTCAAGCACGTACGCGCCCCTCAAAAGACCCATGAAGTCGGCCTTGAGGGTGATCTCATGGGCCATGGCCATGGTCCTTCCCCCTCCATCGGCCAGCCGGACCTTCTGTGCCGTTACCTGTCCCCACCGCACATCGACGGCCCCGATGGTGAAACCCTTGCCGACCCGCCCTTCGAGCTCCCGGGCGATGAGGCGGTTGGCATTGCGGAGGAGAAGGAGGGCGAGGATGCCCGCGAGGACAATGACCCCTGCCACTGCAACGATACCGATTTTCACGCCCCTTCTCACGCTGACCCTGAGCCCCCGGCCTGCTAAGCTTACCACAGGCCCTTTTTCCGGTTCAACGTTCCTGATTTCTTCTCCCCCGTCCATCGCGGGTGCCCGAAGGGCATGGCAGTTGACTGGCCGAAGAGGGGAAGGGGCTTGCGGGATAGGGCGGCAGAGGGTTCATGGCGTCGGGGGCGTGGACTATCGGGGCGGGATAGGGTATAAATGATGGCCCGGGGGTTGCGGATGACTGAAACGGTTGTGTTGTGCTTATTTGCCTTTCTTGCCGGTCTCATCGACTCTGTCGCCGGCGGCGGGGGGCTGATCCAGATCCCCGCCCTTTTCATCCTCCTGCCGGGCGCGGCCGTCGGGACGCTCTTGGGCACGAACAAGCTCTCCTCCATAGCGGGCACCTCCATCGCGGCAGCCCAGTACGCCCGTCACGTGAAAATCTCTTGGCAGGCCACCCTGCCCGCCACCCTGGCGGCCCTCATCTTCTCCTTTCTCGGGGCCCGTGTGGCGACGATGATGCGCCCGCAGGTGATGCGACCCCTCATCCTGATTCTTCTTGCGGGAATCGCGATCTATACCTTTGTGCGGAAGGACCTGGGATCGCTGCACGCCCCGAGGCTGGGGCGGATGGCCCAGCTTCTCACGGGCGTGGCGACGGGCATGGTCATCGGCTTTTACGACGGCTTCTTCGGTCCCGGAACGGGGAGTTTTCTGATTTTTGTCTTTATCGGCCTTTTCGGTTTCAGTTTCCTGTCCGCCTCGGCCTCGGCGAAGGTGGTCAATTTTGCGACCAACCTTTCGGCAACCCTCTACTTCGCCTGGACGGGGAACATCCTGTACGGTATCGCCGTCCCCATGGCGGCGTGCAACATCCTGGGATCCCTCGTGGGGACCCGGCTCGCCATACTGAAAGGCAACCGCTTCGTGAGGATACTCTTCCTGCTTGTGGTGTCAGGACTGATCCTGAGGCTCTTCTACGATCTCCTGAAATCGTGACGGAGCGGACCTGACCCTTTCCTACCCGTCCACCTGCTTGATGTAGTCCCTCTTGAACTTGGAGAGTTCGAGCACGTGCTGCCTCTCCTCGGCGATGATGCGGTCGATCACGTTATGCCTGTTTTCAGGGACCACCAGCTTGGTTTCCTGGTAGAAGGTGATGGAGTCGAGTTCGCGCTGAAGGGCGAAATTCACCGTGGCCAGGGTATCGCGGATGGCGGCCAGGTCGGCCTGCTTCTCCTTGGAAAAGACAATCTTGCCGTCTATGAACTCCCGGAGGTAGGCGAGGTATTCCCCCTCGTAGCTCTCGGCGGGTGCACCGGCTGCAAGGGTCTGAAGCATATCCTGAAAGACCTTCTTGTGGGCGATTTCTGCGTCGGCCAGATGGGCGAAGAGTTTCTTGCCCTCCCGGTCCTCAGCCTGCTGGGCTGCCCGGCGGTAAAACTGTTCGCCATCCTCTTCGATCCTCACGGCAAACTCGAGTATGTCGCTGACCTGAAAGATGTTCATAGCTCAATCTCCTTATATATCGACAACTTGTTTAACTTCCGGAAGTTCTTCCTTCAATAGTTTGTCCGCCCACAGACTGAGGGCGTTGATGCCGCATCAGTGGAGGCGGCCCCCCATAATCCTCAGTTTCACCACACCGGTCACATCGTCCGCCTCCACCACCTCGACGCAGCCGTCGGCAAGCTCGTCCAACCTCGGGCCGAGCCGTTCCATCGTCTTCCGTGCCTTCTCGAGAAGGTTCAAGGTTTCTCCGGTTTCTTGAGACAGGAGTCCTTCCTGTCGTAGCCGGTTCCTCATGTTTTGACGCCGAGCCTGGGAAGTACGTACCGCATCAGGATAAACCATGCGGCACAAAGAAGGATAAGGTAGAAAAGTCCGCGCATGCGGTCCGCCTCTCGGGATGCCGACCGTGGGCTCTCCGGCCCCGGGGCTACAGATTCAGGATGGTAATGACCGGTTCGTCGTCGAAGAACTCGTCGTACATCACCTCTTTGGCCACCATACTGCTGCCGCAGTTGGGGCAAAAGAGGCTGGGAACCTCCCCGAACAGGAACACATATCCACAGAGGTCACATATATATTCATCAGGCATGTTCACGTTTCTTCCTCCTCTTTTCCCTGCCATCGCCCTTCTCCATGCGCCGGGCATGGACGAGACAGCGGGTTCTCTCGGGGCAAAACTCAACAGGGTGGGGACATGGAGCCGATTCATCCTCAAGGGGTTGACCGTACCTGGTGCACCGCAATGAATGATGGTCCGATATCACCGGGTATAGTGTATCATGGAACGGGAGGATGTGCAAACGAGGGGGTCTCAGAAAAACTCGTCGAGGATGAGGCGAAAATTCCTCTCAATACCCTCGCCGCCCTGGAGCATCTCGCCGTGTCCCGGGATGAGATAGCGGGCGGGAAGGGGCAGGAGCCGCTCAATGCTCTTGCCCAGGAGATTGATGTCGCCGCCCGGGAGATCCGTCCTCCCGACCCCTCTGTAAAAGACCGTATCCCCGGAGATCAGCACCCCTTCCTCCTCCCAGAAGAGGCAGATGGATCCGGGTGAATGACCCGGCGTGAGGAGAACCTGAAAGGTCTTGTCGCCGAGACGGAGGCGACCTTCCTTGAGAAAGACCTGAAAAGGCTTTCTGGGCATCTGGGTCCCGGTCATGAGGAAGAGGTCGTTCCCGCCGGCGCGGAGGTAGGCATGCTCCTCCAGACCGATAGCCCGCACCACGCCATCGTCGAACCGGTCGAGGGCCTCCATGTGGTCCGGGTGGCCGTGGGTGCATATGACCAGACGTACCTGGTCGATGCTTTTTCCGTCCTGGGCCATACCCTCCACCACGTGGTTGAAGAGGTGGCTGTGGCCGGGGTCGATCAGGGTCGGCACTTCCCCGTCTATGAAGATCGTGTTGGCGTTGTTTTCCCTGTAAGATACCCAGGGATAGGCGTAGAATCCCTCAAAGATGCGCATCTGTCCTCCTCATACTCTCATGGACTCCACGTCCGGTTCTTCCCGGGGGAAAGAAAGGCTCCTGATCGCGCCGTCGTCCACCTCCACCTCCACGAAGGGCAGGGTGCTCTTCCCATAGTAGGCCAGGATGTTGGCCGCGAGTGCCAGCAGGGAAGGCTCTGCCGGCCCCAGGAGAAGGCCTGCCGGCCCGGTGAATCCCAGGGGTCGCATGGCCGTGGAAGGGTCGGGTCTCAGGGCTCTGATCCTTTCGTTTTCGTCCTGGTTTCTTCCCACCACAAGCTTGGCCCCGCCGGGGAGCCTGAAGTGGCGCCCCATGGACAGGAGGGAGAGATCCTCCATGGTGAGGCCGGTGCCGCGGGAGAGGTGTTCGCGGAGTTTCACGGAGAAGATGGGGTCGGTGAGAAGGCACCCTCCGCCGGGACATCCGAATTCCTTCAGGTGATAGGATTCGGCGAGCCTGAACTGCTCGGCCCTCGACCTTCCCGAGATTGCCAGGAGACTTTCCCGGGACACGATGCCCTCCTGTTCCGGCAGGGTAGGCGGAAAGAGCCTGGCCGAGAGGGGCCTCAGGATGAGGCCGTCCAGACCGCTCTCCTTTTCGATCAGGGATATGGTGTCCCGGCGCTGGGACATGGGTCGCTGCCCGAGGACCTCACCGGTGACCACGAAACTCGCTTCTTCTGCCGCCATGATCTCCCTGGTCTTTCGCAGCATGAAGATCCTGCAGTCGATGCAGGGGTTCATGTTTTTCCCATACCCGTACTTCGGATTACGGAGGACCTCCAGGTATTCCGGGCCCTTATCCTGAAGGAGAAGGCGAACGCCCAGCTCCTTTGCGGTCCGGACCGCCTGGAGGCCCCGTTCCTTGTCCCGTCTGCTTGCCAGGGGAGAGGTGAAATGGAGGGCCACGACGTCAATCCCCTGATCGAGGACCAGCTTCGTGGACAGGATGCTGTCGAGCCCCCCCGAGAGGAGGGATATGGCCTTCCTATTCATCATTTTCGGAAGACCGCCCGTCAAAGGCTCTCCAGGGTCCTTTCTTCCAGGGTGTTCATTCTGATGCCCTCGCCGACCGTGGGGATCCGCTGCACGGGGTTGGTGAGAAGGAATTCACCGGCAGCGATCCATCCCTTCAGGAGACCGGCTATCTCCCGCGCCTTGGAGTAGCTCGAAATGGGGAAGGTGGGGACCTCCCTGCCTTCCACGGTGATGCTCCCTGACTTGAGCTGGGCATAGGTCACCTCGCCCAGGCTGCGGGGTATCCGGTTCGGGTAGTCGTTCCCGTAGTCCACGACTTGGGCGAAGAAATCCTCGTCACTCCTGGAAGTAAAATAGGCCATTTCTTCGTCGATGACCGGTATGGGTATGCCGAGGCCGACGAAGAGCGTTGCCCCGTACCCTATGAAGCTTGCACCCTTCAGAAAGTCGCCGCTCATCTTCTTCGCATCACCCGCCACGGCCAGTGTCCCCGCGCCGGCCCTGGGGAGACCGTCCGGACTTCTCGGTACGTCCGGGTTGTGCTGGGTCCCGTGCCACGCCACGTAGCCTACCCCGCCGCCGAGGAAGAGGCGGGTACCGATGCCGATGGTGCGGTAGAGAGGGTCCTTGAGCAGGGGCGACAATTGGCCGGCGCTGCAATAGTTGGCGCCGTGCAGGTTCGGCTTCAGAGAGCCCATGTAGGTGTGGATCACCCTGTTCGTCAGGTTGACCGCCACATTGTAGTTCTGATAACTGTTTCTGGGGTTGTAGAGATAGGCCTCGTTCACCGTGTCCCGGTTGATGTAGGTCTCGATCTTCTTGCGCGGGTAGCAGTCGGTCCCGTAGGCGCTTGCCACGAGCTTGATGTTCTTGCCGCTCACGAAGTCCTCGATCACGTGCCCGCCCCCGTATTTGAAGGCACCCGGATAGACCGTGTTGCGGGGGTCTTCATCGGGCGAGGCTGTCGCGCCCAGATACACATCCACGGCGGCTATACCGCAGTATGCGGGCACGTCGTTGAGGTAGCACCGTCCACCCCCTATCTTGATCCTTGGCTTCGAATGGCCCAGGTTGATGAACATCCCGCTGCTGCACATGGGGCCGAAGGTTCCGGTGGTCACCACATCCACGTACTCGGCTGCCTTCCTGGTTCCTTTTTCCCGGGTGATCTCGATCATCTCTTCGGCTGTGACGACGACCACTTTCCCCGACCTGATCTTTTCGTTGATTTCATCTATGGTCTTCAATGCTACCTCCTGATGGGCTCAATCCGGATCGGCTCACTGCGCGGGAGAGAGAAGCGTTGAAAACAGGAGGTTTTCCGCGAGGGCCGAAGGACAAGAAACCGGACTAATTATACACCACTTCAGCCGGTAATTTCATATCCTTTGTGGGGGCGAAGAGCCGGCGGTCTCCACCCCCATATGGCGCAACCGACCTCGAGACGGGGAACCTCCTCTTCTCGAACCGGGGGGATCCTGTAAGTCCGTCATTCAACGGCGGGAAGGGGTTGAAGGGTTGACGGGGCCTTTGAAGAGAGAGGGGTCGTTGGTCTTCAAAGCATGAAGGATCAGGAGTGTTTGGAATAACCGGCGGAGGGTCCTGCGGCGAAGTACCGGTCGTAGCGGTGCCGGTTCACGATGTTCTGGAGGCTTGCGATCCTGTTGAGCCAGCCGGGGAGGTACTTGGCGAAGCGGGCCGGCCTCAGGGAAGCGAGGCGGTTGTAACGGTCTGCTCTGCCTTTGAGGTAGGCGTCCACATCACCGCCGCAGGCCTTGAGGAGCTTCGCGGCTGCCGCCGGGCTGTTGACGTAGGTGTCGAAGTGAACGAGGCTCAAGGGGTACGGAAGGTTCTCGGCCCCCGACTCTTTCCACAGTTTCTGGTAGATCGTGACCGCCTCGGCCCTTGACAAATTCTTGACGTCTCCCCGGTAGCCATGTTGTCTGGCGGTTGCCTGCAATATTCCATACTTGGACGACTCTTCACCCCCATCGCGGCGCACGTAGCCACTTCCCTCATGTGTCAGAATGATGTCGATAATCTCCCTCCCGGTGCCCGTGGCTGCGGCGCGATTCAAGAGGGAGTCGGCCGCCTTTTTTTCCAGGGCCGGGAAGTCGTGGTGGAGGGCAACGGGGCTCTTCACCGGATCGACTCGTTGGGCAGCCCGCTCCATTGCGGCAACCAGCATCCTAGTAAACGCGGCGTTGTCTGCCCCCGTGAGGGAGCTGTTCATTTGAGCGCGGCTGACGGCGCTGAGGATCCGGGCTTGTTCGGCTATCTTCTTTGAGATCATTGCTCCCCCGCTCGGTTCGTTCTCCGGGGATATTTCTGCAATATGTATGCCGGAACAGGGGGGCTATGGAGAGGGGTCGTTGAAGCCCTATTTTGCTTTGGGGGGCTCCCGGTCGATGATGGTAACGGCCGTCCCGAGGCGGCTCCCGGTGTCGGGTGGCTTGGCCGCGTCAACGAGCCGTATCCATTCCGCAAGGTCCTTGTTGACGGCGATGAAGCCCACCGGTATGTCCCTCAGCTTCGTTTCCTCTACCGCGTTGGTAAGAATAATAAAATGCCTCTTGCTGTCATTGAGGACGTCGCTCAGGCGGTTTATGTATTCCGGCACGAAGACGTCACCCGCATAGGTCTGTTCCCCGGTTTTCAGCCGAACCTTCACGAACTGACCTTTCTTGTCCTTGGTGACGCCCAGCAGGTCGCTGTGGCAATACCTGCAGATGGCAGCCTCTGCCCTTACCTCTTCAGCACAAAAAGGACACTGCTTCATCTCCGCCATGGGGGCCTCCCTTTGTCTCTGCCCGGCCGGACCCGGTCCTGTGAAATGGCTAAGAAATGATTCTATATGGCGGTGATCCCGGTTGTCAACGGTCAAATGCGGCGGCGGTGCCCCTATTTCACTTCCACATTGAACGTGATCTCGGCCTCCGACCTGCGGCCGTAAATGGGGATGGCCTCCCCTGGGCCGGCGATGGCCTCCCGGCGGAGGGCCTCCCTGACGAGCCATTCTCCCGAGATTCTCGAAAATTGGGAGCCGAGGAGTGTAATTCCTTCCCGGGAAGGGAAGAGGCGCTCCCAGAGTGCCACCCCCGTGCCGAAACAGAGGCAGGGGGGTTCCGCCAATTGGCGGGCGGTCTCAGGCGTGAGCGCCCGGTATGGGGTCAGAAGGTGGAGGGATCCGGAGCCGACCCGGTAGAGGGCGCAGAAGAGCTCCCCTTTCTTTGCATCTATGACGGGCAGAAGGTGGTAGCCCTCCAGAAAGGTGAAGGGGGCGGCGAGCACGTCGAGGGTGGGTACGCCGAGAAGGGGTATATGCCTCCCGGCCCGCAGGCCTTTGCAAAAGGAGAGGGCAACCCGGATGCCGGTGAAGGACCCCGGGCCGAGGGTTACCGCGAGAAGCTCCACGTCGTGGATGGTTGAGCCGTGATCCGCGAGAATGCGGGATACCATGAGGGGAAGGGCCTGGGAGGGCGGCATATCACTCTTCACATGCCTCTCCTCGAGGATCCTCTCTTCCCTTGCGAGGGCAACGTTCAAATGGTCGATGGAGTTGTCTATGGCAAGGATGAGCCTACTTGCCACCGAAGAATCTCACGATATCATTGTAGGAGGCGAGGATCATGATGGCCACGAGGATCCCCATCCCGATCTTCTGGGAAATCTCCACCCATCGCTGGGAAATCTTCTTCCTCGTCACCAGTTCGATAAGGTGGTAGAGGATGTGGCCTCCGTCGAGGATCGGAATGGGGAGGAGGTTTACGATCCCGAGGTTGATGCTGATGACGGCGACAAAGAAGATGAGATTCTTCTTTCCCTCCCGGGCCTGTTTTCCCGCCATTTCCAGGATGAGGAGAGGACCCCCGATGTTCTTGTGGGAGATGGAACCCTCAATGAGCTTCACGATCCCGAGGATCGTGATTTCCGATATGTGGTACGTCTGGAGCACGGCCTTGGAAGCGGCGCTGGCGAGACTCTCCCGTTTGGTGACAAATTCATTGGAGGCGTTGACCCCGATCACCTTTCTTCTGCTCGCCTCCCCGAAGATGTTCTTGCCCTCCATTTCCCTGGGGGTAACGGTGACATCGATGAGGGCGCCGTCTCGTTTGACGGTGAATTTCATGGGCCGGGGATCTGTCTCCGCCACGGCCTGGAGAAGGTCGCTCCATTCCGTGATCGCCCGGCCGTCGATGGCCACGATAAGGTCACCTTCCTTGATGCCTGCCTCATAGGCGGGGTACCCCTTCTCGACGCCGCCCACCTTGGTGGAAAGGGCGGAATAGCCGCTCGCAAAGATGAGCCAGAAGAGGAGACAGGCAAAAAGCAGATTGAAAAGAGGCCCCGCAAAGGCAATGAGGATCCGGAGGGAAACCGGTTTGTGGGCATAGGAGCGTGATATCTCCTCTTCCGGGATTTCATCGTCGGTGGACTCGCCCAGGAGTTTCACGTATCCGCCGAGGGGGACGGCGGAGAGGGCATACTCGGTTTCTCCTTTCCTGAAGCTCAGAAGTTTTTTTCCGAACCCCAGGGAGAAGGCGAGGACCTTCACGTTGGCGAACCGCGCCGCGAGCAGGTGGCCCACTTCGTGGACCAGGATGAGCAGAGAGAGGGCGATGATCCCGTAGACAATACTCATGGCGTTTGAAAAATTAAACATGGTAGCGACCTATTAGTCCTTCTGCTGTTTTTTGAGCCCATTCGTGGATCTGCCATATGACCTCTGTGGAGTGGACTTCCGGCCGGACAGGATGGAGATCCAGTACCTCCTCGATAACGAGCGGTATGTCGGTAAAACGTATCCTGCCTTCGATAAAGGCGGCCGAGGCCACCTCGTTAGCCGCATTCATGGTGATCTGGGCGCTGTCTCCCGTCTCGAGGGTCCGAAAGGCAAGGCGGAGGGACGGAAAACGGTCAAGATCGGGAGGGAAGAACGTGAGCTTCTGCCCTTTCTCAAAATCCAGACGCGGGAAGGGCAGGGGGTGCCGCTCCTCCTCGGCGAGGGCATAGGCTATGGGAAGTTTCATGTCGGGAGGAGACATGTATGCCATGGTGCCGCCATCGGTCAGTTCGAGCATGCCGTGGACGATACTCTCCGGGTGGACCACCACCTTGATGCGCGAGGGTTCAAGGTCGAAGAGCCACCGCGCCTCAATGACTTCGAGGCCCTTGTTCATCAGCGAGGCCGAGTCGAGGGTTACCTTTTTCCCCATCTTCCAGGTGGGATGGTTCAGGGCCTCCTCAGGTTTAACCCGTGTCATGGCCCTCTTGCTGAGCCTCCTGAAGGGACCGCCGGAGGCGGTGATCACGATCGACTTCAGCTCTTCCCGGGGGATGGTCTTAAGGAGCTGGTGAAGGGCCGAGTGTTCGCTGTCGACGGGGATGAGGCGATGCCCTTTCTCACTTACGAGCCGCGCAATGAGTCGTCCCCCCATGACGAGACTCTCCTTGTTCGCCAGGGCGAGGACTTTCCCCGTTTCCAGGGTCTCAATGGTGGGTTCGATGCCGATGCTCCCCGGCAGGGCATTGACCACGATGTCGCCGTCGGTCCTCACCATCTCCCTGATCCCTTCCATGCCGGTGAGGAGCCTCCTCTTGTCGAAAGAGAGGCGGCCCTTCACGGATTTGTCGAAGAGACACACGAAACGGGGTCTGAACCGCTCAATCTGCTCCTTGAGGAGGTGGAGGTTCTCCCTGCACGCGAGACCGAAGACCTCAAAACTGTCCTTCCGGGCTTCGATCACCTCCAGGGTGGCCCTCCCTATGGAGCCGGTGGAACCCAGTATGATGACCCGTTTCTTCCTCATCGGATCCCCGTGACGTAGTGATAGAAGAAGGGGGCCGAGAAGATGAAGCTGTCTATCCTGTCAAGGATGCCCCCGTGACCGGGTATCAGGCCCGACGAGTCCTTGACGCCGCAGAGCCTCTTTCCTGCCGATTCAAGAATGTCTCCCAGCTGCCCCGTGATGCCGAGACATGCCCCTGCGACACATGCCTGGCCGATCGTCAGCCCGGCACTGCTGCCGGCGGCCAGGAAGAAGAGGGCGCTCCCGAGGACGGCGCCCAGAAGACCTGCGCAGGTCTTCCTGGGGCTGATAAAAGGCACCAGGGTCCGCTTCCCCATGCCCTTTCCAAGGAAATAGGCGCCCGTATCGCTGGCCCATATGGCAAGGAGGAGAAGGACGGGAAGGCGATCACCCCGAACCTTGAGGAGCCAGAGGTAGTAGAAGGGGAGGACGAGAAAGACCGTCCCGGCGAAAAGCACGGTGAGACCCAGTACGATCTGACGGTTCACATCCTCTCCGACCCTCTTCTGGCCGGCAATCTTCGCGGCACCGAAGAGGGCGGCAACCAGAAGGAGCCACGCGGGATACCCCTGGAGCCGCTCGAAATAGAGGGGTATGATGGTGGAGAGGCAGAGAGGGAGGATGAGTGCCCGGTCCGGTGAACCGCTCATTCCCGCAAGCTCCAGAACGCCAAGGGCCACGATGAGAAGGGCAAGAAGGAGAAACCACGGGGCGGGAAGGATATAGAAAAGGATGACGATAAGGGGACCCATCAGGACCCCTGTGAGTACCCGTTTCCTCAGTTCTCCCACTTAACTTCCCTTAACCCCCCCGAACCGCCTGTCTCTCTTCGTGAACTCGGTCAGGGCTTTGAAGTATGCATCTCTCCTGAAGTCGGGCCAGAGCGTATCGGTTATGTAGAACTCGGTGTAGGCCATCTGCCAGAGGAGGAAATTACTGAGCCTCATCTCTCCGCTCGTACGGATGAGGAGATCCGGGTCAGGGATGTCCCTGGTGAACAGATACCTCCGGAAGGTCCGCTCATCGAGCCTTTTGACCTTGCCTTTCATCATCTCGTCGCACAGGGCCCGGACGGCCTTGAGGATTTCCCGCCGCCCGCTGTAACTGAGGGCGATGCTCAGGGTGAGTCCTTTATTGTTCCGGGTCTTTTCCATGGTGTCGATGAGGTGGTGCCGGAGCTTCTTCGGGAAGTCGTCCATCTCGCCTATCACGTTGAATCTGATGGACTTGTCCAGCATGAGCTGGAGTTCGCGGTCGAGATAGATGGCGAGGAGTTCCAGGAGCCGGGAGACCTCGGCTTGTGGCCGTCCCCAGTTCTCTTTCGAAAAGGCGTAAAGGGTAAGGTAAGGTATATCAAGTTCCCGCGTTGCCGTCACGATGTCACGGACCGACTCGATGCCGTGGACGTGCCCTTCCACCCGGGGAAGGTTGCGGAGTCGCGCCCATCTTCCGTTTCCATCCATGATGATGGCTACGTGGGCAGGTAGTTTGGACCTGTCAAGGTCGTCCATGTCGGTTGCTCAGATTTCCAGTATCTCTTTTTCTTTTTCAGCGTACGCCTTCTCTGCCATCTCGATGTACCTGTCCGTCACCTTCTGGACTTCTTCCTGGTTCCTGTGGGCGTCATCCTTGGAGAGGACCTTATCCTTTTCCATCTTCTTGATCTTTTCGTTGAAATCCCGGCGCACGTTGCGCATGGCCACCTTGGTGGCCTCCAGCATTTTGCTTCCCACCTTGGTGAGGTCTTTTCTTCGCTCCTCCGTCAGTTTCGGAAAAGAGAGGCGGATGACCCTTCCGTCGGACATGGGGTTCACGCCTATATCGGATTTCTGAATGGCCCGCTCGATCTCGCTGATGGCCGACGAGTCCCAGGGCTGAATCGTGATCGTCCTGCTGTCCGGTACGCCGATGGTGGCTACCTGGTTGATCGGGGTGGGCTGATTGTAATAGGTCACCTTGATATCCTCGATGAGGGTGACGGATGCCACGCCCGTCCTCAGTTTGGAGAAATCTTTCTTCAGCGCGGCCACCGATTTTTTTAGCTTGTCCTCCAGGTCGTCGATAATTTCAGACTTCATGCCTTCCTCCTCACAATGGTTCCTATGGGGTCGCCGAGGACCACTCGCCTCAGGTTGTCCCGGCCCCTCAGGTTGAAGACCCCTATGGGGAGCCCGTTCTCCATGCAGAGGGCAAAGGCCGTGGCGTCCATGACCTTGAGTCCTCTGCCGAGGGCTTCTTCGTAGGATATCTCCCGGAAGAACTCGGCATCCGAAAAGACCTCCGGATCCTTGTCGTACACTCCATCCACCTTGGTGGCCTTGAGAAGCACATCGGCCTCCACTTCCAGTGCCCGGAGGGCGGCTGCCGTATCGGTGGTAAAGAAAGGGTTGCCGGTGCCGCAGACGAAGATGACGACCGCCCCCTCCCTGAGGGACCTGATGGCGTCTTCCCGGTCGAAGGGCGATGCGACCCGTTCCACCGCAAGAGCGGAAAAGACCTGCGCGGCCTGCCCTGCCCTCTTCAGGGCGTTCTCAAGGGCGAGCCCGTTCAGGAGGGTGGCCACCATGCCCATGTAATCCCCTGTAATCCGGTCGATGCCCTGGCCTTCCGCCCTCATGCCCCGGTAGATGTTTCCACCTCCGACGACGACGGCAATTTCCACTCCCAGGCGTCTGACCTCCATGATCTGGGAGACCACGTCCCGCAGGGTTGCCGGATCGATACCGTAGCCCGACTGACCCATAAGGGCCTCCCCGCTCAGCTTGAGAAGAATTCTCCTGAATCCCATGCTACTCTTCTACTGTCTCACCAAGCTGGAATCTCACGAACCTCCTGACCAGCATGTTCTCGCCGAGTTTGACGACCAACTCTTCGAGGAGGTCCTTTATGGTGATGTCGGGATTCTTGATGAAGGGCTGCTCCATAAGGCATACCTCGTTGAAGAACTTTTCCATCTTGCCTTCGGCGATCTTCTCCACGATCTTCTCCGGCTTCCCCGAATCGAGGGCCTGCCTTCTGTAGATGCCCTTTTCCCGTTCCCTGACCTCTTCCGGCACATCCTCCCTCTTCACATAGGAGGGGTTGGACGCGGTGATCTGCATGGCCACATTCTTGGCAAAATCCTGAAATTCCTTTGTATTGGCCACAAAATCGGTCTCGCAGTTCACCTCGACGATGGTGCCCACCTTGGAACCGGTATGGATGTAGGAAATGATCACACCTTCCGAGGCGGCCCTTCCGGTCCGTTTCTGGAGCTTGGCGAGACCCTTCTCCCGCAGAAAATCGACCGCCTTGTCCATATCGCCGTTGGCGTGCTTGAGCGCCTCCTTGCAGTCCATGAGGCCGACGCCTGTTTTTTCGCGCAATTTCTTTACCGCTTCAGCCGTTATCTCCATATTCCTTTTCCTCCCTCTTAGTTCTCTTCGTAATCCTGGTATTTGTCTTCGAGGAGACTCTCGTCGACAAAGGGTTTGGGCTCCGGGGCCTCCGTATCCTTGCCCTGGAACTCTTCCACGTAGAGGGCCCTGCCCTCCAGCACCGCGTCGGCGATCCTCGAAGTGATGAGCTTGATGGCCCGGATGGCGTCGTCGTTTCCGGGGATGACGAAGTCGATGTCGTCGGGATCGCAGTTGGTATCCACGATGCCCACGGTGGGGATGCCGAGTTTCCTCGCCTCGCTGACGGCGATGTATTCCTTCTTGGGGTCTACCACGTACATGGCGCCGGGAAGCCTGTCCATCTCCTTGATCCCGCCGATGTTCCGTTCCAGTTTCGCGATCTCCTTGTCAACTCCGAAGGCCTCCTTCTTGGGGAGAACCCTGAAGATATCGCTCTGTTTGAGTTCTTCCAGCTTTCTCAATCTCTCGATGCTCTTCTGGATGGTCTGGAAGTTCGTCATGGTCCCGCCGAGCCACCGGGAGTTCACATAGAAGGCATTGCAGCGCTGTGCCTCAAGGGCGATGCCTTCCTGGGCCTGCTTCTTCGTGCCCACGAAGAGGATATGCTCGTTTCTGGACGCCACCTCCTTCACGAAGTTGTACGCCTCCCTGAACATCTTCAGGGTCCTCTGAAGGTCGATGATGTAGATGCCGTTACGGGCGCCGAAGATATAGGGTTTCATTTTGGGATTCCACCGCTTAGTCTGGTGACCGAAGTGAACGCCTGCTTCCAACAGTTGTTTGATGGTAAGATTGGACATCGGATCCTCCTGGTTTTTTCTTCCGCCCTTCGCACTTTGGCGGCAGACAGATGATCTGCACCCTGCCGTCCAATTGAAGGGCGTGCAAAATAAAAGTCCTGATTAAATACCATATGATTTCCACTATTTCAAGTAAAACATGGCACAGGGCCCTCCGGTTCCTCTCTCCGAAAGGGGTGGAGAGGGCGCCCTCCCGGCCCCTCAGTTGAAATGATCGGCCTCCTGTGCTATTTTTTCACAAAAACAGGAGGTCGGGATGCCATCAAATTCGAAAAAGACGGAAACGCGCCGGCGACTGAGAAAGTCGAACCAGGGAAAGAAACGGAAAAAAGCAGAATCAAAGATGTCCACACCTGCCTTCGCGGTACACGCGGAGAAGAATGAGTAGGGCCCTACGGTACGAGATAGGTCCCATCAGGCCTCCTAACGAGGCCTACAGCCTCCTTGTGCGCTTCACGAGGAACTGCCCGTGGAACCGGTGCGCCTTCTGCCATACCTACGCGGGCAGGAGGTTCGAGAAGAGGAGCCTCGAGGAGATCACCAGGGACATCGACACGATCAAGGCCATTGCCGATGACGTGGCCGCCCTTTCCTGGTCCCGGGGAGAGGGGGGAAGGATTACGGAGGACCTGGCGGAAACGATCTTCGCCAGCCCCGACTATAACGAATGCTACAAGAGCGTGGTCGTATGGCTCTATTTCGGGGGCAGGAACGTCTTCATACAGGACGCCAATTCCCTTGCCATGAACCCGGAAACCTTTGTTGCAGGGCTTACCTATCTGAAGGCGAAATTCCCCTCCATCGACCGCATCACCTCGTATGCAAGGGCGAGGACCATAGCAAAAAGGCTCTCCGTGGAGCAGCTCCTTCGCATGAAGGAGGCAGGGCTGACAAGGCTCCATGTCGGTCTGGAATCGGGTTCCGATTTTCTCCTCGACCTGATTCGAAAAGGCGTGACCAAGGCGGAGCAGGTGGAGTGCGGAAGAAAAGTGAAGGAATCGGGGATCGAACTCTCCGAGTACGTGGTCCTCGGCCTGGGAGGGCGGAAGTGGTGGAGGGAGCATGTGGGGGAGACGGCCGATGCCCTGAACCTTATCAACCCGGATTTTATCCGCTTCAGGACCCTGAAGGTGTTGCGGAGCATGCACCTTTTCGAGATGATGAAGAGGGGAGAGTTCATTCTGGAGACGGAAGAGGAAATCGTCACCGAGGAGAGGCTTCTTGTGGAGAAGCTGGAGGGGATCACGAGTCACGTCAAGAGTGACCACATTCTCAATCTCCTCGAAGAGGTGGATGGAAAGCTCCCCGAGGACAAGGAGACCATCCTTTCCGTCATTGACCGCTATCAGGCCATGAACGAGGAACAGCGCCTCGTCTTTCGCTTCGGGAGGCGTGCGGGCATATACCGGAGCCTCAACGATCTGGGCGATGAGCTCACCTATATGAGGGTCAAGAAGGCCATTCGGGAGCTTGAGGACAAAGAACCGGGAAGTGCGGAAAAGACCCTCTCTCTCCTCCTCGAAAACTACATCTGACAACCTGGAATCACATTTCTGTTGACTCCCGTCACACAGTCTGGTTGAATATTGGTACATACCGCTTGGATCCTCGCTGGACCGGGACGGAAGGATTGGGAAAGAAATCGAGCCTTCTGAATTGCGTTCAGAAGGCTTTTTTTGTGAAGGGGGTACGATGGAGAAGGTGACGGCACCGCTGGTGAAAGAGCGGAAGGGTAAGGAGAAGCTCACCATGCTCACCGCCTACGACTTTGTATTCGCCAGTATCATGGACGGTGCCGGTATCGACATGATCCTTGTGGGCGACTCGGTAGGCACTACTCTCCTTGGTTACAGCAATACGATCCCCGTGACGATAGAGGACATGATCTATCACACGAGGGCGGTGGTGCGGGGCACGAAGCGTGCCCTCGTGGTGATCGACATGCCCTTCATGTCCTACCAGGAGAGTATCGAGCAGGCCAGGCGGAACGCCGGGCGGATGCTCAAGGAGAGCGGCGCCGAGGTGGTAAAGCTTGAAGGCGGGGTCGGGATGAAGGAGACCATCAAGGCCATCGTGGACATCGATATCCCCGTTATGGCCCACATCGGGCTCACCCCCCAGTCGATCCACAGGATGGGCAGCTACAAGGTCCAGGGTAAGGGGGCTGAGGCGGAGAGGCTCATCAGGGACGCAAAGGCGGTGGAAGAGGCGGGGGCCTTTGCCGTGGTCCTCGAGTGTGTGCCCCGTCAGCTTGCCAGGGAAATCACCGAAATGCTCTCCATCCCTACCATCGGTATCGGGGCAGGCCCGGACTGCGACGGACAGGTCCTGGTGATCCACGACCTCCTGGGGCTTCTGGGCACCTTCCGGCCCAAATTCGTGAAGACCTACATGAACCTGAGGCAGGACATGGAGAAGGCAATACAGGAATACATCGGAGAGGTGAAGGGAGGGGTGTTCCCCGACGACGCACGTTCCTTCCACTGATATGAGAACCGTTACCACCGTCAAAGAGATGCAGGCCTTGGCCGAGGCGTTGCGAAAAGAAAAGAAGATCGGCTTTGTTCCCACCATGGGGTACCTCCACGAAGGCCACCTCGCCTTGGTGAGGAGGGCGAGGGCCCTCGCCGACGTGGTAGTGGTCAGCATCTTCGTGAACCCCATTCAGTTCGGCCCGAAGGAAGACCTGGCGAGATATCCCCGGGACTTGAAGCGGGACTCGGAACTCCTGGTCAAGGAGAAGACCGACATCCTTTTCTTCCCCGATGCCGCGGAGATGTATCCCCCCCTCTACTCCACGTACGTGGAGGTGAAGGACCTGCAGGATCCCCTGTGCGGGCGCACCAGGAGCGGCCACTTCGTGGGGGTGGCCACTGTGGTGGCGAAGCTCTTCAATGCGGTGAAACCCCACTACGCCGTCTTCGGTCAGAAGGATTATCAGCAACTCAGGGTCATCGAGAGGATGGTGCGGGATCTGAACATGGACCTGGAGATCGTTCCTCATCCGACGGTCCGGGAGAAGGACGGCCTTGCCATGAGTTCCCGGAATACATACCTTGATGCAGAGGAGCGGCAGCGGGCCCTCAGCATTTCGAGGTCCTTGAGGAAGGCTGAAGAGCTGGTCTCGGGGGGCGAGAAGAAGACGTCGGCCCTGCGGGAGGCCGTGTTGCAGGTCCTTCGGGATGGAGGGGTGGCCGAGGTGGAGTATGTCTCCATCACCGATGCCGATACCCTCGCTGACGTGGAAGAGATCAAAGGAAGGGCGCTCCTTGCCATTGCCTGCCGGGTGGGCAGGACGCGTCTTATTGATAACACTATTCTTACGGAGGCTTGAGATGGTCAGAACCATGATGAAGTCGAAGATCCACAGGGCCCGGGTGACGGACAGCAACCTCGGCTACGAGGGGAGCATCACCATCGACGAAACCCTGATGGAACTCGCAAATATCCTTCCCTACGAACAGGTTGACATCTACAACGTGACGAACGGTGAACGATTCACTACCTATGCGATCAAGGGTGAACGGGATTCCGGTGTCATCTGCATCAACGGCGCGGCCGCCCACAAGGGCAGAAGGGACGACATCATCATTATCGTCACCTACGCCACCTTCAGCGAGGAGGAAATGGTAAATTTTCACCCCGCCAAGGTATATGTGGATGGGGAGAACCGGGTAAAATCACGGACCGATAAGGCTGCCTGACAGTCAACCCCTGATCACGAAATCCTTGACACCCGTCACAGGTCTGGTGTACCCTTACCATCTATGCTTCTTCACAAGAGGTTCAAGCTTACCGCACTCTCCCTCTTCATCGCTGTGGCCATCGTCTTTACCGCCTGTACGGGCATCCGCGCCGAAAGCGACGAAGGAGCGACGAAGGAGGCCATCGTCTCCGGGATCGTGAAATACCTCAAGGACCGGAAGGTGAAGGGTCCGGAGGAGCGTCTGAGAAAGATCGCCGATACGGTCTATGAAGAATCAGAGGCCGCCAATCTCGACTATCGCCTTGTCCTGGCCGTCATGAAGGTGGAGAGTAACTTCCGCCACGATGCAGTCTCGAAGCGGGGCGCGAGGGGGCTTCTCCAGATCAAGCCGTCCCTCGCCCGCCACGTATCCCCCAAGGCGGGGGTGCAGTTCAAGGGCGCCAAGTGTCTCCATGAGCCGGAAAAGAACATCAAGATCGGTGTGAACCACCTCTCGTGGCTTATGGAAAAATTCGAATCGGTCCATCGGGTGCTCCACGCCTACAACGTGGGTCACCACAAGGCCCAGCACCAGGGGTCGGACGAAAAGGCTGAGAATTCGCTCTTCACCAGGAAGGTGATGAGGGAGTACGAAAAGATCAGCACTGAACTGCCCGGCCCGGAAGACCTGTAAGTACCTTCACCCCACCAATCCGCACATCCTTCCCTTTCCTTCCCCGAACCCGCCGGGCCGGGTGAGAGCCTGTCCTCAATCCCCCCTGGTGCCCTATTTTCTCCAGGCGAGGCGCTTCTCCAGGTACCGGGACAGGCTGGTGAAGGCGTAACAGATGATAAAGTAGATGACGGCGATGAAGAAAAAGATCTCGGTGGGATAGACCATGGTGCGGTTGTTGATCTGGGTGGCCACGTGGGTCAGCTCGGAGACACCCACGATGAAGGCGAGCGAGGTGTCCTTGATCATGGAGACGAACTGGTTCACAAAGGAAGGGATCATGTTGCGCAACCCCTGGGGAAGGACGATGTGGATCATGGCCTGCCAGGGGCGCAGACCCGTGGAAAGGGCCGCCTCCACCTGCCCCCTGGGAATGCCCTCCACACCGGCCTTCACGATCTGGGACATGTAAGCTGACGTAAAAATGGTGAGGGCCATGATGACGGTCCAGCTTTCGTTGGCCGTTCCTCCGATGATGGCGGGGAGGAGGAAGTACATCCAGAAGATCACCATGAGGAGGGGCATACCGCGGATGATGTTGATGACGATCTCGGAACACCACCGTACGATGCGGTTGTGGGAAATGTTGAGCAGGCCGAGGATGAGGCCGCCGAAAAAGGAGAGGATGCAGGAGACGACCGCAAGGTACAGGGTGAGGCCGATGCCGCCTAAGGGCCCGTGGGGAAAGCGGCCTATGAAGAAATAGGTGATGTTGGTCCAGATGACGGTGAAATCAAACCCTGTCTGCATGTCAGTGGGCCTTCATGGGACTGAGTACGTGCTTGTTATAGTAGGAGACGAGAAGGGTAATGACTGCGGAGAGGACCACATAGACAAGGGTTGCCGCCGTAAAGGCCTCGAAGCCCTTGAAGGTGTAGCTCTCCACCTGCCGCGCCTGATAGGTGAGCTCCATAACGCCGATGGTCATGGCGAGGGACGAGTTCTTGGTCAGGTTCAGAAACTGGTTGATCAGCGGCGGTATGGTGATCCGTACGGCCTGGGGAAGGACGATATACTGCATGGATCGCAGGTAAGAGAAGCCGGCGCTCCTGGATGCCTCCATCTGTTCCTTGGGGATGGACCGCACCCCTGACCGGATGTCCTCGGCAATGAAGGCGGAGGTGTAAATGGTCAGGGCGATGACCGCAGCCCCGAACTCGAAATTGGTGCGGTTCAGCCAGTCGTTTATCACCGCAGGCAGTATCTTGTAGGAGCCGAAGTACCAGAAGAATATCTGTACCAGCAACGGGGTGTTACGGAAGAACTCGAGGTATCCGTGGGCGAACCATCGCACGGGCCGCACGTTGCTCATCCGCATGACGGCGATGAGGAGGCCGAGGAAGAAGGAGAGGACGATGGAGACGAGAGAGAGCTGGATGGTCGTATAGAGGCCCGAGAGAAGCCATTCGAAGTACTTCCCCGAGGTGACGACCGACCAGTCGAACTGATACTTGAACACGCCTTATGTCTCCGAGAAAGGACCGTTCCGGGTCACACGTTCCCGGTTCCGGCCCGAAAGCCGCCGGCGATCAGGAACGCGTACCCCGGAACCTGTGGCGACCTTACTTGCCCGCCGTAATCTTGAAGTTTCCCCTCTTGATGGGTATGGATGAGCCGGGGCCGAACCACTTGTCGTGGATCTTTTTCGCCTCGCCGCTCTTCTCCATCTCGAGGAGGGTGTTGTTCACGAAGTCAAGGAAGGCCTTCTCTCCCTTCTTGATCCCGAGCCCGTAAGGCTCGTCCGAGATTTGGACATCGGCGATCTCAAACTGATCTTTGTTGGGTGCCTTGGAGTGGATTGCGGCCAGGATCGACTCGTCCGTGGTCACCGCAACGACCTTGCCCTGCTGGAGCGCGAGGAAGGCCTGAGGGTAATCGTCGAAGGAAAGGACGGTTGCCTTGGGCAGGGCCTTGCTGGCATTCTGCTCCGAGGTGGAGCCTTTCGCCGTTCCGATCCTCTTCCCGTCCAGGTCGGCGAGGCTCTTCACCGTCCCCTTCTTGACGAGAAATTTCTGGCCCGTAAAGAAGTAGGTGTTGCTGAAGTCGATCTGCTTCGCCCTCTCCGCCGTCTTGGTCATGGTGGCGGCGATGATATCGATGTTTCCCTCCAAAAGCTGGGGCATACGGCTCGCCGAGGTGACGGGCTTGAGTTGGAGCTTTACGCCGAGCTTGCCGGCGATGGCCTTCACGAAATCCACGTCATATCCCACGATTTCCCTGGTCTTCTCATCCACGAAACCGAAGCCGGGCGTGGAGTCCTTGACGCCGGCGATGAGGGTCCCTCTCTTCTTGATCGTGTCGAGGAGATCTGCCGAGGCGGTCCCCACCAGACCGAGGGTAAAAACCAGGGCCAAGATGACCAATGCTGCTCTTTTCATACCTAATCCTCCTGTTGTTGTTCGGTCTAATGCATGGGCGAGAGTACCTGTTTGAGGAACTGCTGCGCCCTTTCATGCTTCGGGTTCTTGAAGAATTCATCGGGTGGCGCCTCTTCGAGGATGACGCCCTCGTCGATGAAGATCACCCTGTCCGACACCTCGCTGGCAAACCCCATCTCATGGGTTACCACCATCATGGTCATGCCCGTGCGGGCCAAGTCCTGCATGACCTGGAGCACCTCGCCGATCATCTCCGGATCCAGGGCCGAGGTGGGCTCATCAAAGAGCATGATCCTCGGTTTCATGGCCAGGGCCCTGGCGATGGCAACCCTCTGCTGCTGCCCGCCGGAAAGCTGGGACGGATAGGAGTTCATCTTTTCTGCAAGTCCTACCCGTTCGAGAAGGCCCATGGCCGTCTCCTCAGCCTCCTTCCTGGATAGTTTCCGTATCTTGATGGGGGCCAGGGTGATGTTTTTGAGCACCGTAAGATGGGGATAGAGATTGAACTGCTGAAAGACAAAGCCGATCTCGGCCCGGAGTTTGTTGATGTCGGCCCTGGAATCGGACAGGTCGATGCCGTCAACGATCAACTTCCCCTCGTTGATGGGCTCGAGCTTGTTGATGGTGCGGATAAGGGTCGATTTCCCGGAGCCGGAGGGGCCGCAGACCACCACTACCTCACCCTGCTTGACGAACAGGTTGATGTCATTCAGGACGTGGAGCTGCTTGAACCACTTGTGGACCCCTCGAAACTCAATCATCCGCTGCTCCTCGGGAAGGGTTGACCAGGGGTATGGCGCGACAACCATGAGACCTGGCCTGAAGCCGAAGCATTATACACCAAATCACACTGAAGTCTCAATGCTTTCCGGTATCATACCGACCGGGAGGGGAAGAGGAAGGGAGAGGGGGAAAGACCGGTATTCGCCGAGAATGAGGGTTCGCTCAGACCATGAGGTACTTTTTCTTCACTTCCTCGTTCGCCTCGAGTTCGGCCTTTGTCCCCTCGAAGCGGATCCTCCCGTTGTCGATCACGTAGGCCCGGGTGATCATCTTGAGGGCCGAGCGCACGTTCTGCTCAGAAAGGAGGATGCTGATGCCCGCATCCTTCAGTTTGACGATCTGCTCCTCCAGGTTGCGGACAATGATGGGCGCGAGCCCCTCCGTGGGCTCGTCGAGGAGCAGGAGTTCGGGGCTCCCCATGAGGGCCCGCCCGATGGTGAGCATTTGCTGCTCCCCGCCGCTCAAGTTCCCGGCTCTCCTGCCTTTGATCTCCCCCAGGGCGGGGAAGACGGCGTAGACGCGGTCTTTGGTCCAGTCTCCCCCTTTGGGCTGGAAGGCGATCTCGAGGTTGTCATCCACCGAGAGGTCGGCGAAAACCCGGCGGTCATCGGGGACATAGCCGATGCCGTCACGGAAAAGGAGGTAGGGTTTCTTCCCCGTAATCTCGGTGCCCCGATAGGCGATGGTGCCTTCCCTGGGCGGGGTGAGGCCCATGATGCTTTTCATGGTCGTGCTTTTGCCTGCGCCGTTGCGTCCGAGAAGCCCCACCACCTCGCCTTTCGAAACAGTGAGGGAGACGTCGAAGAGAATGTGGCTCAATCCGTAGTAAGTGTGGATTCCTTTTACATCAAGCATGCGTCGCTCCCGCCGAGATAGGCCTCCTGGACAGCCTCGTTGCATCGCACGAGTTCGCAGGTGTCCTGAATGATGGTCGCACCCCTGACCATAACCATGATCCGGTTGGCAATGGAGAAAACGATCTCCATGTCGTGCTCGCAGAAAAGGATGGTGAGGCCCATCTTTTGCCTCAACTCCTGAATCAGGTCGATACACCTTGCCGTCTCTTCCGGGGCCATGCCGGCCGTGGGCTCGTCAAGGATCAGGAATTCCGGGTCGCCGCCCAGGGCCATGGCGATCTCGAGCACCTTCCGGTCTCCGTGGGAGAGAAGCCCCGTGGTGCGATCCCGTCGGCTGGTGAGACCCACGCTCTCGAGGATCCGGTCCGTCTCCTCGATGAGGAGCTTCCTGGAGGGGGTGAAGAGGTTCCAGGTCTTTTTCTGCCGGGAAAGGATGGCAACCTGGACGTTCTCGAAAACCGTGAGGCGGGGGAAGACATTGACGACCTGAAAAGAACGGGTGATCCGTTTCCTGCAGACCTCGTACGGAGTGAGTCCCGTGATGCTTTCTCCCTTGAAGAGGACCTCCCCGGAATCCGGCTTCAGGATGCCGGTGATGAGGTTGAACAGGGTGGTCTTGCCTGCACCGTTGGGTCCGATGACGGCAACGATCTCGCCCTGCTTCACCTCCAGGTTGGCATTGTTCACCGCCTTGAATCCGTCAAATGATTTTGTGAGGGATCGTACCTGTAACACCTGTCACTCCTTCGCCGATGAGGTCTTTGCCTTGCGGCCGTGGATCTCCTCAAACCAGCCCATCACCCCGTTGGGGAGGAAAAAGATGACGAGCATGGAAACGATGCCCAGCACAAAGGCCCAATAGACCGTGTAGGTGGCCACGAAGGTCCGCAGTGCCACGATGATGGCGGACCCGAGCATGGGTCCCAGGAAGCTGTACCACCCTCCGAGGAGGCAGACGATGACCGCCTCCATGGAGAGGGTCCAGAACATCATGTCGGGGAAGACCGTGTTGTCGACGACCACAAAGAGCATCCCCGCCACGCCCGCGAAGAATCCCGCGATCATGAGGGCCAGAAGCTGATGGCGCCGGACGTTGACCCCCACCATCTCACACCTGATGGGGTTGTCCCTGATCCCCTGGAGGACGCTGCCGAAGGGCGACTTGATGATCCGGTAAAGGATGTAGAGGGATAAACCCGTTACGATCAACGTAAAGTAATAGGCTCCCGTTCCGGAGCCCACGATATCCGGTACCGGGATCCCGTGGATGCCGTCATCGCCCCCCGTGAAGCCGTACCATCGATAGACCACGGCCCACACGAGAGACCCGAGGGAGATCTGGAGCATGCCGAAGTAGAGCTTGGAGAGGCGGATGCAGATGATCCCCATGACGAGGGAGAGTAGGGTGGAGGCGAGAGGCCCCGCGATGAAGCCGATCCATGGAGAAAGCCCCGACTTGGTGATCATGAGGGCAGTGGCATAGGCCCCGACGCCGTAAAAGACGGCGTGGTGGAACTGAAAGATCCCGCCGTACCCCAGGACAAAATTGAGGCTTGTGGCCATAAGGCCCGCGAGAACGATGATGGAGATGAGGTACACGTAAAACCGGGGGAGGAACAGGGGGACCAGAAGAAGGAGGACGAGAAGCCCGATCCCCCAGATGCGTCCCGTGCCCGTTGCGGCTCTCGTCATGGCCTTTCCCTCCCTACCACGTTGATTTGAGAAGACCCGTAGGTCTGATGAAGAGCACGATCACCACTGCGAGATAAGGGAAGATGATACCGAACTGGGGCCATATCAGGATACCCACCGACTGGGCCAGGCCGAAGATGAGAGCGCCCAGGAGCGCCCCCCAGATGTTGCCGAGTCCGCCCATGATGACGATGAGGAAGGCCTCCATGATGAGGGTGTGGTCCATGCCCAGGGTGACGCTCACGGTGGGGGCCACGAGCACCCCTCCCAGACCCGCGAGGAAGCAGCCGATGAGGAAGACGCCGGCGAAGACCCAGCTCACGTTGATGCCCACCGCGCCCACCATCTCCCGGTCCACCGCCGCGGCCCGGGCGATCTTGCCGATCTTGGTCTTGTTCACGATCAGCCAGAGCACAAAGGCTACCACCGGGCCCGCTATGAGGAGAAAGAGGTTGTAGATGGGGAAGGGGAGTCCTCCGAAAAGGGGAACGAAGCCCTGGAACACGCCGGGGACCAGTACCGACTTGTACTCGGCGCCCCAGACCATCTTCACGAGATCACCGAAGACCAGGGAAAAGGCAAAGGTGAGCAGGAGCAGCATGAGGTGCTCCCGCTCGTAGAGGTACTGAAAGAGACCCCTCTCGGAGAGGAGGCTCACGGCAGTCACACCGAGAGGGGCCCCTATGAGGGCCATCCAGAAGCCCAAGTCGCCGCCGCCGAAAAGCCTGGAGATGGTGTAGGCCATGAAGGCCCCGATCATGTAGAGGGAGCCGTGGGCCACATTGGGGATACGCAGCACCCCCAGGATAAGGCTTAGGCCCGAGGAGACGATGAAAAGAATCGTCGTCCTGCTCAGACCGACGAAGAGCTGGCTGAGCACGTTTGGCGGCACGATGGCATAGATGAGGTCCACGACGGCGCCTCCTTTGCGTGGGCGTGTCTATTTCTTGCGCTGCTTCATCACCTCGTCGCAGGTAGGCATGTAGTCCTTGCCGGCGATGGTCTCAACATCCCCTGCCACGAGGAATGGGAATCTGGCATCTTTCTTGGTCTTGCCGAAATACATGGGGAGGACGAGCTGGTGGTCGCACTTCCTCATTTCGAGCCTGCCGACGGGGCTGTCAAGGCTCATGCCCTCAAGGGCGTTGATGAAGGCCTCTTTGTCCATCTTGGCTGCCTTCTTGAACCCCTCGGCGATGAACTGGGCGGTCATGTAGCCGTAAAGGGCCCCGATCCGGGGATATTTGTTGAAGGCCTTGCGGTACTCGTCCACAAAGGCCTTGTTGGCAGGCGTGTCAGGATAGTAGAAGAAGTAGTTGGAGGTGCCCCACACGCCCTCCGGCGCACCGGCACCCAGGGGCTCGAGGACCGAAAGCTCGGTGGCCGTATGCTGATAGAAGGGGATCTTTTCGGCAAGGCCCGTTGCCTTGGCCGCCTTCTGGAAGTTCACCATACCCGAGCCGCCGGTGGCCACGATGATGAAATCAGGTTTCGCCGCAAGGATCTGGGTGATGTAGGGGGTGAAGTCGGCCTCTCCCACCTTCCACCACGTCTCCCCCACCTTCTGGACCTGGGGTTTCATCTTCTTCAGGTTGTTCCAGACCCCGTCGGCGATAGCGTGGCCGTACTCGTAGTCGTCGCCCGCGATCCAGTACTTGACGAAGGGTTTCCTGGCGAGGGCGACTGCCGCCGCGCGGCCCGCCATCTCGGTGTGCTCGTTCATGTTGAAGACGTAACGATGTCCCTGGGCGCCCACGATCTTGTCGCTCTTGGAGAAGGTGACGAAGAAGGGGATCTTTTCCTTCCGGGCGAAGTCGGACACGGCAAGGGCCGTGGCACTGTTGATGGTGCCCATGAGGATGTCCACTTTTTCCTTGAGTACGAGTTCTTTCGCCATGGCCAGTCCGATGTCGGGTTTAAACTTCTCGTCCCTGGTGGTGTACTCGATCTTTTTGCCGAGGACGCCGCCCTTGGCGTTGATCTGCTCGACCGCCAGCTTGAACCCGTTCAGGACCTCGAGGGTGAAGGCGCTCGCGGGGCCGGTATAGGTGTCCACGATGCCCACCTTGATGGTGCTCTGGGCGACCGAAGACTGGGGCATGAGGAAAAGACCGACAAGTCCTGCCAACAGAAGGAAAAACCACGTCCGCTTTTTCATAATACACTCCTTTCTTTAAGTTGAACCCGTGGGGATTCTTCTATCTTTTAGAATGGTGCACACTTTTTTGTCAACCTCAAACGGCAGCCTCTCACCTGTCCGGGCCGCCCCCGCTCTCCGGAAAGGCATACTGGAGAATGTCTTTCTTTCCCTGTTCCAGGTGTGCCCGAATCGCGTCGGAGGCAACCTGCTCGTCGCCACTCTCCACGGCCGCGAGGATGGCCTTGTGTCCCGCCATGGAACGGAGCGCCGTATCGGTCTCGTGGACACACTGCATGCGGTATCTCCACATGTGGCGCCTGAGGGTTTGGGCAAGCTCCAGGAGGCGCCGGCTTCCGCTTGAGGATGCCACGATCTCGTGAAACTGGGCGTCCAGTTCCACGTATGCCGCCGCGTTGCCCTTGGCGAGGCTCTCCTCCTGGGCCGCGACGTTCTTCCTGAGGCTTCTGGCCAGCCTGACCGGGGAGCGGGCCATGGCCCAGCGCACGGCGAGCCCCTCGATGAGGGCCCGAATCTCGCAGATCTGCTTCAATTCCTCCTCGCTCATCCCGGACACCACGTAGCCGACCCTGGGGATCGAGCGGATCAGTTTTTCCAGTTCGAGACTGTGGAGGGCCTCCCGGACGGGGGTCCTGGATGTCCCGATCTCCCGGGCGATCTTCGTCTCGATGAGCCGTTCATCAGGGGCAAAGGCGCCGCTCAGGATCTTCTCCCGGAGGTGTAGGTAGACTCTTCGCCGGATTGTGGTACTGTCACCGATATCCAGTTTCTTCACGATGGTGCATACTGTACCCCAGAGAATCTCGTGCCGTCAACAGGTATTTCCAAGTTTTTTGTTTGACAAGAAGGGTTTCTTTGTATGAGAATTTCTGCCAGACGATTTCATACAAAAGGGGGTTCGTAATGATCAGAAGAGCGCTTCTTGCCGGTTTTCTCGTTGCAGGGCTCGTCCTCTGTGGCCTCGGTCTTGCCGATGCCAAGGTTGTGGTGAAGTACGGGCATGTGGGGCCGCCGGTCCATCCCCAGCATCACGGGGCGGTTGCCTTCGCCAAGTATGTGAATGACCATGCCAAGGGCGAGATAGAGGTCCAGGTGTTCCCCATGGGCCAGCTGGGTGGCGAACGGTCCATGACCGAACAGGTCCAGTCGGGCACCCTCCATATGACTGCGGTGACCGCGGGTGTCCTCGCCAACTTTGTCCCCGAAATGGGCATCATCGAACTGCCCTTTATCTACCCGAACCGGGACGTGGCCTACCGCACCCTGGACGACAAGGAAGTGAAAGATCGTTTTGCACGGTACTGTGATCCCAAAGGCTTTGTTTTCATCGGGTATACGGAGAACGAGTTCCGGGATCTTTCAAACTCCAAACGGCCCATCAAGAGGCCCGAGGACCTGAAGGGTCTGAAGATCAGGGTAGTAGAGAGTCCTGTCATGATCGACACCTTCAGAGCCCTCGGGGCAAACCCCACACCCCTGCCTTTTCCCGAAATCTATAACGCCCTTCAGCAGAGGGTGATCGACGGCCAGGACAACCCCATCCCTACCTCTACGATGATGAAGTTCCTGGAGGTGAACAAATTCGCCACCGTATCGAATCACATTCTCACCGAGTGCCCGGTGGTGGTGAACAAGAAGTTCTGGTCCTCCCTCACCCCCGAGCAGCAGAAGATCTTCCGTGAGGCGGCCGAGGTCCAGATCAAGGTGAATCGGGAGGGCAATGCCAAGAACCGGGTGGATGCCATGGAAAAGGCCAAGGCCTTGAACGTGGACGTCTACACGCTGACCGCTGCCGACCGGGAAGCCTTCAAGAAGGCCGTCCAACCGGTGCTCGACAAGTACCGAGGGATTTACGGGGCCGAGTGGTTTGACTTCTTCATGAAGAAGATCGACTTCTATTCCAAGAAAAGATAGGTGGCCAACTTCATCAGGACACTCAACAGGATCGAGGAGGGCATAGCAGGTTTCGCCCTCCTCGCCCTGTCTTTCCTTACCTTCGGAGAGGCGATACTCCGGTACACCGTATCGGTGACCTTCGCCTGGTTTCAGGAGGTGGCCAACTACTCCATCATCTTCTTCACCTACCTGGGCGCCTCTATCGGGGTGAAGTACGGGACCCACTTCTCCATGGAGGCCCTGACCGAGTATGCCCCTGACCGGGTGAGCCATCTCCTCAAGGCGGTGGGTTATCTCCTCTCCGGCTTCTTGGGCCTCCTCTTTGTGTATTACGGCCTGAAGCACATGGCCCATGTGAGGGAGTTCGGGGTAAAGAGCCCGGCCATCCAGCTTCCCATGTATATCCCCTATATCCCCATAGCCCTCTTCTCCGTCACCATGGCCTTCCGCTTCTTCGTTCTTTCAGGCAGGCACTTCCGGAGTTTTGTAACACGTGAGCCCTTCGAAAGGGTGAGGAAGAGGGGATAGTGAGCCTGACCATCATATTCCTCTGTTTCTTCGCCCTCCTTATCCTGAGTATGCCCATTGCCATGGTGCTGGTGGGTACTACGGCCATCTACCTTTTCTTTGTGGCCCATACGCCCCTCACCTCTCTGATCCAGCAGCTCTTCAACGGTCTGGACAATTTCGTCCTCCTCGGTGTTCCCTTCTTTATCCTCGCAGGCAACATCATGGCAGAGGGCGCCATCTCCACAAGGCTCGTGAATGTGATGAAGTTCTTCGTGGGCCGCTTCACGGGCGGGCTCGCCATGGCGGCGGTCATGGCCTGTCTCTTTTTCGCCGCCATCTCCGGTTCCTCGCCGGCCACGGTGATCGCCATCGGGAGCATCATGATGCCCGCCCTCATCAAGGAAGGTTACGGGGAGAGGTTCTCCATAGGGCTCCTCACCTCTTCCGGCTCTCTCGGCATCCTTATTCCCCCCAGTATTCCCATGATCCTCTATGCCCTCATGATGAACGTCTCGGTGGCGGAGATCTTTATGGCGGGGTTCCTGCCCGGCATCTTCATCGGTCTTTGCCTGATGGGGTATTCCTACGTCATGTCGGGAAGACACGGCTGGCGCGCCAAAGAGCACTATACCCTCAGGGACGGCCGGCGGATCTTAAGAGAGGGTGTCTGGGCCCTCTTTCTGCCCATCCTCGTCCTGGGAGGCATCTACGGCGGCATATTCACGCCTACCGAGGCGGCGGCGGTCTCGGTCGTCTACGCACTGGCCGTGGAGCTCCTCATCTACCGGGAGCTGAAGATCGGCAGGCTCTACGCCATCTGCAGGGACTCGGCCATCCTGTCGGCATGCCTGCTCTTCATCCTTTCGTGCGCCATGACCTTCATTTGGCTCCTCACGGTGGAGCGGATACCGGTGAAGCTCGCCGACATCATCATCTCCAATATCGACAACAAATGGCTCTTCCTCCTCGCCATCAACGGGGTGCTCCTGATCATCGGCGCCTTGATGGACATCGTCACCGCCATTATCGTCATCTCCCCCATCCTCATGGAGACCCTGAGCCGCTACCAGATCGACTACATCCATTACGGTATCATCATGATCGTCAATATCGAGTGCGGTTTTCTCACGCCCCCCTTCGGCCTCAACCTCTTCGTCTCCATGGCCATCATGAGGAAGTCCCTCGTGGAGATCGGAAGGGCGGTGCTCCCCTTTCTCCTGCTCTTCCTCGCCTGTCTCCTCGTGATCACCTATGTGCCGAAGCTGTCCCTTTTTCTGCCGGAACTTCTCTTGAGGAGATGACATGCAGGTAAGCCTGAGACAGGACCTCTGGGGCGACGATCGCCCCCTGACGCTGGAGCTGCCGGAAGAGTGGGATACGGAGGTCCTCCGCATGGGCGGGGACGGAAAACCGGCCCTCACGGCAGAGGAGTACAGGAGCGCCCTTGCCCCCCTGGAGGGGCTGGCGCGAGGCAGGAGGGAGGTGTGCATCCTCTTCGACGACACCTCGAGGCCGACGAGGGCCTCCCTGATCGTTCCCCATCTTCTCGAGGTGCTGGAGAAGGCGGGGGTCAGAGACCACCAGATTCGGTTTCTCTGCGCCCTGGGCACCCACGCACCTCTGGACAATACCGCCTTCCGGAAGAAACTGGGCGAGGAGGTGCTGACCCGCTTTCCGGTCTACAATCACAACCCGTACGAGAACTGCGAGCAGGTGGGTGTAACGTCCCGGGGCACGCCGGTGCTCGTGAACCGGGAGTTCCTCTCCTGCGACCTCAGGATCGGCATCAGTTCCTTCATCCCCCACTCCTTCTGCGGTTTCGGCGGGGGTTACAAGCTCGTCATGCCGGGGGTGGCCCATATCGACGCCATAGCCCATCATCACGGAAAACTTCTCCAGGAATGCCTGGATACCTGTTTCGGCATCGGCAGGTTCCGGGAGAACCCTCTCCTGGCGGATGTGAAGGAATGGGGAGGGATCGCGGGCCTGAGCGCCACGGTGAGTGTGCTGGTGAACAGCAGGGCCGAACCGGTGGACATCTATGCAGGGGACCCTGCCGGCCTCTACGAAACCATGATCCCCCGGGCCCTCGCCCATTACGGGACCACGGCCAAGGAGAAGGCGGACATCGTCTTCGTGAACGCTTACGGCAAGGCGAACGAGGCGGTCATCGCCCTCTCTCTGGCGGAACTTTTCCTCAAAGACGAAGGGGGATACGTGGTGGTCCTCTGCGATATTCCGTCCGGACAGGTTGTCCATTATCTCCTCGGCCGGTTCGGAAAGGAAAGCTGGGGGCGCCTCGCCTTCGGCGAGCGGAAGATGGACCGGCGGGTGCGGAAGATCTACTTTTACTCCCGCTTTCCCGACAGGGCCAACCTGTGGTGGTTCGGGCCGGACAGTGATGTGCACCGGTCCGGAGACCTTGAAGGAATCGTCTCTATCCTGAGGGAGGCATACAGGGGTAAGACAACGCGTGTCCACGTCATCCCCGACGGCACCATCCAGATGCCCCTGCCTCGCTGATCGAGTCGGTTGGAATCGGTCGCCGGTCCGTTCATGCCCCGGGAAAACCGGTGACGGAACGAGGTTCTTCCCGCCAGGGGAAGACCCCCGTCTCTTTTTGTAGGATTCTGTCCTCTCACACAGGACACCGGCCCATGAAGGGACCCTCCCCCAGACCCCTGCCCGTGGTGGAAGAAGGCGACACCATTCATAGTTCTCTGATCCTCACTCACACTGTGGCCGTGGCATAGTTCTTGTATAAGGATTAAGACCGTTGCCGAGAGTGAGCGAGACGAAGGAGGCCATAATCATGAATCTCTGTCAGTGTGCCGCATGCAAGAATACAGGACAGTTGGAGAGGAAGGGATGGCCGCGGTCTCCCGCCGGAGAGGGATGCGCGAATTCCTGCTCTGTCCTTGATGCGGTATGGCAATCCCTGAGGTGCTACGAGGCCTTCCTGATGGAAAAGGACGGGACCGGCACTGCGACCCGATTGGACTACGTAGACCCCTTTTCCCCTGTTGACGATATTCTGGCGAAGCTCGGGAGATAATGGGTTATGGCAACGGCTTTTTTCACACCACTACCCCACGCTCTACCAACGGCTGCGTCACCCATGGCGCGGCCCATACCCCTCTATCCCTCATATCCCGTATGAGGTTCCACCCAAGACCGGGGGCGGGTCGGACATAATCCGATCCGCCTTCCCCCTCCTTCAAGCCCTCAGACCTGAAACGCCTTCATGGGTTGTGCGCCCTGTCCGGCCGGTCGACCGATCTTGACCCCTTCGCCGGGCGATGGCTCCCCCTCCTGCTTCTTCGCCATGCGGCGGCTGCGCAGAGGGCCAAAAAGAGGGCGACGAGGAGAAGAAACCAGTCGCCGTAACGCACGTAGGGGGTCTGTGTCTCCTTCAGGCCGAATCGACCCTGGAGGGTTGTCTCGATGAAAATGGGTGTCGCAGAGAGGATACGGCCCCTGGGGTCGATGATGGCGGAAACACCTGTGTTGGCGGCCCTGAGGACGTAACGGTCCGTCTCGACGGCCCTGAAGACGTAGAAGGCCAGGTGCTGGTAAGGTGCGGAGGTGCGGTCGTACCAGGCGTCGTTGGTGAGGTTTACCAGGACCTGCGCCCCCCGTGCCACGGTCTCGCGGGTAAGGGCGGGAAAGATCCCTTCATAGCAGATGAGGATACCGATCTTCCCGATGCCGGTGGCCATGGGGTCATGCCCCTTCCCGGGGACGAATCCGACCCCGGCGGCGGTGAACTTCTCAAAGAAAGGAAGATAGTTGAGAAGGGGAGTGTACTCTCCGAAGGGCACGAGGTGGACCTTGTGGTAGGCCCCCTCCAGGGTGCCCGCGGGGCCGATGACGTACGCTGAATTGTGGAGTCGCTTCTGTCCGGCGTCCGAGACGGTACCGAAAAGGAGCCGGCCCCTCAAATGGCTGGGGAGGGTGCGGAGGGACGATGCGGCGAAGGCTTCGTCGGTGAAGACAAAGGGTATGGACGTCTCGGGCCAGATATAGAGATCGGCCTGTCCGGCAGCCTTGAGGGCGCCCGTGACATAAGTCCCGATGGTCTGGGCCCTGAAGGCATCATCCCACTTCACATCCTGTCTGATGTTCCCCTGCACCAGGGCCGCCCGAAGGGGGGCCTCCTCTTTCCCGGCCATCCGGGAAAAACCGAAAATCAGGGAAGCCCCGACCATGAGCACGGCAACGGCCATTCCGACCCGGGGAATCTTCCTCCTGAGGGCCGCGAAGGCAACGAGGCTGTTCACAAAGGCGAGGAGAAAGGAGAGGAAGTAGGTGCCGGTGACCGAGACGATCTGAAGAAGGGGGAGGACGTTGTGCTGGGAATGGGCGAGGAAGGACCAGGGGAATCCGCTCAGGAGGACGCCCCTCAGGTATTCGAGAAGGGTCCAGAGCGGCGGGGCGGTCACGTAGAGAGGCAGGGCGCAGCGCCGCTCCAGCAGTCGGACCAGGCAGGCGAAAAGGCCTGTGTAAAGCCCGAGGTAACCTGAAAAGAGCACGAGCGTCACGGCGGCAAGCCACAGGTCCATGCCGCCGTACCGGTTCATGGCTACCACGACCCAGTAGATAAGACCGAGGGAGGAGGCGACGCCGGTCACATACCCCTTCGCGAAGCACCGGCGGGGGGTTTCCCGGTCCAGGCTCATGAGGAGGGGAACGAGGGCGACCCAGCCGAGGAAGGAGAGAGAGACAGGGGGCTGGATCACCACGAGGAGCAAGGCGGAGAGGAAAGGCAGGCCCCATGAGGCCGCGACCGCTTGGCCGGTCATGGTGTCCCGGCGATGAGCCCGTACAGGGGGTGATTCCTGACGGAGGCGAGCATCTTTCCCTCGCGGTATCTCATCCTTCGGGCCTCCTTACGGTCTTTCTCGTGATCGAAGCCCATGATGTGGAGCATGCCGTGTATGACGAGGGCGAGGAGCCTCTCGTGGAAGGGGACGGCCATGGCGCGGGCCTCCTCCTGTGCCCTCTCGGCCGAGATGACGATGTCTCCTATCACCTCGCCGGGGAGGCCGTCCATGTAGGAGAAGGATATAACGTTGGTGGGACGGTCCCTTCCGAAGAGCTCCCGGTTCATCTTCCGTATCTTCCGGTTATTGACGATGAGAATGCTGATGTCCCTATCGGCCAGGTTTAAAGAGGCTAACAAGCCTTCGGTGATCTTTCGCACCTTCCCTGTATCCACCTTGACCGTTCTTTGAGAGTTTCTTAGAAGTACCATCAGGGCCCGTCCTTTCAGGGTATTCGATGCGCTGGTGAAAGATCCCTATGAGCATGGTGATAAAGCTTTTCTGAATGGCGTGGAGGTCCTTGAGGGTAAGTTCGCACTCGTCGAGCTGCCCGTCGAGAAAGATGGCCTCGATCACATCCTGGACGTGACTCTCGATGCGCTTCGGCGTAGGCTCGTCGAGGATACGGGAGGATGCCTCCACTGCGTCGGCGAGCATGACGATGCCCGCCTCCTTGGTCTGAGGGCGGGGTCCCGGGTACCTGAACTCCTTCTCCTCTATCACATGGAGTTTCGGGTCTTCCAGCTCCTTGGCCCTGCTGTAAAAATAGCTGACCAAGCTGGTACCGTGATGCTGCGTGACGATCTCGGTGATCTTTCGGCCCAGTCTGTGCTCCTGCGCCAGCTCCTGTCCTTCCTTGGTATGGGAGAGGATGATAAGGGCGCTCATGGACGGCGACAGGCCCTTGTGGGCATCGTCGAAGCCGGTCCGGTTTTCGATGAAGTAATGGGGCATCTTCAGCTTTCCGATATCGTGGTAATAGGCGGAGACCCTTGCCAGGAGCGGATGGGCCCCGATACTCTCCGCCGCAGCCTTGGAAAGATTTCCCACCATGATGCTGTGGTGGTAAGTGCCCGGGGCGCTCACCATCATCTCTTCGAGGAGGGGATGCTCCAGATTTGCCAGTTCAAGCAGTCTCACGTCGGTGGTGTAATCGAATACATGCTCGATGATGGGCAGGAGGCCGAGGGCGATGAAGCTGCTTCCCACCCCGCTGAAGAGGACGAAGGCGAGCTTGAAGGGCACGTTGCTGAGACTGCCCTGGAAAAAGGCGGTGAGGATGACGAGCATAAAGGCCATGACAAAGGATGTATAGAGCCCCGCCTTCAGAATGGTATTCCTGTTTTCACATTTTCCCGAAAGGTGGGAGGCCAGGAGGTTGCCTATAAAGGTATAGAGGAAGACCTGAAGACTGTTGGTGAAGGCAAAGGCCATGGTCATGGCGAGGACCAGGGAGAACATGATCGCTGCCTCGGAAAAGAGGGCAATCCGGATGATGATGCCGAAAAGGAAGATAGGCATGATGTAGAAGAGGTCGGTGGTGAAGCTCGGGGCGAAGTAGTCGGACAGGAGCAGGGAGAACCTCACCAGAAGGGCGGTGAAAATGGTGAGAACGGAACAGAAGATGAGATCTTTCTCCGAGAGGCTGAATTTCTTGATATTCCTGTCGCCGTACTCGTAGATCACCGTGATGGAGCAAAAAAGAAGGAAGAAGAGGAGGAGAAAACGCTTGAAGGTGGACCGCTCCGCCTCCTCCAGGCTCCTGAGGGCGCCGAGCTTCCACAGGTGCTCCGGGGTGATCCGTTCCCCTTCCCTCACCAGCATCTCGCCACTCTTCAGCGTCACGTCCCGGGAGGGAACATAGATGTCGGTGGGTGCCTTGATGTTGGTCCGGGCCACGTCCCCGACCTGGTAGTCGCTCAACCAGACAGGGGTCCCTATGACGTCCACGAGTGCGAGGATGAGGGAGAGGACGACGAAGATGGCCAGGCGGCGGTAGATGACGTGCGAGGGAGGTTTATCCTTTCCGTTCGGCATGCGTTGCCGCCTCCCCTTCGGCCTCTTTCGTCTCGTAGGCCTTTATGATCTTCTGGACCAGGGGATGCCTTACCACGTCCCTCTTGGTGAAGTACACGAACTTGATGCCCTTTATGCCCTTGAGGACCGTCTGGATCTCCACGAGCCCGCTTGTCTTTTTGTCGGGGAGGTCGATCTGGGTCACGTCGCCCGTGATGACCGTCTTGGAGGAGAAGCCCAGTCTCGTGAGGAACATCTTCATCTGTTCCGACGCCGTATTCTGGGCCTCATCGAGGATAATGAACGCGTCGTTCAGGGTGCGGCCCCTCATGAACGCGAGAGGCGCAATCTCAATAACCCCCTTCTCGATGAGACGGGACGCCTTCTCCATGTCCACCATATCGTAGAGGGCATCGTAGAGCGGCCGGAGGTAGGGGTTCACCTTCTCGTACATGGTGCCCGGAAGATAGCCCAGCTTTTCCCCTGCCTCTATGGCGGGCCTTGCCAGAATAATACGGGAAACCTCCTTCTTGTAGAAGGCGGAGAGGGCCATGGCCATGGCCAGGTAGGTCTTTCCTGTGCCCGCCGGTCCGATGCCGATCACCATATCGTGCTTCTTGATGGCATCCACGTAGCTTTTCTGGTTGGCGGTCTTGGGGGTCACCACCTTGCGGGAGGGAAGGATGTAGATCTGGTCTTCGTAGAGTTCGCCCATTCCCCGTTGGGTGTGGGACAGGTAACGGACCGCCTGGTCGATGTCTGCGTGACCGATGATAAACCCTCTCTTGACGGCGCCGTGAAGCTCACTGATCACCTTGTTGGTGCTCTCCACCTCTTTCCTGTCTCCCACGATGGTGAGGTGATTTCCCCGCACACTCGTGCGTACCTTGAAGTACTTCCTCAGGTACTTGATGTTTTCTTCCCTGGGACCGAAGAGATTGCGGGCTATATTGGTGTCGTCAAAAGATATTTTGAGAAGCGATTCCTCGTTGTTTTCGTCCAAAAAGCCTTTTGTGCCTCCCGTACAGAATCAAATATACCACACAACCGGTTTTTCGTGAAGGGGGAAGTGCAAATGAGGGAAGGTTGTAAATCCCTGTTCTTTCGCGTACACTATGGCCATGGAGAAGGTGCTCATCATCGATGACGAACGGGCGATCCTGGAGAGTCTCTCCTCGATCCTTGAAGACGAGGGGTTTCAGGTCTTCAAGGCGGTGGACGGACGGGACGGGCTTGCCATTTTCCGGCGTGAGCATCCCGGGACGGTACTCCTCGATGTGTGGATGCCCGAGATGGACGGCCTGGAAGTACTGAAGGAAATCAAGAGGGTCGACGGTGCCGCCATGGTGATCGTCATATCGGGTCACGGGACCATCTCCACCGCCGTGGAGGCGGTCAAGATGGGCGCCTACGATTTCCTGGAAAAACCCCTCTCCATCGAAAAGGTACTCGAGGTCATCGCCCGGGGTATGGCGGGGGCCGAGCGGCGGGAAGGGCCTTCGGCCGACGTGAAGGTCGGGGTGCTCAAGGGGACCGACGTGCAGCGTCAGAAGACCCTGGGAAAAAGCATCGTGGTCTACGGTGTAGGCCTTCATACGGGTGTGAAGACGGGCATGATCCTCCTTCCCATGCCCGAAGGTACGGGCATCGTCTTTGAACATATCCCCGACGGCGAGCGGATACCGGCCTTCATCGACTACGTTTTTTCTGCAGGGTACGCATCGTCGGTGAAGGGGAAGAACTGCGTGGTGCGGACGATAGAGCACCTCCTCGCCTCCTGCCATATGTACGGTATCACCAACCTCCTCGTGAAGGTGAGCGAAGAGGTGCCCATCTTCGACGGATCGGCGGGAGAGATCTGTGCCAAGATCGAAGAGGCGGGTATCGTGGAACAGAAGGACGGCGTGGAACCGCTCAGGGTGTCTCAGCCGGTGGCACTTACCGGCCTCCGGGAGGGCCAGCACCTTTCCGTTGAGCCCTCTGATTCCTTCGAGGTGGAGTTCGTGCTGGACCACGCCCGACCCATCGGTTTCCAGCGATACCATTTCACGGGGGGGAGGGAGGCCTTTGTCAGGGACATCGCACCTGCCCGTACCTACGGATTCATCAAGGACTTCGAGAGACTCATGAAGATGGGCCTCGCTTCAGGGGGAAGGATCAACAACGTCATCATCCTGAGTGAGGACGAGGTGATCAATACGCGGCTGCGCTTCCCCGACGAATTCGTCCGTCACAAGATCCTCGATCTCATAGGGGACATCTATCTTCTGAACCGGCCGGTGATGGGAAAGATCAGCGCCCGGCACACGGGTCACATGGAAAACATCGCCCTGGTGAAGGAACTCAAGAGACTCTTCTACTGATCACCCGCTCCATGATGAAGCGCACGATGCCCACCGGGTCGCCGGGCGAGAAGACCGGCACGCGGTATCGCCCCCCTTGGTCCGTGACCAGGGCGATGAGGTCCGGATCATCGGCGCAGGCAGGTCCTTCCGTTGCCGTCGGGGACAGGACCTCGATCTTCGGCGTGGAGGCCTTCTTGTATCCCTCGGTAATGACGAGGTCAACCGTGCCCGCGTAGGAGCGGACGATCTCCCGGAGGTCCAGTTCCCTGTCCAGATCCCGGACAAGACCGATACGGGTCGGGGATGCGATGATGGTGAGGACTGCCCCGGCCCGTTTATGGCGGTCCGTGTCTTTGCCCGGCACGTCCATATCGAACCGGCCGTGGTGATGCTTGATGGTGGCTACCTCCAATCCCTTCTCGCACAGGAGGGGGATGAGTTTCTCGATGAGGGTGGTCTTCCCTGTCTTCGCCCTTCCGACTATGGAAAGGATAGGGGGCATCCCGGGTTCCATGGCCTTCTATGTGCGGCAGTTCCTGAAAAAGTAGAAATGAAAGGCGATCACCACGAGGGCATGGTTGATGGCGCCCTTTTTCAGGAGGGAAGGGATCTCGGAGAGAGGAACAAGGAGCACCTCGATGTCCTCGTCGGCATCCAGGTTCTTGGCCTGGACCTTCCGTGCCTTCTCCACGAGATAGGTGTGGCACAGGTTGTTGAAGATGGCGGGGTTGGGATTGGTGGCGCCCAGGTGGGTTACCTTCTCGCCGGCATACCCCGTCTCTTCCAGGAGCTCCCGTATCGCGGCCTGCTCCGGCCCTTCGTCGTCCACGAGGCCGCCGGGGATCTCCAGGGTGATCTCCCTTGACCCGTGGCGGTACTGCTTGATCATCACCACCTCGTTGTTCTCTGTCAGGGGGATGATGTTCACCCAGTCCCTGGTGCTGATGGTGTAGAATTCGTTTACCTGATTGGTGCGGGGGGAGCGGGCGTGGGCCACCTCGATCTGGAAGACCCGGTAGTCCCTGTCTACCTTCGTTTGAAGGAGCTCCCATTCCTTGACGGCCGACATATGTCTGAAGGCTATCACAAGGGCACTGTCCTTTTCAACTGCCCTTCAGAAAGGTTTATGGCCGTGAGCCTGGAGAAGGAAAGGCGGCAGCCTGTTTCTACCCTGTTGAGAACAGCATCCTCCATGTTCCGGGTTCAGGATCGGAGACAGGGCGTAGGGTTCGGCGATTCGCCGAGTGACAGACGATGGAGAGGCAGGAAATGCGCGGGCGGAAGATCCCGCGTGTGCAAGGGTCTTCCGCCCTGAATACTGTGTCTGAGGAATGAGCCGGGGACCGTGACTGATGTGGCCAACCGAACCTTGCCCCTCCCGGGACGCTTTGCGGAGGGCCGCGCGGGCGGTCCGGTGCCGTCAGACCGCCTTGGCTTTCTTGAGCTTCATCGGTTTCGTGCAGCAGATAAGATCGCAGACCTCAACGCAACCGCAGGCCCTATCCACCGACACAACGAGACCGCACACACCGCATGTGTACGTGCTGCCTTTGGGTACCGCCGGTTTCGCCGGTGCAGCCTTCTTCGCCGGTGCCTTGGCCGTTGCCGCCGGTTTGGCCGGTGCAGCCTTCTTCGCCGGTGCCTTGGCCGTTGCCGCCGGTTTGGCCGGTGCAGCCGCCTTGGGTGCTGCCTTCGCCGGTGCAGCCTTCTTCGCCGGTGCCTTTTTCTCCGGAGCCTTGGTCGCTGTCTGCTTCTTCGTTGCCATCGCTACCCCCTTTTGTGTGATTGTGTGGCGGATTTCTTACTCAATTGTAAATGAAAGGGAATTTCTGTCAAGAAGGAATTGGTGTTTTTCACCCTTTTTGTCGCAACCGAGGATCTTCGCGGCTCCTACCGGTGGCAGAGGGCCTTCACGTCACAGGAGGCACACCTTTTTTCGTCGAAGGGGCGAAAGGGTGCGGAAGGGTCAAGAAGGGTGCTCAGCACCGTCCGTGCAGCCGTAAGATAGAAGGATAGGGTTGTCTCCTCGTCTTCGGGCCCTTCCTTCCAGAGAAGGTGCTCCTCGTCGTCGCTTCCCAGCAGGACGATCCTGGCGCGGAGCCTGGAGAGGGGAAGACCCTCTCGTGTGCCGAAAAGGTGAAGATAGAGGGGTAGCTGGAGGGTGGGGATAAAGGCGTGGATATGCGGTAGCGACTCCGGGTCGGCCTTCTTGAGGACCCCTTTGCGGTACTGCCTTCCTCCGCCGGTCTTGTAGTCCACGATGGTGGAGATCCCGTCGGGGCCGCAGCGGTCGATCCGGTCCATGATGCCCCGGAGACGAACCGGTCCCCGGTCCGTATCGAGAGATCCCTCCACCCGCTCTTCAAGGTGCGTGACGGTGAAGGGTTCGGTCCGCTCTCCCACCTCCTTGCGGAGAAAACCTTCAAGTTTGTGGGAGGCAAGATTCATGAAGAGGTAGTGCTCGCCTGTTACGATCCGGTCCCGGAAGGCCTCTGTGATGGACACCCTCAGGCTGGTGACGAGCTGCTCCTCCATGGCGGGGGTGATCGACATGCCGCGGAAAGGCAAAAAGGTCCTGTGCAGGATGGCGTGGATTATGCTGCCCCGCTCTGTGGGCTCCATGTCCCCGGTCAAAGTTTTTCGTGATTCCAGGCCGAGGACGTGGAGGTAGTAGAAGGCGAGGGGACAGCGGATGTAGGTGTCGAGCTGGGAGGGTGAATAGACCTTTTCGGCGAGAACCCTCATGACCTGGTCGCTTTTTCGAATCTCCGTGATTTCATCCCTGTGTTTGAGACTTATTCTGGGGAGGAATCGCTGTACCTCGAGGACGCCGAGCCTTCCTTCTGCCTTTTCCTTCATCCAGAGCAGCTGCTCGAGGTAACGACTCCTCGGCCTCTCGGGGCTGTCGATGTAGAAGAGATGGACGTCACGGGCCGATCTGATGAGGCGGTAGAAATTGTAGCGATAAATCTCCTCGGCCTCTTCCGGCGAGGGGAGACCGAGGATACCGTAGACGCCCACCGGCACGAGAGGGTCTATGGCCGTCGCACCGGGGAGGACACCCTCGTTCAGGTCGAGGATGAGGACCCTGTCGAACCGGAGCGTCCTCGATTCGAGCAGGCCGATGATCTCCACCTCCTCGATCGGTTTCGTGTCGAAAGGTATAGTCGCCGCACCGAGGACACGGAGCAGGAATTCACAGATCTGACGGTGATTCTCCTGGTCCCGGGGATGGAAGCGCAGGCCGCTCACCTGCGACATGGTCAGCTCTTCCAGAAGTTCGAAGACCTTCTTGAATATCTCGCCCGAAAGGACATAGGAGCGGACCGGGGTACGGCTCAGAATGGTGCGAAGGGCCTCCTCCAGGTGGCGGCAGAGGTCGCCCACTGTGGCTGCATCCTGAAAGGGGCGACAGAGGATTCCATGGATCTGCTCCATCACGGCGGCATCCTCGCTGCTCCTCAGGCGTTTCAACTCTTCCTCCACCTCGGATAGGGCGATGTAAGGCTTGTTGGCAAGGCGGCTGCCGGGCTCGTCCCCGGTCAGAAGACCCTCGGCTGCAAGGACGGCGGGCCTTGTTTCTCTGTCGAGGACCAGGTTTTTGACGAAGGGGTTGAGTATGAGGGTGAGGTAGGACGATGCCGGATAGGCAGTTCCCGTCCGCAGGGCGGACTGGGCCGCAAGGATCGCCGCAATGAGCTCGAATACCCCCGTTCGTGACACGGGATACCCGAGAGAGATGTTGTACCGCGCCGGGACCCGCTCGGCGACGAAAGAGAGAAGGGGGAAGAGGCTGTCCGATCCGGGGAGGACCACCGCCGTCTTTTCCGCCGTCCGGTCCGCCAGTACGGGCAACGTCTTGAGGACCTGAGAATGGACGTCGAAGCCCGAATGGATGGAGAGGGATCCTCCGGATCGGATCCCTCCTCCCAGGACCTCCACGGGGGCGCCAAGCCGGTTGACGAACCTGGAGAGGGTATCCCATTCATCCGGGTCGCCCTCAAAGATCAACTCACCCACACCCCTGTGCCACAACCCCATGGTCACGGCCCGCTCCGTGGCCGTGAGACCGAAAAGGCCGGCAAAATAGACCCTGTCGAACTCATCGAAGGACGCCTCGCCCACATGCTTCTTGGCTTGGAGATACTTGAAGCCCCTGGTGAAACTTCGTGCGTCGAGAAGGAGGGCGTGGAACTCCTCCCTCAGCAGGCCGATGTGGGCCAGCAGGCGGTTGACCGTGCCAGGCACATCGTACCCGATCTCGGCATTCTTCTCCACGGACTGCAACGCGGCAGGGGCCACGTCCTCGGTGTCCAGACGATTGATGAATTCGAGCAGATAGCCGCCCCAGTAAAAGAAGTCGCCGAACCCCCGTTCCTTGAGGGGGTGCCCTTCAAAGGTTTTGGACCGGTTCAGGGTGTCGTAGAGATGGCACAGGGCGTCCGGGTATCCGAGATCCGCAAAATCGGGGAAGCCCTTCCTCGCGGTGTAGTCCATGAACCCTTCCATGGAAAAGACCATGGGAGGGTAGAAGGGCACCCCTTTTCCTTTGCTCAGGGCCTTTCTCAGATAGAGGGCGGGCCTTTTTCCGGGAAAAACGACGGCGGTCCGCTCGGGGTCGCTGCCCTGTCTCTCCATGAAGCGGACGAGTTCCGCAATGAAGTCGGTCCCGAAGGGCACGGCATAGACCGGTCCTGCCACGGCTACACCTCGTACAGGGCGCCTTCATCCACGTAGAGGAGAAAGCGCTTTACAATCTTGCCGGGGTACAGGGCACCCACGAGGGCCCCATAAGTCCGTACCTGCTCTTCGTGCTCCGGGCCGTGGGATTCCCCGGTCTTGAAATCGAGGACCTCCACGCGGTCCCGCCTCAGGACGATCCTGTCCACTTTGTGGGTCTGCCCCTTTCCATCCACGATTTCCTTCTCCCTGAATGCCCGGTCTCCCGGTTCGAGGACGAAAAAGGGGCGCACGGGATGGAGGGAGAGAAGACGGGAGAGGGTCTCCCGGATCGCGGCGCGGTAGGAGGGGACGCTGAATCGCCCCACACCCCTTTCGACCCACTCGTCGAGACGATCTTCCTCGCCCAGCGTCTCGATGAGGGACAGGATGTAGTGCACCACATCCCCTTTTCTCTTCGCCCTGATTCTGTTGGGAGAGACCCTGTCCAGGGGCTCGAATTTGGCGCCCGTCTGTGACATCCATCCAAGGTCCGGCCCTTTGTCGTCGAAGACGGTGAGGTTGAAGAGCCGCTCTGCTCCATCCGACGGGACCCTCTTTTCTCGTCCTCTCTGCCTGCCCAGGGCCAGGCGGGATTCATCCCCGCGGCCCTTCAGGCCATCCAGGCCGAAGATGTAGTCGATGAGGCGGTTCTTCCGTTTCCCCGAGTGAGAGAGAAAGATATAGAGCTCCTCTTCGGCCCGGGTGAAGGCTACATAAAGGTTGTTGAGTTCATCGACCACGTACTGCTCCTCTGCCCTGTCGTACACCTCCCGCAATCCGGCCGAGTGGTCGGTGAAGTCGTGCTTCACCCAGAGCAGCCGGAGATGGTCACCCCCCTTATCCTCGGCGACAAAACGGGATCTGTTCCTTCCATCTGTGGAGCCGAAGGCGGCAAGGGTCACGAAGGGGAGTATGACCAGGGGGAACTGGAGACCTTTGGCCTTGTGGATCGTCATGACCTTCAGTGCCCCCGATCCTTCCACTGTCTTGAGGAGGAAGGGGGTCTCCCGTTCCTGGGGCGGGACCCCCTGGGGCGCCTCTCCGGACCACCACCCGAGAAAGGCGCTCAGGTTCTGCCCTACCGAGGGATCGGTCCCCTTGGCCAGCTCACAGAGGTGGAGCACAAAGGGTGCCTCATCGGGGAAACGGGCAAGGACCTGCCATCGCTTGATGAACAGGACCAGAAGGTCGTAGAGGGGAAGGTAGCCCGCCTTTCTGAAAAGGGGCTCGAAATGGCTTGACCAGAGCGAAGGATAAGCCTCGGAAAAGGTGAGGTAAAGGGGCTGCCCTGCCCCTGCGAGCCTTCCTTTCTCGATGAGTCTCCGCATGTCTTCCCTGTCGGGCCCTCCCTGCGTGGAAAAGATCTGTCCCGTGACGAAGGCCGCGAAGGCCACGTCATCGTCCGGTCGATCGAGGAAGAAGAGAAAACTGACCATTTCATTGACGAGGGCGTTGTTCTTTATATTGACCGTGATCTCTGATTCCACGGGGAGACCCATCTGGAGGAGGATCTGGACGATAAACTCGGCCTCCTCCCGTGTCCTGACGAGGACTGCCACGTCTTCCTCGTTGCGGCCCTGCGTTTCGAGGAGTTCGCGGATCAGGTCCTTGAAGCGTTCCTCTGTTACCGTGAACCTCTCCTCCTTCGAGAAGACATCCCTGTCATGACCCTCCTCATCCTCCTCGGTGATCCTTTCCACCCGAACGTACCCGGTTCCGAGACGGGGCCCATAGGTCTCCTGTCGCGAATTCCTGTAGGCGGCCAGCACCCTTTCCGCGCCGTCCCTGTTATGATCTCTCAGGAGGCCGGTACAGAGGGACCTCAGATTTTCCCTGTCGAACACCCGGTTGAAGAAGGTGACGAGGACTTCGCCGCTCCGGAAATTGGTGGAGAGGACCAGGTCGTCCACCCCGTAGGCCCGATACCTGAGGGCCACATGGTCCACCAGTTCCGCCCTGCCTCCCCTCCAACGGTAAATGGCCTGTTTCTTGTCTCCCACGAGAAAGAGGGTGCCTCCCTTGGCCAGGGCCTCCGCTGCGAGCACCTCGATGTTGCGCCACTGGAGGTGGTTGGTGTCCTGGAATTCATCGATGAGGAAGTGACTGTAACGGCTCGCCAGGGTGTAGAAGATCTCCGGTATGAATTCGTTCCGGGTGACGACACGCTGGAGCAGCCTGTTCAGTTCGTCGATGAGGACGACCTGTTTCTTGTAGACCAGTTCGGTCCGGAGGATCGTCTTGAAGAGGCTGTAGATGCCCAGATAGGCCCTGAACTTGGAGGCTGCCGCGGTCTCGCAGAAAAGGGAGAGGGCCTGTCTCATTTCCCGCCAGAGCGCGACGAGATCGTCGGTCACCGGGGCGCTTCCCTGATTGAGACACTCCTGAAGGGTCGGCTTGAGGAGGAACCTGCTTTTCAGAAAGTCTTCGGGGTCTCCCGCGACCAGTTTCTCGAGGACACCCTGGAACTGTTTGTTGACCTTGAGGCCTGCCGTAACCCTCATGGCCACGATGAGTTCTTCGGCCGCCCTCCTGATCCTCGATCGTGCCGCACCGACCTCTTCGGGTGAAGGCGGGTGCCGGAACTCCCGGTTCTCCTTGGCCTCTTCGTTCCAGAAGCGGAAAATGGCTTCCCGGATGGCGGAGGTAGGTACCCAGCTTGCCCGCGGCCCCTCCACGGCCATGTAGTCCGAGAGAAAACGGTCGAAGTCTTCCCGCACCGGCCGCTCCTCGAGGATCCTCTGGAGGCATTCCTGGAGGAGGGCCTCCATGTGGCCGGTCGAATCGGTGGACACTTCGAAGTCAGGGGGGAGATTGAGGCGAAAGGCGGAGGCCCTGAGGATGAGATGGACGAAGCTGTCGATAGTCCCCACTTTGAAGGCATAGAAATTGCGCAGGATTTGCTCGAAGGCGGAGGAGACGAGGGACCGGATCAGAGATCGGTCATGGGATGCGCCCTCGGGCAGGTTGGCGAAGATCTCGTCCATGGGTGTTTTCTGAGAACCCTCGAAGGGCAGGTCGAGGATAATGCGCTTCATCCACTCGATGATACGGGAACGCATCTCTGCCGCCGCCTTGTTGGTAAAGGTTATGGCCACGATACTGGATACGTCGCTCCCCGGCGAATCAGGTTGAAAGCGGTGAAAAAGAAGAAGGCGCAAGTACTGGGCCGCAAGGTTGTAGGTCTTCCCCGCCCCGGCAGAGGAGGTGACCGTGGTGACCTGAGAAGGCTGTCCCCCGGGGCTCAAGGCTGCCCGTCCTCCGTCCCCGCCGGGCGATCGTCCTCCCCGGCCGGCACAAGAAGCGCCTTGGCCTCGTCACCGGGCAGGGTCTCCACGTCCTTGAGCTTTTTGCCGATGGCGCGGTTCCTGACCTGTGCCTTCTCGACGGTCTCCGACACCTCGTGGAGCTTCTTCTGCACCCTGCCCAGCACCTCGCCGTATGCGGTCCACTCCGTCTTGACTGCGGCAAGGAGTTTCCAGACCTCACTCGACCGCTTCTCGATGGCCAGGGTTCTGAAGCCCATCTGGAGGCTGTTCAGGACGGACCAGAGGGTGGTGGGGCCGGCGACGGCCACCCTGCATTCGCGCTGGAGATGATCGGTAAGGGCAGGGCGCCGTATCACCTCTGCGAAGAGTCCTTCGGTGGGAAGAAAGAGGATGGCGAAATCGGTCGTTTTCGGCGGATTGAGGTATTTCCTCGAGATGTCCGCCGCACACTGTCTGATCCTGTTTTCAAGCTGCCGACCGGCCGCCTCGGCAAGATCCGCGTCCGCCTTCTCCTGGGCCTCCAGAAGGCGCTGGTAATCCTCCTGGGGGAATTTGGCGTCTATGGGGAGCCAGACAAGGTCGTCGCCCCCGTCCATCCTCCCCGGGAGCTTGACGGCGAACTCCACCCGCTCGGCGCCGCCCTTTACCGCCACGTTCCGGTCGTACTGCTCCGGCGTGAGTACCTGTTCCAGCATGGCCCCGAGCTGGACCTCGCCCCAGGTGCCCCGGGTCTTCACGTTGGTGAGCACCCTCTTCAGATCTCCCACGCCGCTCGCCAGGACCTGCATCTCGCCGAGTCCCCTGTAAACCTGTTCGAGGCGCTCGCTCACCTGCCTGAAGGATTCACCGAGGCGCTTCTCCAGGGTGCCCTGGAGCTTTTCGTCCACCGTGGCCCTCATCCGGTCAAGCTGCTGTCTGTTCTCCTCCCGGATCTCCTGAAGTTTGCCCTCAGTGGTCCTCTGCAGTCCCTCGAGCCTCACCTCCACCGATTCGCGGACCTTCTCGAGTTTCTGGTCATTGGTCTGGGTCAACGCGGCAAGCTGCCGGTTGATCGTGTCCCCAACGCCCTTGAGCGCGCCTGCCAACTCCTCCCGGGATTGGCGCCAGGCCGCGGAGGTCTCCTCCCGGTTGGCCGTCATCTCCTCCCTGATCAGGCGCTCGGCCCGTTCGTAGGATCTCTCCACGGACTCGAACATGTGCCGGACAGGGTCTGTGTCGACGGTCGCCTTCCGCCGCAGGAGAAGGATCTGAAGTACGAGGATGGCTGTCGCGGCAACCAGGATACCTATCAACACGGACTCACTCATCTCCCATCCTTCGGAATCTGAAATGTGAAATTTGAAATCTCAAATCCCCTTCCTCCATGATAAGAAATCGGGCAGTCAAAGTAAACACGGGATCCCGGAGCGGCTGCCCTCAGCGCCCTGACGGTCCCCTCGCGGGTTTTCTGCTCCAAGTATAGAAGGCCCCGCTGACCACATTGTGTCAGCGCGGCCGGGGCCGGATAAAAAAATCCGGGTCGCAGGGTTCGCCTCCAACCCGGAACGCCGATGTGTCTCTTTTTATGGGTGATTCCGGTTCTTTTAACCTTTTACCCTGAGCCTCGCTCCTGTTTCCTTAGTAATCCCTTTCCTGGGTGATGCCGGCCAGTGCCCAGCTTCTCTCGCCCACCCTTCTGTGAAAGGTCCAGTATTCGAGGAACTTGACCGGGTCGCTGCTGCTGCCCGAGACGACCTGGTTCGTCGACTCGTCCACGTAGTAGTCGAGGAGGCTGGCCAGAAACTTGACGGTAATATACTCCTCTCCCTGGTCCTGGACGGCGTCCACGATCTCCACCTGCCTGACGGCGATATTCTCGAGGCGGTTGATCTGTTTGGCGGCAAGGTCCCTGTTGATGTTTTCCTGGAAGGTGTTCAGCATCTGGGGGGTGAGCAGGTTTCTCACGGGGCTCAAATCCCTCCTGGTCCAGGCACCCTGAATCTTGAAGAATATATCTTCCGCCTCCTCCCTGAATCGTTGCTCGTTAAAGGAGGGGTCCATGCTCATGATGTGGCCGAGACCCCGGGATGCGGGATCGCCCTGGGCCGGTGCGTCGTAGACAGGTTGCGGTGCCGGCTCTGCGTATGAGTACTGACCGTAACTCCCGCCGCCCGCCCCGGCCATCTCCATCTGCCGTCTCGCCCGGAAACGCTTGACCACGAAGTAGACGATGCCGAGGATGACAAGGATGATGATGATGTCGCCGAAACCGAAGCCCCCGCCCATGCCGGGTCCTCCGGCCCAACCGCGGCCCCCGAAGAGCATGTTTCCGATCATGCCGCCCAGCAGACCGCCGCCGATGCCGTAGAGAAGGCTTCTGCCGAAGCTTGGCTGCTGGGGTTGGGGCACGGGCGCAGTGGGGGCGGTGGGCTGCCTTTGCTGGTAGGCGCCCGACGGCTGGGAAGGCGTGCTCCTCTGGTAGGAACCGCCCCCTGAGCTGAACCCCCGGGATCCTGAACTGCGGCCTCCCCCGGCCCTGGCATCGGACGTGGACTCGAGGACGGTGAAGAGCAGGAAAAGCACGGTAAGACACAAGGCCAACAGGCCGAATATGGGCTTCTTCTTGATCACCACCTGGAACCTCCTGAAAGGGTGTGCTAATGGAGCGGCAGTCAGCATATCACAGGACCGGGAAGGCTGTCAAAACGGGCATGGAAGGGCGGCCTCTTCCTTGCCAGGGAGCGAAGGGGATGTATATAATCACTGTGGCCCGCAGCCCGGGGCCGAATCCCGGATGGAGAGGTGAGGAATGAAGATACGCTTTTTCGGCGCCACACGGAGGGTCACCGGTTCCTGCTTCCTCCTCGAGTCGGAGGGGGTGAGTGTCCTCGTGGACTGCGGCATGTACCAGGGGAAGGACTCGGAGGACCTCAACTGGAAAGCCTTTCCCTTTAATCCGAAGGAAATCGACTGCCTCTTCCTCACCCACGCCCATCTGGACCATTCCGGCCTCATCCCGAAACTGGCCCGGGAAGGGTATCAGGGTTGCGTGATCACTACCGCGGCCACGGCGGACCTCGTGGAGATCATGCTGTACGATTCCGCCCATATCCAGGAGAAGGATGCCGAGTGGCTCACCAGGAAGAACTTCCGCATGGGAAAGGAGGAAGTAGTCAAACCCCTCTATAATACGGCCGATGTGGATGCCTGCCTCCCTCTCTTCGAGCGGAAGGCGTACAACGTCGTGGAGGACCTGGATGGTGTGTTCAGGTACCGGTTCATCGATGCGGGTCACATCCTCGGGTCGGGCACCCTGGAGATATGGTTCAAGGGCCCAGGCGGAGAGAAGAAGATCGTCTTTTCCGGCGACGTGGGGAAGAAGGGGAACTTCATCATCAGGGACCCTGAGCACGTGGGCGAGACGGACTACGTGGTCATGGAATCCACCTACGGCAACAGGTATCACAAAGGCATGGAGGAGAGTATCGACGAGCTTGCCGAGGCGGTGGAGCACACCTTGAAAAGGAAGGGAAATGTCCTCATCCCCGCCTTTTCGGTGGGCCGAACCCAGGATATCCTCTATGTCCTGAGCCAGTTGGTGCGAGAAGGGCGCCTCGGGGACCTCAACGTGTATGTGGATAGCCCCCTTGCCACCAAGGCCACGAAGGTCTACCTCGACCACCCCGAGTACCTTGACGAAGAATCTCTGCGCCTCTTCAAATTCCGGGGTATCGAGGGGATGAAGCTCCACTTCACCGCCACAGTGGAGGAATCCCAGCAACTGAACAAGATCCGGTCAGGGGCCATCATCATCGCCGGAAGCGGGATGTGCGAGGGGGGCCGGATCAGACACCACTTCAAGCACAATCTCTGGCGCCCCGAATGCTCGGTCATCTTCACAGGATTCCAGGTGAGGGGCACCCTGGGCCGTTATATTGTGGACGGGGCGAAGCGTGTCCGTGTCCTGGGGGAAGAGCTTGCGGTGAGGGCAAGGATCTATACGATCGGCGGTTTTTCAGCCCACGCCGACCAGGGTGAACTCATCGAGTGGCTCGGGGCCTTCAGCAGGAGACCGGAAAAGGTCTTCCTGGTCCACGGCGAGGAACAAGTGTCCCTTGAATTCGAGAAGGTGGTGCAGAGGGAACTGGGTCTTGTCACCTATGTACCGAGTCCGGGAGAGGGAATAGAACTCTGACATGGCACCCCTTTCCTATGCCCTCGTAAGGAGCCGCAAGCGAAAAAAGACGATGACCCTCCAGATTGCGGGCGACGGCAGGGTGGTGATCCGTGTCCCCTGGCATACGCCCCTTGAAGAGGTGGAAAGGTTTTTTCAGGGGAGACTCCCCTGGATCAGGCGAAAGCTGGGAGAGAGAAAGAGACGGGAGGATGCACGGCTTTCCACCCGGTCCTTCCTTCCCGGCGAAGAGTTTTTCTGTCTCGGGGACAGATATCCCCTGGTCGTCGACCCGGCCATGGACCGGTACACGGGGTTGGTCTTCCGGAACGGCACCTTCCTTCTCGGCCCCGATCGGATTGCGGCGGCGCGTGATGAGTTCGTCGAGTGGTACAAGAATAAAGCGCGGGTGGTCCTCACGGAGGCGGTAGCCAGGTGGGCGACCGGATTGGGCCTCTCTCCCGGGGTCGTCCGTATCACGAGCGCCCGCCGGAGGTACGGGTCCTGTTCCCCCAGAAACACCCTGTCCTTCAGTTGGCGTCTTGTCATGGCACCCCAACCCGTTGTGGACTACGTGGTGGTCCATGAACTCATGCACCTGGCCCACAGGAACCACTCCCGGGAGTTCTGGCAGGCTGTGGAAAAGGCGATGCCCGACTTCAAAGCCCGGCGCCTCTGGCTGAAAGAGCACAGCCACCTCCTCCTGCCCTGACCTGTCTTTTTTCACATTGACTGTTCTTCCTGCCCCGTATACAATTGTTTTCGATGTAGGACCACGCATCGGATCGGGACCGGGGGGCATCTTTGGAAGAGATAGAGTTCGTCAAGTTCGTGGCCGACGGGGCACCGGTAGGCCTCATCCTGACGGACAGGACAGGGTGCTACCGGTATATCAACCCGAAGTTCAGAAGTCTCTTTGGTTATGACCTCAACGATCTCCCTGACGGAAGGTCCTTCATGAAACTAGCCTTCCCTGTCCGTACCGACCGGCACGCAGCCGTGCAGGCCTGGCGGGAGGATGTGGCCGGGCCGGGTGCGGGTGAGCAGGGGAGGCGCTCCTTCGCAGTGACGTGCAAGGACGGATCCGTAAAGATCGCCAACATCACGGTGGTAAGGCTCGATTCAGGCGACTTTCTCCTGGCCTTCGAGGACATCACATCGCGGCAGCGGGCCGAAGAGGCGCTTCAGGAGAGCGAAGCGAGGCTGCGTTCCATCTTCAAGGCGGCGCCGGTGGGCATCGGTCTCGTATCGAACCGCCTCCTTCTCCAGGTGAACGACCGCATCTGCGAGATGACCGGATACGGACGGGCGGAGCTCGTGGGGAAGAGCGCCCGGATCCTCTATCCCACGGACGAGGACTTCGAATTTGTGGGTACCGAGAAGTATGCCCAGATACGGGCCCGGGGCACGGGGTCTGTGGAAACGAAGTGGCAGAGGAAGGACGGTACCATCATCGACGTCCTCCTCAGTTCCACCCCTCTCGATCCCGAGGATCATGCCAAGGGGGTCACCTTCACCGCCCTGGACATAACCGACCAGAAGAGGGCGGTGGACGCCCTCCGAAGGAGCGAGGAGCGCCTCGACCTCGCCCTGAAGGGGGCGGATCTCGGGATGTGGGATTGGCACGTACCGTCGGGAACCATCACGGTGAACGACCGATGGGCGGAGATGCTCGGCTACAGTGTGGAGGAGATCGCGCCTGATCTCGAGGCGTGGAAACGACTGATCCATCCGGAGGATCTTCCCTGGGTCCTTGAGGAGCTGGAGAAGCACCTGAGGGGCGAACTCCCCTTCTACGAGACCGAGCACCGGCTGCGCCACAAGTCAGGCGAGTGGGTCTGGGTGCTCGACAAGGGCAGGGTGATCTCCCGCGACGCAGAGGGGAACCCGATCCGGGCCTGCGGCACCCACCTGGACATCACGAAGAGGAAGCGCCTCGAGGCCCAAATCACCCAGGGCCAGAAGATGACGGCCATCGGGACCCTGGCCGGAGGCATCGCCCACGACTTCAACAACCTCCTCATGGGTATCCAGGGGTACACGTCGCTCATGCTCTTCGCCATGGACCCCCATCACCCCCACCACGACAAACTCCGGAGCATCGAAGAGCTGGTGCGGAGCGGAGCGGAGCTGACCAAACAGCTTTTAGGCTTCGCCCGGGGGGGACGGTACGAGGTGAAGCCCCTCGATGTACGGGAGGTGATCGAACGGGGCGCCTCCATGTTCGGGAGGACCAAGAAGGAGATCACCATCCGCACGAGCTTCCAGAACGGGTTGTGGGCGGTGGAGGCGGACCGTGGTCAGATCGACCAGGTCCTGCTCAACCTTTACGTCAACGCCTGGCAGGCAATGCCCGGAGGCGGCGAGCTGTACATCGACGCGACCAACGTGGTGCTGGACGAGACCTACGCGAAGCCGTACGCGGTCGTGCCGGGACGGTACGTCAAAATCTCGGTCACCGATACCGGCGTGGGGATGGACGAAAAGACCCGCGGGCGGATCTTCGAGCCCTTCTTCACCACCAAGGAGATGGGGCGGGGAACGGGCCTCGGGCTGGCCTCCGTGTACGGCATCGTGAAGGGCCACGGCGGCCTCATCAATGTGTACAGCGAGCCCGGGTCGGGCACCACCTTCACCATCTACCTTCCGGCAAGCGAGAGGGAATCGGAGGTCGAAAAGCCGGTAGACCAAGCGATCCGGCGGGGGGCGGAGACCATCCTCCTGGTGGACGACGAACCCGCCATCCTTTCGGTGAGCAGGCAGATGCTCGAGTCCTTGGGCTACAGGGTCACGACGGCGGCGGGCGGTCGGGAGGCCCTTCGTCTCTACGGGGATAAGGGGACAGAAATCGACCTCGTCATCGTGGACATGGTCATGCCCGAACTGAGCGGGGGAGAGACTTTCACCCGCCTGAGAGAGCTGAACCCGTCGGTCCGGGTCATCCTCTCCAGCGGTTACAGCCTGAACGGCCAGGCCCAGGAGATCCTCAACCGGGGCTGCGACGGCTTCATCCAGAAGCCCTTCAACCTCCAGGAGTTGTCCCGGAAGATCCGGGATGTCCTGGACCGGTAGGGGTTCTACTCGTATTCCTTCGGCACGGCGCAGACGAAGGCGAAGGTTCCTCCGGAATTATTCCTGTACTGATGCTTCTCCCCCGGCAGGACCAGAACGAACTCCCCTTGCGCCACGGCATGCTCCACCCCTTTCTCGTCGACCAGGATCCCTTCTCCCTCGATGATATAGTTGAGGTGCTCGAAGGGGTGGGTGTGGTAAGGGGTGTGGCCGCCGGGCTCGAGGGTGAAGACACGGAACGAGAAGGAAGGGCTCCCGTCCGCCTTCGAGATGGGTACCTGCTTCCAGGCGCCCCGAGCCTCCTCCATGGTGACCTTCGTCTTTTCGATTTCCTCAAGTCTCCTGATCCTCACGGAACACCTCCTTGCGCGGGGATTGTGATACCAGGTCCGGGTGCCGGATTTCCATACCATATCATGATTCGGGTTATCTGAAAATCCGTTCCACCTTTTGGGAAAACAACATATTTGTTCCTTTGAGGTTCGAAGTATCCCGCTCAACATTCCGGGAACCTGTTATCCTGGCGACCTTCTGCCCTGACCCCTGTTTCCTTTACTGCTCGAAACCGGCCGGTTTCTCTGGAGAGTTGCTTGACAGAGAAAAATGAGGTCGGCTAATCTGCTGTTATGGACCTTCTACACAACAGCGACAGGGCTGATACCCCAGGCAAATGTGCCGGAGAAACGCTCTTTATACGGGATATGCAGTTCCCGGGGGCACTCGATGCCGTGACCGTGCGCTCCACTTCGCGCAGGGCAAAGATAGTGAAGGTAGAACCGCCTGAAATGCCCGAGGGATACTTCGTGGTTGACCTAACGGACATTCCGGGCAAAAACCAGGTCGTTTTCTTTCGCGATCCGTGTCCTTATTTCGCCGAAGGCCGGGTCAACTACATAGGGCAGCCGATTATGCTCGTGGTCGGCCCGGATATCCGCCTGGCCCGCAAACTGGCCGGGGAAGTTCATATTGAATATGAACAGATACCGCCTATCAAGACTATGGACGATGCCCTTTCGAACAACTATCCTCCCCTGCACGGGGACAACAACGTATGTGCAGAAGAGATTTTCCAGTACGGAGAGGTGGAACAGGCTTTTTCGGATTGCGCGGAGATTTTTGAAACCGTGACCCGAACCGGCTATCAGGAACATCTGTACATGGAACCGCAAGGGGTCGTGGCCGTACCCGATGGTGAACGGATAATCGTATATGCCTCAACCCAGGGGCCGCACGCGTTGCGTTTGACCCTTGCCGGGGCCTTCGGCTGGGACCCTGAACGGTTTTGCGTACGCCAGACGCCTGTCGGCGGGGGGTTCGGAGGAAAGATAGAACCACCGTTCATCCTCGCCGGACATGCCGCCTTCGCCGCCCGAAAATCCGGCAGGCCTGTCAGGTTGACCTATTCACGGGAAGAAGACATGCTTGCCACCACCAAGCGCCACCCGTCCAGGATAGTTGTTCGAACAGCCCTTGATGAAAACAGGCAAATTACCGCCCTCGATATTGATGTACTCTTCCAGGCCGGCGGGTATGCCTTGTCTTGCGAAATGGTCCTGAACAACGGGCTGAAAAAGGCGACGGGTGTCTATCATTTTCCAGCCGCCAGGGCCAGAGGCCGGGCGGTGGCGACAAACAACCCCATGGGCGGCGCATTCCGAGGGTTCGGCGCACCGCAGATCCTTTTTTGCCCTCGAGACCCATATGAACGCCCTGGCCCGTAAATTGGGCGAGGAGCCGTTGGCCTTCAAGGCACATTATTTCAGCCGCCAGGGCAACCCTACACTGACCGGAGGCGTGTATCACCACCATGTTTCCCTTGCCGAAGTTGTGGAGTCGGTAAAAAAGATATCCGATTACGAAAACCGGATTGCCTCGCTGCCCAAGGCTCATGGCAGGCTCTTTGGCATAGGCCAGGCAATGTTCAGCTTCGGTGCCCCGTTTTCTGTGGACACCGAAACACCCTTGGTAAACCGGGCGGTGGGACTAGTGAAGCACGAAAACGGGTCCATAGAAATTCTTTCAGAATTGGTGGACATGGGTCAGGGTCTTCACACGGCCTTTCGCAAGATCGTTGCAAGGACGCTGGGTATTCCCATCGAACGGGTCGTCTATCATGATGTCGACACAGATGATGCCCCTCCGGTCACCATCACGGGCGCATCCATGTCGGTGGTACTGTTGGGGCGTACACTCAAGAACGCGGCGGAAAAACTTAAACCGCACCTGGATGAGCCCGGCGAAATCCGCATCATCGAACAATGCGGGCAGCCCCCTCATGTACGGTGGGACGGGAGGAAAAAACGGGGCGACCCTTTCCATTCATACGTATGGGGGGCGGTTGTCGCCGAGGTGGAGGTGGATAAGGTCACCTGGCAGGTCACGGTGCGTCATCTCTGGATGGCTCTGGACATAGGGACGGCCATAGACGGGCGCATCGTGCGCGGTCAAATAGAGGGCGGCGCGATTCAGGGGTTGGGTTACGCGTTGCTCGAATCGACCCCCCCGGATACCATGATCGCTTCTTTGACGGACTACATGATACCCGGATCTCTCGACGTCCCGGCTATGGAATGCATCCTTGTGGAGAACCCCTATCCCGAGGGCCCGTACGGCGCGAAGTGTGTCGGTGAGCCACCCCTTGTCGCGGTGGCCCCGGCCATAGCCGATGCGGTCGCGAATGCCTGCGGCGTTGAGATTACCCAGTTGCCCGTTTCGCCTGAGTATCTGATGCAGAGGATGATGGAAAAACCATGACCGCATCCATACCCTTTGAACTGAATGGCACCCCGGTAGAGACCAGTGCCTCTCCGGATACGCGTCTGGTGGATGTGCTGCGCGGGGAGTTCAAACTCACCGGAGCGAAAGAAGGCTGCGGGGAGGGTGAATGCGGCGCCTGCATGATCCTGCTCGATGGAAAAGCCGTTCTTTCGTGTCTCACGGCAGCGGGCGCCGTGCGCGGCAGGTCCGTTACCACCATCGAGGGGTTGCGATCAACCCCCGGTTTTGCAGTCCTTTCCCAGGCGTTCAACGACGCCGGAGCGGTTCAATGCGGGTTCTGCACGCCGGGGATGATCATCACCGCCTACGCATTATTGAGAGATTTTCCGGCGGCCGACGAAGAAACCATCAGTGAGGCGCTGGCAGGCAATCTTTGCCGCTGCACCGGCTATACCATGATTGTGGAGGCCATTACCATGGCGGCCCGGAAAAGGGGAGACCTATGGTAGCCTCTACCGACATCTATCCGGAGACAATCGAGGCCGCAGCCGGGGCGAAGGCAGACGGTGGCATACTCTACGCGGGAGGCACGGACATCATGGTGCGTCATGCCCGGGCCGTAGGAACCGGCCAGACCGTCCCTTTGGTCTTTCTCAACGGGGTGGACGAGCTGAATGGCGTGGTGAGAGACGGTTCAAAAACCCGCATCGGCACGATGATTACCATGTCCGAAATAGCAGGGCATCCGGACATCCCCGATCTGCTGAGGCGGGCTTGCGGCACGGTAGGCTCTCCGGCTCTGCGCAACGTGGCAACCCTTGGCGGCAACATCTGCACGGCCTCTCCCGCGGGCGACAGCCTGCCTGCCCTGTATGTCTTAGATGCGATTATGGAACTGCGGTCGCCGATGGGAGGCGATACGGAGCCTACGAGACTTCTTCCGGCGATACAATGAGGAACGGCTGCACTCGGCGCTCGGCAACAGGACCCCTTATGAGGTCTACTATGGGGCGGCCAAAGCCCCAAAACCAACACCACTGATAGGGGAGGGAGTCCACCTTAAATATGCCTCATAATTGTCTTGACAGAGGGGGGAGGGTTATTTAACACCAACATGAGAAAAGCGGGCGTTGACAAAACCGTCATCATGAAGTTGACCGGACACAAAACGCTGTCCATGTTTGCCCGGTACAACACAGTGGACCAGGATGACGCGGTAAGCGCGCTGAAGAACTTGGATCGCTTTCTGGCAAAGGAAAAAAGCGTGAAAAGTTCAGACAATGTTCAGACGGACCTCGATGAACAGGAAAATGGTAAACCTGAGAAATCGGTAACTATTTAAAATCATTAATGCCTGGGACGAGACTCGAACTCGTACGGTGCCCGGCACCGAGGGATTTTAAGTCCCTTGCGTCTACCCGTTCCGCCACCCAGGCATCATGATGGTTATAATCGGAAACGGAAGGCCTGTCAACAGACACAAGGGGGGCGGCGCAATTTCTGTTGACAGACCGGGGCCGTTGTGCTAAAACGAGAACACTATGACTGACAGGGCCGTAAACAAGGCATATCTCTGGTGGTGGCGGATCATGTAGGTGTGGAACCGGACATAATCGGCCATGGACGGTTTCACACCGTCCATGGCCTTTTTTTGTATGGGGGCCATGGGTTGAGACTCATGGCCCCCTTTTTTATGTGCACGGGACCGGAACGGGGGTCGGGAAGACGACCCACCAAAACGAACAACAAGGAGGGGACCATGGAAAAGAAGGTGTTTCTCAATGAGAAGGATATGCCGAGGGCGTGGTACAACATTCAGGCGGATATGCCGACGCCTCTGCCGCCGCCTCTCAACCCTGCCACGGGGCAGCCCATCACGCCCGACATGCTGGCACCGATCTTCCCGATGAACCTGATCGAGCAGGAGGTAAGCACGGAGCGATGGATCACCATTCCCGACGAGGTGCTGGAGAGGCTCCTCATGTGGAGGCCCACGCCCCTGTGCCGTGCCACGGCCCTGGAAAAGTACCTGGGCACCCCCGCCAAGATCTTCTACAAGAACGAGGGCGCGAGCCCTCCGGGGAGTCACAAGCCCAACACGGCGATCCCCCAGGCTTACTACAACAGGCAGTTCGGCATCAAGCGGCTTACCACCGAGACGGGGGCGGGCCAGTGGGGCAGTGCGTTGTCTTTCGCCTGCAGCCAGTTCGGCCTGGAGCTGAAGGTCTACATGGTGCGGGTGAGCTATAACCAGAAGCCCTACCGGAGGGTCATGATGGAGGCGTGGGGTGGGAGGTGCGTGCCGAGCCCGAGCCCGGACACGAACGCGGGCAGACGCTTTCTGGAGGAGAACGGGGATCACCCCGGAAGCCTCGGTATCGCCATCAGCGAGGCCATCGAGGATGCGGTGAACTCCCGGGACACCCGGTATTCCTTAGGCAGCGTGCTGAACCACGTGCTCATGCACCAGACGGTCATCGGCCTCGAAGCGGAGAAGCAGCTCGCCTCCATCGGCCTCTACCCGGACGTGGTGATCGGATGTGCGGGCGGCGGAAGCAACTTCGCCGGTATTTCGCTCCCCTTCGTGCGGGACAAGATTCATGGAAAGAACGTGAAGATCATCGCCGCCGAGCCGACGTCCTGCCCCACCCTGACCAAAGGGCCCTATGTCTACGATTTCGGCGATACGGCCCAGACCACGCCGTTGCTGCCCATGCACTCCATCGGCCACGGGTTCATCCCTGCACCGATCCACGCAGGGGGACTGCGCTATCACGGCATGGCCCCTGTGGTGAGCAGACTCCTCATGGACGGCCTCATCGAGGCCCGGGCCTACAACCAGCTCGAGACCTTCGGGGCAGGGATTACCTTTGCCCGGACCGAAGGATTTCTGCCGGCCCCTGAAACGAACCACGCCATCGCCTGTGTCATCGAGGAGGCGAAGAGGGCGAAGGAGGAGGCGAAGGAAAAGGTGATTTTGATGAACTGGAGCGGCCATGGTATCATAGACCTTCCGTCCTATGACGCCTTCATGGCGGGTAAGTTGCAGGACTATGCCCTTCCCGACGAGGAGATCGCGGGGCTCATGAAGGCCATCGAGCACTATCCCAAGCCGCACGCTGCACAGGCGGGGTAAAAGGGGGAAGGGGTTCCGGAGAGGGCGGAGGCACGGGATGGACACCTATTGCGGCCAGCTGGGGATGATGGTGGAAGTACGATACTGTTTCAGGATGAATGACGGGTTGCCCTGTCGCAACGTGGTCGGATGCTGGGAGCAGAGGATGGATGTGGCCATGGTATTGCGGAAGAACTTCAGCGAGGAAGAGTTGAGGAGGGTCTTCGGGGGCCTTCCCAAGTCAAGGCTGGAGCGTGTCCTGGAGGCGGCCGATTCGGCGATGAAGGAGGAGAAGTAGCATGTTTCTCTCGGAACGGGTGATGAGCGTCCGGCCTTCCGGCGTGAGGAAGATATTCGACATGGCGAACAGGGTGAAGAACCCCATCAACCTGAGCATCGGGGAACCTGATTTTGACATACCCGACCCCATCAAGGAGGAGGGTATCAAATGGATCAGGGCCGGTTTCAACAAGTACACGCCCTCGGGCGGCATCCCGGAACTGAGGGAGAAGGTCCTTATGGAGCTCAAAGGGAAAGGGGTCATGTGCGACGACGTGATCCTCACTGCAGGGGTGACGGGAGGGCTCCTCCTCGCCCTCCTGGTGACCCTGAACCCCGGGGACGAGGTGGTCATCCCCGATCCCTACTTCGTGCTGTACGAATATCAGGTGGCGCTCCTGGGAGGCAAACCCGTGTTCGTGGACACCTACCCCGATTTCACCCTCAGGGAGGAACGACTGCGGGAGGCGATCACGGACAGGACCAAGCTCATCCTGGTCAACAGCCCGAACAACCCCACCGGCATGGTGTGCTCCCGGGCCGAACTGGAGATGGTGGCGAGGGTGGCGAGGGAAAAGGATCTCCTCGTCTTCTCCGACGACATCTACGACAGGTTCACCTATGACCCGGAGCCTGACGCGGCCTGTCTGGGCCGGCTCTATGAAAAGTGTGTCACCTTCGGCGGTTTTTCCAAGACCTGGGCCATGACGGGCTGGCGGTTGGGGTATGTGGGCGGCCCCCGGGAGATCATCCAGTGCATGGTGACCATGCAGCAGTACGTGTTCAGCAGCATCAACTCCTTTGCCCAGAAGGCGGGGCTCATGGCCCTCGACTACAACACCGACGGCCTCATCGACGGTTACAGGAGAAGGCGTGACCTCATTTATGAGGGCCTTCGGGACAAGTACAGGGTGGTAAAACCGAAAGGGGCCTATTTCATCTTTCCCGAGGTGCCGGGCGGCGACGGCGATGCCTTCGTGGAGCGGGCGCTGGAGAAGAACCTCTTCGTCATCCCGGGCAGCGTCTTTTCCAGAAGGAAGTCCAATGTGCGCATCTCCTTCGCCGCTACCGAGGAAAACCTCCTCAAGGGGATCGAGATACTCAGATCCATGGCGTGAATTTTCCTTGAACCCTTTTCCCTGAACCTTGTATGCTTTTCCGGAGACGGCTATGTACGAAGAGGTCTGCAGACTCCTGATTGATCACGGCGCCAGGCTCGTATACACGGCGAACAGGTCCGTGGGCGGGGCCCTCCGGGAGGTAGGGGGCCCATGGCCCGCCTTCCGGGGCGAGACCTGTCTCAACGAGAAAATCGCGTACGAGGCGGCCCTGGCCGGCGCCTACAGCGGAAAGAGGACCGCCTGCCTTTTCACCACCGAGGGCATTTACGAGGCCCTCGATCCCCTCATGAGTTCGGCGTACACCGGTGTCATCGGAGGGTTCGTGGTCCTCTGTATCCGGGAGACGGACCAGACGCTCACACCGCTGGGCCCCTTCTCCAAGCTCCCCCTCATCCTGTCCGAGACATGGGAAGACCTGGCCCGGTCGGTCGAGTGGGGATACATGATTTCTGAGCGCCACGAGACGCCGGTGCTTCTCCAGGTAAGCCCCCTTGCCGGCAGCGGCCCGTCCGCCCCTGGCCCGGACCCTTCCTTCCACCGGCAGGTCACCCGTGACAACCCCTCGCGGTTCCTGAAAAACCCTTCCCGCTGGGCCGCCACGCCCCGGTTTCGCCACGAGCTCCACATCAGGCTGAACGAGAAGGTGGAGAGGGTCAGGGAGGAATTCGAGGCCTATCCCGGCAACGTGATGCGCCAGGCGGGTTCGACGGGTCTCATCACGAGCAGCAGGGAAACGATCGATTTCTATGGCGATGACGTGAGCAGCCTTTACGTGGCCACGCCCTTCCCCCTTCCCCTGAAAACCGTATACCGCTTCGTCGATTCGCTGGACGAAGCATTCCTTGCCGAGGGGCCCCACCCGGTGATGGAACTCCAGCTTCCCGACAGGAGCCGGATAATCAGGGAGCCCGCCATGCCCGCCGTTCAGAGGCCGAAGCCCGAAGAGAACATGTACGGTTTTGCGGTTGTCAGGGATCGCCTCGGCCCCGCATCCTCCATCAACATGGCCCACGGCATGAGAAAGCGGGACGGCGAGAAACCGATCCTCGCCATCACCCACGAGGACCACTTCTTCCATTCCGGCATGACGGCCTTCGTCAACACCCTCTACAACGATTCCGCCTTCGTCCTCCTCGTCATGACCAACAAAGGGGAGGAGGAAATCGGAAAGATCCTGAAGGGCTTCGGTTTCGAGAACTTCCATCACATCGACCGGATTGAAGAGACGGCCCGGTTCCGGGAAGCGAAAGGTCTGACCGTCCTTTTCTGGAAGGGGATCATATGAGGCAGACACACGGAAGAGGAGAGGTGAAAGGTTCAAGGGGCAACGCACAAGGTGAAAGGGAAAAGGGCAAATTGACGGAGGAAGGCAAGGGCGCAGGGTACGGAAGACGCAACCTCCAGATCGTCTGTACCGGAATCGGCGGAAGGGGGGTGCTCCTGGCCTCCACGATCCTCATCGAAACGGCAGCCATGCACGGATTGAGGGCTGTCGGGTCGGACGAGTACGGTATGAGCCAGAGGGGGGGATCGGTCATATCCCTGATCAAGGTGGGTGATTTCGCGAGTCCCCTCATCGGGAGGGAAAACAGCGATGTCCTCCTTGCCTTCGAAGAGAGCGAATTCTACAGGACCCTTGCCTTCCTGAAGAAAGGGGGCGTCGCCATAGCGAACCGGAAGGAGAAGTCTTTTCCGCCTGCCATCACCGCCATGGGGAAGCAGCGGGCCTACCTTTTCCGGACCGTGGACGCCGACGGTATAGCGGCCGCCCGCGGCATGGTCCAGGCCGCCAACATGGTCCTCCTCGGCTTCTTCGCCTCTCTCGCCATGGAACCGTACACCTTTGCGAATATGAAGGGGGCACTGGAGAAGCGGGTTTCCCCCAGGTTCCGGCAGACGAATATCGAGCTCTTCGAGAGGGGTTACGAGGAGGGGATGGGAGAACCGGGCGGCCCCGGATATGTTGCATCCCTGTCGGGGAAGACGGGCGTGACGAAAGGACCGATAAAGGAGAAGGGATGAAGAAGGTGGCCATCGATCAGGAGAGGTGCAAGGGTTGCGGCCTCTGCGCCCGGTACTGCCCCAGGAAAATCCTCCTCATTTCCAACATGGTGAACCGGGACGGTTATCGGGTCGTGGCCTGTGTGGATGACGAGGCCTGTATCGGCTGCCTCAGTTGCGCCCATATTTGTCCCTGTGCCTCCTTTGAAATCTGCAAGGACCAACCGATTGCCATAGGGGGATGATGATGGCCACTGTACATGGTAAGGGGGCTGAGATTATAGGGGCGTCCCTTGTGGCGCTGGGCGTTGCCCACAGCTTCGGTCTTCCCCACCCTCCGGCAAGCGAGCTCTGTGAGTTCATGGCTGCCCGTGAGGCCTTCACGCCCGCGACCTCAGTCAGGGAAGCGGGCTTCCTGGCCCTCGGCTGCGCCTTGGGGGGTGCGCGCGCCTGCGTGGTGAGCACGGGGACCGACCTCTTCGATCTCATGGAGGTCCTCTCCTACGCCACCTCCTGCGCCATACCCCTGACGGTCATCCAGGTAGGCAGGAGCCTGCCCGGATTCGGAAATCCCTACCCCTATCAGGGAGACTTCGATCTCCTCACGGGCGGTGATTATCCACCCCTCGTGGTCGCTCCATCCTTCCCGGAGGAGATACCAGGCCTTATGGCCAGGGCCGTGACCCTTTCCGAGAGGTTCGCCGTTCCCCTGGTCTTTTACCTCGACAGCGCCCTCTTCCACATGACGGGAAGGGTGGAGGTGGAGAGGCAGGATCCGGTTGTGCCCCGGGGCCTCAGGATGGGGGACCGCAAGGTTTTCACCTCCATCCACCTGGACGTGGCCGCCATGAAGGAGAAGATGGAGTTCCTTGACCGCACGTACGAGGCCATGGGACGGGAAGGCCTGGTAGAGCCCTATCGGGTGGACGATGCCCGGCTCGCCCTTGTCGCCTACGGTGTATGTGCGTACGTGGCGAAAGAGGTTGTGGACGACCTTCGACTCAAGGGCCTGGAGGTGGGGCTCATCCGCCCCGTCACCCTTTCTCCCTTAGCCCCGGCGAAGGCATTCCCCGCGGCCATATCGAAGATCGTCGTGGTGGAGATGAGCAACGGGCAGCTCCTGAGGTCCCTCCGGGGCAGGTTGCCCCGCCGGACCCTCACCGGCTTCACGACGAGGGCCGGATTCATCCCCGAAAGGGAGGAGCTGAGCAGATTCGCAGAGGGGGCCCTGTAATGGAATCTCAGAAGAAGCGGACCAAGATCTACGGGTACCCAGGGCTGCTCGCCGACCGCAGCCAGCACTTCTGCCCGGGCTGTTCCCATGGCATTCTTGCCACCGCCATAGCGGGGGTAATCCAGGAACTGGGCCTCGAGGAACGGTCGGTCGGGGTCTACGGCCCCGGTTGTGCCGCCATCATGTACGAGTACATCGAGGTGGGCGGGGTCGCTGCCCCGCCGGGCGGAGCAATAGGCGTGGCCTCGGGGATCAAGCGGGCCTTGAGGGACCGTGCCGTCTTTGCCTACCTGGGTGAAGGGGACCTCCTCTCCCACCTGTCCACGGCCATGGGTGCGGCCATGCGGGGGGAGAGGATCACGGTGATCTGCGAAAACAACTTTAACCTTGCCATGTCGGGAGGCGCCCTGAGTCCTGCCACTCCGCTCGGTGCCGTGACGACCACCACGCCCCTGGGGCGGTCCGTGGAAGGGCAGGGCTATCCCGTGGCGGTTGCCGATCTCTTCCGGGATATGAAAGGCGTTGCCTATCTGGCCCGGGCCTCCTCCCATGCGCCCGGGGCGGTGCGAAGGGCGAGGAGCATGATCCGGAGGGCCTTCCTCAACCAGTTGTTCGGGACGGGCATGAGCTTCGTGGAGGTCCTGGGTATGTGCCCCACCAACCTCGGCGTGCCCCCGGTGGAGACGTCGGAGAGGATCAGGGAGCTCCTTGAAGCGTTGCCGACGGGGGAGTGGAGAAGGCCTTGAAAGAGATCCGTTTCATCCCTGACCGCTGTGTGCGGTGCGGTGCGTGCCGATCGGCCTGTGTGGCCGAACACCGGAAGAATCACGGGGTCTATGACACCTTTTCTTCTCTGCCCATGGCCCCGAAAAGGATGAGGAACCAGGAACCCGCGGGGCCCGCGGAAGGATTGCCCCACCCGGTACGGTGCGCCCACTGTGACGAGGCGGCGTGCATGGAGGCCTGTATCGGGGGCGCCATCGCCCGGTCCGATAGGGTGGCCACTATGTGGAAACGGTGTGTGGGATGTTTCATGTGCGTCATGAACTGCCCTTACGGGGCGGTGGTCCCGATCCTCGACAAGGCGGTGCGGTGCGACGAGTGTCTCTTCACCGAGAAACCGGCCTGCGTGCGGGCCTGTCCGCAGAATGCCATCATCTTCGGGGATGAGGAGGCTTCGAAGGTTCACTACATAAAGAGGTGGAAGGAGCGGGTGCGTAAAGACGCACCCCTTATACGAATGAAGGACTGATGGATTATCTGATCATCGGGAACGGTGTTGCCGGCTTCCACTGTGCCTCCGCCATAAGGAGGGAGGATAAGGACGGTGCCGTCACCGTGCTCACCGACGAGCAGGTCCCCTTCTATTCGAGGCCCCTCATTGTGGATGTCATGACGGGAAAAAAAAGGGAAGAGGAGATCCTCCTGGCCGGCGCCGGATGGTACCGGAGGAAGGGAATCAACCTTGTTACCGGTGTCGCCGTGGAGTCGATAGACGTGAAGAAGAGACAGGTGGTGAGCGGGAAAAGAAAATGGCCCTATGACAGACTCCTCATCGCTACGGGTTCGACCGCCAAAGAAGTGGACCTGAAAAGAGAGGGGGTTTTTTCCCTCCGCACCCTCACGGATGCGACGGGGGTCCGCAGCCACCTGCCGAAGGTAAAGCGGGCCATCGTGTACGGCGGCGGGCCCGTGGGAGTCAAGGCCGCCTACGCTCTCCTTCTGGCCGGTTTCCCGGTTACCGTGGTGGTGAGCTCCCCCCGGATCCTCTCCAGGGTCGTGGACGGGGAGGGTTCGGCCAGGTTCCAGCGCCTCTTCGAGGAGAAGGGCGCCACCTTTCTCCTGGGCAGGGAGATCGCAGGGACCCTCGGCAGGGGGAGACTCACGGGTGTGGTGACGGACAAAGGGGAGGAGATCAAGGGAGAGCTCCTCATCGTGGGAAAGGGTGTGACCCCGGCGATTGCCCTTGCCCGGGAGGCGGGGATCGGGTGCGGCGAGGGGATCGTCGTGGACGAGACCATGGCAACGGACGCGGAGGGCGTTTACGGGGCCGGTGATGCGGCCGAGGCCCCCCTTCCCCGGCCGGGAGGCCGAAACGGAAGGGTGCGGGGCGTGGTGTCCCTCTGGCACACCGGGGCCGCCCAGGGCAGGACCGCGGGCACGAACATGGCGGGAAGGGAAGCGCCCTATGAGGGCTCGGTGGCGGCAAACAGCCTGGAATACTTCGGCCTGCCCTGCATCTCCATAGGCGACGTGAATGACCGGGACCGGGACACCTTCGTCTTCGAAGAAAAGGGGTCCTACCGGAAATTCCTCTTCCAGGGGGCGAGGCTCGTGGGTGCCGTGCTGATCGGGAACACCGACGGAGCCGGCATTCTCCTCGACGCCGTCCGCACGGGCCGAAACATACGGGGAAGCCTCTCCCTGCTCGGGATGCCGAGAAGGGGCGGGAACCCGACAATGGAGGTCCTTTTTTGAAGGAGAAGCAGGAAGTGATGATGGGAAATTACGCCATAGCCCGAGGGCTCGTGGAGGCGGGCATCGAAACGGCCGCCGCCTACCCAGGGACCCCAAGCTCCGAGATCCTGCCGGCCCTGGTGGAGTTCAAAAGGCGTGAAAAAAAGGCCATCCATACGGAGTGGTCCACCAACGAGCGGTGCGCCTTCGAGGTTGCCTTCGGCGCCGCAGCGGCAGGGGCGAAGAGCGTCTGCATCATGAAGCAGGTAGGGCTCAACGTCGCCTTTCCGGCCCTCCTCAGCGCAGAGGAACGGCCTATTACGGGCGCCCTGGTGATCATCTCCTGTGACGATCCCGGCCCCCAATCTTCCCAGACCGAGCAGGATACCCGGCTTCTCGCGGCCCTCTTCGGCTTTACCGTCCTGGACCCTTCGTCGCCGGGGGAGGCCGCCGATGTGGCCTTTTTCGCCCTTCGCCATGCGTGGGAGACCAAAAAGCCTGTCATCGTCCGTTCCACCCACAGGGTCAGTCACGCCCGGGAAATGGTCCCCCTCTATAGCCCCGGCCGAAGAAAGACAGACCTCGTGGAAGGTGTCGTCAGGCCCGTGTCTGGAGACCCGGGGCCTCTTGCAGTGGTAGCCTCGGGCATGTGCGCCTCTGTAGCCGCGGATGTGCTCCGGGAGATGCACCTCGAGGACAGGGTCCCCCTTTTCAAGGTGGTACGGGTCTTTCCCCTTCACGAAGAACTTCCCCGTTTCGTGCGCTCTGCCGGAAAGGTGCTGATCCTGGAGGAGACGGACTGGACCCTCGAGGCCCTCCTCGACGGAGGGGACAGGGTCCTTGGAAGACGGAGCGGCCATGTGCCGGGGGCCGGAGAGCTGACCTACGACGTGGTGCGCGACATCCTCGGGGGAGTCACGGGAGAAATGGGCCTTCATGGAGGCCGGTTTGTGCCCGACACCTCCGTGGATGAGGCGCTGAAGTCGGTTTCCTTCCCCGCACGACCTCCCAGACTCTGTGCGGGCTGTCCCCACCGGGCGTCCTTCTATGCCATGCGATATGCCTTTCCCGACGGGGTCTTTCCCGGGGATATCGGTTGTTATACCCTGGGGATCGCCCAGGGGGCCGTGGACACCTGTCTCGACATGGGCGGCAGCATCGGTCTCGCCTCCGGCTTCTCCGATTCCTTCAGTCAGGACGGTCTCTCTGTCCCGGTGCTGGCCTCCATCGGTGACTCCACCTTCTTCCACTCCGGCCTTCCGCCCCTGTATGAGGCGGCGAGGAAGGGGAAGGCCATGGTCCTCATTATCATGGACAACGGGACCACGGCCATGACAGGGATGCAGCCTACCCCCCAGACCGGATTCACGGCCGACGGGGTCTACACCAGGGGTATACCCATCGAGGAGGTGGTCAGGGGCTTCGGCGTCCCCTTCCTCGCGATTCTCGACCCTTATGATGTGTCTCACATGATCGGGACGGTTCGGGAGGCCCAAACCTTCGTGGAGAAGAACGGCCGCGGACCCGCCGTGATCATCGCCAGACGGGAGTGTGCCCTCCATGCCCGCGGCAGGGGAGAGCCTCCCCCCGTCACGGTGGTCCTTGAGAAGGATTGCATCGGGTGCAAGGGATGCATCTCCCTCTTCGACTGTCCTGCCTTCTCCTTCCGGGAGGAAGAGGGGAGGATGGGGGTGGACAGGAGTCTCTGCACCGGCTGCGGCACCTGCCTTGCCGCCTGTGTGATGAACAGGCAAGGGAAGGGCCTCTTCAGGTTCCAGGACAGCTACCTCCTGAGGAACCGGCTGTAGTGGTTCCGCTTCCGTATCCGGCGCCTGCGTGCAGCGAGCCTCCCGTGACCATGGCCACATGACCGGGGACAGCCTTTCCATCGTTGTCGTGAACCGCGATACCAGGGACCTGCTGGAGCAGCTCCTCGAATCGGTCTACGGCGATCCCTCCCTCGCACCCCTGCTCGGAGAGGTCGTCGTGGTGGACAACGGTTCCACCGACGGGTCGGGGTCCATGGTGCGGCAACAGTTCCCTTCCGTCGTACTCATTGAAAACGGCGGGAACAGGGGGTTTGCGGCGGCGGTCAACCAGGGTTGGAGGCTGGCCCGGGGGAGGAGGGTGTTCTTTCTCAACTCCGATATCGTGCTGCCTCCCGGGGAGACAGGGAAGCTCCTCGACCATATGACAGTCTCCCGGGATACGGGTATCTGCGCCCCCCAGCTCGTCTATCCCGACATGCGTCCCCAGCGCTCCTTCGCCCATGCCCCCCGCCTGCTCTTCGAGGTGATCCCCCGGTCCCTTTTGGAAAGGCTGTTACCGGGAACATACCCTCCGACGAAACCGCCGCCCGGCACCTCCGGACCGGAAGGTGCCGCCCGCGATGTGGAGTCGGTCATAGGGGCTGCCATGATGGTGGACCGGCGGGTGCTCGAAGAGCTGGAGGGGTTTGATGAGAGGTTCTTTTTTTTCCTGGAAGAGACGGACCTGTGTGTCCGGGCCCGGCAGAAGGGATACGGGGTGAGGTGTGTCCCTCACGCCCGGGTGATCCACCATCAGGGCAAGACGGTGCGGAAGAACTGGATCCTCGGGCGGATGGAATACAACATATCACTCCATAAGTTCATGAGGAAACACCACGGTGCGGGATACGGAAGCCTCTTCGGGGCCCTCCGGTTTCTCAAGGCGCTCCTTGCCCTGGCGGGCCTGTCGTTCCTCCCCTTTCTCCTGGTGAAGGCGAGAAACAGGCTTTCCTACGGCTACTACTGCCGCCTTGTGGGCTGGTATGTGAGGGGTATGCCCGAGGATGCCGGGCTTCGCGCTAACTCTCCAGAACGAAGATGACTTCCAGGGTCACCCGGTACTCGATGATCTTGCCGTCCTCCACCCTGGCGCGCTGTTCCTTGACCCGCAAGCCTGTTATGCCCCGCAGGGTCTTCGATGCCCGCCTGAATCCCACCAAAACCGCATCTTCAAAACTCTTCGGGGAGCCTGCGATCACCTCTGTTACCCTGGCGACTCTTCCGTCAGACCTCATAGATCCTCCCTGACAATCGGTGTTTAAAGAAGGCTAACAAGAAGGCCCTCTTGTGTCAACTGTTTTCAGTCAAACGCCGCCGCAGATTTGTCTTGTGGAGGGCGGTGCCGAAGTGCTATAACAGAAAACGATGCTGGCGCTCCTCCTGGCGATCTTTCTTTTCTTTCCCGCCCTGTTACCGGCAAGTGAACCCGTTACCGCCCTTTCCTATATCCTTGTGGAAAAGGATTCCTTTCAGGTGATCGCCGGCAAGGACTATCACAGGCGCCTGCCGCCGGCCAGCACCACCAAGGTGATGACCTCCATTGTGGCCCTCGAAACCCTCCAGGGCAACGAGATTATCGTGCCCGACCGGAAGGTGCTCACCATACCCCACTCCAAGCTGAACCTCATCCCCGGGAAACGCTACGAGGCCATGGATCTCATCAAGGGCGCCATGATCGAGTCGGCCAACGATGCGGCCTACGCCGTGGGTACCTTCATCGGCGGATCGGAGGAGAGGTTCGCACGCATGATGACCCGGAAGGCCCTTTCCATCGGCGCCGGGGACACGGAATTTCGGAACGCCTCGGGCCTTTCCGCGGAGGGTCAGTATACCTCGGCCTACGACCTCGCCCTGATTTTCAGGTATGCCCTGTCGAATCAGAGGTTCGTGGAGATCGTGGGACTCAAGTATTTTGCCTTTGAGGACCACAACAGGACGTACAAGAACCACAACAGGTTCCTCTTCTGCTTTGAGCCGGCCATCGGCGGCAAGACGGGCTTCACGAGGGCTGCGAAGCACTGTTACGTGGGTGCCTTCGAGAAGGACGAGAAGGTGTACATCCTTGCCCTTCTGGGGAGCAGAAACCTCTGGGGAGATGCGGTCAGCATCCTGAAGGATCTCTACGAACACCTGCCCTCCGACAGGGAAATCCGTCTCGCCAAGGCGGGGGCCATCACCCTCTCCTCCCACAAGATCGCCAAGGAAAAAAAGGCCGTCCAGAAGAAAAAGACCAAGAAGACCAAAAAGGGAAAACGCAAGACCGCACGGTAACGGTACATGAAGTCCAACGCCGCAACCTTTGTATCGGCTCTTCTCGTGTTCCTCCTTCTCTGTACCCCTGTCGCCCGGGGTCTCTCGGTGGAGGAGGAAAAGAAGTACGGTCGCGAGATCTTTTTCGAAATCGCCCGTTCCGCCCCGGTCAACAATGATCCGTTCATAGCCTTTTATCTCCAGGGGATCAAGGATAGGATCGAGGCGGCCTTCACCCTTCCCTTCCCCATCGTCCTCACGGTTATCAATTCCCAGTCTCTGGACGCCTTCGCCACCCCCGGCGGCTTCATCTACGTGACCACCGGCCTGGTGGGATTCTGCGAGAAGGAGGAAGAACTGGCCGGGGTGCTCTCCCACGAAGTGGCCCATGCGGCCCGGCGCCATGTGGCGAAGCGCCTCGAGAAGGAGAAATATGTCAACGTGGGGATGGTGGCCACCATGCTCCTTGCCATGATGGTGGGCGATGCGAAGACAAAGGAGGCCCTTCTCGCCACCGGGGCCGCATCGGCCCAGGCGCTGGCCCTCAAGTACTCCCGGGAGGATGAGGAGGAGGCCGACCGGGTCGGTTCCACCAATGTCGTCCGGGCAGGCTACAGCGGGACCGGTGTCGCCGGTTTTCTCAAGCGCCTTCGCGCCACGGCCCTGGAAAAGACCATACCCCAGTACCTGCTCACCCATCCCTACCACGAGGACCGGATCGCCAGGGTGGAACAATCCTTCGGGGGAAGCACCACCTCGGTGGATACATCCTTCTTTCCCTTTGTGCTCGAGAGGGCCCGGGTGCTTCACGGGCTGTCCGGATCGACCCCGAGGGAGGTGTGGATCAACCGGTTCGAGAAGGACAGGGGAGACCCCGCCAAGGCCTACGGCGCAGCCCTTGCCTATACCCTCGACGGTCGCACGGACCGGGCGGTGGCCATTCTCAGCGGTCTCGAAGTCCCTTACAGAAATCTCCTGCTGGGGAGCGTCCTCACGGGGGCCGGTAGATTCGGGGAGGCCGTAACATTGCTGAGGAGTGAAAAGAGCGCCACGGGGAGGTATTTCCTGGCAAGGGCCTATGAAGGCACGGGCAACCTCGAGGCGGCGAGCGATCTCCTGGGCGACCTTTCCGTCTATGGCCCGTTCGTTCCCGACATCTATTATCGCCTCGGCATGATCGTGGGCAGGATGGGGCAGGAGGCACGGGGTTTCGAGAACCTCGGCCGGTATCACCTCGCCGTCGGCAGGGTAGAGGCGGCGCGATCAAACCTGGAGAAGGCCGTCTCCAGATACGGCATCAACAGTCCCCAGTCCAGGGAACTCATGCAGATTCTCGCCACCCTCGAGAAGAAGTAGTGCTGCGAATCCTCCGGAGCCCGGGCGATTGACACCTTTTGTGTTTCTTTCTTATAATGTGAAGGTTTCCGGTCCGAGTTACAGCCACACTACATCACGAGGAGGTAATGGTATGGTAAGAAGACTTTTCGGATTGATGCTGGTTGTCGCACTTCTTCTGGGCCTGGCGGGTACCGGTTTCTCGGCCAACTACAAGCCCGAGTACAAGATGAGTATTGTCGTGGGACCGACAGGCCCCTGGGGTGAGGGCGCCGCCCGATTCGCGGAGGCCGTGAAGAAGCAGACCGAGGGCCGGGTGAACATCAAGCCCTACTACAGCGGCCAGCTCTTCGCAGGCAAGCAGACCAACGAGTTCCTGCTGATGAAACAGGGCGTCATCGACTTCGCCCTCGGCTCCACCATCAACTGGTCCACCACGGTGAAGGAGCTGAACATCTTCTCCCTGCCCTTTTTCTTCCCCGACTACAAGGCCCTCGACGCGGTGGAGAACGGCGCGGTGGGTAAGAGGCTTTTCCAGATCATCGAGGAGAAGGGCGTCGTGGGTCTCGGGTGGGCCGAGAACGGCTTCAGGGAATTCACCAACAGCAAGAGGGCGGTGAAGAAGCCGGAGGACCTCGACGGCCTCAAGGCCAGGGTCGTGGGTTCCCCCATTTTTATCGATACCTTCAAGGCCATGGGCGCCAATCCGGTCTCCATGAACTGGGGCGAGGCCCTCTCCGCATTCCAGCAGGGCACCGTCGACGGCCAGGAAAACCCGGTCGTCTCCGTCATCATTCCGAACAAGCTCTGGCAGGTCCACAAGTACGCCACGGTGTGGCACTACGCCATCGACCCCCTCATCCTCAGCGTGAGCAAGGAGGTGTGGGACAGCTTCTCGGCCAAGGATAAGGAAGGCATCAGGAAGGCGGCCGACGAGGTGGTGGCGTGGCAGAAGAAGGCGGCGCGGGAAGGACTGGAAGGCAATACCGCGGCACTTGATGTGCTGAAGAACAACGGGATGGAGGTGACGGTCCTCACCCCGGATCAGGTGAAGGCCTTCAAGGCAAAGACCAAGGCGGTCCACGAGAAGTGGACCAGGGAGATCGGTCCCGAGCTGGTGAAGATGGCGGAGCAGGATATCCAGAAGTCCCAGCAGGCGCCGGCGAAGAAGCCTGCTCCGGCGAAGAAAGAGCCCAAGAAGCAGTCGTAGGGTTCGCACATTTGAAGAAAGTTCTCGACCATCTCGAGGAAGGCATCGGGGTCGTCCTTCTCGCGGTCATGGCGGCCTTTGCCTTCCTCAATGTCATCACCCGCTATTTCATCCAGTATTCCTTTTCCTCCACCGAGGAGATCGAGGTGGCTTGCCTCGTGTGGCTCACCATGCTCGGGGCGGCGGCCGGATTCAGGCGGGGGATCCATCTCGGCTTTGATCTTCTCCGCCTCAGGTTTCCGGCCCTGGGCAGGAATGTTCTCTTTCCCCTAGGCGCCCTCCTCTCCATCGGGACGGTGGCCATCCTCATCTGGTTCAGCTTCTACCAGATGAGGGACGAAATGGCCCTCACCACCACCACCGAGGCCCTGGGCATACCCCAGTGGTTCTACACCCTGGCGATCCCGGTGGGCGGGGTCCTCATCATCCTCAGGATCATCGAAAAGGCTTACACCACCTTCAGGGAGGAGAGGTAGTCCGTGGAGTCGGTGATCCTCTTCTTTGCCGTCTTCCTGGTGCTCTTGCTGCTCGGGGTCCCGGTGGCCACCACCCTCGGGTTCACCTCCGTCTTCCTCATCTGGAAGTACAACCTGGGGATCCAGGTACTCTCTCCCAACTTCTACGCCTCGGTGGCCAAGTTTCAGCTCCTCGCCCTTCCCTTTTTCATCCTTGCGGGGCTGATCCTGGAGCGTTGCGGCATCTCGAAGCGCCTCATCAGACTCATCAGCCTCATGGTGGGACCCATACCGGGAGGGCTTGCCATCGTAACCCTCGTTGTGGGGATCATCTTTGCGGGGATCTCCGGTTCCGGCCCCGCCGATACGGCGGCCCTGGGGACCATCCTCTTTCCCGCCATGGTGCTCATGGGGTATGACAAGGGTTATACCGCGGCCCTAATCGCCAGCTCCGGCTCCCTCGCCATCGTGATCCCGCCCAGCATCGCCTTCATCATCTACGGCGTCATCACGAGCACCTCCGTGCCCGCCCTCTTTGCCGCGGGTGTCATACCGGGCGTCATCACCGCTCTCTTCCTCGCCGTACCCTCGGTCTACATTGCCCGGAAATACGGATGGAAAGGAGAGCGGTGGGGCACAGCGCCGGAGATCTGGCAGGCCTTCAAGGAGGCCATCTGGGGACTCATGGCCCCGGGCGTGGTCCTCGCCGGTATCTACGGGGGCATCTTTACGGCCACTGAGGCGGCGGTGATCGCCGTCTTCTACGGCCTCTTCGTGGGAGTCGTCATCTACCGGAGCCTCAGTTTGAAGATGCTCTACGGGATCTTCCGGGATGCGACCCTTTCCTCGGCCGTGGTGATGTTCATCGTGGCCTTCGCCGGCCTTTTTTCATGGACCGGTTCGACCCTGGGCGTCATGGACAAGACCTCGGGCTACCTCCTTGCCCTGTCCCGGGACCCCTTCGCCGTGCTCCTCCTCATCAACCTGATCCTCCTCATCGCCGGCATGCTTATGGACGCCATCTCCATCTACTACGTCTTTCTCCCCATCCTCATCCCCATCATCAAACACTTCCAGTGGGATCCCGTCTGGTTCGGCGTGGTCATGACCCTCAATCTCGCCATCGGCCAGGTCACGCCCCCGGTGGCGGTCAACCTCTACGTGATCGCCAACATCGCCAATCTCTCCCTGGAGAAGATTTCCCGCTCCGTATTGCCCTTCGTGGTGATCATGCTGATGGCCCTCCTCCTGACCATGCTCTTTCCCTCCCTCTCTCTTTTTCTGCCGGGTATCTTCGGACTGAAATAGCCGGTCGCCCTCGCCGGTCATGCCGGCTGAACCCGCTGCGGTTTCATTTGCAAAGGGTCCGCAACCTGTGATATCTGTAAATCGGTGATGGGGTTCACCATTTGACCGCCCTCCCAGGCTGATAACTCCTATCCGAACAGACGTCGTTCCATGGATCGAACCCTGCGGTCCATGGAAGGTTAGAGGGAGGAGCAGATGGAAGACGATAGAACAAAGGCCTCGGAAAACCCTCTCGGAAGCAACCTCCACGCCATTCTCGGCCAGATCGAGGGTGCAATCGACCGGTCAGGCATAGTCTCCCTGCGCCGTCAGGCCGCGGTTTGCAGAAATCTGCTGTCGCAGAACGCGCTCATCGACGTGGCGATCCTCGGCCAGTTCAAGGCGGGGAAGAGTTCCCTCATCAACAGCCTGATCGGGAAACCTATCCTGCCTGTGGGGGTAATCCCGGTCACGACGGTCATTACCAGGCTCCAGCATGGTCCGCGGGAGAAGGCAACCATCCTGTTCTTCGACGGCAAAAGGACGGAAGTCGGCCTCGGGGAGATCGAAGAGTATATATCCGAAGGCAGGAACCCGGGAAACGCCAAGAACGTGGAAGTCGTGGACATCGAGCTGCCCTCGCTCGACAAGTATGGAGGACTCAGGCTTGTCGATACGCCGGGACTCGGAAGCGTGTTCAAGTACAATACCGAGATGTCTGAAGAATGGCTCCCGGAGGTGGGTTGCGCCCTCGTTGCCATCAGTTCCGACAGGCCTCTTTCGGAGAGTGACCTGAATCTGATCGAGGAGCTCAGCGGGTTCACCCCGAGGGTGACCCTCCTTCTCACAAAGGTTGACCTCCTCACAGAGGAGCAGCAGAAAGAGGTGGTAGCCTTCTTCAAGGGTACGTTGCGACGGGAATTTGCCCGCGATTTCGATGTGCTGACCTATTCAACCCGCGACAGGACGGAGGCGCACAAAGAAAGACTCGACCAGCTCCTTGCCGGTCTCTCTCAGAATCGCGCCGGTGAATTCATAGGCATCGTCCGGCACAAGATCGGTTCCCTGGCGAGGCAGTGCATCACCTATCTCGATCTTGCCCTCAAGACCGCCATGAGGGCCGACTGCGACCGGGACGAGCTGAAGAAGCTCATCTTCGATGAAAGGGTCAATTATGACATGATCCGTTCAGAGCTTTTTCTCAAGGCCCGGGACTGCAAACTCCAGACCAGAAGCCATGTCGCAACATACCTCGAAACCACGCAGCGCGAGGCCCTCATTGACCGACTCCTTCAGAAACTCTCGGTCCAGATGCCCACATGGAAAGGAAACCTCTGGAAGCTGACGCGGCAGTACGAAGAGTGGCTCATGACCGTGATGACCGAGGAGATGGACCACATTTCGCGGGCCCAGTACAAGAACTTCTTCGGCACACTCAAGAAGGCCCACAGCAGCATATCCCGTTCCATAGAACTCTTCCGCAATCTCCTCGACCGGAACATTGAAAAGGTCCTGGGGACCAAGCTCAGCGGAGTCGACTGGGTCATAGAGGTATCGGAACCCTCTCATCCCGACATAGCCTTCACGAGGACCTTCGATTTCCATTTCGATCTCCTCTGGTTCCTTTTTCCCATGTTCATCTTCCGGTCCGTCTTTGAGAACCATTTCCGGCGACAGGTCCCGAGGGTCGCCGATATCCATCTCTCACGCCTCGCCTACCAGTGGGAAGTCCGCATCAACAGGACCATCGATGAGATCGCAGACCAGGGGCTGCGGTATGTGCAGGACGAACTGTCGACCATTGACGCCCTCCTGTCGGGAACGGCGGGTGAGACGGAGCAGATTCGGGCTGCCCTCAAGGATCTGAAGGATGGCCTTGCCGAACTGGATGGTGCAGGGGGCCGGGGTGATGGCGGGCCTCCCGACGGGGGTAAGGGCTGAACCGGATGGGTGCCGGAAGGGCAGGAGATCACCGAGGATGCACGAAACTCTCTGCAGGGACGGATGACGAGAAAGATAAAACAGGAGAGGAGGTTGTACCGTCATGATCTATTCGCAGGAGATACAAAGAATGTGTCAGGTCGTAAAGGGGGCGGATCACGGTCCCGCGCCGATACCGCAGGAAGGCAAATGGACCCGGGCAAGGGAAATAAAAGATATTTGCGCCTTCACCCACGGTGTGGGCTGGTGCGCCCCGCAGCAGGGGGCCTGCAAACTGAGCCTCAACGTGAAGGACGGGATCATCCACGAGGCCCTGATTGAGACGATCGGTTGTTCGGGCATGACCCATTCGGCTGCCATGTCGGCGGAAATACTGCCTGGGAAGACGATCCTTGAGGCCCTGAACACGGATTTGGTCTGTGACGCCATCAATACGGCCATGAGAGAGCTGTTCCTTCAGGCGGTCTACGGAAGAAGCCAGTCCGCTTTCTCGGAGGGGGGGCTGGCGATAGGGGCAGGACTGGAGGACCTGGGGAAGGGGTTACGGAGCCAGGTTGCCACCATGTACGGCACGGTGGCAAAGGGACCCCGCTACCTTGAGATGGCCGAAGGGTATGTCACAAGGATAGCCCTCGACGACAACAACGAGATCATCGGGTATGAGTTTGTCAACATCGGCAGAATGATGGAAATGATCGCAAAGGGTCTCGACGCCAACGAGGCCCTCAGGAAGGCCTCCGGTAAATATGGCAGGGTTGAGGAGGCTGCAAGATTGATCGACCCCAGACATGAGTGAGGAGGGTACAGGATATGGCGCTGTTTGAAAACTATGACAGACGAATCGACGAGGTCAACAGGGTTCTGAACAAATACGGGATCGCATCGATCGAGGAAGCAAAACAGATTTGTGACCGGAAGGGGATAGACCCTTACAGGATCGCCAGGGAGATTCAGCCCATCTGCTTTGAGAACGCCTGTTGGGCCTATGTTGTCGGTGCCGCCCTGGCCGTCAAGAAGGGCTGTGTAAAGGCGGCCGAGGCGGCCGAGGCAATCGGGGAAGGACTGCAGGCCTTCTGTATCCCCGGTTCCGTCGCAGATGACAGAAAGGTGGGGCTGGGCCACGGAAGCCTGGCTGCCATGCTTCTGAGTGAGGATACGAAATGTTTCGCCTTCCTGGCAGGCCACGAGTCCTTTGCCGCTGCGGAAGGCGCCATCGGTATTGCCAAGTCTGCAAACAAAGTGAGGAAAGAACCTCTGAAGGTTGTGCTGAACGGCCTCGGCAAGGATGCCGCGCAGATCATCTCCCGGATAAACGGGTTCACCTACGTCAAGACGAAATTCGATTACTTTTCAGGAAGGCTTGAAATTGTGGAAAACCGGGCCTATTCGAGAGGTGAAAGGGCTGCGGTCAGATGTTACGGCGCCGACGATGTCCGGGAAGGTGTCGCGATCATGCACCATGAGAAGGTGGATGTCTCGATCACGGGAAACTCGACCAATCCGACACGATTCCAGCACCCCGTTGCCGGTACTTACAAAAAGGAGTGCGCCGAAGCGAAGAGGAAGTATTTCTCTGTCGCATCCGGGGGCGGTACAGGAAGGACCCTGCACCCTGACAACATGGCTGCAGGTCCGGCCTCCTACGGCATGACGGACACCATGGGAAGGATGCACAGCGATGCGCAGTTTGCCGGATCCTCGTCCGTGCCGGCCCACGTCGAGATGATGGGGTTTCTGGGCATGGGCAACAACCCTATGGTGGGCGCCACCGTTGCCGTGGCGGTGGCGATCGAAGAGGCGTTCAAATAGGGACGTGAGACCATCGCGGGGGGCTTCGGAGAATCATGCCCCCGGAGGGAAATAGGCGCCGAGGCCCGCAAGGAAAGAGGGGCGATCCGTGAAGTGGACCGCCTCCAGCCCCACAGTGCGCGCCCTTCGGCAGTGGAGTTCGTTGTCGTCGACGAAGAGGAGTCTGGGGGGCGGTTTTCCGAGGCGGGCGGCGGTGTCTGAAAAATGGGACGGATCGCTCTTGCTCTTCCCGAGATGAAAGCTGTTGAACACCGCATCGAAGTATCTGAAAAAGCCGTCCCGTTCGTTCAGTTCGTCGAGCCAGTTTGTTTGGTCGCTCAGGATGGCGGTGCCGATCCCCCGGTTTCGTAACGCCCTGACGACATCGAACATCCAGGGTCGGAGGATGAACCGTGACAGGATATCCCTTCGAAGGGTTTCGTCATCCTCCCTGATCCCGGTTGCGTCCCGTATGGCCTGCCAGAAGACATGTTCACCCACCCGACCGGTGAGGTATCCGGTCCTGTGGATACGATCGTTGGCCAGATTGTAGAAATCTGCTTCGTCCAGGCCGTGTCTGGCCGCGATGGCCCCAAGTCCTCCGGCGAACCCCTTCTCCGCCAATACGCCACCGAAGTCAAAAAGGACCAGATCGACGCTGATGGTTGCGGCTTGAGGCATCCCCTTCCCTCCCTATTTGAGGGTCTTGCGCCGTTTGCGACGGATGGGGTTGGGGACGAGGACGTCGAGGATATCGTCCACCGTGATGATGCCCCGCATCCTATGTTCCTCATCGACGACGGGCAGGGCGATGAAGTCATACTTGGAGATGGTCTCGGCGATCTCCTTGAGGTCCGAATCGAGATTGACGTGCTTCACGCTCTGGGTCATCACGTCGCCGAGGCGCACATGGAGGGGACTGGTGAGAAGCTTCTTCAGGGTGAGAACGCCGAGGGGCCTGTCCTCCTCATCCACCACATAAATGTAGTAGATGAATTCCACATCCGGCACGAGAAGCCGGATATTGGTGAGGGCCTCCTCGATGGTGAGGTCCGGGGGAAAGTCGAGAAACTCGGTGGTCATCAACCCGCCCGCCGTGTCGTCCTCGTAGCTCAGGAGGTCCTTCACCTCTGCGGCATCCTCTGTCTCCATCATGGAGAGGAGTTCCTTGGACTGTTCCTCAGGCATGTCGCCCAGGATGTCGGCGGCCTCATCCGGGGGCATCTCTTCCAGGATGTCGGAGATCGTCTCCTTGTCCATTTCCTCGAGGAGCTGCTCCCTCACCTCAGAGGACACCTCGTGGAGGGCCTCCCCTGCAAGCTCCTCGTCCACCGAGGAGAGGAGCGCCGAACCCTCCTCCGGGGGGATCTCGGTGAGGATCTCGGCCAGCTCCGAGGGGTGAAGTTCGCCCAACTGCTTGCGCGCCACCGTGAGGGTAAGGTTTCGAAGGTCAGGGTCAATGGTCTGGAGATATCCCCAGGCGATGATGTTTTCCCTGATAGGCTTCTTGAAGGCCTCGAAGGCCTTCTGAACGAGAGTGCCCCCATCGACGCGGCGCAGGAGGCCGTTGAGGCCCACATCGATCCCCAGGACACAGACCGCCCCGTCGCTCTCCCCGAGTTTGAGGTCGTTCACCCGGACTACCTTGGCCCCGTTGATATCGAGGATCTGCTTGTCGAGAATGTCCTTCCCGGCCAGGATGTCTTCGTCCCGGGCCTGATAGGGGCGGGGGGAGCCTCCTGAGAGATCGAGGCTGATGACGAAGGGGTTGAAAAGCTGGAGCTGATCGGTCGACACCTCAAGGCGCTTGCCCCGGTCCTTCAAAATCAGTTTCACCACCGTGGGGAACCTGACGCCCGGGATGATGACCAGGTCCCACAGGGCCCCCACCCTGCGGCCGAACTGGTCGATCACATCCTTCTTCAGTACTTCGCTCAGGTAGACATCGGTGATGTAGGGCATGGTCAATTCTATCACCGGGGGCGGAGGATGACAACGGGATTTCAGGGGGTAGGCCGGATCAGGCCGGGGATCCATCCCGTCCGGCGAGGATGTTCAGGATGATCCGCTCCACCTCGGGAACGGATGGCCCCCCTTCCTGCCGGATCAGGGAGATGTTTGCCCCTCTCGGGTGCCAGAAGGCGGGATCAAAATCCGCGAAGAGGGTGAGAGTCGGGAGTCCGCAGGCACCTGCCAGATGGGCCATTCCGGAATCGTTGGAGACGAAGAGGCCGCCCCCGGAGAAGAAGGCCCGGACCTCTTTCAGATCCTCTATGGAGACCTTCTCGTTCGATGGCACGGACAGACCGGGCCCCTCGAGGAACAGGGCGGGGATCCCTGCGGACCGAAGGGTGCTGTGGAGGGAAAGAAAGCACTCCACATGCCATTTGGCCTTGGAGGGGCCCTCCTCGGGATAGAGGATGACCCGATTCGGGGGAAGGGACGGAGGCACTTTCCTTGCCGGCACCACACCGTAAGCCGGAAGTTGTGCCAGTTGGTACCCTTCCACATGGAGAGAAGGGGCCGTCTCACGGGGGGTGAGCCCGGGGGCCCTCTCGAACGTCCGGACCCGGTCAAAGGCGCTGGCCGGATACATGTCGATGAAAAGGAGGGGCTGCCGGGAGAGGCGCCGCCACCGCTCCCGCAGGCGGCAATCCCTGTCTTTTCCCACAAAGACGATCTGCCGCCAGGGGCCTTCCCCGGGCCTGTCGTCGAAGAGGAAGAGCCATCGTGGCGAATCGATGGAATGAAAGGTATGGAAATAGTCCGGAAAGAGGGCAAGAAACCTCCTGTTGCCCAGGGCTGCCATTCTTTCTCCGAAGTGGAGGAGGAGGGAGTGGAAGACCGACTCGCTCAGGACCACATCGCCGAGGCCGCCCAAGTGGATGAGGAGGAGATCGTGTCTCATGGGAACCCGTTACACCGGCCGGAATGGGGCGGAGACAACCTCTTCCCGGCCTCCGGGCCCGTCGGCACTCCGGGGCACACCGCGGGCACGGGCATGGGAAGGGACGATCCCTCGGTCATGGGTGGAGGCTATACCAGGGCGAAAGGGTTGTCAACCCTGTCCCGGCCCGGCCTTCGGATCGGGTTTTTGCGGGCTCCTCCCGCCGTACGCCTTCACCGTCCGAAAAGGCTGTGGACTTTTCCGTAAATAGTGTATAAAATACGGGCATCGGGGCGTAGCGCAGCATGGTTTAGCGCACTTGCTTGGGGTGCAAGAGGCCGCAGGTTCAAATCCCGTCGCCCCGATTTTTTCATTCCATGGCAGTCAGCTTTCCACTCAAAGCACCCAAAGACGCTCGAAAAGCAGGTAGAGATCGGGCGGACTGCCGGTTCCCACGGTGTTTCGATGCTCATTCTTCTCACCAATGATGACGGGGTCCATTCCCCGGGGCTTCTGGCCCTCGTAGAGGTCCTCTCCCCGGATCATACCGTGTACGTGGTGGCCCCCGAACGGGAGAGGACATGCATCGGCCATGCCATTACCCTCCACAAGCCCCTCAGGGCCCGGAAGGTTCAAGAGCGCATTTTTGCATCCAACGGCACGCCGGTGGACTGTGTCTATCTGGGGGTGAAGAAACTCCTTCCCCACCGGCCCGACCTCATCATCTCCGGCATCAACAGCGGACCCAACATGGGTCAGGACGTGAATTACTCGGGAACGGTGGCCGCCGCCAAGGAAGGCGCCTTTCTCGGCATACCGTCCATGGCCCTCTCCATTGTGGCCCGGGAGGGTTTTCTCTTCCGGGATGCTGCCCGGGTGGGTGCGGAGCTTGCCCCTGCGGTCGGTGGGACAGGGGTTCCCGAGGGTTTTGCGGTTCTCAACGTCAATGTGCCCAACCTTCCTTTTCAGGAGATTCGAGGTTTTCAAGTGACAAGGCTCGGAAAAAGGATATATACTGATAACGTGATAGAAAGGGTTGATCCCCGGGGCCGGGCATATTACTGGATAGGCGGTGACGGCGACCGGTATGAACCGACCGAGGGAACCGATTTCTTCGCCGTAGACCACGGGTTCGTTTCCATCACGCCCCTTGCACTCGATCCTACGAGCCTGTCTTCCATTGATCATTACACAAAACAATTGAGGAGGGTATTATGAAGACCACGTTATCCATCATCAAGGCGGACATAGGAAGCATTGGGGGCCACATAAGGCCGAGCGCCCGTCTTCTAAAGAGGGTTGAGGACTACATCGAGGAAAAGGGGAAGAAGCTGGTCCTGGACTATTTTATCTGCCACACCGGGGACGATGTGGCCATCCTCTTTGCCCATAACAAAGGCGTGGGGAATGAGAAGGTCCATAAGCTCGCGTGGGACGCCTTCACGGCGGGCACGGCGGTTGCGAAGGAGCAGGGCCTCTACGGCGCGGGCCAGGACCTTCTGAAGGACTCCTTTTCCGGAAACGTAAGGGGCATGGGGCCGGCGGTGGCGGAGATGGAATTCGAAGAACGGCCCAACGAGCCCTTCCTCTTTTTCGCAGCCGACAAGACAGACCCGGGCGCCTACAACCTGCCCCTTTACCTTGCCTTCGCCGACCCCATGTACAACTCGGGTCTTATCCTCTCCCCCAACATGGCCAAGGGCTTCAAGTTCGTCATCATGGACGTGAACTACACGGAGGGAGACAGGTTCATCGAACTCAACGCCCCCGAGGAGCTTTACGATATCGCGGCCCTCTTGAGGGACAACGAACGGTTCGTGGTGGAGTCCATTTACTCCAGGGAGACCGGAGAGATCGCGGCGGTGGTGAGCACCACGAGGCTCCACAACATCGCCGGTAAATATACGGGCAAGGACGACCCCGTCATGCTCGTCCGGGTCCAGGGCCCCTTCCCCGCAACGGGTGAGGCCCTCGCTCCTTTCAACATCGGCCACTACGTCGCCGGTTTCATGAGGGGCAGCCACACAGGTCCCCTCATGCCCGTAAAGATGAACTCCCCCGTGTCATACTTCGACGGCCCGCCTGTGGTGAGTTCCCTCGGTTTCTGCGTCCACAAGGGCAAGTTTACGGAGCCGGCCGACGCCTTCGACCATCCTTACTGGGACTGGGTGAGAAACAACATCTCCCGCAAGGCCACGGACATCAGGCAGCAGGGTTTCTCCGGCGCCGCCATGCTGCCTTACTCGGAACTGGAATACGGCGGCATCGTGAAGAAGATGGAGCGGCTGGACTCGAAGTTCAAAGTAAAGGGCTGAGAGTCCCGGCACAGGCTGTTTTGCGGGTTGCGGGTTACGGGTGGGAGAGGTGCAGTTCTGACCCGTAACCCGCAACCCTTTTATAGGAGCAGGATGTCATGAGATTCTACATCGCGAACTTCGGCTGCCAGATGAACGAGCACGACGTGGATAAGATGGAGTATCTCCTCGCCGGTGCCGGATACGAACGGATCGGGCAGCTCAAAGAGGCCGACATCGTGATCGTCAATACCTGCTGCGTGAGGGAGAAGGCGGAGCAGAAGTTTTACAGCCTCATGGGACGCCTGTCGGCCATGCGGAAGAAGAAGGGAACGCTCCTCGGGGTGACGGGGTGTATCGCCCAGATGGAAAAGGAGCGGCTCAAGGAGCGGCTGCCCTATATCGACTTTGCCCTCGGTCCCTCCGCGGTCCACAGGATTGCCGAGGCAGTGGGGGAGGCGGCGAAGAGAAGGGCAACCCTCGATTTCTCGGAGAACGGCTGCAATGCCAGCCTCCTGGTGAGACCGGGTAAGATCCACGGGACCGTGAAGGCCCGTGTGACCATCATGAAAGGGTGCGACAACTTCTGCAGCTACTGTGTGGTCCCCTACGTGAGGGGTCGGGAGGAGAGCCGAAAGAGCAGGGACGTGCTGGAGGAGATCGAAGACCTTGCCCGGATCGGGGTGAAGGAGGTTACCCTCCTGGGGCAGAACGTGAATTCCTACAACAGGGGTCGCGACGATCTCTCATTCCCTCAGCTGCTTCGTGCAATAGACCGTATCGGCGGTATCGAGCGGATCAGGTTTGTCACCTCCCACCCCAAGGACCTCTCGGAAGACCTCATCACGTGTTTCGGCGATCTGGAAAAGCTCTGCGAGAGCATCCACCTTCCTTTCCAGGCGGGGTCGGACAGCGTCCTTGCCCGCATGAACCGGGGATACACGGCCGCCCAGTACCGGGCGAAGGTCGAAGCCCTGCGGGAGCGCTGTCCCGAGATCGCCCTTTCGGCCGACTGTATCGTCGGGTTTCCGGGAGAGAGCCCGAAGGATTTCGAGAGGACCGTGGAGCTTGTGAGGGACGTGCGCTTCGACGGCCTCTTTTCCTTCGCCTATTCCCCGAGGCCCTTTACCGCGGCCTCCCTCTTTCCGGACGTCCTTCCGCGGGAGGAGGCCCTTGAACGCCTGGCCTTTCTCCAGGGCATCCAGCGACAGATCACCCTGGAAAAGAACCGGGCCGATGAGGGAAAGAGGGTGGAAGTCCTTGTCGAGGGCAGGAGCAAGCACTCTCCCGATGACCTGATGGGGCGCACGAGGACCAACAAGATTGTCAACTTCAGGGGACCGGGGACCCTCCTCGGGGCCTGTCTTGAAGTTCGTGTGGTAAAAGGCTATGCTAATTCCCTGAGGGGCGAGCTCGGGGACGAGAAAGGAGTTAGAGGAGGCTGACGATGTTGATCGAAATGAAGGTTGCGGGCATCACCGTTGACCCTTTCACCAACACACCCATTGTGATCCTGAAGGATATGGAAGAGAAAGAGGTGCTTCCTATCTGGATCGGTCTCCTCGAGGCATCGAGCATCGCTACGGCCATTGAAAACATCCAGACCCCCCGGCCCATGACCCACGACCTTCTGAAGAACATCCTGGACGGCCTCGGGGTCAAGGTTCTGAGGATCGAGGTGAACGACCTGAAGGAGAACACTTACTACGCCCTTCTTCACCTCGAGGTGGACGGGAAGAGGCTCGTCATCGACTCCCGGCCCAGCGATGCCATCGCCATAGCGATCAGGACCAACGCCACGATCCTTGTTGAGGAGACGGTGATCAAGAGATCGGCCAAGGTGGAATTTGCTCAGAAGGGGGACAAGGTCGTCACGGATACGACGGAATGGGAGGATATCCTTGAGAACCTCTCATCGGACGATTTCGGCAAGTACAAGATGTGACGCCTCCGGAACGGAGCACCACACGCCCGCCCTCCCCGACTTCGAGTCCGGAGGCTTGAACGTACAGGGCAACACCGCTTACCCGATTCCCCGAACCTTCAAGAAGGAGATAAGGAGCACCTCATGATTGATCTTCACACCCATTCCCTTCTGAGTGACGGAGAGCTGCTCCCCTCGGAGCTTGCCAGGCGGGCACGGGTTCGGGGCTACAGGGCCATCGGTATTTCCGATCATGCGGACATGTCCAACATGGAGGAGGTCATCCCCGCCCTTCTCAGGGTGGCCCGGAAGACGGAGTATTACGAGGGCATCACGGTGGTGGCGGGGATCGAGATAACCCACGTGCCGCCCCGCCTCATCAGGGAGATGATCCGTTTCGCCCGGGAACTGGGTGCCCTGTATGTGGTGGTCCACGGAGAGACCATTGCGGAGCCGGTGGTGGAGGGAACGAACCGCGAGGCCATAGAGGGGGGTGCCGACATCCTGGCCCATCCGGGCCTCATCGCCGAAGAAGAGGTAAGGATGGCGAAGGAAAGGGGTGTGTTCCTGGAGATAAGCGGAAGAAAAGGCCATTCCCTCACGAACGGTCATGTGGCGGGTCTGGCAAGAAAGGTGGGTGCCCCCCTTGTTTTTGACACCGATGCCCACGCCCCCGGGGATCTGGTGAGCCATGAACAGGCCCTGAGGATTGTGCAGGGGTCCGGTCTGGGAGAAGAGGACTTCCGGATCATGCAGAGACATGCAGCCGCCCTGGTTGAGCGGGCCATGAAGAGGAAACCATGAAGCTTTCCGTCCACAAAAGCATCGAGGCCATACCCTACTATCCCAAGGCGTCCCTGTACGGAAGCGACGAGGGGTGGGTCCGCCTCTCGTCAAACGAGAACCCCTATCCGCCCTCGCCGGTGGTCATGTCCAGGGTCCTGGAAACCATCACCCATATGAACCGGTATCCCGGCGGCGAAGCGGAGCTGAAGGGGGCGTTGGCAGAGCACTACGGGCTGAAGTCCGGGGAGGTTCTTCTCGGCAACGGTTCCAACGAGCTGATCGAGCTTGCGCTCAAGGCCATGAGGCATGAGGAGAAAAGGGGCGTCATCATGCCCGAACCTTCCTTTCCCTTCTACGAGATCGCAGCCCGCGTCTACGGTTTCGAGGTAACGAAGGTCCCCCTCACCGACATGAGGGTGGACTTGGATCGTATAGGTGAAGCGATCACAGGAAAGACGAGGGTCATCTTCCTTACCAACCCCAACAACCCCACGGGCACCATTTACGAGAAGGAACCGTTCCTGGCCTTTCTCGAGGCCCTGCCCGACGATCTTCTCGTCGTGGTGGACGAGGCATACGGGGAATTCGCCGTGAACAGGCGCTTTCCCAGGACAACGGACTCCATCCGTGAATACCCCATCCTTCTCCTCCGCACCTTTTCCAAGGCCTACGGTCTTGCGGGGCTGAGGGTGGGGTACGGGATCGGGGAGGCCGGTCTCCTCTCCTTTCTCGAGAGGACGAGGCAGCCCTTCAGCATCAATATGGTGGCCCTTGCGGCGGCGGGGGCCGCCCTCTCGGACAGAGGGCACCTTGCCAAGGTGCTTGAGAATAACGAGAAGGGAAAGGAAACCCTCTACCGGGGCTTCGAAGGTCTCGGTCTCGATTACGTGCCCACGGAGGCGAATTTCGTCCTTACCCGGGTCGGTCCCGGGGCGGAGGCATTGACCAGGAAGCTCTTCGAGGAACGGATCATCGTGCGATGGATGGGTGCCTACGGTCTTCCGGAATACGTGCGGGTCACGGTGGGAACCGGCCCGGAAAACAACCGCTTCCTCGAGGCCCTGAAGAGGATGGTGTGACCGATTGACGGACCAGGGCCGGGAAAGGGCCTTTATCATCACCATCGACGGTCCGAGTGGCGCGGGGAAGAGCACCGTGGCGAGAATGCTTGCCCGGACCCTTGACTATGCGTACCTTGACACGGGCGCCATGTATCGGGGGGTGGCGGTGGCGTACAGACGGGCCGGGGAGGTCTCCGACCTCGGCGCTTTTCTTTCCGGTCTCGAACTCACCTTCAGGTTTCACGGCGAGACCCGTGTCTATCTCGACGGGAGAGACATATCGGAAGAGATCAGGGAGCCCGCCGTCTCCCTTTTGGCCTCGAGACTCTCGCAACAGAGGGAGGTACGGGACTACCTGACGGCCAGGCAGCGTCAGGTCGGTGCGGCGGGGGGCATCGTGGTGGAGGGGAGAGACGCGGGGAGTGTGGTCTTTCCTCAGGCCCATTTCAAGTTCTACCTCGACGCAACGCCCGGGGAGAGGGCCCGTCGCAGGCACCTGGAACTCCTGCAGCGGGGCATGGAGAGGCCGGTGGAAGAGGTGAGGGAGGAGATGGAAAAGCGGGACCGGGACGATTCAACCCGGGAGATCGCGCCCCTCTCCGTACCTGAAGGGGCGATTCGGGTGGATACCACGGGGATCGGGCTGCCGGAGGTGATCGACATCCTCGTAGGCCATGTGAGGAGGCGGGGATACGAATGGAAGTAGAGAGGGCGAGGCACACCGGATTCTGTTTCGGCGTCCGCCGGGCGATCGCCAGGGTGCTTCAGGCGGTCGAAAAGACGGAAGGCCCCCTCTACACGGTAGGACCCATCATTCACAACCCCCAGATGGTGGAGTCCCTCCGGAGGCGGGGGGTGACCCCGGTGGAGGATGTGGGTCAGGTGAAGGAAGGGACCGTGGTCTTCCGGACCCACGGTATCATGAAGGGGGAGGAGGAGCACCTCCGCGCGAGAGGCTTGGGCATCATCGACGCCACCTGCCCCTTTGTGAAGAAGGTGAGACAGCGGGCCATGGCCCTGGACAGACAGGGTTACATGGTCGTGATTGTTGGGGATGAGCGGCACCCGGAGGTGAAAAGTGTGTTGAGTTATCTCCACAATGGTGGTATGGTATTGCAAAAAGCAACCCCTCTGTCGGCAAGGAAAGTCGGTGTTGTCAGCCAGACTACGCTCGACAGGGAGACTTTTTTTTCCGTGGTGAAAGGTCTGGTTGAAGGCGCAGAGGAGCTCAGGGCATACAACACCATATGCGAGAGTACCGGCATGAGGCAGAGAGAGGCAGTCGCACTTGCCGCCTCGGTGGACGCCATGCTCGTGGTGGGCGGCAGGAACAGCTCGAACACCACCAAACTTCTGAAGGTCGTACAGGCGGTTCAGCCCAACTCACACCACATCGAGACGGCGGATGAGTTAGAACCCGATTGGTTCAGGGGCGTCCGGAAAGTGGGAATAACGGGGGGAGCATCGACCCCCGATGACATTATAGATCTGGTGGAACGGCGGATAAAAAACTTTTAGGGGGCAATCATGGAAGAGACTCTCGAAACCACAAACATCACGGAGTCGACGGAAACAACGGAGTCGGTGTCACGCATGGAAGAGACTTCCGGCGAAACAGAGGAGTCACAGGAGGCTGCAACAACTCCGGAGCCTGCCGGGACATCGGAACCGGCATCGCACAAGGAAGATACTTCCGACGAGATGAAGGAGCTCTACGAGACTTCCATGAAGAGTCTCCAGGAAGGAAACATACTCAAGGGCAGGGTCATCAACATCAACAATGACACGGTCATCGTGGACGTGGGCCTCAAATCGGAAGGCAAGGTGTCCCTGAGCGAGTTCGGGAAAAAGCTGGACGAACCCGCGGTCCAGGTAGGGGACGAGGTCGAGGTGATGGTCGTGGGCCGGGAAAAGGAATTCGGCCTCCTCCTCCTTTCGAAGCAGAGGGTCGATTTCATCCGTACCTGGCAGAAAGTGGACAAGGCCCTCGAGGACGGCTCGCCGGTGGACGGTGAAGTGGTGTCCGAGATCAAGGGTGGTTTCATCGTCAATATCGGGATCAATGCCTTCCTGCCCATCTCCCAGGTGGACATCAAGCCGGTGAAGAACCCGGCCTCCTTCGTGGGAAGACATCTGAAATTCAAGGTCATTAAGGTCAACAAACGGAAGGGGAACGTGATCGTCTCCCGGAGGATGCTCCTCGAGGAAGAAAGGGAGAGGAAGAAGAAGGAGTTCTGGAAGAACGTAAAGGACGGCCAGGTGGTGTACGGGCTCGTGCGGAACGTGACCGACTACGGCGCCTTCGTGGACTTGGGCGGTGTGGACGGATTCCTCTACCTCAATGACATCACCTGGGGTCGTATCACCCATCCCAAAGAACACCTCCGGGTGGGGGACGAGGTGAAGGTAAAGATCCTCACCATCGATTACGAGAAGGAAAAGATATCGGTGGGTATGAAGCAGCTGAAGGCAGACCCCTGGCTCAAGGTGGAGGAGAAGTACCCTGTGAACGCGAGGGTTCGGGGCAGGGTGGTCGGGGTGGTGGAGTACGGTGCCTTCGTGGAACTGGAACAGGGCGTGGAGGGCCTCCTCCACGTGAGCGAGATGAGCTGGGACAGGAAGATGCGGACACCCAGCAAGATCGTGAACAAGGGAGACTGGGTGGACCTGGTGGTCCTCGGTTTCGACAAGGAGAAGAAGCGCATCTCCCTCGGCATGAAGCAGCTCCTGCCCGAGCCTTGGGACGAGCTGGAACAGAAGTATCCCCCCGGCACCGTGGTCAAGGGTCGGGTCAAGAATTTCACGGATTTCGGGATGTTTGTGGGCATCGACAACGGTATCGACGGTCTCGTGCACATGTCGGAGATCTCCTGGTCCCGGAGAAAGAAAGCGGTCAACGAAGTCTTCAAGAAGGGCACGGCGGTGGATGTCCTGGTCCTCAATGTAGACAAGGAGCAGAAGAAATTCTCTCTGAGTATCAAGCGGCTCAAGGAAGACCCCTGGAAGAGCCTCACGGCCAAGTACCACGTGGGGGACATCGTGGACGGCCATGTGACGAGCATTACCGACTTCGGGATTTTCGTGGAGATCGAGGAGGGCGTGGAAGGACTCGTCCACATCTCGGAGATCGACGATGTGCAGGGTAAAAGCCTGGCCGACATCTTCAAGATCGACGACCCCGTCAAGGTGGCCATTCTCAATATCGCGGAGCGGGACAAACGTATCGGTCTGAGCATCAAGGCACTCAAGAAGTCGGAGGAGACCGAGACCATCGAGAGTTTCTCAAGGGAGGACGAGGTCTTCTCCACCCTGGGTGATATCCTCGAACCTGCCATGAGACGCAACAGTCAGGAGAACGGAAACTGACGGAGGGGGTCATGCCAATCAGCAAGGAATTACTCGATATCCTCTGCTGTCCCAAGTGCAAGGGGGACATCGCCCTGAACGAAGCCGGGGACGGCCTCATATGCGGGAACTGCCGGGTCATGTATCCCATCAAGGACGATATCCCCGTCATGCTGATCGACGAAGCGATACCTCTTCCCAAGAAGTAGTCTCAGGTGCTTGCTGACGTACCGCTTCTTCTGGTCATCAAATGCTTCCAATTGATCCTGAGGATGATGCCGGAGAAGGCACAGCAGGCCACCGGTATCATCCTGGGCAGGGCAGCCTGCCTTGTCCTCGGCGAGAGAAGGAAGATCGCCGTCGAAAACATCACCCGGGTCTTTCCTCAAAAGAGTGAAGCCGAAAGGCGAAGGATCGCAACGCGATGCTTTGAGAATCTGGGCATCAATCTCGTGGAGTCCCTCCTTATCCCCTTTCTGCCCAAAGAGCGTTACGGTGAGCGGTTCAGCGTGGAAAACGGGCACTATGCCGACGACGCCCTCAAGGAGGGCAGGGGGCTCATTGCCTTGGTGTTCCATTTCGGCAACTGGGAGCTCATGGGGGTCATGTCCCGGTTCGTCGAAGAGGAGATCGTCGTCCTTGCCCGTCCCCTCAAGGGGCATCGCCTCCTCAACCGGTTTGTCGTGGGCCTGCGGGAATCGACCGGCCTCACGGTGATACCCAACGCCGACACCGCGAAAGATGTGATGAAGTATCTTCGGGAAGGGAAAATCGTGGCCATCCTGGCGGATCAGCGGGCGAAGCGCTCGCAGGCGGTCTGGGTCGATCTCTTCGGAGTCAAGGTGCCCACATCGCGGGGAACAACCATGATCGCCATGAAGACGGGGGCGCCGGTCCTGCCTGTCCACGTGGTGCGGGAGGGCTTCCTCCGATACCGGTTCGTGGTGGAGCCCCCCCTGGACATGGAACGTGGCGGTGACATCAAGGCCCAAATCGAGGAAAATACCCGCAAAATCAACCGCACCCTCGAGGCCCTCATTCTCAGGTACCCGGAGGAATGGTTCTGGGTCCACCGGAGATGGGGCCGGAAAGAGCGGCGCCGACCCTAATTCACCACGAAGGTCGTTTCCCTCGTGTCCTTCGAGTTGTCCGTCTGCACCGTGTAGCGTACCCTGTAGGTCCCTTTCGCCAGATCGTTAGGAAGGAAGATGGGCAGGTTCGACTCATAGGTGCCGCCGGGACGGTTATTGGTGATCTCGGGGTTCGCCACCACCGTATCGCCCCGCCAAATCTCCCGGAGCTCCCTGACGGTCACCGTTCCCGCCGCCTGGGTGAGCACGGCATAGGTCATCCTGGTATCGAGCTTGGCCCCCGGTCTTACCCTTTTCGGTTCCACCCCCACGGACTCAATACGGGCCGAGGCAGTGGTGTCACGGTAATTATAGGTGCTGTTTGTCTGGGCCTGGGTCCGTTTCGTATCGTAGGCATAGTGACCCACCGTCCCTCCCACGATACCACCGATGATGGCGCCGATCACGGCCCCCTGCGTCCCTTTGGTCATGCCGCCGACGAGGGCGCCGGCACCGGCGCCGACGGCCGCCCCGGTTGCCGCCCCGGGGTGCTCCTCAAAGGTGGCGCACGAGGCGGTGAGCATCATGACAGCCAGCAGCACAGCAAGACAAAGCCTTTTCATTTTCCACCTCCGTAGAAAAGAGATTCGAGAAACCATCCCAGGCGGTGAAGGGGTCTCTTGAGCCCCGCCTTTCGCCTCATGGATGGAAGAACATCCATGCCCGAGTGTTTTCTGTACACACTCAAGAACACCAGCACATCCCTCACGGTACCAGTATTATGATACCTTCGGGCCATCTTGTCCACGTATCGATAGAGACGCCAGAGCATGCGCTCCACATCTCGGCGGGTGACGGTCTTTCGCCGGGCCCTGTCGAAGTCGAGAAAAACGAGTGACCTGTCCCTTCGGACGAGGACGTTTTTCAGGTGCAGGTCCGGGTGATAGACACCAAGGCGCACCAGTTCGGCCATTGCTGCGGCGAGATCCCCTGACAGGCCTGCCCGTTCCTTACCCCTGGCCCCCCGGAGGGTGTCGAGGAACTCTGTGGCCCCCTCCTCGAGGACGGTGACGATGGCAAGCTTCTTGAAGGGTCCTTTGCCCGCGGAAAGGCCGCAGAAGGGCTCCACGACCCGGAATCCCCGGTCCCGCAGGTACAGGGTGACGGTCAGCTCCCGGACCATCCTTCCCGTGCCCCAGAAGAGTTCCCCGGTGAAGGCCCGGAGAAGTCCTCCGTGGGTGTACCACCTGAGGGCGAGTCTTCTGCCCTGAAACCGGAACAGGATGATCCCCCGCCGCCCCTTTCCCGGTGTCACTTCCCCCTCCTTCACCGCCTGGAGAAAGGACGGCACATCCACGGACCCGTGTGGGGAATAAAGGGTGTAGAGGCCGGACTTGGTCCGGATCAGCGGGCGGTCCATGGGTTTCCACACCATTCTATCCCATGGGCCCGAGGTTGCCAAATGGAATTGCGGGCAGGAGATGAGGCCCTCACAGGAGATACTCGGGCCGTACCCGCCGGAGGCTGCGAAAGATGTTCTTCTTCACATGCTTGTTGTGCTTCCTCAAATCATCCACGATCCCCTTGACGAGTCTCCGTTTGGAGGTGTTGCTCCTCGGGCATTGAGAGGCGATGACGGGAAGCTGGAGGGTGGCGGCGAGGCGGGCCAGCTCCTTCTCCTCGACATAGGCGAGGGGCCGGATGATGGCCAGCTCGCCCTCGAACATTTCCTGATAGGGGACCATGGTCCCGATCTCTCCCTGAAAGAAGAGGTTGAGGAGCATGGTCTCGATGATATCGTCCATGTGGTGGGCGAAGGCGATCTTGGTGCACCCCAGGTCCCGGGCCCTGTCGAAGAGGGCCTTCCTGCGGCACCAGCTGCACCAGAAGCAGCCATAGTCCCCTGCCTCCGGATTCCACTCCTTCGGCGGCGAGAGAATCTTGTAGGGGACGGACTGCTCTTCGAAGTGGCGGACGAGGATCTCCCTGTCGACCCAGGTAAAGCCCATATCCACGAAGCAGGCGACGATCTCGAAACGGATGGGCACGAACTTCATCCGTTCCTGCATGATTCGCACCAGGCACAGACTGTCCTTTCCTCCTGAGACCCCGATCATGACCCTGTCGCCGTCCCTGAGCATCTTGTAGTCCCAGATGGCCTTGCCCACCTTCTTCGTGGTGAAATAGAGAAGTCCGCTCACGTTCACAGTTCTGCGCCTCCCGGTGCGCCTTTAGTATAGAAGTGAACGCCCCACGGGTCAAGCCGTACCGGGGCTGTCACGTTGACATGCCTGGAGATCGTTGCTATAGAATGGGGAGCAGAGACTCGAGGAGGTGAAATCCATGGGCCGTGCACGCCTCGTGATGACGGTTATCCTCGGGATGCTGGTCCTTCCAGGCCAGAACACCGGGCAGGGACCGGTGGCGCCCGCCGGCAAGGAAACAGAGGCCTGCATCGAGTGCCACAGGGGCTACACGCCCGGCATCGTCCGGGACTGGCAGAGAAGCAGGCACGCGAGGGTGACGCCGGGGGAGGGACTTCGCAGGCCCGCCCCGGAGCGCAGGGTGTCGGCGAAGAGCGTCCCGGCGAGCCTCCAGGCGGTGACGGTCGGCTGCTACGAGTGTCACGGCCTCAACCCTTCTCCCGAACGGGACACCTTCGACCATTTCGGCTTCACGATCAACTCGGTGGTCTCCCCGAATGACTGCAAAGTCTGCCACACGGAAGAGGCGGAACAGTATGCCGCGAGCAAGAAGGCCCATGCCCTGCCCAACCTGGACAAGAATCCCGTCTATTCCTCCCTTGTACACACCCTCACCGGTCTGAAGGGGATGGAGGACGGGAAGGGGATCGTAAGCCGGGGCTCTTCGGCGAATGCCAGAAACGAGACCTGCTATGCCTGTCACGGCACGGAGGTGAAATCGAAGGGCCTCAAGACCATCACCACCGGGGCAGGGGACATGGAGGTGCCTGATCTCACGAACATGCCCAACCACGGCGTGGGGAGGATCAACCCTGACGGCAGCGCCGGTTCCTGTTCCGCCTGCCATGCCCGCCACGCCTTTTCCATCGAGGTGGCCCGGAAGCCTTACACTTGCGCCCAGTGCCACCTCGAGCCGGACGTGCCTGCCTGGAACGTGTACAAGGAGAGCAAGCACGGCAACATCTTCCTGTCCGACACCAGGGGGTTTGCCTTCGACAAGGTTCCCTGGGTGGTGGGCAGGGATTTCCGGGTCCCCACCTGTGCGACCTGCCACAACAGCCTCGTCACCAACGAGGCGGGGGAGGTAGTCCGGAAGAGGACCCACGATTTCGGGAGCCGCCTCTGGGTGAGGATCTTCGGCCTTGTCTATTCTCATCCCCAGCCCAGGGACGGGAGGACCTATCTCATCAGGAACGGGGACGGTCTCCCCCTTCCCACTACCTTTCTGGGCGAGCCGGCCTCCGCCTTCCTCATCGACAAGGAAGAGCAGGTGAGGCGGCTCCAGGAGATGAAGGGGCTCTGCGGAACCTGCCACAGCTCCGTCTGGACGGGAAAGTTCTTCGAGAGATTCCACACCACCGTGACCGAGGCGGACCGGATGGTGGAGACCTCGACCCGGGTCCTCGTCCAGGCCTGGAAAAAGGGGTTGGCGGAGAAGACGAACCCCTTCGACGAGACGATCGAGCATCTCTGGATGAGCCAGTGGCTTTTCCATGCCAACAGCCTCCGCTACGGTTCGGCCATGGGCGGGCCCGACTACGGGGCCTTCAAGGGAGGGTGGTGGGAACTGAACAGGACCCTCGAGAAGATGCGCCACGCGGTTGAGGGGAAGAAGAAGTCGACGAAACGATAAGCTGTCCTGAGGAGGTTTCAATGGAGAAAGGGCGTTTGGTGGTGATCGGCGGCGTCGCAGCGGGCATGAGTGCGGCGAGCGCGTATAAGAGGCTGAGACCGGACATGGAGGCGATAGTCTTTGAAAAGGATTATTTCATCTCCTACGGGGCCTGCAGCCTCCCCTACTACATCTCCGACGAAGTAAAAGACATTAACAACCTGATCTCCCTTACGCCCGAGAAGGCGGAGGAGGATCGTGATATCCGGGTCATGACGCGCCACGAGGTCCTCGGAATCGATGTGGAGAAGAAGGAGGTGCGGGTCCGCGACCTCGAAAAGGGCCGCGAGGAAGGGGTACCCTATTCGGAACTGGTCATCGCCACCGGGGCCCTCCCGGTCAAACCACCTCTGCCGGGCCTGGATCTGAACCATGTGTTCACCATCAGGACCCTTATCGACGGGATGGCTATCAAGAAGTTCCTCGACGACTGGAACACCTATCAGCCCTGCGTCGGATCCCCCGAATGCTTCTACGTGAACCGGCACGGGGTCTCGAGGCGGGCCGCCAGGGCGGTCATCGTGGGCGGTGGCTACATCGGCATGGAAATGTGCGAATCCTTCCGCGCCCGGGGCGCCGAAGTGACGGTCGTGGAGAAGATGGACCGGGTGCTCGGCACCATGGACCGGGAGATCACCGCTATCGTGGAGGAAGAGATCCAAACCCGGGGGGTGCGTCTCCTCAAGGAAACCTCCGTCGAGGGCTTCGGGGGGAGTGGCGGCACAGTCTCCAGGGTAATGACCGACAAAGGGGATCTCGAAGCAGACCTCGTCCTCCTGGCCATAGGGGCGAAGGCGAACACGACCCTCGCCCGGGAGGCAGGGATTGAACTGGGCGTGGCAGGGGCGATCAGGGTGGACGACTATTTGAGGACCAGTGCACCCCACGTCTACGCAGCGGGCGACTGTGCGGAGGCCATGCACACGGTGACGGGGAAAAAGGCTTACATCGCCCTGGGGACCACGGCGAACAAACAGGGGAGGATTGCGGGCGAAAACGCGGCCGGCATGATGAGGGCCTTCGAGGGCATTGCCGGCACGGCGATCACGAAGATCTTCGACCTGGAGGTGGCCCGGACAGGCCTTTCCAGCCTCGATGCCGAGCGGGAGGGCCTGAGCTTCTTCACCTCCCTCGTGAAGGGCTGGTCGCGGAGCAAGGCCTACCCCCAGGGAAAACCCATCCACGTCCTTTACGTGGTGGAAAAGGAAACGGGAAGACTTCTCGGGGCCCAAATGGTAGGCAAGGAAGGGGTGGCACACCGGATCGACACCCTCGCCGCCTGTCTCTACGGAAAGATGACCATCGGAGACGTGGCCCGCCTGGACCTCGGCTATGCCCCTCCCTTTGCCACGGTCTGGGATCCCATCCTGGTGGGGGCAAACGTGGCCCTCAGGCAGTTGAAGAAGAGGGCCTGAAACCGGCCGTCCATGTTCCTTCCGGTTCCTCTGCCGTCGGAGGGCCGGAGGAAATTTCGTGAGACCAGGGATTGAAGAGACTGAAAGCCCTCATTGAGAACAGGGATGTGAGGAGGTTCGCCGGGGAGAGCTGGTCCGTGGCCTGGCCCATGACGGTCATCATGCTCTTCGAGTTCCTCATCGGTCTGACGGACATCTGGGTGGCCGGACGGGTGGGCAAGGAGACCCAGGCGACCTACGGCTTCGTCATCCAGATCTACTTCATCTTTATCATCATCGGCAATGCCCTCTCCATGGGTGCCGTCTCCGTTGTATCGAGACTCTTTGCGTCGGGAAAGAGGGAAGAGACGGGAAGGACCGTCTATTCCACCCTGCTGGCCGCCGTGGCCGCAGGGGTTGCCTTCGGAGCGGGCGGTCTCCTCTTCACCCCGCTCCTCATCAGTCTCGTCAACATCCCGCCCGAACTGAAGCCCATGGGGGTGCCCCTCGGCCGCATCTATGCTCTGGGTCTTCTCTCTCACTATGTCCTGATCAACACAAACGCCCTCCTTCGGGCCTGCGGGCGGGTGAAAGACTCGTTGCGGACCATGACGCTCGTCTGTGCCGTCAACATCGGCGCCAACCTCGTGCTCGTTTTTTGCACCCCCCTGGGGTATCTGGGCATCGCCTTCGCCACGGCCACCGCCGTGACCGCGGGCGCATTGATCAACATAAAGAAGGTGGGACCCCTCATGGGGGAGCACCGAAAGGCCTCCTTCGCCAGGATACGGGAAATATCCAGGATCGGGTGGCCGGCAGGGCTGCTTCAGGCCTTCTGGCAACTCCACTCCATGGCCCTCTTCCTCATACTGAGCGCCCTGCCGGGAAAGAGCGTGGAGATCCTCGCCGCTTTTACCACGGGGCTGAGGGTGGAATCGGTTATCTTCATGCCCGCCATCGCCTTCAACATGGCCAACGCCGTGGTGGTGGGCAATCTCCTGGGGGGGCGCAGGCGCGACGAGGCCTTCCGGGGAGGACTCATCACAGGGGTCATGGGGGTGACGGTAGTGAGTTTTCTTACCCTCCTCGTGATCCTCGGGGCAGGCCTCATCACGCCCCTCCTCTCCCGGAACAGTCTTGTCGTGGCGGAGACCATCACCTATCTCCGCATAAGCCTCCTGAGCGAGCCCTTTATGGCCTGGTGGATTGCCCTGGGCGGGGCGCTGAACGGGGCAGGCGACACACGGGGGGTCATGTTCAACGTGGCCCTCACCCTGTGGCTTGTGAGGATACCCCTGAGCTATCTGTGGGTGGTGGTGCTCGGATTCGGACCGGTGGCGGTCTGGTGGACCATGAACCTGTCCCAGTTCCTGGCTGCCATTCTCATCACGAGGCGGTATCTCAAGGGCCGGTGGCTCGGGTGAGGGGGAAAGGCGCTGACCGGGGAACAGTACAAGGCTCAAGGATCAGGGTGCAAGGATTCAGGAACACCGGCATTCCTAAAAGGAGGCCTTGAACTTTACCCGCCAGCCGTTGTCGTGGGCCTCGAAAAAGGCATCCTGTTTACGCTCCAGGATGACGCCCCGGCCGAGAAGGATCTCCCCGAAGGGCGTGAGGCGGTATCCTATATGGACCTCAGCCTTGTACTCCCGCGGGTTGAGGGGGCGGATCCCGGTCACGTCGAGATTCTCCACCCTGGCGAGGCTCAGGTAGGCGCGGTTTTCCGAATCGCCGTTCGACTTCCGCACATAGGGGTCTGCCTTTTCGGTAAACTGGATGCCGAAGGCCTCAACCTGCTCCCCTTCCCTGGTTTCCTCCTTGAAAGGCCGCAGTTTCAGAAAGCCCTCCTTCTCGAGGGTTCGGTAACCTTGCAACGCCCTCTTTTCACCGGTGACGGGGTAGAGGGCGCCGGTCCGTTCATATTGCCTGATAAATTCGGAGTCCTTCCCCACCTCCAAGGCCTCCCTGACCAGTCGAGCCGCTTCGTCAGGGGAAAGGTCCGCCCCTTCACTGTGAGAGCAAAGGGCAAGGGCGAGTAAGATTGCGAGGAGGAGACGGGAAGGCATCTTTATTTCATACCATGCCCGGCGGCGAAAGGCAAAACCGGGGGACCGGACAGGCCAAGGCACGGAAAAAAGCGCCTTGGTGACCGGCATCATCGACAAGGGTGGACAGAGGAGGGATACTGTCATTAAAGGCAAACCTTCGGCCTCGCAATCCGGGAGGGGGCCCATCCAGGCCCCGGCGGAAGAGGGGAGTCCATGAAGGGGAGAGACGGATGCCGTTGACGTACAGAGCCATAGCGAGGACCCTCGACAGGGAAGGGAGGACCGACGAGGCCATAGAGGTCCTCGAGAAGGCCGTGGAGGATCGGTGCCGGGACGGTCCCACGCTGAACCTTCTCGGCCTCTTCTACGATAAGCAGGGTCTCCAGCGGAAGGCCCGGGACGCCTTTCGGGAGGCCCTCGAGGTCGACCCCTCCTTCCTGACGGCGAGGGTCAACTTAGGACGGCTCTACAGGAAGGCGGTCCCCCCGTGGCATTTCTCCATGATGAACGACCCCGCCCGGAACGAGGCCTACGACCGGGCCATCGGCAGGGCGGTCAGGGAACGGATGCTGGTCCTCGATGTGGGTACCGGTTCAGGGCTTCTGGCCATGATGGCCGCCCGGGCAGGGGCGGGCCACGTCTTTGCCTGCGAGGAGAACCCCCTGCTGGCCGAAAAGGCCGTGGAGATCGTCAGGCGCAACGGATTGGGCGATCGTATCACGGTCATACCCAAGAACTCGGTCGACCTGAAGGTGGGGGTCGATCTTCCGCGGCGTATGGATCTACTGGTCACCGAGACCTTCGACGCGGGCTTGCTCGGGGAAGGGGCCCTTCCCGTGATCGACCATGCCAGAAGGCACCTCCTCGTGGAAGACCCGTCCATCATCCCGCGCGGTGCCACCGTATTCGCGGCCCTGGTGGAGAGCGAGGAACTGAGGGCCATGACGTCGGTGGGGCGGGTCTGCGGCTTCGACCTCGGGGCCTTTGAGGAGTTTGCCGCGCTCTTCCACGGAGCCATGCGCTTCGACCGGGTGAACCATCGCCTCCTCACCGGCCCCTTCGAGGTCTTTTCCTTCGATTTGCTCGGTGTCCTGGAACGGGAGAGGGAGGCGTACATCCCCGTGGCGGTGGCGGAGGACGGGGTGTGTCACGCCGTCCTTCTGTGGTTCAGACTCAGGCTCGACGATGAATACGGGGTCGACACGGCCGTGGGCGGTTCGGCGAAATCCTGGGGTCAGGCGGTCCAGACCTTTTCCCGCCCCGTGCGGCTCACCCGGGGTGACGAGATCACCCTTCACGCCCGTCACCTCTCCTCTCTGATCCTCGTCGAGCCCCTCTTCACGAAACAGGGGGTGCCGTAAGGGAATGACCGTGATGGCACAGGAACGGGAACATGGTATAATTATTGTCGAAGGCCGGGAGTACCCGGAAAGCACAGGAGAGGGAGGTGGCCTATGACACGAGAAAAGGCTCAGGAAACAACCCGGTTGGACCGGAGAGGCCTTGAAATGATGCTCATCGAAAAGGCCCGCACGGACAGATCCTTCCGCAGGGACCTGCTCAAGGACCCGAGAAAGGCGATCGAAGGCTTTATCGATGTGAGGCTTCCCGCGGACATGGAAATCGTGGTGGTTGAGGAGACGCCGTCCCGTTTCTGCCTGGTCCTGCCCGTGAACCCGGAGGAACTCTCCGACGAGGAACTGGAAAAGGCAGCGGGGGGGACTACCACCATACAGATGAACAAGGGTATGCAGCAGCTGCTCATCGGCGGCTGACGAGTGTGGCACCATCACCGGCGTCCCTTCGGGGGCGGCGAGAAAAGGAGGCTTCGATGAATCGTTTTGACCTGGAACAGACCATCATCAGGAAGGCTTCAGAGGACAGCGCCTTCAGACAGCGACTGCTGAAGGACCCGAGAAAGACGGTGGAGAGCGTCCTCGGCGTCGATCTGCCGCCGGACATGGAGATCCACGTCCTCGAGGAGACCCCCTCGAAGTTTTACCTCGTCCTGCCCTGCCCAGAGGACGAACTGTCCGATGCGGACCTGGAGAGGGCCGCCGGGGGCACGCTGGAAGGGCTCCGCGACGCGGTGGCCAAGATCGACGGAGAGATCCACAAGATCAAATGAGGCTTCTCTCCGAGGCCGCCGACAGGTTCCGGGGGAACGAGGTGGAGGGCGCCATAGCCCTCCTGAGGGCAGCCCTCCTTACAGAGAACAGGGCCGAGACCCACCGGTACCTGAGCCTTGCCTACGCCCAAAAACGGGATTACAAGCAGGCCTTGTCCGAGATCGGCGAGGCCGTCACCCTCGACCCCCATTCCCCGGAAAACTACCATGTCCGGAGTCTCCTCTGGAGGATGACCGGGGATTATGTCCGGGCCGCCCTCGACTATCACCAATGCACCGAGATCGACCCCAACTACCGGGACATCGATGCCATCCGCCGGGGGGCGGAGGTGATGAAGTCGAGGCTCACGGACTTCCGGATCCTCCACTGGGGCCGGTCCGTCAACCCCCGTGATCCGTCCCTCCGGGATATGGTGCGCGAGATCCTTGACGAGACCCAGAGGCGCCGCTTTCTCTTCGAGAGACCCTCCTGCGCCCTTCCGTGCCCCGCCTACTGCTGCTACTTCGAGTACGACATGGTCGATCACAGGGTGATCATCGAGGAGGACCAACTGCCGGCCGTGAGACACTTCCTCGCCGAACGGGGGCTCAGGGAGAGAGACTATATCGGGAGGTCGCGAAGGAAGGTTTCCCGTAACGGCGTGCGGGACTACGTGTTCCATCCGAAGCGGAGCAGGAGGCTGGTGGACCGGGACCTTCTGCCCTCGGTGCCACGGAACCTCGGGTACAACCGGATCGTCTGGGCCTCGGAGAAGGCACGGGCCTGCATGTTTCTCACGCAACAAGGATGTCTGATCCACGAGGTGGGAGAGAAACCGGGTCTCGACGCCTGCCGGAGCTTCATGTGTCTCACCGGCTTCGTCTTTCTCACCCTCCGTTATCTCGGCGTTCATGACGGTGCCATGGTCGAGGGGAGGGCCATGGGGGAGCTCAACGACCTTGCCGCGAAAAGCCTTCTCGTCCTGTACCGGGGACTGTACGGCCGCAAGGAACTGACCGACCTCGAGTCTTCATTCCACGGCGCCCTCGTGAAGGCGGTGGAATCGGAAGGGACGGGTGACGCACCCGGGTTCGCACAGGAGGTGGAGGCATGTCTGCGTTACCAGGCCTCCCTCAACCAGATACGGAAACAGGCCCTCAGGGACGTGGAGCGGGACCTGAGGGCTCTCTTCCGGACAGGCTGAAGGACCATCTGAGGACCGAGCCGGCCGCGCCTTTCCCCCCGGAACCCCATGTAACGGTGTGGCGGGACTACCTGGTGCAAGCCCAAGCCCACGGTCTCTTCGAGACACTGAAGACCCGCCTGGTGGAACTCGCTTTCCCCGTGCGGAAGGGGATGGCGACCGACCCGGAGTACCTGGCCGCCAAAAGGCGCGGCATTCCCCCGGAAGGGATGGACGGGGCGACCGGGGTCGTCCTCGAGGCGCCGGAGAGGCTCCGCCTCTCCATATACGAGAGTGCGGCCGGTCCCACCCCCGCCATCGTCGCGGGAACCCACCGGGACTTCGCCTCCCTGGTGAGGGCCCTCGTCTTCCAGAACGAACCGAAGCCCATCCCTGATTCCATGGGTTCCCTCATGGTGACGGGGTACAACAACTGGGGAAGGATCAGGGCCTACCGGAGCGAATGGGAAAGGAACCATCCGGGGGGCGACTGGGCCGGGGAATTTCGACGACTGAAGGGGCGCAAGGAACTCTACCAGGACGCCTTCATGATCCTCTCCGAGGGCCCTTACAGCGGCGTGCCCGCCCAAGAGCTGGGTCTTACCGAAGAGGAGTGGCTGCCCATGTCCCGTGCCATCCGCCTGGAGCACGAGGCCACCCACTACTTCACGAAACGTCTCTTCGGCATGATGACGAAGGATCTCTATCACGAGATCGTGGCCGACTACATGGGGATAACCCGCGCGGCGGGGACATACCGTCCCGACTGGGCCCTGCGCTTTCTCGGCCTCGAGGACTACCCCCGCTATCGGCCCGGAGGGAGACTGGAACACTACGCCGCAGCGCACCCCCATCCCGGGCGGGCCATGCCGCGTCTCGCACGGACCGCCATGAGGTACGTGGAGAGACTGAGGGCGATCCAGCCCGCCGGAGATGAAGAGGCACGAGGTCCGACCGGCAGGGCCGGAACCCTTATGCGCCTGCTCACGGCAGAGGGGCCGCGCGAAGAGCGCCGCAAGGCATAACACCCCGCCGCGTAAATCCCCTTGAATCTTCCTTCCCGAACCGATTACCATAGAATGACGGGGTCCCGGGGGGTCAACGAGGGAAGGAGGGGATGACCCATGAGAAAGGTACTGTTCATTCTGGGTCAATTGAGTGACGGCGACATGGAGTGGATGCTCTCCACGGGCAGAAAGGAGCCGGTTCCCAGGGGCAACGTCCTGATCAGGGAAGGTAAGGCCATCGAAAACGTCTATATCGTCCTGGACGGCAAGTTTTCGGTGACGGTGAAGGCCCTGGGTGAGAGGGAGGTTGCGCGCCTGGGGAGCGGGGAGATCCTGGGCGAGATGTCCTTTGTCGATGCCCGCCCCCCCTCGGCCACGGTCACCGCTCTCGAGGATTCCATCGTCTTTTCCCTGCCCCGGGGGGAGCTCAAGGAGAAGCTGGACCGGGATACGGGATTTGCGGCCCGCTTCTACCGGGCCCTGGCCGTCTTCCTGTCGGACCGTTTGAGGAGCACGGTGAGTCGCCTGGGCTACGGAGAGGGTGCCGGTCTCGACGAAGACCTCGAATACGAGGATGAACTCGACGCTACGGTGCTCGACGCGGTCCATCTCGCCGGTTCGAGGTTCGACAGGATGCTGAAGCGGCTCATGGCAGGCTGAAGACGGTCGGAGGGAAAGGGTGGCAGAGAGAACCATATTTCGGGAGGCGGCCCTGGAGCGTCTCTCCTCGCCCGAGCAGCTCGATCGGCTCCTCAGGGTGACGAGGCCCAGGGGCTGGCTCGCCCTCATCGCCCTGGTCATCCTGATTCTCGCCGCCCTCCTGTGGGGTTTTTTCTCCACCATCTCCACCCGCGTGACAGGCCAGGGCATCATTACGGTCACGGGCAAGGTGAACAACGTGGTCTCCCCCGTGTCGGGCCAGATCACCCGGATCAACCTGAGGGTGGGCCAGGTGGTGGAGGAGGGCCAGATCATCGCGAGCCTCTTCCGCTGGGACACCGATCCGGCAGCGGTCCAGCAGATCTATCAGGTGGTGAGCCCTTACGGCGGACGGGTCCTCGAGATCAAGGCGGAAGAGGGCCAGATGACGGAGAGGGGTAGCGCCATCGTGAGCCTCGAACCCCTTGGCGGACAACTGGAGGCCATCGTCTACGTGACCTCGGGAGAAGGCAAGAAGATCCAGCCGGGGATGGACGCGGAGGTGGCCCCCATGACGGTGAAGCCGGAGGAATTCGGTTACATCCTGGGGAAGGTCCTTTCGGTGAGCCCCTTTCCCCGGACCCAGCAGGGGATGCAGGGCGTGCTGGGGATGAAGGAGCTGGCGGAGAAGTTCAGCAGGGAAGGCCCCCCGTACGAAGTCCTCGTCGAACTGCTGAGGGACCCGGAGGGCGCGGGAGGTTTCAGGTGGTCCTCCAAGGGCCCCGACACCCCCGTGGAGAAAGGCACCCTCTGTGCGGCGAAGATCGTGGTGCGCAAGCAGAGCCCCGTGAGCCTCCTCGTGCCCTTTCTCAGGAAGACCCTGGGGTTCTACGCCGGTCCCACCATTGAAGAAGAGAAACGGGGTCCCTGAGTCTCATGGGCGGTGATGGTTCCTTCCGCCGGGTGAAAACGCCCACGGTACTCCAGATGGAAGCGGTGGAGTGCGGTGCAGCGGCCTTGGCCATCGTGCTCGGGTATTACGGCCGGAGGGTCCCCCTGGAGGAGCTCCGTGTGGCCTGCGGTGTGTCGCGGGACGGCACGAAAGCCAGCAACGTGGTAAGGGCGGCCCGCACCTACGGACTAAAGGCGAAAGGTTTCAAGAAAGAACCGGAGGGGCTCAAGTCCCTCCCCCTGCCGGTGATCGTCTTCTGGAACTTCAATCATTTTCTCGTGGTGGAGGGATTCGGAAAAAACCGGGTCTATCTCAACGATCCCGCCACCGGCCCCCGCACGGTGACGGCTGATGAGTTCGACGAGGCCTTCACCGGGGTGGTTCTGGTTTTCGAACCCGGACCCGATTTCAAGAAAGGGGGCGAAAAACGGAGCCTCCCGGCAAATCTCGCGAGGCGTCTCACCGGCTCGGGCCGGGCCTTGACCTATGTGCTCCTTGCAACTCTGGGCCTGGTTGTCCCCGGTCTTGTCATACCGGTCTTCAGCAAGGTCTTCATCGATGAATTCCTGATCCAGGGTCTTGACGACTGGGTCCGGCCCCTCCTCTTCGGCATGGTCCTGACCGCCGCGCTCCGCGGCCTCCTCACCTGGCTCCAGCAGATCCACCTGGTCCGCCTCGAAGCGAGACTGGCCCTTTCCTCGTCGAGCACCTTCTTCTGGCACGTGCTCCGACTGCCCGTCGAGTTCTTCACCCAGCGCTACGGTGGCGAGATCGGGTACAGGGTGGGTATCAACGACCACATCGCCCAGCTTCTCTCGGGCCGCCTTGCCACCACCCTCTTCAACTTGGTCACCATCGTCTTCTTCGCCCTCATCATGCTCTTCTACGACGTCCTGCTCACCGCGGCGGGGATCGGGATCGCCCTTCTCAACGTGGCCGCCCTGCGGTATGTGGCGAGAAAACGGAAAGACAGGAACCAGAGGCTCCTCCAGGAACGGGGAAAGCTTATGGGCACCGCCATGGCGGGGCTGCAGATCATCGAGACCCTGAAGGCGACCGGTTCGGAGAACGATTTCTTCGCCCGTTGGGCCGGCCAGTTCGCCAAGGTGGTGGGTGCCGAACAGGAGCTTTCCATCTACACCCGGGTCCTTTCGGTGGTGCCCATGTTCCTCTCATCCCTCAACACCGTGGCGATCCTGTTCCTCGGGGCCTTAAGGGTCATGGAGGGTGATCTTACCATGGGCGGCCTGGTGGCGTTCCAGAGCCTCATGGCCAGCTTCACCGTGCCGGTCAGGGGACTGGTGGAGATGGGGAGCACCCTCCAGGAGGTGGAAGGTGATATGAACCGCCTCGAGGACGTGCTCATGTACAAGACCGACCCAGGGTTCGGGGGTGACGGGGCGAAAGCCCCGGGGTCCATGCCCCCCAAGCTGTCCGGTCAGGTGGAACTGAGGAATATCTCCTTCGGTTACAGCAGGATGGAGGAGCCACTGATCCGGAACTTCAGCCTCACCATCAAACCGGGCCAGAGGGTGGCGATCGTGGGCGCGACGGGGAGCGGCAAGTCGACGGTGGCCAGGCTGGTGTCCGGACTCCTGGAGCCCTGGGAGGGGGAGGTATGGTTCGACGGCGTGCCGCGTCGGGACATACCCCGCCCCGTGCTCTGCGGCTCCGTGGCCATGGTGGATCAGGAAATCTTTCTTTTCGAGGGGACCATGGAGGAGAATCTTTCACTCTGGGATCACACCCTGTCCGGTGACGATCTTGTGAACGCCTGCCGGGATGCATGCATCCACGACGATGTGGCGGCCAGACCCGGGGGTTACGGAAGCCGGGTGGAGGAAGGGGGCAGGAACCTAAGCGGCGGGCAGCGGCAGCGCCTCGAGATCGCCAGGGCCCTGGCCGGCAACCCCACGGTCCTCATCCTCGACGAGGCCACGAGCGCCCTGGACCCCATCACGGAGAAGATGATCGACGGCAACCTTCGACGACGGGGATGCACCTGTCTCATCGTGGCCCACCGGCTGAGCACGATCCGGGACTGCGACGAGATCGTCGTCCTGGAGTACGGGCGGGTGGTTGAACGGGGCACCCACGAGGAGCTGGTCCGCTCAGGCGGACCGTATCTCCGTCTCATCAGTGCGGAGGGTTGAGAGGGGTATGGCGGACGGGGGCAGTGCGAAAAGGGGCGGCGAAGGGCTCACCGAAAGGGAGCTGAAAGGTTTTCCCCTCGGTGACGGGGAGAGTCTCTGGCTGGTCCTTTCCGGCACGGTGGACGTCTTCGCCCGGGAGGGGACCGGGAACCGGAACCCGGGCAGGAGGCACCACCTCGTGCGGGTGGGGGCCGGAGGGGCTCTCTTCGGCGGCATCTCCGACAGAGAGGGCCTCTATGAGATCGTAGGGGTGGCCGCTCCCGGGTCCTCCATCCGGCGTCTTTCCGGGGAGGTCCCGGGACGGGACGGATCGCCCCTTCTCCACGGCTGGGTGAGGGCCTTGTCGGAGATGCCGCTCCTTCAACGGGAGGAGGGGCCGGAGGACGACGTGGAGGAGGCCGCGGCGAGGGTGCTCTCCGTCCCGCCCCGGGAAGACCTCCGGAAGGCGCTCGACGACTTCCACGACAAGGTGATGACGAGCCTCAGGGGGGCCCTCCGCAGGAGGGCGGAGGACGAGCGGCTCCGCCTGGAAGAACGGGGCAGGGCGGGTGGTCTCGCCATGAAGCGGGCCGTTTCGACCCTTGCCTCGACCATCGAGAGGGAGCGACCCTACAGGTTGGAGCGTGACGAGGTAAGGGGAAGTCCCCTGGTGGAGGCATGCCGCCTCGCGGGGTCTGTCCTCGGGATAGAGATCAGGGGGGGGCTCACGGTCCCCGATATCGCCCGGGCTTCCCGTGTGAGGGTGCGGCGGGTCATGTTGAGGGGGGCGTGGTGGAGAGAGGACAACGGGCCCATGGTGGCCTTTCTCAAGGAAAAGGAGCAGCCCGTCGCGCTGCTGCCCACCACCACCTCCGCCTACGAACTGGTTGATCCCGCCTCCGGGGTACGGGAGACCGTGACGGCCGACAGGGCGGGCGCGCTGATACCCCTCGCCTTCACCTTCGACCGCTCCCTTCCGGAACGGCTTCTCGGGGTTGCCGACCTCCTCCGCTTCGGACTCGGGGCCTGTTCCCGACAGGACCTCATCACGGTGCCCCTGATGGGCGCGGCCATCGGGCTTCTCGGTGTGATCACGCCCATCGCCTCGGGGGTCATCTTCGATTCCATCATCCCCGGCGTGGAACGGGCTCAGCTCTTTCACCTGACGGCGGTTCTCCTGGCCATCGCGGTGGGCGCCTCGCTATTCGAGATGGCGAAAGGCTTCGCCGAGCTCCGGATCGAGACACGGATGGGGTCGGCGGTGCAGGCCGGGGTCTGGGACCGGCTCCTGGGTCTCCCGGTGGCCTTTTTCAGACGCTACCTGGCCGGTGATCTCGCGCTCAGGTCCATGGGGATCGAGTCGATACGCCAGGTCCTCACCGAGTCGGTTCTTTCTTCCATCCTGGGGGGTATTTTCTCCCTTTTCAACCTGGTCCTCCTCTTCTACTACCACTGGAGGCTGGCCCTCCTGGCACTGGGACTCGTGGTGCTGGCGACGGCGGTATCCTTCTTCATGAGCGTGGCCGAGCTTCGGTACCAGAGGATCATACAGGAGCTTCAGGGTAAGGTCTCGGGGATGGTCTTCCAGTTCATCACCGGTATCGCAAAACTGCGGGTCTCCGGCGCCGAAGAGAAGGCCTTCGCCCAGTGGGCCGGCCGTTTCGCCGAACAGAAGCGATACGGTTTCAAGGCTAGGCTCATCTCGTCGGGGCTCTCCACCTTCAACGCCGCTTTTCCCGTCCTCGCCTCCTTCGCCGTCTTCATCGTCGTCTTCATGCTGAGGGACAGGGGTTCCTCCGGCCTTTCCACAGGAGAATTCGTGGCCTTCAATGCCGCTTTCGGTCAGTTCCTGGCTGCTGGTCTCGATATGGGGCTCGTCCTCATTTCGGTGCTCCAGGTGGTCCCCCTCTACGAACGGGCGCGGCCCATCCTGGAGACCCACCCCGAGGTGGATGTGGACCGATCGGATCCCGGGACCCTCCGGGGGGATGTGGAGCTGACCCACGTTTCCTTCCGGTACGACCCTGATGGCCCTCTGATTCTCAACGACGTCTCCCTCAAGGCGGCGCCCGGGGAGTTTATCGCCGTGGTGGGGCCTTCCGGTGCCGGGAAATCCACCATCTTCAGGCTTCTGCTCGGTTTCGAGACCCCGGTGGGAGGATCGATCTATTACAACGGTCAGGATCTTGCAGGCCTGGATATTCAGAAGGTCCGTCGCCAGATGGGCATCGTGATCCAGAACAGTCAGGTCCTTCCCGGCACCATCTTCGAGAACATCGTCGGTTCGGCGCCCCTCACCATGGAGGATGCCTGGGAGGCGGCCCGCATGGCGGGGCTCGATCAGGATGTGGAGCGCATGCCCATGGGCATGCATACCTTCATCCCCGAGGGGGGCTCGACCCTGTCCGGCGGTCAGCGGCAGCGGCTCCTCATCGCACGGGCCCTGGTGAGAAAACCGAGAATCCTGCTCTTTGACGAGGCCACAAGCGCCCTCGACAACCAGACTCAGGCCCAGGTGAGTGAGTCGCTGGAGAAACTGAAGGTGACCCGCCTCGTCATCGCCCACCGGCTGAGCACCATCATGCGCGCCCACAGGATCTACGTCCTCGCGGGCGGAAGGGTGGTGCAGGCGGGACGCTACGAGGAACTGATGGCGGTCCCCGGACCCTTCGCGGATCTGGCGTCCCGGCAACTCGTCTGACCGACGGGGCCCCGCCGCCGGGCGGGGAGACATTGAAAAGAAAGGCCATATCGTGTAAGCTACACGACCATGAAAACAATACGGTATTACAGCACCAACAACAAGGCGGAGCAGGTGAGTTTCGAGGAGGCCCTGCTCAGGGGCATGGCCTCCAACTACGGCCTCTATATGGTAGCCCGGTCCGACATACCGGTCCTCCTGCCGCGCCAGCTCGGCGTCATGGCCCATATGTCCTATGCCGAGATCGCCCTGGAGGTCCTGAGACCCTTCCTGGGGGAGGAGATACCCGGCGACAACCTTCGGGCCCTCCTGGAGGACGCCTATCGGGAGGATGTGATCCCGACCAAGGTCCAGAGGGTGACAGGGAAGACCTACATCATGTGGCTCACCCAGGGACCTACCTACTCCTTCAAAGATTACGCGGCCCGCTTTTTCGGCCGGGTCCTCAACTTCTTTCTGGGCAGGAGGAACCTGAGGAGGGTGGTGATCGTCGCCACCAGCGGTGATACGGGCGGTGCGGTCGCCGACGCCCTCTGGGGGCTCGACAAGGTGGACAATGTCGTATTCTTCCCCAAAGGTTCCATCAGCGAACGGCAACGGCGCCAGATGACCACGCTCCAGAAAAACGTATACGCCTTCGAGGTGAACGGCGACTTCGACGTATGTCAGGCCCTGGCCAAAAACCTGCTTGGTGACCGTGCCTTCGCGGAGGAGGTTTTCGGGGATCGTGAGCGCTTCACCTCCGCCAACTCAATCAGTCTGGGGAGGCTCCTCCCCCAGGCGGTCTACCCCTTCTTCGCCTACTCGAGGGTGGTCCATTATCCCGAGCCCCTGATCGTCAGCGTCCCCTCCGGCAACTTCGGCGACATGATGGGGACCGTCATTGCCCGGCAGATGGGTCTTCCTGTTTCGAAGATGGTCATTGGCGTCAACGAGAACACCGAGTTTCCCGATTTCCTGGCCACGGACCGGTACGTGGTCCGCCCCTCGGTGAAGTGTCCCTCCAGCGCCATGATCGTCTCCCATCCCAGCAACCTCGCCCGTCTCATCGATTTCTACGGGGGCCATATCTACGATGAGCGCGACCCTGCGACGGAGAGAGTGATCAGGCCCGGCGTCATAGACGTAATGCCCGATCTTGAGGCCATGCGGCGGGACTTCTTCTCCGTGGGGGTAACGAACCGGGAGCACTATGACACCATCCGAAGGGTGTACCGGAATTACGGGGTGATCCTCGAGCCGCACGGTTCTGTGGGATGGAAGTCCCTGGAGTCGTATCTCCAGGGACGTCACGATACACCGGCAGTCATTTACGAGACCGCCGATCCGGGGAAGTTTCCCGACGACATCCGCGAGGCCATCGGCATCGAGCCCCCACCGCCGCCGGGTATGGTGCGTCAGCAGGACCTCCCCGAAAGGATCTATTCCGTCACGTCCCCGCCCGAGCTGACCCCGGAGGGGATGAAGCTTCACGAGGCCCAGGTGGAAGAGGCCAAGGCGATCATGCGGGACATCTTCGGGAAGGGCGGGTGACATGGGCAGGAAGGAGCCGTTCCCGGGATGGCGGGTGGTCCTCGCCCCCTTCCTGTGCCTTTGCGCGGTCACCCTTTCCCTCCAGTCCTGCAGCTTTCCTGACGGCGTCCCCAACCTCACCGCCGAGGAGGTACGGAGGCTGATCGACGAAAAAGGGCCGGTGCTCGTCGTGGACAACCGCACGGGGATCGAGTTTGCCGGGGGGCGGCTCCCGGGCGCCAAACTCATAACAGAGGACGCATTTGACCGCCTCGCCTCCCTCCTCCCCGCGGACAAAGGCCTCACCCTGATCTTCTACTGCCGGGGTTACGGGTGATTTCCCAGCAGAAGGGCCGCGGTCGCGGCGAAGAGGCTCGGGTACACCCGGGTCTTCACCTATCTGGCAGGGTATCCCGAGTGGGTGAGACTGGGATACCCGGTGGAACGATAGGGCCGGCCCGCTTCCGAACCATACACACAGGAACCACCAGATTCCGATATCAAAACAATTCATAACCCGGCACCCCTTCCCCGCTTTTTCCGAGAGGCTTAAGGGTATTCCCCCTTCGGGACAGATACCCCCGGGGAGAGAAAAGCAGCCCTGCGGTGCTTCACGCCGGGCGCTCCCCCCATCCCCCTAAGTGGCTATCTACCCCGGCCCCACCGCAGGAGGGGACTACGCGTGTGTGCGATGAGATCTCCGACAGAAGGCGATCCCACGATCTTCATTACCGGCTGATTGGCTGAATGGAGGAAAGAGACAATGCCGGAGCGGATGGCGATCTCAAGAACCTGCCCATTCGTTGAATGGTGAAAGGAAGCAAGAACATAGGGGGTGGTGGCTGGTGGGCGGGTGATAAGGGGGGTGGTGCGGCAGGGACGGGGTTGACGTGGGCGGTTTGGTATTGACCGGGGGTGGAGGCTGTACTATCCTTGTAAAAAGAAATCGTTTTTATTTAGAGTGGAGGGATTGGATGGAAGAGGTATTCCGGGAGAACCTGAAGCGGCTCAACCTGAAGGCGACGCCGAAGCGACTCGCCATACTGGCCATCATCGCCGGAGAGGCGGGCTACCTGAGCCCTGAGGAGGTGTGGGAGAGGATGCGGAACCGGTTCGACCGCATCGGACTGCCCACGGTCTACCGGAACCTGGAGGACCTTGCCGGGGGCGGGGTGATCATGAAGATCGTCCATCCGGACAGGAAACTCTATTATTATTACTGTGGAAACAACATCCACCACCACCACTTCGTCTGCACGGGCTGTCGAAAGGTGGAGGACCTGACCTTCTGCGGGGCTGAGCAGATCAAGGAGGAGGTGGAAAGGGCGTTGCACGGGAGGGTATCGGACCACCTCCTCCAGGTCCACGGCCTGTGCCGGGACTGCGTGAAGGAGGGAGCAGATGACGGGAGGTAGCAGGCAAAGGGGCTTGGTGCTGGCGCGGTTCCTGGCGGTACTACTCGCCATGGCCATGCTGACCGCCGGCGGATGCGGCCCGGCCGTGGAGGGCCGGAAGGAAGCGGGAAAACTGACGGTCGTCACGACCCTTTTCCCCCTCTACGACTTCGCCCGGCAGATCGGCGGCGACCGGGCTGAAGTAACGCTCCTTTTACCTCCCGGCGTGGAGCCTCACAGTTTCGAGCCGCGGCCCGGCGACGTGGCGCGCATCGAGTCGGCAGGGCTTTTCGTCTACACAGGCCCGTTCATGGAACCCTGGGCGGAATCGATTCTCAAGGGGATGACCAGCAAGGGCCTTGTTGTGGTGAATGCGAGCAGGGGGGTTACCTTGCGGAGCGGAGAGGGAGATCACCATCATCGCCATGAGGACAAAAGGGCCGGTCACAGTGGCGGTCACGGGGAGAAACCGGGTGGGGTGGACCCCCATATCTGGCTCGACCTGGACAACGCGCGGCTCATGGTGGAGGGTGTGACGGCCGGTTTTGTTCAGGCGGACGGCAGGAACAGAGAGATTTACGAACAGAACGGTGCCGCCCTGAAGGCCAGGCTTGCGGACCTCGACGCCAGGTTCAGGGAGGGCCTGAAGACCTGCAGGACAAGGACCTTTGTCCACGGCGGGCACTACGCCTTCGGCTACCTGGCGCAACGGTACGGACTCACCTATGTGGCCGCCTACCAGGCTTCCCCCGATGCGGAGCCGAGTCCGAAGAGACTGGTGGAGGTCAAGAAGAGGATGAACGCGGAGGGGATCCGCTATGTCTTCTACGAAGAACTCATAGAGCCCCGGGTCGCCACCATGCTCGCGAGGGAGACAGGGGCGTCACTCCTCCCGCTTCATGGTGTGCACAACGTGACCAGGGAGGAAATCAAGGGGGGAGCCTCCTTCTTCTCTCTGATGGAAGAGAATCTCACCAACCTGAGGAAGGGTCTCGAATGCCGGTAGACGTCCTTTCGGTGGAAGGCCTTGCCTTCCGGTACAACTCCGTCGATGTCCTGAGGGGCATCTCTTTTTCGGTCCGGCAGGGTGGGTATCTGGGCCTCGTGGGTCCCAACGGGTCGGGAAAGACGACCCTCATCAAGCTTGTCCTCGGCCTTCTCGATCCCCACGAGGGAAGGATCCTGCTTTTCGGGTCCAGCCCCGCGCAGTTCACCGGCTGGCACCGGATCGGTTATGTGCCCCAGCGTGCCGCCTTCAATCCCCACTTTCCCGCCACGGTGCGGGAGGTGGTGGACCTCGGGCTTGTCCCGAAAGAGAAGGGGGGCACGATCCCCGGCCCGGCCCGGCGTCAAGCCGTGGAAAAGGCGCTGGATCTGGTGGATCTGCTCCCTCTCGGTCGCTCCCTCATAGGTCACCTTTCGGGCGGACAGCAGCAGCGGGTACTCATCGCCAGGGCCGTCGTGAACGGCCCCGAACTCCTCATCCTCGACGAACCGACCGCGGCCCTCGACCCCGAGACACGGGAGAAGTTCTTTGAGACCCTGGCCCGGCTCAACGACGCAGAGAAGACGACCATCATCATGATCACCCACGATACGGGCACCGTGGGCCGGTATGCGTCGGAAATGCTTTACGTGGACAAGAAGGTCGTTTTCCACGGCACCTTCGACGCCTTCTGCGCCTCCGAGGAAATGGCCGGCTATTTCGGGCCCTATGCGCAGCACATCATCTGCCACCGCCATGACGGGCCTCTCCAGGGACCGTCCCCTGATCCTGTTGCGGAAAGGAGGTCTGGAGTCGGGCGGGGTTGGGACAAGGAGATCTGAAGGATGACGGGCTTCGCCGATACCATCGACCTCCTCAGCCACGCCTTCATCCAGAAAGCCCTCGTGGCGGGCTGCTTCGTCGCCCTCTCCTGTTCGCTCCTCGGGGTCTTCCTCGTCCTCAGGAGGCTTTCCCTTATCGGGGACGGCCTTGCCCACGTGAGCTTCGGCGCCGTGGCGGTCGGCCTCTTTCTCCGGGTTTATCCCCTCTATGTGGCCATCCCCCTGGTCATGGCGAGCTCCCTGGGCATCGTAAAGCTGGGTGAGAAGGCCCGGCTTTACGGAGACGCGGCCATCGGCATCGTTTCCTCCGCCGGTATCGCCACGGGTGTGATCCTGGCGAGCCTGGCCGGCGGCTTCAACGTGGACCTCTTCAGTTTCCTGTTCGGCAACATCCTTGCCGTAGGAACGGGGGAAATGGCCCTTTCCGCGGTCCTCGCGGCCATCACCGTGATCGCGGTGGTCCTTTACTATCGCCCCCTGGTGGCGGTGACCTTCGACGAAGAGCTGGCTGCCGCGTCCGGCATCAGGACGAGGAAGCTGAACCTCCTCCTCGTGCTCCTCACCGCCGTGACGGTGGTCCTCGCCATGCGGGTCGTGGGGGTCATGCTTATCTCCGCCCTCCTCATCCTGCCGCCCGTCAGCGCCCTGCAGGCGGAGCGGGGCTTCGCCGCCACCCTGGTGATCTCCTGCGTCCTGGGGGTTTTCACCGTTGTCGCCGGGATCGTCATCTCCTTCGTGACCGATCTGCCCACCGGGGCCACCATCGTGATCCTCAACCTTCTGGTCTTTCTCGGAAGCCTCGGCCGGAGGGTCATCAGGGGGTAGAGGATGCCTCGAACAGGGGGTCCCACCCCCCCCTTCCCCTACCGCGAGAATCAAGTATTTTGAAGCATCGGATAAGGCCGGGCCTTGTGTTGACAACCTTTGGGCCGAACATTATATTTAGTCGAACCGAAAAAGGGACTCAAAACACTTCAGGAGGATCCAACAATGGCGAAAAAGGTGATAGGCATAGATTTGGGCACCACAAACTCTGTTGTGGCCATCATGGAGGGCGGGGAGCCCAAGGTAATCATTAACGAAGAGGGCAGCAGGCTTACGGCGAGCGTAGTGGCCTTCACCAAGGACGGAGAGGTCCTGGTCGGCCAGACCGCCAAAAGGCAGGCCATCACGAACCCGGAGAACACCATCTTCTCCATCAAGCGCTTCATGGGAAGGCGGTTCAACGAGGTCCAGAGCGAAATCAAGACGGTGCCGTACAAGGTGGTGGGCGACGACCAGGGTAATGTTCGGGTCGAGGTGCGAGGCAAGCAGTATTCGCCCCAGGAGATCTCGGCCTTCATCCTTCAGAAACTGAGAAAGTCAGCCGAGGCGTATTTGGGCCAGACCATCGAGGACGCGGTCATTACCGTGCCCGCCTACTTCAACGACTCCCAGCGCCAGGCCACCAAGGACGCAGGCCGTATCGCCGGCCTCAACGTGCTGCGGATCATCAACGAGCCCACGGCTTCCGCGCTGGCGTACGGGCTTGACAAGAAGAAGAACGAGACCATCGCCGTCTATGACTTCGGCGGCGGCACCTTCGATATCTCCATCCTCGAGGTGGGCGACAACGTGGTGGAGGTCAAATCGACGAACGGCGACACCCATCTCGGCGGCGACGACATCGACCAGAGGGTGATCGACTGGATCGTCGCTGAGTTCCGGAAGGACCAGGGCATCGATTTGTCCAGGGACAGGATGGCCCTCCAGCGGCTCAAGGAGGCTGCCGAGCGGGCCAAGATAGAGCTGTCGGCCACCCTGGAGACGGAGATAAACCTTCCCTTCATCACCGCCGATGCCTCGGGCCCCAAGCACCTGAACATGAAACTGAGAAGGGCTGAACTGGAACGGCTTGCGGACGATCTCATCGAGAGATCCGTGGAACCCTGCCGGCGGGCCCTCGACGATGCGAAACTCTCCCAGGGCAAGATCGATGAGGTGGTGCTCGTGGGAGGCTCCACCAGGATACCGAAGGTCCAGGAGCTGGTGAAGAACTTCTTCGGCAAGGAGCCTCACAAGGGCGTGAACCCAGACGAGGTGGTGGCCCTCGGCGCAGCGGTCCAGGCGGGCGTCCTGGCCGGCGAGGTGAAGGATGTGCTCCTTCTCGACGTGACGCCCCTCTCCCTGGGTATTGAGACCTTGGGCGGGGTCATGACCCGGATCATCGACCGGAACACGACCATTCCCACGAAGAAGAGCCAGGTCTTCACGACCGCCGAAGACAGCCAGACGAGCGTGGAGATCCACGTGCTCCAGGGCGAGAGGGAGTTCGCCAGGGATAACAGGACCCTCGGCCGGTTCCATCTGGTAGGCATACCGGCGGCACCCAGGGGTATCCCCCAGATCGAGGTCACCTTCGACATCGATGCCAACGGTATCCTTCACGTGACCGCCAAGGACACGGCAACGGGCAAGGAACAGAAGACCACCATCACCGACTCCACGGGTCTTCAGGAGGAGGAGATCCAGAGGATGGTCAGGGATTCGGAGCTTCATGCCGAGGAAGACAGGAAGAGAAAGCAGGAGGTCGAGTCGAAGAACCAGCTCGACAACCTGATCTACCAGACGGAGAAGACCATAAACGACAACAAGGATAAACTGGGAGGCGACGAGGTCAGGGCCGTGGAAGAGAGTATTGCGGCCGCCAGGGAGGCCCTGAAGAGCGGTGACGGCGAGCGGATCAGAAAGGCGACGGACGATCTGACCCGGGCTTCCCATAAATTTGCCGAGACCCTCTATAAACGGACAACCCAGTCCACGTCCCAGGGTCCGGAGCAGGGCGCCGCAGGCAGACCGCAGGGCGGCGGCGCCAAGGGTGACGACGACGTGGTGGACGCCGAGTTTGAGGATGTGCGGCGATAGGAGGATAGATGGTAATTGGCTTCAGGAATGACAAGAGCGTGAAGGACAGGATGTTTATTCCTGCCCAGGTCCCTATCCTGCCCCTGAGGGGGACGGTGGCCTATCCCGACCTCGTGGTCCCCCTGATCGTGGGGAGGGAGAAGTCCATCCGCCTCGTGGACGAGGCCTGGAACAGGGACAAGATTATAGGGATCCTCACCCAGAAGAACGCGGAGACCGAGGACCCCGGAGCGGAGGATCTCCATACCATCGGTGTGGTGGCCAGTATCCTCAAGATGGTAAAGATGGTGGACGGGAGTCAAAGGGTGGTGATCCAGGGGCTCTGCAGGTTCAAGCTCATGGAGTTCACCGAGCGGGAACCCAACCTGGCGGCCAAGATCCTGCCCATCTTCGAGGACTACCAGAAGGACATCGAAATCGATGCCATGTACATCAACCTCAAGAATCTTTACAAGAAGGTGATCGACATGGCCTCCTATCTCTCCCCCGACCTGGCCCAGATCGCCAGCAAGGTGGAGAGCCCGGGCAACCTGGCGGACCTCATCGCCTCCACCATCAATATCGGGGTGGCGGAAAAGCAGGAGATCCTGGAGAAACTGGACCTGAAAGAGCGGCTCAAAAGGGTGACGGTGCTTTTGAACCGGGAGGTCGAAACCCTCGAGTTGAGCACCAAGATCCAGTCCCATGTGAAGGAAGGCATCGACAAGACCCAGAGGGAATACTACCTCCGGGAGCAACTGAAGGCGATCCAGAAGGAGCTGGGCGAGACGGACGACAAGATGAACGAGGTGGAGGAGATCAGAAAGAAGATCGCCGAAGCCCGGATGCCCCCGGATGTGCAGAGGGTGGCGGAGAAGGAGCTGGACAGGCTCTCGAAGATGAGCACCATGTCTGCGGAGTACACGGTGGCCAGGACCTACCTGGACTGGCTCACCGAGATCCCGTGGGCTGTCAATACGGAAGACAATCTGGACATCGGCGGGGCGAGCGCCATTCTGGACGAGGACCACTACAACCTCGCCAAGGTGAAGAAGCGGATCCTGGAATACCTGGCGGTACGGAAACTGAAATCGGACATGAAGGGGCCCATACTCTGTTTCGTGGGCCCGCCCGGTGTGGGAAAGACATCCCTTGGCAAGTCCATCGCCCGGGCCCTGGGCAGGAAGTTCATGCGCATGTCCCTGGGAGGCATCCGGGACGAGGCTGAGATCAGGGGTCACCGGAGGACCTACGTGGGCGCCCTGCCCGGACGGATCATCCAGGGCGTCAAGAAGGCAGGGTCGAACAACCCTGTCTTTATGCTCGACGAGGTGGACAAGATAGGCATGGATTTCAGGGGGGACCCATCGAGCGCCCTCCTGGAAGTCCTTGATCCGGAACAGAATTTCTCCTTCAGCGATCACTACCTGGAAGTACCCTTCGACCTGTCGAAGGTGATGTTCATCGCCACGGCCAACCTGCTCGACCCGATCCCGCCTGCCCTGAAGGACAGGATGGAGGTGCTCGAGCTTCCCGGTTACACGGAAGAGGAAAAGCTCATGATTGCAAAGCAGTTCCTCATCCCCAAGGAGCGGATCGAGCACGGCCTCTCCGAGGACCTGATCGAGTTCGAGGACGAGGCCCTCAAGCTGGTGATCCGTTCCTATACGAGAGAATCGGGGGTCCGGAACCTGGAGCGGGAGATCGCCTCGATCTGCCGGTCCGTGGCAAAGGATGTGGCCGAGGGAAAAACGGATAAACAGGTGATCACGGCGGAGAGGATCCACCCCATCCTGGGTCCCGTCAAGTTCTACTCAGAGGTGGCGGAGCGGACCAAGTATTCCGGGGTGGCCACGGGTCTCGCCTGGACGCCCACGGGCGGCGACATCCTCTTTATCGAGTCGACGAAGATGCGGGGCAAGGGCAACCTCTCCCTGACCGGCCAACTGGGCGACGTGATGAAGGAATCGGCCCAGGCGGCGTTGAGCTACATCAGGAGCAAGGCAGCCGAGTTCAACATACCGGAGGACTTCTTCGAGAAGAACGACGTCCACGTCCACGTTCCCCAGGGGGCGATCCCCAAGGATGGACCGTCCGCGGGGGTCACCATGCTCGTCTCCCTCGTCTCTCTCCTCACGGACAAGCACGTGCGCAACGACGTGGCCATGACCGGGGAGATTACCCTGAGGGGTCTCGTCCTGCCGGTGGGAGGGATCAAGGAGAAGGTGCTCGCAGCGAAACGGGCGGGGATCAGGAACGTGCTCCTCCCGAAGCTGAACGAGAAGGACCTGGAAGAGGTGCCGGAGAGTATCAAGGAGAACATGGAGTTCAAGTTCATCGAGAAGATGGAGGAGGCGGTACAGATCTGTCTCAGTTAGAAGCAGAGCACCGGACAGAGCGAGGCGAGGCTCCCACCTCGCCTCTTTGTTTTTGAGCCGCCCAGCCCTGTCCATGCCGGCGCCCCTCCCTGTTGCCGGGATGCTCCGGGTATTCCCCCTCCAAGACGGGTGCTCCAGGGAGAGAAGCGCAGCTCTTCAGCCCTTTAGCCATTCGCACACGTTCCCAAGCCATCACCTATTGTACCGGCTCTGCTGCTCTTCCCTCCGCGCTCCCACGTGGCACTGGTACCGACGTGCGCTCACGGCGTCGGCTTCAGGAGGCTTTTCTTCGCTCCCCTCCGCAATGCCCTCACGGAGAACACCTGCCCTTCTTCTCAAAAAGACTGTCGATTGGATGACTGGTTGATCGGTGAAAAGAGACAGAGCCGAAGCGGAGGGGCGGCGGGGGCTTGACTCATGGGCTCAGGGGGCGAGGAGCACCTGGTCGCTGAACCGTTCCTGGAGGGCGGCGGAGAGGGCGAGGGCCGCCTCTTCGCTCTCCAATTCCACCATCAGCTCCCCTCCCTCCCCCACCACGAGGCGCCCGTGGGGTTTCACCACTGCGGCCACATCCTCGGGCTCCACGGTCCACCAGCCCCGGGTTCGCCGGAGGAGTTCCTCTCCTTTCAGCTTGTGGGGAGTGACGAGGTCTATGGTGCGAAACCAGGCCTGCCAGCCGACCTGAGCGGGTGCGCGGAGGACCGGGCTCACGGGGTCGTGGTAGATCCGGCACCGCCCGAAGAGCCGCAGGCGCATCACCTGTGCACCCCATCGAGGAAGGCTTCGATCGCCCGGTCCCTCGGGAGCATCGCGGAAGGGACCGTTATGCCGGAGGCGGTGAGCGCCCGGGCGAAGCAGTGGGCGTAGAGGATTGCCGCCCCGTCGGCTTCTCGTGCGAGGTCCTCTCTGAGGGCCTTCGGCCAGATCCGCTCAAAGAGATGGAGGGCGCCCTCTCTGGCCCGGCGCAGGCGGTGGTCGAAGGGATTCAAGGCCAGAGAGGCCACGATCCTATCCTGCATCCCCTTCATCCCTGCGAAGACGGCCCGCATGTGCCTCACGGAGGGGTCTCTTCCCCATTCGTCAACCATTGCCTGCCCCTCTTCCTTCCACGGTCTATATTATTGTCCCGGCCGTCCCTGCCTGTCAATCCTGCGCCGGGGCGAGGGTGCCGGGCCGAGGGTGCGCGATGGTTAGTCCATTTGCCTTTACAAGGGCGCCGGGATTCGATAAAATGCTGTCATCATGAAGGGTAAGAGCACGCCGAAGGGGTGGGCATGGAGGTTCCTGGCGGCCCTCCTGCTCCTGTTCGTCACCTTGGCCGATGGAGGGGCCCAGGGGCCTGTCCCGGGCGAGGACATGTTTCTCCTCTCCTTCGGCGCGGGAAAGACCAGGGTCAAACTCTTTGCCGACTACTTCTGCGGTCCCTGCCGCACCCTGGAACCCCAGGTCGAGCCGGTTATCGCAGACCTGGTGCGACGCAGAATCATCACGATCACCTTCGTCGATGCACCCTTCCACCGCCGTTCCTCCCTCTACACCCGGTACTTTCTCTACATCGTGAATGAGCGGAAGGAGTTGCATCATGCCCTGGCGGCGCGGGCCGTCCTCTTTGAGGCTGCAAAGGCGAAGCTGGAGACCAGGGAACAGCTCGAAGAGTTCCTGACCGCCCGGGGTGTGAAGTTCAAGCCCTTCGATGCGGCGCCGGTCTTCCGTACCCTCGAGGGCTATATCCGGGAAGACAAGATCAATGCGACACCGGCCTGCACAATCCTCAGGAACGACAAGAAGAGCCTCTTCACCGGCCCGGCGGACATTGTGAAGGCCCTCAAGGAACTGAGGTAGAAGGAAGGACGCCGGACCAGGGATGCAGAACTTCTTTGATCTCACCCTTGAAGAGCTGGAGAGAGCGATTGCCGCCCTGGGAAATGAAAAGTACCGGGCACGACAGCTCTACCGGTGGATCTATACGAGGGGTGTCCTCGATTTTTCCGCCATGACCAACATCCCCAAGAGTCTCAGGGTCCTTTTTTCCGAGATGTTCTCCCTTGCGGAGCTCAAGGTCCGGGAGACCGTAAGGTCGCGGGACGGTTCCCTCAAGTTGGGGTTCCTCACCCGGGACGGTTATTTGGTGGAGAGCGTCTTCATGCCCGAGGATGATCGCGCCACCCTGTGCCTTTCCACCCAGGTGGGCTGCAGGATGGGGTGCCGTTTCTGCGTCACCGGCAAGATAGGCTTCAAGCGGAACCTCGGCGCAGGAGAGATTGTGGAGCAGATCGTGGCGGCAAAGCGCGAGACCGGGAGGGAGCGGATCAACAACGTGGTGCTTATGGGAATGGGCGAGCCGGCGGACAACATGGACAACGTCATCAAGGCCCTCGACATCATGAAGGACCCCACGGGCCTGGACCTCTCCTACAGGCGGATCACCCTTTCCACCGTCGGGCTCATAGGGGGGCTCGAGCGGATACGCCCAAAGGTGGCGAGCCTTGCCGTTTCGCTCAATGCCCCCACGGACGAGAAGCGTACCCCCCTCATGCCCATCAACCGTCTCTATCCCATCAGGGACATCCTCCGGTACGTGAGGGGCTTCAAGGGCACGAGGAGGACCCGGGTTACCTTCGAGTATGTCCTTCTCGGCGGGGTGAACGATTCCCTGGAGGACGCGGCCCAGCTGGCAGACCTCCTGACCGGTGTGCGCTGCAAGATCAACCTGATCCCTTACAACGAATCACCGTTCCTGGAATTCAGGTCCCCCTCTCCGGAGGCGGTGGAGGCCTTTCAGGGGTATCTCCTCAGCCGCCACTACACGGCCATCGTGAGGGATTCCCGGGCCCGGGACGTAGGGGGAGGGTGCGGTCAGCTCGGGCTTGCCTATCTGGAAGGGCAGAACGGTCCGCCGCCGTCCCCTTAGGGGGCGGCGGGCCATAAAGGAGATAGAGAATGGCCATATTACCAGTAGACCGGCAGAACCTTTTCTGCGGTCACGACAGAGAAGACGGACTGCAGCTCGATTTTGAGTACGAGGACGGGCTGGTCTTCTCCGATATAGTGGTGAAGAACCGTTTTGAAGGGTACGAGGATGTAGTCCACGGCGGCATCGTGATGGGTATCCTGGATACGATCATGTGGTATGCCATCTTTATGGAGACCAAACGGATCTGCATGACCAGGCACGTCCAGATGGACTTCATGAAGCCCGTGATGTGCAACACCCCCTATCGTGCCAAGGGCCAGTATATCGGTACCAGGGACAAGGACGTCTTCGTATCCGGATGGATGGAAGACAAGAACGGGGAAACCTGTGCCAAGCTTACCGGGATCTTCAGGGAGGCGAAGGATCTCCCCATACCCGAGTTCCTCTCTCTTTTCGATTTCTCCAGGACCACCCCGGAGATCAAGCAGTTCTTCCTCTCCCTCCTCGACGGGGAGAAGAAGGCGAAGGTGCGGTCAAAGGTGAAAAGGGGTAAGAGTGAAAGGGGAACCGGGTAAATGAGTGAATGGGTGGAAGGGTAAAGGCCTGCACCCATTTTCCCATCTTCCCATTCACCCATCTTCCCATTCCCTGCTGTCCACCGCCAGGCGCCCCTCGAGGGCGGAAAGAAGCCCCTCGATGCCCGTTCCCTTCAGCGCCGAGATGGAGAGGGCCTTATACCGGGCCTCCAGGGTGGTCAGGATGGTGCGGTCCATCCGGTCCGCCTTGTTGAAGACAAGGATCCTGGCCTTGTCGCGGAGGTGAAGGTTCGCCAGTATCTCCTCCACCGCCTCGATCCGGTCCTCGAAATCGGGCGCGCTCACGTCCACGAGATGGATGAGGAGGTGGGCATCCTCCAACTCTTCCAGGGTGGCCATGAAGGCCCGGAGGAGTACGTCGGGCAGCTCCCGGATGAAGCCCACCGTATCGGTGAGGATGATGTTGCGCCGTTCCGGGTATTTGATGAGCCGCGTCGTGGGGTTGAGGGTGCTGAAGGCCCGGTCCTCCGCCTCGATCATGCTCTTGGTCAGGAGGTTGAGGAGTGTCGATTTGCCCGAATTGGTGTATCCCACGATGGATACGATGGGGATGCCTGAACCGCGCCTCCTCTCCCGCTTCTTGTCCCGTATCGCCCTTACGTCGTCCAGCTTCTTCTCCAGGAGGGCGATCTTGTCTCTGACGCGGCGCTTGTCGATCTCCAGCTTGGTCTCCCCCGGCCCCCTGGCGCCGATACCGCCGGTAAGACGGGAGAAGGCGATCGCCTTCTCCGAGAGGCGGGGCAGGATGTAGCGGAGCTGGGCGAGCTCCACCTGGATCTTGGACTCTGCGGTGGTCGCCCGCCCGGCAAAGATATCGAGGATCAGCTGGTTCCGGTCGATGACCCGCAACTCGGTGAGGGAGGAAATGTTCCTGATCTGTCCCGGAGAAAGCCCCCCGTCGAAGACGAGAAGGTCGACGCCCAGTTGCTGGCATCGCATGATGATCTCTTCCATCTTGCCCTTCCCGACCAGAGACTTGGGGTGGACCTCCTTCGGCCTCTGGATGAAGGTCTCCACCACCGAGAGGCCGGCGGAGGTGCAGAGATCCCGCATCTCGGCGAGGCTGTCCTCCCTGTCCCGGGTGGAGCCCGGCAGGGCGACGCTCACGATGACGCAGCGGTCCCGCTTCTCGTCCACCACGTAGTATCGTCCCCGTTCCCTGACGAATTCGTTTTCCAGGTCGTTGATGAAAAAGGTGAAGTCCGCATCCAGCTCCTGGACGGGAAGGGGGCCGATGAAGTCCCAGGCCCTCCCCGATTTGTTCCGCGGTATGAGGTGGCCGATGTGGATCGACTCGCCCGGCTCACCCCTTCTCTCTGTCAGGGCCGCCACGAGGTCGAGCTGGAGGAGGGCGAGGTCGGTGAGGTCCTCCCTCGAGAGAAGCTCACCGCTGAGGTGGGTGTGAATGAGCCGCACGCCCCTGAAGCGGGCCCTCCCCACCCGTTCCGTTGCGAGGGGGGGGATCCTGATCCTGTCCCTGTCGCCTACGAGGACGTACTCCACGACCCCCCGCCTGTTGATGAGGAGCCCTACCTGACGCCCCGCCTCTCTGGAGGTCTGCATAAGGTTGCGGGCCAGGTCCGGGGAGATGATCCGTGAGGGCTCCACCCGTTTATGGTAGAGACTCAGAAGCCTTCTTTTGATCAGCCGGTCAAGCCCCTGGGTGTTACCGTAGAGTTCTATGGGGAACCTCGTGGAGAAAAGGACATACCGGTACGGGAAGGGATCGCCTGTTTGCAGCCGGACAGGAGGGAAGAGGGGAAAGAAGGCCGCGCTCAGGCATGGGCGATGAGATCTCTGTCGATGACCATCCTGGCGTGGAACGTGACCCCCTCGAGGAGGATGGCCACCCGCTCTTCGGCGGACAGTTCGTCCTCGAAGATGCCGTTCAGGCCTTTGAAGGGGCCGTTTTTGATAAAGATCTTGTCTCCCTTCTTGAACCCCTTCTTTTCCACGGTCGCCACACCGTTCGTCAGTTTCGCCCTGATGAAACCGATGACCTCTTCCTCCAGGGGGATGATCTTGTCGCTGAAGTGGACGATGGTCTTGACGCCCCTGGTGTATTTGATGAGGTGGAAGTCGTCTATGGGGTCGAACTTCACGAAGATGTAGTTCGGAAACATGGGTTCGATGACGTGGATGAAGCGGCCGTCCCTGTATTTGCGCAGCCTGATCTTGGGGGTGAGGACCTCGAACCCGCCCTCGACAAGGTTGCCTGTAGCCCTGTCTTCATTCTTCGGTTTGGTGTTCACGACGAACCACTGTTTCACGACTCCCATATTATCGACGAAGGGGGCCGGATTTTCAAGGGTAAAGATGACCCGGGAATCCCTTGCTCCACCGTTGAAAAACCCTTGACAGACGGAGAATCGGTCAACTACAATTGGAACAATGCAGTTAAAAGTTTTGGGCTGCTACGGGAACGTCATCGGGCCCTACCGGGCGACGTCTTTTCTGCTCAACGGGAACGTGCTCATCGACGCCGGAACGGTGACGGAAGTCCTTGGAGACCGTGATCTGGAGGGGATTTCCCACGTTCTCGTCAGCCACACCCATGTGGATCACGTGAAGGGGCTTTTCCCCCTGGTGGACGAACTGGTCATGCTCGACGGCCGGCATCGACTCGACCTGGTGAGCGTGGGCCCCATCGTGGACATCATATCGAAGAACCTCTTCAACAACCTGATCTGGCCTGATTTCACGGTGATCCCGTCGGAGCGGGAGGCCATCATGAACCTCAGATCCGTCTTCGTGGAGGAGGAGGTGGAGGTGGCAGGGCTCCGGGTGAGGCCGGTGCAGGTGACCCATACGGTCTACACGGTCGGGTATGTGGTGAAGGAAGGCGGCAGGGGTTTCATGTTCACGGCAGACACGGGCAACACCGGGAGGTTCTGGGAGGTGGCAAGGGAGGAGAAGGGCATCGACTTCATCATCGCCGACGTCTCCTTTCCCAACCGGCTCGAGCGGCTGGCCCGCATATCGGGTCACATGACCCTCTCCATGCTCACGGACCGCCTGGAAAGGTACGGGCTCACCGGGATGCCCGTCTACCTCACCCACATGAAACCCATCTTCCTGAAGGAAATCCTCGGTGAACTTGAGGGGGCGAAGGTCCCCAACCTCAGACTTCTTGAACAGGACGCGGTGATAACGCTGTGAAGGATACGAAGAACACTAACCATGGAAGGGGCGTACCATGAAAAAGAGATTCTTGGCTGTCGTGCTTGCCTTCGGTTTTGTCTTTCCTGCTGTAGTAGGCTACTGCGAGACGCCTTTTGAAAAGGGCAGGGCCGAGTTCAAGGAGGAAAACTACGAGGAGGCCCTTGCCTCCTTCCTGGAGGCGCGGAAGGCGGAGCCGTCATCGAGCACGGTGGCCTATTATCTCGGCCTCACGTACAAGATTATGGAAAACAACAAGGAGGCCGTCACCTATCTCCGCGACGCCGTCACCTTCACCCCCAGGGTGAGGGAGGCCCTCATCGAGCTGGTCGACGCCCTGTACCAGACGAACGAGATCGGGGAGGCCAAGAAGTGGATCGCCGTGGGGGAAGAGGAGAAGATCGAGCCTGCCCGCCTCCAGTTCCTCAAGGGGTTGATCCTCATGAAAGAGGAGAAGTATGACGAGGCCGTGACGGCCTTCGAGAAGGCCAAGTCCCTCGACCCGGCCCTGACCCAGCCTGCCGATTTCCAGATCGCCAACGCTTACGTGAAGCTGGGCAAGCTGGGCGATGCCCGGAACCGGTTCAGCGCGGTCAACAGGCTGGACCCCAACACGGACATCGCCACCTATGCACGGGACTACGAGAAGATCATCGCCGAGAAGATGGAGCGGGAGAAGCCCTGGAGGTTCACCCTCGGCATTGCGTACAAGTACGACACCAACGTGGTGGCCAAAGGAAGCGGGCCCATCGCGGACGAGATATCGGGGGAGCGGGACAGTGCCATGAACTTCTCCGCCCGGATAGGGTACACCGCACCCTTCTCCTTCACCACCCCCTTCAATCTTTCCCTCCAGTATTCCCTCTATGCCGAGCGGTACTTCAGGAAGTCCTACACGAGGGCCGACGGCACGACAGGCAACCTGTCGGAGTACAACAACATGACCAACACCTTCAGCGTGACCCCCGGTTACAATTTCAACCGCTTTGCCGTAAGCCTGCCGGTGGCCTACGGATATTCGAGCCTTCAGGGGGACAAGGGGAACGATTTCTTCAGCCAGCTCGACTGGTACAACGAGACCCGGTACATGCAGTACCTCCAGGCAAGCCCCACACTGAGGATCCTCATCAGCCAGAACCAGATCGGTGAGGTGTCGGTGGGATACATGAAGAAGAAGTATTTCCGGACCGAACTCCATCCCGCCCCCATCGACCCGGCCGAGGACAGGGATTCGCGGATCTGGAGCGGCAGCCTCTCCTGGACCTACTTCTTCAACCAGGGGAAGGGGCTCTTCGGGCTCAGGTATACGAGGGCCCACGAGGATGCGGACGGCGACAACTGGTCCAACCGGGAGAACAGGTTCGGGTTCACCTTCCTGAGCCCCGTGGTCGGGAAACTGAAGGCGCAGGTTACCGGGGAGGCCGCCTTTTCGGAGTATGTTCATACCCACAAGGTCTTTGACATCGCCCGCCGGAACGAGACGTACACCGGTACCCTGGGTCTCATTTACGAGATTTTCAAGAACACCGACGTCCTGGCGCAGTACACCTACATCAAGGACCGGTCCAACATCGCCCTCTACGATTATAAACGGGAGGTGTGGATGCTCGGACTCGAATACCGGTATTGACGGGGGGCGCCATGAAACGTGACGAAGGTCATTGTGGAATGTGGGCAAAGATGACATCTTGTGTACCGTATAAAGATTGCGAGGTGAGTTCCATGAAAAGGGCGCTGTTTCTGTTCGGAGTTGTGGGCCTTTTGATGGTCTTCAGTGCCGGTCTGGCGATGGCGGCCCCCGTAGGCAAGGTGACCCTTGCGGAAGGGAAGCTGAACGTCCTCAAGACCACCAAGGCTGTGGCCACACCGGTCAGTCTCGGAGACCCCGTCGACGTGGGGGACATCTACCGGGCGAAGTCGAACAGCCGGATGGAGATCACCTTTACCAACGGGAACATCCTCAGGATCGCCCCGGGCAGCCGCGTGGAGATCAGGGAGCACATGGTGGCGGGCAACCGGAGTGCCACTGTGGCGAGGCTCCACCGCGGACGGGTGCAGGCGGTGAGCAGCGCCGACTTCATCAGGCGTGTGGCGGCCTTTGCCGAAGGCAACAAGTTCGAGGTCCACACCCTGAACGCCGTCGCCGGTATCAGGGGCAGCAACATGCTCGTCTCCCTCGACCGGGGGGCCACCATGGTGATCTTCGTGACCGGGAACGGTTACCTCTACAACCCGACCCGTCCCGATGCCGTGGTATCCATCACCGCCGGGAATGTTTCCTTCGTCACCAGTCCGACCGCGACGCCGACCCCGCCGAGACTGGCGGGCAATGCCCAGATCCAGAACGTGCTCCAGCAGTTCGCCCCCGGTGCCCCGGAGCAGGCACCGGCACCGGCCGTGCCTCTCGTCCTCGCGGACGCGCCCCGGGCAGGGCTTTTGGGTGCGGAAGGACCGGTGCAGCCCCAGGTCGGCGAGGTGAACCTGAACGACATCAGGGACACGCCTCAGCCCAAACCGCCCGAGCCCCCGGCACCGCCGCCGGGCCCCGTCAATCCCCCGGTGACCTACACCGGTCCCATCACCTCGGGCGCCGCCCCGACAGGCGGATTCTACAGTCCCTATCCCTTCACCCCGAGCGGAAGCATCACCGGGACGGTGAGCGGGTCGATAGACCAGGGCAGATCAGAGGGCACCATGACCATGCGCGGCGCCTTCCAGAACCCCAATACGGAGTCCATATGGTCTACCGGGTTCGAGGGGACGTCCAGCACCGGAGGCGGCTATGTCGGCTACGCGGGCGGTTCCTGGTCCTCCTGGAGGGGCGGTCTCGCGGCCATCTACCTGGAGGGCGACCGGGTCGGCTACCTCCTGGGGGATGTGGCCGGCACCCACGGAGTCGCCGATTTCTCAGGCTCGGGAGACTTAGGTTACAGCCCGGTCCCCATGTATGTGACCACCCTCACCCCGAACCCGGGTGAGACGCGCCTCGATGCCCTGAAGAGGGTGGTGGTGGAAGACCCGGCGATGAACGTCGAGTCGGCCTACCGGACCATGGGTACCGCCACCTTCGGTCCCTCCTACAGCCGGATACAGGTCCTGAGGCTTCCTTCCGACTATCTGAGCGGGGCGACCCTCGGGGTGGTCCGGGAACTGCAAAGCGGCACGAACTTCGCCAACCCCGGCCATCAGGACGTTTCCGGGATCTTCGGCACCGCGGACCCGAACCACCGCTTCTACATGCTCGGACCGGCAACCCTGGAGGATGACGGGCAAGGCCACATCACCCTCTTCGAGGAACCCATTTACATAGACCGGCTGTACGCAGGCACCCAGGCGATGAAGCTGGAAGGGGTCTACGACGGGATGGGCAACTACCGCATGTCCGGTGCAGGCCTCACCCTCCGGACGCCCCTCGCCTTCGGAAGCCCCGTCACCGGGGCGACCTATCAGGCCCTGCAGGCGCCGGGCACCCTCCACTCCCTCATGGGCGGCGTCGCTTCCCTGTACGGCGGAGGCGCCGCAGGCGCCCACATCATCGGCGCCTACACGGGTTCGGAAGGGAGGGTCTGGGCCTCGAACACCTTCTACAGTACCAATTACGCGACCGACCCGGTCACCTTCACGACCTATGACGCCACCCCCGGTGCCTTTGCCGGTTTCATGGGCGGCCTCATGGGTTTCGACGGGACTATGACGGCCCACCTGGCGGGCATCTCCGTGAGCCCCCAGAACGTGATCGAGCTCCTTTCGAGCGATCTCACCGGAAACCTGTACCCCGGCCTCGCCATGTTCGAGCTGGCGGGCGACATCGCACGGACACCGGCCCCCTCCCAGGCCCCCGGCGTGACGGCGGCCAACTTCGCGAACCACGTGCGCGCCTTCACCCTCTCTCCCGTCAGCGCGGGCGGTGCCTTTGCCGCAGGCGGGGCGATCACCGGCTCCGGCGACGGGTTGACCCTTGCGCTCGACACCCTGCCCTGGGGTATTTACAGGGTGGTCCTTTCCGGCGGTTACGCAGGTTCCACCGGTGATGTGTGGTCGGCCTTCCAGGGCGGACCCGGCACCTTCGGGAGGTACCTCAAGGCCGACTCGTCGCAGGTCGACGACGAAGGTTACTGGATCGGCGGCATCGCCGGCAGCACGTGGTCCGGGAACCTCATCACCGGTCTCCTCTATGGTGATTTCGTAACCCACACCAAGATGGGTCTTTCCCTCCTCGGTGAAGGTATCCTCGGCAACCTGACCGGCAATTACCCCGGGTCGGCGGCGAACACGTGGCAGGCCGTATCCGTGGGCACCTGGATCGGGCACGATCTCGCCTTCGTGAGCGATATGGCCGGAGGCACGTACCGGGCCACGGACTCGGTGGGCGGTTACGCCTCCACCGGTCTTTTGAGCGGCCTCGCCGGCAGTGACGCGAGCCTCGCCGGCGCCGGTGCGGCCCCCCACTTCCTCGGCATCGGACCCATGACCACCGCGGTGACCGGCATCTGGCAGACGGAACCCCTGTGGAGCAAGAACTACCGGAACACCCCCATCACCTACACGACCTATGACGCCTCGCCAGGCGCCTTCGTGGCCCTCCTGGGCGGTCGCGACCTGTTGAACGCACCCCTGAACAGGCTCGACCTCACCGGCGGGCTCACCGGCATCTACCTCGAACCCGCGGGTGCGGGTTACGTGGCCTCCTACATGACCGGCAGCGGCATCATCGGTACCGCCTACCCCGCCATTCAGCTGGTGGAGGTGGAGGGCGATATCGTGAAGTCGGCCCCGCCCTCCCAGCCTTCGGGCGTGACGGCGGCCAATTTCCGCGACAGGATCCAAACCGGCGCCATGGACGGGGCAGGCGCCTACATGACGGGCTCCTTCACCGGCGCGGGCGCAGGCACCATCACCGGCAGGGAGGGGACAGGCACGACCCTCGCCCTCACCACCATGCCCTGGGGCGTCTACGGCTTCAACGCCTTCGGCGGGTACACGGCCAACACTTCCGACAACTGGGCGGCGCGGATCGGCGGGAACGGGATCTTCGGCTCCTTCCAGAAGACGGACCTCTCCGTTGCCGACGACAACGGATACTGGATCGCCGACATGAACGGCGGCCAGTGGTCGTCGAACAGTATCGCCGGTTCCCTGTCCGGTACCTTCCTCACCCGGACGAAGATGGGTGTCGCCGGCATGACGGGCGAGATCTTCGGCTCCTACAATGCCGGCAACACCTTCCAGCTTGTCTCCCTCGGCAAATGGGAGGGTACCCCCATCACGTACTCGGCCGGCCTCACCACCCCACTCACCGACTTTTCGGACATGAACGACGGGAGCCTCACCGGGCTCGCCGGGCACACCGAGACCCTCTGGACGGCAACCCAGGCCAACCCCGCAGACATCAAGGTGATGGGCTCCTATGGTGCGGGCACGGGCACGCTCCACATCTGGGGCAACGAGCGTGTGGGGGATGACAACTTTTACACGTACAACGCCGTGGACGACAACCAGTCCACCTACGACGACGGCGTCTTCAAGGGGTATCTGAAGGGCAGGAGGGTCGGTGCCAACCTTGAAGGACTCCTGACGGCCCTCTACATCGACCCGGCGGGCAACGCGGGCTTTCTCAAGGGGTCGCTGAGCGGCGCCGTGGAGCCCGGCATGCGCATGTTCACCATGGACGGAACCCTCTATCCCACCCGGATGGCGGTCGGTATCGGCATCGCCCCCGCGGACCTGTGGTCGAACAGATGGTTCGGGAACGCCGGTACGGTACAGGTTGCGGGCTCCATCGGGACGGGGCACCTGGAAGGTTCATCCACCTTCCACACCCAGGCCATCGCCAACATGACCACGATCGAGGCCCAGCCCTGGGGCATCTACGAATTCAAGATAGCGAACGGGTTGTATGCAAACCCCGTCGGCGCCGCATGGTCCGGCAGGGCGGGCGGCTATTCGGACAGCTTCGGCGCCAGGGTGTACACGGGCGGCGCCTCACCGGCCTTTTTCACCAACCCCGGCTACTGGACCGCTGACATCGTGAACGGAACCTGGACCGGGAACGGCCTTGCCGCGGACCTGGAGGGTCGCTTCATCTCCCAGACCACCATGGGTTCCCTCTCCGGCAACATCCTCGGCGTCTACGACGGGACCTCCCAGTGGCTGGCCGTCTCGGCCGGTGTGTGGGAAGGGGCCCCCCTCCTCTTCGGGGAGACGCTCCTCACCATGCCCCGGTACTTTGACGGCACGGCCCTTGTCAACGCAGGCTCCCTCATGGCCCAACTGGGCGGTACCACGTCCCTCTGGGCCGCCTGGGCGCCGGTATCGGTGATCGGCGAATACTCGACCGGCATGATGCCCAACTCCATCTGGACGGACACCTTCGCGAGCTATAACGCCCTCACGGGTGCCCCCGTCACGTACGACGGCGGGGCATACACCGGTACCCATGCGGGCATCATCATGTGGAACAACGCCACCGGGAGGGACGATTTCCGGAGCAAGATCGTCGCCCTCTACATAGACCCCGGCCAGGGCGCGGGCTATCTCGCGGGCAGCCTGAGCGGTTACGGGATGGAAGGAACCTTCGCACTGGACGGTACCATCACCAGGACGGAGAAGGTGGCGGCCATCGGCGTGGCGCCCGAAGACCTGGGGGCGAACCTGAGGAGCAAGACGGAGAACCCGGCCACAGGGAACCATCGCGTGGGCGGGAGCTTCACGGACGGCCTCGGCGGCCGTTCAGGCTCCATCACGGGTGCCTACTCCATCCAGACGAACTCCATCACCGACTACACGCACAACGTGGCTGAGCCCTGGGGTATCTTCAGCGGGGAATTCGGCGGCACCCTCACCAACCCGAACACGAGAGGCGCCTGGGAGGCCAAGTCCGGGGGCAGGGCCTATGCGGGCGCCTACAATCTGGACACCATGATGGGCGGCCAGTACAACTACGCCAACAGCGGGTACTACGGATACAACTACTATAACGACCCCTCGGGCAAGGCGAACGCCGCCTACGTGGGATACCGGAACGCGAACGCCGGCGTGGGCTTCGATTCCCGGTACGGCGCAGACGGAAAGATCTACTACACGAACTACACCTTCGACGGCACAACCTGGCACTTCGACGGCTTCAGCCAGGGGACATGGGACACGGGACGGCCCGTGGCGCCCCAGATCCAGGCCGCCGCCCCCGGCGGATGGCAGAGTTTCTCCGGTGAGCGGAAGGGCAGATCCGACTGGGCCTTTGTGCTGAACGACCTGTCCGGCACCTTCGACACCACGACGGGGAAGATCGAGGGTACCGTCGGCGGCGTCTATATCGGCCAGGCACGGATGGGCACCCTGGCCGGCGACATCCTGGGCAGCACGGCCAACGGCGTCACGGGGAACTGGCAGGCCGTGGCCCTGGGCACTTGGGAGGGCGAGCCTCTCGCCTACAGGAGCGGTTTTTCCATCGTGCCCCAGTACGCCGTGGATACCCCCGGCTATTTCCCGGCGACCATGCCGGGGGACGGCTTCATGAACGGCGCCCTGGCGGGCACCACCTCCATCTTCGGGCCGGGCCCGGTCGTGCTGACGGTGCTCGGAGAGTATGAACCGGGCGCTCAGAGCCGCCACATCTGGATCGACCGGCACACGAGCTACAGCTATCTGACCGGCACCAACACGACCGCCGACGGCGGCGCCTACTCGGGCGCCCTGGGCGGCGTCACCATCAGGGACGGCGCGGGACTCGACGCCATGGAGGGCAGGCTTCTGGCACTCTATATCGACCCGGCGGGCCATGCGGGCATCCTGAACGGGATCCTTACCGGCACGGGATTCCCCGACGCCATGGCCTTCGCCATGGGCGGGATCGCGGTGAAGACGGAAAAGACACCGGCCATCGGCCTCACCGGCGCGGACCTCACCTCCTCCATCTTCACCCGCTACGGCCTGCCCGAGCAGGACAACTACTTCGTGAAGGGAAGCTTCAACAACGGCATGGGGTCGACGGCGGGCGACCTTTCGGGGAGGTTCGATATCCGCTCCCTTTCCCTCAACAACTATGGCACCGATACGCCGGAGCCCTGGGGCATCTTCTATTCCCGCCTCGGCGGTACCTACACGAACCCCGCAGGCTATGAGAACTGGTCGGTCACGATGGGAGGAAAGCTCGCCTTCGGCGCCTACAACCTCGCCACCCAGATGAACGGAAGCTATGCGTACGCCGACAACGGCTATTTCAGCTACAACTACCACACCGACAGCCTGGCGGGAAAGGCGAACGCAGGCTGGGCGAGTCTCCGAAGGGTGGGGGCGGGATGGAACACGGGGTTCGACGCCCGCTTCTCCATGGACGGCCACATCTACTATACCAACTATGCCTATGACGGGTCGGGGTGGCATTTCACGAACTACAACGTGCCGGGAGGCTATCCCGGCACCTGGAACCCGGCCGAGCCCGTTGCACCCCAGATGCAGGCCCTGGCACCGGCGGGCGGCACCTTCTCCGGCGAGACACCGGGAAGATCCGACGCTTCCCTCTTCCTCCTCACGGGAGCGGGCACCGTGGACCCGGCCACGGGGGCACTGGACGGCACGGTGGCAGGCCGGTACATCGGTAACACCCGCATGGGTACCCTCGAGGGAGAGCTTCTCGGCGCTGACCCGGGGGTCTCCGGCACGTGGCAGGCCGTCGCCCTCGGTTCCTGGGAAGGGACACCCCTCGCCTACAGGACCGGCATCTCCTTCATGCCCTGGTACTACACGGCAGGCGGGGGCATGACCTCCGAAGGATGGCTGAACGGGGCCTTCGGGGGCACCACGGCCCTGACGGACGGGGCGGCCGTGCCGGTCACCATGATCGGCGAGTACGTGAAGGGCGGCAACGCGCCCTACGTGTGGAACCAGCTCACGGCGAGCTACAACTATATCGACCAGACCAACACCACCTATAACGGCGGGGCCTACCGGGGCTACTTCGCCGGCACCCTCGTGCCGGGCGCGGCAGGCGCCAACGACGACTTCGAGGCGCGCTTCATCGCCCTCTACATCGCCCCGAACCAGGATAACGGCTACGTCTTCGGGACCATGGCAGGCCAGGGATACCCGGCCGTCAGGATGTTCGAGATGGACGGCACCATGGAGACCAACATCATGGGCGCGGGTCTCGGCATCGCACCCCAGGCCTTGGGCAGCAACATCTGGTCCCGGTGGGATTCTCCCGGTACCGGGACACACCGGGTCTCCGGCGCCTTTACCGCCCCGGGACAGGCAGACTCCGGCTCCATCACCGGGTCCTCCCGGACCGACTGGCTTGCCCTTGCCAACATGACCACCAACCAGTCGGCGGACTGGGGTATCTTCAGCCAGAGGTTGTGGGGTTGGGCGGGCAATCCCGATAACCGGACCAGCTTCCGGTACGGGGACGGCGGCCGCGGCTCCTTCGGCAGCTTCAACCTCGGCACCGCCAGCGGAGGACAATACGTTTATAACAACGACGGATACTACACCTACGGATACTACAACGACCTGACGGCGAAGGACGTGGCAGGGTGGACGCGGTACCGGAGGGCCGATGCGGGCACAGGGTACGATGCCCGGTACATGCCCGACGGCACCATCGAGTATACGCATTACACGTACAGCGCGGGGACTTGGCACTTCACCAGCTTCAGTGAAGGGAACTGGAACGCGGGGCAGCCCATCGGGCCTCAGATGCAGGCGGCCGCGCCCGGCGGGTGGACCTCCTCCAGTTCGGGTAAGGGGCTGACAGACACGGGCTTCTTCATGATGACCACCGACGGCACCATGGCCGCTGACGGGAAGCTCACCGGCACCTCAGCCGGTGACTTCATCTCCCGCACCCGGATGGGCACCCTGGACGGCGAGGCGATCGGCGCCGTCATGGCGGGCGGGACCTGGGCCATGGAGAACCTGGGGGTCTGGTTCGGTGATCCCCTCATGCACCGGAGCGGTTTTGCGACCGAGACCGCCTATTTCGATCCGAACATACCCGGGTTTGTGGAGGACGGCTTCATCAACGCGGCCCTCGGCCACACCACCTCCTTCTTTGACGCCGGCACCCGTTCCTTCACCATGATCGGCGAGTATGAGACCGGTATGCGGCCGGCGCAGCTCTTCCTCGACAACATCGTGAGCTTCAATTTCCTCACCGGCACCAACACCACCGTTGACGGCGGGGCCTACATGGGGACACTGGCCGGCGTTGCCCTCTCCAACAACGCCATGGAAGCGCTCCTGAACGGACTCTATATCGACCCTTCAGGCAACGCGGGGACTTTCACGGGGTCCATGTCGGGTACCCGTTACCCCGGCATCCAGATGTTCAGGATGGATGGCGGCGTCGACCTGGTGGAGCGGGCAACGGCCGCCCAGGTCGGAAACCTTCCCCCCTCGGCCCTGACCTCTAATATCTGGCTGGGGGAGGAGGCCTCGTTCCTCAACAACCATTTCGCCAAGGGCGCCTACAACGCCGGAGACGACATCGCGGGCAGGTTCGAGTTCAGAAGTGGCTCCATCGTGAACGGGACGGCGCTCATCGCCCAGCCCTGGGGCATCTGGGCCGCCGACATCGGGGCGGTCTCCGACAACCCCGGCGGTGCCTGGTCCATGATGGCAGGCGGCCGGGGCTATTTCGGCGCCCACTCCATGAACACCATGAGGGCGGGTAAGTACGAATATGACGCAGCGGACGGGTACGGCTTCTACGGATACAGCTATTATACGAACCTGGCCGGGAAGGCGGTTGCCGGCAACGTCAGCTACCGCAGGGCGGACCAGGGTTTCGGCTTCGAAGCCACGTACCAGCCCAACGGTACGATCAGTTATACGAAGCTTTCCTATGACGCCAACGGGTGGCACTTCGCAGGATACGGTGTGCCGGTGGGATACCCCTCGACCTGGGACACGGGCCAGCCCTTGGGACCCCAGATGCAGGACAACGCACCGGTGGGATACGACTATTTTTCAGGGGAGCACGCGGGCAAGAGCGACTTCGCCTTCCTCTTCGCCAATGCCTCGGGAACGGTGGATCCGGACGGCAAGGTCTCGGGCACCATGGGCGGCGAGTACATCGGCCAGGCCCGTATGGGCACCTTTGACGGGAACCTCCTCGGCGTGACCGACGACGTGGGAGGCACCGGGTCCTTCGCGGCCGCGGCCCTGGGCGCCTGGACGGGGACACCGCTCGCCTACAGGACCGGTTTCAACTTCCAGCCCTCGTACTACGACCTGGGGGGCGCCCACCCGGAAGGCTGGGTGAACGGCGTCTTCGCCGGCACCACGCCCCTTACCCAGGGCGTGGCGGTACCGGTCAGGATGCTCGGCGAATACGAAAGGGGCTCCAGCGCCCCCTATCTCTGGATGCGGGAGATCAACAGCTTCAATGTACCGGCAGGGACCAACACCACCTATAACGGCGGTGCCTACCGGGGTTTCATGGCCGGGAATCTTGTCCCCGACGCGGTGACCGGCAACGACAACCTGTCCATGCGCATCGCGGGTCTCTACATCGACCCTGCCCAGCAGGCGGGCTACATCATCGGCGGCGTATACGGCGAGGGCTACCCCGACATCAGGATGGTCAGGGCGGACGGCACCATCGCCACCTGGATCACGGACCCTGCGCTCGGGATTGCGCCCGAGAACCTGCAGGCCAACATCTGGCGCCGGGAAGAGAAGCCCACCACGGAGAACATCCTTGTGAAGGGCGCCTTCGACGACGGTCACGGCCATCTCTCCGGCACGATCACCGCCAATTCCGACTTCGACGCCATGTCCTTCGCCAATTTCACCACCAACACGGCGACGACGTGGGGCATCTTCAGCAACGGTGTCAGAGGGACCTTCTCCAACCCGTCGAACGACACGCTCTGGTCCGCCATGATCGGCGGCCGGGCGGTCTTCGGGGCCTACAACCTCGCCACCATGTCGGGTGGCCAGTACACAGGGTACCCCTCCGGCGGATACTATCGGTACAGCTATTACAATAACCTTGCCGGCACGGACGTGGCAGGCTTCGCGAGCTACCGGGGAGCGGCTCAGGGCATCGGGTATGACGCGCGTTACGACATGAGCGGGACGATCTACTACACGAATTACACCTACGGCGCCCAGGGCTGGCGGTTCGCAGGCGAGACCACGGGCGCCTGGGATACGGGTCAGCCGGTCGGGGCACAGATGCAGGCCGCGGCACCCGCGGGATACACCACCGCGACCACGGGTAAGGGCAAGACCGACTACGGCTACTACCTCCTCAACAGCTCGGGCGACCTGAACGCCGACGGCTCGGTGACCGGCTCCTCGAACGGCTGGTACATGGGCCAGGTACGGATGGGTGGCCTCCAGACCGATGTCCTCGGCGTCTGGACACCGGGTGGCGCACTGGCAGCGGAACAGCTCGGTATCTGGTCGGGTACGCCCCTCATGCACCGGGCCGGATTCCAGACCGAACCCGCATACTTCAACCCGGCCATACCCGATTTCGTGTCCGACGGCTTCATGAGCGCGGCCCTCGGCCACACCACCTCCTTCTTCGGCGCCGCACCCCGCATTCTCACCATGATCGGGCGCTACGAGCCGGGCGCGGGACCTTCTCAGCTCTTCCAGGACTGGATCTACAGCTTCAACTACGGGACGGGCACGTTCACCACCGCGGACGGCGGCGCCTACAAGGGGTCCTTGGGAGGCGTGACCATCAACAACACCATGGATGCCCTCATCGGCGGCATATACATGGACCCGACCGGCAATGCGGGGGTCTTCTCCGGGACCTTGAGCGGGACCCGGTACCCCGACATCGAAATGTTCACCATGGACGGTTCCATCGATTCGCGGACCCAGATGGCCACGGCCGCGCAGGTGGGCAATCTCCTCCCCGGGGACATGGTGATGAGCGCTTGGCATAATGACGAAAACCACAACACCAACAACCTGATCGTCTCGGGCGCCTTCGGGCCGGGCGTGGGGAACCTCTCCGGCGGCTTCGGTCTCACCACCTTGAGCATCGTGAACGGGGATGCCTCCATCGCCCAGCCCTGGGGTGTCTTCAGCGCCATGCTGGGCGGCACCTTCACCAATCCGGGCGAGACCACGTGGTCCGCCGGCCTCGGCGGCAAGGGCGCCTTCGGTCGCTACAACATGGCCACCATGGAAAGCGCCCGGTACGACTACGGAAACAACGGCTACTACGGCTACTCCTACTTCACGGGCAGCCTGGCAGGCAAGCGACTGGCGGGCGTGACCGCCTACCGCAGGCCTGACCTCGGCGTGGGTTTCGACGCCAACTACTACACCGACGGGACCATCGGTTACACCAAGTACACCTATGCGGCCGGTGTCTGGCGCTTCGACGGAAGCGCAGGCCCGCCGGGCGGTTTCCCCACCAACTGGAACACGGGTAACCCCATCGGACCCCAGATGGACGGGGTGGCCCCGGGCGGCGGGACCTTCGCTGGCCTCTATCCCGGCAAGAACGACTCGGTAAACTACCTGGCCGATCTCTCGGGGAACATCGACCCCGTGACGGGAAAGATCACGGGACAGGTCAGCGGGACATACATCGGCCAGGCCCGGATGGGCACCTTTGGCGGCGACGTGCTCGGCTCCACCACCACCCCCGGCGCGAACGCAGGCGGGTGGCAGGCGGTCGGCCTCGGCGTCTGGGAGGGCGACCCCATCCAGTTCAGGAGCGGTATGGGGAACCGGCCCCAGACCACGGACGGAAGCGGCAACCTGACTTTGGACGGGTACATGGGCGGCCCCCTGGCCGGGACCACCTCCCTCTTCGGGGCCACAAACCCCGTGGACGCCCTCTCCATCGGCACCTACGAGACAGAAAACGGGAACAAGGGGCACATCTGGCATGCCCCGACCTCGAGCCTCAACCTCCTGAACGGCAAGAACACCACCTATGAGGCGACACCGGGCGCCTATTACGCCTTTGCGGGCGGCAACGCCCTGGCGATCCCCGACTCGGTGAACGACCGTATCAAAGGCATCCTGTACGGTGTCTACGTGGACCCCGCGGGCAACTTGGGGTTCCTGAGTTCGGACCTCACCGGGCTCGGGTACAATGACCTCCTCATGTACGGCCTTGAAGGCGAAATCGCCCGGTACGGGATCAAGGGGGGCGGCGGGATCACCGCCGACACCTTCGTGAACAACCTCAGCATCAGCGGCCAGATCAATGCGACCATCGGCGCGGGCACGAGTGAAGGCTACTTCTTCAGCAGCGCCGATATGACCGTGAACGGCGGGATGCCCTACCGGGGCGACCACCTGTGGTTCGCAGGGGTCCCCGGTACCGGCCTGGGGGCATGGCGCATGGAGTCCTACGGCACCTATCTCGCCCCTTCGGACAGCTTCATGCTCCACTCGGAGCCCAGGATCTTCAACGCGGGAAGCGGGGAGAAGGAGGATGCCTATGACTTCTTCATCCTCGGCGGCCCGTGGGCGGACAACGAGGTAAGCGGCATCGTCACCGGTATCTTCGCCCGGTGGGCGGCAGGAGGGACGAGGATCCTGGCAGGGGAGACAAGGGGCTTCTACGCGGACAGCGACCATACCTTCGCCGCCTTCTCGGCGGGCGTTTCCTTGAGCACCCAGGACTATCTCACCATCGTGACGAACCCCCTTGATGCCCGGAAGGCCTACCTGACGGAGCTCGGTTTTGCCACGGAGCAGGTGACCACGGCGGTGACCGTAAGCGGCGCCGCGGGCGCAGGCCCCACCATCGCTGCGAACAATCTCATGGCCTTCAGGATCGAACCGGCCCGGCTCCCCGCAGGGGTGCCCGACGCTTTCTGGACCCTGGCGTCCTCTTCCGTGACCGGGGCCTACACAGGCCAGACCACGCTACCCTCCGCCCTCGCTCCGGTCGCGTTCAACAACCTTACCGATCCCAACCACCCCATCTACGGGGTGTTCGGTATGAACACGGCAAAGCTGAACCCCGGGACCGGCACCTACAACTGGCTGGCCGATGCGTGGGGCCTCGGGGTCTTCCCCACCGCGGGCTCTTACGTGATGGGCTACTTCGGCGCCTACGGGGCAGGGAGCTACAACAACGGACCACCCTACGCGGTATGGGGTGACATGGCAGGCACGCTCATGCCGGTGGTCTTCTTGAGCAGGCTGGAGGACCCTGCGGGCGGAGCGGCAGCCAGGCTGCGGCAGTGGGGGCCCCATGACTGGTTCACCGATGACGTGACCATGAGCGGTCTTTTCGGCCCCAACGGTCCCTTTGTTCCTACCACGGGCTGGGAAATGGGGGTGACGGCGCTGGGGACCTTGAGCGCCATGCCGAACTACCCGAGCCACATCTTCTCCGCCGAGGTCTCTGCCTATGACTTCGTCACCGGCCAGCCCCTGGCCACGGACGGCGGGGCGGCCTGGGGCTACATCACGGGCGCCCACATCAAGAACCCGGTGGGCGCACCCGTGCCCCCGGACAGCATGGTCGGCATGATCAACATGATCTATATAGACGCTAACGGCAAGGCGGGTCTCCTCACGGGCATGCTGGGCGATGACGCGGAAAGTAGCGTGTACTCGGCCGCCAACAAGGTCTTCTGTGCCGACGGCACCCTGTGGCCCGTGGAGATGGAGAATGCGGGCATCCCGCCCGTCAACCTCCAGGCGAATCTCCAGTCTCTCTCCGTGGTGGGTTCCGTGTGCGACGGATGCCCGTCGATCCCCTTCAGGCTGAACGGGGTGGAGTACGTCCTTGCGGGTGACCCCTACGAGTTCCGGTACGACAACCTCATCGGCAAGGGCTGGGGCATCTGGCAGTCCTTCCTGGGCAGGAGCCTCGCGGGTGTCCCGGCCCCGGGCGACGCGTGGACCGGTACCATAGACTATTACGACGGCACCGCGGGTCTCGCGGTGGGGCAGAACTTCACCGGCACCAAGTGGTCCGACAACAGGATCGTGGCCACCACCACGGGATACGGCGCCCAGGCGGCTGCGGGCGGCACCCCGAAGACCTGGATCAGCGTGGGCGAGACGAGGGGCACCATCGACGCCACCGTGAACAACGCCTTCATGATGGCGAGCGGCGGCACCTGGATCGAGACGAACAAGTACCTCCAGATGGCGGCGACGGAACAGTCCAAGCTCCAGCAGTTGAACATCCCCTCGGTCCAGGTGGGTGTGGCCAACCTGAGCGGCGCCGGGAACAACCTGACGGTGAACATGAACAACGTGAAGTTCTTCTCCACCATGGCGGGCACGAAGCCCTCCATCTGGGCGACGAACAGCATCACGGGCACCTATTCGGCGGCGCCGGTCCTCGGCACGGCGGTGAACGTAAGCGGCGGCGGCCTCTCCGCCCAGTTCACACCGAAGACCTGGAACGCGGGGAACTGGATGTCCACGGTGACGAACGGCGCGGGCAACTTAAGCGGCGGCTCCTACACGGGGCCCGTGACCTTCAGGGGCGCGGCGGCCGGCACCTTCGGCGGCGGGTCCCTGACCGGAACCGGCGCGGGTGTGGCAAAATAAAGGAGAGAAAGGGGTGGATTCACGCACCCCGTTGATGTATATTACAGTGCATCGGGACGAAACAGGACGTCCCTCCTGAAAGGGAAGGGGCAGTCTGAACGATGCATACCAGGGGGAGGTACTTGATGAAAAGATTGTTTGTCGCGGCTGCCGTGCTCATCTTGTTCATGGTGCTGTCCTGTGCCGGCACGGCGTCGGCCCAGAGCGTAAAGATCGGCGTCTACGACAGTAACAGGATCCTCCGGGAGTCCAAGACCATCGAGGGGTACAACAAGGAACTGATGAAAACGGTGGACGCCAAAAGGCCCGCCCTCACGGCCAAGGAAAACGCCCTCAAGGCCCTGAACGAAAGGTACCGCAAGGACGGGGCCACCATGAGCGCCGCGGACCGGAAGGCCATGGAGGAGAGGCTGATCAACGAAGACAAGGAACTCAGGCGTATGAGAGAGGACCTTGAGCTGGAGGTACGGAAGGTCCAGGCCGAATTGCGCCAGAAGGCCCTTGTTGACATAAACGATGCGATCAAGAAGATAGGGGAGCGGGAGAAGTACGACGTGATCTTCGAGAAGAACAATGCGGGCATTGTCTATCTGAAGGATGCGATGGACATTACGAACAAGATTATCGGCCAGATGAAATGATGGGGCATTGAGAAAAGGAGGAGGAGATATGGAAAGACGATGGTTCGGAAAAGGCTTTTTGACTACGGCGGCAGCGGTCCTCGTGGTGCTCTTCGGCACCCTGGGCCTCGTGCACGCCGACCTGGACGAGGACATCGCGAAGGCGATCACGGGCGGCCAGAACTACTTGAAGGCGACCCAGAACGCCGCGGTCTACGCCCCGGTGACGGGTGCCTACCAGAGCGGCGGCTGGTGGGGTGACAACAGGTACGGCAGCGCGGAGGTGGCGGCTACCGCCTTCGCGGTGGCGGCGCTCCTGGAGACGGGCATACCCACCACAGACCCGGCGATCATCGGCGGCATCCATTACCTGCTGAGCAGGCAACTGGCCAACGGGAGCTGGTCTGATTACGACGAGAACTACGACACCTCCTCGTGCCTGGTGGCCTTAGGGCTCTACGGCCACCTCTCCGGCGACGAGGCGATCTTCAACGGCACCTCCCCCCACGGGTGGACCTTCCGGCAGGCGGTGGAGGCGGGCTACAACAACCGGCTCACCAACCAGTATCGGGACGGCGTCGCCAACACGAACCCCGATTTCGGTGGCTGGACTTACAGCGGCAAGGGCGGCGGCGACCTCTCGAACACCCAGTTCGGCGCCATGGGCGTCTGGTACGCGGCCCGCTACCTCGGTTACAGCACGAGCACGGCCCAGCCATGGGCGGCGGCGCTCCTCAAGTACCTGGAGCGCTCCCACGGATGGGATGCCACGAACGACCAGGCTTGGGCGAACGGGCTCAACAACAACACCACGGACGGGACCTTCTCCTACCAGTCCACAGGCAAGAGCTTCTACAGCGGCACCCCCATGCTGGGCGCCGGCATCTGGTGTCTCGCCATGATCGGCGAGGACCAGAACACCATGGTGAACGTGGCGATCACCTATTTCGCCAACAACTACAAGTGGGATACCGCTGACCTGAGAGGAGAGGCGGGCACCGGCGCCTACTACTACGGGCTCTTCGCCCTGGTGAAGGGACTTACCGCCACCCGGGCCGCGGACGCGATCATCGGGCCTGCGGGAGATCCCGCTGCCCGGGCGTGGGTCACGGACGTGAAGGAAGAGCTGTTGAAGGCGGGCAGGATCAACAAGCTGGCAGGATGGCCAGGAAGTGCCCTTCCCGATGATCCCCCGAGGAACTACTGGGCCGGCAGCGGCTATCTGGACGGCGGCGACAAGCTCGCCACCGCGTGGGTGCTCATGTCCCTGGCCTTTGCGAACCCCTCTACCGAGTCTCCGGACAAGAGGCTCCCGGCCCCCGAGAACCCTGACTTCAACATCGGCGACACGGTCATCCTCCAGACCACGGGCGGCGTGACCATCTCCTCGGCTTCCCGCGTGAACGTGGGCGCCGTGGTGCAGCCCCCTACGGGCATCGAGCTTCCCATCGGGGCCTTCGATTTCCAGTTGAACAGGGTGCCGGCCGGCGGATGCACGGTCCTGAAGATCAAGCTCCCCAGAAGGGCCTATGACCCGACCGACCCTGCCTACGTGGAAAAGGACGCCTTCGTCCTGGCGAACGGCGCGGTACGGCCCGACCTGAACTGGTGGAAGATCACGGGTGGTGCCTGGAAGGGAATCCCCGGCAAGGTGCCCACCATCAATCAGGTGACAGGAGACATGGAAGTGACCCTCTGCGACGGCGGACCCGAGGATCTGGGACCCGCGGGTGACGGCAAGATCAATGACCCGGGTGCCCCGGGGTTCGGCGCGGGCGGCGCAGCAGGCGGACCGGTCGGCAGCGGCGGCGGCGGTGGCGGCGGATGCTTCATCGCAACGGCGGCCTTCGGCAGCTATCTCGCGGGAGACGTGATGACCCTGAGACACTTCAGGGATAAATACCTCCTGACCAATTCGGTGGGACGGATGTTCGTCAACTTCTACTACACGGTTTCACCCCCTGTTGCCGACTACATCGCCAAACATGAGGGCCTGAGGACGGCCACAAGGATCGCCCTCACACCGGTGGTCTACACGGTGAAATACCCGGCGGTGCTCTTCATCATGGTCGGTTTCGTCGTGGGTGTGGTCGTGGTGAGAAGAAGGGGCGGCAAGGATTAGAGACAAAGCGGGCGGGGAGGCCCGAAGAGGCCTCCCCGCCTGTAAAGATTACGGACACGGTGTCCGATAAGAGATGAGGGTATTGGGCGTGAGTGATTTCCGGACCATTACGAAGCCATCTGAAGGGAGGTCGCGTATGAAGAGATTGCTGGTTCTTGCAGTAATAGCATTGCTTGTCTTCACAGGCTCCGCGTCGTGGGCAGGCCAGTTCGGCGCCCCGGAGCCCCAGGCCCAGCCGGGCAAATTTGCCCTGGGGATCGGGTATTTTTATGCCTCCGAGAAGCTGAAACCGGCGGATGATACCTTTACGAGCGGAGGGATCGTCGCAACCGATTTCTGGCAGAAGGCCACTGTCTTCCAGCACCAGGCGTATCTCCAGGGCAACTACGGTCTCGTGAAGAACTGGGAGGTCTTCGCCCGGGCGGGAGTGGCGGACATGCGGGTGAAGGACGCCTATGACTGGGGTGCCTATACGGACGACGCCAAAGACACTGCCAAATTTTACGGCGGTCTGGGCTTCAAAGGCATCCTCTGGGAGAACAAGACCTTCTCCATCGGCCCTATCTTCCAGGCCAACTACTATTCGAAATACAAGGACAGCGTAGTCGGCGTTTCCGGCGGGACCGCCTATACGGTCGAGTATGAGGCGAAGGATAACTGGGACGTGAACCTGGCGGTCGCCGTGCAGGCCAAGTTCAACGGCTTCACCTTCTATGCAGGCCCCTTCGTTTACTGGAAGAACTCGAAGATCAGCTTCGACGTGACCGGCGGTGGAGCTACCGCAGGGGACGCGGTGAAATACGAATCGGAGAATAACGTAGGCGGCTTCGGCGGCGTACGGGTGCCCGTGACGAAGAACATCAGCTTTGAGCTGGAAGGACAGTTCACCAACCGGTTCTCGGGCGGAGCGGCAGTGGTATATAGTTTCTGATCGTTACAGGACTGAAGATTGCAGGGGATGGACGGCACACCACCGTCCATCCCCTTTTTCTATCCCGACGGGCCACGCCCTCCATCACAACCTCCCCGCCCACACGTTCCTTCGGTTCCGGCGACTCCAGTGAACCTTGTACCTTGCCACTGTCCCCATCAACCATTCAACCAATCAACAGCCCTTTAAAGATCTAGCCCGGGACGAAAGGGGAGGGCGTGTCCCGAAGGGGGGGGATACCCAGGCCTGGAGGCCAGGGGCACGGGGAGTGTGCACGGTTATTTCTCCGTGAAGGTGCGGACGTCCTTGGCCTCGACCTCGATGATCTCGCAGGCCTTTCCCCGTTCCAGGGAGATCAGTTCATAGATGGGCACGGGCTTCGCCTTGCCTTTGACGGCTACCATGTCCAATCCCCTGACCCGGAGGCGCCATACCCGGCCTTCCCTGATGCCGTCCCGGATCCTCTGGAGGGTGGAGTCGGTGATGATGATGTTGGCGTCGTATTTACGGGTGAGGCCCTCGACCCGGGCCCCGAGGTTGACGTTGTCGCCGATGACCGTATAGTCCATCTTCTTGCCTTCGGCCCCGATGTTACCAACGATCACCTCACCGGTGTTGATGCCGAAACCGGCGGCGAGGGGAACGCGGCCTTCGGCGATCCATTTCTCCTGGAGCTGGCCCAGGCGCATGACCATGTGAAGGGCGCACTTGACGGCCCGTTCGGCGTGGTCGGGCTGGGGCACGGGGGCGCCCCAGAAGGCCACGATCTCATCGCCCACGAACTTGTCGAGGGTGCCGTCCCACTGGAAGATGATGTTGGTCATCTCGCCCAGGTATTCGTTCAGGATGGTGACGACCTCTTCCGGTGAGTGCTTCTCGGAAAAGGTGGTGAAACCCCGGACGTCGGAGAAGAGGACGGTGATCTCCCGCCGCTCGCCGCCCAGCTTGGCCAGGTTGGGGTTCTTGATCAGCTCGTTCACCACCTTCTCGGTCACGTAGCTGGAGAACATGTTCCGGATCCTCTTGGCGTAGCGCTCCTCGGTGGCGTACCGGTAGGCCGTGACAAAGAGGTAGACGGCGAGGACGTTGTTGATGGGATAGCTGATGTTGAGCCAGAGGCCTTTGCCGAAGAAGAGGAGGTACCCGACGACAAAGAGGACGGCGATGAAGGCGATCGCTATCGCCGCACCCAGGATGACCCTCAGCTTGAGGATGGCGAGGGTAAAAAGGAGACCGGTGAAGAGGGTGATAAGGATGGTAACGATGGCCGATGTCTTGACGATGAAATCATTGTGGAGGACGGACCCGATGACGCTGGCGTGCTTCTCGATCCCGGGCATGGCCGCGGCGGTAGGGGTGACCCTGAGGTCGTAGATGCCCACGGCCGTAGCCCCGAGGAGGACGACCTTATCCCTGATGAGCGCGGGATCCACCTTGTTTTCGATCACGTCGAGGACGGAGATGTAGGGGAAGGTCCGCTCAGGCCCGTAGTATTTGATGAGGGCCCGGTTCCAGTAATCGGTGGGGATGAAGTTGCGGCCCAGCTGGACCCCCTCGGTGGCCTTCAGGATCATACCCTCGTGAGGGATGCCCAGGTAGAGGCGCGCCGCCTGAAGGCCGACTGCGGGAAAGAACTCCCCATTGTACTCGACGGCCAGCATCTCCCACCTGAGCACGCCGTCCTTGTCGGGGATCATACTGATGTGGGCTAGGGCGTTGGCGCCGGCGGCCAAGTCCCTGAGGGGCAGGAGCACGCTCTGGGCGGAAATGGGCGGGAAGACCTGGAGGTGTTCCGTGCCCCGCACCATGGGATAGGCGTTGTCCACGAGAATCTCGTCTTTGATCAGTTTTCTCTTTCCCCTGAAGTCGAAGACAATCGGCAGGATCACGTTGCCCGCCCTCTTGATGGAGGCGGCAAGGACGTCGTCGCCGGGAGCGGGCTCGGAGAAGATGATATCGAGAAAAATCACCCTGGCCCCGTGGTTCTTCAGAATGTCCACGATGGATGCCACGCGTTTTCGTTCCCAGGGCCACCGTCCGATCACCTCGAGGCTGTGGTCGTCGATACCGACGATGGTCACCTCGGGGGGAGGTACGGTCTTTCCCTTGATCTGGTAACGGATGTCGTAGAGGAGGTGTTCGAGCCGTTCGAAGGGAAGGAACTTGACCAGGGCGAAGATGCAGAACAGGAGGGTGATTGCACTGCCGATCAGGAGGGGGATCAGGGCCTTTTTCATCAGGATTTTAGGCCTTTCTCAGAGCCGGTCAATATGGTATAGTCTATTCTATAGGAAGCGGTCCGGCGGTGCAAGCAATATTCAGCCCCCGAACCTTTCCCTGTGCGCCCGTAGCTCAGATGGATAGAGCGTTGGCCTCCGGAGCCAAAGGCCCCGCGTTCGAATCGCGGCGGGCGCGCTT
>CAYOQF010000007.1:0-163074 GCA_964406055.1 uncultured Syntrophorhabdaceae bacterium
CCGTGGCCGCTCGGTCACCCGTCGGCGAGGCGCGCCCCGAACATGGCGACCACGCCTCCCACAAAGGCGACGATCCCTCGTTTCACCGCGCTCGGTCCGAACCGGGATTCCCACATGGGCGGTACACCTCGCAAGGCAAAACTCCTCGACGTGGTCGAGGATATGAGGCTTCCTATCAGGATGCCCACCACAAACATCCACTGCCAGTCGATCTTGGGCAGTTCCTTCTTGAAGTACTCAAGGGCCCCCACCCGTTGGGGGTCGAATGCCTGTTCGATCAGGCCCGCCGAGCGGACGAAGGTGGTCGAGGCCCCGAAATACTTGCCCGTCACCCATACGGACATGACCATGAGCACCCCCACCAAAGCGCCGGCAACATAGGGGCTCCAGCCTTTTTCCTCCGATCCCTTGTCAACCATGCGATACCTCCTCTTTGTGTACGTTCCCGGTACACGCAACCCGCCCCTCAGGGTGTTTGCCGTCCCGTCCGATCACTCCTGAAACAAAAGGTATTGCCGGGGGTCACTTTTTTCAAGGCCTGGGCGCGTCCCCGTTTCGCCTGTCCCTGAAGACGAGCTCAGGTCGCTTGAGGAAGACCTCCGTGTCCGGAGGGACCGATTCGGTGAGCCACACGTTGCCGCCGATGACCGAGCGGGCCCCGATCACCGTGTTCCCGCCCAGGATGGTGGCGTTCGAATAGATGATCACGTCATCCTCGATGGTGGGATGGCGCTTTTTCCCCCGGAGGGATACGCATTCTTCCTTGGTCAACGACAGGGCACCGAGGGTTACCCCCTGGTAGATCCGCACCCGGTTCCCGATGGTGGTGGTCTCGCCGATGACCACACCGGTCCCGTGATCGATGAAGAAGCTCTCGCCGATGACCACACCCGGGTGAATGTCGATGCCCGTATGGTTATGGGCATATTCGGTCATGATCCGTGGTATCAGAGGAACCCCGTGGACATAAAGCCAGTGGGCGACCCGATACACGGTAATGGCGAAAAGACCCGGGTAACAGAAGATGATCTCGTCAAAGTACTGTGAGGCCGGATCCCCCTCGAAGGCGGCGTGGACATCCTTGGCCAGGGTCTCCTGGAGATCGGGGATGCCCTCGATAAACCCGAGGGCGATCTCCTGGCTGCGGTCTTCACAACGGATGCAGGGTTTATTGAACCGTATGCAGTCATGGCGTATGGCGTGCTGGATCTGGGCGGAGAGCATATCGAAGAGCTCCGTGATCTCCTGGCCCAGGATGTAGTAGGCATTCACGTCGTCGAGGCGGGTATCCGAGAAAAATCCCGGGTACAGGACCGTGGAGGTTTTCTGGACGATATCGATAATCGCCTGCCGCGAAGGGATCGGCTCGGGGCCGATATGGTGAAACCGGCCGCCCTTCTTGTATTCCGATGCCAGGCGACGGACAAGGGAGGGAACCTTGCCCCGGATTTCGTTGATCGCCGCTATCTCCTGCCTGCAGAGATCCTGTGAATATTCTTCTTTCATCGGTGTTCCTCCTCACCCGTTGCACCGGCTGGCGCCTTCATCGTCTCCGGCATTCTCACCGCCACCACCTCTCCCCGGGCGCATACACGACCTTCTGCACGGAGCGTGACATCTACCAGCACCTTTCTCGCCCCCACATCCCTGGGCCGCCCCCGGACCTCAAGTTCAACCCCCAGGGGTGTGGGGGCGACGAAATCGACCTTCAGGGATGCGGTCACGAAGCGCAGTTTCGGCTCCGTGCCCATGGCCCTGCCCTCGGCCCGATAGGTTGCCGCGGCGGCGGTCCCGGTGCCGTGACAATCGATAAGGGAGGCGATGAGCCCCCCGTAGACAAAACCGGGGGTAGCGATATGATAAGACCGGGGACTGAAATGCGCCACCGACTCCTCCCCTTCCCAATAGCTCCTGATATGGAGGCCTTCATCATTGAGCCTCCCACAGCCGTAACAGTAACTCATTTCGTCGGGGTAATAGTCCTGAAACGATCTCTCCTCCACGCTCGGATCCTCCTCCACATAACGACCCGCGCAGAATCCACGCGATCTCAACAAGCATATCACAGAATACTTGCCGGGCAACCCCTCTTCCGTATCCCCTTGACATTCCGTTGGCTTGTTGGTATATTTGCCAACAGTACAAGGTCGGCACCCGACATGATAAGTCATCAGGAAGCGGAGATCAGGAGCAGGATCATCAAGGCCATGGCCCACCCGTTGCGTCTCATGGTCATTGACCTGTTGAAAGAGGGTGAACAGCCATTCTCGGCCATCAACGAACTCTTCCCGGTAGACAAGTCCACGGTGTCCAAACACCTCCTCGTCCTCAAGGAGGCGGGCATCGTCTCATCGAGGAAGACGGGGGCGGATATGATCTACCGGTTGGAGGTGCCCTGCGTCACCGACTTCTTCGGGTGCGTCACCGCCGTGATCGAAAACACCATCAGCAGGCAGCAGGCCTGCGTCTGCACACCTGTTGGACACCAGGAGGAACCGTGAAAGACCGGTACAAGCTTCTCATCCTCCTTTCCGCCTTCGTGGCGGCCTACTTCATTCCTTTTGAAACCGTAAGGGTCCAGAAGGCGATTCTCGAATCCTTCTACATGATCCAGGACTATGCACAGAAGCATGTGCTGCTGTGTCTCGTTCCCGCCTTTTTCATAGCGGGGGCCATTTCGGTCTTCGTCTCCCAGGCGGCGGTGATGAAGTACCTCGGCCCGGCCGCCAACAAGTGTCTCTCCTATTCTGTCGCCTCCGTGTCGGGCACCGTGCTGGCCGTCTGCTCCTGCACAGTCCTCCCCCTTTTCGCAGGCATCTACCGCATGGGGGCCGGCATCGGCCCGGCATCGGCCTTCCTCTACTCAGGACCGGCCATCAACGTCCTCGCCATCGTCCTCTCCGCCAAGGTCCTGGGCTGGCAGATCGGCCTTGCCAGGGCCGTCGGCGCGGTAGGGTTCGCCTATGTGATCGGACTCCTCATGGCCGTCACCTTCCGGAAGGAAGATTCGGCGAGACCCGCGGCCTGCGTGGCGCCGGAGGATGAACCGAAGAGAAAACTATGGCAGGACACGGTCTACATGGCCTCCATGGTGGGTATCCTCGTCTTCGCCAACTGGGGCAAGCCCATGGAGACAGGGGGGGTCTGGCACGCCATATACGCAGCCAAGTGGTACGTGACCGCAGCCTTCGGTATTCTTTTCGGCTATGTGCTCATCCAATGGTTCCAGGCAAAACTCTGGCCTACCGTGGCAACCGGGGTTGTGGTAGCCGCCCTTGCCCTCCTCTTCCCGGATCGGCCCCTCCTGTCCTTCTCGGCCGGTGTGGCGGGGGTGGTCTATCTCACCAAGGTCTCATCGGATGAAACAAGGCACTGGATCGACGCCACCTGGATGTACAGCCTCATGATCGCCCCCCTCCTCCTCGGGGGGGTCCTTGTGGCCGGATTCCTTCTCGGCATGCCCGGGTCCGACAACGGCATCATTCCGGGGCGGTGGGTTGCGGCCCTCGTGGGCGGGAACAGCTTCCTCGCCAATTTCTTCGCGTCCATCGTGGGTGCCTTCATGTACTTCGCCACTCTGACCGAGGTGCCTATCGTACAGGGCCTTCTGGGGTCAGGCATGGGGCAGGGCCCCGCCCTGTCGCTCCTCCTCGCCGGACCGGCCCTGTCCCTCCCCAGCATGCTCGTCATCAGGAGCATCCTGGGAACGAAGAAGACCATCGTTTTCGTAGTGTACGTCGTACTGCTTTCAACCCTGGCAGGCATGCTCTTCGGATGGATCGTGGAACCCTGACGGGGAAAACCGTGACGGGAAGGCCCTGGTGTGACTGGGATCACTCCCTGTCAGCAGAGATTGCGGTATTCACTATTCTTGAGTTCCCCCTGAAGCGGGGAAAGGAGGTTTGGGTGATGAAGATACAGATCCTCGGCACAGGATGCGCCAAATGCATGAAGCTTACGGAGAACGCCGAAAGGGCGGTCAAGGAAGCGGGGGTGGGCGCTGAGATACAGAAGGTCCAGGACATCAAGGAGATCATGAACTATGGCGTCATGATGACCCCGGCCCTTGCCATCGATGGTGTCGTCAAGAGCGTGGGCAAGGTCCTCTCCGTGGAAGAGATCAAGAAAATGCTGTAGGGTGAAAGAGCATATGAGTGGAAGAGAGGAAGGGGGGCTGGGGGAACGGGAAGACGAGGGCTCCGTTCCGGGATCGGCCGGGGGCCTGTGGTGCCGCATCCGTCAGAAACGCCGTCCTCTCAACATCATCCTGCCCCTTGTAGCGATCGGGCTGGAGGTCTTCTACAGTATCTGCGGCGGGGCCTGTTCCTATCTCCGGGGTGAGCTCGCCGGTATCGATCTCCAGTACGTGGGGATCGCCTTCATGGTGCTGCTCATCGTCCTCACACTCCTCAGAAGAGACCTTGTACTCCTTGCTGCCCTTTCCGCCGGGTTCGGCGTGGAACTCTATCTTATCGGCTTCCAGGTGTGGTACAACACCTACTGTCCATACTGTCTCGCCTTCGGAGGTATCCTCGTCGTGCAGCTCATGCTGAACATGGACTTCAGAAAATGGAAACTGGCGTCGGTCACCGCCCTGGCGAGCCTTCTGGTTTTTGCATGGCTCTTCGAGGGCTCCATGTCCCCGGTCTACGCGAATGAACCCCTCGTTCCCACCTTCGGCAGAGGTAAGGTCACGGTACGGCTCTACACGGATTATTTCTGTCCTCCCTGCCGCTCCATGGAGCCCAAGCTGGAGCCGATCCTCGAAGATCTCATTCACCGAAACGTCATCACCCTCACCTTTGTGGATACCCCCATCTACAGATATTCATCTCTTTACGCCCGCTATTTTCTCTACATTCTGAACGAGAAGAAGGATTTTCAACGGACTCTCCTGGCCCGGGCCGTGCTCATCGGCGCCGCCCTCGACAAGATTCACGACCAGGACAAGCTGGAGGAGTACCTGAAGAAGCGAGGTATCGGGTTCAAGGCCTTCGACGTGAAGCCGACCCAGGCCATTCTCAATCAGTACCTGCGGGAAAACAGGATCAATTCGACCCCCACCTGCGTCATTTACGCGGGTGTAAAGGCAGACACGTACGTCGGCGGTGCGGATATCATCGCGGCCCTGGAAAAGATCCAGAAGGAATCGACCAAAACATCATGGTCCGACTGAGAGGGGGCGGAACCGACGGAGGTTTGACGTCAGAACCATTGAACCAGAGGAGTTCCCATGAAAAAACTGATGGTACTTGTTGTAGTAGCCATATTAGGCATGACGGCGACGGCATGCTCCACCGCCTGCATCGTGGGCACGAGGGGATCCGGACCTGATCCCCGACCGGTCCAATATCCTGAATAGGATGGTCACGAAATCGGAGAGGAAGATCAGGCCGCTCATCCACAGGACAGGTGCGAGATCCGTCCCCGCGCTTGCCCTGATCTTTGTCGTCCTGATGGTCCCCTTTTTCGCCCAGAGTCAGACCGGGAAAGGGGTCGCCTCAAAGTCCCTCCCCCTCATGGTCGACCTCGGGGCCAACCAGTGCGTCCCCTGCAAGCTCATGGCCCCCATACTGGAGGGGCTCAGAAAGGAATACGCGGGGCGGGTACGCATCGAGTTCATCGACGTCTGGAAAAACCCCACGGAGGGAAGAAAATACAGGGTCCACGCCATCCCCACCCAGATATTTTACGATTCGTCGGGCAAAGAGTTATACCGGCACATGGGTTTCATGTCCAAGGAGGACATCGTGGACACCTTCAGGGAGCTCGGCTTCATCCCGAAAGAAACCCCTAAGGGCAGAAAATAGGAGCCCAACGGCAAGACCCGCACGACCCGTCTCAAGACCATGATCGAAACGCTTTTCATCACACTCAACAAGGCCATGAGCGGGCATTCCGCCCTCGCCATGGCCGTTTCCTTTGTCTGGGGCATCCTGAGCATGGTCCTGAGCCCTTGCCACCTCTCCACCATCCCCCTGATCGTGGGGTTCATCGATGAGCAGAGACGCATGTCCGCCGGGAGGGCCTTCACTATCTCGCTCCTCTTCTCCTCAGGGCTCCTCGGCAGCATCGCCGTCATCGGCATCGTGACCGCCCTCATGGGTCGTATTCTGGGTGACGTGGGGCCCTTCGGCACCTATGTGGTAGCCTTCGTCTTTTTCCTCGTCGGTCTTCACCTTCTGGATATCATCCCCATGCCCTGGTCGGCGGCAGGACCTTCGGGCATGAAACTGAAGGGGCTTCCCGCAGCCCTGGTTCTCGGCCTTATCTTCGGCATAGCCCTCGGACCCTGTACCTTCGCCTACATGGCCCCCATCCTCACCGTCACCTTTCAGACGGCCGCATCCCACCCTGCCTACGCCCTCGGCCTCCTCCTCGCCTACGGGGTGGGACACTGCTCCATCATCGTCCTTGCAGGAACCTCCACCGAGCTTGTCCAGCGAAATCTCAACTGGAACGAGACATCCAGGGGTCCGTTGGTGGTCAAGAAGATATGCGGTATCCTGGTGATTTTCGGGGGCCTCTATCTCCTGTACGCCACCTTTTGAAGCAGAGACGATGGCAGCACACGCCCCCGAACACGGCTCCATTTACTTCCCACGATCGGATGCTTACCCTCTCGTCAGAAGGAAAAGGCTGACCATGGGTGTAACGCCGATCGAAGCAGACAGGTCAAGGAATCTATCATGAACAAAAGCGGTGACAGACGACTTGCCCTGATCTTACTCGTGACGGTCGTGATTTTGGCAGGTGAGGTGATCGGTGGGTACCTGAGCAACAGCCTCGCCCTTTTAAGCGACGCGGGGCATATGGTCACCGATGCCCTGGCAATTGCCCTCGGGTTCGTTGCCGCCCGAATCAGCAAAAGGCCGTCGGACAAGTACGCCACCTTCGGCTACCAGCGGGTGGGCCTCCTCGCCGCCCTCATCAACGGCATAAGCCTCCTCGTAATCGCCGTCCTCATCTTCCACGAGTCCTACCAGCGCCTCGTTGCACCTCCGGCGATCAATATCCCCATAATGCTTCTGATCGCGGCCATCGGCCTTGCGGGCAACCTCGTGATGGCCTTCATCTTAGGCCACAGCCATGAGGACTTGAACGTCAAAAGCGTCTGGCTCCATGTCCTCGGTGACACCCTTTCTTCCGTAGGGGTCATCATATCGGGCATTATCATCTATTTCACGGGGTGGACCTACGCGGACCCCATCGCGAGCGCCCTGATCGGCGTCATCATCGTCTGGGGCGGCGTGAGGCTTGTGCGCGACACCGTGTCCATCTTTCTGAATCTGACCCCCAGAGGGTTCAGCGTCGAGACCCTTATAAGGAAGATCAAGGACATGCCTGAGGTCATCGACCTCCACCATGTCCACCTCTGGCCGGTGGCGCATAACAACGTTGCCTTCACCGCCCATGTCCTGGTCAACGACCAGACCTTGGGCGAGGTTGAGGCAACGAAAAAGAGGATCGAGGAGATGTTGAAAGAGAGCGGGGTAGACCACAGCACGCTGCAGATCGAGTGCAGCAGCGTAACCTGTGATAACAATCTATACTGCACCGTCAATCACGATGAAGAGGGCGATGACCATCATCACTGAGCCCGGGCGGACGGAAGTCCGGAAAGACAAAAGGGGAGGGGGAAATGACCATCAAAGACATTGTCATCAAAATCGGGCCTGAAGAGGTGCTCCGTGTAACCAGGATTCTGATGGACGAGGACCGCGAGGAGGCCATGCTCTTTCTGAAAGAGTCCCTGAAGCCCCGCCTCGAAAAGGAAACCAGGGGCCGCTGAGTGCCTGTCTTTGAGGCTTCGTGCAAGCCTTCTCAAAAAGATGTCCTCGCTCGGGCATAAGAAGGGCCGGTGCAGAGCGTGGGAGATAAGGGCGGCGACGAAGGAGGACCACGGAGAAACGATTGAGGGCATGCTCGCCTTGTAAACCTTAGGCCCCTGCCCTCCAGGTCTCAATGATAGGGAAGGGGCGGTCAGTATCCCCTTCGGGGAGGATGTTTTCACCAGAAAAACACGAATCAGCAGGAGGACCGCATGACTGCCGACACAAAGACGGCACCGGGGAGATTGACATTGCTCCAACCGGCCGAGAGGCTTCAGAACGTGTCCGAGGCATGGAGACAGCTTGGAGGGTATCCCGGTGAGCCCCACCATCTGTGAGACACGGAATACGAGGATTCTCCGGTTCGAGGAGCAGATGAACGGAAAAGAGATCGACCTCACCGACGAGCAGATCCGTCTTCCGGAAAGGGCAAACCCCTGTCGCGTGGAGCGCCCCTGTCCCGGATATCTCCTCTTTCGGCCCCACGAGGGATACCGGAACAGAGGGAAGAGGCCCGGACAGACATTACAAGAAGGAGAGACGTTACGGAACAGACGACCATAGAGGTGGCATACCCATCATAACCGAAGGGTGCTGACGGTCCGGGGAGAGGTTGAGGTATACGGCCTGACCCTACGCCTCAGCTCTGCCGTTCATGTGCTCTTCCCGCTCGCGGAGGAACTCTGCCATGCGGGCCGCCACATCCCTGATCTCCTCGACGGTGGGCAGGAAAACGACACGAAAATGGTCCGGCGCAGGCCAGTTGAACCCCGTGCCCTGGACAAGGAGCACCTTCTTTTCGAGGAGGAATTCGAGAAGGAACTTCTGGTCGTTGTCGATCCCGTACCTTTGTGCGTCGATTCTGGGGAAGAGGTAAAGGGCGCCCATCGGTTTTACGCAGGTGATCCCCGGGATTGCGCTGAAACTCTCGTATGCCGCCTTCCGCTGCTCGTAGAGCCTTCCCCCCGGTGTGATCAGGCGGTTGAGGCTCTGATACCCGCCGAGGGCGGTTTGGACCGCGAGCTGACCCACCATGTTTCCGCACATTCGCATACTCGAAAGGAGATCGAGGCCTTCCATGTAATCTTTCGCTTTTGATTTCCTCCCGCTCACGATCATCCATCCGGCCCGCATCCCGGGAATGCGGTGCGACTTGGACAGCCCGTTGAAGGTCACAAACAGAACGTCTCTCGAAAGGGACGCGAGAGGGACATGGACCGCATCGTCGTACAGGATCCGGTCGTAGATCTCGTCCGCGAAGACGATCAGGCGGCGACGGGCCGCCATCTCGACGATCTCCGTGAGAACTTCCCGGGGGTACACGGCACCCGTCGGGTTGTTGGGATTGATCACCACAATCCCCCTGGTCCTGGGGGTGATTTTCGACTCCATATCCTTCACGTCGGGGATCCATCCCGCCGTCTCGTCGCAGATATAGTAGACCGGTTTCCCGCCGGAGAGGGTGACCGCCGCGGTCCACAGGGGATAGTCGGGGGACGGAACGAGCATCTCATCGCCATCGTTCAGCAGGCCCTGCATGGCCATCATGATCATCTCGGAGACGCCGTTCCCCACGTAGATGTCCTCGATCTCCACCCCCTCGACACCCCTCACCTGGCATTGCTGCATGATGGCCTTTCGTGCGGGGAAGAGGCCCTTGGCATCGCCGTAGGCCTGGGCCGACCTGATGTTCAGGACCACGTCGTGGATGATCTCGTCGGGCGGGTTGATCCCGAAGGCCGGGGGGTTGCCGCTGTTCAGCTTGATGATCGTATAGCCTTCCTCTTCGAGACGCTTGGCTGTCTCCAGGAGGGGACCCCTGATCTCGTAACAGATGTTTTCCATTTTGGTCGATTTCAGAATCTCAGGCATTTGGTCTTCCTCTCCCCTCCTTGGTCTGCGGGTCTGCAACTCATATGATCAACCTGATTATTGTGGAGGATAAACAATCTCCTGTCAACCACGATAGGGCCCGGAAAGGTCAACCCCTGCCCGCTCTCAAGGCGCTGCAAGGTAAGGTTCTCCCGTACCATGGACAGAGACCGAAAAAAAGGGGGGGGTGCGAACACTCAGCGGCGAGATGAGTTTTGCCGCATCCCCTCGTCGGTAATTGGTCGTCATTGTCGGCGCGTCTCAACGAGACCCGTCTTTCACTCGTCAAGTCCCTCCGAAAAGAGGAATGCCGCCTCGCAAAGAGACTTCTCCTGCAAAACCGACTGACACCCTTTCGCCCTCAACTATCACCGGAACTTCCATCCTTCCGCCGGAGTAGGCAAGCATTTCCTGCAGTTTTTCAGGATCTTCTCGGACGTTGACATACACTGCCCTCTCTCCGTAGGCTGCCCGAGCCTGGATGCAGAAAGGTCAGGTATCCGTGCCGTAAATGATGATAGTGCCTCTCACTTTTCCGTTTCTCCTCCAGGAGTATGAGGGCATGCCTCTCTGATCGTTTCCCTTTCGTGGGTCTCCACAAACTCCTCGTACTCCTCGAGCAGCACATTCCGGTAGTCTCTGCGGATCACCTCCGAGGTAGGAACATAGTTGCCCATGGCTTCCAGCCCGGCAATGATCTCATCGACGGTCTCCCTGTTCGGCTCCTTGCCCACAGAGTGCAACTCCGCCATGATCTCATGGAGATTGGCGACCGCTACCTGTGTCCCGTCAACAAACCTGAGCATCTTCCGACTAACTGTCGGAGCGTTGGGATCAACTCAGGTAACTCAGCCTACGACTTGAAATAACGACATGTTGGACCTCCATGTTTTCCATCTGTGATCAATATACCAGCCATTCGACGAGATATCCAGAGGCAATGGCCGCGAGGCGGCAGCTATGGAACTCGCCGGTCCGGCCCATGTCTTCCATCGTTACCTCCCCTGCTCACCCCTGCAGCTATAGTAGCAGACACCGGTCGCCGTCTCCACGGCATGAGGAAAGTACTTTCTCTTGAACCAGAGGGACAGCTGGACCAGATTGATGAGGACCGGTACCTCGACCAACGGTCCGATGACCGCGGCAAAGGCTTGGCCCGAATTGATGCCGAAGACTGCTACGGCAACCGCGATGGCGAGTTCGAAGTTGTTCGAGGCAGCGGTGAAGGAGAGAGTGGCCGCCTGGCCGTAGTGGGCCTTCGCCTTGGCGCTCATGTAGAAGGAAACGAGGAACATCACCACGAAATAGATCAGCAGAGGTACGGCGATGCGTACCACATCGAGAGGGATCTTGACGATATACTCGCCCTTCAAGGAGAACATGACGAGGATGGTGAAGAGGAGGGCGATGAGGGTGATGGGGCTGATCTTCGGGATAAACCTCTCGTGGTACCACTTCTTGTCCTTCACCTTGATGAGGACAAAGCGCGTGATCACGCCTGCGATAAAGGGGATGCCCAGGTAGATGAAGACGCTCTCCGCAATCTGGCCGATGGTGATGTCCACCACGACCCCCCTCAGGCCGAGAAGGGGCGGCAGTACGGTGATGAAGATGTAGGCGTAAACGGAGAAGAACAGGACTTGGAAGATGGAGTTGAAGGCGACGAGGCCCGCGCAGTATTCGGTGTCGCCCTTGGCAAGGTCGTTCCACACGATCACCATGGCAATGCAGCGGGCGAGGCCGATCATGATGAGTCCGATCATGTACTCCGGGTAACCCCCCAGGAATACTATGGCCAGGACAAACATGAGGATGGGTCCCACCACCCAGTTCTGGAAGAGGGAAAGGACGAGAACCCTGTAATTCTTGAATACTTCCCCAAGTTCCTCATATTTCACTTTAGCGAGAGGCGGGTACATCATGAGAATCAGACCTATGGCGATGGGTATGTTGGTGGTACCCGACTGGAACCGGTTCCAGAAATCGACCACCCCGGGAAAGACATACCCCCATCCCACCCCCACGAACATGGCCAGAAATATCCACAGGGTCAGGAAACGATCGAGAAAGGAGAGTCTCTTACTCAACTGTTCGTGGGCCATCTCTGCGGTCCTCCTTCGTTCTGCCGCGCCGGGGGTTTTCTCCCCTCTCACAGAGTTTCTGCTCTTTTACCTCATTCATCCTGGCAAGGTCCTCGTCGAAGACCGGTCTCCCCGACGCCACTGCCTTAAGAAGCTCGATCTGGGCCCGGGAAACCTCCCCCAGGGACTCCCTGAGGGAATAATGCATCCACGTCCCCACGCGCCTGCCGTCCACGAGCCCCGAGTGCTTCAGGTAGGCGAGGTGCCTGGAAATCTTGGACTGAGGTTCATCGAAGATCGCCATGAGGTCGCAGACGCAGAGTTCACCGTGAGTAAGAAGCATGAGGATCCGAAGCCTGATCTCTTCCGAGAGGGCCTTGAAGAGCCGGGCCATGTCTTCCACAGTGAATCACCTCTTGTTCATGGATATATCCGCATATACGGATGAATGATTATAGTTTAAATACCGATGCCATCCTTGTCAACACCGGAATGGGATTGCAGGGGCGTCCACTGAATACCTATACTATGGGTGACCACGCGGTCGGGGGCGGACAACGGAGGGACCGGTCAGCCCACTTCAAAGAAACGGGAGGCCTATAATGGAAAAACCCCGGGTCTTGTTCGTCTGTGTCCACAACAGCGCGAGAAGTCAGATGGCGGAGGCATTGCTGAAGAGACTGGCCCGCGACCGGTTCGACTCGGAGAGTGCGGGGCTGGAACCGGGCACGCTCAACCCCCTGGCCGTTGCGGTGATGAAGGAGATCGGAATCGACATCTCAGGCAATCAAACCAAGAGCGTCTTCGACCTCTATAAACAGGGGCGCCCCTATTCCTATGTCATCACCGTGTGTGACGAGGGCGCGGCCCAGCGGTGCCCCGTTTTTCCCGGGGTGGCAAAGAGCATTCACTGGAGCTTCGAAGACCCGGCATCCTTCACCGGGACGGAGGAAGAACGGCTTGCAAGGACGCGTGAGGTGCGGGATGCGGTCTACCGCAGACTGGAGGAATGGATCGGCAGCGCCCCTTGAACCGGGACGCTCCACCGCACTACCGCCCCGGTGAAACCGCCCCCTTCATCGCTTACCCAGCCCCCCGGGCGATAAACCAGTCGATGAGGGCGCGGGCGATGCTGACCTTCCCGGGGATCCTGGGGAGGTTCTCGCGGGAGAACCAGCGGGCGTCGGTGATCTCCCCCTCTTGAAGACGAATCTCCCCTCCAAGGTATTTCGCCGTGAAACCGACCATGAGGGAATCGGGGAAGGGCCAGGGCTGACTCCCGAAATACCGGATATCCGTGACCTCGATGCCGGTCTCCTCCCGTACCTCCCTCTTCACCGTATCTTCGAGCGTCTCCCCCGGTTCCACGAAACCGGCCAGGACACTGTAAAGCTCTTCTTCAAAACGGGAAGCCCGGGCGAGCAGGGCCTGATCTCCCCGCTCCACGAGCACGATCACCGCCGGGGAGATGCGGGGAAAATCCGTGAAACCGCAGGCGGGGCATATCTTCGCCCGCTCGTCATCCTTCCACGAAAGGGCAACACCGCACCTGGCACAGAACCGGTGGTTCCGGTCCCAATCCATGAGGTGCATGGCCCGTAGGGCTACCTTGAAAAGGGGCTCCTCCACCAGGCCGTGGAGCGTACGGATACCCTGTGTGGCCAGTTCCGGCGGCACCTCCGTCCCCTTCGCCAATTCCGCCCCATAACAGTCCCTTCCATCCAGTTGTCCGAGGTAGAGGGTGCGTATCGGACTGACTGGCAGCTCCTCCCGGCCGGCCGCTTCCGGGATTCCCACCCTGCCCTCTGAGGCGGCAACAAGTATCTTCCTTCCCTGAAAGAGGAACCACAAAGCCTTTCCGTTCCCCACCGGTTTCAGGGCCGCTTCAAACCTGTTTTCCATGGTGAGACAGATACCGCGTCCCGGAGCTAAAGTCAAGACGTGCAAAGAAGCGACGTTTTTGTCGGCCCCGAACCCCCGGTTTCGACAATTCTTTCCTTTTCTGGTATCACGTGATCGGCCGGTCGGCGGAAAAGCTGCACAAAACCGGTATATTACAAACACAAGGGCAACGGCACAGGAGTTGCTTTTCTATCCTCTGTTCCGTCGCCCGACGGAACATTCGTGCCCCTCAAACCCCCTTCCAAACAAAGAGGCATGGCCCGAAAAGGCCATGCCTCCCAATCTTCTCAACCAACGGTACTGCCCGTCTGCTACTCGAACCTTCTCCTGATCCCGGCGAGGCCCAGGAGCCCGCCCCCGAGGAGGAGGAGCGTCAACGGTTCCGGCACGCCGATACACTGGTGCCAGATCTGGCCGTTCACGATGGACACGTTCATACCCCGGATATCAACGGAGACCCACTCGGGGTTGTAGTCGATCGGCAGCCAGTATTGGCCGCTATCGAACGTGCCCCCCTGGGGCCCCAGTTCCCAAGGTTCGAGGCGCTCTACAAGCGCACCCTCAATGTTTCCCGGTAGCGGCGGACGACTGGGGTCACGCCATCCAGGGTTGCTCCAGTTTATGGTAATAATGAGGTCCGATAGGACACCAGGTTCAAGGGGTAGCCAGTCGAACGTGACCCGGACCCACTTTCCTCCGGGCCGGTACGGGTCGTTCCACCACCACTGATTCCACCACGGTGGGGGTGCCACCTGTCCGACCGGCGGTGAACCGGTCAGCGCCAAATCGGTTCTCGGGAAATAAGGATTAAAGGGTGGCTCGTATAAGAACCATGTGGACTGGTAGCCGTCGTTATCACCCTGATTTCCGCTCACCGCACCGTACTCGTCAATCACGGCCTGGAATTTCCCTTCCCTCACCTCCCCCGACTGTGCCCCGTAGACCGGGGCTACACCCAGAACAAGCACCAACGCCACCAAAAGAGTGACCAAGAAACATCTCGTTGACCTCATGTCCGTCCCTCCTTTCTTTCTCCCGTGCCCCTGAAGGGCACTTCCCCCTTCGCCATGCCCCATATATCTCGCCATGAACCGTCACGCTTCGCAGCCGAAGGCCACATCGTCTACACCATGTACAAGTTTCACATGCAAGAGGCGGACCGGAGCCCTCGGGTGCAGGATCAACCCCCTTGTGTCACCTCCAACCAATTGATACTATTGACTTCATCCATGACTGGCACCTTCAGGGGCACCGGTTTGGGCGCACGCCGCCCCTGAAGGGCAACAAGAATGTAAAACATGTTTACACATCCAAAGGGGATCTGCACCCCGTCTCTTGCGGTAATTCACCAAACTTATTTATTATCAATGAGTTAGAACTATAGGGGATCAAAAGGAACTGTAAATGGTTTCGACATGGGCGTCGGGAACGGGATGCATAGCCGGCCCGGAAGACCGAGCCTTAGCCGCACCCGGCGCGGTTACCGCTCGTGCGAGGTGGCGGTGCTGACCGCCTTCATCGAGAGACCCGACAGGCGGCCGGCGCAGGTTCCCGGCATCCTCGCGACGCCGGAGCAGCCAGGGTCTCCCTGCCGGCCGGGACTCCCCTCGATCCCTTCCGTCTGTCGAGGACCTCGGCGAGAAGGGGTATCAACAGGGTCCCGAAAGGCAAAAGAAAGACCATCAGGACGGGGACATACGCGGCGAGCCGTTTGATATATGCCCTCAGTGCGGCCCGCTCCCCCGGAGTCCACGGCATCCCCGTGTTCCGCTGCTTCATGAGGAGGGTCAGAAACCCGTTGGCACGGCGCGCTTCCGTGTAGATCAGGTTCCGATTGGTGCGGATGATTCTCTTCACAAATCGTTCAACCATGGATTACCCCGTTACACCGGTGCGCTGCTCCGTCAGACCAACTCCCGCCCTTTCGGGACCCCTGTCGCCTTTCCGGATCCCGCCAACAAAGGCGGCAGAGACGGGAACCTTTCGTGCTATAATAAGACCTTCATGGGACAAGGACTGCCGGGATTGCCTTCTATCCCCTTTATCGGGAAAAGGCGGGCACCCTTAAGGGATCAGGAGAATAAATGGAGCTTACAGTAGATACTATCAATGATATAAGTAAATTAGAGTCCAATATTGATCTTTTTTATCGCATGTCTTCCTCCATGAAGCTTCATATTTTAGAAGATTTGAGAAAAAACCACACAGAGGAATGCGGCCGCTTCCTCGTGGCTGTCTATCCCCGGGAGGAAGACAGGAAGATTCAGAAGGCTATCAGAAAATCCCTCTTCGTCCTGAAGACGGCGGGTGTAAAGGTGGAAGAACTTCCCTCCACACCGCAGGAATCCGTGCTGAAAAGGGTGGAGGAGGAGAGAGCTCACAAGGGGTTCATATCCAACTTTGACTCGGAGGGAACCCGCCTGATGCTGGCGTTCATCGAGAAGAAGAAAAACAGCTTTGTGGTGATCGAGGCCATCTCGCACCTCTTCGACGGTCTTCTGGAGCTGATGACCCTTCCCGCCACCAAGGTCGAAGCGGAGAAGATCCTGGCCGAATATCGGGCCAAGACCACCCCATCGATCCACTTGGCCGAAGTATCCCCGAGCTACGCCTTTTACCTCCTCGCCGAGGAGGCGGGCCGGTCAGGGAAATACGCGGACGAGGCCAGAAAGCTCAAGCAGTTCTCCGCCTACGCCAGGGGAGAGGTATGCCAGCCCTCGGATATTCACTCTCTTCCCGTTCCGGAGGGCACCAGGCCCCTCGATATGGTCGCCACCCTGGAGTCGAGTATCTTCGTGCCCCTCGATCTTGCCTGGGACGGAATAGAGGAAGACCGCCGGGCCTACCAGGATACCGGAACAGGCACCCTGGTCCTGCCCCCGCACATGGTGGAGGAGAAACGGAACAGCTTCGTATCGTCATTCCTCCAAAGCGAAAAGGGTAGATCGGTGGAGGCCAGGGTGGTGAGAATCCTGGAGGACTATGCTTACATGTTGTTCGCCGAAAGAGAGTACGGGGCCTTCAGCGGTCTGGTGGAACTCCTCCGGGAACCCGGGGCTGTCTCCGGCCCCGTAGCCTTCCTTCTGAAAAAGGCCTTCGAAAAAACTGAGGCCAGGACACCGGGTCTCATTGTCAGCCCCTATGAGCAGCAGGTTCGTCCGTAAAGATACCTTCTTCAAGAAGGCCAAGCAGGAAGGCTACCGTGCCAGGAGCGTCTATAAGCTTCAGGAGATACAGGATAAATTCCATATTGTAAAAAAAGGCGACAGAGTCCTCGACCTCGGCTGTGCGCCGGGGAGCTTCCTTCAGATGCTCTCGTCCCTGGTGGGGGAAGAAGGTTTCGTTCTCGGCATCGACATCCTCCCCCTCCCGAAACTCCAGGCAAAGAATGTGACAACCATGACTGCGGATGTGCGCAGGTTGGATACCGACAATCTGCTCAAAGATTACGGCATCCCCGCATTCGATGTGGTAACCTGCGATATTGCGCCGAACCTTTCCGGCATCCGGGAGGTGGACGACAAAAATGTCGTGGAACTCTATGAGGCGGTGGCACGGATCGCGACCGGAGTCCTGAAGCCGGGGGGCCGACTGGTCCTGAAGTCCTTTTTCACCGAGGCCTACGGAGAAATCATGACGGATCTGAGGCGACGATTTACAAAAGTACATGTCTTCAAACCGTTAGCGTCAAGAAGCGTAAGTTCTGAGACATATTTTGTGTGTATGAGCTTCAATTTAAAGTAGTATTTTTTTGATACCGTTTCTCAGATCGGCACACCAGAATCCCGGCACAGGAAACCAAGGCCCGGCTTGGCGTCAATGGATATACACTCAGCCGTCCGATCGGTGACAGCAGCTTTTCGAAACGTCTGATCCGGCAACAGAGCTACAAGCCTCTTATTTCCAACTGGTCGGAATGACGACAATTTTCACAGACGGTATAAAGGCACGATTATTGCTTGGATGTATGGAAGAGAGACCATGAATATCGCGCGACTGTTACCGGAGAAGTTCAGTTCGAGACTTTTTCTCATTACCTTTGCGGCCGGATTTATACCTCTGATCATTTTCGCCATACTCCTTGAGATCCATGGAAGAGAGTTCCAGCCTCAGATCAGGCGCACCATCGAGGAGGCCCAGGGGGAACTTTCAGACCACAGCAGGGCCCTCCTCATCAAAATGGGGGAAAGCGCCCTTCGTCAGAAGGCGCTTGATGTGGCGGCCCAGATTGGACTGACCTTCAAGGCTTACCCCTACATGACCCTTCTGGATTTCCAGAAAGACAAGAGGTTCAGGGAGCTTGCCGTACAAAAGGTCGGTAAAACAGGCTACACCGCCCTCCATGAATCCGACACGGGAATCGTCCGCTTTCACCGGGATCGCAGGATCGAAAACAAACACCTGGCATCCCTCTCTCAGGACGCCTCGTCCATCTGGTCCGTCGTAAAGACCACTCTCGGGAGACGACAAGGACAGGGTTACTATACGTGGTACGAACCCGATGGCGCAGCCACACAAAAATACATATACGTAGCCCCCGTGGACCAGCCCACGGCGGACGGGATCTTTCTAAGCGTAGGGGTGACGGCGTATGTGGATGAATTCACCCGCCCGGTTTTGGAGGCCGAGGCGATCAACCGTCGCACTACGGATCACATTGCCGAATCGGCCGAGAAGATGTTCAGGGCTTTCAGGCGGCGGGGCCTCATATTGATGGGCATCGGCATGCTTACCATCTCATGTATCGCCTTTGCTGTAGGATCTTATTTTTCCCGGGCAATCACGCGGCTGAGGGTCGCCACCCGGAAGGTGAATGAAGGGAATTTTGCGGTCTCCGTCAAACCCCCTATGTCCGGGGAGGTGCGCACCCTCACGGAAGACTTCAATCGCATGGTGGCCCAACTGGCGGCCACCACCGTATCGAAGGTAGCCCTCGAAGACAGCGAGGGAAGACTTCTCAAGGCCAACGCAAAACTCTATCGCGAGATTGAAGAGCGAAGGAAGGTGCAGGAAGCCCTGGCACAGGAAAAGGAGCGTCTTTCCGTTACCCTTCGCTCCATCGGAGACGGGGTGGTGACCACCGACCGGTCGGGAAGAATCGTCCTCATGAACCCGACGGCTTCAGACCTCACAGGCTGGGAACCAACCCTGGCCGAAGGCAGACCGCTGGAAGAGGTTTTTCATACCATCTTTGAGGACACCAGAGCGACGGCACCCGACCCGGCAATGAAGGTGATTGAAGGAGGTGAAGCCGTTCGTTTCCCCAGGAGTCGCATCCTCATGGCCAGGGACGGGCAGGAGCGGGTCGTTTCCCTGAGCGGGGCCCCCATTGTCGACAAAGACGGCATCATGCTCGGAACGATCATTGTCTTTCGCGACATGACCGAGCTGCGGAAAATGGAACATGAACTTCTCAAGATGAGCAAGCTTGAATCCATAGGGACCCTTGCCGGGGGGATTGCCCATGATTTCAATAATCTTTTGGCTGTAGTCCTGGGGAACGTCTCTCTTGCCAAAATGCTTCTCGAACCGGACGGTAAAGCCTATCAGCGGCTTGCTGAGGCAGAAAAGGGCCTCGTGAAGGGCAAGGAACTGACGTATCGCCTTCTCACCTTCGCCCGGGGAGGAGAGCCGGTGAGAAGGGTTGTCCCGCTTCAGAACCTGATAGCGGGGTCTGCAGACCTCTCTTTTGCGGGGTCAAATATAGCAGCCAGAATCCTTCTCCCTCCGGACCTCGGAAAGGCCGAAGTTGACGAGAACCAGATGCGCCAGGTCTTCTACAACATCCTCACCAACGCCCGGGAGGCCATGCCCGGCGGGGGAACGGTCACGATTGTCGGCGAAAACATCTCCCTGGGGGCAGAGGCCGGTATACCTCTCCCCGAGGGAGATTACGTCAAGATATCCGTGACCGATGAAGGAACAGGCATCCCCCCCGAAGACATCCAGCGGATCTTCGACCCCTACTTTACCAGCAAGGACAGGGGCAACGAAAAGGGGATGGGTCTCGGGCTTGCCATCTGTTATTCAGTGGTGAAGGGTCACGGCGGATTCATCGCCGTCGAGTCCGTGGTCGGTAAGGGTACGACCCTCAATCTCTACCTGCCCGCCCATAAAGAAGAGGTACGTTCAGTAGCCGCACAACCCCTCCCACCGCCGGGACCTGCTCGAATCCTTTTCATGGACGATGAGGACGCCATACGGGACGTGGCAGGGCAAATTCTGACCCACCTCGGTCACACGGTGGCCTTTGCCCGGGATGGGGCCGAGGCCCTCCGACTTTACACCGAGCACCTCGACCGCGAAGAACCCTTCGACCTCGTCATTATGGACCTCACGATCCAGGGAGGAATGGGTGGCAAAGAGACCATGGAGCGCCTCAGAAAGATCGACCCGCCGGTCAAGGCGATCGTGACCAGCGGATATTCGAACGACCCTATACTGAACAGATACACATCCTACGGATTCGCAGGCTCCATATCCAAACCCTTCAAGATCGAGGAGCTGAATCAGGTTATCGCCCGGGTGACGGCCCAATAGTGACCCGCTGCCCTGACCGGCTGCAGACCGGTGGGCGACCCGGCCGGTCCGAATCGCAGTGTTGCGGCGATGACGCAAAGGTTTTATAATACCCCTGATCAGGATCTTCCCCATGACCGTAGACGATCAATTACAGGGGGTTATGTGTCGAGCCAGGAAATCGATCTCACCCCCTCTGAACTGAAAGCCATCGAAATCCACAAGTATTACCTTTCTGAGAAGGAAGGCCGGGAGGTTCCGCTCGAAGAAGCCATTGTCGACTTTCTCATCAACTACGAAACGGATTTTCTCCGACTTAAACAGGTCGAGGACCTCCAGGAGCAAAACCACGAGATTCTCAAATACAAGTGGATCGAATCGGAGAAAGAAGGTCACGACATAGGGACCCAGCGGGCGGCCGAGGAATGGATACGGAAATACGGGTCGCTGTGGAGGAAGGAAAAGGAGTCCCTGGAGAGGAACGGCTTCATCGAAAAGAGACTGACCCTGGAGGGGAAGGGAGGTGCCAGTATCGAAGCGGCCGCCCTTGCCCGGATCGCCCGCGCCCGTAACACCGAGATCTATCTTCACAAGGTCCGCATGAGGCCTTACAATTTTCTCCTTTTTGGCAGGAAGCCCTATCTCAACGTCAAGTCGGTCCTGTGTCCCGTCTTCATCGAAGTGAACAAGGGCGAGGTGCTGGAGCTCATCGCCACGGGAGGGGAAGCAGAACAGGCCCTGAAGGAGGCCGGGGAATACATCATGCGGCTCAATGCGAACAAAACAGGTCGAGTTGATGGGTCCGCGGGCTAGCCCTCAGTCCAGTCGTCTATTTCTCCCAGAATTGGAAGGCATTCGGAAGGACGGTCATCCTCACAGCATACGCGAGGATCGTTGCAGGTCCACGAAGGAGTGTGGGGTAATCGGTGCTCACAACTCTCGGCGTCTCCGTCCGGACAAAACCCATGGATGTATTTGACGCAGATCAGCTTCACCGTCACCGGTAGTACTCGCCCTTGGGTTAGAAGACTAACCTCATTTAAGGTTCGTATATATATTCTAAGAAGTTACGTCTCAATGCCGATCGAGATTGTCAATTGTCGTTTCCAACGTATTTCCATATCTATCCCATTGGTCCGGATACGACCAACGAGGGGCGGCCCGCTGCGGCCCGTTGATATCAAACCCGCCTACACCCCTCAGAGGCGGCCCATGAGTTCTCTGACTTCCGCCAAGTAGTTCCGTCTCGTGGCCTCGTCGGCAGAGGTTACCGCACCGAAAAACTTGTGTTCCACCACATCCATACCGCAGAAGGAGAAAATCCCGATGTCCGTTGTCTTCTGCATGGCATCCGTCATACCCGAGGCGTCATAGGCCTCCTTGAACTGTCCCTGTGTACAGAAGACCATGACCTTTCGTCCTCCGAGCAACGGTTTCGGGCCCTGGGTCTCAAAGATGTAGGCAAATCCAAGGGATAGAACGCGGTCGAAGTAGCCCTTCAGCATGGCGGGCAACCCGGTCCACCACACAGGGTAGATGACCGTGATCCCCTGGGACCAGGCGACATAATCCTGTTCGACTTTAATGTCGGAAGGCGTTTTCCCGGACAAAAAGGCATCAAAATCGCTTCCCTTCAGAACGGGGTCAAAGCCCAGAGCATACAAGTCCCTTTCCACCACATCGTGGCCCTTGGAACGGAGGCTCTCGGTGACTTCGTGGAAAATGGCGTGGCAGAAGCTTTTCGGACTCGGGTGGCAATAGATCACGAGATGCTTCATGACGTCCCTCCTCTTCAAGGATTTTGTTCGAGTGCTCCTCTCCTCTGACAATTATAGCCGACGGGCGACGCCTGTCAACGCTTCTCCCTTTCGGAGGCCCGGTTTATGGCTCAGTTCCCCACGTGTTCCCTGTCCCGCCCGAGCCGCAACGGGGCGCCGCTGAAGGCCACCCTCTCCAATCTTGACAAGATGGCCGGATTTCCTTAAAGTGTGTTCCTGTAGCAATTCAGGGGAGAGATAGGCATGGTGGAACTCCGGTTCCTGCTGCGACAAACAGGTCACGACACCCCCCTTGGTTTCCTTGCCGCGAGAATGGTGAACGCAGGATACGTGGGGCGAAACCAGGAAGAGGTGAGATCCCACATAGAGGAGTTGAGAAAACTCGGGGTACCGGGGCCTTCCGGAACCCCCACCCTGTATCCCATGGCATTGCGGATCCTTACCCAGGCGGACTCCATAGAGGTTTACGGAGACCGTACCTCCGGAGAGGCTGAGTTTGTCCTCCTTGTGAAGAATGAAAAGGAGATCTGGGTGGCCGCAGGGAGCGACCATACGGATCGCAGACTGGAGACGGTAGGCATTGCCCTCTCCAAGAATATCTGTCCCAACATCATATCGAAACAGGTCTGGCCCTTTGAAGACCTTCTGCCCCGTTGGGACACCCTCATCCTCCGCAGTTGGGTTTCAAGGGAAGGCCGGAGGACTCTCTATCAGGAGGGCACCCTCGCGGCCATCATGCGACCCGGCGATCTGGTCGACTTCGTCCGCTCCCGCATGAAGGGGCCTCTGGAGAATCTCATCATCTATTCGGGGACTCTGGGCACCCTGGGAGGCAATCTCATCTTTGGTGACTTCTTCGAAGTGGAGCTCCACGATCCGCTGCAGAATGACGTGCTGCGACTTGCCTACCGGATCAATACCCTGAACTACCTTACGAGGGAGGAATGACCGTGCCTCGAAGACCCCCTTGGCGCAAAGGCTGCGGATCGTGCGCGTAGCCTCGCTTCAACTGGCCATCATCGAGGAGGACAAGGGGCGGGCCCTCGACCATGCCGCGGCAATGATTCGTTCCTGCAGGGGCGCAGACCTCATCGTCCTGCCCGAACTGTGGAACATCGGGTTCATGAGCTTCGACAGATATCGAGCGCAGGCCGAGACCCGGGAAGGTCCCACGCTGAGCCTTCTCAAAGATCTGGCCCGGGAACTCAACTGTTTTATCCACACGGGCAGCTTCGTGGAGGCACGAAACGGAAAATACTCCAACGCCAGCTTCCTCCTTGACCCGACCGGGCAAATCCTGGGAGGGTACGAGAAGATCCACCTCTTCACCTTCCAGTCCGCTGAAGCCGAGATCCTGACGCCCGGAGGGTCCGTGTGCGTGATCCCCACCGAGCTGGGCACCTTTGGCCTCGCCACCTGCTATGATCTGCGCTTTCCCGAGTTTTTCCGCATTATGGTGGACAGGGGGGCGGAGGTCTTTCTCGTCGCCTCAGCCTGGCCCCACGCGCGCCTGGAGCACTGGCTCCTCTTCAACCGGGCCAGGGCCCTCGAGAACCTCGCGTACGTCGTCTCGGCGAACAGCTGCGGGATCAACCAGGGTGTCAGGTTCGCCGGGCACAGTCAGGTCGTGTCTCCCGCAGGTACCGTGATCGCCGGGGCCCGCGAGGAGGAGACCGTTGTCTGGGCGGAGGTCGATGCCGGGGAAGTGCGTGAGGCCAGAGAGAACTTCCCCGCCCTCCGTGACCGCGTCTTCACCTGCGGATAAGAAAGACTAGGGCCGGTTCCCCCTCAACCAGGTTCCTCATGTGAAAAACCCGTGTTCGTTTGACAGACCACCGAAAGAAAATTACAATCCCTGTATGGAACAAATCGGAAAACGTCATATTCTTCTTGTTTTTGTGCTTATTTCCCTTCTCTGGGTCTTGTATCCCGGAAACGGGGCCTCTGCGGACCGGATGGTGATCGTCTATTTCGATGATTATGCCCCTTTCAGTTGGAAGGACAAGGACGGCCGCATGCACGGTCTGCTGGTCGATATCCTCAATGAAGCCCTGCAGAAAAGGATGGGCATTCCCGTGGAACACAGGGGATACCCGTGGGTGAGGGCACAGGAGATGGTCAGAGCGGGAGAGGCCGATGCCTTCTGCACGGTGCCCACCGACGAGCGGAGGGTGTACACGGAAATCAGCAGCCAGCCGGTGATCCGAAATACCGTGACCCTCTTCACGTGGAAGGGCAGTCCACAGACCGAACGCCTGAAGCGCGTGAAGGGCGTGAGGGACCTTTCGTCTTTCCGCCACGCCCAGTACAGCGGGAGCGGATGGGCGCGTCAATACCTTACCTACATGGACGTGGAGTGGGTGGCATCTCTCGGCCAGGCCATCGAGATGCTGGCCGCCGGGAGGGTGGATGTCGTAGCCGAGTCATCCTTTGTCGTGAGCCACCGGATCAGGGCTATGGGGATTGCCCACAAAATCATCCAGATACCGACGGTCATCGACTCCAATTCCTTTCACCTGTGCATAGGCAAAACATCGCGTTTCCTTTCTTCCCTGCCCCGCTTCGACCGTACCCTGGCGCAGATGTACAGGGACGGGAGCCATGGGGAGATGGTGAGGCGGTACCGATGACAAGGGCCGGGAGATGAAAGAGGAACCAAAGTCCTTTGTCGACTCCTTAAGCCTTATACGAGCGCCGTCTCTCTCGAGGAACCTGACCGCGAGCCTCCTGCTCCTTGTCTTTCTCATCATGGCCGCCACGATCCTTTTCGTCTACATCCCCCAGTATTACCGGCTTCAGAAGGTCGCGGAGGATCAGGCGGAGGAGTACGCATCGCACCTCTCCCAAATCCTCGCCCTCCCGGTCTGGACCTTCGATCAGAAAAACATAAACAGGATCGGATCGGTCTTCGCACGAAACGAGATGGTCAGTTCGATCGTCATAACGGGAGAGGGCGGCAGGGTCCTTTTTCAGCTCGACAAGGAAAGGGTCCTACCCGGTCAAGCGAGAAAGGACAAAGAGATCCGGCACAATGGAGACCTGATCGGCACCGTCGAGGTGACCCTCGCCGTGGGGATGCTCCGGAGGGGCCTCCTCTTCCACTCCACCATCACCGCAGCCGCCTTCGTCCTCCTTCTGCTTCTCATCCTCGCGAGCACGGGTTTTCTGGTAAACAGGTTCCTCCGCCGCCCCTTGAGAGTCCTGGAGGAGGGTATAGACCGGGTGGCCAGGGGGGAGATGCCTCATCACACCCTTCAGGCCATGCCCTACCGCGAACTGACGCACATCGCCCACCGTTTCACCGAGATGGCGGAAAAGGTGAAGTCCCGGGAAGAAGACCTCCAGCGGATCAACAGGGAACTGGAAGAGGAGATCGTGGTCCGCGGCAACGCAGAGAAGGCCTTTGAACGGGAGAGAGAACGATTCTTCAAGGTGGTGGAGGGATCGCCTTTCGGCATGGTCATGGTCGACCGAAAGGGCGCCTTTGTCTATATGAATCCGGGATTCCGGACACTTTTCGGATACGATCTTTCCGACGTCCCCGACGGAAGAACCTGGTTCAGAAAGGCCTACCCGGACAAAGCCTACCGGCGCACGGTGATCGCCGTCTGGCTCTCCGACTGCGCCCTCGGACGCACAGAAGCCCATCCGGCCCGAACCTTCTCCGTGACGTGCCGGGACGGCTCGACCAAGGTGGTGAGCTTCATTGTCGTGCCCCTTGAGTCCGGTGAGTACCTCCTGACCTGCCGGGACATTACGGACATAGCCAGGGCCGAGGAGGCATTGCGGGAGAGCGAGGAGCGGTTCAGGCTCCTCGCCGAGGAAGCACCCCTGGGCATATCCCTTATGAGGGAAGATCTGACCACCGAGTATGTCAACCCCGGTTTCACCCGCATCTTCGGGTACACCGTCGAGGATGTCCCTGATAAGGCCACATGGTTTGAAAAGGCCTATCCTGATCCGGCGTACCGGGATGCGGTGATCGCCACCTGGACGGATGATGTGGCCCGGTGTGTGAACCAGGGAACAGTCATGGAAAAGACCTTTACCGTGCGCTGCAAGGACGGTCACGACAGGATCATCAACTTCAAGGCCCAATTCATGGCGAACGGCAAACACTTCGTCATTTACGAAGACATTACCGAAAAGAAGAGGCTGGAGTCGCAGTTCATCGAGGCTCAGAAAATGGAGGCCATCGGCACCCTGGCAGGCGGCATTGCCCACGACTTCAACAATCTTCTCATGGGCATCCAGGGCTATACGTCACTCATGCTCCTCGATACCGCCCAGGACCACGGCCATTACGGGAAGCTCAAGAGTATCGAAGACCTGGTGAAGAGCGGGGCTGAGCTGACCCGGCAGATCCTCGGTTTTGCGCGAGGCGGCAGATACCAGGTGAAAACCGTGGATCTCAACGAGGTGGTGGAGAAAAGCTCCACCATGTTCGGCAGGACGAAACGGGAGATCAGGATTCACCTCAAACTCTCTTCCCGCCTGAAGGCGGTCGAGGTGGACCGGGGCCAGATCGAACAGGCCCTGCTCAACATCTATGTGAATGCGTGGCAGGCCATGCCCATGGGGGGCGACCTCTACCTTCAGACGGAAAACGCGGACCTCGATAGCGCCTTCGTTCATCCCTACGGAGAGGCAGCGGGCAGCTACGTGAAGATCTCGGTGACCGACACGGGCGTGGGAATGGATGAAGGCACGCGGAAGAGGATATTCGAACCCTTTTTCACGACCAAGACGATGGGCCGGGGAACAGGCCTGGGTCTCGCCTCGGTGTACGGGATCGTGAAAGGACATCACGGAATCATTCTCTGCGAGAGCGAACCGGGTCAGGGCACCACCTTCACCATCTACCTGCCGGCTTCGGACAAAGTGGCGGAAGAGGAACCTGAACCCATAGGGCACACCTTTCGGGGATCGGGGACCATTCTTCTTGTAGACGACCAGGAGCCTATCCGTGAAGTGGGGGCGCAGCTCCTCGCGAGCCTCGGTTATGCGGTCCTTACGGCAGGAAGCGGTGAGGAAGCGATACACATCTACGAAAAGGAGAGGGAGAGGATCGACCTCGTAATCCTCGACATGATCATGCCGGGCCTCGGGGGCGGCGAGACCTTCAATGCCCTCCAGCGGATTGACGGCAACGTCAGGGTGATTCTGTCGAGCGGCTACAGTATGGACGGCCAGGCACGACAGATCCTCGACAGAGGATGTGTGGCCTTTATCCAGAAACCCTTCACCATAAGCCAACTATCGGAAATACTTACAACAGCGCTGAAGGGTCCGGCGTCAACCTGATTGCCGCCGCATGTTTGCGACACGGGGGCGGGGAGCAATGAATCGAGAAAGGAAGGACGGCAAAGTGGACACCATTCAGGAATACGGCCGGGAGAGGACGGGAAAGGTCCTTACGGCGGAGCGTGTCAAGGCGGGGGGCTTCCTCTGGTGCGGAAGGTTCGCCATCCTCTCCTTCACCCTCGCCTTCCTCGTGCCGGCCCTTCTCTGTACCCCATCTGTGGCCCGTGGCTCAGACACTGAGACTGCCTGGACTGCTCTCATGAACGGTCGGGCGGTCGCCCTCATCCGCCACGCCATGGCCCCGGGCGTAGGCGACCCTCCGGGTTTTCGTCTCGACGACTGCTCAACTCAGCGCAATCTTTCAGAGGAAGGCCGCGCCCAGTCACTCCGGATCGGCCGCTTCTTTCGCTCAAAGGGGATACAGGAAGGGCGTCTCTTTTCGAGTCAATGGTGCCGGTGTTTGGAGACGGCCCGCCTTCTCGGTCTCGGCACCGTTGTGGAACTCCCTCTTCTCAATTCCTTTTTCGAGGCCTTCGAAAAGGAGCGGGAGCAGACCCGGCAGACGCGGCGGTTTCTCGCCTCCCTGCCTGCGGGTCCGCCCGTCCTCCTGGTCACCCACCAGGTGAACATTACCGCGCTCACCGGTGTGACACCCGCCTCCGGCGAGATCGTGATCTTTTCCGTGGAGCAGAACGGGTCGGGCAAGGTACTGGGGCGGGTTGTGCCCTGAACACAAGGCGATAGAGGCGCCCGGTTCGACCGTCCGGGGGCAGGGGCTGACCGTCATCGGGCCGCGCCTCTCTATTTCCAGAAACGTGGCATGAACAGGACCAGGACGGTATAGATCTCCAGCCTTCCGGCCAGCATGAGAAAAGAAAGGACCCACTTGCCCGCCGGAGGGATGGCGCTGTAGTTCTCCACGGCCCCCACGTTTCCGATGCCGGGACCCACGTTTCCGAGGGTGGCCGCCACGGCGCCGATGGCAGTGTCGATGTTCTCCCCGAGGAGGGTGAGGGCAAGGACGCCACCGAGGAAAAGAAGCATATAGAGGGCCAGGAAGGCCATGATGTTGGAAACGAGCCCTTCCGGCACCAGTTTGCCCTCCATCTTCACGGGGAAGACGCCGTGGGGATGGAAGAGCTTCTTCACTTCCGCCCCGAGATACTTGAAAAGAACGAGGATCCGCACGTTCTTCATCGCCCCGCCCGTGGAACCCGCACATCCCCCGACGAACATGAGAAGAACGAGGATGAACTGGCAACTGAAGGGCCACAGTTCGTAGTCCTGGGTGACGAAACCCGTGGTGGTGATCATGGAGACGGTCTGAAAAAGGGAACTCCTTACCAGCTCCTCTCCCGGTGCCGCCCCGTAATACAGCCGTATGCCGGTGATCACCACAAAGGCCCCTCCGATGATGGCGACAAAAAGTCGGAATTCAGGATTACGGAAGTAGTGAAGGGGTCTTCCCTTCAACGCCCAGTAGTGGAGACTGAAGTTGGTGCCCGCCAGCACCATGAAGACCACAATCACGTACTGGGCCAAGGCCGAGGGGTATCCGGCGATACTGGCGTTGAGGGGAGCGAAGCCGCCTGTCGCCATGGTGGTGAAGGAAATGCAGAGGGCGTCGAAAAAGGGGATGCCCGCCGCCACGAGAAGGACGATTTCGGCCCCCGTGAACACGAGATAGACAGCCCAGAGAATCTTCGCCGTGTCGCTGATCCTGGGAGAAATCCTGTCCTTCGTGGGGCCGGGCACCTCCGCCTTGAAGAGCTGCGCCCCACCTACGCCCAGAACCGGGAGGACCGCCACTGCCAGGGCTATGACCCCCATGCCGCCGAGCCACTGGGTCATGTGGCGCCACACTTGGAGACTCCTGGGGAGGATCTCCACGTCTTGGAGGATGGTGGCACCGGTGGTGGTGAACCCCGACATGACCTCGAAGAACGCGTCGGTGAAGGAAGGGATGAACCCCGAGATCATAAAAGGGATGCAACCGAAGAGGGTGAGGAGCGTCCAGCTCAGCGACACGATGAGAAATCCCTCCCGGGTACTCAGGTCATCCGGTCGGGCGGCGGGGATGAAGGAGAAGGAGCTCCCTATCAGGAGGGCCGCGATCAACACCATCAGGAGAACATGCTGTCCGTCGCCGTAGTAAAGGGAGCATGCCAGGGGGAGAAGGAGACAGAGGCCTTCTATAAAACAAAGCCTCGCGATGACAAAGGCAATGTCTTTTACCTGCACGGGTCGACCTTCACGACACGTGGGCCTCCAGGTAAGGGATCACGTGCGGCAGGGCGAAGAAAATCACCCTGTCGCCCTCCTCGATGGTGCTTTCCCCGTGGGGAACAAAGGCCTTTCCCCCTCTGATGATGATTGCCACCACCGCCCCTTCAGGGAAACGGAGCGAGCGCAGGGGCCTGCCCGTAAGCTTCCCCTTCTTGTGGATCTCGAACTCGATTGCCTCGGCATCGATGCCGTGAAAGGCTGCGAGGCTGAGCACCTTCCCCCGTCTGATGAACCTCAGGATGGCGTTGGCCGTGGCGAGCCTTACGTTCACCGTGGAATCGATGCCGATGACCGGCATGAGGGGAAGGTATTCGACCCTGTTCACGAGGGCGATGGTCTTCCGTATCTTCAGGTGCCTGGCAAGGAGACAGGCGATGATGTTGGTTTCGTCGTCCGAGGTGACGGACACAAAGGCATCCATGTCCAGGATGCCCTCCCGGGCGAGGACATCGATTTCCGTGCCGTCGGCCTGGATCACCATCCCCTTCTTTAACTCCCCGGCCATCTTCCGCGACTTCTCCCTGTCCGACTCGACCACCGTCACATCGATCCCCCGCCCTTCAAGATCACGGGCAACGGCGCGCCCGATCTTCCCCGCCCCGAGGACCATGATCTTCTCCAGTTTCTCGTCGGCCTTCCCGGCAAAGGTAAGCAGTTCCGGAAGATCATCGGCCCTGGTGACCACAAAGAGCTGGTCGTTCTTCTGGATCACGTCCTCTCCGGTGGGGATGATGGTCCTGTTGTTTTTCCACATGGCCACCACCCGGAACTTGCCCCTCATGGTCTCTGATCCGAATTCCTTGAGCTGGCGGTTCAGGTGAGGGCATCGTTCGTCGAGCTTCAGTCCCACGAAAAGGATTTTTCCGTTCTCGAACTCGACGATCTCACTGACCGTCGATCGTATAAGAAGGCGGTTGATCTCTCCTGCAACCTCCTCTTCCGGGTGGATGAAGAGATCGACACCCAGATCCTTGGCGCTGATTACCGGTGACTTGCTGTAATATGACCGGTTTCTTACCCTGGCTATGCGGAATTTCACGCCGAGGCGGGATGCAAGCATACAGGAGAGGATATTCACCTCGTCGTTGGCCGAGGCGGCAATGAGCATATCAGCCTTCTCGATCCCGGCGACCCGCAGGGTCTCGGGATCCGCCCCGTTTCCCTCCACTGCGGCCAGGTCCAGCACCTCCTCTGCCCTGCGGCATTTTTCACCATCCTCATCGATGATGGTGAGATCGTGCTTCTCCTGCGAAAGCTTTCGTGCCAGAAAAAAACCGATCTCCCCGGCCCCGACGATGACGATCTTCACGGAAAGACTCCCTACGATAAGGTGTTAGAGTTGTAGCAGAACAATTGTGTCGGTGTCAATGCAGGCGTCATAAGGGAGGTGCGGTACTACCCGACCTCCCCTATTCTTCACTGTCTGTTGAGTTGAGGCAGGTCTCCCGTATTACACCCGGAATCGGCCGACCAGTTCCTGGAGGTCTTTCGAGAGGCCCGCCAGCCTGGAGGCAGCCTGTGAGTTTTCCTGGATCCTGCCGGAGGTCTCCTGGACGACGGACGATATGTCCTGGATGTTCATGGCCATCTCGTTTACCGTCGCAGTCTGCTCTTCCGATGCCACGGCGATCTGGTTTATCTCCGAGGTCACGGTGTTCACCTGGCGGAGGATGTTTTTCAGGGCCTCGCCCGATTTCTCGGCCTCCCGTACACCGCGATCCACCTCCACCACCCCCTCTTCCATGGACCGGACCGCATCTTTCGTCCCCTGCTGGATGGCTACAACCGTGTCACCGATTTCTTTCGTGGCGAGGGTCGTTCTCTCGGCAAGCTTCCGGACTTCATCGGCCACGACGGCAAAACCTCTCCCGTGCTCTCCTGCCCGGGCCGCCTCGATGGCCGCATTGAGGGCGAGAAGGTTCGTCTGGTCGGCGATCTCATTGATGAGGCCCACCACCTGGCCGATCTGGTCGGAACGGGCCCCGAGGGTCCTGATCACGTCAGCCGAGCCGGTCACCCTTTCATTGATGCGATTCATCACCCCGATGGTCTCCCGGATGATCGCTTCTCCGGTCAAAGCGGAATTGTTTGCGTTTTCGGCACTGCCCGCCACTTGGACACAGTTCTGGGCGATCTCGGATGAGGTCTTCGACATCTGCTCGCTTGCCGCCGCCACAGAGTTCACCTGGGTCACCGCCTTGTCCACGCTTGCGGCCATTGCTTCGGCCGCCGCGTCCAGAGAGCCTGCCGCGTCGGAAACCTTGGTGCTGCTTTCCGCCACCTGCGTGATCGTATGGTGAAGGGTATCGACGAAGCTGTTGATCCGGGTGCCCATCTGTCCGATCTCGTCCTGTGACGCGACCTCGATGCGCTTAGTCAGATCCCCCTGAGCTATCTCTTCAATGACCGCGGTGGTGGCCTTCAAGGGTTTCGTCATCGATCTCCCCATAAAGAGGGAAGCCCCCGCCATAAGCAGCCCCCCGATGGCGGCAGAGAGGAGAATGGACCAGAGGATGGTCCGGGACGTCTTTTCCACCTCCTCCCGGGGTGTACCGGTGAAGAGCATCCCGAGGATCTTTCCTTCACCACTTGCAAGGGGCCAGTAACTCGCTTCGTACCGTTTTCCCATGAGGGGGATGACGGTCTGGAACCTCTCGCCTTTCTTGAGCACCTTGTCGAGCACCTCAGAATTATCCATCCTGGTCCCCACGGCCCGTTTTCCGTCCTTCATGAGGGTGGTCACCACCCTGGTGTCATTATGGAAAATGGTGCACTCCACGCCGATCTTCTTCTTGATCCCGTCCACAAAGGCGTTGTCGGTGCTCAGGTCGATGCCGGTGGTCACCACACCCACGATCTCGTCCCTGACCTTTACCGGCGCGCCTGCCCTCAGGGAGAGCTTCACCACCGTGCCCTCGTCGATGCCGATATAGGTTTCCCCCTTCAGGGCCCTTTGTACGTTTGCCTGGTTGAGGACACTGTCGCCTGCCTTATCCGAATGGCCACGGGCGATCACGTTTCCTTCCCTGTCGGAGATGGTGACGAAACCCATGCCGCTTTTCTGCATAACCTCCTGTCCGTACCGTCGCAGAAGGTCGCTGTTCCTGCTTTTTACCGCTTCCGCCACATCGCTCCTCTGGGCCGTCAGCGACGCGATGGTGATCACATTGCCCTTCATCAAATCGAGTTGCGACCGAACATAATCCGCGTTGGTGGAGGACTCTTTTCGCGCCAGTTCGTCTTCGCTTCTTGACACCGCAAAATAGGTGGTTGTCACGGTGATCACACAGACGATGATGATGCTCGCGACGATGAGACCCACCATCTTGGCGGTTATGGAGAGGCGGCTGAATATTTTCATGGAATACCCCTTGAAAGAGATGGATGGAGCGTGACACGGGTCACGCCAATGCATTACTGTTTTTATCGGTTATAAGAGGAAATTTTTAATGTTTACTATTAGATAGCTTCAACATAGCTAATCTGTGGAAAGACGGAACGGATGTACCAATCCATTCCGCCATTGCCGCCCGGCTTTCGGGGCAACCCGTCCTTACTTCAGCTTCGGATCGATGCCGGTGAAGCCGCACTCGGGCGTGTAGCAGGTCACGTTGATGAATTCGCACTTCTGAAGGCATGAGGGGCAGACCTCGGGAGGGGTCGGCGCCGCCACCGTGTTACCGCAGTTTCCACACTTCCAGAACACCTCGCTCCTCGTCTCTTCCGCCATGGCATCCCCCTTTCGATTCTCTTCACCCAGTCTACCACAAGGGCGTCCGTACCGGAAAGGCCTCATCAGCATCTTGAGTGGATTGCTCCCATAGGGTAACATATGGACAACAACATCCAGAGGGGGTCAGATCATGGCGAAATCGAGCGACATCAAGAAGGATACGAAAAAGGCGCCGACCAAGACACTGAAGGAGAAGAGGCAAGCGAAGAAGGAGAAAAAGGCCTCCAAGGCGTAAAAGGCCCCAAAGTTCTCCGGGAACAGCTATGGAGTACCGGACAACAGACCCGCAACCCCTCCACCCGGGCGTGCACGATCCGCACCCGCTGCAGGCCGGAGACCGGTGACGGCCCGGGGTCCTGCCAAGGCGCTCCGGGACACGATGCCGGTCATGTTCGGTTATGTGCCTATCGGGATCGCCTTCGGCCTCCTCTTCACCAAGGCCGGGTACCCTTGGTTCTACGCCGTCCTCATGAGTGTGATCATCTACTCGGGGGCCACCCAGTTCGTGGCCCTCGGTTTCTTCGTGAACGGCGCCGCCATGGTGGACATCGTCGTCACCACCATGCTGATCAACCTTCGCCACTCCTTTTTCGGCCTCTCCCTTCTGAAGAGGTACTCGGGAGCCGGACCCATCAAGCCCTATCTCATCTTCGCCCTCACCGACGAGACCTACGGCCTCATCACCAGCACCGGGGCACCGGACGGACCGGGATGGTCGCGGTATTATCTCTGGGTCTCCCTCTTCGATCACTGTTACTGGATCGCCGGCACCGGTGCGGGCGCCCTGCTGGGCCGCCACCTGGCCGCCGACCTCAAGGGTCTCGACTTCGCCCTCACCGCCCTCTTCGTGGTCCTCACCATAGAGCAGTACCGGGCCGTCAGGACCATGCGACCCTTTATCGTGGCCTTCGCCGCGGGAATCCTTTCCCTCCTTCTCGCCCCCTCCCGATACATGCTTCTTGCCGCCATCGTGGCAGGGTGTGCCTTTCTCCTCCTCTTGAGGGACAGGGCCTCATGACCGGTACCGGCCTGCTTGTACCCGTTTTCGTAATGGCCGCCATCCTCTATGGCACACGCCTCCTCCCCTTTCTCTTCTTCAAAGGGGGCCGGCCTCCCCCTATGCTCGCCTACCTGGAACGGAGCATCCCGCCCCTCATCATGCTTCTTCTCGTCATCTACTGTCTCAAGGATGTGGAGTGGCTGAAGAGGCCCCACGGCATGCCGGAGATCACCGCCATCGTCCTGGTGGTGGCGACGCACCTGTGGCGGAAGAACGCCCTTTTGAGCATCACGGCAGGGACCGTGCTGTACATGCTCGCCATAAGGCTATAAGAAGACACAAAAAAGGCAGGGCCTGAACCCTGCCTTTTTGCAGTCAATGCGAAGGATTTATTTTCTGCGGAGTCTTGCCGATCCCACCAGACCAATGCCGGCAAGGAGGAGTAGGAGGCAAGAGGGTTCCGGTACCGTCCTGTACGTGGGGGTGCCGCCGCCGCCCACCGATCCGCCGGGAAGAGGCGGGTCACCGATCCAACGGTACTGGTCCCACCAGGATGAGGTATAAGGTCCGTCCACCGGGCCAAGGTTCGAGGTAAAGATGAAGCCGTCGGTCTGAGGCTCGTACCAGTCGCTCTCGAACCGGTCGTTGTAACCGGTAGGGACAATCCCCTTGGCCACCATAGGTATCACATCATACCAGTGGATCACGTAGGCTGAGTTGAAGGGGTTAGGCTGGTTATAGCGGTCGATGAACTGCTGGGCCGAGAGAAACTCAAAGGACCACGTCTCCGGCGACTGGATATTCCAGACCACATCTGGACTGTCCAGGGGCACCTCGAAGTCCACGATCACAGGCCACACCTCCCCATCATTCACCCACTGGGGACCGGGAGAGGTATTCTTCACCGTGTAGTTGTAAGTGTAGGTGCCATCACCATTGTTTGTAACCGTGGTAAAGACCTCGGATGACCGGATTATCGTGGGATCTTCACCGAAGGCGGCAAAAGACGGCGAACCAACGCACATCAGGACCAGCACCATCACAAGGGCGATAAATGAGATTTTTCTCATAGCCATTATCCTCCTTCTCAAATTTGAACCATGCGCTGACGGTACAAACTACATGACCGATTGGAAAGCAATATTTATGCCGGGAAAAAACTTTCGTTATCTTGATTAGTTATAGAAATTCAGGTACAGTAAGGGGGGCGACTTATGTAAAACTGTTTTACACTCCCACCCTTGCCAATACCCCTTTTCTCTTGACAACTCTATTATTTTCCAATTGTTACCACGTTCTTTTTTGGTTTTGTGCTCTGTAAGATAAGGCGACATAACCGGAGGGAGAGTTTGTCTCATGTGGTTTCTCAGGGGCACGAGGCGCGACCGGAGAAGGTGGGAAAACTGTTCCGAACTCAGACAAAGAGCAAAGGCAGGCGGTCGGCCACAAGGAGGCCCTTTGTGGTCGGCACGATCCGCTCCCCCTTGATCGTCACGAATCCCTCCCCTTCGAGACTCGCGACAAGGGCATCGGACCGGGGGACTCCCGCCACCGCACTCCGACTCACCCCTTCCATGGTCCTGAACCCGAGCATGAGCCTTTCCAGGAGACGATCTTTTTCCGTGAGCGCCTCGGAACCCTCTACCGCGGGCTCTCCCGACGCGAGAAACCGGCAATAATCCTTCACCGACTTCACATTCCACCACCTTCTCGTCCCGTCAAAGGAGTGGGCCGACGGACCGAGACCGAGATAAGGGGTGTGGTCCCAGTATTTCATGTTGTGGCGACACCGCCACGCCATGGTCTTCGAGAAATTGGAGACCTCGTAGTGGATGAAACCCTTGTCGGTGAGAAAAGAGGAGGTGGTGAGAAAGAATCTCCTTGCCTCCTCCTCACCGATCTGCGGGATCCTTTCCTCCCTGAGACGTCTCAACAGGGGCGTACCCGCGGCGAGGGTCAACTGGTAACAGGAAAGATGGCCCGGTTCGAGACTCAGGGCAGATTCCAGGGTCTTCCGCCATCCCTGAAGGGTCTGGCCCGGCAATCCGTACATGAGATCGAGACCGATATTGGCGAACCCTGCCGACCGGGCGACCTCGTGGGCCCGGACCGCGTCCTGTGACGAATGTCTCCGCCCCAGAAAAACAAGCTCGGGATCGTACAAGGACTGGACGCCCAGGCTGAGCCGGTTGAAGCCGAGAGACTTGAGGCTCCGCGCCTTCTGGGGGGTCAGGTCATCGGGGTTCGCTTCCACAGTGATCTCCGCGTCAGAGGTTATAGAGAAAAAAGCGTGGAGCCTTTCCATAAGAGTCCCCACAGCGCCCTCTCCGAGGACCGTGGGCGTTCCGCCCCCGACGTAGACCGAATCGAAGGCCGGAAAGAGGCCCTTGCAGCGGATCATCTCCGCCGCAAGGGCCTTCAGCCAATCCTTTATGAGAGAACGGTCCGTGATGGAATAGAAGTCGCAGTAGGAACACTTTCCGGCGCAGAAAGGCACGTGGATGTACAGCCCCGGAAGGGCCTGGTCACTCATTGTCCGTTTTCAGGGCAGCCATGAAGGCGCTCTGGGGTATCTCCACGTTGCCCACCAGCTTCATCCGCTTCTTGCCTTTTTTCTGCTTCTCCAGGAGCTTCCGCTTCCTCGTGATGTCCCCGCCGTAGCACTTGGCGGTCACGTCTTTCCTGAAAGGTGAGATGGTGGATCGGGAGATGATCTTTCCGCCGATGGCCCCCTGAATGGCGATCTTGAACTGCTGCCGCGGGATCTCATCCTCCAGCTTGTCACAGATCGTGACGGCCCGCTCCCGGGCCCTGTCCTTGTGGAGGATCACGGAAAGGGCGTCTACGCGCTCCGAGTTCACCAGAATATCGAGTTTTACCAGGTTGCTCTCCCGGTATCCGATCATTTCGTAGTCGAAGGACCCGTAGCCCTGGGTCATGCTCTTCAGCTTGTCGTAGAAATCGAAGATCACCTCGGCGAGGGGCATGTCAAAGGTAATCTCCGCCCTTCCCGGCGACGGGTAATTGAGGTGCGAATTGACCCCCCGGCGTTCCATGCAGAGCTTGATGATGCTCCCCACGTACCGTTCCGGCGCGATGATCATGGCCTTGATGTAGGGCTCCTCCGCGCCCTGAATATCCACAGGATCGGGGTAGTGGGTAGGGTTGTCCACAAAGACCACGGAGCCGTCCTTGAGCATGAACTTGTACTGGACGCTCGGCATGGTCATGAGGATGGACTGGTTGAATTCCCGTTCGAGACGTTCCTGGACGATCTCCAGGTGGAGAAGGCCCAGGAAACCGCACCGGAAACCCTGTCCCAGGGCTACCGACGAGTCCTTCTGGTACACGAGGGCCGCATCGTTCAGCTTGTACTTCTCCAGGGCCTCCGAGAGGGACTGGTAATCTTCCGTGGCAATGGGATAGATGGAAGAGAAGACAACAGGTTTCACTTCCTTGAATCCCGGCAGGGGCTCCTGCGCCGGGTCGGTGTCCAGGGTGATGGTGTCGCCGATCCTTGTGTCGCTCACGGTCTTGATGCCGGCGATGATATAGCCCACGGAACCCGCCTCCAGGGCCTTCCTCGGTTCCCTGGCGAGACGGAAGATACCCACCTCCTCCACCTTGTAGACCGTCCCCATGGACATGAGGCGGATCATGTCGCCCTGCTTCACCGAGCCGTCGAAAAGCCGGCAGCTCACCACCGTGCCTCTGAAGGTGTCGTACTGGGCATCGAAGATAAGGGCCGATAAGGGCTTTGCCGCATCGCCCCGGGGCGGGGGTACCCGCTCCACGATGGCCCGCAGGACATCCTCGATCCCGACGCCCTCTTTGGCGGAGCAGAGGACCGCCCCGTCAGGATCGAGGCCAAGCTCGTGCTCGATTTCACCCTTCACCCCCTCGACATCCGCCGTGGGGAGGTCGATCTTGTTGATCACGGGGATGATCTCAAGGTCATGCTCCATGGCGCCGTAAAGGTTGGCGAGGGTCTGGGCCTCCACCCCCTGGGATGCGTCGATGACGAGGAGCACCCCCTCGCAGGAGGCCAGCGACCTGGAGACCTCGTAGGAAAAATCCACGTGCCCGGGGGTGTCGATGAGGTTGAGTTCGTACTCCCCCCCTTCCTGGTCCGTGTAGGGGATGTTGATGGTCTGACTCTTGATGGTGATCCCCCGCTCCCTCTCGATGTCCATGGTGTCGAGGATCTGATCCCTGAAATTCCGGTCATCCACGAGGTGGGCATACTGGATGAGCCGGTCCGCGAGGGTGGACTTGCCGTGGTCGATATGGGCGATGATGCTGAAATTCCGTATGTGTTTCATGGGCCTTACGCGCTCTTTATTTACCCTATTTTGCCGGGAAAATGCAACGACCTAGCGTGGCCCCACCCAAAGCGGAACATTCTCTCCTCAGCTGCCTCACGGGGATGACAATGGATTGTCGTCAACCCTTCCTTCTTCGCGTCCCGGCGGTCAGCCCCTGTATCTCTTCATCACCCTCTCGAACCCCGGCAGGGCCCGCTCGATGGTGCCGTCGGAGACCACGTAGGCGATCCTGAAATGACCGGGGCCGCCGAAGGCCATGCCCGGCACGGTGAGGATATTCTCCTCCTGGAGCGCCGTGGTGAAGGCGGCATCGTCGGCGATGGGCGACTTGGGAAAGAGGTAGAAGGCCCCTTCCGGCTTCGTCATCTCGTAGCCGCAAGACCTAAGGCCTTCATAGAGGAGGTCCCTTTTCCTCTGGTAGAGGGAGATATCCACCGTTTCGTCCATGAGCGAGACGATCGCCCTCTGCATCAGGGCCGGCGCGCTGACAAAGGCAAGGGTGCGCATGCAGAGGTTCATGCCTTCAAGGATCTCGTCCTTGTCCGCCATATGGGGATGGACGGTCGCATATCCCACCCTTTCGCCGGCGATGGAAAGATCCTTCGAAAAGGAGGTGGCGGCGAAGGTATAGGGATAGAGGTCGAATACGCTGGGGACGGCGAGGTTGTCGTACACCAGTTTCCGGTATGGTTCGTCGGAGACGAGGTAAATGGGTTCGCCGTACTTCTTCCCCGACTCATCGAGGAGGCGTGCCAGCTTCTCAAGTTCCTCCTGCCGGTAAACCTTGCCGGTGGGGTTGTTGGGCGAGTTGACCATGATGGCCCGTGTCTTCCCGTTGATCGCAGCGGCAACGGCGTCGAGGTCCAGGGAGAAATCCTCTTTCGTCCTCACCAGCTTCGGTACGGCTTGGTGATTTTCGAGGTAGAACCTGTATTCCACAAAGTAGGGCGTGAGGATGATCACCTCTTCACCCGGATTGACGATGGTCTTGAGGATGATGTTGAGGGCCGCCGCGGCGCCGGGGGTCATGACGATGTCTGCGGCGGTAAAGGAGGTGCGGTTATAGGTGTTCAGAAAGGCTGCCACCGCTTCCCGGGTTTCAGGAAAGCCCGCGTTCGACATGTAGCCGTGGAGGCGGGGCCTTTCGTCCTCAATCAAGCGGGCGAGCACCTCCTTGAACCGTGGGGGCGGTTCCAGGTTCGGGTTGCCGAGGCTGAAATCGAAGACGTTCTCCGCCCCGTATTTGGCCCTCCTCACATTCCCCTCTTCAAACATCTTGCGGATCCACTGGGCCTTTCTGTTGGCCTCGATAATGCCCTTTGCGGCAGTCATGTCGACCCCCTCGTAGTGGAAACTCCAAATTCGAGGCACGAAATCCTAAACTCAGGACCTCGCATCTCAACACCCCATGTCCCGTTTACCCGCACCACCCTCAGGATTTAGGGTTTGGGATTCAGGATTTGTCCTCATTGATTACCGTGGCGACCAGAGGACCATGCGCCGTTTCTCCCCAAGCTGCTTCGCCAGTTCCTCGAGGGGTCCCCAGGTAATCACCCTCGCCATACAGTGCTGGACGCAGGCCGGTTTCAAACCCTTCTTCGTCCTGGCCGCGCAGAGCACGCAAAGTTCCGTGGGAAAGGGGATGTAGCAGAGATACGCCTTCCCCTTCGGCAACTTCTGCACCACCTCGATCACCTTCATGCCCGACATACCGGCCTCCCAGCCGTACTCCTGGCAGCAGGCCACCTGGCAGGTGTGGCAACCCGTGCAGTACTCGTAGTCGATAAGCAGTCCGTACCGAGGCTTCTTACTCATGGTCCACCTCCCCCTCCCGGTCCCGGTAGATGGTGCAGAGGCTGTGCTTGATGGGCGCCCCCAGGCCGTCCTTGCCCTGCTCACCCATGGGAAGGAGCAGATTGATGTTATATTTCCAGGTGCCATAGAGTTCAGGCTCCGCACCCTTCTTCTCGGGCATCCACCAGGCATGGGTGGCCATGACCATCCAGGGCGGTACGATGAGGGTCACCCTGGCCCTGAACCTGGCCCTCCCCATCCAATTCTCCACCCAGACCCATTCTCCATCTCCCAGACCATATTTCTTTGCCGTGTCGGGATGGATCTCCACCACCGGATCGGGATCGATGGCCCGAAGCCACGGGATCTGCCGGTGTTCGGAGTGAAAAAAGGCCGGAGAGCGCCTGCCCGTGGAGAGGATAAGGGGATACTTTTCCGCAAGGTCCGGCCTGCTCACCGGTGTGAAGGGCGGCTCCTCATGATGGGGCATGGCATCGAGACCCCACTCCTCCCGGAGGGTGGAATAGAGCTCGAAGAGACCTGTGGGCGTCGTGAATCCCGGCCTGCCGTCGGCCCTGAGGAGCCCCTTCTCGTGGCGGTGGTAAGGCCTGCTGGAGTGGCCCTCGGGCGCATAGGCGAAGACCCGCTTCTGCAGCTCTTCGTAGGTCATGCCCGAAGGCCTGATGATGTCGTCATAGAGTTCATGGACCGTTTTCCATTTGAAGTCGGGATCGAACCGGCGGGCAAGTTCGAAGTTGATCTCCACGTCGGGCTTGCATCCCTCCACCGTGATGGCCCTGTTGATGCTCTGGAGGGGGACCCACCAGCTTCTCACCCCGTCCTTCTCCAGGAAGGTCGCCGCCGGGAGGACCACGTCGGCATACTGGGTGGTGGCATTGTGGAAGAGGTCAACGGCCACCACGAAATCGAGCTTCTTGAGTGCCTCGCGCCAGCCTTTGGGGTCGAGACCGATGTTGCCCAGGAGGTTGCAGGTCTGGATCCAGAGACCCTTGATGGGATAGGGCTTTCCCGTGAAGAACTGTTCGAAGGCCGTGTCGGTCTGGCACCGCCAGACAAACCTGTTGAAGGGTCCGTAGCGGTCGGCGCCTATCCGGGTCCGGTCCTGCTCCTTGTCTTTCAGCCTGATCACCCCTTCGGCGCCGGGGAGGGCATAGGCCACGGCGTTGAAGGCGGAACGGGTGAAGACATTTCCGCCGGGGATGTCGAGGTTGCCTGTGAGGGCCCACATGGAGGCGATGGCGTGGCAAAGGGCGCCGATCCCGGGGGTCATGTCGACGGGCACCCCCCAATGGATGGCAGCCGGTTTGCTCCTGCCGTAGAGACGGGCCGCAGCAGCGATGTCCTTTGCCGGGACGCCGGTGATCTCTTCCACCCTGGAGAGGGGGTACTCGCTGATCCGTTCCCGGAAGGCATCCCACACGGTCCTGCAGGGCACTTTACGGCCGTTTGTCAGCGTGACGACGAATTCGCCGGTCATGGCAGGCTCCACCCCCGGCGACGCGAAGGAGGCAGCCGACGACCGCCAGACGGCAGCCTTGCCGGAGGCCGTGTCCCAGGCCACACAATTCTCCTGCGATCCGCCGGTTAAAAGGTCCTTTTCCCGGAGCAGCTTTCCCGTGTCGGTCCTGAGGAGGTGGTGACCGTTGGTCCAACGCCGCACCCAGGCTTCGTCGAAGAGGTGCTCATCCAGCAGCACCTTGAGAAATCCCATGGCCAGGGCCGCGTCGCTCCCCGGTCTCACCGGGAGCCAGTGGGCAGCCCGGGACGCAAAAAAGGAAAGGCGCGGATCAATGGAGATGATCTTCGTGCCCTTCTTCATCAGATCGATGATCCAGTGACCGAAGAGGTTGTCGGGACAGGTGGCGGGAATGTTGTATCCCCAAATGATCATGCACTCGGGCACCCTGTATCCGGGGTCGTCATACCGGTCAGGGAGCCACTGGCCTGCGTCGAAGACACAGAAATCCCCCTGTACCGTGTCCAGGGCCGCGATCCTGGGGCTGTAGCAGGCGTTCCCGCTCAGGGCGAACATGACGTTGGGGCTCCCGAAGGCATAGGCGAGCATACAGATCCAGGGTCCGATATCCCTTCCCGTGCCCATGGAGAAGATGACACTTTCGGGACCGAATTCATCCCGTATCTTCTTCATGCGTGCCTCCACGAGGTCAAAGGCCTCGTCCCACGATATCTCCTGCCATCTGCCCTCCCCGCGCTCGCCGACCCGCTTGAGGGGTTTGGTGAGGCGGTCCGGGTGCTCCACATACTGGGTCATGGCGAGCACCCGGGCACAGAGACGCCCCTGGTTCCAGGGGTGGTCCGGGTCTCCCTCGATCTTCACCAGCTTACCGTCCCGCACGTGGGCCAGCACACCGCAGCCTCCGTGGCAACCGGGACCCGCAGACCACGTGGTCGTCCTCACAATCTCCACATCTTTACTCTTCATGATCCGGTCTCCCTCCCATCGCGGTTTCCTCGGGCCTCATCGCCCCGACAGCGATCCCTGTGCATTGCCTGACACAGGTAGAAGATATACCACGACCCCTGTTTTTAATCAATATCTTTAATATTAATTTTGCTAATATTCATTTGTTGATATATTGCCGCATGTGTGGTAGGATGTTCGACAAGCTTCCCGAACCGACCGTATGCCGAGGAGGGGTATGAACAACCCGGGTTATCGAAGCGACCTTACCACGGATGAAAAGGTGCTCATGGCTGTCGTGAGGGCCGCGGAAACGTACAAGCGGGCGGTTTCCGCCATGTTCAAGAGGCATGGCCTATCCTTCCCCCAATACAACATCCTCAGGGTGCTTGAGGCATCGGAGAACGGCCAGAGCAGGATCACCAACGTGAGCCGCATCATGCTCGTCCCTGTAGCCAACATGACGGGCCTTGCCAAAAGGCTCGAGAAGGGGGGGTACATCGAGAGAAAGTCAGACCCCCGGGACGAGCGGGCCACGGTCCTGGAGATCACCGCGAAGGGAAAGGCGACCCTCTCCGCCATCGAAAAGGACCGGGACACCTGCCTGGACACCATGCTCCAGGGCTTCTCCGCCACAGAGAAGTCAGACCTCCTGGAAAAGGTCAGGAGACTCCTGAAACACAGCAAGGCCCTGGGGGCGTGAGATCTGATCGGGATATTTCAACCTGACTGCGAATCGAGGAGTTCTCTCACCTTCCTGAGCAGCTCCTTGGGAGCCACGGGCTTGGAGAGGAAATTGATGTTTTCTTCGAAAATGCCTTTTTTGTGAATGATGTCGGCCGTATAGCCGCTGAGAAAGAGGGTTTCAACCCCCGGGCGCACCTTCTTGATTTCCTCGTAGGTCTGCCTGCCGTTCTTCTTCGGCATGATCACGTCGATGAGGACGAGGCTGATCTCCTCCTGCCGCTCTTTGAACCGGCGCACCGCCTCCTCCCCGTCTTCCGCCTCAAGTACCGCGTACCCGTGCCTCTGGAGTACCTCCTTGATCAGGGCCCTGGTAACCGGGTCGTCCTCGGCGACGAGGAGGGTCTCGCAGCCGCCCGCAGTCCTCTCCACTTCCGCCTTTTCGACCAACCCGTCCGTCTTCCTCTTCTGCTCCAGGAAAGGAAGATAGATCCTGAAGACGGTCCCTGCGCCCGGTTCGCTCGAGGCGGTAATGTAGCCGTCGTGCTGTTTGATGATACCGTAGACGATAGACAGGCCCAGACCCGTGCCCTTCCCCACCTCCTTGGTGGTAAAAAAGGGTTCAAATATGCGGTCGATAGCTTCCCTGGCTATGCCGATCCCCGTGTCTGAAACAGTGATGGCCGCATACTTCCCGGGCTTCAGGTACCGTGGTCTGTCGGCCGCCCACTCACTCATGGTGACAACCCCGGTCTCGATCACAAGCCGTCCCCCGTCGGGCATGGCATCCCTGGCATTGGTTGCAAGGTTCATGAGGACTTGTTCGATTTGTCCTCTGTCTGCTTTCACCGTGGGGGGCTCTCCGGAACAGACCGTTTTCAGGTCTATGTCCTCTCCTATCATCCGCCTCAGCAGGTGTTCCACATGCCCTATGACCTCGTTGAGGTCAAGGGTCGTCGGCGAGATGACCTGTTTGCGGCTGAAAGCCAGAAGGCCGGTGGTGAGTCGGGCCGCCCGCTCGGCGGACGAAATGACCGAATCGATGTACTTTTTCACGGGGTCGTCGCTTCCGATCTGCATACGCGCGAGACTTGCATAGCCTATGATGGCAGTGAGTATATTGTTGAAGTCATGGGCTATGCCTCCGGCAAGACGGCCGACCGCCTCCATCTTCTGGGACTGGCGGAGCTGCTCTTCGAGATGCTTCACCTCGCTGAGATCGAGGATTGAGCAGACCGATTGTCTCGTACCCGGTATTATGGCCACCGAGAAGTAGGCGTCGTGGTGACGGCCATCCTTGCTTACCACATGGGCCTCATAATTTGCCGGGACCCCGTTCGACGCGGATCGCCGGGAATAATGGTAGGTCTTCATTCTTTCCAGGTCTTCCCCGGTCACAAACTCTGTCCAGCTTTTCTTTCCCTCAACCTCCTCCTTCGCGTATCCCGTTAATACCTCGAAGGCCGTATTGACGAGAGAGATGGTGGTATCCTCCTCGATGATGAGACTCGCGTTGCCCGTAGTCTCGAAGATCGTGCGGTACCGGTGTTCCGATTCGGCGAGGGCATCCTGGATCCGGAGCCGTTCGGTCAACTCCTGCTGGAGCCGACGGTTCGCTTCGCTCAGCTGGAGGGTACGATCTTGAACAAGTTTTTCCAGATGCTCTCGATAGCTCTCAAGCTCCTCATCGCGGGCCTGAATGTTGGCCAGCATTTCATTGAACCCTTCCGCCAGCAACCCTATCTCGTCCTTACCACCCACTTCGGCCCGCAGCGAGTAGTCCCTCTTTTCAGGGATTGTCTTCATGAGTCGGGCCAGATCAAGGATGGGTCGGGTCACGACCCGTTGGAGCCTCGTCAACATAAGATAGCTCAGCAACAGGGCAAGGCACACGACAAGGAGAAGAAGGGCGCCGTACAAAGCCAGCCTCGAATAGAAGGCGTAAAGATCGGACCGTATCGTCACGGTCCCGATGGCATCGTTGTCGAGCGTGATCTGGCGGCATACATCCACGTGGGTTGCGGCAAAATGATAGCCGAAAGGTCTCACCGACACGGTCTCCAGGGGGATGGCCCGGCCCTCCTTGTGGTATACCGCAAAGATCTGGTCCCTGTGGTCGCGAACCACTGCGAAGGTAATGCCCGGGACGGCCCCCAGGCTGGCGAGCGTCTCCTCTGCACTCCTGCTGTCATTGAAGGCAAGGGCCGCTTTCACGTTTGAAGCCATGGTACCCGCCAAACCGAAGAGGTTGTTCACGATACCGTGGCGCAGAGTGATCAGCTCCGCGGCGATAAAGACCGTGCCCGTCAGGAGCAGGGCGGAGGTGGTGGTGAGCATGTAGATCAGGAAAAGCTTCCGTTTGATCGAGAGATCCCTGATGGAGAAGAGCTTCTTCATTCCCGCCTCACTGACTGCCCCGGACGATCCGGGCCAGTTTCAACAAATGGGAGCTGAGAGACAGCTTCGACTGTTTCGTCCGCTCCACATCAATCTCGAATCTGACTTTGCCGTCTTCCATGTAGAAGTTGACCATCACGCCCTCACGGAGATAGCCCTCCGTGTCTCCCACCGTCAATATGCTCCAGTCCTTCACCGTCTCCGTGATTCGGGCAACACGATCCTTCTCCGACCGACCGATGAAGAGGATATGGCACTCTCTGGCCTCTCTCGCGGAGGCCACTCGTCTGATACCCAGCTTCTTTCCCTGCACCGTCCTCCCTTCAATCTGCTCAAAGGCTTTGCCGAAAGGATCAGAACCGAGCACGCACACCAGGAGCTGGTTTCGGGAACCGGCGTCGGTCCTCTCCGGCCATTCGACGAACTTTGCAATGTTGTAGATAAAACCCGCTTTCACCTCGTACTCGCTGAAAGCGGGCTCGGCAGCTCCGGCCAGGGAGGACGCAAGAACGGCAGCCATCACAATGGGGAGCACCAGGAACCCGGTAGGGAACAATCTCCTCATCGTCTCGTCCTGTCAGAACCTGTAGGTGAACTTCACCCTGAACGCCCTTCCATCCTGCATGATCGTGCCCTGCCGGTGCTCGCCCGACACCGGGTCGCCATACTTTTTGTCCAGGATATTGTAGACGCTCGCACTCATCTCGAGGCCTTCCACCACATCCTTGCCCAGCACGGTGAGATTGGCCGCGGTAAACCCTCCCGCAGTGCCGCCTTTGGGCGTGGTACGGGGACCGGTATACTGAAGTTCAAAACCCATGAGGAATCTGCCCGGTACGATGGGTGCCTGAAGGTTCAGTTTTGCCAGATGCTTCGGGGAATTCGTGAGCAGTCTGCCGGTCTCCTTGTCGACGGCCTCCTGAAAGGAATACCTCACCCGCGCACTCCACCCTTTGGCCCACTTTCCTTCCGCCTCAAATTCGGTCCCCCTGGATTCCACCCTTCCGAGGTTACGAAAGACGAGAAGACCGTCCGAGGGATCCTGCTGAAGGTTGATGAGATCCGAGATCCGGTAAAGGTAGCCCGATGCGGAGAAACGATAGTTTTTCACGTACTGTTCGAGGACAAGCTCGTAGGTGTCTATCTTTTCGGGTCGCAGGCCGGTGTTGGCCTTCTGGGAGGCGCCGTTGTCCTGGTAGTAGAGTTCGTACGCATTGGGGGCGCGAAAGGCCTGACCGTAGAGAAGCTTGATTATGCTCCCCGACAGCGGGCTGTAGATGAGGCCGATTCTCGGACTGGCGTTGTTTCCGAACGTCTTGTAGTAGTCGTACCGAAGGCCCGCGCTGAGGACAAGGTTGTCCCGGATGGAAAATTAATCCTGCACGTAGGCCGCCCAGGCATAGGACGCCCTCGCGTCGTTGAGGATGGAGAAGAAAGGGTTCTGATCGAAGTTCTGCTGCTTCTGGACATAGTAATCGTGATACTCGCCGCCCGCGATCACCCTGTGTCGATCAAGAAAGGTGGTGGCCACCTCCGCCTGGGCCCCCCACCACTTCCCCTCGGCCCGGTCCTTGTTGAGGGTGACGGGCGGGTAGTCGAAAGGATAGTTCGCGTCGTATCGGTAGTAATCATAGAAGGCGCGGGCCGTAATGCTGGTGGAAGGCGTGAGTTCCTTTCCGTACTTCAGGTCCAGGTAGCCCCTGTCATCGGTCACCTTGTGCTTGTTGTCGTTGAATATGGTGCCGTAAGAGGCGGTGGGGACACCCTTTTCCCTGGAGACATAGGCACCCTGGACGCGGAGGTCCCTGTATCTCATATCCGCGAAAAGATTGCCCGCCTTTTCGTGATCACAGGAGTCGGCCCGCCCGCCGTGTGTCCCGGGACCGTCAAACTCCTTGAAATACAGGCTCTGCCCCTTACCGGAGGCGCTACTGCCGGAGAAGAGGAGGTCCACTCCGTTGTCGAAACGCCGGCCGAAGGTGGCCCTTCCCTTGTACGCATCATCGCTCCCGGCCGCCCCCGAGACCTCCATGCCGCCGAAGCTCTTCGCTTCCCTCGTGATGACGTTGATGACCCCGAAGAAGGCGTTGCTGCCGTAGAGTGACGACCCCGGGCCCCTGATGACCTCAACCTTTTCGATGAGGTCGATATCGAGGACGAAGTCGTTCCCGATGGTCGCCGTATTATAGATACTGTCGTTGATCCTGTGGCCGTCCACCAGGAGGAGCACCCGTGAATTGTAGTCACCGGGCCGGGAAAAACCTCTCACCCCCACATAGGCGTAGGTCCGGTCGGAGCTGACGTAAAACCCCCCTACACTCCTCAGGATGTCGGCAAGGGTCCTGTAGCCGTACTGTTTGATATCCTCCGCCGTTACGATGGTGACGGTGGATGGGGCCCGCGTGGTCTTCTGCTCGAATTTTGAGGCACCGTACACGGTCTCCACCTCAATCTCCATGAGCTGTTCGAGGCTCATGTCGACGACGGAGGGTCTGGATGCCCCGTGGTCGTGCCGGCCCGCTTCCAGGGGACGGATGAGAGCAAAAAGGATCAAGAGGATCGAAAGGATTGCCAGGGCAGGCCGGCCGATCGGGCGAGCCTCCACCTCCCGTCTCTCGGCCGGCGACCCTGTTCTTTCCCATTTCATCACGGCGGACTCCTCCTGTAGAGACGAGGCAGGGGAACCAACGGTCAGTGCATCGCACATCAGGAAGAGAGAGTCGGAACGGGTGCCGGCGGTAGTCGCTGCGCGTGATGCGACCAGAGCTCGTTGCGTGCCCTGTCTGTACTGTTATCGGCACACCCGGGAAAGAGATAAATCGCATCTCTGAGGGAAACGCCGACCTCCGGGGCGAACAGTCGGGCCGGATTTTTCCAGGATCCCCTCAGATCTTGAAGGCTTCGACCGCGCCTGTGTATTTCTTTCTCAACTTGGGTTTTTCGATCTTCCCCGTGGGGTTCCTGGGCACCTCGCCGAAGAAGACGACCCTCGGTCTCTTGTACCGAGGCAGTTTTTCGCAGAACCGGAGGACCTCCTCGCCGGTCAGTTCCATGCCGGGCTTTACGTCGATCACCACGGCCACCAGTTCGCCGAGTCGCTCGTCGGGCACACCGATTGCCGCCACATCCTTCACCGCCGGATGGGCATGGAGGAAGTGTTCCACCTCCACGGGGAAGACGTTCTCGCCCCCTGTGATGATCACATCTTTTTTCCGGTCCACGATGTAGATGAAACCGTCCTCATCCTGGCACACCATGTCCCCCGTGTAGAGCCAGCCGCCCTTCAGGGCCTTTGCCGTGGCCTCGGGGTTTTTGTAGTATTCCCTCATGACGCCGTTGCCCCGCACGATGAGCTCGCCTGGTTCCCCCCGGGGCACATCCCTCCCCTCTTCGTCCACGATGCGGGCCTCCCAGTTGAAACCCGGCCTGCCGATGGCACCCACTTTATGGGTGTTCTCAATACCCAGGTGGATGCAGTTCGGTCCCGTGCTCTCGCTCAGCCCGAAGGTGGTGTCGTACTGCATCCCGGGGAAATGTTCTCTCCAGTGGACGATGAGGGACGGAGGCACCGGCTGCGCCCCGATGTGCATGAGGCGCCACTGGGAGAGCCGGTAATCTTCTTTCTTCAGCTCGCCGCTGTCCAATTTCAGGAGGATGTCCTGGGCCCAGGGCACGAGAAGCCAGACGATGGTGCCGCCCTCCTCGCTCACCGCTTCAAGGGTCCACTGAGGCGACACGCCCTTGAGGATCACCGCGGTCCCGCCCACGATGAGGCTGCCGAACCAGTGCATCTTCGCCCCCGTGTGGTAGAGAGGGGGGATGAGGATGAAGATGTCGTCCTTGGTCTGGTAGTGATGCACATTCTCGGTGATGCAGGCACAGGCCATGTTGTGGTGGGTCAGGAGGATCGGTTTGGGCTGGCCGGTGGTGCCGGAGGTGAAATAGAGGCCGCAGGGATCGGCGAGATGCAGCTCTGTGGCCGCGGGCGCGGCCGGGCAAGCGGCCACCGCCACATCGAAGGACTCGGCGAAGGAAGGGGGGCTGGTCCCGAGGCATATGAAGCCCTCAACCGTGGAGAGACCGTCCTTCGCAGCCTCGACCCTGCCCCCGAACTCCTCGTCGAAGACCATGATCTTCGGCTCAGCCACATCGCAACAGTACTTCAGGTCTTCGGCGGTAAAACGGAAGTTGAGGGGCACCACCCACGCGCCGGTCCGGACGATACCGAAATAGGCCACAAGCCATTTGATGGAATTCTGCATCCAGTGGACGACCTTGTCGCCCTTGCGAACACCCCTTTCCATCAAGGCATGGGCGAAGCGGTTGGCCTGGTCGTCGAACTCCCGCCACGTGATGGTGGTCCTCCTTTTTTCCGCCGGCGCCCGTTCGATGAGGGCGATATCGTCGGGATACATCCGGGCATTCCGTGCAAGCATTTCCCCTATGTGGACCTCTATGTCACCCATCCTCCCCTCCTTGTCAGTCTCCCACCCTGATGACCAGGGAACCGAGGCTGCCCTCGATCCGGGCCTTCAACCAGAACCGCTCCTTCACCATCTGCTCGATACGGCGTGCGTCGCCGAAGTAGACACAGTGGGCGAGACACACGTTGTCTGCACAGGCAGGGATGAGGCCGTTCTTCACCCTCTCGATGCAGAGGTTGCATTTCTGAGACTTCCCGATCTGCACGTTAAAGGTGATGGCATCGTAAGGGCATGCCTGGATACAGGATGTGCCGCAGGTGATACAGCGCCGGCCTTCCCTGACGGCCATCTCCTCGCTGAAACCTCGCTGCACCTCCTCGAAGCCATTGACCCGCTCCCTGCCGTCCTGCACCGGCATCTCCGTCCTGGGGGAGGGATCGTATTCACCCTTGACCGGCGTGGCGATGGGGTACAGCTTCCGCGTCCGTCCGAACCGCAGGTCCTCTCCCTTCAGGTACCGCGAGATGGACAGGGCAGCCTCCCGGCCGTCGGCAATGGCCTCGATGACGGTGCGGGGACCCCTCACCGCGTCTCCTCCCGCAAAGATGTCGGGATCGTCGGTCTGGAGGGTGAGGGGGTCAACGGCCATGGTCCCCCTGTCTGTAAGGGTACAGGCACAGTCGGGGGTCATGCAGGTCCAATCCGACTCCTGGCCCAGGGCGTTGATGACGCTGTCCACCGGGATGGTGAATTGGGATCCCGCCGTCGGGACGGGTCGCTTCCTGCCGCTCTCATCGGGCTCGCCGAGGGTCATCTTCAGGCACTCAACGGCCGTTACACGGCCCTTATCGCCTATGAACCGGACCGGCTGGGTGAGGGTGTGAATGGCAATCCCTTCTTCCAGGCACTCCCTGATTTCGTCGGGGCGGGCGGGCATCTCCTCCATACCCCGGCGATAGAGGATGAAGGCCTTATCCGCGCCCAGGCGCCTTGCCGTCCTGACCGAATCGATGGCCGTATTCCCGCCGCCGATGACCGCCACGGTCGAGCCAAGGACCGGCGGTTTCCCCAGCTTCGCCTCCCGGAGATACTCGAGGCCTCCGTACACTCCCGCCATATCCTCGCCTTCCACACCCATTCCCAGGCACTTCCGGGCCCCCACGGCGACGAAGAAGGCCCTGTATCCCTCCTTGCGGAGCCGCCCGAAGGTGGTATCCTTCCCCACCTCCACGCCGGTCCGGATGGCCACTCCCATGGCCTTGATCAGATCCACCTCCGCCTCCACGATCTCCCGGGGGAGACGATACGACGGTATGGCCGTGGTGAGCATGCCACCCGGGACATCCTCCCTTTCGAGGACGGTGACCCGGTAACCTTCCCGGGCCAGGTAGTAGGCACAGGCGAGTCCGGCAGGTCCTGATCCGACCACCGCCACCTTCTCTTCCCGCTGCGCCCTGAAGGCGGGCATATACCTCCCCTCCCCCTTCATGTCCAGGTCTGCGAGGAAACGTTCGATGGAATGGGCGGCCACGGGTGCATCGATCTCTCTCCGGTTGCATTCCGATTCACAGGGGTGATGGCAGACCCGGCCGCAGATGGAGGGGAAGGGGCTCGTCTCTTTGATCAGGGCCAGGGCATCCCGGTATTTTCCCTTCGCCGCGAGGGTCACGTAGCCCTGAACGTCGTTCCCGGCGGGACAGTTGAAGGTGCAGGGAGAGGTACCCTGTTTCTCCACCCCTGACCTGCCCGGGTGGGCATTGCAGCCATTGCACTTTTCCTGGTTGAGCACCACGATGCCCGTCTCTTCATCCACGGTGATGGCCCCTTCCGGGCAGGCCTTCACGCACGGGGCATCATCGCAATGTCTGCACACGTCCACCCGGAAATAGAATTCCGCCTTCCCCCCCACGTCCACGGGGCCTTCGCCCCGCACGGCGAGGTACTTGATGGAATCGGGATTCTCCGGGCTGTAGGCATGATAGGCAAAGGGGTTGTATTCCTGCTTGCAGGCCACCTCGCAGGCCCTGCACCCCCAGCACGCCTTCTCGTCGTATACCAGCTTCACCTTACTCATGGGCCGCCTCCTTCGTGGTCTCCGGGTAGATCCTGCACAACGCCGTCTTGAGGTTGGATGCGCCGAAGGTGGGGTCCTGCTCGTCAAGGGCATCGTTCAGGAGGACGTTGATATTGGATCTCTCCCATCCGTGGCCGGGGTCTTTGTCTTCAGGGAACCACCAGGCGTGCTGGGCCGAGATGATCCTCGGGTCCATGCCGGAAAAGAGGGTGGCCCGCTGTCTCACCTTGCCCCGGAGGGACTCGATGACGACCCAGTCGCCCTCCCTGATGCCTTCCTTTGCCGCCGTTTCCGGGTGGATCTGGACGAGAGGATCCTTGTTCAGCTCCCTCACCCAGGGAAGTCCGCGGTATTCGGAATGGAAGAAGCCCGGGATCCTGACGCCGGTGACGAGGATGTAGGGGTAGTCCTTGTAGACCTCGGGCGTCGTGTAAGGGCCCTCGGGTGGCTCCCGATGCTGCGGGAGGGGGTCGTACCCCATCCGTTCGAGGGTGGTGGAGGAGAGCTCCACCTTCCTGGTCGGGGTGGAGAACCCCATCTGTTTGTATTTGTAGTACTGCACCTCTCCCCGGATATAGTCTATCTTCTTCAGGTCCTGCCAGGTGATGCCGCTCGGCTGAAGGATGAAGTCCATGGCCTTCTCGAAATTGTCCCACCACATATCGCCCTGGCCGATCCGGTGGGCCAGGTCGTTCAGCATCTCGTGGTCCGAGCGGCACTCGCCCGTCTGGACCACTTTGCGCCGCGTCACGATGTAACCGTGGCGCTTCCAGAAGTCCCCGACGTAATCCATCTCAAGCCAGTGTGCCGCGGGGAGGACGATGTCGGCAAGCTCGGTGGTGGGGGTATGGTGAAAATCGGCCACGGCCATGAATTCCACCTTCTCCAGGGCCCTGTACACGTCCTTTGCCTTGGGCCGGGTCATCATGGGGTTGGAGCTGATGAGGAAAAGCATCTTCACGGGATAGGGCTTCTCTTCCACGATGGCGTCCCAGACACACTTGGGGTTGATGATGGCGAACCGGGAGGCGAGACGGTACCGCTCACCACCCAGCCTCTTCGCTGCCTGCTCGGGAGGGAGAAAGGCGTGGGCACCGAACTGGCCCACATTGACCACCCTGGGGGTACGGAAGAGGACCTGCCCGCCCGGTTTGTCCAGGTTGCCGGTCACGGCCATGATACACATGAGGAGCCGGTCGTTGTCCACGCAGTTGATCTGCTGCTCGATGGCCACACCCCACTGGATCCCGGCCGGCCTGGTGGTGGCGAAAAGACGCGCCGCCTCCATGATCTTCTCTTTAGGCACCCAAGTGATCTCTTCCACCTTGTCGAGGGGATATTCCCTGATACGGCCCAGGAAATCGTCCCAGCCGTGGGTGAAGTTCGCGCAGAACTCCCTGTCGTGGAGCCCTTCGCCGATGATGTAGTTGAGCATGCCCAAGGCCAGTGCGCCGTCCGTTCCGGGACGGAGCCGAAGCCATACGTCCGCCCTGGCGGCGGGCCTGGTGAGGCGGGGATCGACCACGATGAGCTTCGCGCCGGCGTCGAGGGCCACGGAAAAGGGTTCTCCCTTGTATTCGTCGGCGTTCACGGTGGTCACGTTGTTGCCCCAGAGCATCACGCATTTGGGCAGGTTTTCGTAGTCCACCACAGGGTTGGTGCCCAAGGTGATGATGCCGGAGGAGATGCGGGGGCCATAGCAGAAATGTCCCGCCGTGAGCACGTTCGGCGACCCGAGCAGGTTGGCGATGCGGTAGATCACCGCCTCGTTCTCCCGGCCCGTGCCGTAACCGAAGACCACCGACTCGGGACCGTACTCCACCTTGTAGGTGTTGATCCGCTCCGCGATGGCGTCGAGGGCCTCGTCCCAGGAAATCCGTTCCCACTTGCCGCTCCCCTTCGGTCCGATCCTCCTGACCGGATAGGTGAGCCTGTCGGGCGAGTAGACAAGCTGCGCCGCTGCGAGGCCCTTGCTGCAGAGGGTCCCGTGGTTGATGGGGTGGTCGGGATCACCCTGGATCTTGGCGATTTTCCCGTTCTTCACGTACACATAGACCCCGCAGCCGCCATGGCATCCCCGGCACGTAGTTTTGACCATGTCGTCATAGCCGTACATCTTCATTTCTCTCTCAACGTTGGAATACCTGAACTCCTCCATACCTTCCTCCCCGGACCCGAAGGTCCCGTGGTTCGTTATTTCCCTGTCCCTGACCCGTCTTCTTCCCGGACCGTCGCGCCCCCGAGGAGAAGGGAGGCCCGCCTGCCGGCAAGGGCCACGACGGCGCCGTAATCATCCATCCTTTCCTCAGGGAAGGTCCCGGTAATGAACAGCACCCCCACCGGCCTGTCGCCGGGACCAAGAACCGGCGAAGCCACGGCGTTGAGACCCGGGGCCAGTTCACCCGCGTCCTTGGCGTACCCCTTCGCCCTGCACTCGGCCAGTTCGGAGGCCAGCCTTTTCCGGTCCAGCCGCTCAGGATCGCCATGAAAATAGAGCCTCTTTCCCTTCAGGATCTCCTTCTGATCCTCCCCGGCCAGAGAGGCGACGATGGCCTTGCCGTGGGCCCCTGCGGTCAGGGGGAAGCGGTGGCCCACACCGACGGTCACCCCCACCTCGGCCCTTCCCTCTCTCTTCGCTATGACGAAGACGTGCTCCTCTACAATGAGCCCGAAGAAGGCCCCGACGCCCGTCTCCTCCACAAGGGATTCGAGGACGGGCATCACGACCTCCCGGTAGTCGAGGTTGTCAAGCACCTTCCGCCCCAGGGTAAGGAGCGCCGGCCCGAGGGAATAGAGCTTGTTCTCTTCGTCACGATAGACGAGGCCGAACCGCTGAAGGGTGCCCAGGATGTTGTAGCCCTTGCTCTTATGGATGCCCACCTCGTTGCAGATCTCGGTGAGATTCATTCTCGCGGCCCTTGCGCGACCAAGGAGAAGCAGGATTCGGGCTGCCTGCTCTACCGCAGGAACCGGAGAAGTGGACTGTTCTTTCACCTTGAGTCGCTCCCTTGTTGATTAGTCACTGTTCTATAGATAGAATCATATTCTATCACCAGAATCATGTCAAGAGAATTTTTCTCCTTCAGGGTCAGGCACCAGGGTCCCCACGAGCCTGCAGGAATCACAAATAGTGTATAATACAGCCCATGAGATGGACGCTCCCCCCGTTTCTCGGGGGGCGGATAAAGAAAATCGGACGTGGCACCGTCCTCGGGGTTCTTATCGGAATCGTTTCGGGCCTTGGGGGTATTGTGTTTAGCTGGCTTCTCCACTGGTTCGCACGGTTTTTCGCTGAAGACCTTCCTGCCCTTATCCTCTCCGGAGGGTCCCCGGCAACGAACTTCCTCGACGTGCCTCTTTCCAGATGGATGATGCTGTGGATCCCTGCATTGGGAGGGCTCATTTCCGGTTTCCTCGTTTTCCACTTCGCCCCGGAGGCCGAGGGACACGGGACCGACGCCATGATCGACTCCTTTCACAGGAAACGCGGCATCGTACGAAGACGGGTCCCCGTGATCAAGACCATTGCGTCGGCCATCACCATCGGCTCCGGCGGGTCGGCAGGGAAGGAAGGTCCTATCGCCCAAATCGGCTCCGGTTTTGCATCCATCACAGCTTCCCTCTTGAAACTTAGCGATAACGAACGGCGCATTCTCCTTCTCGCCGGAGCTGCCGGAGGTATAGGCGCCATCTTCAAGGCACCCCTCGGAGCTGCCCTTTTCGCGAGCGAAGTCCTGTACCGCAAAACAGAGTTTGAATTTGAGGCCTTGATCCCCTGTATCCTGTCGTCCATTGTGGGTTTCATGGTCTTCACTTTTCACGATGGGGCCGGGACCATCTTCCACATCCCCGCCTTCGCCCTTTCCGCCCCTGCGGAACTCCCGTTCTATATGGTTTTTGGACTTCTCTGCGCCCTTGTCGGATATGTCTATATAGTCGTTTTTTACGGAATGAGGGACCGGGTGTTCAAACCCCTCGCGATCCCGAAAGCCCTGAAACCCGCGGTGGGCGGACTGCTGCTCGGGATGCTCGCCTTCTTTCTGCCCGAGGTCCTCGGTGGGGGCTACCAGTTCATACAGATGGCCATCGACGGCCACCTCGCCACCGGCATCATGGCAGCCCTCGTATTAGGGAAGATCGTCGCCACCTCCCTCACCATCAGCTCCGGAGGAAGCGGTGGCGTCTTCGCCCCATCCCTTTTCATCGGCGCCATGCTCGGAGGCTTCTACGGGAACCTGTGCACCACCCTTTTTCCTAAAGTGATCACCCAACCCGGGGCCTTCGTCCTCGTGGGAATGGGTGGTTTCTTCGCCGGAGTAGCCAAGGTGCCTATCGCCGCACTCATTATGGTGGCCGAGATGACCGGGGGGTATAGCCTCATCGTTCCCATGATGTTCGTCTCTTCTCTCAGTTACCTGCTGCTGGGGCGTACCTCTTTGTATGAAAGACAGGTGTCGGCCCGACTCGACTCTCCGGCCCACCTTGGCGATTTCGCCGTGGACGTCATGTCCTATCTTACCGTGAAGGATGCCATAGATCGTGAACGGGCCGTACAGATTGTCGCGGAAGGCATGCCTTTCAGCAGGCTCGTCGAGACGGTGGCCGCCTCTCATCAGCAGGATTTCCCAGTGGTGAACGAAAAGGGCGACCTTACCGGGATCCTTTCCATGACGGATCTGCGAAGGGCGATGGCAGAAACTACCCTTCACAGTCTCCTGGTGGCCAAAGACGTTGCCGTGCTTGATGTCGTCACCGCCACGATGGATGATTCACTCAATACCGCCATAGCGCGCATGGCAAGCGCCGACGTACGGGAATTGCCGGTAGTGAGCAAGGAGAATCCGCGAAAAGTAGTTTCCCTCGTGAGCAGGAAGGATGTGACACGAGCGTATCACGAGGAGATGGAACGGCTCAAGAAGTCGCTGGTCACCAGCGCCTGAAAGGAACCGCCCCTTTCGAACTCGGAAGGAACCGCTGCTTCCGTACCGAGGGTGGACCCGGCACTTACCGGTAATCGTCTTCGGTATACCGGTCGGTCACCTTCTTCCGCGCAACCGGTACCCTCACTACCCCGTCCTGATCTTCCAGATCAAACCACCACTTGTCTTCGTGATGGGGCTTGCCGTATCCCATGAGGTCGTCACCCCTGATGGCGAGGCTCCGGGCGGCTCCCGAGCGGCGCATGGCCCATCCTACCGCCCGGTGAAAGGGCGTGTAAGGCTTGTTCCACGGGCAGACCTTGATGCAGACCCCACAACCGGCGCCCCTCTTGTTACCCACCCTCATGGTGGTGCACCTCTCCACGTCCGTGGGCCATCGCTCGTAGCCGTTGTACATCACCTTTTCGTCCCCCGTGCTGAGCGCCCCCGAGGGGCACTCACGGGCGCACTTTTTGCACTTCGAACAGAAATCCTGGAGTCCGAAGTCGATGGGCTTGTCCGGCACAAGGGGCATGTCGGTGGTCACCACGGCAGCCTTGAAACGGGGCCCGAGGAAGGGGTTGACCACGCACTCGCTTATCCTGGACATCTCCCCGAGACCCGCCCAGAGGAGGACAGGGGGTACGGCGACCTGGTAGTTCCGCGCATGATGGGCCCTCGCCGGGTACCCGAGCCTCCTGATGTAATCGGCCAGGATACAGGAGATGAAGGCGGTGGTCGAGTAGGCGAGAAAACTCATGGAGTTGCTGATCCAGTCATTTCCCGTGGTAGCCCTCGAGGTGTGCCAGTCCTGGTCCACCAGGATCCCCACGGCATACCTGTGGTTCAGTTCTATCTGCGCCCCGTCGGGGTAGCGGTGGGAGTACACCGCATAGGGCGGAAGCTCGCAGACCCCCACCATGTCGGCCCGCAGGAAGTAGGCAAACTCCTTCACGTTCCTGGTGAGGACCCCAGGGTCCTCTGAAATGGGGGCCTTCCTTGCGGCCGCCACGCCGTCCACCACGTCCCTCAGGTGTTCGGTCATCTTCATGAGGGCCCCGGAATTGGGCTGCTTGGGCACAAAGCGCCACACCTCCCTCTGGATCCGGGGACCGAAGTCCCCCCGCCTGGCCCTGAAAAAACCCTGCTCCCGCTCGTCAACCCGGCGCACTTTGTCGTCATCGATGCGGATGGTGGGGCGGTCAACTCGTTTCAGCACATTCATCGGAAAAGGTTCGAACCCTCCGTAGTTGCGCTCATGGTACCCGCTCATAGGGCCTCCTTTACATAATAGGTCAGACCTATTATCTATTATGGCAGAGCCGGAGAAAGAATGTCAAGGATTTCCGGACACTGGACCCTCCTTTTTGAAAGGGGTGGAAAAATGCGCGAAATCGGGTAGAATAGTGACGGGCATCACATTTCGCATTATCGTTCACCACAGGGAGGATTCATGAGCGGGGTGTTCGGCGTTGTATCGAAAAAGAATTGCGCTGCCGATCTTTTCTACGGCACCGACTACCATTCCCACATGGGAACCGAGTTCGGCGGACTGGCGGTCCTGGGAACGAGGTTCTACAGGGATATTCACGATATCAGTAAGTCCCAGTTCAAATCGAAGTTTTTCGACGAGTACAAGTCGATGGAGGGCAACTACGGCATCGGGGTGATCAGCGACCGGGACGCCCAGCCCCTCATCATCGGGTCCAAATTCGGGACGTTTGCCATCGTCTCTGCAGGCCTTGTGGAGAACGCGAACGAGCTCGCCGCGGAACTCCTCGAGCAGGGTGAGACCTTCGGAGAGATGGCGAGCGGCGGCATCAACTCGGTGGAACTGATGGCCAAGCTGATCAACCAGGGTGAGACCCTGGTGGACGGTATTGAGAGACTCTATGACCGGATCCAGGGATCGGCGTCCATCCTGATCATGAAGGACGACGGGATCTACGCGGCACGGGACCGGCTGGGCCGAACGCCCCTCGTGATCGGCGAAAAGGACGGTGACTACGTCATCGCCACCGAGACCTGCTCCTTCCTCAATCTCGGGTACCGGATCAGCAAATACCTCGAGCCGGGCGAGATCGTCCGTCTGTCGAAGGAGGGTCTCCAAGAGAAGCTCTCCGGAAAGACGCAGAACCAGATCTGCTCCTTTCTCTGGATCTATACGGGCTACCCCGCGTCTGCCTACGAGGGTATCAGCGTGGAACTCGTACGGGAACGGTGCGGCCGCTTTCTCGCCAAAAACGACCACGTCGAGGCGGACCTTGTGGCCGGCGTGCCCGACTCCGGTGTGGGCCATGCCGTGGGCTACGCCATGGAATCAGGCCTGCCCTACCGAAGGCCCCTCGTAAAATACACGCCGGGCTACGGCAGGAGCTATACGCCCCCGGCCCAGGAGATCAGGGACCTCGTCGCCACCATGAAGCTGATCGCCATCAAGGAGGTCATCGAAGGCAATCGCATCGTCCTGTGCGAAGACTCCATCGTCAGGGGGACGCAGCTCAAGAACTTCACCCTCAGGAAACTCTGGGAATCGGGTGCCAGGGAGGTCCATGTGCGGCCCGCCTGCCCTCCCCTCATGTTTCCCTGCAAGTTCGCCCTCTCCACCCGCTCCACGGACGAGCTTGCCGCACGGCGTGCCATACGGTCCCTTGAAGGCAGGGACGTGGAGGATGTGGGCCCCTATCTGGACGACAGGTCGGAAAAATACCGGCAGATGGTGGACTGGATCTGCAGGGAGCTGGGCGCCACCACGCTCAAGTTCCAGCGGATCGACGACATGGTGGCGGCCATCGGCCTGCCCCGGGAGAAACTCTGCCTCCACTGCTGGATCGGGGACAGGGCATAGGGGAAACATACCCCCTCCCTCCAGATCAACGACCGCAGTCGCACCGCGCACCAGCCGGATTCATGGTATAGTGGGATGGCCATGATCTCCTGCATCGTTCCCGCCTACAACGAAGAGGTCTTGCTGGGGGATACCCTGGATGCGCTCTTCGCCGTGCTGAAAAACCTCGGGGAGCCCTTCGAGGTGATCGTGGCGGACGATGCCTCCACTGACCGCACCCCTTTCATAGCAGCCGACCACGGGGCACGGGTGATCACCGTGGAGAACCGCCAGATAGCAGCCACGAGAAATGCAGGGGCACGGGCAGCAAAGGGAGACATGCTGATCTTCGTCGACGCCGACACGATCGTCAACGAAAGGGTGATCCGCGGGGCGGTCGGGGCCATGCGTGGAGGGGCAGCGGGAGGGGGATGCCATCTGGAGATGGACGGACCCCTGCCGTTTTGCGCGCGGGTCCTCACCTCCTTCTTCCTGGCGGTGTACCGGGGGCTCGGCTTTACCGGCGGCGGCTTTCTTTTCTGCACACGGGCCGCCTTCGATGCCGTGGGCGGCTTCGACGAGACCCTCTTTGCCACCGAGGAAGTGACCATGACCCTGGCGCTGCGGAAGAGAGGAAGATTTGTCCTTCTCCGGGATACGGTCCTGACCTCGGGCCGCAAGCTCCGCTCCCACTCCACGAGAGAGGTGGCGGGGACCTATCTGCAACTTATCTTCAGGGGGCCACGGTTTGCCCGGGATCGAAAGAACCTGGACCTGTGGTACAGGCGGCGCTGACCGGTCAATGGCACGGCTCAGGGCATACCGTGCTATAATGAGCGGACCGACAGCCCGGGTAGCCGGCAGGGGTCGACAGCATGAAGGGGGTTGGGGATGAACGGGTCGGAAGAAAGAAACAGGGCAGACAAGGAGAAGACCTCTCCGGATGATTTCAGAAGGATCTTAACGAATCAGCTCACCTATTCCCTCTCCAAAGACATGTATTCGGCCACCAGGAGGGACAAGTGCGCGGCCACGGTCCTTTCCGTTCGCGCCCGCCTCGTCAAGAACTGGATAGCCCATCAGCAGGCTTACTACAAGGTCGACGCCAAGCGCCTCTACTATCTCTCCCTCGAATTCCTCCTGGGAAGGCTCCTGAAGAACTACATCATGAACCTCGACCTCATGGACGAATACCGGGAGGCCATCGATGTCCTCGCCATCAGGCTCGAGGACGTCTTCGACTGCGAATGGGAGGCAGGCCTCGGTAACGGCGGCCTAGGAAGGCTTGCCGCCTGTTTCCTCGACTCCATGGCGACCCTGAACTACCCCTGTTACGGCTACGGGATCAGGTACGAGTACGGCATATTCACCCAGAAGATCGTGGACGGCTACCAGACCGAGGCGCCGGACAACTGGCTCAGGTACGGCAACTACTGGGAGTTCCCGAGACCTGAACTCCTGTACCGGATACGATTCTACGGCAAGGTGGAGACCCATTCAAAAAAGACGGAGTGGGTGGATACGGACGAGCTTTACGCCATGGCCTACGATTACCCCATACCGGGTTTCCGGACCGGAACCGTCAACACGCTCCGCCTGTGGGGGGCCAAGTCGACCCGCGACTTCGATCTCGAGTATTTCAACAGCGGCGATTACATCAAGGCCGTAGAGAACAAGAACAACAGCGAGAACATATCCAAGGTCCTCTACCCCAACGACCTGTCCCTGGCGGGCAAGGAGCTTCGCCTGAAACAGCAATACTTTTTCGTCGCCGCCTCCCTCGCCGACATCATGAGGAGGTACGACAAGATTCACGACGAGTACGGCTCACTTCCGGAGAAGGTGGCGATTCAGCTCAACGATACCCATCCGGCCATCGCCATCGCGGAGATGATGAGGATCCTCGTGGACGAGAGGGGCCTCCAGTGGGACGCGGCACAACGGTTGACGGAAAGGACCTTTGCCTACACGAACCATACGGTCCTCCCCGAGGCCCTGGAGACCTGGCCGGAGGATCTGATCGGTCACCTCCTGCCGAGACACCTCCAGATCATCCAGGAGATGGACAGGAAATTCCGTATCCAGGTGGCGAGACGGTTCCCCGAAGAACCTGCAAAGGCCGACCAGATGGGGATCATTACAGGAAGCGGGACCAGGGTGGTCAACATGGCAAGGTTCGCCATCGTCGGCTCCCATACGGTCAACGGCGTCTCCCGTCTTCACAGCGAAATCCTGAAAAACCGCGTCTTCAGGGACTTCTATCTCATGTACCCGGAGAAGTTCCAGAACGTGACGAACGGGATCACCCACAGGCGTTGGCTTCTGGAGGCAAACCCGCCCCTTTCCGCCCTCATCACCGAGGCCATCGGCGAGGGGTGGACAAAAGACTTGAGAGAGCTGAAGCGACTCGAACCCATGGCGGAGGACGGCTCCTTCAGAGAACGTTTTTCCATCATCAAGAAGGAGAACAAGCTGCGCCTCCTCACCGCCATGGAACGGGAGTTCAGCAAGACCTTCCGGCCCGATTTCATGCTCGACTGCCAGGTGAAGCGGTTCCACGAATACAAGCGGCAGCTCCTCAATCTCCTCCACGTCATCACCCTCTACAACCGCCTCAGGGAAGGAAAGGTGCCCGACGGATTCACGCCCCGGACCATCATGTTTTCCGGGAAGGCCGCTCCGGGATACCTGGTCTGCAAGCTCATCATCAAATTGATCCACAACGTCTCGGAGGTGATCGCCGCCCATCCGGGGGTAAAGGATAAGCTGGAGGTTGCCTTCGTACCGAACTACGGGGTCACCATAGCACAGACCCTCATGCCCGCCGCGGAACTCTCCGAACAGATATCCACCGCCGGTTATGAGGCTTCGGGGACGGGGAACATGAAATTCGCCCTGAACGGCGCCCTCACCATCGGCACCTATGACGGCGCCAACGCCGAGATCATGGAAGAGGTGGGCGAGGAAAACTTCTTTCTCTTCGGCCACAGGGAGGATGAGATCCTCGAAATAAGGAAGCGCTACGACCCTGAGAAATATATCGACGAGAACCGCGAACTGGCCCTTGTCATGAACCAGTTGCGGTCGGGGTTCTTTTCACCCGAGGAGCCGGGACTCTTCCAGCCCGTCGTCCGGTCCCTCATGGAAGGGGACAGTTACTGCGTGCTCGCCGATTACCCCCTTTACGTCGCCTGCCAGGAAAAGGTGTCCCAGTGCTACATGGACAGGGAGCGCTGGACGCGCATGGCCATCCTGAACGTGGCCCGATGCGGCAAGTTTTCCAGCGACCGGGCCATTACCGAGTATGCCCGGAACATCTGGCATATCTCGCCGGTAGAAAGAACCTCTTAGACGGTCGGCGGGGCCGCATGGCACGGTCGAGACGGAAGGCGCCCGCCCTTTAAGTCTCTCCTAACTGAGCCACCGGCCCGCCGCTAAACCGATGGAGCTGACCGCCACGCTCAAGACCATACCCCAGATCATGTCCACCACCGTGACGATGAGAGGCCAATCCTTCACCACCGCAAGGTTGGTGAGGTCATAGGTGGCATAGGTGATGAGGCCGAACAAGGCTGCCCGAAGGAGAGTCGTCTTGAAGGAATCGCCTTTGAGGCCGGGCACGAGGACGAAGACCAGGACACCGACCACAAACAACAGGTAGAAGAGTATTGCCGCGAGCCAGTTGGGCTGGGAAGCCATAAGAAAACCGAGGTGCCTCTGGTAGAAGGTGCGGGCTATCACTCCGAGCCAGAGAAGATCGATGACAAGGAAGGCGATCAGTGTGGCGAAATAAAGCTTGAGATAGAAAACCATGGCGTCTCCTCCTCAACGTTTCGGCGGCGATGAACCATGCGCCCGACAAGCCTGTAAGCAACTGTAACACCGTGATCCCGCAAGGTCAATCGAGGCCCTCCGTGGCGAGCGAGACAGACTCGGTCCGCGATCTGCCGTCGTCGGCATGGCGCAAGGCGAATTCGCGCGGCCTCCATGTCTGTGTCCGTTGACGCAGACTCCCGCACTGCCTTTCTTGACAGGCCCGGGGGTTGTGTTAGGATACAATCGAGGAGGATCATGGTGACGGCGCGGTTCCTGAGAAGGCTGGGGGCGGCAGGCTGCATCCTTCTTCTCACGGCCCCCGTGTGCCTTGCCGCCAGCGAGCAGACCGTCCGCATCCCCTTCACCCTCGACTATTCCCTCATCCGCTCCTTCTTCGTCAGCCAGGCCTACACCCAGCCGGGTGAGCGGGCGGTCCCCGTGGACTTGGGAGGCGGCTGCTCCCGCATCGAACTCTGGCAGCCGGAGGTGGGGCCGGAGCAATCTTTCCTGAAACTCGCCAGCAACATGAGGCTCAAGCTCGGCCTGCCTCTGGGCAATGCCTGCCTCCCCCTTTCGGACTGGCAGGGGACCATCGACGTGCTCCAGCGCATTTCGGTGGACCCGCAGAACACCCGCCTCAGGTTCGATGTGGTGGAATTCAGGGCCTTCAGCCAGGACGGGAGGAGGGCGGTCTTCGATCGGGTGGTCACCGACTTCCTGAAGACCTACCTGAACCCTTTTCTCGGCCAGGTCGGCGTCGACCTCTCCATACCCTTGATGGGTCTCAAGACCCTTCTCCGTACTTTCTTCGTCCAGGGGGAACAGGCGCGGGTCGATACCTGGGCGGGCACCATGCGGCTGGGCCAGCTCAAGATCTCCCCTGAGGCCGTCGGCCTCGACGTGCTCATGAACGTGGACAAGCCTCCCCGGGCCGGAGAGCTTGCCCCAGGCCCCGTCTCCGACGGGGAAAGGGCGTCCGCAACCCGGTCATGGGAAAATCTCGACGCCTTTGCGCTGAGCCAAGTGGAGTCACTCATGAATGAGCCGGTGACCGACGAGGAGCGGGCAAATGTGGCCGAAACGCTCCTCGACGCGCGATACGACTTTGTCAGGGCCCAGGATGAGGGGAGCCTCGAGCCGACCTTTATGGGCCGTCAGTTCGTCGATACGTGGCAGCAGGTTTCGCCGGTGATGAGGAAATACCTGAGCCGCCAGCCGGGACGATCCCCCCTCGACCTCCTCACCTTCTTCGTCGTCTCCGATGCCGTGTCCGCCTTCAGTAAGATCGGGTTCGGCCCCACCATGACAGTGAACGCAGAGGGGCTTCTTAGACTCGCCGGCCTTATGACGGGGAGAAAGGAGGGTCCCGGTCTGACCTACTCTTATGCGGTACGGCCCGACCTGCGCGCCTTCATGGGCCTCGATGCGCCCCTCGACGAGTCGGGACCGGCCTTTGATGCCGTGGAAGCCGACCTTCCCGGCGCCGATGATCCACCGCCCGGACCCGGCGGCTTCCGTGTTCCCTCGTTCTTTGGGCCTCCCCCGGCCTGGGCCGCCGAGCCGGTGAGGGATATGAAGGCGATCACCCCCTGGGTCCTCCTGAAGGGCAAACGAGAGCCTTACCTCGACAGGGTGAAGGCCGCCCTCCAGGAGGGAGCTACGGGGGTACTCTCAAAAGGACGGCTTCACGAAAGCTACCACACCCTCTTCCGCCAGCTCGTCCTGTCCACGGCGTGGCAGGAGAGCTGCTGGCGCCAGTTCATCGGCACGGGAAACAAGGTAAGGACCCTTCTTTCTTACAACCAGAGTTCGGTAGGGCTCATGCAGATCAACGAGCGGGTCTGGCGGGGCATCTACCGCCCGGAGAACCTGCGCTGGAACGCGGCATACAATATCCGGGCGGGGTGCGAGATCCTGGAACTCTATCTTCGCCGCTACGCCCTCGCGAAGAAGGAGTCAAAAACCCTCGACCGCGATACCCTTGCCAGGGCGGTCTATGCCATGTACAACGGCGGACCGGGCCAGTTCAAGAAGTTCCTCGCCCGCAGCAAAACGAACAAGCTTCTGAAGACCGATAAGCTTTTCGGGGAAAAATACTCCTGGGTCAAAGCAGAGGACTTCGGAAAGCTCGGCCTGTGCCTGGGACCTTGAACCGTCAACCCTTCAGTTCGTCCATCAGCTCCCTGACGGTCGTGATCCTGTCGACCCTGTAGCCGTTCAGGCCCACCGTATAGAGCGGTTCCTCGGCGGAGGGGTTGTAGCCCGCCGAACTGAGGAGGCCGTTGCAGATACAAAAGAAGGCGCCGCCTCCATTCTTTGCCGCACAGTGGGTGAAGGACCCTTCCCTGTCGCGGCCCAGGATGTAGCCCTTGTCGCACCGGGGGGCACGTCGCCGGGCCAAAGCCGAAAGATACATGGGTGACTGGCGGATCACCATGAAGGGCATTTTGCAGGGAGAACCGGGGTTTCTGGAGACGAGGATGTCCTCCTTCCCTGCATTCACCACCGCCTCCTTGTAGGCCTGCGAGGCACTGCTCTCCTCGGTGGCAAGAAACCGGGTTCCCATCTGTACGCCGTCGGCGCCAAGGCGGAGGAACTTCACGATGTCTTCGTGGCTGTAAATGCCGCCCGCCACGATAACGGGGAACCCCCCGTGGCGGAGGGATATGTCTTTGACCGGCGGCAGGAGATTCTCGAGCCTGTTCGACTCAAGGCCGAGCTCGTCAAAGTCGAAGCCGAGGTGGCCGCCCGCCAGAGGCCCTTCGAGCACCACTCCGTCAGGCCGGTATCCTGATCGTTCCCACTTCCTGCAGATAAGCTCCAGGGCCCTCGGGGAGGAAACGATGGGGATGAGGGCCGTCTCCCCCGGATCCTTGATGGTGGGCAGGGAAAGAGGCATGCCCCCTCCCGAAATGATCACGTCCGCACCCGCGTCGATGGCTCCCCTCACGGAATCACCGTAGTCCTTCACGAGGGCCACCATGACGTTGATCCCTGCCATCCCCCCGCCTTCCCTGGCGAGAGAAACCTCCTCGTAGGCCGCCTCATAGCTCCCCGTCCGCTTGCCCTTCCTCCTGGAAACAAGGCGATCCAGGCCGGCGCTCGATACGATACCGAGCCCCCCCTCGCGGGCCACCGCACCGGCCAAAGGGGCGAGAGAGACCCCGATCCCCATGCCTCCCTGGATAACGGGCACCTTGACTGTCTTCCCCTTGATGATGAGAGGGGGTAATGGGGTGGAGGAAATCATAATACTACCTTTGTATCGTTCCTTTGAAGCTCGGGTTTGTGAACGCCACTCAGTTTGTACCTGTTACGCAAAGAAAGGCGCAGGAGATAGAGGAGGATGCGAACACGCTGGGCAGTTTACCACATCGCCACGGAGATTACAAAAGACGGCGGGAGGACCCCGTCCAACCGGCCAGGTTCTTAATGGTTTTCTTTTTTTTCCGAAAAACGGGTTCGAGGTATGATCTGGCCTTGACAAGGGTCGACCGTCGAGCCAAGAAAGCCCTTCTGTCGTGCCGGGCCCGGACGACTCGGCAAGCCCTCAGCATCAACGACTGAGGGCGGTTGTGGGACGATGGCTTACCAGGAACGGTCAAAACCTCCCGGAAAGGGGAGCACCAAAGGAGCAGACCATGGACAGTAACGGATCCGACCTATCACCGGTCATCGATGCAGAGGCCCTCGAAAGGATCAGGGCCCTTCAGCCGGGCAGTGACGACCTTTTGAAAAAGATCGTCGGCCTCTACCTCGACAGCTCGGAGCGGCTTCTCGCAGGTCTCCGCGAGGCGATAGAAGAGAAGAACGGGGAGAAGATCCACGTCGCCGCCCACACCCTCAAGTCCTCCAGCGTTAACCTCGGCGCCGATACCCTGGCCCGGCTCTGCAGAGAGATGGAGGCCATGGGGAAGGCCGAGGCAGTGGAACAGGCGTCCGGCCTGGTGGCAGCCATAGAAAAGGAACACAAAAGAGTGAAGGAAGCCCTCAGCAAAGAACTATCAGGAAGGTCCGCATAGCGTGGAAACGAGAAGTCCACAAACGGCCCCGGTCGTTCTCATCGCGGACGACGATGTGGCCATGCGGATCCTGGCCCGGGCCTCCCTGGAACAGGAAGGGTACGCCGTGGAGGAGGCTGAGAACGGCGAAGAAGTACTGGCCTGTCTCCGGTCTGCCGTACCCGATCTGATTCTCCTCGATGTACTCATGCCTGTCATGGACGGTTTCACTGCCTGCCGCCGCCTGCGGGCCATGCCCGGCGGGGCCAACGTGCCGGTGATTATGATGACGGGCCTGGACGATACCGAATCCATCAGCCGCGCTTACGAGGCCGGGGCCACCGACTTCGTCACCAAGCCGGTGAACTGGCTCATCCTGGGACACCGGGTACGCTACATTCTCAGGGCGGGCAGGACCTTCGATACCCTCTTCAGGACGGAATCGAGAAACCGGGCCCTCCTCAATGCCATACCCGACGACATGTTCCGGGTGGACGCGGAGGGGATCATTCTGGAGACGAGAGGGCGGTCAGGCTCACCGCTGCCGGGCCGCACCATCACCGGAGATGAGGGCACGGCCACCCCTTCCATAGTCTACGAGGTTTTCCCCGCCCCTATTGCCACCCGGCTCATGACAGGCCTCCGGGAGGTCCTGGAAGGAGCACACCTCGCCCTCTTCGAGTGCGAGAGCCGCAGCGAGGGAACGATGAGAGAGTGGGAGGTGCGGATAGCCCGAAGCGGTGAAAAGGAAGGGCTCGTCATCCTCAGGGACATCACGGAGCGGAAACAGACCGAGAGGGCGCTCCGGGCGAGCGAGGAACGGTATGCCCTGGCCTCTCTGGCCGCCAACGACGGCCTCTGGGACTGGAACCTTCTGACCAACGAGGTGAATTTCTCCAGCCGCTGGAAGGCAATGTTGGGCTACGAGGACCATGAAGTGGGCAAAAACCTCGAAGAGTGGTTGGGAAGAGTCCATCCCGAAGATCTTGAGCAACTGAAGGTGGACATGAACTCCCACCTCGAGGGCATCACCGGGCATCTTGAGGCGGAGTACCGGATCCTTCACCGGGACGGCACATACCGGTGGATGCTTACCCGGGGCATCGCCGTAAGGGATGAATCGGGCAAACCCTACCGCATGGCCGGGTCCCAGACGGACATTACCAGCCGTAAGTGCACGGAGGAACAGCTCCTCCGGGATGCCTTCTACGACACCCTCACGGGCCTTGCCAACCGGGCCCTCCTGACCGACCGCCTGGGCCATTCCCTCAGGAGGGCCAGGAGGGGAGGAGATCATCTCTGCGCGGTCCTCTTCCTGGACCTCGACCGTTTCAAGGTGGTGAACGACAGCCTCGGCCACATGGCGGGCGATGCCCTCCTCTGCGAAACGGCGAGGAGGCTTGAACGATGCGTGCGACCTGGTGATACGGTGGCACGTCTGGGAGGCGACGAGTTCGTGGTCCTCTGCGACGACGTGAGGGAGGTAGGGATCGCTGAAGCCATCGCCCGGAGGATCCAGCACTCCTTGAGCGAGCCCTTCAGGGTCGCGGGGGCCGAACTCTTCGTCTCCGCCAGCATCGGCATCGCCCTCAGCTCACCGGAATATCAGGGGCCGGAGGACATGCTCAGGGACGCGGATATTACCATGTACCGGGCGAAGGCGGCCGGGAAGGCCCGGTATGCCGTATTCGACGCCGCCATGAGAGAACAGGCCGTGGCCCTCCTCCACCTGGAACGAGATCTGAGACGGGCCATCGAGGTCGGGGAATTCAGGGTCTTCTACCAGCCTATCGTCTCCCTGCTAAACGAATCGATCACCTCCCTCGAAGCCCTTGTCCGGTGGGAGCATCCCCAAAGGGGGCTCCTGCTTCCCTCCGAATTTATAGGCCTTGCCGAAGAGACGGGGCTCATCATCCCCATAGGGACCGCGGTCTTTACCATGGTCTGCGAGCAACTGAAAGAGTGGCAGAAGAGGTTTCCGAAGGTACCCAGGGTGTCGGTCAACGTGTCACCGGTTCAACTGAAGCAGACCGGTTTCGCCGATGAGCTCCTCGGGTTGTGCAGGGAAAAGGGGCTCAGTCCTGCCTGCCTCGATATCGAGATCACGGAGGCCGTCATCATGGATCAGACCCGGGGTGTCACGGACACACTGGCCAAGCTCAAGGCCCATGGGATACAGATCTGTCTCGACGATTTCGGTACCGGCTACTCATCCCTGAGCTACCTGCCCAACCTCCCCATCGACGTGCTGAAGATCGATCGCTCCTTCATCAACCGTATCTCAGGAGACAAGGAGCATGACCGGATCGTGGAGACGATCCTTCTGCTGGGTAAGAATCTTGGGATCGAGGTGATCGCCGAAGGGATCGAAACCCCTGAGCAACTGGGCCATCTCAGGGCCATCCGGTGCGGCCACGGCCAGGGCTATCTCTTCTCCAGACCGGTGGATCACAGGACCATGGAAACCATCCTCGAGTCCCGTCAGTTGGCGAGGGACCGATAACCCCCTCTATCGGTCCTCCCTTTTCCGTTCCCTCCCCGACGTCACCGCCTCGGCAAGGTAGTGCATGACCCGGGGACGCCCGGCACCCCGGTGATACGAGAGGACCCGTTCCTCCTTTTCCCGATCCGCCACGGTGATCCGTTCGTGCTGTCTCAAATGTTCCCCCCAGGAATCGACGATGAAAGACTCCACGTAGTGACCCCCGTCGTCGAGATCGTGGAAGAGGTTCCACCGTATCGCTCCGTCCCGCTTCCGCACCGTCCTGAGGTCGGCCACCGCCTCCAGGAAATCCTCTGCCGTCCCCGGGTCGATCTCATACTCGACGACAATGAGGACCGGGCCGTCCTCCAGTCCCGGGGTCTGGGCGAGGGCGGTGGAAGGCCAGTGGAGGGAGGGCGTCAGGTCCAGATCCTCTCCCGATGCGAGGCGCCAGGGCCGGAAGAGGAAGGCACTCCCTGCGAGAAGACAGGAGGCCGCCACCAGCGTGGCCCTTGTACCGAACAGGGAGGCCGCAACGCCGCTTAAAAGACTGCCCCCTGCCAAGGCCCCGAAGAAAACCACCATATGGACGGAGAGCACACGACCGCGCACCCAGGTGGGGATCACCGTCTGGACCGATGCGAGGAGAGAGGAGATCTGGAGGAGCCACGCCATTCCCGCGACCGTCATCGAGGATGCCAAGCCGGTAAAGGAGCGGGTGAAGCCCATGAAACAGATGGAGCAGGCGAAACAGCAGGAGGTGCACAGGAGAAGCGCATTGAGGGTAAAGCGCCTTTTCACGTAGGTGAGGACGGTGGCCCCGATGATTGCACCGAATCCGAAGAAACCGAGGAGCATCCCAAAACCCATGGAGCTGAACCCTGCTTCCTGCCGCACCACGATGGGGAGGAGGGCCCATATGACGCTGCCGAAAAGGGCGGGGTATGCCGAGTGGATCAGCACCGCCTTTACCTCGGGGGCATGGCGCACATACCTCAGGCCCGCCCGCATGGCAGCGAGAAAACGTTCCTCCGGAAGGGTCCGTGCCTCCGCAGGGCGTTTCCATCGTGTCAACACGACCACGATGCCGAGGTAGGAAAGGGCGTTGAGGAAAAAGGTCGCCTCAGGCCCTTGAAGAGCCACGACCGCACCGCCGATGACCGGACCGAGGGCACGGGCGATGTTGAAGCCTACGGAACCGAGGGCGATGGCGGCGGCCAGATCCTGTCGTTCCACGAGTTCCGGGATGGTGGCATGCCAGGCGGGCCCGTTGGCAGCGGCGCAAAGGGCCAGAAAAAAGGTGAGGACAAGAAGGATCGGGGGCGTCGTCAGGCTCAGAAGGGTCAGGAAACCCAGGAGGAAGGAAAGAACGAGCATGGTGACTTGCGCCCAGATGAGGAGTGTTCTCCGATCGAGGATGTCGGCCAGGGCGCCGGCCGGCAGGGCGAGAACGAAGAAGGCACCCGTGGAGGCCGTCTGCACGAGGGCCACCATGACCGGGGTGGGTGCGAGGGTGGTCATGAGCCAGGCCGCCCCCACGTCATGCATGAGGGTACCGATCATGGAGACCACGTTCGCGATGGCGATAGAGCGAAAGACCGGTTCTCTCAGGGGTCTCAGGATTGATCGGCCCTTCCGTTCTCCGTCGCTCATGGCCCATAGTATACCTTATTTTTTTCCTTGACCCCCGGGAAACCCTCATCTATACTAACCCCACGTAAATCAAGGCATTTCAGGACAAGATGGTGAGGAGCAGAAGACACCCGGAACCTCCACTTCGATGAAACCCGGTCCGTCCCCGAGAAAGCAGATAGACCTGATCGAGAAGGTCATCAACTATCCCTACCCTCTCATTTCCCACAGTCACCACCGGTGGGAGAACCACCCCCTGGTACCCTACTCGGACCTTTGGGGGGCCGTGCAGTCGCTCGCCCGGAGGGGCAGAAAGGTGGCCATCGTCACCGGTTTCTACATCCCCGGCGCCACCCCTCCGGCCACGGAAACGGACGGTCCGCCCGGCGCCCTCATCCTTGCCGAGGGGTTGAGATCCATGGGCATGGAGGTGCTCCTCCTCTCGGACCTCTACACCCTGTCCACCCTGTCCGAAGGGTTCAAGGTCCTCGGCCTCTCGGACAGGGAGATCCCTCTTATTTCTTTTCCCATGGAACACCCCGAGGAATCCCATGTCACGAGGTCGAGCAACGACGAGCCCCTGAGCCTCAACTCCCTGCGATTCGCCCGCCGGTTCCTGGAAAGCGGCCCCGGCAAGGGGCTCTCCCATCTCCTTTTCATCGAAAGGGTGGGTCCCAACCACACGGAGGATTCGATCGTCCTCCAGGGCTCCCACGACGAGACGGACCTGGCCGGTTTTCGCAACACGGTCCCGCCGTCCATGAGAAACCGTTGTATCAACGCCCGGGGCGAGGACATCACCCGTTTCACCGGGAAGACCCATCTCCTCCTCCAGCCCGAGGTCCGTTCCGGTTTGTCCTTCGAAAGCATCGGCATAGGAGACCGGGGCAACGAGATCGGGTCGGGCCGCGTCCCCTGGAAGGTCTTCAGCAAAGAGGGCGCAACCGGTATGGAAGCCCTCTTCTGTTGCAGGGTGGCCACGGATTTCTTTCTCTCCTGCGGCATCTCCAACTGGGGCGCCTACGCCCTCCTTGCAGGCGTGGCGCTTAACCTGGGTGCCCCCGAGGTCTTGAACAGGGTGACCCCTGAACGGGAAATGGAGGTCCTCGATCATCTGGTCCGCAACGGTCCGTCGGTGGACGGCATAACGGGAACCCAGGGTCGCTCGGTGGACGGTATCGCCTTCGACCAATACATCCGAATCATTGAAAAGACAAAGGAGATAGCACTTGACAGAAACCGGTGATTTCCATAGACTGGAAAGACCGCAGCAATGCGCCAAAAATCAACGAACGGGGGAGGAATCATGAAGAAGTTGGCAATCATCCTAATTGCTTCGGTGTTCTTTATGGCCATGGGGTCCGCCCTGCTGGCGCAACAGACCAAACTGGTTCTGGCGACGGGGGGCACGGCCGGAACCTATTATCCTTTCGGTGGTGCCATGGGCAAGATCTGGAACAGCAAGATCCCGGGTATGAACGTCACTGCCCAGGCCACAGGCGCTTCGGCGGAAAACGTCAGACTCATCAACAAGGGTGAGGCGGAACTGGCCCTGGTTCAGAGCGACACCCTCGATTTCGCATACAATGCCAAGGAAACCTTCAAGGAAAAACTGACGGGCATGAGGGCGATCGCGGTCCTCTACCCCGAGGTCATCCAAGTCGTGGTCCGGGCTGAGAGCCCCGTGCAGACCTTTGCCGACCTGAAGGGGCGCAAGGTGGGGGTCGGCGCCCCCGGCAGCGGGACGGAGGCCAATTTCCGTCAACTTCTCGACGTCTACGGCATGAAGAAGGAGGACGTGAGGGGTCAGTACCTCTCCTTTTCCGAGAGCGCCGAGCAGTTTAAGGACAAGCACATCGATGCCTTCATCGTCACCGCAGGCATCCCGAACGCGGCCATCATGGATGTGGCCACCCAGCACAATCTCCGCATCCTGTCCGTAGCCGACGACAAGATTGCGGCGCTCACCAAAAAGTATCCCTTCCTGGCGGCCGTGACCATTCCCGCCAACACGTACAAGAACCAGACCTCCCCGGTCAAGACGGTGGCGGTCAATGCGGTTCTCATCGCCTCCGCCAAGATGACCGACGACGTGGCCTACAAACTGACGAAGGCACTCTTCGACAACCAGGCGGAACTGGCCGCCTCCCACGCCAAGGGGAAGGAACTCTCCCTCAAGACGGCGGTGAGCGGCGTCTCGATACCCTTCCATCCCGGCGCAGTGAAATACTACAAGGAAAAGGGCGCCATGAAATAGGCACTTACAGCGCGGGGCCGGTTCGTTTCGCCGATGGACCGGTCCTGCGGGTTCCTCGATGAAGATATGGTTCGGCGCAACCATTCTCTCCATAGGTGTTCTCACCGGCCTGTTTCTCCTGGTTTTTCCCCGCCATCCGGTTCTGGTCGCGACCTCCACCCGCACGGGCGAGGATCTCTTCTGCGCCCGTCTTGACGAAGGGGAACCGTTCATCATTTCCTACCTCCATTCCGTCAACAGAAGACCCGTCTACGACACCCTGCGGATGGGTGAGGATGGCCTCGTCATTGCCCAATCCCGCTTCGACGCCTTCGGCGCGGGTATGCCCACTCACGACGGGGAAGGCGGAAAACTTACGCGGGACGGGGACGGCTGGCTTGTATGGACGGTCAATCGACCCCTCCCGGAAATCACCATCTTCGTGGGCCGGACGGCACGACATACCCTTCATGTCAGGGGGAAGAAGACACCCCTTGAAGACGTTGCCCCGCCGGGGACGAGCCTCACCTTCCGGGCGCGACGGTTTTCCCTCTACCAAATCTGGAAAGGCAGGTGCGCTCCATGAGTGACAAAAAGGATGAGAAAAAGGTGGTCTATGCCAGCGACATGCAGCCCGAGGTGAGCGAAGAGGAAATCACGAAGATCCTCGAAAAGGTGGACAAACAGTCCGCCTTCCGGCGCCTCGCCGGATACCAGCACTGGCTCGTCTATGTGATCGCCGTCGGGTTCTCCTGCTTTCAGGTCTATACGGCGGCCTTCGGCCTTCTGCCCGCCCAGATCCAGCGATCCGTGCACCTCGCCTTCGCCTTTACCCTCGTCTTCCTCCTCTACCCCTTCCGCGCCTCCAACCGGTCGAACCGGCTCGTCTGGTACGACTACCTGGTCGCCGGATTCGCCGCCGTGGTGGGGCTCTATCTCACCTTCAATTACACCCGCATCATGGAGGCAGGGGGGGACTATGGCACGATGGACTTCGTCTTCGCCGGGTTCGGCATCCTCTTCACCCTGGAGGCGGCCCGGAGGGTGGTGGGTCTTCCCATCGTGACGATCGCCGTGGTCTTCCTCGTCTATGCCTACCTCGGACCCTACTTCCCGGGCTTTCTCGCTCACCGGGGTTACTCCCTCCAGCGCATCGCCTCCCACATGTACCTCACCACCGAAGGCATCCTCGGTATCCCCCTGGGCGTATCGGCGACCTTCATCTTCCTCTTCGTCCTCTTCGGCGCCTTCCGGGAGAAAACGGGCCTGGGCCAGCTCTTCATCGACATTTCCAACGCCGTGGCCGGATGGGCCTCGGGTGGACCCGCCAAGGTCGCGGTGGTGACGAGCGCTTTGGAGGGCATGGTATCGGGGAGTTCCGTGGCGAATACGGTGGAGTCGGGCAGCTTCACCATCCCCATGATGAAGAAGCTGGGCTATCGTCCCGAGTTCGCCGCCGCCGTGGAGGCCTCGGCCTCCACAGGGGGACAGATCATGCCGCCCATCATGGGGGCGGCGGCCTTCATCATGGCCGAGTTCCTCAACATGCCCTATCTCGACATCGCCAAGGCCGCGGCCATCCCGGCCTGCCTCTACTTCCTCGGCATCTTCATCGAGGTCCACTTCGAGGCGAAGAGGTCCAAACTGCGCGGCATGAGCAGGGATGAGCTCCCCCGCTTCGCCACCGTGATGGCGGAGAGGGGTCACCTCTTCCTTCCCCTCGTGGCCATCGTCGTGTTCCTCGTCTGGGGTTTCACCCCCCTCTATGCCGCGCTCATGGGTCTCGCCATCTGCGTGGTGGCGGCCCAGTTAAGGAAATCGACCCGTATGGGACCGGTAGCGATCGCCGACGCCTTCGCCGCCGGTGCCCGGGGCGCTTTGGGTGTGGCCATCGCCTGCGCCTGCGCCGGCATCATCATCGGGGTGGTGACCCTCACGGGGCTCGGGCTGAAGCTGGCCAACGGCCTTATAGACCTGGCCGGCGGTTATCTCCTGCCCACCCTCTTCTTCACCATGATCACCTCCCTCATCCTCGGCATGGGCGCGCCCACCACGGCCAATTACATCATCACCTCCACCATCGCGGCCCCTGCCCTCATCCTGCTCAAGGTCCACCCCCTGGCGGCCCATATGTTCGTCTTCTATTTCGGCATCGTGGCCGACCTCACGCCACCGGTCGCCCTCGCCGCCTACGCGGGGTCGGGCATCGCCAAGTCGGACCCCATGAAGACCGGCTTTACCTCCACCAAGCTGGCCATAGGGGCCTTCATCGTCCCTTACATCTTCGTGCTCAACCCGGCCATGCTCCTCGTGAACACCACCGTGTGGAACCTCACCCAGAACCTGGTCACTGCCGCCTGCGGCATGTTCGGTCTCGGCGTCACCATGATCGGCTACTGCCTCACCACCATGAGCTGGTATGAGCGGGTCTGGTTTGCCGTCGGCGGGCTTCTCCTCGTCAATCCGGGTACGGTGAGCGACGCCAGCGGGCTGTCCATGCTTGCCCTGGGTCTCCTGTACCAGTGGCACAAGAGCAAGGCGCAGAAAAAAAGGGGTTCCGTGGGCTGAAAGGGACGTCGCACGGCTTTACAAAAAAACCAGGTCGTGCCATAACTGTGGAAGAGAGAAAGGCGCGGGAGGTGCCCCATGACGGACAGTCTGGATGTGATCATCGTCGACGACGATCCCACCGTGTGCCACGTCATCTCCGAAACCGTAAAGACCTTCTACACCTGGGGCGATGCTCACTCCTTCACGGACGTGGACAAGGCTGTGGCTCATTGCCGCGGATGCGACGGGGAGGTGGCCATCTTCATCCTCGACGTGTACCTGGGAGACGAGGATTGTTTCAGTTTTCTCGATGCCATTGCCGACAAGTACCCCATGGCATACCAGGACACCATCGTGGTCACGGGCAATGCGAGCACCGATGTGGTGAATATGTGCATCGCCTCCGACATCAACCACCTCATCGAGAAGCCCATCCGGCCCTATGCCCTCCAGCTGGCGGTACGGGCCATCGTGGCACGGTACCTCCGGTTTGCCAGAAAGCTGAGGCAGGATCCGGACTTCGCCCAGAACATCGTCGGACTTTAGCCGTCTTACGGTCCTCAGACCGCCTCTATGGTTGAGGGAGGCTTGGTGGCGATGTTATAGGTGACGCTCACCACGCCGGGCACCTCCCGGCAGATCCTCCGGGCGATCTTCGTGAGCTTGCTGAAGGGCAGTTCCGTCGGGGTCGCCTTTCGCGCGTCCGCGCTGTCCCAGCAGCGTACCTCTATCTGCATGCCGTAATCCCGTTTCCCGTCCCGCATGCCCGTTACCCTGTCGTCGTGGAGGACGGCCATGTACTGGAAGGCCTTGACCCTTGCCAGTTCCTGCTCCACCACTGCGGTAGCCAGTCTGACGGTCTCCACCCTCTCGGGGGTGACCTCACCGATCACCCTCGCCGCCAGGGCCGGTCCGGGGAAAGGGATGCGGTTGTAAAGGCTTGCAGGAAGACCGAGAGCCGCCGCCACCTTTCGTACCCCGTCCTTTCTCAGTTGCACGAGGGGCTCGAGAATCTTGTAGCCGAAGGCCTTCTCGGGGTCGATCCCGAGCTGCATGAAGACGTTGTGCTGTCTCTTGATGCCGGCCACGGTCTCGTCCACGTCTGTCAGGATGGTGCCCTGGAAGAGGTACCTTGCCTTGCTCTTCTCTACCAGTTTTCCGAAGACATCTTTGTAGAAGGTCTGGGTGACCGCCTCCCGTTTCTCCTCGGGATCGGTGATCCCCTTGAGGGCGGCGAAGAATTTCTTCTTCGCATCGATCACCTCGACCTTGACGCCGAGCTTGCCGAAAAGGCCCACGATCTGAACGGCCTCGTCCTTTCTCATGAGACCACTGTCTATATAGTAGGTCTTGAGGCGATCCCCCAGGGCCCAGTGGCCCAGCATGGTGACCGCAGAGGAGTCCACACCGCCGGAGAGGGCGTTGATCGCTGTCCCCGACCCCACCGTACCCACGATCTCGCTCACCTTATCCTCAATAAACCCTTTCACGTCCATCCCCTTGGCCTTGATCTCCCGGATCGCCCCCATCTGCTCCTCCTTGACAGTTTTTTTGCACGCGGCTGCAACAACGATGAAATCAGGGAGCACTCCATTTGTCAAGAAGAAAACTCTTCCCCGTCCATGCCCTCGTCACAGGCTTCCGGAGTTGACACTCTCCGGTCGATGGTATTAAATGTAGGCTCAATCAGCCGTGCGGACTGTCGGACCCCGGGGGGAACACTCCATGCACCTCAAGGGGGGTCTGAGGCAAAAACCTCACCGGGAGGTGGAATGAGCAGGAAGAAAGCCGGTCTCCTCCACGCAGTAGTGGTAGGTCTCCTCGTCGGCGTCACCGTCGTCGTGGTGGGCTACATTTACCTTAGTTACCAGCAGAAAAGGGCTGCTCAGGCATCGCGGGACGGTGTTCTGCCTGCCGTGACCGAGGTCCGCGAATGGACCCGGTACGCCACCGACGGCGAAGGAGAACACTCCTACAGCGTCCAGCCCGTCGATAACGCACCGGCCGGGACGGTGAGGGTGTGGCACAGGGTATCCTACTCACGGGAAGGACGGGAAGCCTACCTCGCGAAGCGGAAACGGCACGGCATGTTCGTGGATGGGTTCGAACGCCTCAAGGTCCGGCTCATCCTTTATGAGTTCAAGTGCATGGAGGCAAAACCGGAGTTTGTCATCCTGGAGATCTTCGAGGTGGCCGACAACGGCAAGACCATCGACTACGCAAAGACGGGAAGCCATCGAGACTGGGGTCCCACACCGGAAGGTTCCATTCAGGAGCAGCTCGCAGGAGTCGTCTGTCCCAGGAAACCGCAATAGGGGAGGCTTTCGGGACACAAGGGGCCCGAAGGGGCAGGAGTGTCCCGCCGTGTACCGTTCGCCTGCCGACACCCCTCATGTTCGGAAAAAGGTACGGAACGATGAGGTGAAACTACCTGAGTGCCCTTGACGTTTACCCTTTTCGCGGATAAGATTGCATTAGAAGGATGTACACATGGGGTCTTCGGGCGTTCTTTCCCCAAGAGTATATCGGATCGTTTCCACGAAAGGTCTCCCCCCTCTCCGCGCTCACTCCGCCATATCACGTTCGGCCCTCCCTTGCCCTTTGAGATTCCCTCCGGCCGGCGGCACACACTCCTTCATTCGCTAGCGAAAGGGGTAAAGGTTCGGCATTGGGCGATGTGCAGACCTGATTGTTGATCTCGTTCATCGAAAGGAGGTGAGTGGCATGCTCAAACCAACAAAGATACTCGTTCCAACCGATTTTTCCCGGTATTCGGACCGGGCGCTGAAGGAGGCCGCCGCCATCGCAGAGGAATACGGGGCCAGGATGTATGTCCTCCACGTGGTTGAAGAAAGAATCGGGAGCGCGCTCCAGGATTATTACTCGGACATCTCCATCTCTCCCGCCACCATCAAAAGGAGGCAGGGCAGACTGCTTCGGGCGGCCAAGACAAAAATGGACAAGCAACTCGATCGTCTTCGCCTGGCCGGGCAGGCAAAGATCGAAACGGAGGCACGAATCGGGGTTCCCTACAAGGAAATCCTCCGCTTTCAGGAGGACAACGGGGTGGACCTCATCGTCATATCCTCTCTCGGGCACGCGGGCGTTGCGCGATTCCTGATCGGCAGCGTGGCACGAAACGTGTTGAAGGGCAGTACGTGCCCCGTGCTTCTGTCGAAGAGCGAGGAGAACGGGTGACCGTCCCTGTAATCAGCACAAGGCAGTCCTTCGAAAGGGGGTGAAAGGTATGCTCAGGCCGACCAAGATTCTTGTTCCAACCGACTTCTCGGAGTATTCGGACAAGGCCCTCAAACAGGCCATCGATATTGCCAAGCAGTACGGTGCAAAGGTCTATCTCTTTCACGTGGTCGCAGGGCTTCGGATGGTTGCCGTCGATTACGCCGTCCCGGGGGAGATGGTCGCGACCCTGGAAAGACAGCAGATCGAGTCTGCCGCCTCCATGATGGAGGCCCAGCTCGGAAGATTCCCGGGAGCCAGAGAGGTGGAGGTAATTACGGACATAGGGGTAGGTAACCCTGCCGAGGCCATCCTCAAGGAGGAGAAGGACAAGGGCATCGACCTCATCGTGATCGCCTCTCTCGGGACCTCGGGTCTCGCAAAATACCTCATCGGGGGTGTTGCCAGGAATGTCCTGAAGGGGGCGAAGGCGCCGGTACTGCTCACCAAGTAGCGGAAGATCCCCTGCAGCCGGGGGGCGGCGGCTCGCCGTCCCTCCACGGCACGGGGACCGCACGCCTCAGGCCTTGCAGTGTCTGAGACGCCGGGGTTTTACGCGGGCGCAGGCGGTGTTTCCCGCCTGGGGATTCCTCGCATCGCGGCCTCTTTTCCCGCTTTCACCGACACGGCTCAATGCTCCGGGTGGCCTTCCGACTCGAAATACCTGAGCCTCCTCAATTTCACAATCACGTGGACCCGCTGCCCCACCAGAAGCCCCATCTCATCGAGGGTGTCTGCGGGCAACTCGGCGAGAAGGGTGTTTCCTTCAACATCGATTCTGATCCGGGCCACTGAACGAAGGGGGATGATTTCGAGAATCCGGCCTTCGTACCGGTTGAGGGCCGGACCGGGCGGTCTTGTATCGGAGATGTAGATGTCATGGGGAGGAATCGCTATCTTCCTGATAGCGTTGCCCTCGTAGGGCAGGACGATGGTCATGCCGCGGCACCGGACTTCAATGAGGCCCGATGACAGCACCCGGGATGTGTCGCAGGTCAGGATATTCGGCAGCCCGATGAATTCGCTCACCACCCGCGTCCGGGGGCTGAAGAAGATCTCCTCCGGACGGGCTACCTGTTCGATACGGCCCTTATGGATGATGGCAATTCTGTCGGCAATCTCCTCGGCGCCGAGCAGGTCATGGATGACAAGGATCGCCGTCATCTCGAGCTTCTTGAGGAGCAGACGGAGTTCGGCCCTCAGGTATTTCGCCGTCTGCCCGTCGAGGGCAGACGTCGGTTCGTCGAGAAGCAGTATCTTCTGGAAGGGCGCCACGGCGCGGGCGATGGCTACCCTCTGCCTCTCGCCGCCGCTTAGGTTCTGCGGGTACCGCTCCTTCAGCCTCTCTATATGAAGGGCTTTGACCAGTTCGTCGACCCTGTTCAGACGGACATTCCGTTCGTAGCCCTGCACCTTCAGGCCGTAGGCGATGTTGTCCGCCACGGTGAGGTGGGGAAAGAGGGCCAAATCCTGAAAGAGATAACCGATGCCGCGCCGGTGCGGGGGCTTGCCGTCCATGTTCTTCCCATCGAACACGACCTCGCCTCTGTAGTCGGTCAACCCGGCAATCACATTGAGGATCGTCGATTTTCCCGCGCCGTTGGGTCCGACGAGGGCCATTATCTCCTTGTCCTCAACGGTGAGGTTCAGGTCGCTCAGTATATGTTTGTAAATGCCTTTCAGCTCTATCCGGGGCATACCCTATGTGTCGACCTCACCTCGTGCGTCCAGCTATACGTAGGACTGTTTCTGCGCGAACATGCGAACACCGTAGAGGAGACCGAGGCCCAGACCGATGAGGATCAGGACGAGCACCGCGGTGCCCTCAATATCGGCGCTCGCCAGTCTCATGAAGATCGCCACCGGGAGGGTTTCCGTTTTCATCGCCATGGACCCCGCAACCGTGATCGTCGCGCCGAACTCCCCCAGGGCCTTGGCCCAGGTAAGAATGCTCGAGGCGATGATGCCCCGCCTGCTCAACGGCAGGGTGACCGTAAGAAAGGCCTTCACCGGGGAGGCACCGAGAGTCTTCGCCGCATCCTCATACCTGGTCGGTATCTCGTCCATAGCCGCCTTGATGAGCCGTGTCGCGATGCCGACGGTGGTAATGAACTGGGCCAAGAGGATCCCGTACACCGTAAAGACGACCTGAACCCCCTTCTGTTGAACGAGGTCGCCGACAGGGGTGTTGAAGAAGATGAGGATGAGGGCGCCCAGCGCAACGGGAGAGACAATCATGGGAAGCTCAAGGATGGTATCGATCACCTGTCGGCCGAAGAATCTGTACCGGGAAAGGGCGTACGCCGCCGGGATCGCGAAAAAGACGGAGATGACTGTTGCTGCGGTGGCGGCGATGAGGCTCAGCCTGAGCGAGAAGAGGGTTCGTGTCGAACAGAGCGTCTCGAGAAAAAGGGGGCCCTTGTAGAAATAGAAGAGGGAACATATGAGTCCGGCGTAAAGCAGGAAAATCAGAACGCTGAAGGCGATGGCGAGGCGTTTGAATGTCATGGGGCGACCCCTTTCGTCAGGCTTTGTGCTCTATCCCCAGCCCGGTTTTCGTCACCCGGAAAGCCCCTCAAGGAGACGCGGCACGGCACGATAGCCGACGCGATCAATCCCGTGTGTCCATAAGGGCCCGCCCCTGCCACTCGTGAAGGCTCCGTCCGTCATGAACTCCTTGCCCTTCAGGACAGGGCAGCCGCAGTGTCGGACTTGGCGATGGCTCCGGGGGTGTCTATCTCCTGACCCATTCCGCCGGAACTCCGTATTCTCCCCCGACCGGTTTCCTTTCACCAATCCAGGCAAAAGCGTCCTCAGGGCTCATGAAGTAGTGGTACTTCCTGAAGATGGCCTTGCCTTCCTCCGAGAGGATGAAATCGATAAACCTCTGGGCAAGGGCCCGATCGGCGGTAAACTTCGATACGGCGATCGGTATATAGCCGATCCTCGGAATCTGCTCCTTTTTGAGAGGGATTGTCTCGATCCGGTCAGGATCCCAATAGTGAAACACTCCCCATCCGATGACGGCGTCCACTGCCTTCAGGGATACGGCCGTCGCCGTCTTTTCACAGCTTTCCGTGTAATTGACCAGATTCCTTTTGAGGGCCGCCTTTTCTTCAGGCGTCACATTCTTCTCGATGATCTCGACGGCGTAGAGGCCCACGCAGACGCCCTCAGGATTGGCGATCGCAACGCGGAGACCCGGTCGCGCGAGGTCCTTCAGGGACTTGATTCCTTTCGGGTTTCCCTTTTGAACGTTGATGGCCGGGACGAGGTACACCACGTTCCTTTCCGTCTCGGGGAACACGAGGCCTTTCTTCTTGGCAAGCTCCATATAGTCCGATGACCCGGGGAAGTAGATATCACCTTTTTTTCCGAGCGTCATTTGAGACAGCACGAATCCTGACCCGCCGAAGGTGAGGTAGACCTTCACCCCGGTCTTTTTTTCGAAGGCCCTCGCCGCCTCTTCCGTGGGCGGTTTGCTCGCGGCGCCGGCGAAGACCATGAGGTCCCGGCCGTAGGAGGGTAACGAGGCACCGAAGAGACTGAGCGCCGTAACAAGCGCCACCGCAAAAAAGACAGACCGACTCGCGTTCATCAAAGAAAGCTTCCTCCTTCAGTATTGACCCGGTACCCGGATCTTGCCGCAATCCCCTCTCCGGGAGCGATCACGGATGCATCGTTATATACCATCATATATAACGGCTGTCAAGATGATTGGAATGAAGCCTGAGCCCTCTCTGCGGGTTTGTCCTGACCGGTTTTCGGGCTCCCGGTCCTGTCGTGGCGGGGGATCCCTACCCTTTCAGATATTTGCCGAACCAGGCTATGCAGCGCCGCCAGGCGTCCTTCGCCGGTTCTTCCCGGTAACTCGGCCGGTAATCGGCGTAAAAGGCATGGGGTGCGCCCGGGTAGAGCACGAACTCGGCGGTGGTTCCGGCACTCCTCAGGGCTGCCTCCATCTCCCGCGCGTCCGCGGCCGGGATGCCTGCGTCGGCCTCGCCGTACAGACCCAGGACAGGGCAGGCGATCTTCGCCGCCACGTCGAGGGGTCCTGCCGCGCGTACGCCCGGATCCTTCGCCGGTTTGATCTGACCGTACCACGGCACCGCGGCCTTCACCTCCCTGCTGTGGGCCGCGTACAGGAGTGCATACATACCACCGCGGCAAAAACCGGTCACACCGATGCGATCCGCCTGTGCCGCGCCGTGCCCCTTCGCATAGGCGACCACGGCGTCCAAATCCGCCATGACCCTGGCGTCGGGCACGGGATCCACCACCTTCCGCACCGCGGCGATATCGGGCAATTTGAGGACACCGCCCTCCCGGGCATAGGGCTCAAAGGTGATGGCGAAAAAACCTTCTTTCGCGAACCGGCGGGTCACATCCCTCATGTGCTCGTGCATGCCGAACACTTCAGGGATCACCAGAACGACGGGGTACTTCGCCGCTCCCGCCGGCCTCGCCTCGTAGACGGGTACCGGAAAACCGCCCGAAGAGACCGTAGCGTCCGTGATGGCCAGACCCTCGGCCGACGTGGTGATGATCTCCCCGGCTACCGGTTTCGCGGCCACCGCGAACCCGGCCAACGTGGCCCCCGCGGCTGCGGCCATTGCCAGAAACTGGCGACGGGACATACCGTCATAGGCATTTGACAACCAGTCTTCACTCATCGAACCCTCCTCGGTGTTCAGACACCCCCAAACCCGAACATCGCACCACGAAACCGGGGCAGCGGGTCCCTGTGGTACGTAATATAATTCCTCCCGCCCCGTTCCGCCACGGCCGCCTCCCGCCCCCCCGGAATCCACAAGTCCGGCCGATTGACAACGGAGCGGCAAACATACTACTGTTAGAACGATCCATGGATCTTGAGCCCACCATCACCGTCGGCATCATCGACCGCCAGGGCGAAGTGTCCGGCAATGTGGAGCAGGGGACCGTCAATTCCGGCGTTGCCCTGTCCGGCGCCTTCTCTGCCCGCGCAGAGGGCGGTTTGGTACTCCTCAGAGATGGTGAAGGCCGGGAAGTGGCCCGTACACCGATCGTCCACCTCGCAACCCGGGCAGGATCGACCTTCCGCCTCTTCGGCGTCACCATCGGGAAGGGGTTCCACTGGGAAAGGAAGGAGGACCAGGTCTTCCAGGGCAGCCTCATCCTTCATGTCCGCGGCGACGGGACCGTGGCCGCCGTCAACGAACTCCCCCTGGAGGGCTACCTCGAGAGCGTCGTCTCCTCGGAGATGAGCGGGAGGGCGCCCTTCGAATTCCTCAAGGCCCACGCCATACTCTCCCGCAGTTGGCTCCTCGCCGCCCTCGCCGGAAAGAAGGGGGCCGGCAGGGTCCCTTCTCCGGTCGAGGCGCCGTCCGGGGAAGAGGGGCTTATCCGCTGGTACGACCGGGAGGATCATGACCTCTATGACGTGTGCGCCGACGACCATTGCCAGCGCTATCAGGGTATCACGAAGATCGTCTCAGACGCCGCCCGGGAGGCGGTCCGCGCTACCACGGGGATGGCCCTCACGTGGCAGGGAGCCGTCTGTGATGCCCGATACTCCAAGGCCTGCGGCGGACTGACGGAGAATTTCGCCACAGCCTGGGGTGACGAGACGATACCCTATCTCACCTCCGTTTCCGACAGCCCTGCGACTCATAAGCCCGTGACCACCGAGGAGGAGGCGGGCCGATGGATCCTCTCCGAACCGGACGCGTACTGCAATGCCACGGATCGCCATCTCCTCGCCGCCATTCTGCCCGGCTTTGACCAGGAGACCGATCGCTTTTTCCGGTGGACGATCGGGTATCCCCGGGCGGAACTGGAGGTCATCATCAGGGAAAAATCAGGTCTGGATCTCGGCACTCTGGAGGAGATCACCCCTCTTCGGCGGGGGCCTTCGGGCCGCATCCGCCGGCTCCGGATCAGGGGATCGAAAAGGGCCGTAGAGGTGGGGAAGGAGTTGGAAATCAGGAGATGGCTCTCCAGGAGTCATCTCCTGAGCAGCGCCTTCATCGTGGAGACCCGCAGGGCTCCTTCCGGGCAGCCTGAGCGGTTTGTCTTTCACGGCGCCGGATGGGGCCACGGTGTGGGCCTGTGCCAGATCGGGGCGGCGGTGATGGCGTCGAAGGGATGGACGGCTCACCGGATCCTCGGCCACTATTTTCGGGGCGCTCAGGTGGAACGGGTCTATTAGGGACAGGGCATCGTGGCAGGGCGACGATTCAAGACAGCCTTCATCCTCGGGGCAGGTCTCGGCACGAGACTCCGCCCCCTTACCGAGCACACCCCCAAGCCGCTCCTTCAACTTGGAGGCCGACCCATCATCACCTACGCCATGGACCACCTCGCGGCGTGCGGGGTGGATCGCTTCATCGTCAACACCCACCACCACCCGGAGGCCTACGGCCGGGTATTCCCGGACGGCACATGGAAGGGGACCCCCGTTACCTTCCGCCACGAGCCGCTTCTCCTCGACACGGGTGGAGGTCTCAAGAACATCGAAGACCTTCTCGCTGAAGACGAGGCCATCATCTGCTACAACGGCGACGTGGTCACCACCCTGCCCCTGAAGCGGCTCCTCCTCGACCACGAGTCCCACCGGCCCGAGGTGACGATGGCGCTAAGAAGCGCCGGCCCCCTCCTCAACGTGGAGATCACCGGGGACGGCCGCATCTGCGACCTCCGCCGCGCAACAGGGCTTCGAGGTATCATGACCTGTCTCTTTGCAGGGATCTATACGGTAGAGACCTCCTTCCTCAGGCATCTCGAGGCGGGCAGGGTCGAATCCGTCGTCGAGGCCTTCCTGAGGAGGATAAAGTCGGATGCCGGGGCGATCCGCGGCATTGTCCTCGACGAAGGGGAGTGGAACGACATCGGCTCCCCGGAAACCTACCTTGACCTGAAGGACCGCATGGAGATGAAATGAACCTTGTCGACGACCTCGTCGCCTTCGCCCGGCAGACCCTCGGCCTTCCCGACTCCGTCCTTCCCGAAGCGGCCCCTCTCGGGGCAAGGGGTTCCGATCGCACCTTCTTCCGCCTTGCCTGGGGTGGCGGGCAATCGGCCATCGCCATACGGTACGATACAAAGCGGGTCGAGAACGCCTATTACGCCGACCTTGCTCACTTCCTCGGCACCATCGGGGTCCCGGTACCCCGGGTGCTGGGCCACGACCCGGTTCAGTGCCTCATGGTCATGGAGGACCTGGGGGATAAGGACCTCTGGTCCGCAAGGAACGCTCCCTGGGGAGAAAGAGGATCTCTCTACCGGAACACACTTGCCATGATACACCGTCTCCACTCCTTTCCCGAGAAGAAATTTCCCTGGGGAAAGGTACCCCTCATGGAGGGCTTCGGCCCCCGCCTCTACCGGTGGGAACGAGACTATTTCAGGGACCACTTCGTCGGGAACGTGTGTGGAGTAAGGCTTGGGGACACCTTCGGCAAGGCGCTGGAAGAGGAACTCTCCGGTCTGGCCGATCGGCTTAGCCAAGGAACACGGTGCCTGATCCACCGGGACCTCCAGTCCCGGAACGTGATGATCCGGGGAGGAGAACCGGTTTTTATCGATTTCCAGGGGATGCGTTTCGGAAGCCCCTTCTACGACCTCGGGTCTTTGCTCTGCGACCCTTACGTGGAGTTTGCCGGCCGGGAGCGGGACGAGCTTCTCGACCACTACTACGGCCTTTCGGACCGGTCACTGGACCGTCCCTCCTTTGCGGCGGCCTTCTGGGAAGGGGCGGCCCAGCGCCTCATGCAGGCCCTCGGGGCCTATGGTTTTCTCGGTCTCTCAAGGGGCCTGCCCGCATTTCTCCATCACATTCCCGCGGGTCTCAGGAATCTCCGCCTCGCCGCATCACGATCACCTTCCCTATCCCTCCTCCTGGAACTCTGCGGACTCTGCGAGCAGAAACTCGGGCCTTCTCCTCAACGGAACCCCGGATCCCTCACCGGAGGCCAGCCCGCAGGAAATTGACCCGCTCCTACCGATCCCGCCCGGGCTTTGTGACGAAGGCCTTCTTCGGCGTATTGCAGAGGGGACAGCGCCAGTTCTCGGGCAGATCGTCGAAAGGTACCCTCTGGGGTTTCTTCTCGCAGCAAAATCCGCAGATCGGACACTCGTGCTCTTCCGTCATCGGCTTTCCGGTGCTTCCAGTCTGTTCCGCCATACCTCCGCCTCCCGGGTACGGGACCCTGTGATCATCTTCTTCCAAATATAAGGGCTTCATGAGGGCTGTCAACAGGGCACGGGGGCCGACCGGGACCTGATGTTTGTGCCCGCGAGGACGGACGGAAGAATACCCCGCTATGAAAGAACCGGCTTGACAGCCCTCGGGGCCGCAACTACACTTAGGCTTTATAGAGATGGAGGTCGTGCCGGGTACGTCCACCGCATCGAATCTCAACCCATGAGCCCCTAAAGGAGGATCCCTATGAACGAGAGGGCCGTCAAGATCAGGCTTTTGAAGGCCGAGGATTTCGACGCAATCGTCGCCATCGACGAGAGGGTGCTCAAGGTTCGCCGCCCCGAATACTATAAGGCGAAGTTCGAGAGGTTCGTCCAATCCAGGGATTATGTCCCCACGTCCCTTGTGGCGGAGGAGGCGGACGGGACGGTGGTGGGGTTTGTCATGGGGGAGCTCTACGTAGGGGAGTACGGCATTTCCGACGAAAAGGCAACCCTCGACACGATCGGGGTGGATCCCGCATATCAGCACAGGGGCCTCGGGGGGCGGCTGATCAGGGAGTTCATGGACCACCTGAAAACCCTGGGCATCACCAGGGTGAACACCCTGGTGGACTGGAACGACGCCCAACTCCTTCGCTTCTTCAGCGCGAACAAATTCGTTCCCTCCAAGACCATCAACCTGGAGCGAACCATCTGATAAGCGGTTGCGCACCCCCGGCCCGTTATCCGCCGGAAACCGCGCCCGGCGTCTACAGTCCTCGACTTGGGTCAAGGACGGGGTGAACAATCTGTTTTACAGAAAGGGGGCACACGACGGAGGACACATGGCCGAGCACCTCACCAACATCGTGGATATGACCGGGGTAACGAAACTCAAAGATCTGGCCGCCTACCAGGAACATTCCGTCGTGAGCAGGGAGATCGTCAGGAAGCCTTCAGGGACGATGACGGTCTTCGCCTTTGACGAGGGTGAGGGCCTGAGCGAACACACGGCACCCTTCGATGCCGTCGTCTATCTGCTCGAGGGCGAAGCCGAGATTCACATCGACGGCACGCCGCACGCGGTCAGAGAAGGGGAAATGATCATCATGCCCGCGAACAAGCCCCACGCACTGAGGGCCGTGACCCGCTACAAAATGCTGCTCGTGATGATCAAGTGAGGGGCGTCCTCGGAAGGGCACAGACCGACACCGTTCCCTTCGTCGAAGGGAGATGTGAGTGGAGCCGGAGGCGCCGGCCGACGCCCTCCCCGGCGAAGCAAACGGCAAGGCGGCGGTCTGTCAGCGCGGTTGCTTCTGGTAACGGGGACGCAGGGGGCGACGGGGGTTTCCCCCTTTCCGAAGACAGGGTATGATCATATACGGTAAGACCTGATCAGGAGAGACGAAGGGGATGAGGGAATACATCGGTTTCTTCGTGAGCGTGTGGCTCAAGTTCTTCTTTCTCTTCACCCCCTTCTTTGCCCTCTCCATGTTCCTGACCATGACAAAGGCCTACGACGAGGCCCAGCGCCGCAAGCTGGCGATCCGGGTGACCGCGGCCGTGGGCCTTCTGTGTCTGGTCCTCTTCTTCTTCGGTGACGTGATCTTTTCCCTTTTCGGCATCACCCTGAACGCCTTCCGGGTCGGTGCCGGCGCCCTCCTCTTCCTGTCCGCCGTGGGGCTGGTCCAGGCCAACCCGGCAACCACACGCCACCCGGAGGAAGAGGACATCGCGGTTGTCCCCCTCGCCATGCCCATCATCGTGGGGCCTGCTACAACAGGCACGCTCCTTGTCCTCGGGGCCGAGATCACCGACCCGTTCCATAAGGGCATCGGGTGCCTCGCCCTGCTCATCGCGGTCTTCAGCGTGGGCACCATCCTCCTGCTCGGGTCCTTCATAGAGCGTTGGATGGGGAAGCGGGGCCTCAACATCCTGAGCAAGGTAACGGGTCTCGTCCTTGCCGCCCTCGCCGCCCAAATGGTCCTCACCGGGGTCCGGCAGTTCTTTTCCCCCTGAACGGGCCGGAGGCACCGGCAGAGGGCGGACCGTGGAGGGGTGGCCCGGTTTGTAAACATTCCCCGGCCGGTGTCCGGAAATTTTACGACTTTCATCCGACTCCCAATAGAAAACAATATCAGCTACTTACTGCTACCAGGCCCGCCGTGACCGGCACATACCGTCGGAAGTCTTTACGATTTATGGTTTCCCGTCGGTTCTCCCCGTTCAAGCCGGGTGACGGGAACAAACATTTCTGTGTGGCCGCGGATGGCCGTGTAGCAAGGGACCGCGTCGACAGCCCCGGGATTGGAGACCCCGAAGAGGGGATAATGGAACGATTTATGCAGGAAAAACCCCAAAACCGAATTAAAACCCTGAACGAGGAGGTTACGATGAAACACACATGGTATTTCGGACTGGCCGTTCTTCTTTGCGGTCTCCTGTTCGCGGGACCCGCCTCGGCAATCCCTACGTACTGGATGTCGACATATGGCGATCCTGCGGGGGCAATTTACAGCACAGGTGACGTAGTGGCGAAGCTGAATGCGGGAACACCCGGCGCAAAGCCTCCGGATTTCACTATCAGTCCTCCAGCGGGCAGCAACTGGGATCTGGCCGGATGGTGGCAGTTTGCCGTGACCGGCTCCACCACGAACACGGCCGGCTCCAACTGGAACGAGGTCTTTGCAGGCGGCAGGTGGTTCTTCAAGATCGAGTGGAACGGCTCCGTCATCGATGATGCCGGTCAATCATATCCTATGCCCCCGGCCATCTTCCAGAAGGAGGCCACATGGGCCACCATGTACGACCAGTGGTTCCGGAACAACGATAATTGTTACACCTACTTCGGTCTTTATGTGGACCCTGCATCCGGTGGGGCGTCGACCCCAGGCAATCCTCCGGTAGGCATATTCGCCTTCGTTCTTGACAGTGACTTTGCCAATTTCGACAATGTCCAAGGTCTCATGGCACTTCGCGACGTATCGGTAGGACAGGGGTCCGGCATCGCCACCGCCTCGAGGGTACCCGAGCCTGCTACCATGCTCCTTCTCGGCCTTGGTCTTGCCGCCGTGGGGATCAGGCGGAGACTCACGAAGTAGATCGAAGAGGGCATACCTCAAGAAAGGAAAGGCAGGGCCCTGTGGCCCTGCCTTTTTTCATGAAGGAACGGTCTTCGCACGCCCTTATCCGTCCCATTTCCTCCCTCGTCGTTGTTCCACCCTCGCCCTGCCTATCGCCACTTGTCCACAGAGGCGGTGGTAGGATAGGAGAACTTCCACGCCTGCATCATGGGGCTGATTTCCCCGCCCACCACGATGACGCGCACGTACTTTCTCGGATAGACGGAGATCACGGCATCGTCCGGCAGGTCAAGATACTCCCTGGGCCAGAGGTATTTCTCCCCGTACATCACCCTTCCCTTCAGGATGGGCTCTATGAACACCGGGTAGTACATGCTGCTTTTGAACTCCTTCATCGTTGAGGTGGCGTTCTTCCAGACGATATCTTCCACGTCCTGTTTCTTCAGCCCCATCTGGTGCAGCATCTTCGCCCGTTGGGGAGAAAGGAGGAGGGTGATGCCGTTCGGCCACTCGAAGACCGCTATATCCCTGGCAAGCCTCTCCAGGCTTACCTTCTCCGATATATAATTCCCCACATGACTCCACCCCCCGCTGAAGACGGTGACGGTGCTTTGATTCCGCCGGAACCCCTGATTTACCGAAAAGGGCTCCCAGGGGCTCATCTCCTCGTTCTCGGCAAAACAGAAGGAGTAGGCGCTCACATTGCCCTGCACACCCATGATGTTCACCCCTACCTGCCCTCCGCCGAGGTTGATGATCATCAGTCTCAAGGCCCGCCCGATTGTCGCGTTCGCCTGATTACCCGGACCCAGGGCGTACACCCCGGAATTCATCTTGATCTCCTTCCGGATCGGTCCGTTCACGACCTGCATGAAGGAGAAGGAGTTGGTGGAACGGACGGAGGATGCATTGTCCCATCTCGCGAAGGCATCCACCGTAGCGAGCAACACGGGCATGTGTTCGGGCTTGCAGCCGGCCATGATGCCGTTGATGGCGACCTTTTCCACCGTCACCTCCCACTTCTCGGGCCACATGGTCTTCGTCACCACCTCGTGAGGGGCGTGCTTCGTCCCCTTGAGCATGGCCTTCAGCTTCTCCTCCGTGGGCGGTACGATCGGAAGGCCGTCTGTCCAGCCTTTGTTGTAGAAGTGTTCCTGTATCTGATCCAGGGTTCCCGTAAGGGCGATGCGAGGCGGCTTCGGGGGATGGTACATGCCCGTCTTCTTCTCCCTTTCCGTCGGCGGCGCGGTCAAGGCCTTCACGATCTGCTCCATTACCGTCTCCATCTGCTGTGGCGACAGGGATTTGGGGGGATAGGGGACCGCAACGAAACGGACAGGGGTCGCCACCGATTCGGTCGCCCCCTTGGCGTCCTCGACGAGGGTATTGTAGACAAGGGCCACACCGGGAATATTCCTCTTCTCCATGCCCGCGGTGCGGGCGATGGCGAAGAAGGTGGTGGAGCAGGACGGCGCCGCGCCGTATACAAAGGCGTCGGCCTTCTTCGCCATCTCGTCCCACAGCTCAGGATCGTCACTCATGTAAGCCGACGGCTTGACCATGGAGACTACCTTCACCCCCGGAAAGCGCTTCGTAAGATAGGCCTCCGTTTCCGCCAGGACCCCTTCGAGTTCGGAGCCTTCTTTCCAGGAATTGATGATATAGACCACCTTGCCCTTCAGGTCCGCCGGGCGCTGTGCGAGAGGGGTCAGTTTCATCTCCGGCATGGTGCCGCGGGGATTGAGGGCCTCGTAGACCGGTTCGGCACCGTAGCCGTATCCGGTAAAAACCGCGGTCACACAACATGCTGCCAGCAACACCGCCGACATCATCACTGAGAGCTTCCTCATGTCCTCTCCTCCCTCGTCGAGACGTTACCAGACGTTATACTGTCTTGCCCCGGACAGGTCAAGGATATCCCTTCCTTTCGGGTGTGATCATCCGGTTCTTTTGCGGGATGGGCCGGCCGGCGAATCGGTCACGTAACCCCATCGCCCGTTCACCTGTTCAGCCGCGCTTCAGTTCAGGGCCACCTTCAGGACATCCGCGATCCGGGTGCAGTACTTTTCGGTTACCTCGTTGCTCGGCCCCTCCACCATGACGCGACAGAGGTTCTGGGTGCCCGAGTAGCGGACCAGGACCCTTCCGTCCTCTCCCAGTTCCCGCTCTGCCTGGCTGATGACATCCACTGCCTCTGGGATCGAGTCGAGGGCGGGCTTTCGCGACACCTCGACGTTGATGATCTTCTGGGGATAGACGTCCATGAGAGAGGCCAGTTCCGAGAGGGGCTTGCCTGTCCGGAGCATGGCGGCGATGAGCTGGAGGGCCGTGATGATACCGTCGCCCGTGGTATGGTGATCGAGAAAGATCATGTGGCCCGAATCCTCGCCGCCCACGACGGCGCCCAGGCGCACCATGTCTTCGAGGACGTGGCGGTCGCCCACCTGGGATGCGTGGTGGCGGAAGCCGTAGCGCTTGCAGGCCATGCGGAACCCCAGGTTACTCATCACCGTGCTCACCACAAGGTCGTTCCTCAGGGCGCCCTGTTCTTTCAACATACAGGCGCAGATCATGAGGATCTGGTCGCCCGTGATCTCCCGTCCCTTTTCGTCCACCGCGATGAGGCGGTCGCCGTCGCCGTCGAAGGCAAGGCCGACGGCCGCCCCCTTCTCCACAACCCGCCTGCGGAGGTCCTGGGTGTGCTGGGAACCGCACCGGTCGTTGATGTTGAGGCCGTTCGGGCTGTTGTGGATCACGTCCAAATCGGCGCCGAGCTCGAAAAACATCTCGGGGGCAACGCGGTAGGTGGCCCCGTTCGCCGTGTCGATGACGATCTTCATGCCTTCCATCGAAAGGTCCCTGGGGAAGGTGTTCTTGAGGAAGACGATATATCGGCCGTGGACGTCCTCGATCCGGTAGGCCTTCCCCATGCTGCTCACCGGCGGGACCATGTCGCCTAAGTTTCCGCCGAGGATGAGGGATTCGATCATCTCTTCTTCTTCGTCGGTGAGCTTGAAACCGCTCCCCGAGAAGATCTTGATGCCGTTATCCTCGTAAGGGTTGTGAGAGGCGGAGATCACGATGCCCGCATCGGCCCGCATGCTCTGGGTGACGAAGGCGATGCCCGGGGTGGGCAGCACGCCCACGAGATAGGAGACGCCGCCCATTGAGGTGATGCCCGCCTCCAGGGAGCTCTCGAGCATGTACCCGGATAAACGGGTATCCTTGCCGATGATGACCCTCGGCTGGTGCCGGGGATTCTTGAAGATATGGGTGACCGCCATGCCCACGGACAGGGCCGTGGCAGCGTTCATGGGGTGGCGGTTGGCCTCGCCCCTGATCCCGTCGGTTCCGAAAAGCCGGCCCATCTGCCTCCTCCTTCGATGCCTGACTATTCCCCGGCAAAGAGGTTCATGGCGGGAAGGATCGCGCCCGCACCCCTGCTTGCCGTATTCACGACCCCCTGCAGCCATGCCGTCCCTTTCGCGGCGATGGCCGGGGGGAGCCCCCTTATGGTGTCGAGGTAGTCCGTACCCCGGTCATTTCTCCATTTCCTGAACTCCCTGAGGAAGGCGTCACGGAGCTCTCCGGTGCCCGAGACGCCGCCGTCCCCCTCGAGGAAACCCGTCAACTCATCGATTTTGGAAGTGAACTCCATCCGCCCCCCCTGGTCGCGGCCCGCCCCTCTTCCTTCCCTGACGGCTTCCCTCACCTTATCGGCCAGGGCCTGAAGGCGCTTAATCCGTTCCCCCCTCGCCAGCTTCAGCACCCTCAGGCACCCGGTATAGACGAGATCCCCCAGCTTCTGGGTCATGAAAAAGGGCCTCCTCCCGTGAATATACCACTGCTCGAGGGCGGCGAGGTTGGCGAGATAGAGGATGTTGTTGCCCACGATCCGGTTGAGGGCCGGGTAGGCCCCGGGCACGTGCTCCACGACCACGCCCGAGGAACTCCGGGCAGTGATCAGCTTTCCGTCCTTGGCCATGTCCTTCCGGAGGATCGTCCCTGCGGCCACCACGTTCCCGTAACCGAGACGCAACGGACCCACCATGCCGCCCTGCCCGCCCAGGAAGATGGCGGGCCGATTCAGCATCACGCCCCGGGGCACGTCGCCGATGAGGGAGGGGGTGGCCTTGTCGCCATCCGGCGTGAAGTTGAAATGGATATAGGAGCTTCCTACCTCGCTGTGATCCTTCCTGCTTGTCCCTCCCGCCATCAGGCAGTCGCAGAAGTTGATCAGGCTGCCGAGGGTCACGAAGGGGAAGAGGATGCTCTGTTTGAGACCCACGCAGTGGGCGCCGCTCGCCTGTTCCTCAAGGATGCACCCTTCCCGCACGTGGGCGCCGAGGCCCATACTTGATTTGTCGAGAAAGACCGACCGGCTGAAGTAGCCTCCCCTCAGCTCCACCTGAGGGCCAACCTGGCAGTCGTCGACGGTCGCGGGTCCTTCGTAGCCGATCTTCGCCCCTGCGCAAATGACCGTGTTGCCGCCGTAAATCCTGCACCCCGGGTAAATGGTGACGCCCTCGCCGGAGATGTTCTCCACCCTTACCTCTTCCCCTATGTCGAGGGTGAGGGGGTTGGGGATGTTGACGCCCTTCTTGATGAGTTGGGCTATCTTGTGACGACCGGCCGGCATGAGTTCCATGGCTCCCTCCTTCAGAGACTTTGCCCGGACAAGCGGTCCCGGACGGACGGCCCTCGCAGGCCTCAGGGGTATCCAATTCTACCAGAAAAGGGTGCGTCAGGGTAGGTTCACGTTCGCGTCGTGATGGAAGAGGAGGTAGAAGATGCCGTTCGAAAGGGTCAGGTTCTTCGAGCCTCGTCCTCTTTCAATCTCGGTGAAACCGGAGTCGTATATCCTCCAGGAGCCGGTCGGTGCGGCGCTGACGGCAACGGTTCTCGTCACCCCGGTTGCATCAAGGAGGCGCCATTCCCCGAGGCCTTCCGCGCCTATGGTCACCGGCCCGCCCGTCAGGACCGGGACCGTCTCGAAGGGGCGGTAGAGATAGCTTCCGAAACGGATCCACTCCTCGGCGCCGCGGGCCTCGATCACCACGTCGTCAAGCTCCTTGCCCTGCATCTGGGGAATGAGGAGCATCATCGCCGCCCGGGAATCGCTGAAAGAGGGGTCCACCACCTGAAGCGCCCCCGTATCGGCAAGGAGGAAGCCGTCGACAGCCGGCAGCTGCATCAGAGGGGCGGCCCACTTGAAGGGGGATTCCGGGTGCTCGTTGGTGAGGAGCCAGGTCTTTCCCGACCTGCTGGCCCATGGCGCGGGGAGGCCTCCCGCGGCCGCGACCTGTTGTGCCATGATGATATCATCCTGATAATGGCCGTACCCGTTTACCGTGCGAAGGACGAGATAACGCCGGCCCTCGGCAGTAATGAAGGAGACGGACCGGGAGGGGTCGCTGTCCGTGGCAAAACGGCCGTCGTCCCGGTGCTTGAGCCCCGTCATCAGTTCCTTCCAGCCTCCCGTCGCCGCATCGTAGGAAACGAGATCAAGGGAGCCGGCCTTCTTCCTGACCTGGAAGAAGACGGTGCTGTTTGCATAGTGGCCGCTCACCGAATCCAGAAAGGCGTCCGTCGCCGCTGCTTCGGGGCGGGAAGAGAGGTTCAGCCGCTCGGGCATGGAGGGAATCCGTCCCCTTTGCTCGAGGGCCTTGAGCAGTATCCGCTCCGCAATGATGTTCGCCTTTCCGGAGTTGAAACCGCCCGAGGCGCCCGCCACAACCACCCCCAGCTTTTCCGCGGGCGCAACCGTCATCACGGCCCCGCGAAGAGAAAAGTCTCCTGTCTTCTGCCAGGCTGTAACGCCCACGGCGCCCAGCCCCGGCTGCACAACCGTGTCCCAGCCGAGCCCGTAACTCGACCCGTAGGCCTTGACAGGGTTGAAACCGGTGAGCGTCTGGTCCACACCCATGGCGGCAACGGAAGCCTCGGAGAGGATGCGCACGTTGCCCACCTTCCCCCTTCCGATGAACATCATGGCGATCCGCGCCATATCCGTGGGGGTGCTGAACAACCCGCCGGAGCCGAAGGCGTTGATGAATATCTGGGGCTGGACCGTGTCGCCTTCATAGGTCGCCGCATAGCTGCCGTCGGGAAAATAGTTGAGACCGTATCGGCTTCGGGTCATGCCGAGGGGGGTGAATATCTCGTCCTGGACGAATTGGGTGTAGTTCTTGCCGGTGCGGGCGAGGACGAGCTCTTCCACCACGGTAAAACCGTCATTGCAGTAGACGCTCAGATAGCCGGGGGCGTGCTTGAGCCGTTGCGTCTTCAGGGTCTCCAGCACCTGGGCCGAATACCTGAACTGGAGGGGCGAGGAGGTCACCGTGTTCCGGTAGTCCGAGCCCGGGAATCCTGATGAATGGTTGATGAGCATCCTCACCGTGACCTGGGTGTATTCAGGGGAAAGCATGGAAAAGGCGGGAATGTAGCCGGCAACGGGCGCGTCGAGAGAGACGAGGCCCATATCCACGAGTTTCATGACCGCTACGGCGGCCACCATCTTGCTCACCGAACAGATGGCGTACATGGTGTCGACCGTGGGCGCAGCAGCTGCTTTGTCCGCTGCAACGAAGGTCTCCGCCCATATGAGCTTTTCTCCGTCCACAAGGGCGAGGGAGATGGATGAGGCACCGGTGCTCTCCATGATCTCCCGGGCCGCGGCCCGGCCTTCGGCAATGACGGCGTTATAGGGGTCGGGAGAAGAGGATGAGAGGGAGCCGCACCCCCAGAGGGACAGCGCCAGGAGAAGGGCGCAGAGACCGGCGATGAACCTGAACGATCCGTCCGTCGAGGTCAACGTTCGGGACTCACTCCACCGTCACCGATTTCGCCAGGTTCCGGGGCTGGTCCACATCGGTCCCCAGGAGGTTCGCGATGTAGTAGGCCAGGAGCTGGAGCGGGATGGCATGAACGATGGGCTGGAGCTCGTAGATCGTCTCAGGGACGATCACGGTGCCCTCCACCTTCTTCACCATCTCGTGGGATTCGTCGTCGGTCAGGAGGATCACCCGGCCCCGCCTCGTGAGGACCTCCTCGATGTTGCTGCACGTCTTCTGGTAGGTCATGTCCCTGGGGGAGACCACCGTGACGGGAAGGTTCTCGTCAATGAGGGCGATGGGACCGTGTTTCATCTCCCCTGCCGCATAGGCCTCCGCGTGGATGTAAGAGATCTCTTTGAGCTTCAATGCCCCCTCCAGGACCGTGGGGAAATTGATGCCTCTGCCGAGGTAGAGGAAGTCCTTGCAGTTCATGTATTTCCTGGCAAGCTCCTCGATGGTGCCGGCCTTGTCCAGGATCGTCTGGATCTTGCGGGGGATCGTCCGCATCTCCCGCATCATCTCCCGGGCGTAGGGCTCGTCTACAACCCCCAGCCGGCGCCCGATGTGGAGCATGAGCATGAAGAAGACCGAGATCTGGGTGGTGAAGGCCTTGGTGGAGGCGACACCGATCTCCGGCCCCGCGTGGGTGAAGATCACGCCGTCCGCTTCCCGGGAAAGGGTGCTTCCCAGGACATTGCAGATGGAGAGGGTGTAGACGCCGTTCTTCTTCCCTTCTTTCATGGCTGCGATGGTATCCGCCGTCTCGCCCGACTGGGAGACCAGGATGAGCATGTCGGAGGCATCCATAATGGGATTACGGTAGCGGAACTCCGAGGCGATGTCCGTCTCCACGGGGATGCGGAGGTTGGTCTCGAAGATATGCTTGCCGATGAGGCAGGCGTGGTATGAAGTGCCGCAAGCCACCATCCAGATCTTCTTCACCTTGCTCACATCGGGAAGGGCAAGCTCCTCGAAGGCGATCTCGCCCTGTTCCTCCAAGGTCCGGCCGATAAGGGTGTCCGAGATGGCCCGGGGCTGCTCGAAGATCTCCTTGAGCATGAAGTGCTTGTAGCCCCCCTTCTCCGCCATGGCGCCTGTCCAGGTCACCACCTGGACAGGACGGGAAATCTCCTTTCCCTCCAGGTCCATGAGATCGCACCGCCCATCCCTGAAGACGGCCATGTCACCGTCCTGGAGGAAGATGAAACGGTTCGTCCGGTCCAGGACGGCCGGGGCGTCGCTGGCAAGGAAGTACTCGCCGTTACCCACGCCTATGATGAGGGGGCTCTCTTTCTTAGCAGCGATCATGGTGTCGTCCTGCTCCCTGATCACCCCCACGGCAAAGGACCCCTTCAGCTCCTTCAGGGCCTCCCGGGTGGCATCCACGAAACCGAGTCCGCCGTGCATCCGATTCACGATGAGGTGAGGGATCACCTCCGTGTCCGTGTCGGAAAGAAAGACGTGCCCTTTCTCCCTGAGCCGCTCCTTGAGCTCCATGTAGTTTTCGATAATACCGTTGTGGACGACCACCACGTCTTCGGCCCGGTGGGGGTGGGCGTTGCGCTCCGAGGGCATGCCATGGGTGGCCCAGCGGGTGTGGGCAAGACCGAGACGGCCCGCAAAGGCCGCCACACCGGAGACGTCCCTCCGGAGCTCCTCCACCTTGCCCTGCCTCCGGGCGATCTCGATGCGGCCGTTGTTCCACATCGCGATGCCGGCCGAGTCATATCCCCTGTACTCGAGTCTCTTCAAGGCATCGATGAGGATCATGGACGCCTCGTCCTTTCCCTTATACCCGACTATTCCGCACATCCTGCGATCCTCCCCCCTCTGCGGCACCGTCACCGGCGCCGGTCAGTCACGATATTCTACGGCCCCGGCCCTGGAGGTACAAAGGGCTGTTCCCCGCAATCCGGTAACGGACATAACCGCTTAACACCCCTGATCCATGAGCCTGGAAAGGGGTCCCACGGTGCCGTCTGCCGCCACCTCGACCCCCTCCATGACCGTGAAGCCCTCGATACGGGCCCGGTCGCCGATCCGGCAGGATTTCACCATGGTGGCGGGACCGATGAAGGCGCCTTCACCGATGATCGTCCGCCCCATGATGAAACAGCCGGGCGAGATGGTGGTGTCCTTCCCGATCACCACCTCTTCGTCGATGGAGACGTTCCGGTCGAGGATGGTGACCCCTTGTCTCATGTGGCGGTCCAGTATCCTGTTCCTCATGGTGGTATGGGCGTCCAGGAGCTCCTTTCTCGTATTGATACCCAGCACCTCCGTCGCGTTGCCGTGGTGAAAGGCCCGCACGGGGATGTCTTCCGCTGCGGCGACGGTGCAGATATCCGTGAGATAGTATTCGCCCTTTCGGTTCTCCGCCTTAATCTTCCTGATGAGGGGGAAGAACGGCCCGGGAATGAAGCAGATGCCGCTGTTGATCTCTCTGATGGCCTTCTGCTCCGCCGTGGCCTCCCCATCCTCGACGATCCCTTCGATGAACTCCCCTTTCCTGATCACCCGGCCGTACCCGGCGGGGTTTTCCACCGTGGTGGTCAGGAAGGTGACGGCCGGAGTCTCTCTCGCGAAGGAGAGAAAGGCGTCGAGCGTCGCCTCCTCGATGAGGGGCACGTCGCCGTAGAGCACCAGGAGGTCCCCCCCGGAACAGGAGGCCTCCGCGGTAAGCACCGCGTGGGCCGTCCCCTTCTGCTCGGCCTGGACGGCGATTTCCACGCCCGATCCCTTGAGGTAGGAGGCCACTTCCTCCCTCCCGTGGCCGAGGACCACCACGACTCTCTGAGCATCGACCCTCTTCGCCGCCTCCACCACGTAGCTCACCATGGGCCTGCCCATGATCTCGTGGAGCACCTTGGGTTTCGAGGAGACCATCCTCTCTCCCTTTCCGGCTGCGAGGATCACCGTGTTAAGCCGTGCCATCGGGCACCTCCTTTTTCCCGAACACCCGTGCGATGATGATGCTCAACTCATAGAGTCCGTAGAGGGGGATGGCCAGGAGAACCTGGCTTGCCACGTCCGGAGGCGTGATCACAGCCGTGAGGATCACGATGCCGAGAAGGGCGTAACGCCTTTTGGACGCGAGAAACCGTGCCCTCACGATGCCGGCCCTGGCAAGGTAATAGGCCACGAGGGGCATCTCGAAGAGGCCCCCGAAGATGATGAGGAGTCTCAGGGTCAGACTCATGTAACTCTTCAGATCGGGCATGGGGATGATGAAATCGGCGGCATAGCTCACAAAGAACCGGTAGATGGCGGGCATGACCACAAAGTAACAGAAGAGGGCCCCGGCTACGAAGCAGAGGCTGCCGAAAAACATGAAGGGGTAGACGTATCTTTTCTCTTTCTCATAGAGGCCGGGCGAAACGAACATCCAGAACTCGTACAGGATTACCGGCGCCGCAAGGAAAAGGGCCGCCACCAGGGAAATCTTGAAGTAGGTGATGAAGGCCTCCGTAATGCCGGTGAAGATGAAGGCGCTCTTGGCCGGCATTACCCTGATGAAGGGCTTCATGAGAAACGCGAAGAGCTGTTCCTTGAAATAATAGGTGACGACAAAGGCGATTGCTACGGCGATGAGGGAGACTACGATCCTATCTCGCAGTTCCTTGAGATGGGAAAAGAAGGGCTGTTTTTCGTCCGTCATGTCTTCTTGGCTTCATGGGTGCCGCCCCGGGGACCACCGTCCTCCGGCCTGTTCTCAGGCGGGGAATGGGGGCCTTCGCGTCGCGGCTCCCCGCCGGACCGGGCTTCGGTATACATCGCCTCCGCTTCTTCCGCTCCCTTCTCCGCCACCGGAGGTTCACGCCTTTCCGTCCCGGCGGGAGTGTCCTCCGATGAAGTCCCTTCTCCCGCCTCGCCATAGTGCCCGGCCGCCTGTTCCACTTCCGTCTGACCGGGATCTTCGGCCTTCTGTTCCTCCTTGAACGCCTCTTCTTCGAGGGTCTCCTTCACATCGTCCGCCATCCGGCGGAATTCACCCAGGGCCCGGCCCATAGACTTAGCCAATTCAGGCAGTTTCGAGGGCCCCACAACCAGCAGGGCCACCACAAGTATGACGATGAGTTCCGGGAAACCAATGCCGAACATGGCCATAAGCTATCACAAAAGCTCGTAAAAGTGAACACGGAAGGCCATTTTCAACTTGACAATAATTATACTTATTTTATAATGCTTCCATTTAATGAGACTTGCCTTTACACAGTCAATGAGGCACAATGGCGTGTGGGGGATCGTAAGCCGTCTGAGGACAAAATTCCCGGGGAAGAAGGAACAGCATGGAGGTAAGACCTTGTGGACGTCCTGACCCTTTCGCGACTTCAGTTTGCAGCAGCCACCTACTTTCATTTTCTCTTTGTACCCCTTACCCTCGGCCTGTCGCTTCTCATCGCCCTCATGGAGACACGGTACGTGCGGACGAAGGACGAGGAGTACCGGACCATGGCGCGCTTTTGGGGGAAACTCTTCCTCATCAATTTCGCCGTGGGCGTGGCGACGGGGATCACCCTTGAGTTCCAGTTCGGAACGAATTGGTCCCGCTACTCCCGGTACGTGGGCGATATCTTCGGTCCCCTCCTCGCCATCGAGGCCACGGTAGCCTTCTTTCTCGAGTCCACCTTTATCGGCGTCTGGGCCTTCGGGTGGAAACGCCTGAGCCCCGGGGCCCATGCGGTCACCATCTGGCTCGTTGCCCTGGCATCCAACGTTTCCGCCGTCTGGATCCTCATTGCCAATGCCTGGATGCAAAACCCGGTGGGGTACGTCATGAAGGACGGAAGGCCGGTCCTCACCGACTTTCTCGCCGTCATCACCCAGGAATATGCCATCCTTACCATCCTCCATGTGCTCTTCGCCGCCTGGGTGGTGGCAGGCTTCTTTGTCATGGGCGTCTCCGCGCATCACATCCTCCGCACACAGAATCTCTCCCTCTTCACCCGCTCTTTCAGGATGGGCCTTTCCATGGCCCTGGTTTTTTCCATCCTCACCTTCGCCGAGGGCCACTTTCACGGCGCCGACCTCGCCCTCAAGCAACCGGGGAAGCTTGCCGCCATGGAGTCCCACTGGGACACCGGCGCCTGGGCGCCCATCTATCTCATCGCCTTGCCGGACGACAAAGAGGGCGACAACAGGGTTGCCATCGGTCCCATCCCCGGCGCCCTGAGCATGCTGGCCTTCCATTCGCCTTCCGCGTCGGTGAAAGGCCTCAAGGACATCCCCCTGGACGAGCGTCCCCCCGTGCTTCCCACCTTCATCTCCTTTCGCCTCATGATCACACTGGGAGGCCTCTTCGTCCTCCTTGCCCTCTACGGCTGGTGGAGGCGCAAGAGGATCGAGTCGGAGCGCACCTACCTCCGTCTCCTGCAGTACGTCATCCCCCTGCCCTACCTAGCCTGCGCCCTGGGCTGGACCGTTGCGGAGGTGGGACGTCAGCCCTGGATCGTCTACGGGCTCATGAGGACCCGCGACGGGGCCTCCCCCGTTGCCGCCGCCCAGGTCCTCATATCCTTCATCGCATTCCTTCTCGTCTACACGGTCATCGGCACCATCGCCGTCTATCTCATGGCAACATACGCCCGGAAAAACCCTGTGGCGGAACAGGCCGGGAGGCAACACGGGAGGCGACATGCTTGAGACGATCTGGTTTTTCCTCTGGGCGATCCTCTGGGCCGGCTACTTTGTTACCGACGGTTTCGATCTGGGCCTCGGCATGGCATCTCCCTTCCTCGCCAGGGGAGAGGCGGACCGTAAAGCCGTCTACAATGCCATGGGGCCTTTCTGGGACGGCAATGAGGTATGGCTCATCGCTGCAGGCGGCGTGACCTTCGCCGCCTTCCCCGCCACGTACGCGGTCCTCTTCAGTTCCCTCTACTCGCCTCTCATGATCATCCTCTTCGGCCTCATTGTCCGGGCCGTCTCCATGGAATTCAGGGGCAAGTTCGAAGGGAGAAGGTGGCGCAGGGTCTGGGATACGGGCCTCGTGGCGGGGAGCCTGGTGCCCGCACTCCTTTTCGGCGTGGCCTTCGCAAACCTCTTCCGCGGCATCCCCATCGATGAGAACGGCGTGTACCAGGGGGACCTCTTCTCACTCCTCAACCTTTACGGAATTGCCGGCGGCGTGCTTTTCGTCCTCCTCCTTCTCCTCCATGGCACCTTATGGCTCACCCTGAAATCGGAGGGCCTCCTCCGGGAACGGGCAGCCCGTTTCGCCCGGCGCATCTGGGTTCCGGCCCTGGCCGTGACCGCCTTCTTTCTCGTCGAAACCGCCCTGGAGACAAATCTCTTCGACAACTACTTCGCCTTCCCGCCCCTCTTTCTCATCCTCATCGTCACGGTCCTCGCCTTCCTCGGCGTCAGGATCGGCATCAGCCGGGGTGCCTGGAGGTTCACCTGGACCTCCTCCGCCGTTGTGGTCGCCGGGGTGGTGCTCTTCGGGGTCACCGGTCTTTTCCCCAACCTCGTCCTTTCAAGTATCGAAAGGTCCTACAGCCTTACGGCCTTCAACTCTGCGTCGAGCCCCTTAAGTCTCACCATCATGCTCGTGGTGGCCCTCATCTTCCTGCCCATCGTGATCGTCTACCAGGGGTGGGTCCACAGGGTCTTCAGGGGGAGGCTTGAAGAAACAGAGTCGGAGTACTACATTACACAAAAAGAATAAGGAGGTTCATCATGGCAGAGAGATCTCAGGTTTACAAATGTGACATTTGCGGAAACATCGCCGAAATTCTTCACGGCGGCAAGGGTGCCCTGGTCTGCTGCAACCAGCCCATGAAACTGATGACCGAGAACACCGTCGACGCGGCCAGAGAGAAGCACGTCCCCGTCGTCGAACAGGCCGCCAACGGCATCACCGTCAAGGTGGGAAGCGTGGCCCACCCCATGGAAGAAAAGCATTATATCGAGTGGGTGGAGATCCTGGTGGACGGCATGGTGTACCGCCAGTACCTGAACCCCGGGGCCGCGCCCGAGGCCTTTTTCCCCGTCACCGGGAAAAGCGTAACGGCCCGCGAATACTGTAACCTGCACGGACTCTGGAAGAACGCCTGATAAGGGATAGGGAGATCGTCATGAAATCACTGAAAGGCACACAGACCGAGAAGAACCTCCTCACGGCTTTCGCAGGCGAGTCCCAGGCACGGAACCGCTATACTTATTTTGCCTCCCAGGCGAAGAAGGAAGGGTACGAGCAGATCTCCTGGATCTTCACCGACACGGCTGACAACGAGAAGGAACATGCCAAGAGATTCTTTAAGTGCCTCGAAGGCGGCGCCCTCGAGATAACGGGTATTTTTCCCTCCGGGGTGATCGGCACCACCCTCGAGAACCTGAAGGCGGCGGCGGAGGGCGAAAACCACGAGTGGGGCGTCATGTATCCCGATTTCGCCAGGGTTGCCGAGGACGAGGGCTTTCCCCACATCGCGGCCATCTTCCGGAGCATCGCCGAGGCGGAAAAGGGCCACGAGAACCGTTACCTCAAGCTGGCGGAGAATATCGTCAAGGGCCGCGTCTTCAAGAAGGAGAAAGCGGTCGCATGGCGGTGCAGGAACTGCGGCTACCGGCAGGAAGGAACGGAACCACCCGAGAAGTGTCCGGCCTGCGACCACCCGAGGGCCTACTTTGAGGAGGAGGCGGAGAACTACTGAGGCACCATTACACTTGACATACCCCCTCTCCTCTGTTAGTTTTCTCTTTGCATGGAAAAAAGAGAGATTCAGAGGATATACAGCAGATATGCGTCCTTTTACGATGCCGTCTTTTCCCGCCTCTTCACACCTCGGATCAAGAGAGGTATCGAGGGGATCGGCATCCGGAAAGGGGACAGGATCATCGAGGTGGGCGTGGGCACGGGTCTCTCGCTCCCCCACTATCCCCGTGACTGCACGGTCGTAGGGATCGACATTACCAGGAAGATGCTCGAGAAGGCCGGGGACAAAAGAAAGGTCCTTGGCCTTCGTCATGTAGAGCTGGTACAGATGGACGCGGAGAACATGACCTTTCCCGATGACAGCTTCGACCACGCCGTCCTTCCCTTTGTCGTGAGCGTGGTGGGCAACCCGGAGAGGATGATGGCAGAGGTGAAGAGGATTACGAGGAAGAACGGGAAGATCGTGGTGATCAACCACTTTTGCAGCCGTCATCGTTTCCTCCAGGGGATGGAGCGGCTCTTCTCTCCGCTTTTTTCGAAGCTGGGCTGGAAGGCTGCGGTGCCGATCGAGCTTCTTTCCAACCATTGCAGCCTCAACATCACCGACATATCAAGAACGCGTAACTTTGACCCTTACCTGGTCGTCCACGCCGTCAATACCAAGTAAGCCATGAAAATCGCTGGAATACAGTTCGCATGTTCGGCAGACAGGGAGAGAAACGCGGAGAACGCCCACCGGGTCCTGGATGTGGCGATCCGGGAGGGTGCGAGGATCATCTGCTTCCACGAGATCTTCAACTCCTACTGGTTTCCCAGGGGCCGTGACGAGGCGGCATTCCGGCTCGCCGACGAGGTGGACGGCCCCGTCGTGACCGCCATGGCCGAGAAGGCCCGGGAAGCGGACGTGGTCCTCGTCGTCCCCATCTTCGAGCGCGCGGGCGGCGACTATTACAATACCGCCGTTATCCTCGACAGGGACGGCGTCAGGGGTCGTTACCGGAAGGTCCACGTCCCCGACATCCCCCTGTGGGAAGAGCGGTTCTATTTCAAGGCGGGAGACACAGGGCTTCCCGTCTTCGATACAAGGCACGGCAGGATAGGCGTTCAGATCTCCTGGGACAACCTCTACCCCGAAGGGTCCCGCATCCTTGCCCTCAAGGGGGCCGAGATCATCTTCGCCCCCACGGCCTGCGCCTTCAAGTCCCAGCACATATGGCAGACCGTGATCGCCGGGAATGCCATCTCCAACGGGCTCTTCATCATGCGGGTAAACCGGGTGGGGAGCGAGGAGGCCCAGGATTTCTACGGCATGAGCTTTTGCGTGAATCCCGAGGGTGAACTGATCGGAGGGCCTACAGGGATCGCCGACAGCGTGCTCCTCTGCGAGGTGGACCTCGAATACCTGAAGAGGGTGAGAAGGGAGTGGCCCCTTCTCAGGGAGAGGAGAGCGGATCAGTACAGGGAGATTCTCGGGGAGGCGCCATGACTACAGAACCTGAACTTTGTGTCCTTTGTGCCTGGCGAAAGGAGTGCCAGAAAAAATTCCTGCAGAAGAAGGATGTGACGTTGCGGTGCGCCGACTTCAGCAGGGATCTATCCATAAAGCCTACGGAGACGCACCATGATCAAGACAAGAGTGGCCGGGGTAATCGAGGAGGCCTGGGAGAGGTGTAAGGCGCAGGGCCTCGCGCTGCCGGATGCCACCCTCAACCCCTATCTCGAAATACCCAGGGAAGAAGAGCACGGCGACTATTCCACCAATATCGCCTTTCTCCTCGCCCCCAAGCTCAGAAAAAGCCCCCAGGAGATTGCCCGGACCCTTATCGGGGCCATGGATTTCAGCCAGGTTTGCGACAAGGTGGAACCCGCCGGTAAGGGGTTCATCAATTTTTTTGTGAAGGACCATCTCTGGCAGGAGGCCCTCAAGCAGTTGACCGTCGAAGGGCTTGAGCCCTTCCTTCCCGACGTGGGGAAGGGCCGGAAGGTCCTCATCGAATTCGTGAGCGCCAACCCTACGGGCCCCCTCCATATCGGGCACGGCCGGGGCGCTGCAGTGGGTGATGTCCTTGCCCGTCTCCTCAGACAGGCGGGATACCAGGTGGTCACCGAATACTACGTGAACGACGCGGGCAGACAGATCAGGACCCTGGGTGAGTCGACCTACCTCCGGTGGCGGGAATTGAAGGGCGAACCGGTCGACTACCCCCCGACCCTCTACCAGGGCGATTATGTCAGGGACTTCGCCCGCCTCTTCGAGGAGCAGGGACACAGGGTGCCCTCGGACCCGGAAGAGGCGATCCGCGTCATGTCCGCCTTCTCGGCGGGCCATATCATGGACGGCATCATTAAGGACCTGGAGGAGTTCGGCGTTCATTTCGACAGCTACTACCGCGAATCGCGCCTCTACGGGAACGGGGCGGTGGAGGAGACCCTCAGGTTCCTCCGGGAACGCGGCTGGGCCTACGAGAAGGACGGGGCCCTGTGGTTCGCCACAAGCCGCTTCGAAAAGGACGAAGACAGGGTCCTCGTGAAATCGGGAGGCGAAAAGACCTACTTCGCCTCAGACATCGCCTATCACCGGGACAAGCTCGAGCGGGGTTTCGATATGCTCATCGACATCTGGGGCTCCGATCACCACGGGTACATACCGAGGCTGAAGGCCTCGCTCCAGGCCCTGGACAAGGACAAGGAGAGCCTCAAGGTGATCCTCATCCAGTTCGTCACCCTGCTGAAGGACGGGAAACCGGTGGGCATGTCCACGAGGGCGGGCGAGTTCACAACGCTCCGGGAGGTGCTCGGCGAGGTAGGCGCGGACGCGGCCCGCTTCTTCTTTCTCATCCGAAAGAGTGACGCCCACCTCGAATTTGACCTCGACCTGGCGAAGAAAACGACCAACGAGAATCCGGTCTACTATGTCCAGTACGCCCATGCGAGGATCGCGAGCATCTTCAGGGTGGCCGCCGAGGAAGGGATCGATCGGGGCGTCCTTAAGGATGCCGACACCACCCTGCTCGCTACCCGGGAAGAACTGGACATGATCAAGGCCATACTCCATTTCTACGACGTCATGGAGGGAAGCGCCCGGAGCCTTGAACCCCACAGGATCGCCTTTTACCTCCTCGAACTGGTGGGAAAATTTCACAGTTACTATAATAAGACGAGGGTTCTCGGCAACGAAAGGGACCTGGTCCTTGCACGGCTCAGCCTTCTTGACGTACTCCAGCAGGTGATCAGGCACGGGCTGTCCGTTCTCGGCGTATCGGCACCGGAAAAGATGTAAGATAGAGAAGAGGTCCCCGGACACAAGAGGCGACCGCAGACAGGAGACGGGAAGAGGGAAGAATGGGAAAGGATCGAAGAGAGAAGAGAGAACAACAGACCGGGTCACCCCCGGCGGGAGCGACCGCCCCCCGGGCAACACCCCCGAAGAGCAAGCTCAGAGACTATGCCGAGTCGCTCATCATCGCGGCCATCATCGCCCTCATCGTCCGCAGCTTCTTTATCCAGGCCTTCAAGATACCCTCCAGTTCCATGGAGCCCACCCTCCTTATCGGCGACCACCTCCTCGTGAACAGGCTGAGTTATGTAGTCAAGGTCCCCTTTACCGACATCGTCCTGGCAAACCTGGGAAGTCCGAAACGGGGAGATGTAATCGTTTTCCGCTTTCCCTCCGACACGAGCAAGGATTTCATCAAACGGGTGATCGCCGTGGGCGGCGACACAGTGGAGATACGGGACAAAGTCGTCTACATCAACGGTAAGAAGGCCCACGACCCCCACGCCTTTTTCCAGGATGCCATGAGTGTCCCGGGCCACCTTTCCCCTAAAGACTATCTCGGGCCCGTCACAGTCCCCAAGGACCATTTCTTTGTCATGGGGGACAACCGGGACCGGAGCCTCGACAGCCGCTTCTGGGGGTACGTGAGCCGGGAACACCTGGTGGGGAGGGCCCTCATCCTCTATTTCTCCATTGACGGCAACCCGGACACCGTCCTCGGTTACGTGCGCTGGCTCCGCATCGGTCGCATCATCCGCTGAGTCCGGGCCACCCCTTGAAGAACTGCTAACCGGCTGAACGGCTGAATGGGGGATATCGTTCCGTCATGTGAGCTTCCCCGGGGTTTGGATATCGGGATTCAGGGTTTTCCCCTGACCGCGGGCGTGAGGAGATCGGCCGGCTCCGTGGATTTTGGACCATCCCTGTGTTATGATTTGTCCGTGAGAAAACTGACCCTCATCCTCATTCTTTCCGTCTTCCCCCTCACGTGTGTCGCCCAGGACTACGGCGCCGCTTACTTCGCCTTCCTGAAGGGTTACCGCAGTCAGGTACAGGGTAACTACGACGAGGCGCTCAAGTATCTTGACTGGGCCCTCGCCCTCGACCCCAAGTCCTCCGATCTGAGGAACGAGCTGGCCCTCCTCCATATGAAGAGAAAGGAACTGGACAAGGCCGAGGCCCTCCTCAAGGAAAGCATCGCCATAAACAAAAAGAACCGTGAGGCCCTGGTCCTCCTCGGGAGCCTCTACGCGGCGAGAGGGGATTATGCCGGAGCCAGGGCTCTTTACGAGAAGTGCATCGCCATGAATCCCGAGGATACGGACGTCTACCTCTATCTCGGCTCCAACTATATCGCCGAGAAGAAGTTTGACGAGGCCCTCAAGGTCTACGAGAAGATCCTGTCCTATGATGACGACAATCTGATCACCCTCTTTTACGTGGCCCGCCTCAAGGCCGAGATGAAGGATATGGAGGGGGCCAAGAAATACTACGAGAAGGCAATAACCCTGAAACCGAATTTTGAGGCCGCCCTCGCCGATCTCGGCGCCCTGTATGAGCGGGAAGGGAACCTGGACAAGGCCATCCAGCTGTACCGGAAGGTCGAGCAACTCCAGCCCGCAAACAAGCGCATACGCCAGAAGCTCGCCACCATGTTCATCCAGAAGAAGGATTACGACAAGGCCATCCACGAGTACGAGAAGCTCTCGGACCTGGACAGGACCGATCTTTCGGTGCGGGCCAAGATCGGCCTCCTTCACCTCGAGCAGGACCGTTACGACGATGCCATCCGCGAATTCAACGTTCTCCTCGCCACCTCCCCGGACAACCATCTCGTCCGTTCCTATCTTGCCATGGCCCTCCGTGAGAAAGGAGAACTGAGGAAGGCGATCGACGAACTCCTCAAGATAGGTCCTGACAGTAAGGAATTCCAGAACATCGTCAAACCTCTTGCCCTTCTCTACATCCGGGCCGGGTTCCTTGAGGAGGGGATCGAGAAGTTCACCGCGTATTCGTCCCTGAAGAAGGATGATGTGGAACTTCACGTCATGCTCTCCATGCTCCACGAGGAAAAAGGTGATTACGCCAGGGGTATCGCCGTCCTGGAAGAAATCAGGACAAGAAAGGGCAACAACATCGATATCCTCTATCAGATCGGCGTCCTCTACGAACGAAGCGGCGACGGCGACAGGGCGGTACAGTACATGGAAGAAGTGCTCAAGGTGGACGACAACCACGCGAACGCCCTGAATTTCATCGGTTACACCTGGGCCGACAAGGGTATCAATCTGGACCGGGCCGAGGGCATGATCAGGAAGGCCCTGGAACAAAAACCTGAGGACGGATTCATCCTCGACAGCCTGGGATGGGTATACTACAGGAGGGGTGAGTATCAGAAGGCCCTCGTGGAGATCAGCAAGGCCCATAATCTCATGCCGGAAGATCCGGTCATCACGGAACATCTCGGGGATGTCCACGAAGCCATGAAGGAGTACGGCAAGGCCCTGGAGTATTTCGAGAAGGCCCTGGAACTGGAAAAGAAAGAGGACAGGAAAAGAACCCTCGAAGGGAAGATCAGGTCCCTGAAAACCAGGATAAAGTGAAGCGCCCCGTATTTGCGGCAGTCCTCCTCTGCCTCCTCTCATCCTGCACCCTTTTCCCCCACCGCATCGCTCCTGTCCATTGGCCTGAACGGGTCGAGTACATGGAGGCACTCTGCGATCTCGAGATGGATTGGGGCCGGATGAGGTATAACGGGTCCATGTCACTCACCGTTCATTACCCCGACAACCTCCTGATCGAGGTCTACGGGCCCTTCGGGGAAACGGCGCTCTACGTCCGAAGAGACAAGGATACCTTCCTTCTCGTCTCCGACGACGAAAAGGTCACCGATGAGCGGCTTTTCGAGAAGAGGTTCAATCTTTCCACCAGAAACCTTATCGAGGAGGTGACCCTACACCCTCTCTCCCCGCCCTTCCAGGGCGAAACCATCGTGGAACGGGAAACCTACAGGGTAACCTACCGTCTCGGCGGGGAAGAGAATCGCATCTGCTGGACCGGAGAGGATGGCCGCATATGCATACGCTTCCTCGAGGCCCGGTTCGAGAAAGAGAAGAAGGGTGCAGAAGGTAGTCACCGCACCGCTCCGTAGTTACCACGCCGGCGAGCTGAAGGCCCTGTTTCAGGGTGTATTCACCGCCCTCGCCTTTTCACCCCGCGGCGGGAAGGTCCTCCTCAAGCCGAACCTCGTCATGGGGAAGGCACCGGGCAAGGCCGTCAATACCCACCCCTTTTTCGTCCGCGCCATAGCCGAACTCCTTCTCGACCACGGATGTACCGTATGGGTGGGAGACAGCCCGGGATACCAGTCCACCCGCAGGGCCCTCAGGGAATCGGGCATCCAGGCCGTGATCAGGGACCTCGATCTGCGGGTGGCCGCCTTTGACGGCGCGGTGCCCGTCACATCACCGGGTGCGTCACCTTACAGGGGGTTCATCTTCGGGGAAGACCCGAGGGCCTTTGACCATGTGATCAACCTGCCCAAACTGAAGACCCATGGCATGATGGGGCTTACCCTGGGCGTAAAGAACACCTTCGGCTTCATCCACGGCCTCGAGAAGGCAAAGTGGCATCTCAAGGCAGGCCGGGACCGGCTCCTCTTCGCGTCAGTCCTCATCGACATCCACAGGATCGTGGACCCCGCCCTGACACTCCTTGACGGCATCATCGCCATGGAGGGCGACGGACCCACGAGCGGGAAACCGAGGGAGATCGGACTTGTGGCGGCATCCGCCAATGCCTTCTGCCTCGACCATCATGTGGAAGAGTGGCTCGGCCTTGCCGGCATCTCTCCCGTAACCCTGAAGGCCCGGGACCTGGGCCTCATCCCTCCCTATGACCTTATGGACGGGGGCTGCCCGCCGCCGGAAGACTTCCGCCTGCCCGCAACCATGATGGGGACGGACTGGAACCTCCCGTCCGTGGTGAAGCAGACGCTGCGAAGGACCTTCACCAAGAAACCCCGCCTTCAGGCCCCCCTCTGCAAGGGGTGCGGCGCCTGCGCTCAGGTCTGTCCGGCAGGCGCGATTACCATGGAACATAACCGGCCCATCTTCACCTACGCCCCCTGCATCCGGTGCTATTGCTGCCAGGAGATGTGCCCGGAAGGGGCGATAAGGGTATGAATGGCCGATTCGCTGGCTGGGTGATTGGAGGTCAGACCAACCACTAAACCGGTCAACTCATCAACTATTCGACTCATCAACGATTCAACTGCGCGGGTCCTTTCTCTTCAGCCTCCGCCGATGGGCGGGAAGATGCTGACCACGTCCCCGGGGGCGAGGATATAGTCCTCCCGCACCTGGACGGCCTTCACGATGATGATCTTGGGGATATCCTCCGGGAGTCTGAGATCCCCCATCACGTCCCCTACCGTCGTCCCCTCGGGCACATCCCTGAAGACGGAGAAGCCGGTGGTCCCGGGAGGAAGGAAGTCCCGGAAGGTGGCAAAAAGCCTGATCTCGATCTCCATGGCGAGAGTTTACCCGCTGCCTCCCGGGGAAATCAACAACACCCGGATCACGCCCCCCTTTTGATCTGCGCCGGGAGGATTTCCCGTTGCCGATCATGCTACAATCTCACCAGGACCGCGCCGCGGTCGGGGAGGAAACCATGAAGGTCTGCCAGATACTGTTGAAACAGGGTTGTGTCGAAGAGGAGTCGATCCGGAAGGCCCTCGAGATCCAGGTGGAAAGCAAGAAGGAGATCGGCGAGATTCTGGTCGATATGGGCGCCCTCAAGCCATCGGACCTCACCGAGGCCCTCGGCTTTCAGTTCGACCTGCGAAGCGAACGGTACACCGACAAGGTGGCCTTTCTCCAGCAGCTTGAGCCCTTTCACACCCTCGCCGCGGAGGAGTTGGACGAAATCGCGAAGACCATGGAATGGATGCTCTATGCCCCGGGGGAGTTCATCCTCAGGCACGGAGAGGAGGCCACCCTTTTCCTCGCGGTGAAGAACGGTCTGGCCAAGATCTACGTCGAACAGGACGGCGGGGAGAGGCTCCTCGGATTTCTCGGTGAAGGGGAGTACTGCGGCGCGACCGCACTGCTCTCGGACGGCATCAACCCCTCCCATGTGGCAGCCGTCGAGCAGACCCTCTGCCTCTCCCAGGACAGGGCATCCTTTGTCGCCATGATGGCGCGCCACCCTTCCTTCGTGAACCACTTCAACGAGCTGATCGTCCGCCAGACCAAAAAGATACTGACCAAGCTCCTCACGACCGGCTCGGGGGCCATCTCCCAGGTCGAGCCCTTCCTCTACAGCAAGCAGGTGAAGGAACTCCTCTCCCCGAGGCAGCTCTTCTGCAGCCGCACCGCGCCCATCAGGGAGGCGGCCCGGGGCCTCGTGGAGCAGGACGGTCACACGGCCCTCGTCCTCGATGAGGAGGAACGGCTCGTGGGTACCGTGGGACTCAAGCGGCTCGTGGAGGCATCCTACCTCGAGGGACGGGATTCGGGCCAGCCGGTGGAGACCATCATGGAACGGGACTTCCATGTCATCGACGGGGGAAGCTATTTCTTCGACGCCCTCCATGAGATGATGCGGAAGGGAACGGACCGGCTCGTGGTGACGAGCAAGGGAAAGACCGAGGGGGTCCTCACCAGCCTGGATCTCCTCACCTTCAGGGGCCGGGAAGTGCTCTCCCTGATCCGCAACATCGATGACGCCCAGGACTTCGCCGAGCTGGACCGGGCGCGGCAGGAAGTGGAAAAGGTTCTCAGGGCACTCATGGCGGACGGCGCACTGGCGTCCCACGCGTGCAGGATCGTGAGCGAGCTGAACGACCGGATCACCGGCCGGGTGATACGCCTGGTGGAGGAGAGACTGGGGCCTCCGCCGACCCCCTACGCGTGGCTCGGCCTCGGCAGCGAGGGGAGAAAGGAACAGACACTCCTCACCGACCAGGACAACGCCCTGCTCTTCGATGCCTTCCGGTACGCCGGAAAGGTGGAAGGGGCCGAACAGTACTTCACCGTCTTCGCCGACAGGGTGGTTCACGGTCTCAACGAATGCGGGTTTCCCCTCTGCAAGGGCAACATCATGGCCGTAAACCCCAAATACTTCGGGGACCTCGACGGGTGGAAGAAAAAGACATCCACATGGATCCGCAACGATGCAGCCGAGGGGAAGGACATCCTTGACATCTACACCTTCCTCGACTTCCGGGCGGTATACGGCAGCGGACTCCTCGAAGAGCGCCTCAAGGCCCACGTGATGGCCGAGATCGGGGAGTCGCCCGCCTGTCTGAGGGCCCTGGCGGAACCCATTGTGGCAGTGCCCATCCCCCTCGGTTTCTTCAAGAACTTCATCGTGGAGAAGAACGGGAAATACAAGAACACGGTGAACATCAAGACCCACGGGCTCCTGCCCCTGACCACCTGCGCCAAGCTCCTCGCCCTGCAGGCCGGCATCGGGGAGACGAACACCCTTGAACGGTTGAGGGGGATCGCCGAGGCGGGGGTGATCCCCGAGGCAGAGGCCTATGCCGCCGGGCAGGCCTTCGAGACCTTCATGACCCTGAGGATCCACAACAACCTGAACAACCTGGAGGAAGGAAGGGATTTCAGCAACAACGTGAACCCCTCCCTGCTCACGGCGAGACAGAAGCAGCTCCTGAAAGAGGCCTTTCTCGCCGTCTCCCAGGTTCAGAAGATCGCGAAGGACCGCCTCAAGGTGGTGGCCTAACAAGACTCGTCGGCTGGCGGAGTCATCTCCGAATAGGTCTTGCCGTCGAAGAAAAAGCACCTGTCGAGCTCGATGTGGCGCAGGTAGGGGGCCACCGTGGAAGGGTCTGCATCGAGCTTGATGCAGGAACCGCAGTCGGAACTGAGGTTCCGCGGAACCGGCACCAGTTCGAAGGAACAGGCCTCCTTCTTCAGGGCCTTTTCGGCCTTCAGGACGTCGTGGATGGTGTGGAAGAGGAGGAAATAGGCGCTCATCCCTTCATCCCCTCGCTATCTCTTCCACCGCCCCGAGAAAGAGAGCGATCTCCTCGTCGGTGGTGAAGTAACCGGGTGACACCCGGACCGTCCCCCGGGGAAAGGTGCCGATGGTCCTGTGGGCCATGGGCGAGCACTGGAGCCCCACCCTCGTGTAGATCTCCCGCCGGTTCAACTCGTATCCCACCTCGGAAGGGAGCTTTCCCTCTATGTTGAAGGAGAGGACCGGCACGGATGGGAGCCCGGGGGCGCCCCGGTAGAGGGTGACCCGGGAAATGGCCTCAAGCCCCTTTGCCAGCGCCTCTCTGAGGGTTGCCTTCCGCGCCGCGATCGCATGGAGACCGACCCGCTCGATGAAGTCAAGTCCACCGAGGAGTGAGGCAATACCAGGGGTATTGGGGGTCCCCGACTCGTACCGGTCAGGGAGAAAATCAGGGTGTTCGATAGACTCCGATTTGCTCCCCGTGCCGCCGAACTTAAGCGGTGTCGGGTCGACGCCTTCCCGCAGGTAGACGGCACCGAGACCCTGTATGCCGAAGAGGGCCTTATGGCAGGAAAAACAAAGGATGTCCACACCCTCGCCTGTCACGTCCAGGGGATGGGAGCCCACAGTCTGGCAGGCATCGACGATGAAGAGGACATCACCGATCACGTCCCTGACGGTCTTAAGGGGCTGGACCGTGCCGGTCACGTTGGATCCGTGGTTCACCACCACGGCCCTGGTGTTCTTTTTCACCAGTCTGTGCACGTCCTGAGGATCGAGGATACCGTCGGGACCGCACCGTGCTACCGAATACTCGACCCCCCGTCGGGAGTGGAGGAAGAGGAGGGGTCGCATGACCGAGTTGTGCTCCATGGACGTGGTGATCACGTGATCGCCCTCACGGAGGAGGCCGAGAAGGGCCAGGTTGAGGGACTCCGTGCCGTTGGCCGTGAAGATGAGCCGCTCGGAGGGGCCGCCCTTCACAAAGGCGGTCAGTCTCTCCCGGGTCTGAAAGATGATACGGGCCGCGTCCACCGAGAGGGTGTGGCCGCTGCGCCCCGGATTTCCACCCACGTGCAGAACAAAGCGGTTCAGGGCTTCGACTGCTTCTGGGGGCTTGGGAAAAGAGGTGGCGGCGTTATCCAGGTAGATCATATCGCGATCCGGAGGCTGACAGGCGATTTCAAGGCTTGATGAGTCTTGATGCCTCAATGAGGGAGGAGAGTATCTCAAACATATTGCTGATCCGGCCCACCCTCACCTTTTCTTTCAGGTGAAAGAAGTCCAGGCAGGTACCGCAGGCCAGGATCTCGGTCCCTCCCTCAGCCAGCTCCTGTAAGGGTGAGATGACTTCCGACCCCTCCACGGCGAGCTTCACGCCGCCGTTCACAAAGATCACCCTCCAGGGCCGCATAGGCAAGTCCTTCAGCGTGCGCAGGAACGCCCCCATCAGCACGCGCCCCAGTTCGTCGCTTCCCCGTCCCATGGTCTCGCCGTCCACGAAGACGAGGAGTTTGCCGGGGCCGCCCGCCTTCTCCTCCATCTCACCTTTCCTCACCCCGGAGACCCTCCACTCGCCATCAGCGAACTCCGTCTTAACCTCGTAGGCCCTGGATTCGAGAAACCGCTTCACGTTCTCCCGGGAAACCTCGTTGTCCACCGCAACGGTGATCCGGTCGATATGTTCCGACTCGATGAGCTTCTTCGTCTCGATGACAGGCACAGGGCAGGTCATGCCTTTGCAGTCAAGAAAATGCATGGCTATATTCTAAACGCCTCGCGACTTGCGCGCCAATGAATAATAGGAATGAGTGGGCTCGAACCCATAGCCGATATCGATAATCTGGTGGTGTCGGGCGCCCACATAAAAAAAGGGGGGCGAAGACGCCCCCCCTGATTGTCGACGAAGGTCGTCACTTACCCAGTTTTGCCTTGAAGACTTCGATCAGCTTGGGCACGATCTGGGTGTAGTCGCCCACGATACCGAAGCTCGCCGCCTTAAAGATGGGCGCGTCGGGATCCTTGTTGATCGCCACGATACAGTCGGAGGTCCTCATGCCTGCCAGGTGCTGGATGGCACCCGAAATACCGCAGGCGATGTAGATCTTCGGTTTCACGGTCTTTCCGGTCTGGCCGACCTGGTGGTCGTAGGAGATCCAGCCGGAGTCGACTGCCGCGCGTGATGCGCCGACGGCCCCGCCGATCGTGTCCGCCAGATCCTGGAGCACCTTGAAGCCTTCGGGTTTCCCCACGCCCCTGCCGCCGGATACGATGATATCCGCCTCGACGAGATTGACCATCACTTCGGACTGGACGAACTCGACGATCTTCGTGAGGATCTCGTCCTCAGCTACAGAGAAGGCCTCTTTCACCACCTCGGCCGCCTTTCCGTCTTCCTTTGCCGGCATGGCGAAGGCCTTGGGCCGTACGGTCACGATCTGGGTCGCCGCCTTCTCGTTTACCACCGTGACCGTATAGTTGCCGCCGAAGGCGGCCCTGGTCATCTTCACCTTGCCGCCGTCCACAGCCATGTTGATGGCGTCGGTGCACAGTCCGCATCCGAGCCTTGCGGCGCCCGCCGCAGCCACATCGGTCCCCTGGCTGGTAGCCCGGAAGAGGGCCACTGCCGGCTGGTACTTCTCCATGAGAAAAGCTGCCGCCTTCGTGTATGGGTCAGGCCTGAAGCCCTTGAAGGTCGGGCCTTCCACTGCAACGACCTTCGCTGCGCCGTAGGCACCCGCTTCCTTGGCGATGGCGTCCACAGCCTCACCGATCACAAAGGCGCACACCTTGGAACCCAGGTCATCGGCCAGCTTCTTGCCGATGCCCAGCAACTCGAAAGACATGGGAGTCGTCGCTCCGTCTTTGTGCTCTATGTATACCCAAACATCGTTTGCCATGGTATCCCTCCTCCCTTTACTTTATGACTTTAAGGTCGAGCAGTTTGTCGGTGAGCGAAGCCACGATCTCATCGACCTCGCCCTTCAGGATCTCGCCGGCTCCTCTGGGGGGCGGTACCGCGATCTCCACCACCTTCGTGGATGCGCCTGCCTTGCCGACTTTGCCCTTATCCACTCCAAGATCGTCCGCTGTCCACTTGGGAATGGTGACCTTTGAGGCCTTCCGGATACCCATGAGATTCGGGAGTCTCGGCTCGTTGATGCCTTTGATGACCGACACGACAGCGGGCAGCTTCGCTTCCACCACCTCAACGCCGCCCTCGATGGCCCTTTCCACGACGATCTTCTTGCCCGCTGCATCGATGGAGCGAACCTTGCCCACGTAGGTAAGCTGGGACCAGCCCAGGATGGCGGCCAGTTCCGCGCCCACCACGCCGGTGTTCCCGTCGGTGGACTGTTTGCCGCAGAAGACCACATCCACGTCGCCGATCTTCTTGATGGCCGCTGCGAGCACCGATGCCGTGGCAAAGGTGTCGGACCCTGCGAAGGCCGGGTCGTTCAACTGATACACCTCATCGACCGTTAAGGCCAGGGCGTTTCTCAGAACCGCGTCCGCCCTGTCCGGCCCCATGGTGATGGCGACGATTTCGCCGTCATAGTTTTCTTTTGTGAGGAGTGCCTCCTCGAGGGTAAACTCGTCAAAAGGGTTGGTAACGACCGAATCCATGCCGTCCCTGTTGAGGGCACCCGAGGGGATGTCCCACTTTACCTCTGCCTCGGTATCGGGAACCTGCTTAATACAAGCTACAATCTTCACGGTTTCCTCCTTGGTATGTATTATTCACCTGAAAAGGTGGCTTTCCGCTTCTCCACAAAGGCCGTCATGCCCTCTTTCTGGTCCTTGGTTCCGAAACAGAAACCGAAGTCCTTCGCCTCAAGCATGAGGGCGTTCTCCGTATCCATAGAAAGGCTTCTGCTGATACACTCCTTGGCAAGCCTGATGGCAAAGGGGCCGTTCGCCTTGAGCTGGGCCGCCAGCTTCATCACTTCACCCATGAGTTCCGCCTGGGGCACCACCTTGTTCACGAGCCCCATCTCGTACGCCTCCTGGGCAGTGATATTCTTCCCGGTAAAGATGAGCTCCTTGGCCTTTGCCATACCCACGAGCTTAGCGGTCCTCTGGGTCCCGCCGAAACCCGGGAATATACCGAGGGTCGTCTCGGGGAAACCGACCCTCGCCTTGTCGGAGGCGTAGATGATATCGCAGGCCAGGGCCACTTCAAAACCACCGCCGAGGGCATACCCGTTTACCGCGGCGATGACCGGCTTCTGCATATTCTCCAGTGCCGCGAAGGCATCGTGACCCCGCTGGGAAAAGGCGGCACCCTCAAGGGCGGTCAGGTCCTTCATCTCCAGGATGTCCGCACCTGCCACGAAGGCCTTGTCGCCCTCACCCGTGAGAATCACAACCCTCACGTCCTTGTTCTCGTTCAACTTTTCCGCCATGTCCTTGAGCTCGATCAGCGTTTCCGAGTTCAGGGCGTTCAAGGCCTTGGGTCTGTTGAACTTGACCACTGCGACCCCGTCCTGGATCTCAAGCAACAGGTTCTTGTAATCCATGTCCTACGCCTCCGCTTCAATAACTGCAGCGAGACCCATGCCGCCGCCGATGCACATGGAGACCAGGCCATACCGGAGTCCGAGCCTCCTCATCTGATAGAGGGCCGTCGTGACGAGCCTCGCCCCGGTGCAGCCGATGGGGTGGCCAAGGGAGATACCGCCGCCGAACATATTACACTTATCCATATTCACGCCCAGTTCCCGGATGCACGCGATGGACTGGGAGGCAAAGGCCTCGTTGAGCTCGATAAGGTCGATCTGGTCGAGTTTCAGGTTGGCCTTCGTGAGGGCCTTTCTGATGGCCGGGATGGGTCCCAGCCCCATGTATGCGGGATCCACACCACCGTTGGCCCAGGAGATGATCTTGCCCATGGGCTTGAGTCCCAGTTCTTTCGCCTTCTCCCTCGTCATCATGACTACTGCGGAGGCGGCGTCGTTGAGACCGGAGGCATTTCCCGCTGTCACGGTACCGTCCTTTCTGAAGGCGGGGGCCAGTTTCGCCATCTTTTCCAGGGTGGTATCCATGGGTCTCTCGTCCGTATCGAAGATGATGGGGTCGCCCTTCTTCTGAGGGATCTTCACGGGGACGATCTCATCCTTGAAGAGTCCTTCCTTGATGGCCTTTCTCGCCCTCTGATGGCTCACCAGGCCGAAGGTGTCCTGTTCCTCCCTGGAAATGCCGTATTTGGCCGCGATGTTCTCAGCCGTGTTTCCCATGTGGTAGCCGTAGAAGATCTCCCAGACTCCGTCGAGGACCATGAGGTCCACCATCTTCGTGTCGAACATCCGCGCACCCCACCTGGCACTGGGTACCGCGAAGGGGGCGAGGCTCATGTTTTCCATACCGCCCGCCACCACTATGTCGTTGTCTCCCATCACGATGGACTGCATGCCGTTAATGATGGCCCTCAAGCCCGAAGAGCAGACCTTGTTGATCGTATAGGCCGCCGTCTCCTTCGGAACCCCTGCGTGGATACTTGCCTGGCGGCCCGAGTTCTGGCCGAGGCCGCCCTGGAGTACGTTCCCCATGATCACTTCGTCGATCACAACCTCTTTGAGGCTGCTGTCATAATCATATGCCTTTGCTTCCAGCTCGGTGTCCGTCTTCCCCCCGAAGATGTCAGGCGCCACGTCCTTGTCTTTTGTCCGCGACGGTCTCAGCCCGGCCCTCTTGATGGCCTCCTTGATGGCCAGCCCACCCAACTGCACTACCGGTACATCCTTCAAAGACTGTCCGAACTGACCAATCGCTGTCCTTGCGCACGACACAATTACGGCTTCTCTCATAGCTCTCTCCTTTTCTGGCGTTTGAAGAAAAAATTCACAATCTTTTATCCCAAGCAGCGCAATTTGTCAACCATTTTGATTGACATAACTCCATTACATCTAATAAGATTTGTGCCATGAAAGAGTTCTTCAGGGACCTGTTTTTCGACCTCTACGAGAACTTCACCGAGGTCTTTCTGAACGTCCTCGTCATGGTGGTCGTCATGGTCGGGGGGCTCATCATAAGCTGGTTCCTCAAGAAGCTCCTCGCCCGTCTCCTCATCATTTTCCGTTTCGACCGGTGGGCCGCGGACGTGGGTATCGTGAACTTTCTCGACAAGGGCGGCGTAAAGACCCTCCCCTCGGTCATCCTGAGCAAGATCGTTTACTGGATCTTCATCGTGGCCTTCCTCTCCTTCGGCCTCAATTTCATCGGCATGTCCCAGTTCACCGAGTACGCCACCAAGATCTCAGCCACCCTTCCCCACATCGTGATCTCCCTGGTCATCGTCATCATCGGCATCATCTTCAGCAATTTCCTGAGCAGGGTCATCTTCATGACGTGTGAAAACGCGAACATCAGGTACGGAGACATTATCGCCAAAGGGGTGCGGGTGTTCCTCATCATCATCACCTTCGGCATCGTTTTCGAGTACATAGGCGTGGGAAACACCATTATCACCATCAGCTTCCTCATCATCTTCGGGGGCATCATCCTGGCCCTTTCTCTGGCCCTCGGCATCGGCCTGAGCAATGTGGTGGGAGACCTGATCAGGGATCGCGTCAAGATGAGGGGAGAGAGGAAAAAGGACTGATCCGAACCCCTCCCCTTCCTCAGCGGACCATAAAAAAACGGCGAAACCAATTGAGGGCGAGGTTGATCGCCCTGTCCCGGTGGAGGGGATTCGAGAAGACATGATCCCCTTTCTTGATGACCTCAAACTTCTTGGGTCTCTTCATGACCTTGTAAATGTCCTTGCCTTCCTGGCAGGGGACTACCTCGTCGGTTTCGCCGTGAATCCCCAGGGCGTTGGAGACCTTCGCCGCCTCCGCGAGGATGTCGTAGGTGCCGAAATCTTCGAAGATCGTGTCCTTGAACGTTACATCGCTGATGCTCTCCTCCGTCTTGTCGAGCCGGTGGGGGGTGGCCCAGAAGGAGATGCACCTGATCCTGTCGTCCCGGGCCGCCTTCAGCACCGAGGTGGTGCCCCCGAAGCTGCTTCCCAATAGTCCCAGTCTCTCCGGATCAACAGAGGGATGGCGGGAGACATGCTCCACCACCGCGTCCAGATTGTCGAGCCGTATGGTAAGCGTGGTCTCCTCCAGGCTCCCCCCGCTCTCGCCGCAACCATGATAGTCGAACCGGCAGGTGGCGATTCCCGCCTCCCCGAACCGCTCCGAAAGGAGGATATACTTGGAGCTCTCTTTCGAACTGACCAGTCCGTGGGACAGAACCACGCACGGGTATCGCCTGCCGGCCCGGGGAACCACCATGATGCCCCGTATCCGGTTGTAGCGGGAAGGTATTTCAAAGTCTTCCGTCATAACCTCTCCTTCAGGGCATTGAACTTTTCCTCCAGGGGGATCAGGTTCAGCACGTCCTCCTTGTTGTATTCGAGAAGGAGGCTCAGGGCATCGCCCCTCCCCCTCCTTACGTATTTCTCCCACAACCGGACCGCATCATAACCGGTCACGCCGACCGTCTTCCTTTCTATGCCAAACATCTTTTCCAGGGCCTTGAGGCCGCCCTTGATGCCCAGCTGCTTTTTCACCTTGAAGAGGTCGTGGGACGAGTGGGTCGCCCTCAGATCCAGGTTCAGGTACTTTTTGATCATGGGGAGGTCGAAGAGGTCGCCGTTGAAGGTCACTATCGTGGTGGCTTCCTTCAGGAACTCCTCCACCTGTCCGCTCGTGATGCCCTCACCGTGGAACTGCACGAAGCGGTTCGGTTTCTTGAACATGCCGATGACACAGATATTGCCCATCCTGTCTGTTTCAATGTCGAGATAGACTTTCACGGGTTCACGCCTTTCTTTTTTTACGTTCTCAGGGTCATTACACCCACAATGCCCGCCGAGAGAAACACAAGGTTTGAGAACCATGCCGCAAAGAGGGGAGGGAAGATCTCAGAATACCCGAGCGACAGGGAGACAGAGTGAAAAAACCAGTAGAGGATCCCCAGGCAGATCCCCATGAAGACCCCCCGCGCAATATTACGCGTCTTCGTGTACCTGAAGCCGACAGAGACGGCGGCAAAGACCATGACAAGATTGATGAAGGGAAAGGCCACTTTATTGTAAAGATCGACGAGGTAGCGCCTGATGTCGTGACCGTCCCTCTGGAGTCTCATGATGTACTTGGACAGCTCCTTGTAGCCCATCTCCTCAGGGTTTCTCTCCGCCACCTTGAAGACCGCCGGCGGTTCGTGAAGGAGGTTCCTGAGGCTCTTGTATGTCTTTCTCGTTACCTTGCCGTTCTCGTCAAAGGTTCGTTCCACCACGTCGGAAAAGACCCACGCCCCCTCCCGCCAGACCCCCTCCCGGGCGTCATAGCGCCGACGTATAGTGTAGTCACTTCCCAGCTCCAGGACTGTCAGCCCTTTGATCAGGTCCTTTTTCGTATCGAAATAGTCGATGTTGCTGATCGTGTATTCCCTCTTGAACCAGATCCGGTCGTTCTTCACGAAGACGTTGGGTTCCTCTTTCTTGATCTTCACCCGGTAGACATATTCTGAGCCCGTGGAGGCGGTGGGGATCACCCATTCCGAAAGGAGGAAAGAAAAACCGGCAAGGACCAGAGATATGATGACGAAAGGTTTCATGAAGGCCGCCGTGCTGATACCCGCAGTCCTGACTGCCACGATCTCGTTGCCCCGCACCATGAGAATGAGGAGGACGAGCATTGAGATGAGAAAGGCAAGGGGCAGGATAAGGTGCACGTAGTAGGGCATCCGCAGGGCCAGGTACAGGATACTCATGGCGAAATTGAAGAGGGATGAGGTGAAAACGTCCATATGTTCGAAGAATTCGATGGTGAGAAACATGACCAGGCCGGCGAGCTCGGTGAGCGCCAGGATTCTGAGGACACTCACAATGAGGTATCTATCCAGCTTTTTCAATCGCGTGCACCCAGAGGCGGCGGAGTTTCTGAATGATGGTGGCCTCCCCCTCGCCGTTCAATTCTTTGGCAAGATAGACCCCCACCCCTGTTATGGCCAGGTTGGGGATGAAGGAGGTGATGAGCGCCGGGAGGTGGGTCGCCTTGCCCAGATTCTCGGTGAGGGCCATAAGGATGTAATAGAAGACGAAAAGCAGGAGGCTGTAAAGGATTCCCGAGAACTTGCCTTCCACCTTCCTCTTCGCACCGAGGGGCACGGTAAGCAGGACGAAGGTGAGGGACGAAAGAGGGATGGAGATCCTCTTGTACACCTCCAGGAGCAGATCGTACCGGTCCCCGTAGTTCGATCGGGCCATGGCGGCCTCCAGCTCCTGCCGGTTCATCTCGTAGGCCCTTTTCCTGAGGCTGCTGCCGGGAGACACCACGGTGGAGAGATTCATGGAATAGGTGTAGTTGGTGAACGATACACTCCGGTAGGCATCCGCCGCCTTTTCCCACCGGTGGAGGTTGCCCTGCTCCAGCACAAAGGTGAGATCGAAACTGACGGGGTCCAGATGGATGGTTCCTTTCCGGGCGGCGATGGTCTGCTTCACATCCCTGTCACGGTCGTCGGACACGATGATGCCGGACAGGGTCTTGTTTTCCGTATCCACCTTGTCCACGTAGATGACGATCCCGGGGATGGTATCGTTGAAGATGCCTTCCTTGTCTTCAATGGTGATGCCCTTCTTCACGATCTGGATCAGGGTGCTCCGGAAGAGGTCTCCGCTCCCCGGGAGCAGCAGATTCGTGTTGATGAGGCCAAGGAGGGCGATGAAGGCCCCGACGAAGGCCACGGGTACGAAGAGGCGCGAAAGGTTGACCCCGCTCGCTTTGAGGGCCAGTATCTCGTTGTCCGTGGATAGGCGGCCCAGCACAACGATCGTGGAGAGGAGAAAGGCCATAGGAAGCGTGAAGGTCAGGTAGGGCGGCGACGAGTAGATGATGAGGAGGAGAATATCCTTGAGATCCACCCCTTTGTTGATCACGAGATCGGCCAGTTTTCCGATCCTGCTCAGTACCATGATGAAGGTAAGTATGCCCAGGGAAAGGAGAAAAATACCACCCAGCTCCTTGAGCAGATAGACATAAAATGTACGGGTAAGGGGGCCTCCCTTTTTCATCGGATAAATGTACCACCCGTCTCGAACCGTGTCAAACAGCGGATTCTTCGGGAAGCCCCTCCCCGGCCCGGAAGACTCAGGCCGCAAGGGGATCGGCAGGGACCAGCCGAGCCACCTGATCTATGTCGGCTTTCCTGACATTCGCCTACCACGGTGCAAAGGCCCGCCGTACCTTTAAACAGGGCCATAATGTGCGGTTATGTGTCGCCTTTTCTTACATTCAGGCGATCTTTCCCGGACTCCCCGCATCCCCCCAGGCTCCCGGGTTCGAATGCGTCCCAAACCGTGAAGAGCGCTGAATCAGGGCACAAAGGGGTGATCTGTCCCGGGACGGAGGAAAGAGACAATCCCTTGTGGCACGACAATTGCTTCTGGAAGATGAAAACAACAGGCAAGCTCGCGAAATGGTGACTTTCATCACAAAGAGAGTGTATAATTGTGGCGTTCCGGTTCGTAACGATTGCCGGACTCTCAGGGCTTAGGGGAGCGCAGTGGGAACCGATCTGGCCATAGTCTCCTTGCAGGTTGGCACGCAAAGGCCCTCGCCTTTGCGGAACTCCCTTGCCCGGAACGACGACGGGAACACCACCCCTCTCCGCCCGGCAGCCGCCGTCGCAGGACCCCGCGGGGAAGGGGGGTACGAACACCCGGTACCGGTTATGGATTACCGGTGCCTCGAACTGGAACCAGGGATCCGCTCCTCCCGTCCCGGCCTGACCGTCTACCGTGAAGTCTTGGTGGCCACCGCCAGGGATCGCAAAGGCACCTTTATCTGCCTCTACGCCTGATCCACAACAAAGAGAGGAATCGGACCTCGGGGATCTTTCCGGCCCGCTCTTCACTTTTGTCGTTACCGACCGATAATACCCTTGGTGCCCCCACCGTTTCATCCACACTTTCCTTGGAGGTCCCCATGAAAAAATCGGTCATTTTTCTCTCGGTCGTTCTCCTCCTTGTCTTTGCAGGCTTCACGGGACTCGACGCCGGAAGCGTTAAGGACTCCGCCATACAGGATCGCATCGCCCATCAGCAGGAGCGGATAAACCAAGGCATCTCAAACGGTTCTCTCACACCCCAGGAGGCGCAGGACCTCCAGGGCAGGCTGAACCATGTCCGGGAAGAGGAGACCCGCCTCAAGGAGGACGGCAGGCTCACGGCCCAGGAACGGGCCCGCCTCCAGCGCATGCTGGACCGCACGAACCAGCAGATTTACAGGAAGAAACATAACGCCGCGAGAAGACCGTAAGGGACAAAAAAGGGCCGTACCGGTTGAGACGGTACGGCCCCGTTCATATCACTGTTTTGTCGTTTACCACTCACCGGTTTTCAGATATTCGTCGATAGCCGCCGCTGCCTTTCTGCCGGCGCCCATGGCAAGAATAACCGTTGCCGCACCCGTTACGATGTCGCCGCCCGCAAAGACACCTTTGCGACTCGTCTTTCCGGTCTCCGGATCTGCCTCGATGTTGCCTGACTTCCGAAGCTTCAGGTTCTCGGTCGACTTGGTCAGGATAGGGTTCGGGCCCTGGCCGATAGCCACGATCACCACGTCCACAGGGATGATGTGATTCGATCCCTTCACCTCGACCGGCCTCCTCCTTCCCGATGCGTCGGGCTCCCCGAGTTCCATCTTCACACACTCTATACCCGTGACCCAGCCGTTGGCATCTCCATGGATGGCCACCGGGTTGGTGAGAAGCCTGAAATCGATGCCCTCTTCCTCTGCATGGTGCGCTTCCTCAGCCCTGGCAGGCATCTCCTCGCGGGAGCGACGGTAGATGAGGTATACATCGGCCCCCAGTCTCTTCGAGACCCTTGCCGCGTCCATGGCCACGTTTCCGCCGCCGATGACGGCCACCCTGCTTCCGACCCTCACGGGCGTGTCATATTCGGGGAAAAGATAGGCCTTCATGAGGTTGGCCCTGGTGAGGAATTCGTTGGCGGAGTACACGCCGTTCAGGTTCTCTCCCGGGATGTCGAGGAAGTAGGGGAGGCCTGCACCGGTCCCGATAAACACCGCGTCGTAGCCCTGCTCAAGGAGTTCGTCCATGGTGACCGTCTGGCCCACGATGGTGTCCACCTTGATCTTGGCCCCCAGTTTTTCCACATAGTCCACTTCCCTCTGGACAATGCTCTTGGGGAGACGGAACTCGGGAATTCCGTACACCAGGACGCCGCCCGCCTTGTGGAGGGCCTCGAAGACCGTCACCGCGTGACCCTTCTTCGTCAGCTCGCCGGCCACCGTGAGTCCGGCAGGCCCGGCACCGATCACCGCCACCTTCTTTCCCGTCGGGGGAGGGATCTCAGGGACCCTCACATCGCCCTTTTCCGCCTCGTAATCCGCCACAAACCGCTCCAGTCTTCCGATGGCCACGGGCTCGCCCTTCTTGCCCACGATACACTTGCTCTCGCACTGGGTCTCCTGGGGACATACCCGGCCGCAGACTGCCGGAAGGGCGTTCGTTCCCTTGATTACATGGATGGCGCCCATGAAATCGCCTTCCTTCACCTTCTTGACGAAACCGGGGATATCGATATTGACCGGGCAGCCTTCCACACAGGGCGGTTTCTTACACTGGAGGCACCGTGCCGCCTCGCGCAGGGCGTTTTCCCGGGTATAACCGAGGGCAACCTCGCTGAAGTTCTGGATCCTCACCTTGGGGTCCTGCTCGGGCATCTTCTCCCGTTTCTTGCTCTTCTTCGGCCCCTTGGTCTTCGCCTCGATCTTGCACTGGTGATCCCACAAGGCGCGCCTTTCTTCCCGGTTGTACATCTTCTGCCGGAGGATCAGCTCCTTGAAATCCACCTGATGACCGTCGAACTCGGGACCGTCCACGCAGACAAACTTGGTCTCCCCGCCGATGGTGGCACGACAGCATCCGCACATACCGGTGCCGTCCACCATGATCGTATTGAGGCTCACCACCGTCTTGATGCCGAAGGGGCGGGTCACCTCCGCCACGGCCCGCATCATCACCACGGGACCGATACCCACCACCAGGTCGATTTTTTTCTTCTCCTCGATCACCTTCTTCAGCACGTCGGTCACGAAGCCGTGATGTCCGTAACTTCCGTCGTCCGTGGTGACATAGAGTTGGTGGCTCACCGCCTTCATCTCATCTTCCAGGATCAGCATCTCCTTGTTCCGGGACCCGATGATGGAGATCACCTCGTTCCCCGCCTGATAGAGGGCCTTGGCGATGGGAAGCACGGGGGCTACACCCACGCCGCCGCCCACACAGACCACGGTTCCGAACTTCTCGATATGGCTCGGCAGCCCCAGGGGTCCCACCACGTCGAGGATCCTGTCTCCCTGCTGGAACTGGGCCAGCTTCTCGGTGGAGGATCCCACGACCTGGAAGATGACGGTGATGAGGCCGGCTTCCCGATCGTAATCGGCCACGGTGAGGGGGATACGCTCCGCATAGTCATCCCCCCTCAGGACGACAAACTGTCCCGCCTTGACCCTTCTGGTGATGTCCGGCACGTAAAGCTTGTACATTGTAATGGAAGGTGCCAGCTGCCTTCTTTCCACGATCTCATTCACTTTTGGTTGCGTTGCCATAGTCTCTCCTTTTCCAAATTCGTTTTAAGGGGTTTCCTTTTTTCCTTTGCTCTGGGTTATGGGAAAGCGGACCGTAAAGACTGTTCCTTCGTCCACTTTGCTCTCCACCTTGATGGTGCCGAAATGGGATTCGACAATTTTCTTCACGATGGCAAGTCCGAGACCGGTCCCGGTGGTGTACCGTGTCTGCGGTCCCGATACCCTGAAAAACTCATCGAAAATCTGGGGCAGATGCTCCTCGGCGATACCGACACCCGTGTCGGCAACCTTGATACTCACGTAATTGCCGCGCCGCTCCCCGCTTACCGTCACCTTGCCTTTCTTCACGTTGTACTTGATGGCGTTGGAGACGAGGTTGGTGAAGAGCTGATCCATCTCCGAGCGGTCGGCCTCGATGGGAGGCAGATTGCCGGGCAGGTCGATTTCGAAGGTGAGCTCCTTCGCTTCTCCCTGGTTCCTGAGGAGTTCTACCGTGTTGGTGATGACGGCCGACAGGTCGAGAAGCTCTTTCTTTCTCTCCACCTTCTTCGATTCGAGCCGGCTGAACTGGAGCAGGTCGTTGACCAGGTCGAGGAGGGAGTGGGTCCTCAGCTTCGCCCTCTCCAGCATCTGACGGTTCACCTGGGGGTCGGTCCCCGCTACGCCGCTCAGGTAAGCGCTCAGATAGCCCTCTACGGCGGACAGGGGCGCCCTGAGTTCATGGGTTACCATCCTCACGAACTGAGACTTCACCTGTTCCACCTCTTTGAGACGGGTGATATCCCTCAGGGTCGCCACCACCCCGAGATGCCGACCCGTCTCGTCCCTGATGACCGACACATTCACCATGACCGTCTTTGCCTCGGGCTGGGCAATCTCCACCTCCTCAGAGATGGCGGTGTACTGTGACGCATCCGGGGACAGGGCTTTGTTGATGATCTCCACGAGGGGACGCTCATGGATCACATCGGCCACATTTCGTCCCGCCTCCAGATGTTCCGGCAGGCCGAGCATCCTGGCTGCCGCAGGATTCCAGAGCACCAGTTGGTGCTCCTGGTTGGTCACCAGAATGCCGTCACCCATGGAGTCCACGATTGTCCGGATCTTCGAGGTCTCGTTGGCCACTTCAAGGAGTTTCTGGTCCCTTTCCTCGGTAAGCCTCCTGGCCTTGATCCGGAGGAGCCGCGTTTCCAGGCCCCGGTTCACCACCGTCACCAACTGGTCCGGCTCGAAGGGCTTGGGAACGTAATCGTAGGCCCCGTGTTTGATGGCCTCCACCGCCGTCTCGATGGTGGCGAAGCCTGTCACCACGATCATAATCACGTCCGGGTCGATCTTCCGGACCTCCTCCATCATCTCGAGGCCCCCCATGACCGGCATCATGAGGTCGACGAGGATGAGGTCGTAGGCGCAGCCGCGGGCATGCTCCAGGCCGGCCCTGCCGTTCTCCGCCACATCGACGGCAAAACCCTCGGCGGTGAGGATCCTCCGGCACCCTTCACGGATGCCCTTTTCATCGTCAACAACAAGGATTCGTGGTGCTTCGTCGGTCAATGCTTCGCTCTCAGGCCTCTTTCGCCCGTTCGAGGAGCTCTCTGATCTTGGCGATCAGATCTTCGGGGGACAAAGGCTTGTTTGCAAAATCGTCCGTCTTCATCCAGTAGCCGTCGAGTTCCTGGGAGAAGTCCATGCCCGTCTCCGACTGGACGGCGGTGAGCATGAGGATCGGGATGCTTTTGTTCAGGGGGTCCCCCTTCAGGGCCTTGGCGACGCCGAATCCGGTATCGTGCTTTTCCATCATCAGGTCAAGGACGATGAGGTCCGGCTGTTCGTACCTCACCTTGTCCGGCACTTCCTTGCCCGAAAAGGCTACGGCCACGTCGAAACCGTTGTTTTCCAGCACCGCCCTGTTCAGGTCAATGAAGTCCACATCGTTGTCAACAAGCAGAATCTTGGGTCTCTTACTCATGGTTCACTCTCCCTAACGCGTATTTTGAACGGCTTGTCTGCCAGACTTCGATTCCTCGGCTGCAGGCCCCTCCTCGGTGGCGAGAGGCAGGGTAATGACGAAGGTGCTCCCTTTGTCCAGCTTTGTCTCCACTTCTATCTTGCCTCCATGGCGCTCTATGATGCCGTAGGAGATGGCGAGACCCAGCCCCGTCCCTTTGGCCTTGGTGGTAAAGAAAGGGGAAAAGAGCTTGCCCATCACTTCCGGGGGTATGCCGGGCCCCGAATCCTGTATCCGTATCCTGATCCGCTTCTTGTCGAGGGCGGTGCCGATGGTCAGGATCCCTTTGCCCTCCATGGCCTGGGCGGCATTGAGGATGATATTCAGGAATACCTGTTTCAACTGGGTCCCGTCGGCCACGATGGTGGGTATGGCGGAAGAGAGCTGTCTTCTTATCTTGATGTTGTGGAAGAGGGACTGGTTGACCAGAAGACCGAGCACATCCTCCAGCACGTCGTTTACGTTCGTCGGTCCCGGTCTCAGTTTCGTCTCCCGGGCAAAACTGAGCAACCCCTGGACAATGTCCTTGGCCCTGCTTGCCTCGCTGATGATGAGGGAGATATCCTCCCTGCGGGGATCATCCTTGTCGAGGCTCTTCAAGTGGAGGTGGGCATAGATGGTGATGGTGCCCAGGGGGTTGTTGATCTCATGGGCAACACCGGCTGCCAACTGCCCGAGGGCCGCCAGTTTCTCGGTCCGGATAAGCTGGGCCTGGGCCTGTTCGAGTTGCTGGTGCGAGGTCTGGAGCTCCCGGTGTGACTTCTCCAGTTGCTGGTAGATCTTTTTGCTCTGTTCCAGGAGGTAGGGGAGGCAATACTCAGCCTCGGCAATGCCCTGGGCTACCGCGATCGCCTTGTCCCGGCAGGTTGGATACCCGCAGGCCCGGCAGTCGAGGTTGTTTGCAGGCGGCAGCTTGTCGATCTTCCGGAGGATGGACCGTATCTCATCTTCCGTAGGGGTGGGGAGCCGTTGCTCCACATTATCAAAGTCCCGCCGGAGGTTGACATCCTCGTATTTATCAAGTTCTGCGATGACCTGAGAGACATCCTGCCCGGCAATCTCGGCCTTTGCGTACCGGCCCACGATCTGACGCCTGCCCAGCACGGAGAGATCGCGGTGGACGAAGGGACCGTCCACGCACCCGTCACAGTAAACGAGGTCAAAGAACTTGGCCTGAAGATGGCCTTCCGCCAGTTGGTTGAGGGCCCCGATGACCCTTCTCCGTCCGTAGGCCACGCTCACGTCGTCCACCAGGACGTCAAAGCTGGCACCCATACTTCGGTTGAGACCGCCGATCACGGGAATGACCCTTCCCAAAAAGGGCCGGGGACCGTCGAAGCCCGATTCCGGAAGGCTCTCGGTCACAATCCTCTTTTCCCCGAGCAACTGCTCCATATCCTTGAAGGTGATCACCTCATCGATGGCACCCTCAACCTCGGGGCTTCTCATTTCCCGCATCTGGGCCAGGCAGGGGGTGATGTAGACCACCTTCCAGTCAGTATCCTTCGCCTTTCTGGCGACCCTGCCGATGGCGATCATGGGTGAGACAAAGGGGGCTATGTTGGGTATCAGCCCGGGTAGATACTTCTGGATATAAAAAACGATGACCGGGCAGAAGGAAGAGATGAGGGGCCCCTTGAAATCCTCGCCCAGCATGTGCCTGTAAGCCTGGCTTACCAATTCCGCCCCGAAGGCGCCTTCCCAGACCTCGGTGAAACCGAGGGTCTTGAGGGCGGTGACCAGTTGACCCGGCGCAGCGCGATCGAGAATGGCCGGAAAGGCAGGATCGAGGCAGGCAATGATCTTCCGGTTCCCCGCAAGGAGCCCCTTTACGCTGTCGAGGCCGCTCTCGAAATCGAGGGCGCCCTGGGGGCAGGACGTGATACAGCTTCCGCAGAAGAGGCAGCGCTCGGGAAGGATCCTGATATTCCCTTTCTCCAGCTTGATTGCCTTGGCGGGACAGATCTGGACACAGTAGGAACACTTCCGGCATTTTTCATTGTCAGCCGTGATAGTATACGGATTTACTGTCACATCACCCATTCTATGCGCCTGTAATAACTGTCCTTTTCTATTGGCTGTGAATGTGCGGAGCTACCCCACCTTTTAAATTGTGATAATAAGCACGAGGCAGGGGGGATTGTCAAGACAAAAGGGGACACCTTTCTGCATCCGAAACCGCGGCATTTCTCCCTGCCGGTCCTTATCGGGAAGAGAGGGAATGCCCCATGAGGGGGTGCACACCACCCCTGATGAAGTATATGTAATCGTATGCCACCCTGAGCCGTTTCGCCATGACGCCGGCCAGGTTCCGGAATATTCTCACCCCGTCCGCAGGGGATCTCTCGATCAGCCCTTCGAGGGTCCCCCGGGAAATCCTCCGGAGGGTGCAGGGCGAGGTGCTGCGGGCCGTGGCCGTGTAACGGTACGGTTCCACGAGGGCGGACCATCCGATGATCTCCCGCGGTTCCCGGACGGTCACCGTCACGTCGTCCTTCTCAATGAGCAGGATGTCCACGCTCCCTGTCAGGAGCTCGAAGATGTAGAGGGCCTCCTCGCCGAGCCGGCACAGGACGACCCCTTTGTCCACGGAAAAAATCGGGCTTTCCTGCTCGATTTCCGCCACGATCTCCCGGTCGACCCCGGCAAAGAGCTCGGACTCGAGGGCAGGCGACGTTTCAAGGAGGGTCATCCCTGGTCTCCATTCCTTAGTTTAGCGCAAAACCCCCCGAACACCAACTCAGCGGGAAGTGCGCCGCCTCAGACCTGCGAGGCGTGGCCGGAGAGGCCGTCACCTTGCCGGGTCAGGCCCGGCCGGTCACTGCTTCCCTGTAACCAAGAACTCATGGATGGAGCGGGCGGCCTTTCTCCCGGCACCCATGGCAAGGATAACGGTCGCGGCTCCGGTCACGATATCTCCGCCTGCCCAGACCCGGTCCCGGGTGGTCTTCCCCGTCTCCTGGTCCGCCACGAGCGTGCCGTGCCGGGTTGTCTCCAGCCCGGGTGTGGTGGAGGGGACGAGGGGGTTGGGGCTATTCCCGATGGCGCAAACCACCGCGTCCATCTCCATGATGAAGTTGGAATTGGGGATCTCCACGGGCCGCCTCCTCCCCGAGGCGTCCGGCTCCCCCAGTTCCATCCTGAGGCACTCGATCTGTTTCAGCCATCCGTTCTCGTCGCCGATGTACCTGAGCGGCAGGGTAAGGACATCGAAAATCACCCCTTCCTCTTCGGCGTTCTCGCTCTCCTCCAGTCTGGCGGGCAACTCGGCGTGGGAACGGCGATAGATGATGTGTACCTCTTCCGCCCCCATCCTGAGGGCTGTCCGGGCCGAGTCCATGGCCACGTTGCCTCCCCCCACCACGCCGACCCTCTTGTGCTTCTTCACGGGCGTGGAAGACCTGGGGAAGCGGAAGCCCTGCATGAGGTTCATGCGGGTAAGGTATTCGTTGGCCGAGTACACGCCGTTCAAGTTCTCGCCGGGGATATTCATGAACCAGGGGAGCCCTGCCCCGGTGCCCACGAAGACGGCGTCGAACTCTTCGAGGAGTTCGTCGATGGACCGCGTCTTTCCCACCACGAAGTCGGTGATCACCCTGACCCCGAGGCGCTGCACATAGTCCACCTCCCGTGCCACGATGGCCTTCGGCAGGCGGAACTCGGGTATGCCGTAGGTGAGCACCCCTCCGGCACGGTGGAGGGCCTCAAAGATCGTCACCTCGTGGCCCAAGAGGATCAGATCCCCGGCCACGGTGATGCCCGCGGGTCCCGATCCCACGACCGCCACCTTCTTTCCTGTAGGTTTCTCCTTCTTCGGAAGATCCACCGTACCCTGTCCGGCCTCCCAGTCCGCCAGAAAGCGCTCCAGACGTCCGATGGCGATCTCCCCCTTCTTGTTGCCGAGGATGCACTGGGACTCACACTGGGATTCCTGGGGGCAGACCCTCCCGCAGACCGCGGGCAGACAGTTTTTTTCCTTCAGCCTCCGGATCCCCCCGCCATAATCCCCTGCCGCTATCCGGGAGATAAAGCCCGGGATATCGATCTCCACCGGGCAACCCGTGACACATCGGGGTTTCTTGCACTGAAGACAGCGGCGAGCCTCTTCCCGGGCAAGCGTTTCCGTGTAGCCGAGGGCCACCTCGCTGAAGTTGCTCTTCCGCACCTCCGGCGACTGCTTCGGCATATCCCTGCGGTTAAGGTCGATTTTGGACTGTTTTTCTGTATTCATCCCTGGCATTTCCCCTCTTCGTGGATTGGCTCGTGCGGTTCGCTATGTCTGAAGAACACGGTCTCCTCGTCAAGATATGCCTTTCTTCGCGCAAGAAATTCCTTCCAGTCGACCTCGTGGGCGTCAAATTCGGGACCATCGACGCAGGCAAAGCGCATCTTTCCGCCCACCGTGACGCGGCAGACCCCACACATGCCTGTTCCGTCGATCATGATGGGGTTCAGGTTCACGACGGTGGGAATGCCGAGACCCCGCGTGATCCGAGCCGTCTCGGTCATGAGAAAGGTGCACCCGTTCACGATGATCCTGTCCGGTGGTTTGGGCAGGCTGTTGATAATATCGGGAAGCCTGTTGACGTGCCCCTTCATGCCCTGGCTTCCGTCACGGGTCACGAGGAATGTCTTTCCCGTGAGGGTGATGAACCGCTGGGTCCAGTAGAGGAGATAGGAGCTTCGCGCCTCCAGGACCGTGATGACCGTGTTCCCCTTTTCCTTCAGTTCCCGGGCCACAGGAAAGATGCTGCCGATCCCGTAGCACCCGCCGATACACATGACCGTGCCGTATTCCTGTATCTCCGTGGCATTCCCCAGGGGGCCCACGCAGGTAGCGACCGAGTCGCCGCTCTTCAGTCTGGCCAGGGCGCCCGTCGAGGCGCCCACCTCCATGAACACGATGGTGACGGTACCCTCCTTTGTGTCCCAGTCCGCCACGGAAAGAGGGATACGCTCTCCCTCGTCGTCGGGCCTCACGATCACGAACTGGCCCGGCCTCACCTTTGACGCGATCTCCGGCGCTTCCACGGTGAGGAGGTGCATGTTGGGAACAATCATGGTACGTTCTCTGACCTTATTCATTGTTCCTCCCCTCAATGACCTTCATCCCGGGAACAACGTCGGACAGCCAGAACCCGCGGTGTCTCGCCCGGGCCGGGTCTGCCGGGAGTCCCTTCGGGGTCCCTCCTTTCCCCGCCCCCTTCACGTCCACGGGACCGAATTGCAGGAGCTTCTTTCTCCCTCCCCATGGTGGTATCCGTTTCTTGATGGTCTGCTGCACCGATGCAAGGCTCTGGGCCCTGACTTTCCCCTTTCTCACGGCCTCGGCGATCTGCCCCAGGATCCACCAGTCGGGCCTGCCTTTGCCCTGAGGCTCGACCGCCTTCTGTACCTGAAGCAGCCGGCCTTCGCCGCTGATCATGGTGCCCGCCGATTCAGTAAAGGGAAGGGCGGGGAGAATAAGGTCGGGCCCTCTTCCACCATGAACGGCAAGGACATTCTGATAGATGAGATAGTCGCACTCGGGCAATCCCGACGACGGTACCTCGCCGATCAGATACATCACCTTTCGCCTGCGACTGAAGTCAAGACCCTTCACCGTCGTCCTGGTCGGGCCCGCACCGTTCAACACCAGGCGGCCGGGTTCCACGCCGGGGAAGGCGCCCATGGCAAGCATACCGCCCAGGTTGGTGTAGGGGTGGGCTACAACCACCCTCCATCCGAGCCTGTCCCTGAGCGATGCTACCGCCCGGAGGACCCGGCCCCGGGCAGGCGACGACAGGACATCCGGTCCCAGGACCACCACGTTGGTGCCGGAACGCGCAAGGAGTCGGTTCAGTTCATCCATATCCCGGCCCGCTGAAACAAGAAGATCGGCGAGCCATTTCGGACCCTTGCCCCTGGGGGCGCCGGGCTCGACGATCCCTGCAAGCAAGGCGAGGAAATCGGCCCACTTTTCGGGTTCTATGGTGAGGGCCATTTCTGCATAGAGGTCGAGATTGCTCTGCCCGTCATCCACCGCGAGAACGGGAACACCCCTCCTCGCCGCCCGTTTCACCCTTATGCCGAGAGGAGAGTACCCGTAGGAGGAATCGAATCCCAGGGCGAGGATGCCTTCGGCCTTGTCGAGAATCTCGAAGGGCGGGGACGTCACCACCAGGTTCAGGAACGAACCCAGGTCCTCGCCTAAGTCCGTCATCACGGAAGACCCTATGTTGTCCGAGCCCATCACTTCCCTCATGAACTCCTGGGCCGTGAAGAGATCCTCGTTCGTGAGGCTGGGTGAAAGAAACATGAGGCAGTCGTCGCCCTTCAACCCCTTCAGTCTCGCCGCCGCCATCTCTATGGCCCGCTCCCAGGGAATCTCCTCGTACCCCGTCTCGGCGCGATACCAGGGGGAGGTGATCCTCTCGGGACTCTGCACGTATTCCGGGATGGCAAACCTCCCCTTTACGCAGATGATGCCGTTGTCAACCGGAGACTCGTAGTCGGGAAGGGCGTCGATGACCTCGCCCTTTCTCGTCTGGAGCACCACCTGGCAGCCCACCGAACAGTAACCGCAGGTGGTGGCCGTCTGACCTTCGGGCCTTCCGTACCACTTGCTCACCTTCGTGGCAAGCGCACCGGTAGGGCACACGGTGACGCAGGCGCCGCAGAACTCGCACCCCGCGTCGAGATGGGTCCTGTCAAAGGCCGGGCCGATGGTCGTGAGCTTTCCTCTCTGCTTGAAGCTCAGGGTCCCGTTGAGGCGCACCTCGCTGCACACCCGTACGCACCGGCCGCAGAGGATGCAGAGGTTGTAGTCCCTGTCGTAGAAGGGGTCATATTTCTCCACCGGCACGTTCCGGTAGTAGACCGGGTAGGAGGTGTCGGTGAGTCCGACCCGGTCCACGATCTCCTGGAGTTCGCACCTGGCGTCATTGGGGCAGTACCGGCAGCCCGTAATGGAACCCACCTTTCTGATCGTACCCTGGTAACCCTTGCACTCGTCCTGCTCGGTACAGAACAGGCAGCTCGCCGGGTGCTCGCTTAAGAGGAGTTTCAGGATCTCCTGTCGCAGGCTCCTGATTTCGGCCGTATCGGTCCTGATCACCATGCCGTCTTCCACCGGTGTGGTGCAGGAGGTGGGAAAACCCCTCAGACCGTCCACCTCCACGATGCAAAGCCTGCAGGCACCGTAGGAGGGCAGGTGCTCGAGGGTACAGAGGGAGGGGATATAGATGTTGTTCTCCCGGGCAGCCTGGAGGATCGTGGCATTGGGCCTCACTTCCACGGCCCTGTTGTCGATCGTCACATGGAGTCTCTTCTCTTTCGTCATGATTTTCTCTCCGCGGTTCTGATGACGATAGCGTCGCCGGCTATGGCGTCGAAACGGCAGATCTCGTAGCATGAGCGGCACTTGATGCACTTCGATGGATCAAGGTTATGGGGCTCGGACCTGGGACCCGTGATGGCCCCCGTGGGGCAGACCCTGACACAGGACTGGCAGCCCGTGCACTTTTCCTTGATGACCCGGTATTCGATGAGGTCCTTGCAGACCGTGGCCCGGCAACGGTGGTCCTTGATGTGCTCCAGGTACTCGTTCCTGAAATACCGAAGGGTGGTGAGGACGGGGTTGGGGGCTGTCTGGCCGAGGCCGCACAGGGCGCCCTTCTTGATCGTGTCCCCCAGGGTCCGGAGGGCGAGGAGATCGTCCGTGGTGCCTTCCCCGTGGGTGATCCTGTCCAGGATCTCCACCATGTGACGGGTCCCGACCCGGCAGGGCACGCACTTCCCGCACGATTCCTTCTGGGTGAAATCGAGGAAATACTTGGCCACGTCCACCACACAGGTGTCTTCATCCATGATGATCAGGCCTCCCGATCCCATGATGGACCCCGCGGAGGCGAGGGATTCGTAATCTACGGGGAGATCGAGGAACTCTTCCGACAGACACCCTCCCGAGGGCCCCCCGGTCTGGATCGCCTTGAACTCCTTCTGGACACCCCCTCCGATGTCGAAAATGATCTCCCGAAGCGGCGTTCCCAGTTGTACCTCGATGAGGCCCGGCCGCCGTACCTTGCCGACGAGGGAGAAGGTCTTGGTCCCCCTGTTGCCTTCCTTGCCGTACTTGGCGTACCAGTCGGCGCCGTTCCTGAGGATGTTGGGAAGGGTGCCCAAGGTCTCCACGTTGTTGATGATGGTGGGGCATCCGAAGAGTCCCGAGATGGCCGGGAAGGGAGGCCGGGACTTGGGCATGCCCCGCTTCCCTTCGATGGACCCGATGAGGGCGGTCTCCTCGCCGCAGACAAAGGCGCCCGCCCCCTCCTTGATCTTGATTTCAAAGTCAAAGCCCGATCCGAGGATATTCTTTCCCAGGAGGCCGTAGGCCTTCATCTGGGAAATAGCCGTCTTCAACCGTTCAATGGCAAGGGGGTACTCGGCCCGGATATAGACGATCCCCTTGGTGGCGCCGATGGCGTACCCGGCGATGAGCATCCCCTCAAGGACCGCGTGGGGATCCGACTCAATGAGGGACCGGTTCATGAAGGCCCCCGGGTCACCCTCGTCGGCGTTGCAGATCAGGTATTTCTGCTCCCCCGGCGCCCCTCTGCACACCGTCCACTTCCTGAAGGTGGGGAATCCGGCGCCGCCCCGCCCCCTCAGTCCTGCCTGACGGACCACCCCGATCACGTCCTCGGGCGTCATCCTGAGGGCGTTCATGAGTCCCTGGTATCCGTCCATGGCCAGATACTGGTCGATCTGCTCGGGATCGATGTATCCGCAGTTGCGCAGGACCACCCTCACCTGGGGCTTGAGCATGGGCAGTTCCCAGAAGGGCGGCACATCATGGAAGGGTTCCTTGCTGAAGGTCCCCAGCGCGAGCTTCTGATGGGGCACCCCCCCGAGAAGATGGGTCTTGAGGATAATGGGCAGGGTCTTGTCGGTTACGTTGTTGTAACTGATCCTCGGCTGCCCGGGCATCCTGATGTCCACCAGAGGTTCCAGGTAGCACGGTCCTATGCAGCCCACCTGGACGATCTTCGCCTTGACCTTGTTCTCCTCCAGGAACTGTCCGGTTTGGGCCAGGAGATCAAGAGCGCCGGCAGCCCTCCCGCAGGACGCGGCACCGAAGTAGATGATGGGCTCCGCACTCTTCTGAAGGGTCTCCCAGTTCTTTTTCGCCGATGCCATTCTCTTCGTCAGCTTATTCATAGTCTTTTAGCAGCTCCGTTAGTCTGTTTACGGTCATTCGGCTGAATATCTCGTCGTCGATCTGAACCACCGGGGAAAGGGCGCAGCAGCCGAGGCAGGCAACACGTTCAAGGTCGAATCGTCCGTCGGGGGTGGTCTGTCCGCACTGTATCCCGAGCCCCCGCTCCAGCATGTCAAGCAAGGTGGCACCCCCCCGCACGTGGCAGGCGGTGCCGAGGCACACCTTGATGGAGTGACGCCCCGGCTTGGTGAACCGGAACTGGGCGTAGAACGAGGAGACACCGAAGATCTGGTTTTCGGTGATCCGCAGGTGGCGGGAAATCACCTTCACCGAATCCGGGGAGATATAGCCGAACTCCCGCTGAACGCCCTGCAGGATAGGGATCAGTTCGTCCGGTTTTCGGCCGTACTTCGAGAGAATTGACTGGACCGTCTCGGGCATATGTTCACTCCTTTCGATGATGATTCTTCGACATGGATCCCGGGGTACGCCTCATTCACGCCCCGGGCCTTATCTGGATGGCACCTGATTCAGGGGAAAAAGAATAAACTCCTGTCCCTTCTATCGTGACCCCCCCTTTTCATGCAATTTTTATTGAAGGCAAAATTCCTGTCAAGACATTTCTTTGTGAAAGATTTTACAGATCTGGGGTCCTGACATACGTCCCGTGGAGGGCAGGTTTTTTGGGGGCGCTTCTGCAGACGCCGCCGGTCCCTTCAACGACGGCTCGAGAGGGGCGCGGAACATAGTCGTGCAGGGTCACGACAGTCCGGTCATCGGGAATACTTCTCTTCGATCCTCTTGATCTTGTCGACTTTCGGCTGAGACCTTCCACCCTGAAATTCGGCATCGAGCCAGATCCGAACGAGAGATTTGGCCAGTTCGGGTCCCACCACCTGGGCACCCATGGTCATGATCTGGGCATTATTGCTCTTTCTGGCCCGTTCCGCCGAGTAGGGATCGTGACAGGTAGCCGCATAGACACCGGGGACCTTGTTGGCGGCGATGGCCATCCCGATCCCTGTACCACACACGAGGATGGCCCGTTTAAATCTTCCCTGGGCCGTGGCCTCCGCCACCGCGAGGGCGATATCGGGATAATCGACGGGGTCTTCCGAATGAACCCCGAAGTCCTCCATCTCATGGCCGATCTCATGAAGATAGCCCTTGATCACCTCTTTCAGCTTCAAACCGTTCTGGTCGCACCCCAGGGCGATACGCATGGCCCGCTCCTTTCTACCTGACTCCATCGTAAAAAGCCCGGAGCATAAAGTAGCACGATGTGGCTCCCGCATCCTGATGACCGATCGTTCTCTCCCCGAGCCTGCTCGACCTTCCTATCCTCGCCACCATGGCACGGGTCGATTCGGCCCCCTGTCGTGCACCGTCCACGCAATCGGCAAGGGCCTCTTCAAGGGGTTTTCCCTCGTCGTGCGCCTTCTTCAACGCCCGCACCGCCGGGACGATGGTGTCAAGCAGGGTCTTGTCGCCGGGCTGGACCTTTCCGATCTCCATAATCCCTTTTTCACCCGCCTCAAACATCTTTAGGAGGTCATCGAGGTCGATCAGACGCTTTCCTTCCACCACGCCGGCCATCCTCAGAAAAAAGGTACCGTAGAGGGCACCCATGGCCCCGCCCACGGAGTTGAGGATCACCATCCCGGCCCCTTTGAGAATACCGCCCACATCCCGGTCCGCCAATCCGGGGAGGGCCTTCTTCACCTCCCGAAAGCACTTTGCCATGTTGACGCCGTGGTCACCATCGCCGATGGCCCCGTCCAACTCGGACAGGTAATCCTTCTCCCGCTCCATGGTATCGGCCATGACGCCTACGATATTGATGAGATCGGACGGATCGATCCGGCTGCGCATGGGTACTCCTCCCTTCACGTCTGTGTTCACAACCTGTAACAGGGCGTATCCGCCGGCGCGTCGAGGAGGGACTTCAACTCCTCATCCAGTTTCATGAGTGTGACCGAGAACCCCGCCATCTCAAGGGCGGTAAAAAACTGACCCACGTAGGGTTTGACGATCCCGATGCCCATCGCGTCGAGCATCGCCTTCACCTTTCGGTAACAGATGTACAGTTCCATCTGCGGCGTGCCCCCCAGACCGTTGATGATGACCGCCACCTCGTCGCCGGACCCGAAGGGAAGGTCCCGGACAATCTCCTCAACCATCATCCCCGTGATTTCGTCAGCCGATCTCATTTTGATCTTTGCCGTTCCCGCCTCTCCATGGTGGCCTACGGCATACTCCATCTCATCCTGCCCCAGCACGAAGGTGGGCGTTCCTTTTGCCGGGACCGTGCAGGGTGACAGGGCCACCCCCAGGGTCCGGGTCATGGCGTTCACCTTCTCCGCCACCGCCTTGCACTCTGCCAGACTGCCTCCCGCCTCTGCCCTGGCACCCACGCACTTCCAGGCAAGAAACTCTCCCACCACCCCCCTCCGGCTGGATTCCCGACCCTTCGGCCCTGACCCTACGTCATCGGTGGCGATAACCTGTTCCACGGTGATTCCGGCTGCCCTGCACAGCTCCGCTGCAATGCCGAAGTTCATCACGTCGCCCGAATAATTGCCGAGAAGAAAGAGCACACCCTTCCCGCCGTTGACTGCCCGGGCCGCCTCAAAACAGGCCACTGGGGGCGGCGACGTGAAGACCTCGCCCACCGCCACCGCATCGAGCATCCCTTTTCCCACAAACCCGAGAAAGGCGGGCTTATGGCCCGAGCCCCCGCCGGTCACCACGCCTACCTTCCCCTCCACCGGCGCATCGACCCTCACCACGCTCCTCGCCGTATCCAGTTTCCGGATGTACCGTTTATGAACATCCAGAAAACCTTCCAGCATTTCATCGACCACGTCAAAGGGATCATTGATGAATTTCTTCACGGTCTACCTCCTCCTATGGTGCCTTCATTCCGTTCCTCGCCCCGACTGCCCGACCCCCAACCTTGTGGCCACATAGTCGAAGGAGCGGGAAAGGACGCCCCGGATCGTCTCAAGGTCAACAGGCGAGGGCAGCCTTACCGGCAGGGCGTCCGGCCCCCTGAACATGCGCAAGGGGATTTCCAGGCTCACCGGCAGAAGGGGATGGTACTCCCGCAGCGTGGAGAGGACAGGGGCAAAATCGATGTCGCCCTTGCCGATCTCGGTGAAGTGCCACCCCTGTGGCCCCGTCTTTACATCCTTGATGTGAAGATGGGCTGCAACGGGGAGGGCGTCCACCCAGTCATCCTCCGGTCTCACCCTTGCAAAGAGGTGAGACAGGAGGTTCCCAAAATCGTAGTTCATCCTGATCCACGGTGAGTCGATGCGGCGGATCAGGGCTGCGCCGTCAGCGGCCCGGTCGATGAGGCTCGGCTTGCCGTCTCCCGGATTCTCCAGGCCGATCACAACCTGCAGGGCTTCGGCGAGAACTTCGAGGGTATCGACATTGGAGTCAAAGGTCTCGCTGTTGTTCCTCACCGCCGCATTGGTATTGATGATCTTCGCGCCTATGGTGGCGGCAAATTCCATTCTTCGCTTGAAGCGATCCACCGAGTCCCCGGTCCCCAGATCCATATGGGAGGAGAAGGCATGACAGGCAAGACCGGCATCGGCAAGCATCCTGGCGATGGCGCGGGCATGGCCGTTGGTGAAAAGATCATCCGTGAAGCTGTCCGTGTACCCCTCGATGAAGGCGAGTTCGACATGGGTGGCCCCGAGGCGGCTTATCTCCTCAAGGGCGACAGGCAACGGGTATCCGTCAAAAGCGACCGTGCTGACTGAAATGATCCGATTCATACGATACCCTCTCTCTGGAGACATCACGGCCTGCCGGCCTGCCGGCCCCTCGCCAGGATTCTTTCCTTCACCCTTCCTCCAAGCCTTCGGTAGAGGGGGGTTTGACTCACAAACATCCACACAATGACGAGAAGCAACAGGAGGGCTACCGGCCTCGTGAAGACAGGGAGAAAACTCCCCTGGGACACCATGAGCGCCCGCCGCAGGTTTTCGTCCGCCATGGGACCCAGAATCACCCCGATGACAAGGGGCGCAATGGGGTACCCCATGGTCTGCATGAAATACGCCAGGATACCGATGGGCACCATGAGGTACAGGTTAAAGACGACCGTGCCGAGGGAGTAGGAGCCGATGACGCAGAGGACGAGGACGATGGGCATGAACATGGCCGGTGGAATCCTGAGGATCTTCACGACCTGCTTGGAGAGGAGGATGCCGCTTATGAACATGGCGAAGGATGCGAGCATGAGGATCGCCGTCATGGTGGTAATGAAGGTGGGATGCTCGATGGAAAGCATGGGTCCGGGGGTGACGTTGTGGATCATCAGGGCGCCCAGGAGCATGGCCGCGGGAGGGCTCCCTGGTATCCCCAGGGTGAGAAGGGGTATGATGGCGCCGCCGATGCAGGCGTTGTTGGCCGTCTCAGAGGAGATGACCCCTTCATAGGCCCCTTTCCCGAACCTCTCCGGGTGTTTCGACGTCTTTTTCGTGGTTCCGTAGGATACCCAGGCCGCGATGTCCTCGCCGATACCCGGGACCGCCCCTATGCCCACCCCGATGAGGGCGGAACGGATGATCGTCTTCAGATTCCTGACGATGATCCCGAACTCCGGGAATACGTGCTGGAACCCGCACGTCTCGCCGACGGTCAACCTGTCCCTCATGACCTGGATAATCTGGGGTATGCCGAAGGCACCGATGAGGACAGGCACAACCTCAAGGCCTCCGTCAAGCTGGGAAAAACCGAAGGTGAAACGAGGGAAAGACTGGAGCTTCTCTCTCCCGATGCAGGCAAGAAAAAGCCCGATGAAGCCCGAGATCCACCCCTTATAGACGAGGTCCTGTCCGGTCAAACCACCGCTGATCATGATCCCGAAAAAGGCAAGGAGGAAAAACTCGAAGGAGGTGAACTGGAGGGCCATTTTGGCAACGAGGGGCGCGAACAGGGCGAGGAAAAACAGACCCACCATGGTTCCGATGAAGGAGGAGGTGGTGGTGAGACCCAGTGCCCTTCCCGCCTCCCCTTTCATGGCCAGGGGGTAGCCGTCCATGGCGGTAGCCGCGGCCGCCGCGGTACCGGGGATGTTCACACAGATGGAACCGTAGGAGCCCCCGTAAATCGCCCCCACGTACATACCGAGAAGGGTGATCATGGCGGAAGCAGGGTTGATGCCGTAGGTCAAGGTCGTGAGAAGGCCCACACCGAGGGTGGCGGTAAGGCCGGGCAAGGCACCGAAGATAATCCCCAGGATGACCGACCCGAACAGGAGCACCAGGTTCTGGATACTGAAGGCAAGCTGAAAAACCGTCTGATAGAAGTCGATGATCTGCTGGAGGATAACCATGATCGTTCCTTACCGGAAGCTGTACCGAAGCATGTTCATGAGTTCGATGATCAATCCCTCCGTGGGCATGGGTACCAGAAGCAGGTACATGAATGAGGGAACGAGGATCAGGGGGACCACAAGCGACACGATCACGGTTGTCTTCAGCCTCTTCCTCTGGACGATATCCCCCCTCACGACATATCTGCCGAAGAGGGCGTAGCAGATAAGAAACAGGAAGACTACAAGATCCATGGCATACCGGTAACCCGTGGTGAGGGTCTTTGCGGCCCCGGTCAGATAGAGCAGTGTGATGACAAGACTGCCGGCGAGGTAGAAAAGAAGGAGCCTCTTCAGGAACCGCCTGTCGTCGAGATAGAAAAAGGAGGTGAACACGAAGAGACAGACCGTGGTGCTCAGGAAGAAATCGATCCTCGGGATCATCAGGTAGACGTAGACGCAGATTACCAGCACGATGGCGAAAAAACGGGTGGTGCCCTCGGAAGGGTTCAGGCTGAGCCTCCGGATATCGGCAAGCAACCTTCCTGCACCCCCGTCCTTGATGGCACGGCGACACAGGGCAAGGGCCATGAGGATGATGCTGACGGCGACGATGAGGGGAAAGAGTGCCGGCGACACGTACCACACATTGATCACGCCGGCATGACTGTCCTTCATGGGCATCTTGAGGGATTCGAAAACGAGCCATACCCCGAAGAACATGAGGATGATGCCGGTAAGAAAATCCATTTTTCTCAGTACAATCTTCTCCATTACCGTCTCCCTCGCCCTCCGTGACGGGGGGCGACGGCCCGGTAGCCGTCACCCCCTGCCCGGTTGCTTCATCCTTACGGCTTCGGTATTTTCAGCTGCTCCGGACTGACCTTTGCGGCCTTCAGATCCCAGAGGGTCCACGAAAAGAGAGACTCGAGCTTGTCGAATTCATCCCGTGCCGCCTTGCCGGTCTTGCCGGACAGGGCATAGTAATTCGTTGCCGCCCAATTCTTCACCGCCTCTGTCTGAAGAGCCTTCTTGAAGGCATCCTCGATGACCTTTTTCGCATACTCAGGGGTGTCGGCCGCTACCGCCATTCCGATGGCCTGGGAAATGGGGAGGTACTTGGAGAGTCCCGGATAGGAGGCAAAGGCCGAGGGGATGGTGCCGAAATCCTTCAGGGCGAAGGGTTCGACGGTCAGCATGGCCAGGGGTCTCAGCTTGCCCGCCCTTATCAGCTGCTGCTGCTCCGCCAGGGAGGTGATCACGACCGCCACCTCGCCGGTCATCGCTGCGGTCTGGGCCGGGGCCGAACCCGAATAGGGGATGAAGTTGAACTTTGCCCCCGAACCTTTTTCCAGGGCCAGGAGGTTCAGGTGATGAATGGACCCTGCGCCGCTGGCGCTGGCCTTCACGGTGCCGGGCTTCGCCTTGGCCGCCTCAATGAGATCTTTGATCGATTTGTAGGGTGTATCCGGGTTTACCGATACGAGATCGGGGGAACCGCCCACGATGAAGATGTCCCACACATTCATCCTCTTATCCCATCCCCCCTGCACCCCGGCGGTTACGCATGATTCCGAGATACCCGCCAGGTTATAGCCGTCGTGGGGACGGGAATACACATAATCCATACCGATGGAGCCGCTGACCCCGCCCGGTTTGTTGACCACGTTGATATTCACCTTCAGGATCTTGGCCATTTCGGCGGAAACAACCCGATTGCACTGATCCGTGCCTCCTCCCGCCGACCACACTACCGTATTGGTAATATCCCGCACGGGAAATCTCGGGTCCGCCGCGAAGGCAAACCCGGCGAACAGAACCATACCCATCAAACCCAACAGCGCAATCCGTCTCATGATTCTCCTCCTTGTCTATTTGTCGTACCCTTTCTCCTGATGGATCAGGTTCACCTCCCCTCTTTGTGTAATGGTCCGAATCCTGCCCTCCCGAATGAGCCCCGGCACTACCGGAGCACCTGGTCTTCCAGCCACTCCAGGACCTCAAGGGTCCGGGCTTTGCCGATCATGGAGAAAAGCCTCTTTCTGTCCAAACTCTGGGCGATCCGAATGAATCTCTCCGTCGTCGCGATCGTTTTCTCGAAGGCCTTGACCGCATCGAGCCGGACGGGGCTCATGTCGGACGTGATCCACCCTCTATAATTCAGCTCCTTCAGGTACACGAACATTTCCAAGTAATCCCAGGGGTTCACCGTTGCGGGTATGAGGTCCCAATCCCACTTCCGGTTGTTGTCGTTCACGTGGATGTAGTAGGGTACCCCCGCACCGTGGGCAAGACAGATCGATTCAGCCACTGTTTCACCTACCATCAGGGCATGGCCGGTATCGATGGTGATCCCGAGGTTCGGTTCGCCGATGTCGTGGATCATGCAGAGAGTCTTCGGGGTGGTGTTGAGGAAGCAGTTGACCCGTGTCTCGAAGCCCTTGTATTCGAGGAACAACTTGATGTCCCTCCGGTGTCCGGCTGCCTCCCTGAAGGTGGCCACCATGTTTTTCCATGCCTTTCTGTAGTCAACCTGGAAAAGGTAGTCGTATCCGTCGCTCAGAGGACAGCAGGTGACCTTGTCCGCCCCGAGTTTCCCGGCTGCGTCCATCCCCTCGCAAAGCAGCCGGACCGCCTTTTCCCTGATCTTTTTCCCGGTGACACTCGAGGAACCGTTCACGAATTCCGGTTCCCCCTTGATATTGACGTTCACCGCGGCCACACCGAGCCCGTTTTTCTTCAGCGCCTCCCTGACCCCATCAAGGTCAGCGCAATCATAGGGATAGATGATCTCGACACCTTGGGCACCTTTTACCGACGCGATGGCCTCGATCTTCTCCAGGGGCGTTTTCGCCTCGTGGTACTCGCTGAACCTGTCCCGCAATTTACCCATGAATCCGGTAATGATGGCCTGTCTGATCTCCATATCGATCTCTCCTTTTGAAACGCGTTCTGGAGTCCCCTTATGGCCCCCTCTTCCCCTCTTCATTCCCTGCGTGATGGGCGTCCATGTGCTCCATCAGCCTCTCTCTGGACCGCTGGAAGTGAAGACGGGCCAGCTCCTCGGCCTTCGCTGCATCCCCCGTGCAGATGGCCTCGATGAGGCTCAAGTGCTCCGGGAGCGTTTCACTCGGGGACCTTACGAGACCCCCGCGGAACTCGACAAGGTAGCTGGAGGCAACGATACTGTATGTTTCGAGGATACTGGAAAGGAGTTCGTCTCCGCCGATCTCGATGAGGAAGCTGTGGAATCGACGGTCCTCTGCGGCATACTCATCGATATCCCCAGGGTCGTCGGTCGCCCGAATCCCTTTGAAAAACCCCCCCATCTCCTGAGACTGACTCCCGGTGAGGGACTGGGCAGCCCTTCTGGCGGCCAACCCCTCCAGGACTTCCCGCAACTCGAAAACCCTGATCATCTCCGAGGGCGAAAAGGCGCGAACACAGAACCCCTTCCGCGGGATCGCCTCGATGAGTCTCTCCTGTTCAAGCCTCTTCAGGGCGTTGACCACGGGGGTGCGGCTTACACCCAGATCCTCGGCCAGTTTCTCCTGGTAGATCTTTGTGCCCGGCCTCAACCTCTGTTCGACGATCATCGCTTTCACTTCGCGATAGATCTTGTTATCCAGATTCTCGTGCATGGCACCCAGTTTCGTCATGCTGTGGTTCCTCTCCGCACAGTCAGTTCCATGGGAATTCTGCATTTTGAATTCTGCATGCAAAAATACAATAGACGAACGATCGACCTCTGTCAAGAGAATTTGTCACCGTCTCCTCTTTTCGTCAGAAATTATTATGTTTTCCGGTGAGGTGACTGATGGCGGCCTTGCTGTCCGGGGGCACGGACGGAGAATCGTCGGGCAGAGGCACGGGCGGCGGCGCGTTCAGCGGGCGAGGCGCTTGTCGAGGACCCGGTAGTGGATCGCCTCTGCAACGGCGGCTTCGTCGATGGTTTCCTGCCCGGCGAGGTCCGCGATTGTGCGGGCCACCTTCAGGATGCGGTGGTAGGCCCGGGGGGAGAGGGCGAACCGCTCGACGGCACTCTCCAGCAGGGCCTGGGCCCCATCGCCGGGAACGCACCATTTCTTGATCATCCGCGTATTCATCTGGCCGTTGGCGTAGATCTTTCTCCCCCTGAACCGGTCCTCCTGGATCTTCCTGGCCCCGGTGACCCTCCGGCGGATGACTTCGGAGGTTTCCTCCTGCCGGTCGCCCGCAAGCTCCTGAATGGTCACGGGCGGGACTTCGATGTGGAGATCGATCCTGTCGAGGAGGGGTCCCGACACCTTTGCCCGGTACCGGTTGATCTGGGCGCCGTTACAGATGCACGCGTGGTGCCGGTCCCCGAAATAGCCGCAGGGACAGGGGTTCATGGCGGCGACGAGCATGAACCGGGCGGGGAAGGTGACGGCATGGGTGACCCTGGAGATGGTCACCACCCCGTCCTCCATGGGCTGGCGAAGGGAGTCGAGGACGTTCCTCTTGAACTCCGGAAACTCGTCGAGAAAGAGCACCCCGTTGTGGGCGAGGCTTACCTCGCCGGGACGGGGCACGTGACCGCCCCCGATGAGACCTGCGTCGGAGATGGTGTGGTGGGGGGCCCTGAAGGGCCGCTCCAGGACCAGGTACCGCCTTTCAGAGAGCAGCCCTGCGATGCTGTGTATCTTGGTCGTCTCGATGGACTCTTCGTAACCCAGGTGCGGCAGGATGGTGGCCAGGCGGCGGGCAAGCATGGTCTTGCCCGAGCCGGGAGGACCGATCATCAGCACATTGTGTCCCCCGCTCGCCGCGATCTCGAGGGCCCTTTTCGCGTGGGCCTGCCCCTTGATGTCCGCGAAATCGACCGCCTCGTCGGCGCCGGAAGGGCTCACTTCGGGGGGCCCGTTCTCAAACCGCCGGAGCGTGCCGTCTCCCTTCAGGAAGTGGACGATATCGAGGAGGTGTCGGGCACCGTAGACCTTGACACCCTGGACCACCGAGGCCTCCCTCCCGTTTTCTTCGGGCAGGATCACCACGGGAATTCCGTCGTTTCTCGCCCTGATCGCGATGGGGAGGGCACCCCGGATGCCCTTGATCCTGCCGTCCAGGGAGAGTTCACCCGCAATCAGGCAGCCTCCTGTCCGCTCATTATCCATCTTCAGGACGGAGGCAAGGAGCCCGAGGGCAATGGGCAGGTCGAAGGAGGAGCCCTCCTTGCGCACATCGGCAGGGGCAAGGTTTACGGTGATCCGGTCAGCGGGGAAGTCAAACCCGGCGTTCCTGATAGCCGATCGGACCCTTTCTTTGCTTTCCTTTACCGAGACTTCGGGAAGACCGACGATGGTGAAGGCAGGGAGTCCCTGGGAGATATCGACTTCCACGTCGATGGTGATGCCGTCGATGCCGTAGACCGTTGCGGTGGCAACCTTTGCAATCACATCCACCCCGCCCTGTGTGGATGCTGCCCGAAGCCTCTACGTCAGATGCTCGAGGATCTTCGGCAACACGTCGGAAGCAGACCCCTGAAAGAAATGGTCGGTAATGGAAGAGGTGAAGGCCGATTCCTCCACGTTGATCTCCACCACCACCGCCCCTTTTGCCTTGGAGATGTAGGGTATCTCGGCAGCCGGGTAGACGACCCCGGAGGTGCCGATGATGATCATGACGTTGCACTTCTGCGCCTCTTCGTTGGCCCGGATCATCTCCATCATGGGGATGCCCTCGCCGAAGAAGACGACGTCCGGCTTGAGCGGCCGGTTACAGGTCCCGCATCGCGGGTACGGCACCTGGGGGATCACTTCCGGGGTGAGAGGGGTCCTCGTGTGGCACTTCTGACAGACAAGCCACCTGTGGTTGCCGTGATACTCGATCACGTTGGTGTTGCCCGCCTCCTGGTGAAGGCCGTCCACGTTCTGGGTGATCACGGCCTTCAGATACCCCATCTGTTCGAGCCGGCCCAGGGCCGTATGGGCCGGACTCGGCCAGGACGCGAAGATGGTCTGGGCCATCTCCCTGAGCATGACCCATACCTTCGCCGGATCGTTCTGGAAGGAACCGATATGGGCATATTCCATGGGGTCGTATTTTTCCCAGAGCCCCTGCCCTCCCCTGAAGGTCGGGATGCCGCTGTCCGCCGAAATGCCCGCCCCGGTGAAGGCCACCACATAACCTCGTTCCTTTATCAGTTCCGCTACCTTCCTGTGGTCTGCCATGAGCCTTTCTTTCTCCTTCCTTATCCCTTCGAGCCCTTCACCCTGTCCTTGAAGGCCGGTATGATGCCGAATCCGTCCGCCTTCTTGATGGCCCTCTTTACCGCCTCGGCGACGACGAAATCGGCGAGAACGCCCACGTAGTTCACGTCCGCCTTGTGTTCACCCTTGGAGATGGCGAAGATGAGGTCACCGTCAAAGGTGGTGTGCACAGGGCTGATGGTCTTGATGAGTCCCGCCTGGGCCATTTGGGCCACCTTGGTGATCTCCCTCTTATCATACCGGGCATTCGTGGCCACCACGCCCAGGGTGGTATTCACGAGGCCGAACTGTTTCTTGGTGAACCCCTCCTTGAGGCATGCCACCGTACCGGCAAGGTCCAGGCTGTCCGGTGCCGTCCGCACCCCGGCTATGATCTTTCCCGTTACGTTGTCGATAATGTCCCCGAAGGCGTTGACCACCACCAGGGCACCCACCGTGAGGCCGTCGGGCAGGACGATGCTGCTGGTCCCCAGGCCGCCCTTCATAGCCCTTCCTATCTCGAAGAGCTTGCCCACGGCCGCTCCGGTCCCTGCCCCCACGCTGCCTTCATCCACGTTGACGCCCGCGTTGAGACAGGCCTCGTACCCCATATCCGCGGTAGGCCTTGCCTTGGGATTGCCGAAAAAGATGTCGAAAATCACCGCCGTGGGGACGATGGGGATCCTCGTGGCGCCCACATCGAAGCCGATATCCCGCTCTTCAAGGAAACGGGCCACCCCTGAGGCCGCTTCAAGGCCGAAGGAACTCCCGCCGCACAGAACGACCGCATGGACCTGTTCCACGATGTGATTGAGGTTGAGGGCATCCACCTGCCGCGTGCCGGAGGCGCTGCCGCGCACATCGATTCCGCACACTGCCCCGGTCTCGCAGAGAATGACCGTGCAGCCCGTATGTCCCTTGAAATCGGACGCATGTCCGACCCTGATTCCTGCAACATCCGTAATAGCATTGAGCATTCAGGACACCTTACCAGAAGGGGAAACCCCTTGTCAATCAGGGAAGCGCGATTTGAGGCGGGCAGCCTTTTCCTCGTTTTCCTCGGTCAGTTGTCGTTTCATCTCCTCCAGCTTCGCCTCGATGTCGCCGTGCTTGATGGAGAGGATCTGACAGGCGAGGATGGCGGCATTCCGGGCGCTGTTGATGGCAACCGTGGCCACCGGGATGCCCTTGGGCATCTGGACGATGGAGAGGAGGGCATCCATGCCGCTCAGCTCCCCACCGGCAATGGGGACGCCTATGACCGGCAGGGTCGTGTGGGAGGCGACCACGCCCGGGAGGTGGGCGGCGAGACCCGCCACGGCAATGATCACTTCAATGCCCTTTTCCCGGGCGGTCCTGGCCAGGTTTACCGTCTTCTCGGGGTTACGGTGGGCCGACGATACGTCCACCTTGAAGGTCACGCCCATCTCCCGCAGGAAGTTGAGGCCCTCCTCCACCACCGGCAGATCGCTGTCGCTCCCCATCAGGATAAGAACCAACGGTTTCTTCATGGAGCCTCCTCGTCATATCAAAGGTTGAAGCCCTGGGGCGTTCGGTAATGATACATGAAAGAAGGGCGGATTTCCAGAAGGGATGAAGGGCTCAAGAATCGTTCCCGAAAGATCAGCGCGGCTCAGCCCCGCTTGACCCGCTTCCCGAGCGAATGGGACAGGCGCTGGAGGGCGAGGGACCGGTCTCCAGGGTCCAGATGGACATCGAGAATCGAAAAACCCGCCGTGTCCTTTCGTGCCTCCCGGAGGGCATGCTCGAGCTGGTCCTCCGTCTTCACGTCGAAGCCCCTGCCCTTGCCCAGGATCTCCGGTATCCGACTGTAATACCAGAAGGGGATATCGTTGAAGCTCCCGTCCAGCATAGGCCGTTCCGTACTGTACCCCCGGTTGTTGAGGACCACGATGACGGGGTTGAGATTGAATCTGGCGATGGTCCCCAGTTCCATGCCCGTCATCTGGAAGGCACCGTCCCCCACGAGCACCAGGGGCCGGAGGTCGGGTCTCGCCATCTGGACCCCCAGGCTCGCCGGCACGGCAAAGCCGAGGGACGTGTAGTAGGCCGGGGCGATGAATTCCGTCTCGCCGAGGATCGTCATGTCCGCGGCGGCGAACATGGCGTCCCCGGGGTCCGCGATGACCACGGTGCGGTCGTCGAGGAAGGCGTTGAGCCGCTGGAAGAGGTAGTTCACCGTGACCGGTCTGTCCTTGACCGGTTCCGGGGGTTGCGGGGGCGGAGGATGGGGGATGACCAGGTCTCCCCGGTGGCGGATATCGGCCTCCAGGAGGCCGTCGATGAAGTCTTCCAGGGTCACCGAATCATAGGCGTGATACCGGATGAGTACCTTCTCGCTGGTCACATAGATGGTCCTGGCCTGTTCGAGCCGGGCGGTGAAGACCCCGAGGTCGATATCGGTCATGAGGGCCCCGAGGAGGATCATGCAGTCGCTCGACTCCACGTATTTCCGCACGTCCTTGCGGCCCATGGCGCCCTCGTACACCCCCATGTAGAGGGGATGGTTCTCCCTGATCACCGATTTGCTCAGGAGGGTGGCGGCGACCGGTATGCCGGTACTCTCCAGGAGGCGCAGGAGGGCGGGTTGGAGGCCGAAGCGGTGGAGTTCCACCCCGGCGATGATCACGGGCCGCTCAGCCTTGTTGATGATGGCCACCGCCTCGTCAAGGGCCTCCTGGAGGGCGTCCATGTCGCTCTGCCTCGCCCCTTCCGTGGACCTTCGGTACCGCTCCGGGGTCACGGGCCTGGCAATCATGTCCCGGGGCAGCTCGATATAGACCGGCCTGCGGTATCGCACGGCGTCGCCCAGCACCCGGTCGATCTCCCGGCAGGCGGTCTGGGGATCGTCGATCACCGCGGAGGCCACGGTCATCTCCTCGAAGACCTTGAGTTGGGTGTCGAAATCCCGGACCCGGTGGTGGAGGAGGGGCGACCTGATCCGTTCGTTCGTTCCCGGTGCGCCGCTGATGACGACCACGGGGGATTTCTCCGCATAAGCCTGGGCCGTGGGGTTGGCCACCTTGAGACCGCCCACGCAATAGGTGATACAGACCGCCCCCAGGCCGCTCACCCGGGCGTAGGCATCGGCGGCAAACCCGGCGCTCTGCTCGTCGGACGTGTTCACCACCTCGACGGTACTCTCATCAAGGTCATGGAAGAACCCCAGCACATAGTCTCCCGGCACACCGAAGACGTGGCGCACACCGAGGGAGTGAAGCCGGTGAATGAGGTAGCTGCTGACCGTGTATACTGTTCCCATGGGCCCCTCCGGAAAATCGTGGTCTCTACCCCTAATATTTTCCGTGAACCGCCCCCTTTCCACAAGGCCTTTTTCGCTTCCCCGCCCCTGCCCTGCCTCTTTTCACCAGTCAACATTCAGCCAGTCAGCCAGTCAGCCAATACTCAGTTCTTCATAGTGAGCATCCGGGCTAAGGAGGGAATGCCTGGGGCCTCTCCCGGGTCGCATGGGGGCGATGGAGGAATTCTGTTTGAAAATTCCCTCCAGGAGTTGGAGAATGTGGGGCATGGTACCCACACATTCAGGAGGAAGGAAGAGACCCATGAAGTGGCCCGTCGTCTCCGTTCTTGTTGCATTGCTTGTCCTGCCGGTTCAGGCCTTCTCCTTCGGGGTCCAGGAACTTTACGAGACCTGGCGGAACCAGTACCTCGTGCCCGACGAACCAGGGGTGATCCTCGACGTGCCGTATGTGGTGACCGAGGATCATATCGCGGACCAGATGTTCAAACTCCTCAAACTCAAACCCGGGGACATCTTCTACGATTTGGGCTGCGGGGACGGGCGTCTGGTGATCGGCGCCGTGAAACATCCGGGGGTGCGTGGTGTGGGCATCGATCTCGACCCGAGGCGTGTCGAGGAAAGCAAGGCCAACGCCCGTGCCGCCGGCGTGAGCGACAGGACCACCTTCATCCGGCAGGACATCTTTCAGTCCGATTTCAGGGACGCCACGGCCATCGCCATTTACCTGCTGCCCTCCCTCAATCTGAAGCTGAGGCCGCGGTTCTTTCAGGAACTGAAGCCGGGGACGCGGATTGTCTCCCACAACTTCGACATGGGGGAATGGAAGCCCGACCAGACGGTCTATGCCGGCCTCTGGCTCGACGGATTCCACTACCTTCATTACTGGGTCATCCCCGCCAACGCCTCGGGCATGTGGCAGGGCACGAAGGGAGGGCGGATGTGGTCCCTCTCCTTCACCCAGCGGTTCCAGAAGGCGGAGGGCACCCTCTCCGTCGACGGGGGACCCGCCATACCCCTTTCCCGCCCCACCATAACCGGGGAGATGATCCGCTTTGGGGTACCCGGGGGGAATCCCCGTGACCCGGTCACCTTCGAGGGCAGGATCAACGGTGATGTGATGGAAGGTGCGATTATCGAGGCGGGTGGTGTCAGGAGCCCCTTCCGGGTGACACGGGATCCCCGCACCATGTCTTCCGTGGATTGACGGTCTGTTCGCTCCGGTAAACCGGGAGTTCCGGAGCGCCTCCACAGAGACGTTCGTCTCTTTGACTTGTTCCCCTCTTTCAGTCATAGTATAGAAAACTTGCACGGAGGACCGGGTGAAGGCAGTGATCCTGAATGGGAGCGCGAGAAAAGAGAAGGGCGTCACCGGCAGGCTCGTGGCGGCCCTGGCGGCGGGCCTTTCGAGCGCAGGCGCAGAGATCAGGGAGTTTCTCCTCCAGGCCATGAACCTCACCCCCTGCACCGCCTGCCTCTCCTGCATGCACAAGAAGACGGGTGAGTGCGCCCTGAAGGACGACATGGACTCCATCTACGACGCCCTCAAGACCTCAGACCTCCTCGTCGTGGCCACCCCTGTCTATCTCGACACCATGAGCGCCCGGATGAAGATCGTCATGGACCGGTGCATGTGCTGTATGGAACCCTTTCTCACCAGGGACGGGGCCGGACGGGTGAGGCACACCTATGCCTGGCGGATGCCGAAACAGATGCTCCTCATCGCCACGGCGGGCTTCGCCGAGATGGAGACCTTCGGACCCCTCATCGCCACCTTCAGGGCCCAGGCCGACAACTTCGCATCCCGGGTCGTGGCGGAGGTCTGTATTCCCGGGTCCATCGCCCTCCAGGTAGCGCCCGAAAGCCTGGGCGGCCACCTTCGCCTGCTGGAAGAAACAGGCCGGGCCGTTGCCTCGGGCCAGGCCCCTGACCCCACCGTCCTCCAGGCCCTCAATACACCGCCCTTCACCGTGGAGGAGTATCTGAAAATCTCGGCGAAGTACGAGTCCTGGGCCAGGCAGAAACTCTCGTCCCGGCACGGATGACCATGAGGCGTTACCAAGACCCCTTTGCCATGACTAAGAAAGGATAAGAAGGATGTTACATTTTTTCCTCCAAAAAGATGCGGACCTGGAATACTGCTTCAACGTGGAGACCTCCGAGCCCCTGACGGTCGAGGAACTCTCCGTCCTCAGGCAGCTCCTGGCCGAAGGCTTCATCGCCGGGAGCATATCGACGGAATCCGTCAGGCCCGGGGGGGTCGACGTGGTGGAGGTGGGGCCGCGCATGAACTTCGCCACCGCCTACGCCACCAACATCGTCTCCATCTGCCGGTCCTGCGGCCTCGAAAAGGTGACCCGCATCGAGCGTTCCAGGCGGTACCGCCTCCCGCCGGGAACGGACCGGGATCGCTTCATCCGGGAACACCACGACCGCATGACCGAGTACGTCTACGAGAAGCCCCTCGAATCCTTTGAGACAGGTATTCCCGCAGAGCCGGTCTACGAGATCCCCATGAAGGAGAAGGGGCCCGACGCCCTCCTCGAGGTGGAGGGGCTCGCCATGGACGAGTGGGACAGGAACCTGTACTACGACTACTTCGTCCGGGAGGAGGGGAGAAATCCCACCATCGTGGAGATACGGGACCTGGACAACGCCAACAGCGAGCACTCGCGCCACGGCTACTTCAAGGGGCAACAGATCATCGACGGGGTCGCCATGGAAGAGACCCTCATGGAGATCGTGAAGTCGACCCTCACCGCCAACCCATCGAACAGTATCATCGCCTTCAAGGACAATTCGAGCGGCATCGAGGGGTATGACTGCCGGACCATCATCCCGGAACAACCCGGGACACCCTCCCCCTTTCGGAAGACCAAGGTGCGGTATCACATCATCTTCACCGCCGAGACCCACAACTTCCCTACCGGCGTGGCCCCCTTCCCCGGCGCCGAGACCGGCACGGGGGGCAGGATCCGGGACGTCCAGGCCACAGGCCGGGGCGGCCTCGTGGTCGCCGGCACCGCAGCCTACTGCGTGGGCGATCTCCTCATCCCGGGCTACGACCTGCCCTGGGAAAACCCGTCATCGCCCTACCCCACAAGCCTCGCCTCGAACCTGGCGGTGGAGATACGGGCGAGCGACGGGGCGAGCGACTACGGCAACAAGTTCGGAGAGCCTCTCATCCTCGGCTTTACCCGCTCCTTCGACCAGCGGCTGCCTACGGGCGAGCGTTGGGGATGGATCAAGAAGATCATGTTCACCGGCGGCATCGGCCAGATCGATGACCGGCACACAGACAAGGAAGAAGCGGAAAAGGGGATGCTCATCGTCCAGGTGGGGGGCCCTGCCTACGGCATCGGCGTGGGCGGCGGTTCCGCCTCCAGCAAGCTCCAGGGAGAGAACGAGGAGGAGCTGGACTTCAACGCGGTCCAGCGGGGCGACGCCGAGATGGAGCAGAAGATGAACAGGGTCATCAGGGCCTGTATCGAGATGGGCGACTTGAACCCCATCGTGAGCGTCCATGACCAGGGTGCCGGCGGCCCGGCGAACGTCCTCAAGGAACTGGTGGAAAAGGCGGGCGGCAGGATAGAGCTGAGGCGCATCAAGCTGGGAGACCCCACCCTGTCGGTGCTCAAGACCTGGATCGCCGAATACCAGGAAAGGTGCGGCCTCCTGATCCGGCCCTCCCGGATCGCCGAATTCGAATCCATCTGCGAGCGGGAAAAGGTGAACTGCGAAGTCCTCGGAGAAGTGACGGGAGACGGCCGCTTCGTGGTCCACGACGAGAAGGACGGCTCCACGCCCGTCAACCTGAACCTCTCGAAGGTCCTGGGCAATATGCCCCGGAAGACCTTCACGGATCGGCGCAGCACCGCCTCCCTGAGACCCCTCGATCTGCCTCCCGGTCTGACCGTGGAGGAGGCCCTGTCGCGGGTCCTCCGGAACCTTGCCGTGGGCTCCAAGCGTTTCCTCACCAGCAAGGTGGACCGGAGCGTGACCGGACTGATCGTTCACCAGCAATGCTGCGGCCCCCTCCATTTGACTGTGGGCGACGTGGCGGTTATCGCCCAGAGCCATTTCGGGACAACAGGGGGCGCCACCTCCATCGGCGAGCAGCCCATCAAGATGCTCGTGGACCCGAAGGCCGGTGCCCGTATGGCGGTGGGCGAGGCCCTCACCAACATCGTCTGGGCGAAGATCGCCGGTCTCGACCATATCAAGTGTTCCGCCAACTGGATGTGGGCGCCCAAGCTCCCCGGCGAAGGGGCGGCCCTCTATGATGCGGCCTGCGCCATGCGGGATGTCATGGTGGCCCTCGGCATCGCGGTGGACGGCGGCAAGGACAGCCTCTCCATGGCCACGAAGGTAGGGGAGGAGATCGTGAAGTCCCCCAGGGAGCTCGTCATCTCGGCCTACGCCCCGGTCCCCGATATCACGAGGGTGGTGACCCCCGACATCAAGGACCCGGGAGGGAGCCGTCTCATCTTCATCGACCTGGCACCGGGCAGGACCCGCCTCGGCGGAACAATCCTTGCCCAAGTGTATAACCAGGTGGGAGATGCGTCACCTGACGTGGATGACCCCGGGACGTTGAAATCCGCCTTCGGGGCGATCCAGGCCTTGATCGCCGACGATCTCATCCTTGCGGGCCATGACATAAGCGACGGCGGTCTCATCACCACCCTTCTCGAAATGTCCTTCGCGGGCAACTGCGGTCTCGACCTCGCCCTGGACGGCCCGTGGGACCCCCTGGAGAGGCTCTTCGCGGAGGAACTGGGCATGGTGATCGAGTGCGGCGAGGCCGACACGGAGAAGGTCCTCGGGGTACTCAATTCCATCCGGGTGACCGCATCGGTGATCGGGCGGCCGACCTTGGAGAAACAGATTCGCCTCGCCTGCAACGGGACAACCATGCTCGACGCCTCCATGCCTATCCTCAGGGGATGGTGGGAGGAGACCTCCTACCGGATCGAGCGACTCCAGATGAACCCCCGGTGCGCCGACGAGGAGAAGAGGAACATCTTCGACCGCAAGGGACCCTCCTACACCCTTTCCTTCGAGCCGGAACCGACCCCTCCGCACGTCCTCGAGGTGGTGGACAAACCCCCCGTCGCCATCCTCCGGGAGGAAGGGAGCAACGGCGACCGGGAGATGACCTCCGCCTTCTACGCGGCGGGGTTTCGCCCCTGGGACGTCACCATGACCGATCTCCTCTCCGGGCGCATCGCCCTGGATCGCTTCAGGGGCCTCGTGGCGGTAGGCGGCTTCTCCTACGCCGACGTCCCCGAAAGCGCCAAAGGCTGGGCGGCGGCCATCCGCTTCCACGAGCGGCTGCGGGTCATGTTCGACGACTTCTACCACCGTCCCGACACGTTTTCCCTCGGGGTCTGCAACGGGTGCCAGCTCTTCGGCCTCCTCGGGTGGGTGCCCTGGCGGGGTATCCCGGACGACACGCAGCCCCGGTTCGTCCAGAACCTCTCGGGCAGGTTCGAATCCCGGTGGGTTTCCGTCCGCATCGAGGAGAGCCCGGCGATCATGCTCAAGGGCATGGCAGGCTCCACCCTGGGCGTGTGGGTGGCCCACGGCGAGGGCAGGCTCCACTGCCCCGATCCGGCTATCCTGGATCAGATCATGGCGGAGCGCCTCGTTTCCCTCGTCTTCGTGGACGACGAGGGGCGACGGGACGGCAGGGTCTCGGAAAGCTACCCCTTCAACCCCAACGGGTCGCCCTATGGCATCACGGGGCTCTGCACCCGCGACGGCCGCCACCTCGCCATGATGCCCCACCCCGAGCGGGCCTTCCTCACGTGGCAATGGCCCTGGATGGACCGGGAGCTGGGGCGGCGCCTGAAGGCCTCCCCGTGGCTCCGGATGTTCCAGAACGCACGGGAGTGGTGCGAGAAGAACAGATAGGGAAAATCCGAAATCCCAACTTGTAAGCCCTAAACAATCTCAAAGGACCGAACGGGGAAAATGGTCAAAAAAGGGGCCGGCGGGACGATAACACGCTCCTCCACACCTCTCCTTCGGTCATTCGCACATTTGGCCTTCCTTAGGGTTGAGATATTAGGAATGAGGATGTGAGGGGCCGGGGGGCAGTCTTTCCAGCGATTCAGGGCGGGGGAAGGGCGTGCGCGCTGAAAGGAAGGCCCTCCGGGTGAGAACGCACAGAATGAAACAACGTCACCAGGGTCGTTATCCTCCGGGTGAGAACGCACAGAATGAAACAACGTCACCGGAGTCGTTACTCTGAAGCAAAGCCTCGAATGCCCCGGCCTCGTTGGTGAGCCAATCTTTGTATCCTCCGCTCAGTTTGAGGTATTCCCACCATAGCTCGTAAAGTTCCTTTTCCCATGTGGCCGCCTTCCTCTTTCCCATTCCCACGCCCTCGGTGGCTCCCTATGTGTCCAGGAGAAGGGCCGGTAGGGTTCCGGCCCGGTCAGCCGTCGCCTATCCCCTGATGGTAATCTCTCTTATGTCCCCGCCTTTCCCTTCCCCTTCCGTGCCCCCGTGCCCCCATGAAGGGGGTTGGTTCCACGGGATAAGAGATACAAAATAAGCTGATTGAGGCTGACACCCTCCTCTTTGGCCTGGGTCATAAGGGCCTGGTGAAGGGTCCTGGGGGTCCTCAGCAGTATCTTGCCGCTATAGCCCGCTTCCGATGACGGCTTAGGGATAGGGCGGTTCTCCTTCTTCGCTGCCTCGAGCCATAACTCCTGTGCCGTCCTGATCTCCTTCACCGCCTCTTCCTCGGTATCGCCGAAGGCAGAACATCCGGGAAGGTCAGGCGATACGGCGATGAAGCCTTTATCCTCTTCACTGTAAAACAATCTTACCGGGTAGAACATGGGGTCACTCTCCTTCAAGTCCGTACTCCTCGATAACCTTCAAAAACTGCTTCACCTGGTACGGCTTCGCCATGCCGTTCACATCCTGGAATGTGAGGATATCCGTCACACCCTCCTTGCTATATACCCGGTGACTTCCCTTCCCTCCCTTCAGAGAGAATCCGAACTGTTCGGCGAGCCTGCATAGCTCCGTAAACCGGATATTCTGAGGGGTGGCCCTCGCCTTTTCCAGGAGTTTCTCAAGCTTGCTCATGTCAAAATACTATTATATACGATAGCACAAGTCAAGAAACGAGTTTTCTGCATTGGGGCAAGCTACCGCCACGAGGTTTACAGCCTGCCTTTCTTCCCTGGTTGTCCACCCCTGAAGAATCAGGACCAGAACGGGACATCCTATATTCCTCCTGTCAAGTCCAAAACTGAAAGATACCAATATCGGG
>CAYOQF010000008.1:0-152642 GCA_964406055.1 uncultured Syntrophorhabdaceae bacterium
ATACCAGGGTCAACATCTCTTTGTAGGTAAGTTTCACTACGTCGTCTTCCGGCTCGCCCTGGAAAAGGATGGCAACCTTGTCGCCTCTGCCTTTCTTGATCTGGGCCTCAAGGCAGTTGTAGGAAATATTGGTCTTGCCGCCGATGAACCACTCCACCTCGCCCTTGGCAAAGTCTTCCCTGTTGACCTTCACCCATTTCTTGTACCAGTAAAGTTCCGATGCGATGTCGCCCCAGAATGTTTCCGGATCCTGAATGGACTGTTTCCACATGGCTTCGTACTGAGCACGGCTGTCGACGTAGGCCTGCTCGACGAATTCCTTCGGGGGATAGTAATACTTGGTGTCTTCTTTCACTTCTGCCATAAAAACCTCCTCAATTGATATTGGATGGTGTTGCTACCAGCTTCCTTGATGCCATAGTTTTACTTTTAGACGGAAGATTTTAAACAGAGTGACGGCTCTTGTCAATAAAATTTTGTTAATATTTTCACAATTGTACTTCTCCCTTCTCCTTTCCCGGCCGCGCCGGTGCAGAATGGCCGACCCCTGCCGGAGCGCGGCTTCAGGCCGCTTCGTCAGAAACTGAACCCTCTCGGGCCGGCTCGTAAAGCCTTGCGCAATGAAGGCCTTGATGATTCCATGAGAATCATTTAACATAAGGCTCAACATTTCACTCACAGGAGAGGATTATGGCTGATACACGGGACATAGACCAGGCGTTGCAGAAACTTCGGGAAGGGAACGAAAGATTTGCGGCCTCCAAGCCTTCCCACCCCAACCAGTCGGCAAGGCGGCGCTCCGAGGTGCTGGCGGGACAGAAGCCCTTCGCCGTCATCGTGGGCTGCTCCGACTCCCGCATCCCCCCGGAGATCCTGTTCGACCAGGGCATCGGCGACCTCTTCGTCATCCGCGTGGCGGGCAACATCGTTGATGACGTGGCCCTGGGGAGCATCGAGTACGCCGTGGACCATCTGGGAACACCGCTCGTGGTGATCCTGGGCCACGGCAAGTGCGGCGCCGTCACCGCGGCCGCCCAAGGGGGCGAGGCACACGGCCACATCGGGAGCATCGTGACCGCCATCGCCCCTGCCGTCGCACAGGCGAAGGGGCTTCCGGGTGATCTCGTGGACAATGCCATCAGGGCAAACATCGACCTCGTGGCGGGACAGATCAGGGCCGCGGCGCCCATCATCACCGAGGCGTTGAAGGCGGGGAAGGTGAGGGTCGTGGGCGCCTATTACCACATCGACTCGGGGAAGGTGGACATTCTTTAGGCCGACCGGCGGGGGCGCGGAACGTTCCCTTGCCCTCCCGGGACCACCTTGTCTGGGACGGGTTGGAGGCGTGTCCTGTGCCGGGAACGGTCGTAAAGAATAACGACACACACCCTTCGGGCGGCCGACTCAGGGGCAGATTCCCTTTTCCGGCCCCGTCCTCCGGGCCGTTACGGATGATCACGCTCCATAATTGATTGTTTTCCCTTGTATCCCCGGCGCCAGGGGGCGATGCCTTCTCTTCCCTCCGGATCCGGATTCCAACGCCTTTTCCCTCTCCACGGCCCGGCAGTACTGTCGCTCGCTTTTACATATCCGCCTGTGCGGGCGTGTTCCGTCATGCTCACCAAGATGGTGTATTTACTGGATGAAGACGGCATCGGCACACAAATTGCAGCACAATCATTCATGACATCTCGGTTCTCTCATCAATCCATCCCAGGGGAGGTAGAAATGAAGAAGAACAGACTCATTCTCTTGGCTTTCGCCGCGGGACTTCTCCTGCTCGTTGCCGTCCTGCCGGTCCAGGCCGCCATACTGGAGTTCAACAGCGAAACCTATGCCGGCAGTGCCGCGAAACGCCTGGAGTGGCTGAACGCCATCGGCATCGCGACACCCGAGTATCTCGTTGATTTCGAGACCGACTTCACCGATGGTCAAAACGTCTCAGGCCAGACCGGCCTGTTCCCGGGCGGGCTGGTGATCACCGACACTTCCGCGGCGCACCAGGCCACCATCAGATCGTCGTCAGCCTATTTCGGCGGTTCAAACCCCGTGGGTACCTATGCCCTGGCCCACAATGAACTTGCCTACCTCGAACTCGACTTCTCCGCGAGACCCGTCGACTATGTCGCCTTCCGTGACATCGATCAGGCGGGGACCACCGTGGTCGTCACCTTCGTCGGTGGTTCTACGGTCAAGTCCAGCTTCGAGACGACCGCAACCAGCGGGAATTCAGCCGAGTTCTACGGCATCTTCCGCAACGACCAGCCCCGGATCGTGAAAGTACAGCTCGACGCCTCCGGAGACGGCGAGTGGGGCATCGACAATATCGAGTACGGCGTCAAGGCCGTCCCCCGGGTACCGGAACCCTTCACCATGATCCTCCTGGGCACAGGCCTGGCAGGACTCGGGGTCATGAGGAGAAGAACCAGGTAAGGGCTTCCATCGGCACCATCCGGAAGGCAGGGTCGGGATCGATCCTGCCTTTTTTATCTCCCCCCCGTCTCTTTCCCCGGCAGGTAGAGGTATTTGAGGCCGAGACCCAGGAGGATCATCGCCCCGCTCAGCACCTGGCCCATGCTCACCATGCCGGCGAGGTAGCCCACCTGTACGTCCGGCTCTCTGAACAACTCGCAGACGATGCGGAAGACACCGTAGAGGATCAGGAAGAGGGCGAGCACGTCCCCGTCCCTCTTTTTGTGCCCCTTGTAGAACCAGAGGATGACAAAGAGCACGGCACCCTCGAGGAGGGCCTCGTAAAGCTGTGAGGGGTGTCGCGGCAGAGGGCCTCCCTGGGGAAAGACCATGGCCCAGGGCACGTCCGTGGGCTTCCCGAAAAGCTCGCCGTTGATGAAGTTGCCGATCCTGCCGAACATGAGTCCCGGCGGGCAGGTGGGGATGATGAGATCGGCAACCCGCCGGAAGGGGAGCCCCCTTTTCCTGATGACCCACCAGCCGGCTGCCACGGCACCGATGAGGCCGCCGTGGAAGGACATGCCGCCGTGCCAGAGGACGAAGATCTCGAGAGGGTTCTCCACGTAGTGGCCGAGGTTGTAAAAAACCACGTACCCGAGCCGGGCCCCGATGATGAGCCCCAGGATGAGAGAGAAGTAAAGATCGTCGATCCCGGCCCGATCGAAAGGATACGACCCTTTCTTCAGCTGCCGGAGACAAAGGAGGTAGGACGAGGCGAAGCCGAAGATATACATGAGGCCGTACCAGCGCAGGGCAAAGGGGCCGATCTGGAAGATGACGGGGTCGATGCCGGGGTAAGGGATCACGCGACGCCTCCCCCTGTCCGCTCCTCCAGGGCCTTTCGGAGTTGTGCGCTGTTCTCGAAGACCACCCCGTCGATGCCCAGGCTCCGGGCCGCCTCCACGTAGGCCGCCATGTCATCGGTATAGAAGACGTCGCCGGGCTCTATATCCATCTTTTCAAAGATCACTTCGTAGATCCGTTTCTTGGGCTTCTTGGCACCCACCTCGAAAGACAGGACCCACTCGTCAAAGACATGGACGATGGGGTAGGATTCGAGAATGTGGGAAAAGTGAAGCTCATTCGTGTTGCTGAGGAGAAAGAGCGGGTATCCCTTCGCCTTGAGGTCCAGGATCACCTCATTGACCCCCGCATCCTCCCTGAAAATGAAATTCCATACTTGGGCGAACTCCTGAAAGGTCATACGGATCTGGAAACGATCCCTGATGCGCTCGAAGAACTCGAGGGAGGACATGTTCCCCTCCTCGTAGGGGTCGATGAGACCCCCCACAAAGTCGAACATGTACTGAAACATCTGCTCGGCCGTGAAATCCTTCTTGAGGGCCGACCGGTCACGGAGTTTCACCGCGATCTGCCGGTGCTCGAAGGGGAGGATCACGTTGCCGAGGTCAAATACGCAGAGTCTCGTCATAGACAAATACCTTGACGGGTTGAAGGGGCTTGAAGACACGGTAGGGGTCCTCGAGGTGGCGCCACCCGCAGACATGAACGAACCGCCCATCGGGGCGGTGGCGCATGAGGAGGCTGATCCGCTTCGCCGCATAGAGGTCCCTCGCGTGCATCTCCTCCGTGTACCGGCCCAGTTTGACCCCCTTCTCGAAAAAGAGTCGCGCCAGGACCTTTTCCGGGTTCCCGGACCCGCCCTGCCCCAGGGAGGCCACACCGGCCACATTCCCGGGACTTACGAGCTCCTCGACCTTGCGCAGCTTCAGACAGGAGAAAAGATCCATGTCAACACAGTAGAGGCGGGCATTGTGTGCTTCTCCGTAGCGCCGGGCCGTCTCGTATTCGTAAGGCACATCCAGAAGCCCGAGAATCTCTCCCCCGATCCGCCGCTGTACCTCTTCACCTTCGAGACCCATACCCTTCATGATCTCCATCGTCCTCTCCCGATACCCGGCCCCCCTTTCCCGCCTGAATTGAAGTCCGTAAAGGGATACCTCCACCGTGATCACGCGCGGCTCGATCCGTCTGAGCCAGCCTTCCAGCAGACGGGGCCCCTCCTCGTCCCGGTGGATCACCCCCACCATGAAGAACCGCCCCTTTTCAGGCATGCCCCGCGCCATAGGGTTACATTAGCACATTCGCTCTTCCCTCACCTTACAAAAATCGTCGCGGGCCACCCCCTTGAACCTTTGAAGGGGAGCATATTCGCCGCTCGGGACTGGTGCTCCCCATGAAGAAAACTGACTACCAGCTGAATAGCTGACTCGCTGACCGGATTCCCTGCCTTGAACCTGAAGCCCCGATCCTTGTGGGCTTTAAGCTCGAAATCCCAAGCACCAAGGCCGAAACAAGCTCTAAATCCTAAGGAAATTCCAATGTCCTAATAGCCAAAGGGCCCTCCTTTCTTTGGAGCATTCCCTCATTGGGTCATTGGGCTTACGTAGAAAATGTCCGATTCATGCTGCCTCCTCCAGCGGTTCAACGATGACCTTAAGACCCAATCCCTCCAGGCGTTTGATACAGTACTTCCGAATATGGGCGGCATTGGTCTTGTCGAGATAGTCGCTGCCGAGGTCCTTATAGGGAACTTTATACTTCAGGATATGGTACATGATGACAAGGATACTGTGAGCGACCGCGACTACCGCCTTCTTCTTGCCCCGTCGTGCCACCAGTCGATGGTATTGAGCGCTGAGATAGGTGTCCGTTCGAATGGACGCCTGGGCTGCCTGGATGAGAGTTCTCCGGAGCCATACGTTTCCCTTGCGGGTCTTTCCGCTTTTGTGTTTACCGGCACTCTCATTGTTGCCGGGACAGAGTGCCGCCCAGGAGGCCAGGTGCCCCCCGGTGGGAAAGACCGACATATCCACGCCGATCTCCGCGATGGTTACCGCGGCCGTCCTCCGGTCGACTCCGGGGATACCGTCGAGGAGATCAAGGTCTTGGAGAAAAGGGAGAATGCGCGCGGCAACCTCCTCGCTTATGTGGTTGATTGCTTCGTCGAGGAACTCGATATGGCTGAGGATGGCCGAAAGCATGAGACGATGATGGGCTCTCAATCTTCCCTCCAATGCCTTCTTCAATTCCGGCAGTTTGGAGCGAAGCTTCCCCCGAGCGAGATTGGCGAGTACCTCGGGGTCCGTGGTCCCTTCGAGGAGCGCCCCCAGCATGGCCTGGGCAGAGACGCCCATCACGTCGGTGGCGACGGAGGTGAGCTTGATGTTTGCGGTCTCCAGGAGCTTGTGCAGCCGGTTGACCTCCCGTACCCGCTCATCAATGAGCGCCTTGCGGTAGCGAGTCAGGTCCCGCAGATCACGGAACGCGTCGGTGGGAACAAAACTTCCCTTGAGGAGACCGTGGGCCAGAAGGTCCGCGATCCATTCACAGTCCTTCACATCAGTCTTCCGTCCCGGGACTCGTTTGATATGGGCGGCATTGACGAGAAGCAGGGTGAAGCCCTCTTCGAGAATGGCGTAGATCGGTTTCCAGAAGACCCCCGTGCTCTCCATGGCCACGTGGGTGACTCCGTGCGCCTTGAGCCAGTCGTGAAGGAGAAGGAGTTCCGATGTCGTGGTACCAAAGGTCTGCACCTTCTTCTCCGGGGATGGTCCTTTGATCAGGATGCAGGCGACCACCCTCTTCTTATGAACGTCGAGGCCACAACATCGGGGAAACATCACTTCCATGGCACGCTCCTTGGGCGAATTACTCTCCAGGGGATGTCTGCCGTTCAAGACTTTACGTCGCGTGCTCTCCTTGAGGGAGGCAACAATTCGGAGTGCCTTACGACATCCGGGTCCAATTGTTTCCGGGCTCTCTGCGCCAATCGCAACACGACCTCTGACCTGGAAAGCTGGCGACAACAGTGTACCATAAGGTATTTTCACCATTCGAGGGTGCCGCGCTTTACGCGGCATGAACAATTGGTTGGGGTTTAGATACTGGTGCTTGGGATTTCCCTGCTCCCCCCGTGCCTGAAACGGACTGTTGACCGGTTGAGTCGTGATGAGGAGAGGGGCAAGGAACAAAGCGCAAGGAGCAGGGTGAAAGGAAATCCTGCCTCAACGGCTTCTCCTTGTCAGGCCCTCCCTTTGTAGGATATAAATCACCTATGGCCATCATCGACGTCCACATCCATGTGGGTCATCGCCACGAGTGGACCAAGCGGGCTCAGCAGGTCTGGATGGATACAGGCCCTTACGTGCCCCGACTCTTCGACGGGGAGGAAAACCAGCTCCCCCGTCAGTACGGCGAGGTGATCAAGGCGGAGGGGGTCTTCGGAGGGCTTTTGATCCCCGAGTATTCGCCCCTTACCGCCGGCACCATGCCCTTCGAGAGGGCCCGGGAGATCCACCTCCTTCACCCCGAATTGGTGCCCGTAGCCAACCTCAACCCCTCCTATCACCAGGACCTCATGGAGGCCTTCGACCACCAGGTACGCCTGGGTGCAAGGGCCCTGAAGATCCATCCCATCCACGGATTCTTCTATGCCAACGACCGAAACCTCTATCCCGTCTATGACCGGTGCCGGCAGGAAGGGATGGCCGTCATGTTCCATGCCGGCACCAGCCTCTTTACCGGCGCGAAGATGCGGTATTCCGATCCCTACACCTTTGACGACGTCATCGCCGACTTTCCTGACCTCACCGTCATCCTGTGTCACGGCGGAAGGGGCTTCTGGTACCACATCGCGGAATTCATGGTGAAGAGCTACCCTCACGTGTATATCGACGTATCCGGCCTTCCCCCGAAAAACCTCCTCCAGTATTTCCCGTCCATGAAGCGGTTTGCCCACAAGTACCTCTTCGGCACGGACTTCCCCGGCGTTCCCGGGATACGGAGAAACTACGAGACCCTGGCCGACATTATCCAGGATGACACCATCATGGACCTCATCAGTTTTCAGAACGCCTACGATCTCTTCGGCTTCTGGAAGGAGGGCATATTCGTCGCGGCGGACCGGGAGGTTATCTATTCGGTAGTCAACGATGCGGCCGAACGGTACCGCGGGGTAATCCCGGGGGACCGTTACCATGAGCCGTACATGCCCATGGAGGAGCTTGAGGGGGAGATGAAGCGCATGACCTTCTACGGCTACCGCAAGGACGGGAAACTCCTGGGGGTCATGGGAAAGGAGCCGGTGAAGGACGTGACCCTCATCCGCCACGCCTATGTGCTCACCGAATGGCAGGGCCGGGGGATCGGCTCCAGACTTCTTCGATTCATCGAGCAGTCAGTGGACACGGAGTGGCTTCTCGTCGGCACGTGGAAGGCCGCCGCCTGGGCTGTAGAGTTCTACAGGAAGCATGGCTACGAGCTCATGCCCGACAAGGATCGGCTTCTCAGAACGTATTGGGACATCCCGGACCGGCAGGTGGAGACCTCTATCGTCCTGGGGAAACGGATGAGGTCGTAATCTTCTTTCCGTCACCATCGGTGATGGTTGTGCCTCGTGAAGGGCTCCGACCGGGAGGGTAGAAACCTAAAGGTAATCCTTGATCCGCGCGTCCAGCTCCTCATAGTGGAAGAGGCGGCTGAAATCCATGAGTCCAGCCAGCGCGCGGGAGTAAGCCCGGACACCGGTTTCCTCAAGAACAGAGACAGGGTTTAAGCCGCCGATCACGATGGCCCCTGCCCTGCCCTCGTTGACCGGGATATCGAGCAAGGCCTGGCCCGGTCGCCCCACCGTGAGGAACCCTCCGAGACCCACCCGTTTCAGCTTCTCCGCGAGCTGCTCCACGAGGTCCCTGCTTTCGGCCGGAATCTCCCGGAAGCTCGCGCCGATACGACCGTTCCCGGTCTTGATGGCGCCCATGTAGTTGGTCATGCCGCTTCGGATGAAGACCTCCAGGGGGTCGATACTCGTTCCCTCGTACATGATGATCTCCACAAACCGTGTGGCCTTCTTGTCCTGGAGTTCGAGGAGACCGCCGAAACGTGAGGTGGTCGGTATGCCGTGTTTGAGAAGGACCCCGTTCAGGGTCACGGAACAGACCGTCCCCACCCCTACCATCCCCTCCGGCACGGTCACATGGCCCAGACCGTCGCCGGGCCCGAGAAGGGTAAGGAGGTTGCCCATGGCGTAGCCGTCGGCATAGACCTTCTTGATGTACTCGGCATTCCTGGCCACCTGGGACGGCTCCACCACGGTCATGTTCACCACCACGGTCCCCGAGGTGGTATAGAGATCAAAGTTCATCCGGTAGGTCATCTGATCGATCTTGGCGGAGAGAAATCCCACCTTCTCGATGATGTGGGACGATTCGACCTCGTTCAACCCCTCTTCCGTGAGCTGGTGTCCCTTCTTTCCCACGGACCTCGTGAGGCCCGCCTGATCGGTCTCCTGGAGGTAGAGGCGGACGGTCCGCTCGCTCACCTCGTGCCCCAGGAAGTGGAGTTCCTCTGATATACGGGCACTGGACAGGGGGCCGCTCGCGTTCTTGAGAACCGTCAGAATGAGGGATTCTTTACGCTTTTTCCGCTCCGGCATGATGGGCACATTCTACCGGCAGACAAGGGAAAAGTCAAGTTGTGCGGCAATAGTCTGATCATATCCGGCAAAATTGCCGGTTAGTGCTCCCGCTCTTGTCTTCTTTTGTCCATCATGAATACCGCTTGTTCTTTAATTTATTTTGTTGACATATAGAGGTCTTGCTGGTATTGTTTCTACCATGTTCCGGTCTCAGTGTTCCCGGCAACGTCATGCCGTATACATGGCAATGAACTACCGAAAATTTGGCAATCAATTGCCGAGATAATCCACAGCAGGAGGACCAACCATGGAATGGACCAAGACAAACGATGTATTAGGAACGGTGAACAGGGGAAACCCGGCCGAATCGGGGCTTTGCACCCTGTGCAGGGCGGACTGCAAGGGCAGGTGTGAGACCTGGCTTTCAAGCCTGAAAGGCAGAAAAATCCTCTATCCGAGGGACTTCGGCTCGGTGACGGCGGGAAGCAGCAACACCATGCATGTGGGTGTATCCTACAACTCCCTCAGGATCCAGGGTTACAATTACGGGGCCAAAGGTTTGGCCAAGGGACTCTCGACCAACCCCGACGATTGCATCTTCCCCAACGTGACCGTGGAGGCCGAGTTCGGCAGCAAGGTAAAGACGAAGTGCCGGCTCCCCATCATGACGGGCGCCCTCGGCTCCACCTTCATCGCGGCGAAATACTGGGACTCCTTTGCCACCGGCGCGGCCCTGGTGGGCATCCCCATCGTGGTGGGCGAGAATGTGGTGGGAATCGACCGGCAGGCGGTGATCAAGAACGGCAAAATATCCAAGGCACCGGAGTTGGATCGCAGGATCGACGGCTTCCTGAAGTACTACGACGGCTATGGCGCCATCATCGTCCAGATGAACGTGGAAGACACCAGGAACGGCGTGGCGGAATACGTGATCAACAAGTACGGTGACAAGGCGATCATCGAGCTAAAATGGGGTCAGGGGGCCAAGGACATCGGCGGCGAAATCCAGGTGGACAGCCTCGACTACGCCCTCTTCCTCAAGAACAGGGGTTACGTGGTGGATCCGGATCCCACCCTCCCCCAGGTGCAGGAAGCCTTTAAGCACGGGGCGATCAAGTCCTTCGCCCGCCACAGCAGGCTCGGCTACACCGACCTATCCACGGCGGAAAAGGTGGAGGCCAACTTCGTGAAGGCCGTCAACTACCTCAGAAAGATAGGCTTCAAGAGAATCTCCCTCAAGACGGGTTCCTACGGTATGGAAGCCCTCGCCATGGCGATCAAATACGCCTCGGACACCAAACTCGACCTCCTCACCATCGACGGCTCCGGCGGCGGCACAGGCATGAGCCCATGGAACATGATGGAAACCTGGGGCGTCCCCTCCATTCTCCTCCACTCCAAGGCCTACGAGTACGCATCCATCCTCGCCGCGAAGGGCCGGAAGGTAGTGGACCTGGCCTTTGCCGGCGGCCTTGCCAGGGAAGACCACATCTTCAAGGCCCTCGCCCTCGGCGCCCCGTATACGAAGATGATCTGCATGGGCCGCGCCGCCATGATCCCGGGCTTCGTGGGCTCCAACATCGAGGGTGTCCTTCACCCCGAGAAGAAGGCAAAGGTAAACGGGAACTGGGATGATCTGCCCGCCTCGGTGAAGGAGCTGGGAGGCAGCGCGGACGAGATCTTCGCCTGCTACTACGACGTCCAGAAGAAGGTGGGTGCGAAAGAGATGAAGAACATCCCCTTCGGCGCCGTCGCCATGTATACCCTGGCCGACAAGCTGGCGGCAGGTCTCCAGCAGCTTATGGCGGGTGCCCGCCGGTTCAGCCTCGGAGACATCAGCCGGGAAGACATCTTCTCGGGCAACAGGGAAACGGAACGGGAAACGAAGATTCCCTTCATCACCGACGTCCTTGACGAGAAGGCGAAAAGGATCCTCAATTCCTGAGCACAACCGGTCACCTGAACTCATGAGGGGGCGGCTCCGGCCGCCCCCTTCCTTTTTTCCCCACCCTTCCTTTTTTGATTATTCGACCAAAGACAGTTATATTTCTGGTATATATGTAGGCCGGACTCGCTCTATGACGGATCCAACCTTTCTGAAGGAGATGGAAGAGAAGTCGGGGCAGGAGATATCCACCTGCTACCAGTGTTGCCGGTGCACCTCGGGGTGCCCTGTGGCGGACCGCATGGATGTTCTTCCTCACCGGCTCGTTCGCCTCGTCATTCTCGGGGAGCGGGAAAGGGTCCTCACCTCCGGGGCTATCTGGACATGCCTCCAGTGCAATACGTGCAGCGTCCGATGCCCTAACGGCATCGACGTGACCCGCCTGTTCCGGACCCTCAGGGCGGGTGCCCGCCCGGACGGGACGGCAGCCCGGGACATCCGCTCCTTTCACCGGCTCTTCCTGGAGAGCGTTCGGACAACGGGGAGGATGAACGAACTCTCCGTGATCCTCCGCCATAAGGCCCTCAGGGGAACCCTTCGGGAGGACGTGACCATGGGCCTGAGAATGGCGCTTAAGGGACGGGTGGGATTGTGGCCCCACCGGACACGGGAGAGGGGCAGGATGAGGGAACTTTTCAGTAAGGCGGAGGAGGAGGACCTCTGAAACGTTCAGGAGGGGCATGGCTACCCTGACCTACTACCCCGGATGCTCCCTCAAGACTTCGAGCAGGTTTTACGAGGTCTCCCTTCGGAAGGTCTTCTCCTCGTACGGCCTGGAACTCGCAGAAATCGCCGACTGGTCGTGTTGCGGGGCCACGGCCTCTGAGGAGGCAGGCGAGACCCTCGGCCATGCCCTGGTGGCGAGGAATCTGGCCCTCGCCGAGGACGAAGGCCGTCCCTTCTTTACCCCCTGTTCAGCCTGTTACAGCCGATCCAAGGTGACCAACGACCTAATAAGGAAGGATGGCCGATTGCGGGACAGGGTGAACCGGGTCATTCATCCTCTTCGATGCCTCGGATCGGTAGAGGTGAAAAACATCATCGAGGTGATGGCCGATTTGGTCACTGTGGAACGGGTGGCCCGATTATCGGCCTTCGATCTCTCCGACCTCAGGGTCGTGCCTTACTACGGATGCGTACTGACCAGGATGGTGCGAACCGGATCTTTTGACGACACAGAGGATCCCACGAGCATGGACCGCCTGCTCCGGGCCGCGGGGACCACGGTGGTCCGGTGGCCCTTCAAGGTCGAGTGCTGCGGGGCGAGTAAAACCATCACCGACAGAGACATGACGGCCCGGCTTTCGGGCCGGATCATGGATATGGCGTTATCACTCGATGCCGATGCAATCGTGACCCCCTGCCCGCTCTGCCAGATGAACCTTGACCTCCTCCCCCTCCTGGGACGCAGCAAGAGGTGTGTGCCGGTCCTCTTTTTCAGTGAGGTGTTCGAGCTGGCCCTCTTTGGCAAGATTGCCGGAACCGGTTCACACCTGATCCCGACGGAAGAGGCGGGCAAAAAGGTACGGCCGGGGCCGGTTCGAAAGACGCCGATCCCGGGATCGGCCCGGCGATGAGGAAGGCTGTGCCCTCCAAGGGGAAGGGCGGGAGACATGGATATAGGAGAAAGACTCGATTTTATACGACGCTTCGACCCGGAAGCCGCCGAGCGACTTGAAAGACTCCTGCGAAAGAAGGGGTTCCTCATGGAAGGTAACGTCTATGGGGAACGGTTCACGGAACGGCAGTTTCTCCTCATCTTTCAAACCCTCCTCGACACCGCCGCGGAACAGGCCCGGATCCTCGAATCCCTTACAGGGAGAAAGGCTACGGTCGTCGATCTCTCGGGCCTCCTGAAACTTGACCCGGCACGGGTTTTCAGCCACATGAGGGAGCTTGTCCGCAGAAACATGGTGGGGATTGAAGCATACGACGGGCAGGACCCGGTCTACGGACGGAGGACATAAGAACGGCCGGGGTGCAGGCAGGACGTCTCAGGGGCATGTATGGATCGTAAGGAGAAAACGGGGCAGGTTGGAGCGGTGCTTGTGATCGGCGGGGGCATAGCCGGCATGGAGGCCTCTCTCAACCTGGTTGAAGCGGGCTTCAGGGTCCATCTCGTGGACGAAAAGCCCAACCTGGGCGGCAGTATGGCCCAGCTTGACAAGACCTTTCCCACCAACGACTGCTCCATGTGCATCATGGCCCCCAAAATGGTCGAGGTGGGGAGAAACCCCAACATCGACCTCCTCATGAACACCGAAGTGGTGGCCCTTGAGGGAGAGCCGGGCGGCTTCACCGTCACCGTCAGGGGAGGGCCGAGAAGGGTCCTGTCCGAAAAATGCACGTCCTGCGCCCTCTGCGCCACCGCCTGTCCCCTCACCGTGAGAAACGAGTACAACGAGGGCATGTCGCAGAGGAGTGCGGCCTTTGTCGCCTTTCCTCAGGCCATACCATCCACCTACATGATCGACCGGGAGACGGCCCCCTGCGTGGACAAGTGCCCCGCGGGCCTGAACGTGCGCGACTATGTGGGTCTCATCGCCCAGGGCCGTTTCCTCGAAGCCCTCGACCTTGTACGGGAAAGGCTTCCTTTCCCCGGCACCGTCGGGAGGATATGCACCCGCCCGTGCGAGGACGTGTGTCTGAGGGGCAGAAAGGTGGAACAGCCCGTCGCCATCTGCGCCCTCAAGCGCTTTGTGGCCGACTACGAGAAAGAAAAGAGGGACATACCCATCCCCTCCATGGAGCCTGACAAAGGGAAAAAGGTTGCCGTCATCGGCGGCGGGCCGGCCGGCCTCACCTGCGCCATCGAACTGAAAAAGAGAGGGTACGACGTCACGGTTTTTGAGGCCGCCGACAGGCCGGGGGGCATGTTCTCTCTCGGGATTCCGGCGTTCCGGTTGCCCCGGGAGGAGTTGGCCCGTGAACTCACCCTCGTGGAAAAGATGGGTATCCGGCTTCGTCTCAATACCACCGTGGGCAGGGATGTCCCCATGGAGGAGATCCGGGCCTCCCACGATGCCCTGTTCATCAGTGTCGGCGCCCATCGGAACAGGAGGCTCGGCCTGGCCCACGAGGATGAGGAGGGTGTCATCGGGGCCATCGATTTCCTTCGAAGGATCAATACCGGAGAGACCGTCGAGGTAGGTCCGCAGGTGGTGGTGGTCGGCGGCGGCAACGTGGCCGTTGACGCGAGCTTCGCCGCCAGAAGGCTTGGGGGGCGGGACATCGCCATGGTCTGCCTTGAAGCATGGGACGAGATGCCGGCCCACACGTGGGAGGTCAACCAGGCCCTCGAAGAGGGGATCCGCATCCACACCTCCTGGGGTCCCGGGGCCATCCTTGCCCCGGAGGGAAGGGTGACCGGCCTCGAATGCCGCCGGTGCCTCTCCGTCTTCAACGAAGAGGGCCGCTTCGACCCGCGCTTTGACGACACCCTGAGACAGGTCTTCTCCGCCGATACCATCATCCTTGCCATCGGCCAGGAGGTTGACTCCTCCTTTCTCAACAACACCCCGGGCCTGGAACTTGCAGAGGGGGGCCGCATCAAGGCGGATGACCTCACCGGGGAGACCACGGTGCCGGGTATCTTTGCCGGTGGAGACGCGGCCACAGGACCCGGGACTGCCATAGAGGCCATCGCCCAGGGTCTCAGGGCCGCCGAGTCGATCCACCGGTTCCTGGAGGGGATGGACCTGAAGGAGGGACGAAGGGCCGCCGAGACCAGGCTCGTTCATGATGTTCCACCCTTCATTGAAAAGAAGGCCCGCGTCCTCATCCCCGAGGTGCCGCCCCGGGACAGGGTCGGCTTCGGCGAGATAGCAGGTTGCCTGAGCGAGGCGGAAGCCGTTGAAGAGGCAGGACGATGTCTCAGTTGCCGACGATGTCTCGGGTGCGCCATTTGCGAAGAGTTCTGCAAGCCCGGGGCCATCAATTACCTTGAGACTCCCCGGGAGGAAAAGATCACCGTAGGGGGCATCATCATCGCCACGGGCTTCGACGAGTACGACGCGAAACAGAAAGGGGAACTCGGTTACGGGATCCTGGCAAACGTGGTGACGAGCACCGAATTCGAGCGCATCCTTTCCGCCACGGGGCCCACCGGGAGCATGGTGATGCGCCCCTCGGACGGCAAGATACCGCGAAAGATCGGCTTCATCCAGTGTGTGGGGAGCCGGGACAAGACCCACGAATACTGCTCCTCGGTCTGCTGCATGTATGCCACCAAAGAGGCCGTCATCGCCAGGGAACACCATCCCCATCTCGAAACCGTCATCTTCCAGACAGATATGCGGGCCTTTGGAAAAGGGTTCGACCGGTACTGCGAGAGTGCCCGTTCCCGCCACGGAGTCCGGTATGTCAAATGTTCCGTGTCCCGCCTTCTCGAAGACCCGGTGACGAAGAACCTCGAGGTCGACTATGTGGATGAAAACGGCGGTCTCCGGAGCGAAGAGTTCGACATGATCATCCTTTCCGTAGGGCTCCGGCCGTCAAAAGGGCTTGCCAGGCTCGCCTCCGTTCTGGGGATCCGGCTCAACGAATACGGTTTCGTGGAGACCCGGCCGACGAACCCCGTCCTTACTTCGAGACCGGGCATCTATGCGGGCGGCGCCTGCGAGGGACCCAAGGATATACCCGAAAGCGTGATCCAGTCCTGCGGCGCCGCTTCCGGGGCGGGCTCGACCCTTGCCCCTGTGAGGGGCCGGGACCTTGTCATCACCGCCCTCCCCGGCGAGAGGGAGGTGGAGGGAGAAGACCCGAGGATCGGGGTCTTTGTCTGCAACTGCGGGGTCAACATCGGGGGGGTGGTCAACGTTCCTGAGGTGCGGGCCTATGCTGCGACCCTTCCCCGGGTCGTCTTCGCCGACGAGAACCTTTTCGCCTGTTCGCAGGACAGCCTGGAACGGGTGAAGGCGGCCATCGAGGAACACCGCCTGAACAGGATCGTGGTGGCCTCCTGCTCCCCCCGCACCCACGAGCCCCTTTTCAGGGCGACCATCAGAGAAGCGGGTCTCAACAAGTATCTCTTCGAGATGGCGAATATCCGGGACCAGTGTTCCTGGGTCCACATGGCCGACAAGGACGCGGCCACGACCAAGGCGAAGACCCTTGTCCGCATGGCCGTCGCCAATGCGAACCGTATCAGGCCCCTCAAAGAGATCACCCTCGACGTGACCAGAAAGGCCCTGGTGGTGGGAGGGGGTATCGCTGGCATGACGGCGGCGCTGAGGCTGGCGGATCAGAACTTCGAGGTCCACCTCGTTGAAAAGGAGGCGGTCCTGGGCGGAAACCTGCGCCACCTCCGTCATACCCTCGATGGCCTCGACGTACAGGCATTCCTCGCCGAACAGGAGGAGCGGGTCTTTTCTCATCCCCTCATCCGTGTGGCATTGGAATCGGTCATCGTCGATCACTCGGGATTCAGGGGCAATTTCGAGACAGGGATCGTCACCGGGACGGACAGAAGATACGAAACGATCCGCCACGGCGTCCTCATTATCGCCACAGGGGCCCGCCAGTTCATCCCGACCGGCCTGTACCGGTACGGAGAGGATCACCGGGTCGTCACCCAGAGGGACCTCGAGGAACGGCTCGGCACGGAGGGTGCCGGGCCTCCCGACCGGGTCGTCATGATCCAGTGCGTGGGCTCCCGGGACGAAGTCCGGCCCTACTGCAGCAGGGTCTGCTGCGCCACGGCCGTCAAGAACAGTATTGCCATCAAAGAAAGACGGCCGGAAACGGACGTGGTAGTCCTCTACCGGGACATAAGGACCTATGGCTTCCTCGAAAAGCACTACCTCCGGGCAAGGCGGCTGGGGGTGAGGTTCATCCGCTTCGAGGCTGCCCGTCCCCCGGTCGTGGAGGAACGGAAGGGCGATCTCTGTGTCACCGTCTTCGATCAGGTGGTCATGGAGGAGTATACCTTCGCCACCGGCCTCCTTGTCCTGAGCGCGGGCGTCGTTCCCGGCGACAACAGGGACCTGGCGGCGCTCTTCAAGGTGCCGCTTACCGAGGAAGGGTTCTTTCTGGAGGCCCATGCCAAACTGAGGCCCCTCGACTTTGCCGCCGACAGCTTCTATCTCTGCGGCATGGCCCACTCTCCGAGGAACATGTCCGAGACCATCTCCCAGGCGGAAGGGGCCGCTGCACGGGCCGTTACCGTCCTCGCCAAAGATCGCGTCACGGCAGGCGGCGTGATAGCCCGGGTGGACGGAGAGAAATGTGCCGCCTGCCTCACCTGCGTGCGGGTTTGCCCCTTCTCTGTTCCCGCCGTCAACGCCCGCGGCGAGGCCGAAATAGACGTGACGAGGTGCAAAGGTTGCGGCTCCTGTGCGGCCGAGTGCCCGGCCAAGGCCATCGATCTGCTGCACTATACGGACGTCCAGATTCAGGCAAAGATACGTGCCCTTCGGGAGGACAGTCAGGGAGGATCGGGGAAGGATGACATCGGCCGCTGATCATGGCTTCGAACCGGAAATCATAGCCTTCTGTTGCGAATACTGAGGGTACACGGCCGCGGACCTGGCGGGTTCGCTCCGGCTGTCATACCCTGAGGCGGTGAAGATCGTCAAGGTACCCTGCACGGGGAGGGTGGACGCGATCCACATGTTGAAGGCCCTTGAGGAAGGGGCGGACGGGGTCTTCCTCGTCGGTTGCCGTGAAGGGGACTGCCATTACCTCACGGGCAACCTGCGGGCCCTGAAGAGGGTGGCCTATGTAAAAGAGCTTCTTGAGGAGTGCGCCGTAGGGGCGGAGAGGGTGGCCATGTTCACCCTTTCCGCGGCAGAGGGGCAGCGCTTCGCCGAGGTGGCCCGGGAGATGACGGAGAGGATCAGAAAGCTGGGACCGAACCCGGGAAAAGAGCGAAAAAAGGGTGGAAGAGAGGCAGGGTAGATGAGGCCGGGACGGTTCGGTCTGTTAACCTTTGTTGTTGCCCGGATGGGTTCGGCCCCATTCAACTCATCAACCATTCAACCGGAGTTGTACGATTAAGGAGTAACCCATGATTGTGGCGAATAGAAAACCCTTTGAAGAGATCAGGGCCATGGTGGAGCCCTATTCGAGGATCCTCCTTTTGGGCTGCAACGAGTGTGTGACCGTCTGCGCTGCCGGCGGCTCCCGGGAGGTGGCGGTCCTCGCCTCGGAGCTGCGCCTCTCGAGGCGGAGTCAGGGCAACCCATTGGAGGTGAAGGAGCTCACCCTGGAGCGGAATTGCGATCCCGAGTTCGTGGAGACCTTGAAGCCCATTGCCTTCGAGTGGGACGCGATCCTTTCCATGGCCTGCGGCTGCGGGGTCCAGTTCGTCACGGAGCGGCTCGGTACCGTGGTGGTCCTCCCTGCGGTGAATACCAGCTTCGAAGGGGTAACCGAGGAGCAGGGGGTCTGGACCGAGCGCTGCCAGGGATGCGGGAACTGCATCCTCGACAGGACTCTGGGCGTATGCCCGGTCACGCGATGCGCCAAGAGCATCTTCAACGGTCCCTGCGGCGGCTCCCGGGACGGCCACTGCGAGGTGAACCCGGAGACCCCCTGTGCATGGCAACTCATTATCGAACGATACAGGGCCCTCAACATGATGGACCGGTTTCTCGAGATCGAACCCCCCAGGGATTGGTCCTCCAGCCGGGATGGCGGGCCGAGAAAAAGGGTGAGGGAGGATCTGAGGCGATGAAGGGACCGACCAACCTCCAGAGGGTCCTGGAGAGCGGGACCTTTGCCGTGACAGCCGAATGCGGTCCCCCCCGCGGTGCCGATCCCGAGGTGGTGAGAAGAAAGGGCGGGTATCTGAAGGGCTGGGTGGACGCGGTCAACGTGACGGACAATCAGGCAGCGAGGGCGCGGATGAGCAGCTTCGCCGGAGCCCTCATCCTCAAGACCATGGGGCTCGACCCGGTGATGCAGATGGTGTGCCGGGACCGAAACAGGATAGCCCTCCAAGGCGATATCCTCGGGGCCGCAGCATGGGGCATCGGCAACCTCCTGTGCCTCTCCGGCGACCACCAGAAGTTCGGGGACCAGCCCGGGGCAAAGAACGTCTACGATATCGACTCGATCCAGCTCATCTGGACGGCACGACAGATGCGGGACGAAGGCACCTTCATGAGCGGCGAGGAGATCAAAGGCAAGCCGGACCTCTTTATCGGGTGCGCGGAGAACCCTTTCGCCGAGCCCCTTGAGATACGGGCGCTTCGCCTCGCAAAGAAACATGCTGCCGGTGCCCAGTTCGTCCAGACCCAGTGCGTCTTCAATCTGCCCAGGTTCGAAGAGTGGATGCGGATGGTCCGTGATCTCGGGCTCCACACGAAGATCCATATCCTGGCGGGAGTCATGCCCGTCAAATCGGTGGCCATGGCGCGGTACATGAAGCTCTCCGTGCCGGGGATGGACGTGCCCGACCATCTCATCGAACGTCTCAGGGCCGCACCTTCCGGTTCGGCGGCCGAGGAAGGGATCCGCATATGCATCGAGACCATTGAAAGGGTGAAGACCATAGAGGGGGTGGCGGGCGTTCACCTCATGCCCCTCGAGTGGGAACAGAGGGTCCCCGAGATCGTCGAGGCCTGTGGTCTCTATCCCCGTCCTGCAACGGTATGAAGGAAAGATTCGAATCTCAGATGCCAGACCCTGAGCAGAAAGGAAAGACCCTTTTTCGGGTGACCCGGCCCTCTTAAGTTTTGACCTCACCGTGCCGATATACGGTGCATGATGGAAAAATTCTGTATAGTCAAACGTCGGAAGCAGTACCCGCCACCACCTGACGAGGCGGGTAGACCCTTTGCCGGCGCCGGTCCCCAAGTGGGCAACGTCACCACCCTCTCTTCCTACAACGGCTCGGCGGCAGTAAAACAGGAGACCTCCCGGGTCGAGATCGCGCCGTCCCCCGGCGCAGGCGAGCAGCTGATCCGGATTTTTCTGTCGCCGGACCAGTGTCGCGTGGCGCGGCAGAACATCGGTGTCAAGGATCTCCTCGGACGGACCATCGGCAGAGTCTCTCTCGACATCGAGGAGGCGGACGAGGGTCAGATCGTGTTCAACCTCCATCTCAAGCAGGTATTCGGCACCAAGACCCTGAGCATGACAGAGGTTTGCGACGTACTTCAGGCAAGCAAGAGCTTTGTCGTTCGCCTTGTACGGCACGGAAAGATCAGGAGCTACAAGATCGGCCGGCTGAGACGGTTCCTTCTCGAGGATGTCCTGGAGTATCTCACGGGGGGCGACGAGGTCCTGGAACTGCTCAGTGGTCCAACAAAAACCGCCGGAACGGGGGAGCCCGGCCCCGGGGAACAGCCGGCAGGCTGAACGGAAGGAGCGCACCATGTACTACGAATACTGGAACCTGAAGAAACCACCCTTCGACAATGTACCCGATCCGTCCATGTACGTCGAATCCCACGCATCTGTCGAGAATGCCATAGCGGAAACATTGTTCGCCATTGAAGAGGGAAATGAGTGCATCGCGGTCATCGTCGGCGACGTAGGTCTCGGAAAAACCCTTTCCCTCCGCATGATCATCGACTCCCTGGACCAGAGCAAATACAAGATCGCCTTTGTCACCAACCCGGATATGTCCTTTGTCCAGCTTCTGAAGGAGATCGTGGGTCAGTTGACCGGCGTGGAGTGCGAGCAGAAGAAGAAGGTGGACCTCCTAGAGACCTTCAACAAGCTGCTCTTCCAAGCCATTGACGAGGGTAAGAAGGTGCTCGTCTTCATCGACGAAGCCAACGCCATGTCACCGGCCAACCTGGAGAGTCTCCGCCTCCTCACCAACATGCAGGACGACCAGCGGAATCTCTTCACCATCGTCCTGGCGGGACAGATGGAACTGGCCAAGAGACTTGAACACCCCAAGCGGGCCAACCTCTTTCAGCGGGTAGGCACCTACAGTCGGATCGAGAAGATCGAGTCGGAAGACCTGGTGCGCAATTACGTGGAGACACGACTCAGACTGGCCGGCGGAGACAGGATGCTCTTCACCCCGGACGCGGTGAGCGCCCTCTGGGAGTACTCGGAACACGGCGTGCCCCGTCTCATCAACAAGATCTGTAAGCTGAGCCTCAAAGCAGGCGAGACAAACGGCTTTTCGGATGTGAACGGCCTCATCGTGGCCCAGATCGGCGAGAGATTCAAGAAACTGACGGGGCCCGCAGTCCAGAAACGGAGACCACGGCCGAAGTCCGTGGATGACGTGGCCATTCACGATGAGCTCGAAGACCTCCAGGATCGCTCCAACGGCACGGCCCCGGTTGCCCCCGAACAGGAACAGGTCCTTGTGGACCGCTCACTTGTCGCAGCGGCGGTATACCAGGAATCGGATACCGTCGAGCCCCATTCTGCGCCGCCTGCGGAGCCCGAGCTTCAGGCTCGGACTTCGCCCACCGCCGAGATCAACGGACTCGGTGTGGAGATAGAAATTGCACCCCACGTGATCGAGCAGGCACGCCTCGCAGGCGAAGAGCACCGCATCAAACTGGCCGGCGCCGTGGCAGCCCAGACCCTCGAGCGGTACCCCCAGTTGACGGCCTCCCATCAGGCAGACCCTGTGGCGGTCTGGCACCAGATCAGGGACAAAGTCCTCTCCATGCTGGAGCCCGACAGAAAGGCGATCTGACCTCAGGCCCACCCCCGTCCCGACGGACACCCGAACCCGTTGCAGGAGCAACCCCTGCAACGGGTTTTTGTTTCCCTTCTCCCCCTGCCTCCGCTCTGAAGACCCGGTGAACGGGTGAATGAGGGCAAGGCCGGGTGAGTGGAGGAGAGGCTGGTGCGGAGGCAGGACCCCCACCTTCATCTCAGCGACCGGGTGCGGACATGCCCGTCGGGGTCTCCCGGTGCACACCGTCGTGAGGCGGGTACGAGCGGATGGGTGGAAGAGGGAATGAGTGGATGGGGGAGACAGCAGGAAGGCGAGGGTTCCGCAGGCAAAGGGGCGTGAATGGAGCCGCCGGAGCGGATAAGCGTGTGGGCGGGGAGATCCCGCTATGGGCTGCCCCGGGTCTTGGGTGCGGTGAGGCGGGTGAGGAGGGAGGAGGCCCCGGAATGGGCAGGGTTGAGGGAAAGGACGAAGTGGAGGCGACTCACGATCTCTTCTTCCGCTGCGGCGTCAGGGGTCCCGCCGGCCTCCCTGTACCGGAGGAAGGCGATCTTGAAGTGTACCTCGGGGTCTAAGGGCCTCAGGGTGAGGGCCCTCCGGAGGGCAAGCCCCGCCTCACCCAACCGCTCCGTCTCTTCATAGAGGGAGGCGAGATTCAGACAGGCATCGGCATTGTCCGGTTCCAGGTCCACCACGCGGGTGAAGAAGCCGATGGCCTCATCGAACATACCTTCCTGGGCACAGAGATGTCCCATGTTGAAGAGGGCCTTTACGTGGTCAGGAGCGATCTCCAGGGTCTTCCCGTATTCCTCCCTGGCCTCGTCGAACATGTCGTGCCGGTCAAAGAGAAGGGCAAGGAGAAAATGGGGGGCCGCCACCCCCGGAAACCGCTCGATCACCTCCCGGTACCGGCGTACCGCCCCGTGGTAATTCCCCTCCAGGTAGGTGATCTGGGCCAGGTTGATGGCCGCCTCCATGCCCCCGGGGTCAAGGGCGAGGGCGCGCTCATACATGATCCTGGCGCTGCCTAAGCGCTCCAGTTTTTCGTAGGCATAGCCGAGATTATTATGGGCCTCCACAGAGTTCGGTTCGAGGTCGATCACCTTTCTGAATGAACGGACCGCCTCCTCGAACTCTTCCGTGCGGATATACACAAAACCGAGGTTGACGTAAGCGGCGGCGAAGGTATCGTCAAGGGAGATGCATTGCCGGTAGGCCCTGATGGCCGCGCGCTCTCTTCCGGCCAATCCATCAAGGCGGCACCCTTCCCGAAACCATTCAATCGCCGACTTAGGCTGATCCACGAAGACCTCGTGCAGTACGAATCCCGGCAAGCCCCTTCGGTCGCCCTACCGGCCCTGCGTCCGTCATGGCGGGCACTTGGCGCAGATGGACCTGAACTGCATGGTGGAGAGGTAGCGGTCACCCCGGTCAGGGAGGATGACCACAATGGTCCCCTTGTCGATGGTCCGGGCGATCCGCAGGGCGGCCGAAACCGCCGCACCCGCCGATGTCCCCACAAAGAGCCCTTCCCTCTGGGCCAGAAGCCTGGTGGTTTCAAAGGCCTCGCCGTCTTCCACCGTGTATTTCTCGTCCAGCGCCTCGGGGTGATAAATCTTGGGCACCATGGACTCGGACATGTTTTTGAGCCCTTGGATCGTATGACCCCTCGTGGGCTCCACGCCCACTACCTGAACGGAGGGTTTTACCTCCTTGAGATACTTTCCCGTGCCCATGAGGGTCCCCGTGGTGCCCATACCGGCGACGAAGTAGTCTATCTCGCCCTTTGTCTGACGCCATATCTCGGGACCGGTCATCTCGTAGTGGGCCAGGACGTTGTCTTCGTTCTCATACTGGTTGGGCATGTAATATCGCTTCGGGTCGGCCTCAACGAGGCGATGGGCCTGCCGGATCGCACCGTCGATGTTATCTTTGGCAGCCGTGAGAAAGACATGGGAACCGAGACCCTGAAGGATCATCCGCCTCTCGGTGCTCACGCACTCGGGCATGCAGAGTTCCACCTGGTAACCCTTCGCCGCCCCGATCATGGCAATGGCGATACCCGTATTGCCGGAGGTGGGCTCGAGTATGATCTTGTCCCGCGTGAGCTCCCCACGCTCTTCGGCCTTGGTGATCATGTATAGGGCCGGCCTGTCCTTGATCGACCCCCCCGGGTTGCACCCTTCCAGTTTGCAGAGCACCCTGACGCCCGGGTTGGGGTTAATATTCATCAGTTGCACCAGCGGCGTATTGCCGATGGCCGACAGCACGTTCATTGAATGCGACCTCCTTTGCCTCAAAAGACCCTGGCCAGCCCGTCGGAAAAACGATAGGCCGACTCGAACTGGGGATTGATGACGTACTTTCCCGTCTTATCGATGTAACCCCACTTTCCCCCGATCCTTACCTGGGCCAGCCCCTCGCTGAAGGACTCGGCCTTGTCGAACTGCGGGTTGATGAGGACCTTGCCCGTTTTGTTGATATAGCCGAACTGGCCCCCTATCTTTACAGGGGCAAGAGATTCGGAGAAATTACCGCCCTCGGAAAACTGAGGGTTGACGACGATCCTCCCGGTCTTGTCCACATATCCGACCTTTCCGCCTATCTCCACGGCCGCCAGTCCGTCCGAGAAGTTCTCCGCCCGGTCGAACTGAGGATTGATCGCGATCTTGCCGGTCCTGTCCACAAAACCCCACTTTCCCACCTTAACCCGGGCGAGACCCTCGGAGAAGGTGTCCGCGTCTTCGAACTGGGGGTTGATCACAAACTTCCCGGTCTTGTTGATATAGCCCCAGACGCCGCCCACCCGGACCCGCGCCAGGCCGCCTGAAAACCGGTCGCCCTTGTCGAACTGGGGATTGATGATCACCTTTCCCGCCTTGTCGACGTAGGCGGTCTTTCCGCCCATCTCCACCTGGGCAAGGCCCTCCGAGAAGCTGTATCCTTCATCAAAGGTCGGATTGACCACAATCTTGCCCGCCTTATCGATGTATCCCCATTTGCTCCCTATCCTGACCCTGGCCAGGCCTTCGGAGAAGCCATCGGTCCTGCCGAACTGGGGGTTGATCACGTACCTGCCCGCCTTGTTCACGAACCCCCACTCCCCGCCGATCTTGACCCGGGCGAGACCCTCGGAGAAATCCTCGGCATCGTCAAACTGGGGGGTAATGGCCTTCACACCCGTTTTGTCTATGTACCCGTACTTGACCGGGATAACCCCTGTCTCTTTCAACGTGGTACACGAAACCAGCATCACCAGGCACACACACATGGCAAGGTATCCCGCGAGTCTCATCTCGTCCCCCTTCTTCGTCGGAATATAGAGCGGTCAGCTGATAGTATAACCGGCTGCGTGGACGTTGGCAACCTATGCCTTTGGTTATTCATGACTTGGCTCCCGCCACTTACATAATCTCCCCTCTTGTGGTATGATCAGCACACAGTATGTCCATAAGACACCGTCCCCGTTCAGGTCTCAAGGCCCGATCCCTCCTCTGTCCGCTCCTCGTCTTCGTGCTCACGATCCTCTGTGCTCCTGCCTGGGCCTCACCCCATCCGGGGGAGCAGGCAAGGGTCCTTCTCATCAACACCTACTACCGGGGATACCGGTGGACCGACAACGTGGTGAAGGGCGTGGAGTCGGTCCTCGCGCGGCCCGAAAAGTCGATAGACCTGAGGGTGGAGTACATGGATGCGGGCCGGGTCACCACACCCTCATACCTTGTGAAACTGGCCGACTACTTCCGTGCAAAGTACGGGCAGACAAAGTTCGGTGCCGTCATCGCATCGGACCGGGAAGCGCTTGACTTCGTCCTCCGCTTCCGGGACGGCCTGTTCCCCGGAGTACCGGTGGTCTTCTGCGGCGTGGCCGACACACCTGACCATCCGGTACCGGCGAAGCCGTATCTCACCGGCGTTCTCGAAGAAGGTGACGTGGCCGCTACCCTCCAGACCGCCCTTGCCCTTGTGCCTCAGGCCGGAGAGGTTGTCGCGGCGGTCAATGATTCCCCTGTAGGCAGAGTGCGGAAAGAAAGGCTTCTCGAGGCACTTAAGGGCCAGGGCAGACCTCTCCGGCACACCATCGTGGAGAACCCTGTCCTCAAAGACTTTGAGACAATCCTCGGTTCCAAGGGTCCCGAGACGATCGTTCTCCTCCTGGGCTCCTTCTCCGATGAGGAGGGATCGGCCGTTTCGGTGGAGCGGGCCATGGAGGGCCTCGTCCGCCACAAGGCCCCTCTCTTCGCCCTGAGAGATGAATACCTGGGCCGCGGCATTGTGGGGGGCGTCCTGATCAGCGGTTTCCATCAGGGAGAGACAGCGGCCCGCATGGTCCTCAGGGTGCTGGCGGGAGAGCCGCCTGAGGGCATCCCGGTGGAACGAAAGGGCCTGAACAGGCCCATGTTCGATTTCCAGCAGATGGCACGCTTTGCCATGGCCATCGACGCCCTCCCCCAGGGGAGTACGGTGATCAACACGCCGGTAACCCCTCCCCCTCCCCCGCGACAGCTCTTCCCCTGGCTGCCTCTCGGTGCCGCGGGGGTGCTTTTCATCGTCGTCCTCATATTGGCCGGGAAGGTTGTGGCCGACGGGAAGGCAAAAAAAGGTTTGAAGTCTGAGGCATTGGAACTGGAGAAGCGCCTTGCCGACCGGACCAAAGAGTTGATGCAGGCAAACACGGACCTGGGCGAGAAGATTGCCGAGTACACGGATCTCCGGAAGGTGCAGAAGGAGACGGAACGGAAATACAGGGCCCTCTTCGATGAGGCACCCAATCCTGTATTCATCGTGGACGGAGAGGGACGGTTCCTTGAAGCAAACCAGGCCGCCCTTGACTTCCTTGAATCCTCGAGGGAGGGATTGCGTGCCGCGTCGATGGGGGATTTCAATCCGCAACGGGACACAAAGGTCGAGGGAGAGGGCTTAGGACCCACATGGACACCGGGCACGTCCGAGACTCAGTTCCTCGTCAACGGAAAGGTGAAGACCCTCCTTTTGAGCCTGGTTCCTCTCGCCCCTTCGGGAAGCGGCCATCTTTACGGCATCGGCCAGGACATAAGCGATCGAAAAAGAACCGAGGCAGCCCTGAAGGAAAGCCAGGAAAACCTTCGCAAGGCCATCAACCTCTCCCCGGTGGCCATCACCATCGCCCACCTCAACGGATTCGTCGAGTATGCGAACGATAAGTTCGTCCGCACCTTCGGGTACACCCGGGAGGACATTCCCACCATGGAACGGTGGTGGGAGCTGGCACACCCGGACTGGAAACACCGCCAGGAGGTGATCTCGGCCTGGCGGTCCGCCCTCGGGGACTCGGAGGGGAGCGGAAAAGACATGGAGCCCCAGGAGTGGACGGTAACATGCAGCGACGGTTCCACGAAGGACATCGAGTTCCAGTGGGTCACCATCGGGGACCGGCTCGTCACCATCTACAACGATATGTCAGGGCGCAAAAGGGTCGAAGAGGAGATACTGAAATCGAAAAACCTGGAATCCCTGGGGACCCTTGCGGGCGGCATCGCCCATGACTTCAATAACCTCCTCATGATCATCATGGGCAACATCAGTCTGGCCAAGATGGCGGTCGACGGCACGGGAAAGGCCTATCAGCGTCTCCTCGATGCGGAGAGGGCCTCCCTCATGGCCAAGGATCTCACGCAACAACTCATCACCTTCTCACGGGGCGGAGACCCCTTCAAGAAGGTGCTCATGATCACCCCCCTCCTCATGGACGTCTGTCATATCGCCCTCTCCGGTTCCAACGTGAAGTGTCAGTATGTGATACCGGAGGATCTCCGGCCCGTGCAGGTGGACGAGAGTCAGCTGAAGCAGGCGGTTCACAACCTTGTCACCAACGCCAGAGAGGCCATGCCCCAGGGAGGGACCATCACCATCTCGGCCGAAAACGTGACGGTAACAGGTGACGGAAAACTCCCCCTCCCGCCGGGAGAATATGTGAAGCTCACCATACAGGACAAGGGCGTCGGGATAAAACCGGAACATCTTCCCAAAATCTTCGACCCCTACTTCACCACCAAAGAGATGAGCAACCAGAAGGGAACAGGGCTGGGGCTGACCATCACCCACTCGATCATCAAGAAACACGGGGGGCACATCACGGTGGATTCGGCGGTGGGGGCCGGTTCCTTCCTCCACGTCTACCTCCCCGCCCACGAAGGCCCAGCCCCTGCCGCTGCCGGGAAAGAAGAACCGGAAGAAGAGCCGGTCAAGTCAAAGGGAACCATCCTGGTGATGGACGACTCCAAAGGGGTTCGGGACGTGACTGGGGCCATGCTGGGCCACTTAGGTTACGACGCCGTCTTTGCCCAGGACGGTCTCGAGGCCATCGATCTCTATCGGGACAGCATCCGATCCGGACAGCCCTTCATGGCCGTCATCCTCGATCTCACAGTCCAGGGGGGCATGGGGGCCAAGGAGGCCCTTCCAGTACTCGTGGCCATCGATCCCCAGGTAAATGCCATCATTTCGAGCGGCTACACGCGGGATCCTCTTATGATCGAATACCGCAAGTACGGCTTCAGAAATGCCATCACCAAACCATACAAGATGGAGGAGCTGGTCGCGGTGCTCGGCGAGGTGGAGATGCTCGGTCCCGGTCGGAAGCAAAGCTACTCCGCGGACCAGGAGCCTGCCCTTACCCCTTGACCTCGTCGCCCCCGGTCTGCCGTCCCTTCGGAAACTGGAGTAAGGGGTTCGATAAAAGGGCATCCACGTGATACAGGATCACCTGCCTCTCCCTCTCGGGAAGGGGCAGAAATTCGGCGCTCCACCGAAGCTCACCCAGGGCCGAGGCAAACCTCTGGACTACGGCTTCCGTTGACTGGCCGCCCCAACCTTCTCGCCCGGGTAGCGGCAGCACCCTGTCCATCTCACCCGGCTTCTCCATGAGATCGATGCCCCTCTTCGTCAGGAGATAGGTGTAGGGCGTTGGTGGAATCCCGAACGAACGGCCCTCCGCAACGATCTCCACATATCCTGCGGCCTCAAGATAGTAGAGGTCGAAGATGGCGGTCCTGCCCTTTTCGTCCTCCCAGTCAAAACCACCCAGGAGGGCACAGTCCACCGCGTCCGGGAACCGGCGGTAGGCGAGGTCAAGAAGGAGGCGCCTGTCCCTGCAGATCTCCCCATATTCGCGCTTCGTCATCTCCGGTCCGCTGCGCATAGCACAACATAGCCGTCCGGCCGCTCCAAGTCAAGAGCCTCGCCGCGGACCACGGCAACCCCCTCGTCTTTCCTGTCCCGGCCCCGAAATGAGGCAGAGAGGGAAAGGATGCTCCGTGACGACACCGAACCGTGGACGTGTACCGGCCGAACCGCCCGGGTTCTCCGGATACGGTCTGCATCAGGCACCCGGACGGAGAAGGGGGTCGAGGGTTTCAGGTCCGCGACTGCTGCTGTGGCCGATAACGAAATGTGGTAAAGTAGTGGCCATGAAAGGGCCCTGCGCCATGCCCGACGGCACCCTCCTCGGAACCGGCGGCGCCTATGCGGACATCGACGGGGTGCGCCTCTACCACGAGATCCACGGCGCAGGCGACCCGGTTCTCCTCATGATCGGGGGTCTCGACACGATAGAATCGCTCTACCACGTGGCAGCCCGACTGTCGTGCCATTATCGCGTGATCATGCCGGAGTGGCGCGGCCACGGACGGACGCCGGACACACCCGGGCCCTTCAGTTACCGGCAGCACGCCTCCGATATGGCATCCCTTCTCCACCAACTCGGTATTCCGGAAGCCCATTGCGTGGGATACAGCGACGGGGCCATCGTGGCCCTCTTCATGGCCCTCCATGTCCCCCGAAAGGTACGTACCATCGTCTCCATAAGCGGCAACTATCATCGTTCGGGCCTCTCGTCCCGGTTTGCCGCCACAATGAGGGCCCTCACCGCAGAATCGTTCCGGGAGCACAACCGGGAAACGGTGGACCTCTATGTTCGGGTTTCGCCTGACGGAGCCGGCCACTTCCCCCTGCTTTTCCAAAAGGTGAAGCGCCTCTGGCTCACCCAGCCCACCCTGACCCGGAAGGATCTGGCACGAATTGCCGCACCCGTCCTCGTTATGGCAGGGGACAAAGACCTCATATCCCCGTTTCACACGGTCAATCTGTTCAGGTCCCTGCCCAGGGCGGAACTGTCCGTCATACCGGCCGCAACCCACGCCCTGACCAGTGAAAGCCCTGAGGAGGTGAACCGCGCCATTCTCCAGTTCCTCCGCCGGCACGGTCGTTCCCCGGCGACAGAGAGAAGGGGCTGAACAAATCAACGCGACCCAAGGAGGGAGGTCTCATGCTCAATCATCACCAGTTAAACCGGTATGCCGACGTACTCCTGTGGGGTCTCACCACGGCACGGAAGAGACGGTTCAGGAAAGGCGATATCATTCTCATCCAGTACGACCCGCCGGCGATCAACCTCGCCGAGGTCCTTTACGGAAAGATCCTGACCCTGGGCCTGAACCCGGTCCAGCGCATGGGTTTCACCTTTCCCATGGAACGAACCTTCTACCGCGAGGCCACGAAAAGACAGCTCACCTTTATTCCGCCCGGAGACAAGGAACTCTACGAGAACATCAACGGCCGCATATTCCTCAGGGCTCCCGACTCCCTTACTCACCTGAAGGACTCGGACCCCGAAAAGATCGCCACGGTCCTGCTCTCCCGGAAACCTCTCCGGGATATCCTTGACAGACGGGAGGACGAGGGGGTCTACAGCTGGACCCTCTGCACCCTTCCCACCTCGGAACTGGCTCGACAGGCAGGGCTCACCCTCAGGGAATATGCGGCACAGGTGATCAGGGCCTGCTATCTCGACATGGAAGACCCCGTGCGGGAATGGGACAAGGTCCATGACCATGGGGTACGCATCAGAAAATGGCTCAATGATCTCCCGATCAAAGAAGTTCATGTCGAGTCCTCCGAAACAGACCTGTGGCTTTCGGTGGGCGAAGAAAGGAAGTGGCTGGGCATATCGGGTCACAACATCCCGAGCTTTGAGATCTTCCTTTCCCCGGACTGGCGGGGGACCAGAGGGACATACTATGCCAATCTCCCCTCTTTCAGAACCGGCAACTATGTGGAGGGTGTCCGTCTCGTCTTCAGAAAGGGCCGGGCGGTAACGGTCAAGGCAAAGAAGGGTGAGGAATTTGCCCGGAAGCAGCTTGCCATGGACAAGGGCGCCTGCCAGGTGGGAGAGTTCTCTCTGACGGACCGGAGATTCTCGAAGATAGACCGTTTCATGGCCGATACCCTCTTCGACGAGAACTTCGGCGGATCCTTCGGGAACTGCCACCTTGCCGTGGGTTCATCGTACTCGGACACCTTCAGGGGAGACCCCCGTACGCTGACCGGGGAAAAGAAGAAGGCGCTCGGCTTCAATGACTCGGCCCTCCACTGGGATCTTATCAACACGGAAGAAAAGCGTGTCACCGCCTGCCTTGACGGCGGAGGTTCCATGGTCATCTATGAGAATGGGGTGTTCCGCGGGCCTTGAAACGGGGTGCCTCTGACGCCGGAGGATCAGAGCATGTCCCGGACCCTCATCTTCAGTTCCATCACCGTCCTGCGGGAGAGCTTCACCGTCCCGTCCTTGCGCACCCGATCCGGTCTCGTTCTCTTGACGGCCTCAATGACGGCGGCATGAACGCCCATGTTGGTGGTCATAAAAAGGCTGAAGGCCCGGGTGGTGATCGTATATTTGTCCTTTTCCGTAAGCCACCAGAGCATATGAGAGAATCGGATCATGGGAACAGGCCATTGTATCAGAAAGGGGCGCTCGCCACAAGAAGAGCGGCTCTCGTCACCTCAGATTCTTGAAGACCGAGTACCCTTCCATGAACGTGGGAAAGCCGGTTGTGGGGATGAGAAGCAGAAGGGCGTGCATGATCTCCTCCTTCGTCAGTCCCGCCTCCTTCCCTTTCAGGATGTGGGTTTCCAGAGAGATCTTGTGGTTACTGGCCGCCGATACGGCGATCTTGATGAGCCACCGGACCTTCTCCGGCAGAGGCCCCGCATTTTCGTGGATCTCCTTTCCCAGGGCCTCATGAAGCTGATAGACGGACGGAAACTCACCCTTGAAACCCGTAAACACCTCGTGGATCTCCTTCATGGTCCACCTCCCGCCGAAGGATGGACGATCCCCGGGACCGCCGCTACCACTACTATATTGGCCGAAAAGAACGTTGTCAAGGACGGGAGGGGAAGGTATAATCATGCCATGAACGGAGCCGAATCCCTTGTCCGTGAAGCAATGGCATCGGGCATCAAAGTCTGCTTCGCCAACCCCGGGACCACCGAGATACCCTTGGTCCAGGCCTTCGACACCGTGCCGGGGGTACGTCTCGTCCTCGGCCTTTTCGAAGGTGTATGCACCGGCGCTGCAGACGGGTACGGCCGTATGCTCGACAAGCCGGCCATGACACTCCTCCACCTCGGTCCCGGATTCGCCAACGGCATCGCCTATCTTCACAATGCCAAGAGGGCCCGCACGCCCCTCGTGAACGTCATAGGGGAACACGCCACCTGGCACCGGGAAGCGGACGCACCGCTGGCCATGGACATCGAGGCCCTTACCGGCACCGTATCCGGCTGGCATCTCACCGGCTCATCGGCCGACGACCTTTCTAAAGGCCTTGCCGAGGCGGTGAATCAGGCGCGGTACGGCATGATCGCCTCCCTCATCGTCCCCCATGATTTCCAGCTCCGGGAGGCAGGCCGGACAACCGAGCCACCTAGGTCCTTCGGCTTTGAACCGCCCGATGAAAAGATCATCGCGAGGGGCGCAACCGCGCTCAAAACAAAGAAATCGGCCGCAGCCCTCATGCTGGGAGGACGGGCCCTGCGCAGGGAGGGACTCCTCGCCGCCGCAAGGATACGGGCGGCAACGGGATGCGCGCTCCTTGCAGAGATGTTTCCGCCCTTCATGGACCGGGGTCCGGACCTGCCCGCGATAGAGCGCCTTCCCTATTTTCCCGAACCGGCAAAGATCCTTCTCTCCCGGTACGAAACACTCGTCTTCGTGGGTTCCCGGGAGCCGGTCACCTTCTTCGGCTATCCCGGCATAGAAAGTCGGCTCCTCTCGGAGAAGCAGGAGAAGATCCACCTTGCCGGCCCCAAACAGAGCGCCGCGGAGGTACTGGAGAGGCTTGCCGGGGCCGTGGGGGGCCGAAGAGGCCGGAAGAAAGCCCTTGATAGTCGGAACCCTGGGTCCTCGCAGGCGATCCCTTCGGGAAGCCTGACCCCGGAGAAATTCTGCGCCACCATGGCACGGCTTCAGCCTGAGGATGCCATCGTCATAGACGAAGGGCTTACGACCACCTTCCCGTATTACCAGTTGAGCGGCGCGGCACCGTCCCACTGTCTGACGACCATTGTGGGGGGCGCCATCGGCTACGGCATGCCCTGTTCCATAGGAGCGGCCATAGCCTGTCCCGACCGGCCCGTCATCAACTTTCAGGCCGACGGGAGCGGCATGTACACGGTCCAGTCGCTCTGGACCATGGCCCGGGAGGGACTCAACATCACCACCCTCCTCTGCAACAACAGGGGTTACAACATCGTGAGGATCGAACTTGAACGGGCGGGCGTCTCAAACCCGGGGCCTGCCGCCCGCGCGGTGACCGACTTCGAGGACCCTGCCATCGATTGGGTCAAGGTAGCCGCGGGTCTCGGCGTGCCCGGCACCGCAGTCGCGACTGCAGAGGACCTGGCGCGGGAGTTCCGGAGGGCCGTGGGCGAGCCCGGACCACACCTCATCGAGGTACGTTTTTGAGTACCGAGTGTCTCCGGCAGGCGTGAAGCAGTCTGTGGGTCGCCCCCGAGTCGAGAAACCTCCCCAACCCCCCTTTCATGGCCAATCGAAGGACAGGATTCGCCACATAGAGATAGGCACCGGGAAGCAACCGGATCTCACCGCCGAACCCCAGCTTGAAGGACGTGACGTTTTCCGGGAGGGGCTCTGCGAGATTACCCGCCAGGACCGCCCGGGCCAGGAAAGGGTCGAGCTCCACAAAATCAAAGAATCGGTGGCCAAAACGACGGGCTGCCTGAATCATTCCCCACCACATTGTTTCGTTAGGTTTCAGTCTTCCTTGGTCCCCTGACCAGCCGATCTTCCACACTCTGAACCAATCCCGAAATGCAAAAACAAGTCCCGCAGACACCACCTCCTCGCCATGCCTGGCAAAGAACAGCTTGATCCAGCCCCTGGGGGCAAAACGATCCCAGAGGTGATGGAAGAAGTCGGGCTGCGGCGGGTTCGGGGTTATGCCTCTTCGCTCGCAAAGGGCCGCCATGAGACCCCGGAAGGTATCGAGGTCAGCCCTTTCCCCTTCCATCACCTCGATCCCTTTCCTCAGCCCATATCGTATGTTTCTTCGCGTGCTCGCCCGCATAGCTCCGAAGATTTCGTCCGCCGTCCGGGTCAGGTCGATGACGAGGGTAGCCTCCAGAAAGTGGGGCGGCAACCGGGTGGGCTTCGGGAAGAATCCGGGTTCCCGGAGATGCCCCGCCACGTGCCACCCATCATAAGGCAGGCCCACCACCGCCCCCATCACCCCCATACGGCTGAGGAACAGAGGGAGCGACCTGACCGCGGCAGCCACCACCTCCGGGTCCTCGGGCCCAACACAGGGTCCATAGGTGATATAGGCACCCCTTCCGAGGCGGGTTGACCTGAATTGAGCCTGTGCGCCCGCGACAATATGTCCCTCCTCCCTGAGGACATAACGGGCAATCCCCCAGCCGTACCGGGCCCTCACCTGACCCCACAGTGAAGTCTGCTCATGATGGCCGCAAGGGGAGGAGTACACGAAGTCGTCCCACTCCGGGTCATCAGGCGCATCGCCCCAGGTGAGCTCAAAGACACGATCATTCTGTTCGAGATGAGTTGTTTCGGTCACCGCCGCCTCACCTGTCGTCGGGAAGGGGGTGCCGCATCAGTGGCGACCGCAGAGCATGGCATAACGATCAGACGCGAGGGATTTCAAAGCCATACGAGCCAGGGAGCTTATGGCCAGATAGGCCGGTCTTCGCACAAGCTTGCATCCTCTGAGCAGATAGTACCTATCCATTCCGTTCCCACCCTGATAGGACCGGACGAATACCTCCGCAATCTGGGGAATCCCTGCCACGATCTCCCGGAGCCTATGGAACATCAACTCGTTCACCCCCTTCTGCAACGCATCCGTCTTGCTGAAGAAGGTGCTGTAGACGAGAACCTGCTCGACCCAGTAGGCGATGGACACGGCAACGAGGCGCCCGTCCGCATATGCTCCCAGTCGCAGCCCCTTGGGCACCGCCAGGACCGTGTCCGCCCATTTGGCGAAATTTGCCTCCCGCACCCGGTCATCTCTGTAAGAATACCGGGTGCGGTTATAAAAGGACCGGTACGCTTCGTAGCCCTCGTTCTTCAGCGTCTTCCCGTCGCCAAGGGGATGAATCTCAAACCGTTCCGACGCCCTGCTGATCACCCGCCGGCGCTCATGTTGGAGATTATCAAGCCTGTAGTCATGGATCCGGTCGAGAATCAGGAAGTTCATGGTGGAATTTGACGGGTATCCGTTCGCAACCACATACTGGTATCCCCCCAGGCACCGGCAGGGTGGCACGATCTCAGAGGCCCGGTGGGGCCTCCACGGCGCCAGGGGCCGATAAAAGCGGGGCCGTACGCGGCGCCACCACACCTCCCCGGTTCTCACGATCCTCTCCCCTAAGGTCCTTTGAACCTCGGCGTACTCATCCATGCTCATAGACCGGAACGATGAACCATTCGTCGCTGTCAACCGTAACCCCTGAAGACCGGACGGGAAGCAAAACCTCTCGCCACGGAAGGGCCGTCCGAACCTTCTCTAATAGTATCGCCCTTTTTGAAAAAAAATACAGGCCTCTTGGTGGAAACGGAACCTTGTAACTCCCGTTGCCCTGCCATATAATGGTCCCAGAGAAATCAGGGAGGAGCCATGGAGACCAAGAAAGTGGAAGGAACAGACAAGGGCGAAGTGTTCGTCTATACCTTGAGCACCTGCGGGTGGTGCCGGAAGACCAAAAGCCTCCTGGATGACCTCGGGGTAGCTTACTCCTATGTGGAGGTGGACCGGACAGAAGGGGCCGACCGGGAAGCCTGTCTCGTGCGACTCAGGGAGTGGAACCCCGCCCTCTCCTTTCCCACCACCGTCATCAACAACAGGAGATGCATCATCGGATTCAAGGAGGATGATCTCAGGGAGGCTTTGGGTATATGAAGGACCCCGTGGTCAGCGATATCAGGCTTCGTCAAGCCTACGAACGTCTCTCCACGGAGACGTCGGCCTCCGGTTATTACCTCAATCCTGATACCGACTTCGTCAGGGAGCTGTTGAGCGGAATGCTGGTCAACGAGCAACGGTACGGCTACGACGCCTGCCCGTGCCGGCTCCCCTCGGGCAAGGAAGAGGAAGACAGGGACATTATCTGCCCCTGCGACTACCGTGACCTGGACCTGGACGATTTCGGCCAGTGCTACTGCGGTCTCTACGTCTCCGAGGACGTGGCAAGGAAAAAGAGGGAAGTAGGCTCAATACCGGAGCGACGGCCACCCGACCGGATGAAGCGGCACGCCCCTCCATCCGGTCCGATACCGGGCAGCCTCCCGTACCCCGTGTGGCGCTGCCCTGTGTGCGGCTACCTGTGCGCGCGGGGGGAACCGCCCCTGGTCTGCCCCATCTGCAAGGCGAAAAAGGACCGCTTCGAGCGTTTTCTCTAAAGACGGGGTACCGCCCCTTACGGAAAGGGCCGCCCTGTTTTGTTCCTCACGCGCCGCTTCTCCCTGATCTTGTCAAGGGTGTCCCTGAACTCTTCGGAGGCCGGTGAGGTCTCGACCGCCCTGAGCGCAAGCGCTTCCGCCTCCTTCAGGTCACCGTCCGTGACATAGTAAAGCCAGGCGAGGTTGTTGCAGGCCCGCGGGTCACCCGATCCTTTGATGGCCTGCCGATAGTGTTTCTCGGCGAGATCGTATTCCCTCTTCGCAAAATAGATATTACCCGTATGGAGATGGGCCGAAGGAAGTCTTGCCGAGGCAGCCTTGTATTCTTTCAGCGCGCCATCCAGATCGCCCTTCTTCTCGTAGGCCACTCCGAGGTTGACATGCTCTTCCGGGGAAAGAGGGTCGTGAAGGACTATGATCCTGGGGAGACTGCACGCCCCCGCGAAGCAAAGAACGGCAAGGATCAGGGCGTAACGGAAAGGGTGTAGGATCCGGCTCTTTTCCATATTCTTTCAAGTTCTCCGTGGGTTATGGTTTGGTTGGCCTTCCGTCCGGAATGGACCATGATCACCCGGTCCCCGCACCCCGTCACCACCATGAAGTGGTTCCGCTGATACCCGGCAAAACCGTAGTCCGCAAGAATGATGAGAGGAACCCCCTGGCCTGCGTGACGGCAAAGGTCTTCGATAGTCCCCCGGAAAGAGTGCACGCGGAAGCCCTGTTTGCGGGCGTAGAGTTCCAGGTCAAGACCGAGGACGCCCCGGGCCGAGGGACTGAAGATCTCCCGCACGATCTCCCCGGGGGTCGTGGTCCGACCCTTTCCTTCCCGTTGAAACCAGTAGTTGAGGACGGCGGCAAGGGCTGCGGGTCCGCACTGGTAATCCTCCTGTTCGAAGAAAGGGACATCCATGCGGACAATACCTTCCTGTACCGGCTTGACCGAGGCGCAGGAAGAGAGAAGAAGAGACACGCAAAGGACCGGGGCAATGAACCCCATCACGGACAGACGGCGAACCATGACCCCGAGGGACCTTCCGATGCCGGACGGCATACAGACTACTGGGTGACGATGACCCTCTTCCCCGTAACCTGGAGGGCAACCAGAATAACGATGATGACCAGGAGGAGAACGATGATCACCCCCGCCCCGTCCTGGCCGGTTCTCAAATCATCGAGCCTCTGGGCAAGGGAGTGGATCTGGTCGTCGCTCAACTGGGAGAGGCGCGCCTTGATCTCATCCACCGTGTAACCCAGGTCAACGAGGCGCTGCTCGATCATCTTCGTTTCCAGGATCTGCCGGATCTTGTCCAGGTCCGCCGATCGGTCGGCGAGGGCCTGCGGGAGGGCCTCCGAGGGCACGAAGGCGGCCTCAACCCTGGGGACCATGAGCATGCACAGCGCCACCACCAGGTACCATGTAAGGCATCTCTTTACCATCTGTCACCTCCATGACTCATATCTGTACCGGTACATTATACCGGAAATGCGTGAAGGGTCAAACCATGTTTCCCCGCCAAACTTGTTTTGACAACCCAGCAGCCATTGTGTTAGTAATAACGGTCATATGGCGCTACGTGTTTATAACACCCTCACCCGGAAGAAAGAAGACTTCAAGGCGGTCGCGGATGGAAAGGTGAGCCTTTACGTGTGCGGCGTCACGGTCTACGACCACTGCCACGTAGGTCATGCGAGGAGCGCCATCGTCTTCGACGTCATGGTTCGCTACCTGGCGAGCCGGGGGTATGATGTCACATCGGTCAAGAACTTCACCGATATCGACGACAAGATCCTTCGGAAGGCCCAAACAGAAGGCATCTCCTGGAAGGAGGTCGGCGAAAAGTACATCACCTCCTTCTATGAGGACATGGGGGCCCTCAATATCCTCAGGCCCACCTACGAGCCCCGGGCAACGGATCATATCGACGAGATGATCGCCCTCGTGGACACCCTTCTCGCCAAGGGCCACGCCTATGTTTCAGACGGGGATGTCTACTTCTCCGTGGACAGTTTCAAGTCCTATGGTCAGCTCTCGAAGAGAAGTCTCGATGAAATGTTGGCAGGGGCAAGGGTTGATGTCAACGAGAGAAAGCAAAACCCTCTGGATTTCGCCCTGTGGAAGGCCTCGAAGGCAGGGGAGCCCTCCTGGGACGCGCCCTTCGGGTCCGGAAGACCCGGCTGGCACATCGAGTGCTCGGTCATGAGCACCAAGTATCTCGGCAACCCCTTCGATATCCACGGCGGCGGCAAGGACCTCGTCTTCCCCCACCATGAGAACGAGCGGGCCCAGACCGAGGCGGCCACAGGCAGGCACTTCGTCAATTACTGGATCCATAACGGCTTTGTGAACGTGGAGAAGGAGAAGATGTCGAAGTCCATCGGCAACATCCTCCTCATCAAGGAGTTCCTCAAGGAGTATCACCCCGACACCCTGAGACTCTTCTTCCTCGGCACCCATTACCGAAACCCCGTGGACTACACCACCCAGTCCGTCGAGGACACCCAGAGCGCCCTGCGCAGGCTCTACGCAACAAAGGAGAGGATTTCCGAAATCCAGGGACTGGAGGGGGTTGCTTCGCAGCCCTTTGCTGAGGCAGATACCCTGGTGGACAGGTTTCACGAGGCCATGGATGATGATTTCAACACTGCCCTTGCCCTATCCTACCTTTTCGAGATGTCGAAAACCCTGAACCGGCTCATGGATGAACCCGACGAGAGCGTAAAACCCCTTGTCACGTACACGAACGGCTGCTTTACCTCCCTCGCCTCGGTCCTCGGTCTCTTGAGCGGGGATCCGAAGGACCTCGACAGCCGGGAAAAGGGGCGCCATCTGGCCCGGGTGGGTCTCGACGAGGGAACCGTGAAAAGGTTGATCGCTGAGCGCGGACAGGCACGAAAAGAACGGAACTTCCAGCGAGCGGATGAAGTCAGGGACCTGTTGCTGGGTAAGGGGATCCTCCTCCTCGACACGCCGAAAGGAACCGAGTGGAGAATCAAGAGTTCAGCCGGAACGAAAGGAGAAAATTAGATGATAGAGGTCAGGTTTCACGGGAGAGGAGGACAGGGGGCGGTTACATCGGCGGAGATCATCGCCCAGGCAGCCATCGCACAAGGCATGTTCGCCCAGGCATTTCCCAGTTTTGGACCCGAACGGAGAGGCGCCCCGGTACAGGCGTTCCTGAGGGTGTCGGACAAACAGGTACGGCTGAGATCGAAGGTCTATCAGCCTGACTATGTGATCATCCTTGATCCCACCCTCCTCGGCACCGTCAACCCCACGGAAGGGCTGAAACCCGACGGCTTCGTCCTCATCAATTCCCACAAACCCCTCGAGGATTTACGGGAAATCTTCCCCGGTCACAACATCGCCGCCGTCGACGCATCAAAGATCGCCAGGGAGGAGTTGGGCGTCCCCATTACCAACACCACCATGCTCGGTTCCCTGGTCAAGGTCTCGAACCTCATGTCTCTGGAGGCCCTGGAGGGGCCGGTGCGCCATCGTTTCGGCGTGGTGGCTCAGAAGAATATCAATGCCTACACCCGGGCCTTCAACGAGACCGTGATTATAAGGGCGTAAGTCCGCCCTGCAGGTTGCAGGTTTCGGGCCCGCCCCGGTGCCTCCGGGCACGGGTTTCCGATTCCCCTCGTCCCTCAGATGGCTGACAAGGTCTCCGGCAATATCGTCGATGTCTTGGGCGGCGTCATCTATCCCGGCTCGGTCGAGTGGACCGGGGAAGGGATCACACGGATCGCGAGAGACAGGGAAACCTACCATTCTTTCGTCCTCCCCGGTTTCATCGACGCCCACATCCACATCGAGAGCACCATGCTTGTGCCCTCGGAATTCGCGCGGGCAGCCCTGCCTCACGGCACCTTGGCCGTCATCTCCGATCCCCACGAGATAGCAAACGTCCTCGGCGTGGACGGTGTCGATTTCATGATCGCCAACGGGAAGACGGTGCCTCTCAGGTTCTTTTTCGGTGCCCCTTCCTGTGTACCGGCAACCCCCTTTGAGACCGCAGGGGCCGCGCTCGGCGTCAGGGAAGTGGGGTCGCTCCTTGCCCGGGACGAGATACAGTACCTGAGCGAGGTGATGAACTACCCCGGGGTGCTGGCCGGAGACAGGGAGCTCATGGAGAAGATCAGGGCGGCCCGGGAAAGAGGGAAAAGAGTGGACGGTCACGCCCCCGGCCTCACCGGTAGCGCCCTGCACCGCTATATCGGGGCGGGGATCACGACCGATCACGAATCGCTCACCCGGGGGGAGGCAGAGGAGAAGCTTCGGCGGGGCATGGCCATCCTCATCAGGGAGGGATCGGCCGCCAGGGTCTTCGACGCCTTCATGACCCTCCTCGAAACCCACCCCCACCAGATCATGTTCTGTTCCGATGACCTCCACGCCGACGATCTCCTGGCGGGCCACATCGATCGCCTCGTCAGACGCGCCGTTGCCGCGGGATTGGATGTGATGAAGGTGCTGCGGGCCGCCTCCGTGAACCCGGTGATGCACTACGGCCTTCCGGTAGGCCTGCTGCGGGTCAACGATCCGGCCGACTTCATCGTGGTGAACAATCTCCGGGACTTTGTGGTGGAAAAGGTCGTGGCCCGGGGGATCACTGCGGCACAGCACGGGGTGCCCTCCTTTGACAGCCCTCTGGTGACAAGGGTGAATATTTTTAAGGCCCTGGAGAAAAAACCGGAGGATTTTGCGGTCCCTGTAGAGGGGCGGCTCATGGAGGTGATCCATGTCTTTGACGGTCAGCTCGTCACAGGGCGCATTACCGTCCCCCCATCCGTACAGGCCGGCCTCGCAGTGTCGGATAGAGGACAGGATATCCTCAAGATCGCCGTCATCAACCGCTACAGGGAGGAGGGGCCGAGTGTGGCGTTCGTCCATGGTTTTGGTCTCAGGGAAGGGGCCCTCGCCTCCTCTGTGGCCCACGATTCCCACAATATCGTGGCCGTCGGGGTAAGAGACGAGGATCTGTGCAGGGCCGTGAACCTGGTGATACGTCACCGGGGCGGTATCGCCGCTGTCTCACGAACCGTGGAGGAAGTGCTCCCCCTTCCCGTGGCCGGTATCATGTCGGACCAGGGCGCCGAGGAGGTGGCTCAGGGGTACCGTCGCCTCAACCGGCAGGCGAAGGCCCTCGGGTGCTCCCTCACGGCCCCGTTCATGACCCTTTCCTTTATGGCCCTTCCCGTCATCCCCAGGCTCAAACTCACCGACAAAGGGCTCTTTGACGCAGAGACCTTCTCCTTCACCGGTCTCTTCCGCCCCTAAGGGGAGTGGACCCCGTCCAGTTCCTGGTCCGGAACATCGAAGACAAGACCCGAGGGCGGCAGGGGCTCCCTGGCGAAGAACTCCGGCAGCCGGTCGTCCTTTGAGGAGAACCCTGCCTCTTCGTTGAACCGCCTCTCCCGGCGCAGGACCGAGGCCCCGAGGTCCGTGAGGTAGCCGTCGCCCGGAGACTCTCCCGTGGCCGCCGAAACGCAGGCGATGAGGGTCTTTTGAAGCTCCGGCATATCAAGGAGCGGCAAGGAGGCGAAGAGACAGAGGCCCAGCGTGTCGATGGCTGCAAAATACTGCTGGAGAAAGGCGGATACGGGACCCTGCCCGGTGGATGCCGCAGGGTTGTAGTCGGGGTTCGCCGGACTCGGCAGGGCATTCCCACAGGTATGGTCGGCCCCCATGGTCGATGTGGCATAGGTCGTACCCGTGCCCTTCAGGACCCTTGGGTCGTAGGCGGCAAGGCACTGCCCCTTGACGACCGGTATCCTGGAAACCCCCAGCTGACGGCCGGCGGCAGCGCAGCCCGACCCGACGATGCCACCCGTCCCCGCCCCTTCCGGAATCTGGCCCACCAGCGAAAGGGCACCCTTCCCGTCGCCCCATGGCAGCACCTTCGCTTCCATGGCAACCGCAATGGCGCCGCCCACCTCCATGGTGTCCACGCCGAGGTCGTTGCAGAGACGATTAATCCGGGCAATCGAGTCCAGGTCACCGATTGCGCAGTTGGACCCCACAAGCCCGATGGTTTCGTACTCGAGACCCGAGACGATCATCTCCCCTTTTTCATCGGTCACGATGTTGGAGCAACTGATGATGCAACCGTCCATACACCGGTGGATGGCCTTGCCCCCCGGCCTCTTTCCCGTAAGCTCGGCGAGCCGCTCTCCCGAGATCGCTTCCGCGTGTTCGAACTGGCCCGAGGAATAGTTTCGCGTGGGCAGGGCGCCGGCGGCATTGATCATCATGACGAGGATCGGCGTGCCGAGCTGCCGGAGACCCTCGATGAGGGGATGGCTGCCGATACCCCTGGCAAGATCGGTGGCTGCCGCCTTCAGGGCCTCTTTGTCGCTCACCTCCACCTCCCGGGACCCTGCATCGTCGATCACCAGACCCTTCACCATCTTCGCGCCCATGACCGCACCGAGACCACCCCTTGAGGCCATGCGCACATGAAAGTCCGGGGTGGTCACCGATACCGAGGCAACAGAACATTCTTTTTCTCCGGCAGGCCCGATACTGATGACGGCAACCCCTTCGCCGAAATCTTCCTTCATCTTCTCTATGAACCGGTAGTTCCCCATCCCTCTGAAGGGTTCTCCGTCCAGGAAGGCAACCCCATCCCTGCCCACCTTGAGGAGGGTAAGATCCTGTGCCTTTCCCTCGAGGACAATGGCCTGAATGCCGAGGCGGGCCAGCTTGTGGGCTGCGGCCCCTCCCGCGTTCGCTTCCTTGATGGTGCCGGTGAGGGGGCTCTTGGCACCCACCGAGAGTCTTCCGTTGTTGGGCACCGGGGTGCCGGCGAGAAGGCCTGGGGCGAGAACGAGTTTGTTGTCGGGGCTCAACGGGTCCACCCGAGGAGAGACCTCTTCGGCCACGATGGCGGAGGTGAGTCCCCTGCCGCCGAGGCCCCTGTACTTCTCGGGGACCTCTTCAAATCTGTATTCCTGCCGGTTGAGAAATACGCGGAGCAGCTTCTTCATCTCATCCTCCCTGGCCCGGTTTTTCGGGCTGTCTGAAGTCCTGTCTCTCCTTCAGCACGTGACCTCTTCCATTCCCATGTTCAGAAGGTCAATGAACAGCATCCTCCCCCTGAGCGGCGTACCCTGGCCGAGCAGGATCTTGATCGCCTCCGCCGCCTGGAGACCTGCAATGACGGCGGGGGTGAAGGCCGGGTTGCCGAGTCTTTTTTCGATACCCGACCCTTCCTTCACATGGCCGTACAACCGCTGGAGCGTGTTTTCGCCAGGAAACTGAACGGCAACCTGGCCGTACCATCCCCCTATGGACCCATGGACCAGGGGAATGCCCAGTTTCTCGCACGAAACGGCCAGCTCGAGGCGGGTCGGGATGCTGTCGAGACAGTCGACAACCACCCGGGTACCGGAGAGTAACCCCTCCGTCCTCTCCGCCACAAAAGCCTCCTCCACCGGTACCGCAGTCACTACCGGATTGATGGTCCCTATCCGCTCCGCCGTCACAAGGACCTTGGGCCTTCCCAGGGTCGCCACCGAGGAATGGAGTTGCCGGTTGAGGTTGTGTTCTTCGAAGACATCGGGATCGAAGAGGATCAGGGTGCCCACACCGAGGCGGGCGAGTTCCTCGGCCACATATCCCCCGAGACCCCCGCAGCCCACTATCGCAACGCCGCTCCCCAGGAGTTCACGCTGCTGGGCTATCGAGATACTCTCCCTGTTCCTCGTATACCGGAGGGGCAGGAGTCCCGCCTCCAGGGCTGTCTCCTCCACCTCCCGGATGGTCACGCCGTAGCGCCGGGCCGCCTCGAGCTCCCTCTCGAGAGAGATCACGTCCCCATCCCCTTGACTGCACAGGAATAGCGTCAGATCCATGGGTCAGCCTCCCCCCACCGGCGGGAAGACAGCCAGGGCCTCCCCGTCCGAGAGAACGCGGTCGAGGTCGGCGTGGCGACCGTCAACAAAGAGCAGGGCGGCATCCTGTTCCGAAATCCCCAGATCCTTTATGACCCCTCTGACGGTGGTCCCACCTCCGTATTCCCTCTCCTCCACAGCAAAACGGCCCTTTCGAAGGGTGGCAAAAAGCTTGATCGTCACCTTCATCATTCACCCGTTGCATTACCTTGTTCTCCTCCCCCACACCCCTCACTCACCGTGAGGGCGACCAGCCCCTCTGCCTTTTCCTCCAGCAGGTCCATGACCTCATCCCGGGGCATGGCGTTCCCGTCGGCCATCCAACGGGAACAGGCCCCGCAGAAGGATTCGGGCTGCCGGATAAGAAAATCCCGGAGGTCCCCGGCCCCCACGAGAACACCCCGTTTCAGGATGCCCGGCCCCAGGTCCCGGACCAGGAGATTAAAGAGTTTCAAGATCACCCTCCCCCGGTGGGGGGACACCCCGTCTTCCAGGGTTCTGTACGTGATGGAACTCCTCATGGCCGCATAGAACCCCTTCCGCCGCAACATGGCACCCACAAGGCCCGGCATGGCCGCGGACAGGGCCAGCCTCATTCCGTCCGTCACCAGGGCCCGGTCAATATCGTCGGCAGGCTTTCCATTGATGAAGATGGTGCCAATCCGCTCATCCACATACCGGCTCTCGATCCCGAGTTGATCACAAAGGAGGGAACGGACCGAGCAACCCACCGTCACCGTGAGGGTGCATCCTTGCTGCAGCAGCAGACCCATGGCTTCAACGGCCGGGGGGTCGGCCACAATCGAAAGGATCGTCACAGGAGGTTCATCCATGATTTTGTTCCGGATTTCGGGTCATGGTGTGGAACAGGGGGTTACGACCCCCTGTTCCACCACTCCCTACCAGTTGAAGACCTGGTCCAGCTCCTCGTCGGTAACAGTAAAGGTAACATTGTGGGGAGGCACCGGCTCCTTTCTGAAGAAGGAGGGCAACCGGTCATGGTGGGCGGTGAATCCGGCCCTCTTGTTGAAATCCCTCTCCATGGAGAGGACCTTCTTTCCCAGCTCCACGACCCCGTCGCCGGTCAGGCTGAGACCGTAGAAGGCATTCAACATGTCGATCAGGGCCTGGAAGGTCTCTGCCTGGTCCATCACGGCAAAGGCGATGAAGAGGCACATGCCGGTGGAGTCGATTGCGGCCGTGGCGATCTGGAGGTTTCTCGAAAGCTCGACCTGTCCCTCGGGTTTAAGGGGATCCACGAAACCGCCCACCTTCAGGATATTGGTGGCTACCGCGTAACCGGCTGTGTGGTCCGCCCCCATGGTGCTCGTGGCATAGGTGACCCCGATCCCCTGCACGGCCCTCGGATCGTAGGCCGGAAGAGCCTGGCCTTTCACGACCGGCACCTTCTCCACCCCAAGGACCTTTCCCGTCACCGCAGCGCCGCACCCGATCACACGACCCAGGGGCGTGCCCTTTCCTACCTCTTTGATCATCTCGATGGCGCCGTCAGCGTCACCAAATCTGAGGAGACCGCCCTCCATGGCAACGCCGATGGTAACCCCCATCTCGATGGTGTCGAGACCGATATCGTCGTCAAGGAAGTCGAGCATGGCGATCTTGTCCGGGTCGTCGATGCCGCAGTTGGCGCCGTGGGACCACACGGTCTCATACTCGGGCTGTTTGCTTATGTAGTGGCCGTCCTTGTCCACGTAAGTACCGGAGCATCGGATCACGCAACCCGTATGGCAGCCGTGGGTGGGTACACCTCCACGGGCCGTTTCAAGCTCGGCGATGGTCTCGCCGCTGATCTTCGAGACCCCCTGGAACTTTCCCTCTCTAAAGTTATAGGTAGGGTATCCCCCTGCCTCGTCCAGGATGTTGGCCAGCACGTTGGTGCCAAAGGCGGGCAAGGCCTGGCCCGTTACGGCGTGTCCTCGCAGACCCTCAATGAATCTCTTGTTGGCTTCCCTGAACTTCTCGGGATCCTTGGGCGCCCTCGTTGCCATGCCCGTATCGTCCAGGACGATCACCTTGACACCCTTCGATCCCATAACTGCCCCAACCCCGCCCCTTCCCGCATGGCGGGTCGGTCTTTGCTCCACGTCCGTGCAGGCGACGGATGCCGCGGTCAACCTCAGTTCGCCGGCTTGACCGATGGAGAGACATGCCGCCTTGTCGCCGAACTCTTCTTTGATCTTCTCCACCACCTTGTAGTTGCCCGTCATGCGGAGGTCGTTCACCGTGGAGATCTTGACGCCGTCCTTGTTGATGACGATCCGGTACAGGTCATCGCCCTTGGGCTTCCCTTCCAGGATGACCGCTGCGTAACCCAGCCTGGCAAGCTTCGCTGCCGCCTGTCCACCGGCGTTGGCCTCCTTGATGCCTCCGGTGAGGGGACTCTTGCAGCCGACAGAGATGCGGCCGGACATGGCCCCTGTGGTACCGCCCAACAACCCGGGGGCAATGACAAGCTTGTTCTCCGCACCCAAAGGGTGGCACGTCGGCGGGACCTCAGCCGACACCACAGCAGAGGTCATAGCCCGCCCGCCTAATCCTACGTACGCTCCCACCGGGACTACCGTGACCTTCGGACCCCCTTCTGCCCCCATGTCAATTCTAAGAATACTGTCCATCATCAGCCTCCTCAGGTTCTTTGTGGTTTCTTTTTGTCTTGCCTGTCCTCACTCACCGGGAGCTCCCCCCTTTTTTATATCGAGACCATGGATTCAATTATAGACCACAAAGCAGAATAAGCAAGACCATATCCATTCCCAGGGATGCCGGGGGGTTGAGGCCTACCGCGGGTCTGATGAATCGCGGGGAGTGGAATATTTTTTTGTTGACACCTTCCGTTTAGTCGAGTATATTATTATCGAGCCATGGGAAATAATTCACAACCTCTCAAAAACACCGTCGGACCGGCAGGGGCTGAAACCTATGACGCTCACAAAACAGGGGTTTCGAGGGCGCCCCGGATGTACACATCTTCACAACTCCCGCCCCGCTGAGATCGCAAAATCACCTCCATAAGCTTCTCATAATAACCCCCCTTCCCCCTGGGGCCACCCAGGGGGTTTTTCTTTACATCGGAGGCCGTCTATTGTAAGCTTTGCCCATGGGAATAACCGGTCTGGATGTGTATACAGGCGGTCTTCTGGGGCTTTTGTACGCCTCCGGACCTGTAGCCAAGGCGGTGGTCCTGATCCTTTTTTGCTTCTCCATCGTGTCCTGGACCATCATCCTGCTCAAATGGAAACAGTACAGAAGGACCGAGGCGGAAGGGGACCGGTTTATGAAGAATGCCAGGGAAGCCGATTCCTTCAGAAAGCTGGTCACCATGTACCGGGAGGCTCCGGACAATCCCTTCTACAGGCTGATCCTGTCGGCTTACAAGGCCATCACTTCCCGGCAAAAGGAGAATCCCGACATTCAGGCAGAGACGGTGCCCATCGTGGAAAATGCGCTGAGGATCACCCTCTCTGAAGAAACGGAGCGTCTCGAAAGGCGTCTCTCCTTTCTGGCCACCACGGCCAACACCGCTCCCTTCATCGGCCTCTTCGGGACGGTGTGGGGTATCATGGACTCCTTCCGCGAGATCGGCGTAAGAGGCACGACCAGTCTTGCCGTCGTGGCCCCCGGCATCAGCGAGGCCCTCATCGCCACCGCCATCGGTCTTGCCACAGCCATTCCGGCGGTCCTGGCCTATAACTACTTCCTCGGAAGGCTCAAACGGATCCTCTCCAAGATGGAGAACGCCTCCATCTACATCCTCAATGTCCTCGGGAAATGAAGTTTTCAAGGGATTCAAAGGGACCACTCTCTGAGATCAACGTGATACCTCTTGTGGATATCATGCTTGTCCTTCTCATCGTCTTCATGATCACGGCGCCCATGATGCAGCACGGGATGAACATCGAGATCCCCAACGTGACCGCCCGCCCCCTCCCTTCGAGGGATGAGCCTCAGGTGCTGAACATCACCCGGGACAGACAGATCGTGCTGAACGAGAAGCGGTTGGAACTCAAGGATCTTAAGGCGGCCATCCAACTCCTCTTCGCCAACAAGACCAGCAAGGAGATCTTCCTGAGGGCCGACAAGAATGTCCCTTACGGATTCGTGGTCAACTGCATGGGCATCATCAGGGGGGCCGGGATCGACAAGATCAATATCGTTACCAAGCCTGTGGAAGAGTGATGAGGGAAGAAACCTGGTTCAAATGGCTCATCATCTCGACGGTACTCCACATGGTGGTTCTCGCGGCCTTCAGTATTCCCGTCAAGAAAGGCTATAAGCGCTTCGAGCCCACCTCCTCCTATTCGGTGAACCTCGTGGGGAGTATCGGCGCCCCGGCCGGGTCCGGGGAAGGAGCGGCTGTCAGCGCCCCGGAGAAGAAGGCCGTGCCCGAAAGGCAGGCGCCGGCTCCTCGGGCCCGCAAGGCCCCGAAACCCATCCCCCAGAGAAAGGAAAAAGAGGCGGTCTCCCTGTCTAGGAAGAAGGTCCCGCCCAAGGTCCCCCCGGCCAACGACTCCCCCACCAAGGAGGAGTTGAGCCGCCTCGAGGACAGGCTCAAGGAAATGCGCAGGCGGACCGAGTATTTCGACGTGACCCGGACACGTTCCGACGGGGCGACGGGCAAAGGGGGCGGGTCGGCCGTCAGGGGTGGAACCGGTCCCGGGGGATTGCCCATGGCCGGAGAAGGCGGGGGAAGGCCCCTCGATCCCTTCACCCAGAGATATATCGTGCAGGTATGGGAGAAAATAAAGGACGCCTGGGGACTCCCGGGAATGAGCGCCTACAAGAAGGATCTCGAAACGGTGGTCACCATCAGAATTAGAAAGGACGGGCGTATCGTGGATATTAACGTGGAAAAACGATCGGGAAACAGGGTCTACGACGAGTCCATACTGAGGGCCTTACGATCGGTCGATCCTCTGCCCCCCATTCCCGCAAGCCTCAACACCGACAGCATCGAGGTAGGCTTCAGATTTCTCCCGGGAGACAAATCTTGACGGCCCTGGAGGGCGCAGTGCTCGGCGCCGTTCAGGGGGTCACCGAATTCCTGCCGGTCAGCAGCTCGGCCCACCTGATCCTGGTGCCCTGGTTCTTTAACATCAGCGATCAGAATGTGGACAAGCTCGCCTTCGACGTAATGCTCCACTTCGGCACCCTGCTCGCCATCCTGTCCATTTACGGCAAGCGGTTCTTCGAGATCTGTCTCGAGGGTCTCCGCGATCTCCTGGCCTGGAGGATCCGGGACAACCTCCTCCTGAAGATCGTGGTTGCCACCGGCCCGGCGGCAGTGGCCGGCCTCCTCTTCAAGGATGTTATCGAGCTTTACCTCAGGACGCCCTACGTCTGCACCGTCGGTCTCTTCACCGTCTCCATCCTTATGGTCGTGGCGGAACGGGTCTTCGTGAGCGGGAGGAGCCTCTCGTACTCCCTGGCCCTCGTACTGGGAACGGCGCAGGCCCTGGCCCTCGTGCCCGGCACCTCGAGAAGCGGCATTACCATCACCGTCGCCCTGCTCCTGGGACTCAAAAGGACGGAGGCGGTCGACTTCTCCTTCCTCCTCGCCGTCCCCATCATCCTGGGATCGGCCATCCACGAGGCCAAGTACCTCAAGGGGGCAGGGGTCAACCTTGACCTCTACATGGCGGGTGCCGCGTCCGCCTTCGTTTTCGGCTTCCTGAGCCTCGCCTTCCTGATCCGTTTCCTGAAAAGACACTCCTTAGATGTCTTTGCCGTCTATCGGATCGGGATCGCTTTCCTTATCCTTCTTTTTGCCAAGCCGTAAATGAATCAGATGGCCTACGAAGCGAACGACATAGTCCTTCGTGAAGTAGAGGCCTATAATGAGCACCACGCTTCCGGCGAGGAGCCAGAAGAATTCCTGATACTTGCCGTTTCGCACTGCATTGCCCTGCAGGGTAAGCATGAGCGTCCCCGGCAGCCTTCCAAAGGCATTCATGAGCACCAGGTCGAGGAGTTTCATTCTTGTAAGCCCCAGGAGGTAACAGAGGGAGTCCTTGGGGAACCCGGGTATGACGAAGAGGATGAAGGTAAGGTAGAGGCCCTTGTGGGTCACGAAGAAGTTGAACTTGTCGATATACTCCTTCTTGACGATCCGCTCCACGAAGCGCAGTCCCAGGGACCTGGTGATCATGAAGGCGAGGGTGGAGCCGAGGGTCAGGCCGATGGTGGACAGGATCACCCCCCACACCTTGCCGAAGAGAAACCCGCCCACGAAGCCCGTGATCTCCCCCGGTATGGGGGCGAAGACCACCTGAAGCCCCTGGACCAGGACGAAGACGACGGCCGCGTAGGGTCCGAAGGAGGCGATGAAAAGCCTGAGCCGCTTGCCGTCGAAAAAGAAGCGGTAGTACCGGAGCACATCCCTCCATGCACCCTCATGGTACAGGTAGAAGAGAAGGATGATGAGGGAGATGGCGGAAAGCCAGAGGAGGACCCTCAGGGCGAGAGATACAACGTTTGATTTGACGAGCGACCTTTTTCCGTTCAAACCTGGATCGCAACTGTCCGGAGGACTTCGTCGACCGTGGTGAGACCGTCTTCCAGGAGGATGGCGCAGTATTCCTTCAGGCTTCTCATCCCCGCGTTGACGGCCTCCTGCCGGATGATCTGGGTGTCGGATCCCTCGGCAATCAGGTGCCTTACCGCTTCGTTGACCATGAGCACCTCATAGACGCCGACCCTGCCCTTGTACCCCGTAAGGCCGCACATGTCGCAACCCTTGCCCTTGTACAGCTCGATCCCGTCCCGTAGGCCGAGGTACTTGGTAATCACGTTGTCGGGGGTATAGGCCTCCTTGCAGTTGCTGCAGATCCGCCGGACCAGCCTCTGGGCCACGATGCCGATGATGGAGGTGGAGACGAGGAAGGGCTCGATCCCCATCTCGAAGAGCCTCATGAAGGTGGAGGGGGCATCATTGGCGTGCAACGTGGTGAAGACCAGATGGCCTGTGAGGGCCGCTTCAACCGCGATTTTGGCCGTTTCCTTGTCCCTCGTCTCGCCCACGAGGATGATGTCGGGGTCCTGTCTCAGGAAGGCCCGCAGGACCCTGGCGAAGTCGAGGCCGATGTCGGGGTTGACCTGGACCTGGTTGATGCCGGCGAGGTCATACTCTATGGGATCCTCGACGGTCGATATGTTCACGTCTATCCGGTTCAGCTCCGAAAGGGCGCTGTACAGGGTGGTACTCTTCCCGGAACCGGTGGGACCGGTGACATAGATGATCCCGTAAGGTTTCTTGATCATGTCCCGCATAAGCTCCAGGGTAGGGGTATGGGAGACCAGTCGTTCGAGACCCAGCATGGTGTTACTCTTGTCGAGGATCCTGGTGACGATCTTCTCGCCGAACTTTGTCGGCACCGTGGAGACACGGAAGTCCACCGACTTGTCCTCCAGGCGCACCGTGATACGCCCGTCCTGGGGGAGCCTCCGCTCGGTGATGTCCAGCTTGGAAATGATCTTCACCCTGCTGACCAGGGGGAGCTGCACCTTTTTCGGGAGTATCTGCTCCTCCCTGAGGACACCGTCAATCCTGTACCGGACCCGGACCCCCTTCTCCATGGGCTCCAGATGGATATCGCTTGCCCCCTTTCTCAGCGCGGCGGCGATGATGTTGTTGGTGAGCCGGATGATAGGGGCGCCTTCCGCCTCCTTTTCGAGGTCGGTGATACCGATCTCCTCCTCTTTCCCCTCTTCGAACTTCACGTCCTTCAGGAGGTCCGACTGGCTGGAATCCATGCTGTCAAGGATTGCCTCCTTGCTCTGAAAGTCCTTGTGCTCCTCCTCCTTCTTCACGAGCCGGGGATACTCGTGCTCCATGAACCTCTTCAGGTCGTCCTCGGCCACCACGGAGGGCTCTATGGCCACACCCTTGATGTACTTGCGCACTTCGTCGATGGCGATGAGGTCGTTGGGGTTGACCATGGCGAGGGTGAGGGTACTGCTCGAATAGGCTACAGGGAGGACCTTGTACCGGCTGATCAACTGCTGAGGGATGAGGGAGGCGACCGCCGCGTCCACCTTCAGCTTCGAGAGGGCCACAAAGCCGAGGCCCCTCTGCACGTTCATCTCTTCGATCCTCTCGGCGAGGATTCTGTTGAGGGACATGGAGATGGAGGGGTGCTTCCGGGTGAGGATCTCCTCGAAATCCGACTTCTCGAGGACGAAGACTTCCGTGGCCGTGGTGGTGAGGACCGTTGCGGAACGGGGCTTGCCCGTGAGAAGGGCCATCTCCCCGAAACAGGCGCTGCCGTTTAACGTGGCGATGGTAAGATCGACGCCGAGGCTCGGCTCCCGCTTCTTGATCTCCACCCTGCCTTCCTTCATGATAAACATGGAGTCGCCTGAGGAGCCCTCCCTCACGATGGCCGTGTTGGGCGGGTAGATCCGTTCCTTCATCCTGCTCGCCAGGGCGGCGATCTCTTCGTCGCTCAAATCCTTGAACAGCTCGGTACTTTTCAGGCAGGAAATCTTCTCCAGGCTGTCACTCATCGTCCGAACCTCCTGCTGCGATGCTGGTAACTTCGAATGGCCCTCAGGAAGTCGATCTTCCGGAATGCGGGCCAGAAGGCATCGCAGAAGTAGAACTCACTGTACACGCTCTGCCACAAGAGGAATCCGCTGAGCCTGATCTCTCCGCTCGTCCGGATGATGAGATCAGGGTCGGGAATGCCGAAGGTGTAGAGGTGGCGCGAAATGTCCTCGGCACAGATGCCGTCTGCCAGGCATTCGATGGAATCGGCCTTCTTCTCCCTGATCGCCTGCTTCACCGCGTCCACGATCTCCTGTCTCCCTCCGTAGCCGATGGCGATGTTGAGGATATGGTTCCGGTGGTCCTTGGTTGACTCCTCCGACTTTCTGATCACTTCTATCAGGGCCTCGGGAAGGCCGTTCAAGTTTCCCAAGGCACGAATGCTGAATCCATACTTTTTAATGACGGGGTTCTTCGCCAGTTCCTCTACCTTCTCCTGGATGACCCTGAGAAGGCCGTCCACCTCCTCCTTGCCCCTTTGAACGTTGTCCGGAGAAAAGACCCAAATGGTGACTATCCTGATACCCAGTTCGGCACACCAGGAGAGCACCTCGTCAAGCTTCCGGGCCCCCTCCCGGTGTCCCATGGTGACGTCGTCAAAACCCATTTCCCTGGCGTACCGGCGGTTCCCATCCAGGATAAGGCCCACGTGGGTGGGCATTTCGCCTCGCCTTACCTCTCTCCCCAGGAGCTTCTCATAAGAGAAGTAAAGGACTTTCTTGGCAAGCACGTTCAATTATAATGTAAATCACAAAAAAAGAACACACCTTTCGCCCCGGCGAACCCTTATAACGCAAGGGATTTCCTAATTCTGAACGGGTCGTTTCGACCGGGAGGTGAGGGACTTCACGGCATCCTTGAGTCCGTCGATGGTGAGTTCAAACATGGGGAACACCTTGGAGATGGTGTCCACCGTGTAGTGGCCCCAGAAGTTCTTGTGGGTGGGATTGAGCCAGACGGAGTGGGGAAAGTGATCCCGGATCTTCACCAGCCACTCCAGACTCGGCTTGTCGTTGGTATAGAAGTAATCGATACAACCGTTCACGTCGAAGAGCTCCGAGAAGGCCATGCGGGCATCCCCTACAAGGATCAGCTTGTACCCTTTGTGGAACTGGGAGAAGAGCTTCTCCGTGGGGATCCTCTTGTAGTTGGCCATGTCCTCATAGATGTCCTGGTAGATGGTGTTGTGGAAGAAGAAGTACTTGAATTCCTTGAAGTGGTCGGTCTGAGATGCCGCCGAGAAGAGTCTCTCGCAGAGCTCCGTATAGGGCATCATGGAGCCGCCCGTATCCATAAGGAGGATGAGGCGTACCGTGTTCTCCCGCGACCGGTTGAAGACGAGTTCGATCTCGCCCCCCTCCTTGGCCGTCTTGTCGATGGTCTCGTCGATATCCAGCTCCTCCTGGAGCCCTTCCCGCTTCAGTTCCCTCAGCTTCTTGAGGGCCATTTTCGTCTGCCGCACATCGAGGATGATATCGTTTCTGTAGTTTCTGAACCGCCTCTCGCCGGCCACCTTAGCCGCGGACTGCATCCACGACTCGCCGCCCACCCTGATGCCGCCGGGATGGTAACCGTAGGCACCGAAAGGCGACGTGCCGCCCGTACCGATCCACTTCCCGCCGCCGTCGTGCCTTTCCTTCTGTTCCTTCAGACGCTCCCGGAACTGGCGCATCAACTCTTCCATGTCGTGAGTTTTTCTGAACTCTTCGATCTGCCTCTGAAGCTCCGCCATCTCTTCCATGGAGAGCTTCGGCAGCCTGTGGAGGGGGTTTTCCAGCCAGTCCATCACCTTCTCCAGCTCCACCGGTTCGGTGACGATACCGCCGAAAAACTCCTGGAATGCCTCGTCGAACATGTCGTAGTAGGCCTCGCTCTTCACCAGGAAGGCACGGCCCACATAATAAAGATGATCCATGCTGGACTGGAAGAAGCCGTTATAAAGGGCCTCCATAAAGGAGATCCATTCCGTCACCGAGACGGGGACTCCTTTCCTTCTCAGGAGATAGAAGAATTCGGTAAACATGGCCGACCCTTAGTATCTCCTCCTGAAACCGAAGGAAGAACCCTGGCCGCTTGACGCACGGGTGAGCCGCTCCGTGTCCTGCTCGTTCTTGAGGACCGTCCCGAGAAAGGGTATTTCCGAGGCGATCCGGTCAACAGGGATGCCGCCGAGATGAAGGGCCTTGATCCAGTCTAAGAGCTCGCTGGTGGAAGGCTTCTTCTTCAGTCCCTCCACCTCCCTGATCCAGTAAAATTTCTTGATCGCCTCCCGGACCAGCTTCATCTCGATGTCGGGGAAGTGGACCTTCACGATCCGCTCCATCATCTCCGCGTCGGGGAACTCGATGTAATGGAAGATACAGCGCCTCAGAAAGGCGTCGGGAAGCTCCTTCTCCGAGTTGGAGGTGATAACGACGATGGGCCTCTGCTTCGCCCTCACCTCTTCGTCGAGTTCGGGGATATGAAAGGACATTTCGTCCAGTTCGTTCAGAAGGTCGTTGGGAAACTCGATGTCCGCCTTGTCGATCTCGTCGATGAGGAGGACGATCTTCTCATCCTCCTGGAAGGCCTGACCCAACTTCCCGAGCTTGATGTACTGCCTGATGTCGGAGATGTCCCGGTCCTTGAAACGGGCGTCGTTCAACCTCTGCACCGTGTCGTAGACGTAGAGGCCGTCCTTGGCCTTTGTGGATGATTTTATGTTCCACGTAAGCAGTCTCTTACCCAAGGCCTTCGCGATGCTGTGAGCAAGGAGGGTCTTCCCGGTGCCCGGCTCACCCTTGATGACCAGGGGCTTGCCCAGGGCGATCGATACGTTGACAATCTCCATGAGGGGCTTTGATGCAATGTAATCCTCGCTGCCCTTGTAACCTTGACCGGAACTGGACATATACACTCCTCCTTGCGCCCTTGTGTGGGGGAAGCTACGTGAAAAATATCACGAATAGTATAAGGTTTACGCAGGCCAAAGTCAACGGCGGCCGGGCAACCCCGGCACAAGGATGAGGGGGGAAAGGAGAATGATAGACTTCAGGGGCTGAAGAATGAGCGGGAGTTCCGATAGCGGAAGGGACATGAAGGGGGCCGATATGAACAGCCAGGGACCGACCGTCGGTTTTTTCCGATCGGGCACGCGACCGGCAAGGCCGTGAGGGACGACCCGGAGGCCCCGCCCAAGCGGGCCGGTGAACCTTTTTCCCTAATATCCTGAGTTATTCGGCCGATAATAGCTGTGGACGGAACCATGTCGAGAAAGGCGACCGGGAAAATGGAAAGACAGGTGGCGGAACAGGCGAAGGTCCTTTCGCTCGGGAGAAAGGAGGCCGATATCGACCGGCTCCGGGCCCGCCTTCATGAGACCGAGGCATTACTGCGGCTGATTCTCGGGCTATCCACAAACTTCATCATCCTCTCCCCGGAAGAAGTGGATGAGGCGATCCGTGACGTCCTCAAGGCCATCGGGAGTTTCGCGAAGGCGGATCGGAGCTACGTCTTTCAATTCAGCGACAACGGGGCCACGCTGAGTAAGACCCACGAATGGTGCGCACAGAATATCGAGTCAACACTGCAGAGGGCACAGGGTCTGGCAGCCGCGAGTCTTCCATGGTTCTGCGAGCGGATAACGAATTTTGAGGCGGTCCACATCCCGGACGTTGCCGGACTGCCGCCGGAAGCGGCGAGGGAAAGGGCGGTCTTCACGGAAGAGGGCACCCGGGCTCTTGTGGCCGTGCCTATCATGTCCGGCTACTCCATCATGGGATTCATCGGTTTTGACAGTGTCCGGTCCCGGCAGGCCTGGTCCGAAAACGTCATCGCCATGCTCAAGATGGTAGGCGAGATGTTTGCCTATGCCCTCTCCCGAAACCGGGCAGAGTCTGCGCTCAGGGAGAGCGAATCCAAGTACCGCGCCCTTTTCGAGAACGCCAACGATGCCATATTCGTCATCAAGGACGAACGGTTCGCGGGATACAACACCAAGACCCTACAGATATTCGGATGCACGAAAGGGGAGATCGACGGACACTCTCTCGTTGAATTCTCGCCGCCCCTCCAGCCCGACGGCAGCGAATCGGCCCGGAAGCTGGGAGAGAAGATTGACGCCGCATCATCCGATCGACCCCAGTTCTTCGAGTGGCAGTACCGCAGGGGCGACGGAACCCTCTTTGACGCCGAAGTGAGCTTAAGCCGCATCCTCATAGGCGAAGAGGTCGTCCTTCAGGGCATTGTCCGCGACATCACGGACCGCAAACGGGCACAGGAACAGCTTGATAAGACACTGGAAAACCTCCGCAACGCCATGGGGGGCACCATACGGGTGATCGCCCAGGTGGTGGAAACGAAGGATCCCTATACGGCGGGCCACCAGCGGAGGGTATCCAACCTGGCGCGGGCCATCGGCACGGAGATGGGCCTTTCCCGTGACATCATCGAGGGCATCCGTATGGCCGGGGTGATCCACGACATCGGCAAGGTATCGGTGCCCGCCGAAATCCTCAGCAAGCCCGGTAAACTGACCAACAAGGAATTCGAGCTGATCAAGGACCACCCCCAGACGGGCTTCGACATCCTCAAAGATGTGGAATTCCCTTGGCCCATCGCCGATATCGTCCTCCAGCACCATGAGAAGCTGGACGGCTCGGGATATCCCCAGGGACTGAAAGACGATCAGATCTGCCTGGAGGCCCGGATCGTGGCGGTGGCGGACGTGGTGGAGGCCATCGCCTCCCACCGGCCCTACAGGCCCTCCCTGGGAATCAAGGTGGCCCTCGAGGAGATTTCCCGGAACAAGGGGGTCCTCTACGACGCCGGGGCGGTGGACGCCTGTTTGCGCCTCTTCGAGGAGAAGGGGTTCACCTTTACGTAGAAGCCCCGGGGCGTCCTCGGGTGCCTATTTACTTCCCGCAACCACCGTGATGCGACCACAGGGCAAGCCCCTGCCACGGTCCCCTGTCCCTGGGGAAACCCGCCTCACCGTTCGACCACGCCCCCCGCGACACCGGCACACAGTGAGTGTGATACGAAGGCCGACTTGGGATAGAATAGAACATGGGGGTAAACGGGAACGTAAGGAGGCCGGACACGGCCCCCTTACCCGAGCACCCCGCGACCCGGGCGGACCGAGGGCGGTAACGACCAACGGGCCGGTTCAACCTTCCTTCGGGCGCCGAGCACGACGAGAGGGAGAGGGGAGATGAAGAGAGAGATTTCCTATTTCCATTGCGGCGATCAACTCAAGAAGACGCTGGGGCGGGAAATCGACGAGGTGGAGTCGGTGGTTGCACACATCGCCTGGGCGGCATCGTTCTGTCATAGGGAGGAGGGCACCACCTATGGCCACCAGGCGGCATACAACAAGGCGTTTGCCGCCGAGTTCCGTCGTCGAGGTTGGGATCCCCAGCCCGTACTCCGGACTGAACCGAAGCTGATCGGGGACTTCAGAAAGGGGCTAGTCTTCGCGGAAGTGCAGTTTGGCAACAGTTCCGCACTGTACCGAGACTACTACAAGTTTCAGTACGGGCTGGCGAACGGCCTCCTCTCTCTGGCGGTACTGATTGTTCCGACAGCGCCGGCCCGGTTCTTCCCTACGCGACCCCGGAGCGTACAGAATATGGCGCAGTACGCCTTGGCATGTACGTGCCTGACCGTGCTCCCGATCAACGTACCGACGATGCTTGTGGGCCTTCTTCCCGCAAACTGATTCGGGGCGGGAGGGTTTTCTTCGGCCGTTCCCTCCCGTGTGCCGTCGTCTCGCGGCCGGCCACGACCCGATGGCGCCGCACCCCCGCAGCCCGCGGGTCGCTGCGGAATTTGTTGTTGACAAACCTCCGATGTTCCTCTATAGTTCATGACAATGAAAGCGTTCGTGGGTGGTTTCAGCTGTTTTTATTTTTACTTTAGGAGCTCGCACCCATGACGCCTTTTGCTTGAGGTGAGCAAAAGCCATGGGTGCAAAGGCCCATGGCTTTTTTGTTTGTGAGCCATGGACCGGGTCCATGGCTTTTTTATTGTGGAGGTGACCGAAATGATCGTGTCCCAGCAGATGCACCGCCTGATCGCGGATCAGGAAGGTTGGACGAGGAAGATGTTCGGGGCGGCCGTGGAGATGAAGAAGGCTTTCGGGGAAGACAAGGTCTATGATTTCTCCCTGGGCAACCCGGACGTGGAGCCGCCTGAGGCCGTACAGAAGAGCCTCCTTGAGCTGGCGTCGAACGGCACACCCGGCATGCACCGGTACATGGAGAATCCGGGCTACGAGGAGGTGCGGCAGAACGTGGCCGCCTATCTCGGCCGCCGCTACGGCCTTCCCTTCGCAAGCAAGCACGTCTTCATGAGCGTGGGCTGCGCGGGCGGGCTCAACACGCTCCTCAAGGCAATGCTCAACAAGAGGGACGAGGTGATCGTCCCCAAGCCCTTCTTCTGGGAGTTCAAGAATTACATCGAGAATTTCGGCGGCCTCATCAGGCTCGTGGAGAGCAAACCCGATTTCCAGATGGACGTGGGAAAGATCGAGAAGAGCATCACCCCCAAGACGCGGGCCATCCTGGTCAACAGCCCCAACAACCCCACGGGCATCGTCTACACCGAGCAGAACCTCCGGGATCTGGCGGCGCTCCTCAACCGGAAGCGGGAAGAGGGGCAGGAGATCTTCCTGATTGCAGACGAGGCTTACAGGAAGCTGGTCTACGACGGCATCACCCTCCCCAACCTCTTCGATATCTACGACCTCACGGCCGCCATCACCTCCCACTCCAAGGACCTTGCCCTGCCGGGGGAGAGGATCGGCTACATCGCCCTGTCGCCGAAGATCCCGGATCTGGACCTTCTCCTTTCCGGCCTCGCCATCGCGTCCCGGTGCCTGGGCTACGTGAACGCACCCGCTCTGTTTCAACGGATCGCGGGCAGACACCAGGACGCGTCGGTGGACATCGCCGAATACCAGAGAAAGAGGGATCTCTTCTACGGGTCCCTTACCGCGGCGGGTTATGAGTGCGTAAAACCGACGGGGGCCTTCTACATGTTCCCGAAGGCGCCGGTGGCCGATGAACTCGACTTCATCTTTCACCTCCAAAAGGAGGAGCGCATCCTCGTGGTGCCGGGCAGGGGTTTCGGGAGCCCCGGATTCTTCAGGATCGCCTTCTGTGTCCCCTACGAGCGGATCGAGGCGAGTCTCGACGGTTTCAAGAGGGCCTTCGAACGATATTACAGGTCAGGCAAGAGGAGGTAACCAACCATGATCATCTCGAAGAGAATCGGGGAATTGATGAAGGACTCGTCCTGGATCAGGGCCATGTTCGAGGAGGGAGAGAAGCTGAAGAAGACCCACGGAGCGGCCAACATCTTCGACTTTACCCTCGGAAACCCTGTAACCGAGCCCCCCGGGCAGCTCAAGGAGGAGCTGGTGCGCATCGCCTCTTCGGAGATGAAGGGCATGCACCGCTATATGTCCAACAGCGGGTACGACGAGGTGCGGCAGGAGATCGCCGATTTCCATGCTGAGAAGACGGGGCTTCCCTTTACGAAGGACCATATCGTCATGACCGTGGGATCGGCCGGCGGCATCAACGTGGTCCTCAAGTCGCTTCTCGATCCGGGCGACGAGGTGCTCGTTCCCAATCCCTTCTTCGTGGAGTACCGGTTCTACGCGGAGAACCATGGAGGCTCCATGACCCTCGTGGAAACCAAAGACGACTTCCACCTCGACCTCGACGAGATACGGGAGGCCACGAACAGAAAGACGCGGGCCGTCATCATCAACTCGCCCCACAATCCCACCGGCGTGGTCTACACGGAGGAGGAGCTGAGGGAGCTTGCCGCCTTCCTCACGGCCCGGAAGAAGAAAGGCAGAAGGATCTACATCATCGCCGACGAGGCCTACCGGAAGATCATCTATAACGGCACGGTCCTGCCCGACCTCTTTCACATTTACGAGGACACCATCGTGGTCACATCCCACTCCAAGGACCTGGGGCTGCCGGGCGAACGGATCGGCTACATCGCCATATCGCCCCGCATCAAGAACGCGAAGGCCCTCATCGATGCGGCCGTCTTCTCCAACCGGATCCTGGGCTTCATCAACGCCCCGGCCATCATGCAGCGACTGGTGGGCAAGTTCCAGAAAAACAGCGTGGACATCTTCGACTACCAGAAGAAACGGGACGCGATCTACGGGATCCTGAAGGAGTCAGGTTTCGAGGTGAACAAGCCGGAGGGTGCCTTCTACATCTTCCCCAAGGCGCCCGTCCCCGATGACGTGGCATTCGTGCGGGCCCTCCAGAAGCACCGCATCCTGGCGGTGCCCGGGGTGGGCTTCGGGAAGTCCGGGTATTTCAGGATCGCTTACTGCGTCGACATGGATATCATCGAGCGGTCGCGGCCACATTTTCTGCAAGTAGGAAGAGATTTCGGCATGATCCCGCGGTAAGGGGCGGGACGGTCCATTCAGAGCCGGGCGAGAAGGGTCTCCACGTCGATGTGGCGCGAGAAGAGGTCGGCGATCCGTTCCCTGTCCATCCCCTCCCTGAGAATGGACTCGCCATGGGGGAAGACACCGAGGATCGGGACGTCCAGGTACCGCCGGAGGACCTCGGGGTTCGTCTGGGATGCCACGTCGTCTTTGCCTTCCACGTCGTTCAGGATCACCCCGAGCACCTTCACGCCCCGCCGTTTGAGGAGGTCATAGGTGAGCAGGGTATGGTTGATGGTGCCCAGTCCGAGCCGGGACACGATGAGGGTCGGCGTATCCCATTTCTGGATGAGGTCTGCATAGAAGAAATCCCTCGTGATGGGGACGAGCACGCCGCCCGCCCCTTCCACAACCGTGACGTCGTGGGCCTTGAGAAGGCCCCTGAAGATCCTGTCCACCATGACGAGATCAATCTTCACGTGCTCCAGGATAGCGGCCACCTCCGGGGCTACCGGGGCCTCAAAGGTATAAGGGCTGATGGTCGAGAGGTCATCGGGACTGGCGGAGGCCTCTTTGAGGCAGATGGCATCCCAGGGAAGGAGGTCCTTGTCCGTCTTCGACAGACCGCTCTCGAAGGGTTTCATCACCCCCACGCGCATGCCCTTCATGGATGAGAGGAAGGCGCACAGAGAGACGGCGACCGTGGTCTTGCCCACTCCCGTGTCTGTTCCGGTGATAAAGATCGATTTCATTATCGGAGTACGGAGGCAACGACGAGTGCCACGCCGATGAAAAGGCAGGCGCAGATGACGGCGAGACCCACATTCCCCTCTTCCGAGATCCTTCTCTCGAAATCGGTGGAGAAGGTGGCGCCCACGATCTTCACCGCCACCAGGACGACGATCAGGTAGACCGCCGAGTAGACAAAAATCTCAATGACGTTACCGAGGACTTTCCACATCGCTGCCCTTTAGTTTGAAAGATAATAGACCAGGTTGTCAAGGGCCGCCGTAAAAAACACGTTTCTCAGCTTCACGTGTTTAGGCACCGACACCGGCGAGGGGGAGAAGTTGAGGATGCCCTTTACATTCGCCTCCACGAGCTGGTTGGCCACCTTTTGCGCCTCCTGAGGCGGCGCCGTGATGATCCCGATTTCGATGTCCCTCGACTTCACCACCTCCCTGAGGTGATCCACATGGAGAATCTCCACCGGTTTTCCCATCCTCTCCGAGATCCGGCCGATCACGCTCACCGGGTCTATGTCGAAGGCGGCCACGATCTTGTAATTCTGTTTCAGGAAGTCCTTGTAGACCAGCAGCGCGCTCCCCATGTTGCCGATGCCCACCACTGCGATGCGCCACTCCCGGTTGATCCCCAGGATGTCCTTGATGTGGATCTTCAGGTCCTTGACGTTGTATCCCATGCCCCGGATGCCGAACTCGCCGAAATAGGCAAAGTCCTTCCGGACCTGGGCCGCATTGACGTTGCAGATGTTGGCGATATGGGCGCTGCTCGCCACCTTTTCATTCTTTGATTCAAGATCCTCCAAGCATTTCAAATAGTTGGAAAGCCTCCGTATGGTGGCTTCGGGAATCTTCGAGTATTTTGCCATGATGTGGTCTTACTCCTTCTTGCTCTGTGGCTTTGTGAATTTCTAACAATTCCCCCCGGGAATTGCAAGAGAAAAAAATTACAAGCTCCCTCCCGGAGAAGGTGTAGAAAGCCGCCCTTTGGTCCTTTTTTTGGGAAATATCGATGGAAGACCGCTGGTCCGGCGGGCAGAGGGTGCCCGTCCGGGTTCACCTTGTGAACAAGGTGACATGCCCGTTCCCGGCGTGGCCCCCTACAGGTCGAGAACGTCCTTCATGGAGTACAGGCCGGGGCCTTTGGTAACGATCCATTTCGCCGCGAGGAGGGCGCCCCGGGCGAAATTCTCTCTCGATGTGGCCCGGTGGGTCACTTCGAGCCGCTCCCCGGTACCGGCGAAGAAGACCGTGTGCTCGCCCACCACATCCCCGCCCCTCAGGCTCATAACGCCGATCTCCTCGTCTCTCCGCTCACCGACGATACCCTTGCGGCCAAAGACCTCCTCCCACGCCCGTTCGGGGTGGCCCCGGAGGACCGCTTCCTTGAGGCGGAGCGCCGAGCCGCTCGGGGCGTCCTTCTTGAGCCGGTGGTGCATCTCGATGATTTCCACATCATACCCTGTCCTGAGGGTCCGCGCCATCCGCTCCACAAGGTCGAACATGAGGTTCATGCCCACGCTCATGTTGGGAGACAGGACGATCCGGCAGGTCTTCCCCTTCTCCTCGATCTCCCGGATTTGGTCCCCGGAAAAACCGGTGGTGCCGATGACCGCCGCCTTGCCTGCGGAATGGACGACCCTCAGGTTGTCCACCGAGGGGCCGGGATGGGTAAAATCGATGACCACGTCCCCACCGGCCACGACCTGTGCCAGATCATCCACTACCACGAGGGGAGGGTCTGTCTTCCCCACAAGGGTGTCCGCACCCTGACCGACAAGGGGATGCCCTTTCGCCTCCACCACCCCTGTGACGGACAACTCCCGGTCTTTCAGGGCAAGGCTCAGAATGGCCTTTCCCATGCGGCCCGCAGCACCGGTTACAACAATTCTCACCATCCTACTCTCTCCTCAGGAGTCCGAACTCCCTGAGCACCCCCTTCAGAATCGTGCTGTTTCCAGGGGACAGGGGACACAGAGGGAGACGGAATTCCCGCTCCATCATGCCCATATGGTAGAGGGACTCCTTGACGGGAATGGGGTTCGTCTCGATGAACATATTCTGGAAGATGGGCAGGAGCCGGGTGTTCAGACCCCTTGCCTTCTCGAAATCCTTCTCCTTCAGGAAGGCCCGGTAGAGGGCGGCCATGTCGGCAGGCATGATGTTGGAGACCACGGAGATCACCCCCACGGCCCCCACGCTCATCATGGGCAGGAAGAGGTTGTCGTCGCCTGAGAGGATGGTGAATGTGCCTCCCGTGAGCCGGTAGATCTCGGCCACCTGCACGAGGGAGCCGGAGGCCTCTTTAATGCCCACGATGTTGGGGATCTGGGCCAGGCGGGCGACGGTCTCCGGGGACATGTTGATCCCCGTCCTCCCGGGGATGTTGTAGAGGACGAGAGGGATGTCCACTTCCTCGGCCACCTTCTTGTAGTGGCGGTAAAGGCCTTCCTGGGTCGGTTTGTTGTAGTAGGGGGTTGTGAGCAGGCAGCCGTCGGCGCCGATCTTCCTGGCTGCCGCCGTCAACTCGATGGTTTCGGTGGTGCTGTTCGACCCGGTGCCGGCGATGACGGGGACCGCCCCCCTGACCCGGGATACGGCGAGCTCCACCACCCTCTCGTGTTCCTCGTAGGACAGGGTGGCCGATTCACCTGTCGTTCCGCAGGGCACCACGCCGTCGACACCATGGGCGAGCTGAAAATCGATGAGCTTCCCGAATGCCTCTTCGTCAACGGCATAGTCTCTGAATGGGGTCACCAAAGCGGTGTAGATGCCTTCCAGTTTCATAGTCTCTCCTTTTGTATGGAACCCTTTATGGGGATCACAACAGTGCCTCCGGGTGAAGAACCCCCGTATAGACAATCCGGGCCTCTCCTTCGAGATAGACCTCGCCGTCGATGTACACCTTCAGTACCTCCCCGCCCTTGGTCAGGATATTGGCGGGGCTCAAGAGAAGTCCCTTCTCCTTGAGGATGACCCCTACCGCCACGGCGCCGGTGCCGCAGGCGTAAGTCTCGCCCTCCACCCCTCTTTCGTAGGTCCTCATCTGCACGTTTTCCTTGTCGATGATCTTCACGAAATCGACGTTCGTGCCCTTCACCCCGAAGGCCTTGTGGTACCGCACGGTCCGGCCCAACTCCTCCACGGGCACGTGGTCGATGTCGTCCACCAGCAGGACCGCGTGGGGCACACCCGTATTCACGCTGCTGATAAAGATCTCCTTATCCTCGAGGCCGATGGGGTAGTCGAGCTTCAGCGCCGTGGGGCTCGTGAGCTGGAGTTTCACTACTGAACTCGTCACTTTTGCCTTGATCACACCGGCCCCTGTCTCGAAGGCCATCTCCGCCCCTGCGATACCCTTGACGAAGGCAAAGCGCGCGGCGCATCGTCCTCCGTTCCCGCACATCTCAGCCTCGGAGCCGTCGGCATTGAAGAACCTCCAGCGGAAATCGATCTTCCTCGATTCCTCGATGAGAATGACCCCGTCGGCACCCACCGAATGGTGGGGCCTGCACACCTTGGAGACAAAGTCCTTCACGTCGCCGAAGGTCCGGTAGACCGTGCCGTCCCTGTTATCGATGACGATGAAATCGTTTCCGCTTGCGCTCATCTTGAAGAATTCCAGCGATACCAACTCTTACACCTCCAGGAATGACGGGATCGTTTCGCCCCGCACCAGATCGTTCAGTGTCTCCCTCTTGCGGATCGTCCAGTATTCCCCGCCCTTCACCAGCACCTCGGCGGCCCTGCACCGGGAGTTATAGTTCGACGCCATGGAAAAACCGTAGGCCCCCGCACCGAAAAGGGCCAGAAGGGCGCCCGGCTCCATCTCAGGGAGATCCCGTTCTTTGGCGAAAAAATCCCCTGATTCACAGATGGGACCCACCACGTCGGCAGTCGTTCTCCCGCCTTTCCCGGGGGCGTCGACAGGTCGTATGTCGTGGTAGGCATCGTAAAAGGCCGGCCTCACCAGGTCGTTCATGGCGCCGTCCACGATATAGAACGCCTTTCTGCCCGTCTTCTTCACATAGAGGAGACGGGTGACGAGGATGCCGCTGTTCCCCACGAGGACCCTTCCCGGCTCGAGGACAAGGGTGATGTCCAAGCCCTTCAATTCCTTTTCCAGAAGCCTGGCATACTCTCTCGGATGGGGCGGCAGCTCGTCCTTGTAGGCGATACCGAGGCCCCCTCCCACGTCCAGGTACCGAATATCCAGCCCCATGCCGGTCAACTCACCGATCATGGCCTTGAGGGACCGTACCGCCTCCTGAAAGGGGGACAGTTCCAGAATCTGGGAACCGATGTGGGAGGATATTCCGATCGGGACGAGACAGGGGTCTTCCTTCATTGCCCCGTAGAGCTTCCGGGCATCCTTCCAGAGGACGCCGAACTTGTTCTTTTTCAGGCCCGTGGTGATATAAGGATGGGTCTTGGCGTCGATCTGGGGGTTTACCCGCACCGAAAGGGGCACCCTCCTCCCCATGTCCCGGGCGACCCGGGAGATCATGGCCAGTTCCTGCTCCGACTCCACGTTGATCATGAGCACCTTCGCGGTGACGGCCTGCCGTATCTCGTCCTCTCTCTTTCCCACGCCTGAAAAGACGATCCGTTCACCGGGGACGCCGGCCCGGCGGGCGCGATAGAGCTCTCCCCCAGATACGATGTCGATGCCCCCTCCAAGGCTGCCCACGATGCGGAGCAGGGCGATGTTGGAGTTGGCCTTACACGAGTAACAGGTGAGATGGGGCACCCTCCGGAAGGCCTCGTTGAAGACCCGGAAATGGCGCTCGAAGGTCCTGTAGCTGTAAATGTAGACCGGCGTACCCACGGCCTCGGCAATCTCCTGCACGGGTACACCCTCACAGAACAACCGGTTGTTTCGGTACTCGAAGAAGTTCATAGGTCACTCTTTCAGTATGACGATTGCTTCTCTTCCCGGACGGCTTTCGTTGCCCGCCCTGTCCATGGCCGTCACGTAGTAGGAAAGGTACCGGACCTCCGGCACGGAGGAGTCGATGTAGGTAGTCTCCCTGACCGGCTCCCCGTTGAGCCGCGTCGTGGTACTGCCCACGAGCCTGTACACGTTGTATCCGGCCAGATCGGCCGCTCCGCTCTCCTTCCAGGTCACCACGACGCCCTTTTCGTGCCGTTCCGCCACGACCTGGGCAGGTCCCGCCGGTGGGGTGGTATCGCGGGGTACAGCCTCTACCGTCACCCCCCGGCCTTCCCATCTCAGGCCGCTGCTCTCCACGACCTTGCGGACCTCATACCGGTAGACCTTCCCGTTCTCCAGGCCGGAGTCGACGAAACCGGTCACCGCGAGCGGCCTCCCGTTGAGGGGCTCCAGGGGATAGACGCCTGCCTGGCGACGGTAGACATTGAAGAGAAGCCCGGGCTCCCTGTCCCAGGCCAGTTCCACCATGCCGTCGCCGCCCTTGGCCGTCACCCCCGACGGCAGACCGGGGGGCCTTTCCCAACGGATGGTGAAGGTATTGGAACCTGAGCCGACGGTGCCCTTGAGGGAATAGGCATGGACCTTGTAGGAGTATACAAACCCGTCTGCGAGATCGTCGTCGTAGACATAGACCTTGTTGCCCAGACGGCCGTATCCTTTTTTCTCGTCGAGACGCAGATCCTTGAAGGTTTCGAAACCGCCGTAGCAGGAACCGCAGGCCTTGAGGATACGAAACCCGGCGAGATCCTTCATCTCCGATCCGTCATCGTTCCTTTCCGGTATGGAGAAGGAGAGGAAGAGCACCCCGTCCTTCACCTGGCCCGCCAGATCGCCGATGCCGCCCGGCAGGGCGAGGGCCCTGGGGGTCGGGGGTCCCTTCTTCCCGCAGGAGACGAAAAGCAGGCAGAGAAGAAGGCTACACAGAAAGATACAGCTTTTCCGCTTCAAGCTGGTGTTCAACCTCCTTGATGGACGCGCCCCCCGCCGTCACCCTTCTCTCCAGGATGGTACGGGGATCGAGATAGTCGAAAACGTCGGCCTCGAAAAGGGGGCTTGCCTCCTGCAGTTCCCCGAGGGAGAGATCCTTCAGTCCCTTGCCCTTCTCCTCACAGAACCTGACCAGTGTGCCCGCCACCCCGTGGGCCTCCCTGAAGGGCATCCCTTTTTTCGTAAGGTACTCGGCCATCTCCACAGAGGCGGCAAAACTCTCCCTCACCGCCGCTTCCATGCGCCCCCTGTTCACCGTGAGGCCCTCGATGCAGAGGCTCATGATGGAAAGGGAATCCCCGGTAGTCGTCAGGGCGTGAAAAAGGGCCTCCTTATCCTCCTGAAGGTCCCTGTTGTACGTGAGGGGAAGACCCTTGAGGATCGCGAAGAGACTCATGAGGTCACCTATCACCCTTCCCGATTTGCCCCTGATCAGCTCGAGACCGTCAGGGTTCTTCTTGTGGGGCATGAGGCTGCTTCCCGTGCACAGCGAATCAGGGAGGGAGACGTAGGAAAATTCGCTGGTGGAGAAGAGGATGAGGTCCTCGGCAAGGCGGCTCAGGTGCATCATGATCATGGCGCAGCAGTACAGGGCATCGAGGACGAAGTCCCGGTCGGCCACCCCGTCCATGCTGTTTTCGGTGAGGCGCGAAAAACCGAGTCTCTCCCGAACGAATTCCCGGTCAAGGGGGATGGTGGACCCCGCCAGGGCCCCGCTGCCCAGGGGCATGACATCGCACCGGGTCCTTGTCTCCCTGATCCTCTCCCGGTCCCGTTTGAACATGGAGTAATAGGCCAGAATGTAATGGCCGAAGGTGACCACCTGGGCACGCTGGAGATGGGTGTAGCCGGTCATGAGGGTTTCTTTCTCACCCTCGGCCCTCTTCAGACAAGCCTTCATGAGGAGCAGGAGGGCCTTCTCGATCTCATCGAGGGCCTTCTTCACGTACATCCTCATGTCCAGGGAGACCTGGTCGTTCCTGCTTCTTCCCGTGTGCAGCTTTCGCCCCGCGTCCCCCGTCTTTTCGATGAGGCGGGCCTCCACGTGCATGTGGATGTCCTCCAGGGCCGTGGAAAAGGCAAGCTCTCCCCTTTCGATCTCGCCCCTGATCTCCTCAAGGGCATCCACGATCCGCCCCGCCTCCTCACCTGAAAGGATGCCTATCTTTTCGAGCATGGCGGCCTGGGCCTTGCTCCCCTCGATATCCTCGCGGAAGAGGGCCGAGTCCACGTCGATGGAGGCGCTGAAACGCTCCAGGAGCGGGTCTGTGGTGCCCTTAAACCTTCCTCCCCAGGCCTTCATGGTCTCTCCCCGAAAATCGCGGTTCCGATGCGGACCATCGTGGCGCCCTCTTCTATGGCCACCTCAAAGTCGGAGGACATACCCATGGACAGCTCCCTCATGGAAAGGCCGAACTCCCTGTTGGTTCTCTCCAGGATCTCCCTCAATTCGCGGAACACCGGGCGCACCTCCTCCGGATCGTCCGTGTAGGGGGCCATGGTCATGAGACCCGCCGGCGTCACATGGTGCAGCTCCCCGCACCGTTCCATCATCCTCTTCAGACCGTCCTCTGCGGCGCCGTGTTTGCTCGCCTCCCGGGACAGGTTCAACTCGAAGAGGATCTCTATCTCCTTGCCGTACCGGTCCAGCCCCTCCGCCACCTCCCAGCGGTCAACCGAGTGGACGACGTGGAAAAGCCGCTGGATATACTTGATTTTGTTCGTCTGAACATGGCCGATCATGTGCCATGTCGCCTTCCCGGGAAAACCCTCGATCTTGTCCCGGGCTTCCTGCACATAGTTTTCGCCGAAGTCCGTGAGCCCGCAGGCCAGGGCTTCCAGGATCCTTTCCCTGTCCACCCTCTTGGTTACCGCCACGAGCCTGACCCCGGAAGGGTCCCTTCCTCCGCGGACGCACGCAGCGGCGATGCGCTCCTTCACCGTCTCGATGGAACCTCTCACGGATGTCACGACAGGACGCCCAGAGAGAGGAGGGCCTCCGCCACCTCACAAATAGGCAGACCCACCACATTGGTGTAGGACCCCTTGATCTCTTTGACCATGCAACCGCCCTTTCCCTGCACGGCATAGGAGCCCGCCTTGCCGAGGGGCTCGGACGTCTCTATGTACCGGCTGATCTCCTCGTCGGAGAGATCCCTCAGGAAGACCCTCGTCTCCACCACGTCACGGTAGACGATGCTCTGGGACAGATTGAGGACGCAGTAGCCGGTGATGACCTTGTGCCACTTGCCCCTCAGCATCTGGAGCATGGCAAAGGCGTCCTCGTCGCTTTCAGGCTTGCCCAGTATCTTACCCCGGCACACCACTGCCGTGTCAGCCCCGATCACCCACTTGTCAGGGAAATGGCTGCCCACCCGGTAGGCCTTCTGGTAGGAGAGGCGCAGCACGTACTCTCTGGGCGATTCTCCCTTCTCCTTTCGCTCGTCCACGTCAGGGGGGATGATGGAAAAGGAGACCCCGAGCATTCTCAGGATGTCGACACGGCGGGTGGATTCACTCGCCAGGATGATGGAATCACCCTCCTTCACTTGAAACACGGCAACCTCCCGTCGTAGAATAGAAAAATATATGAAATTGTCAGCGATTTCAAGAGAAAACTATGGGACCACCGTGCCCTCAACCCTTGAAAAACGGGAATGCGCCAGGGGCCGGGGCCGGCCCGGCATCGAATCCGGGGAGGTCCAAAGACCCCCTCTGAACGTGGATAGGTACAGTCCGTGAGGGCCGGGCGGGTGATTGTCGTCGGCGCCGGACTGGCAGGCATGATGGCTGCCTATCACGCAGCCCGGGAAGGGGCTGAGGTTCTCCTTCTGGACAGGGGCTCGGTGGGCCTCGGCACCAACTCGGCCATGGCCAACGGGGTCTTTGCCGGGCCCACCACGTCGCTCGGAGAAGGGGAATACGTGAGGGGCACCATGGAGATCGGGCGGATGCTCAATAAACAGGGTTCCGTGGCACTCATCGCCAGAGAGGCGAGATCCTCCATCCGATCCCTGGCATCCTTCGGCCTCACCGTCACCGAAGGCCCCGGTTCCTACTCGGTCCGCTCGCCCTCCCCCGGGGTAATCCCCGGCGTCACCATGGTGAAGGGGGTCCGGGACAGGGTCCTGTCCCTGGACCGCGTGAAGGCGATCACCGGGTTCTTCGTAACCGGGTTCCTCAGGGAGGATGACCGGGTGACAGGGGTGGCCGGTTTTGACCGGAAGGGGGTGCCCTGCTCCCTGCCCGCGGACTCCGTGGTGCTGGCGAGCGGCGGCGCCGGGGCGGCCTATCTCAAGCACGACAACCAGAAGGGCATCCTGGGTCACGGCTATGTCCTTGCCGCCCGGGCGGGCCTTCCCCTGCTGGACATGGAATTCCTTCAATTTTATCCCCTTGTGGTCGCGGGTGCCCACCTCCCTTCCATGATCCTCTATCCGCCCTTACCGGAGGAGGCGATGCTTCGGGGTCCTTCCGGCGAGGATCTCCTGACCCTTCACAACCTGGGGAATATCAACCAGGCAATCATGACGGGGCGCGACCGGTTCTCCCTGATCCTCCACAGGGAACTGGAGAAGGGGCCTGTGACCGTGGATTTCACGGCGGTGCCCGAGGATGCCTGGCGTGAACACCCCATGGCCATCCTGGGTCGTTTGCACTTCGATTTCAGGCGGCAGCCCTTACCCGTCTCCCCTGCCGTCCATTTTTGCATGGGAGGCATCGAGGTGGATGACCGGTGTGAGACCGCCCTCAAGGGTCTTTTCGCCTGCGGGGAGGTCCTGTGGGGTCTTCATGGGGCCAACCGGAGGGGAGGCAACGCCCTGACCGAGTGCGTGGTCACCGGTGCCATCGCAGGACGCGAAGCAGCCTCACAGGTGCCGCGCAGTCTCGGGACCGCCAGGGAGGGGACTCCGGGAACGGGCACGGGGGCAGACTCGATGGGACGCTTCCGGGAAACGCTCCGGCACATCCGCTCCATCGCCTGGGAATGGGCCGGCCTGGTGCGAAACGGCGAGGGGATGGCAAAGGGGGTTGACCGGCTTCAGGAGGTGGAAAACGATCTTGATCGGATCCGCGTCGACCACCCGAGGGCCCTCGTTGCCCTGGAGGACTGCCGGGCCGCCGCCTTCACGGTCAGGGCCATTCTTACCGCAGGCATCCCTCGTCACGAAACCCGGGGGGCCTTCATCAGGTCCGACTTCCCGGAGGAGGACAACCTCGCCTGGAAGAAGAATTCCTGCCTTTTCTACGACCCCGAGACAAAGGCCTTTTCCGTCACCTACCGGGAAACCCGGTGAGGGCGGCACCCGTCTACCGCCTTCCCACCGGCATGATATAGATGGGCTCCTCGTTTTCAGGCAGACCGAGGGCCTTCCTCACCTCGTCGGGTCTGAAACCGGCCATGGCCACCGTGCCCAGCTTCAGGGAAAGGGCCTGGAGGTAGACGTTCTGCGACGCATGGCCCGCCTCGACGTACATCCAGCCCGGATTTGATGCCTTATCCTTGAGACCGGTGAGCACGAGGGCCATGGGGGCCGCCTTGATGGGGTTCTGGCCCGCCGCCCCGAAGAGATCGGCCTTCTTGTCGCCCCGGGCGACGGGTATCAGTTCGTGGCCCTTGGGCTCATACCGGTAAAGGCCGGGGGACAGACCGGTCACATTCCCCGGCACCACATAGAGGTGGAGGAAATACCGGGCCCTCGCGGAGGGTGCCGTGCGCAAGCCCCGCCGGGCTTCGGTGATACCCTGGGCCGCCCAGACGATCTGCCCTACCTGGACGAGGGACAGGGGTTCAGCCGAATACTCGCGGATGGAGCGCCTCTCTGTGAGCGCCTTTTCCACCGATACCTGTCCGTCATGGAGAGGGGCAGGGAGTTTGATGCTTTCACCTGGTCCGGCCTTCTCCTGGCCGTACACGGGGGAGGCAAGGGGCATCCCCGCAAGCAACAGCGCCAGCACCGCCACGGTCACAAAAAAACTCTTCATGGTCATCCTCCTTTCTCGGGTAGCTGCCGGAGATATCCCTGGCCTCGTGTTTCCACCCATCCCCCTCCCCGACGGGTGAAGGACGGGATCTTTCAACCGGACCGGATCATCAATGCGGCCTTTTCTTCCGGGCGCGTTCAAAACCGGGGGCTGATCCTATTTGGTCAGATGGCGCGGCACGGCATTGTCCAAGTCCGTGAACAGCTCGGTCACACGGGGCACATGACTCACACCCTTCTCACCGAAGGATGACCGTTCCCTCCGCCAGACCAGCCGACCGGTTGCCGTTTCATAGATCCACGCGCCGATGTCCGGAGCGGCAATGGAGTAAAAGAGGGGGATATTCACGAGGGCAAGGTTGAGGAGCCCTTCGGCTACGCCCCACGGCTTCGGCTCCTTTATCTCCACCACCACCACACCGTCCACGCGGAGGGCACCCCCTATCCTTTGAACGACCGACGGGGTGTGACCGTCCGCCGTTTCTTCCCTCCACCTCTTATAGAGATCCTCCATCTCCTCACCCTGGCCGCCCTCGGCGAAGAGCCCGGCCGTCCATTTTCCATCGCCATCCGCGACGATCACCACCTCGTAGCCCTTCTCGTCGGTCAGGAAGCGCGCGCAGTCCTCTTGATGACCTCGTGCGGCGGCAGCCCTATCCTGTGCCGTTGCGTACTTCCCCTCATAAGACTTCAGTTCCACCGGCATCACGGCCAGGCGCCTGAGCCTCCCCACGGAATCGGCGCTGCGATGGGCGCCGGCCTTGTAGGTTGCCGGGCTGACGGGATCACCCGATTGCCAGTGATAGGTGCAGCCACAGACCGTCACAACAAGGAGTGCGAGGGCAAGGTATCTCATCGCCCCGTTCCTTTCCGGATCCTGCCTGCCGCCATCTCGGCCAGTACCTCGGCATACTCGGTCAGGGTATCCTTTACCAGTCTCGCCTCGTTTTCCGCCAACCGCTCGAGACTCGCGCACTGAGGGGGAGGGGCGTCCTCGGTTCTGTCTGCAAGGGTAATCTGGAGGGTTTCCTGCTTCAGCTCCATCTCACCGGCGCTGAGCCTGAAATCGGCCGATGCCACGATGCAACCCCGGTGCCTGGAAGGTGCGAGCAACCCCAGGGTCTGCACGATGATCTCAGCCTTCACGGCGGGTCCGCCTTCTTCCGGGAACACCTCCTCCAGACGCGCCTTCACGGCGCCGTCAATGGCGCGGGTAAACTCGGCATTCATCAGGGCGCCGTTGATCGAGTCCCCTATCGCCTTTTCGCGGTAGTATGCGTAGGTCCCCAGAGGGATGAGCAGAACGCCCCCTACAACCAGTGTACTTGCGAACATGGGGGGAGCGAAGAGGCCGAGCGCCAGGGCGCCCGCGCCCTCGGCGGAAAAAAGGAGCCCCGCCTTACTCGGGTCCTCCACGGTCTCGCCCGGGGTTGCCATCCTGGTCGTCAACTGAAGGTGACCGATGCGGGACATGATGGTGGGGTTTCTCTCGGCAAGGACTTTCCGGCTTTGCTCTGCCCGCTCCGAAAACCGGCCGGCCTGCGGCGGATCACCGTCCGACCGTAGAGGTCCCCCCGTTGAACAACCGAGCAGCATCACGGTCAAGCAGAGCAATGAACAGACAAAACCGACAAAACCGTTCTTCGCTCCCATGGTCACCCCGCAGGCCCGGGCACCTGATGCCGGAGAAAGGCCACTGCCCTCTTCCACATGTATCATAATGGATGGGAGGGAAAAATTCCAGTCTCTGCAACCAGCCTATTCCTCGCCCTCAGGGCGGGCAGCCCCGAGAAAAGTGTCCGTGACCACCCGCTTCTCGGGTATAATCTGGATAGGGGGCAGGCGGCCTCAGGAAAGAAGAGCCCCCAAAGAGGGCAGGGAGAGATCGATGGACGAGATCGTCACAGTCATCACAACGGGAGACGGCCGGGACCTCATGGAGAAGCTGGGGACGCGCATGGTGGAGGAGCGCCTCGCCGCCTGCGCCCAGGTCGAGGGACCCATCAGGAGCATTTACCGGTGGAAGGGGAAGATGGAGCGGACCGATGAATGGCGCTGTGTCCTCAAAACGCGGGGTGACCTGTCGGAACAACTCGTGGCGGCCGTCAGGGCCGCCCACCCCTATGAGGTGCCGGAAATCATCGTCATCCCGGTCCTCTCAGCCCACCATCCTTACGCCCGCTGGATACGGCACGAAACAGGAGAAAGCCGTGGAGGAACCGAGGAGAATCCGTCATGATCAAGAATGCCTACGTCTGCTATTTCGATGTCCTCGGTTTCACTTCAGGCTATCTCTCGGGAAAACTGTCGAGCAGGTACGACAGTCTGATTGCGATGATCAACGCCGTTCAGGACCAAGACATCACCATATTCCTCACTTCAGACAGCATCCTCTGCGTCTCCGCCGATTTCCGGAAATTGCTGGAGACGGCGAAGGAGTTCTACACCTGGGGCATCCTCAACGATTTCTGGCTCCGGGGCGCCATCGCCCGGGGGAATGTGACCCGCTACAGGGAGCGGATCATCGCCGAGCAGAACCGGTTCATCCTCCCCTTCCTGGGCGAAGGGTACTTGAGGGCATACGCCCTTGAGACCACGCTCAACATATCGGGGGTCGCCCTGGACGAAACCTTCTTCCAGTCAGACCGGTCAAATCCCGGGGTCCGCAAGGGGATCGACTATATCGAGCACGAAGAGTATCTGCCCAAGACAGGTTACGAAGGCATGAGGAGGCTTCTCCTCCCAAAGGCCGACTCCTTGCGCCAGGTGGTGGACACCATGTATTTCGCCGAGATGCTCGAGTCCCACGTTGAGGACGTGGACAAATACATCAACACCTTCTGCTTCTTTATCCAGCACCTCATGGAGCGTGCAGGCACGGAGAACCTGATCGCCTTTGTGGAAAAGATGATGAAGGAGTTCGGATTCCAGGCGGGGCGCATCCTCATCCCCACCAAGATCGTCACCATCTTCGTGGCCATGGTCTGCGGGCTCCTCAACAGGTTCCACTCGTCCGACGCCGCGCACCGGTGCGACCCCACACAGCTCCACTTTCTCGTGAACCGCATCCTGTCGGTCCTCAAAGAGCAGGGGTATCTCTCGGCCTTCGTCGATACGCTCCTCCAGTTTGACAAGAAGCGGCACACCTTCGTCTACAAGGAGATCAACAGCTTGAGCCGCCTCTATCCGGTCCTGGGCACCTGACGCCAATGTAGGAGGACCATCTTCGGGAAGGGGAAATCGGGACCCCTTGCCAAGGCGGCCCGGAATCACTATGAATTCCACGTAGAGTTTCGGCAGTCACAAGGGGGTATGCATGGATCGACTGAAAGGTCATGCGATGAACTCCTTGAGACACATACGAGATGGTGTGGCGCTCTCGAAGAGGGGTACAATGCTCAGCGAAAGGAGCCTCCTCTAGGAGCGTATTCAGCGTGGCAAAAGGGTTTCATACCCTCTGGAAAGACCATCTGGCAGGAGAACTTACACAGAAGGAACGGAACCGGCTGAGAGCGACCGTCCTTTTCCAGGGGACCAGGGACATCCCCCTTGTCTGTGAAACCTTCGGGATCGGCAGGGCAACGCTCTACCGGTGGGTGAAGCGGTATGACCCGAAGGACATGGCGTCCCTGCAAGAGAAGTCTCGCCGTCCCCGTCAGGTGAGAACACCACTGCGGCCGAGAGCACTCGTCCAGGCAGTCACGCACCTGAGGCAACAAAGGACAAGCTGGTCCTCCTCCTTGCCCGTGACGGGTGGAATACGTCGGTCTCTGCGGTAGGCCCCATCCTCACGTCCTTAAGGAAGAGAGGGCAGCTCGTGGAACCGAGGGGAACCGTTATCTCGGCACGGAAGAAGGTCAGGAGGTCCTATGCAGTGCGTACACCACGGGGATACTCCGTGATACATCCCGGCGATCTGGTCCAGATCGATACCCTTGATGTCCGCCCGCCCCCGAACGTGATGTTCAAGCAGTTCACTGCCCGGGACATCCTATCCCGCCGGGATGTGATCGAGGTGAGGGGCACTGCCACCGCGAGGACTGCAGCGGAGCTCCTCGGTACCGTTCAGAGGAGGATGCCCTTCCCGCTGAAAGCGGTCCAGGTAGATGGCAGGGCTGAATGCCCGCGTGGAGAGGGCCAACAGAACCCAGACCGAGGAGTTCTATGAGGTCTATCCCACGCGTTGGACCGTACATGAGCTGAACAAGGACCTGCGCGAGTGGGAACGCATCTCCAACTGCATTTGTCCCCACCAGTCCCCTGGCTACCGGACACCGTTGCAGTTCCTAAAGGAGTGTGGCATGGTGCATACAGACGACCCCTCGGGCTTGTCTCGTATGGAGTGGACGAGTACAGGCCGTTGACTCCGCTGAACCATGCAGGTATACTTCTCAGGAATCCCATCGTGCCTCACCTTACCATGCCCCGGATCCTCCTTGAGGCGGCGAGGCTCAAGTTCGGGAAAAGACTTCGCTACTATGACAGGCCGATCCCATCCAGCGCCATGACGATACGGAGACCCCCTCCAACCCTGCCTCAGAAGGTCTGCATGAAGGTGCTGACGGGCCTGCTCGGCAAGATCACCACGGGTGGCATCCGCCTCGCTTTGCCGGACGGAAAGGTGCTCCATTTTGGTGACAGGTCGTCGCCCCTCCAGGGGGAGATCGTGGTGAACGACTACCGGTTCTTCTCCGATTCGGTCCTCGGAGGGGACGTGGGTCTCGGCGAGTCATACATGGCCGGGACCTGGGATACGAAGGATATCGCCGCCCTCTTCAGGGTTTTTATCAGGAACAAGGGCGCCCTCGCCAACGGATATCCCGCCACGGCATGGCTGAGGAGAAGGAAGAACCAGATTCTCCACTTCTTGCGCGCCAACACCCTCACGGGAAGCAGGAGGAACATCAGGAGCCACTACGACCTGAGCAACGATTTCTTCCGCCTCTTTCTCGACCGCTCCATGACCTACTCCTGCGGGGTATATTACACTGACGGGGACACCCTCGAAGACGCCCAGAGGAACAAACTGGAACGGATCATCAGGAAAGGGGAGATCACGGAAAGCGATCACGTCCTCGAGATCGGCTGCGGCTGGGGAGGTTTCGCGGTCGCGGCGGCGAAGGGAACGGGGTGCCGCGTCACCGGCATCACCGTGTCCGAGGCGCAGCATCGATTCGCCGTGGACCGGGTCAACGGGGAGGGTCTCCAGGACCGGGTCACCATCGCCCTCACCGATTATCGCCAGGTCAAGGGCCTCTTCGACAAGATCGTCTCCATCGAAATGCTCGAGGCCGTGGGGCACAAGTACTTCGGCACCTTTTTCAACTGTTGCGAGCGCCTTCTCAAGCCAGGGGGGCTCCTCGTCATCCAGGTCATCACCACACCCGACCAGGAATACAGGGAGTATTTGCGGGAGACGGGCTTCTGCCAAAAACACATATTCCCCGGCGGATCGCTGCCCTCGGTGACCGCCCTCTGCGAAGCGGCAACCAAGGCATCCGGATTTGTCATGGACAGCCTGGAAGAGATCGGGAGGAATTATTCCCGCACCCTCCATGAGTGGCACCGGCGGTTCCACGCGAACCTCCCGAAGGTGGCGGCCCTCGGTTTCGACCGCCCCTTCCAGCGCAAGTGGGCCTACTACCTGGCCACCTGCGAGGCAGGCTTCACCGAGCGTGCCATCGGGGATATCCAGGTCGTCTTCAGAAAACCCGGGTAGGCGAGCCTGTCGACCTTTCGGGCCGCCCTTCCGGACGGCTGGAGGGCGACCTACCACAATACGCTCACCCTTATCCCCGCCTTCTCAAGCTCATTTCTCAGGACTCCGGCCATATGGTCGAAGTATTCCGGGCTCAGGCAGGGCAGGAGGCCATGGCGCCGGTACAGGGCGACCACCTTGCCTGAGTAGTTCATCCGGTCGATCAGCACCTCATGGACGGCCCCCTTGAGCCTTTCTGCCAGGGTCCTCGGGTCGAGGGGGAGCATGGGACCCACGAAGGCATAGGTCCTGACGCCAGCCCCGTGCAACCTCTTCAGTGCGTCGATCCGTGCCTCGACGGCCGGCGACCGGGGCTCGAAAAGGGTCCTCATTTCCTCGCTGTCCGTGGTCACCGAAAGTCCCACCTCCAGGTCCCGGAACCTCCGGAAGATGTCCAGGTCCCTGAGGCACAGAGGGGACCTGGTAAGCACGTTGACCGAAACGGGCATGTCTGCGAGGACCTCCAGGCAGCCCCTCGTGACGGCGTAGGTCGCCTCGAGGGGCTGGTAGGGGTCCGTCACCGTGCCGATGAGGACCGATCCTTTCTTGGTGCGCCTGACCTGCCGCGCCAGGACGAGGGGTGCGTTCACCTTCACATCGACGAACTCACCCCAGGGCTCCACGTGGCCGGTAAAGCGCTTCATGAAGCTCGCATAGCAGTACCGGCACCCGTGCTCGCATCCCACGAAAGGGTTGATGCAGTAGTCATAGCCCCTGATGCCGGTCCTGGTCAGTATGGTCCTGGCAAAAATCTCCTGTACCTTCACCCGTCCTTACCTCCCGGGCCCACGCTGAGCCTCTTCGCCCGGGCCCGAAACAAGGAAACGGGGCTTCAAGGGAAGCCCCGTTTCCATCCGTCTCATCGTCGATCTTTCCCTTCAGGGGATTGCGGCCTAATGGGCGAAGAGAAGATCGACCATGCGGTTGATCATCTTCGGCCCCTTCACCTCCGTCTCGAGGAGGGGTATGGTAGCTCGCACCCGGTCTCCGAAGATCTGCCAGATCTCCTCCATGTGCTCTTCCTGCATCTGTACCCGGTTCCGGACGAACTCGGCCGCATCTCCCGACACCTGCTCCTTCTGGATCAGCCCGTTCACCACCACGCCACCCACGGGGATGCCGAACTCGTGGAACCAGTTGATGAACCTCGTGATGACGGCTATGGGAAGACTCTCCGGCAGGGTAACAAAAAAGAAGGACGTGAGCGCGTCGTCGGTCAGGAGGGACTGGGCCTTGGCCATCCTCTCCCGGAAGCTGAGGAGGTAATCCATGAGGGGATCCGCCTCCTCCTTTTTGGTAAAGGAGAGCAGCTCACGAAGGGACTTCGCCTCTTCGCGGCTCTTCAGCATCTTTTCCACCCACAGGGAGTACACCTTGGACATGCCGAGGAGCCGACGGGCATTCGCGGTGGGCGCCGTGTCGAAGACGTAGAAATCGTATTCGTCCTTGAACATGAGGTCGGTCATGTTCTCGAACATGGCCGATTCTTCAAAGGCAGGATTCATGGTGGCGGATTCCACAAACTCGTCGGCCTTCGTGGTGATGTCGGCGAATCTGAGAAACCAGTTTATCTTTTCCCTGATCTCCTGTTTGGACCGCTCGATGGTATCCTTCGTGTCGATCTCGAAGGCATAGCAGAGGCTTTCGTCGCAGACCACGGCGGGCTTTCCGAAGACGTCCTGTTCCAGGAGATTGGAAAGGCTGTGTACCGGATTGGTGGAAGCAAGGAGGGTCTTCTTCCCCTGCTTGGCCGCCCACAGCGCCGCCGTCCCCGCCATCACCGTCTTGCCCACCCCGCCTTTACCGCCGAAAAAGATGTACTTCAGCCCGGGGTGCTCTTCCATATATTTCGTCATGCTGATCGTGACCTGATTCATCGTCCCGCTCCTTGGTCCGGCATCGCTAAAAGTCGCCAAACATGGTCTTTGCCAGTTTCTCAATCATGGGAAGGCCCGTCACATCCCGCTCCATCTCAGGCACGGAGGCGAGTATCTCCCCCTTGAAGACCTCGTCGATCACCTTGAGGAACCGCTCCTGCATCTCCATCCGGTTCTTCAGGTATTCCGGGATATTCGTCCCCTTCAGTGACGCGGGGAGCACCCTGTTGACGATGTAGCCGCTCAGGGGCACGTCGAATTTCGCAAAGAGCTCGGCCGCCTTGACCGTGTCGTTGATGATCATCTCTTCCGGCGTCAGGACAAAGAAGAATGCGGTCTTCTGCTTGTCCGTGAGGATGCCCGAGGACTTGTTGATCCGGTCCTTGATATAGAGGAGCTCGTTGAGGATGGCATCCTCGTCGATCTCCTTGTCCCTCTTCATGACGGCGGCTACCTGGTCGTATTCCCGCATCTGCTGGCGAAGGCCCGTGATCTTGTCGATCCACGCATCGTAGACCGAGGCCATACTGAGGTAATAGAGGGCGTGGCCGAGAGGCACGAGGTCGTAGATGTAGTAGTCGTAGCCGCCTTTCACCACGATGTCCACAACCTCATCGAAGATGGCGCTCTCCTCCATGGCCGGCTCTGCAGCCGCTGCCTGGATGTAGCTTTCGATCTCCTCCGGTATCTTGTCCATGCCGTACATGTCGAGAATCTTCTTCCTGATCTCCTGCTGATACTCCTTGACCCGGCGGTCCGCGTCGATTTCCTGGGCATAGAGGTTCGGCATGATCTCGGTCGCGCCCTTACCGAAGATATCCTTCTTGAAGATATCGCTCAGTGAGGCTTGGGGATCAACGGAAAAGACGAGAACCTTCTTGCCCTTCTTCGCAAGGTAGTAGGCCGTTGCCGCCGAGAAGGTCGTCTTTCCCAGACCGCCTTTTCCGCCGTACATGATGTAACGCCGGTCCGGATACTGTTCAAAAATCTGTGTGAGTGAAATAGGAACCACCTCCTTTTAGGATTTCAGATTTGAGATTTCAAATTTCAGGAGCCTCCGTCTTGCCTTCCAGGTTTTCAAATCCTCAGTCCAGCGCCTCGACCAGGTCCCTCTCCCGGAGCAGGCGTCTCTTCCAGCCTTGCACCCTCGGGACAAGGTAAGGCAGGAGCCTCAAGCGGTAATGCTGCCCGGGAAAGGGCACCCCCACTAGGTCCCCCACGAGAAGCACCATGCAAAGATCCTCGAGTTCAGCCTTTGACCGGTGCGCGAAACTCGCGTGCTCATAAGCCGTGAACCCGTACAGAAATTCCCTGACCGTCTTCAGAAATCCCGTGTCTCCCGCCATCGGCCCGTCACCTCACACCCGATCGGCCCCGGTACCGTGAAAATGTCGTGGCTCGTCCAGGCCTCACGCCAGGGCGTCGGTCAGGTCCTTCTCCCTCAACATCCTCCTTTTCCACGTTGAAATCTGGGGCACCACGTAGGGGAGAAGCCGCAGCGAATAGTAGGGCGGAAGGATGGGTACGCCCAGCATATCCCCCATGGTAATGAGGATGAAGAGGTGTTCCATGCTGGCCCTGCTCTTGAGGGCAAATCTCGCCGAGTCGTGGGCCGCCACCCCGTACACGAACTCCTTTACTGCCTGAAACATACCGCCCTTTTTCTTGTCCTTTCCCATGTTCTTCTTCCTCTCAACTCCTGTAATAGTGCTCTTTTCTAATCTTCAATCATACCATGATTCGCTCAGGCCTTTGCAGCCGCAGCCTGGGCCCTTATGGCCCGGTAACGCCTGAAGGCCTTGAATCCTTCAGTACCGAGGACGAGGGCCGCGATGACAAGGAACAGTCCCACAAGACCCATGAGCGTATTGCCGACAAGGGCCTCGCCCTTGACCGCGCCGGAGACGACCTTCTGGAGCAGGTTGTAGGACGTGTAGATGAGGGCCGCTATAGTGGTGACGAACATGAAGATCATGGGGTAGAAGGTCCACGCCATCGGCTTCCCCTCGGACATGAGCCACGCCGTAATCAGCATGAGGGCGAGGGAGGCCATCAATTGGTTCGCACCGCCGAAGAGCACCCAGAGATACTGCCACCATCCCGTGAGCACAAGGATTATGCCCAGCACGCTGGCCACGAAGGTGCCCACATGGGCATTCTTGAAAACAGGGCTTACATCGCCCAGAAGTTCAGCCGTTGCCACCCTCATGAACCGGATAACGAGCTGCATAATCGTAACGGCGAGGACGATCATCATGACGCTCCCGTATGACCGGCCGATGCCCGCCGGAAGCCCCAGGGCCCCCAGGAACTTGGAGACCCCTGCGGCAAAGATGGCACCCGGCCCCTTGGCGATGGCGGCCCCGTACTCGGCGCCCGACGCATAAATCGTTCCCGCAATGATCAACGCGAAAAGGGCAAGCATCATCTCCACAAACATGACACCGCCTCCCACAGGCCGCGCATCCAGTTCATTTTCAAGTTGCCTGGCCGTGCCCGAGCTGGACACGATGCTGTGCCACCCCGAGATCGCCCCGCAGGCGATGGTGACGAACATGATAGGCCAGATGGGACCGATCCTGATGGAAAAACCCGTGTAGGCAGGAAGGGTGAAGTCGGGATGGAGGATAAAAACCCCGATTATCCCGAAGAGAAGGCCAAGAAAGACTATGTAAGAAGCCACATAGTTGACGGGCAGGGCGAATCGCCATATGGGCAGGACAGCGGCGAAGTAGCAGAAGACAAAGGCTGCGATGGCCCAGAGAACCCTGCTGTTCGACATATCCGTGCCGAGGATCTGGTCCGACGGAAGAATCGTTCCCACGTAGATGCCTATGAGGGCCAGAATCACGGTGACGGCGGTGGTGAGAAGGATATCCTTCCTCCAGCGGTAGATCATCTGGCCGGCCAACACCCCCCCGACGGTGAGGAAAAGCCACGCCATGGGGGCGGCCTTGAGGGAAACGGCCGTACTTACCACCACGTTGCCGAAGGCACCGGCGATGAGGAGGAGGTAGAAGTAAATGAAGGAAAGAAGGATAAGCCTGGCCTTCGGGGATATGAGCTTGTGACTTAATCCCCCGAACGATGCACCGTCATTCCTCATGGCCATCATGGCGCTTGAATAATCGTGCACCCAGCCTATGAAAAGGGTGCCCCCGAGTATCCATATGAGGGCCGGGAGCCACCCCCACTGGATGGCGATAATGGGTCCGATGATAGGCGCCGCGCCGGCAATGGATTTGAACTGGTACCCGAAGAGGATGTTCTTGCTCGTAGGCATGAACTCAACGCCATCCATGTACATCTTGGCAGGAGTGGCCCGCTTCGGGTCAGCCTTGATGATCTTGCTGTCAACGTACTTCGCATAGACACGATACCCCACGAAGAAAACGATGAATCCCAGAATCAGTACGACAACTGAATTCATAGCCCCTCCTTCTTATGGATAAGATCGTGAATCCAAGGTGATGTAGATCTGGTGCCCCCCGAACGCCGCAACGTCCCATCCATTATATGCGATGGGCATTTCCTGTCAAGCCGAAAAAATAGGGGGGCCCCTTGAGGCCGGGCGCGCCATTTTGTAAGATAATTTGGGGAGGAAGACCATGAGACTGAAGAACAGAGTAGCCCTGCTCACGGCGGCGGCAGGTGCAGGCATAGGACAGGCCACGGCACGGGTCATGGCCCGCGAAGGGGCCGCAGTGGTGGTGACCGACGCCCACAGGGAACGGGCCCTCGCTGTGGCGGAGTCTATTGCGGAAGAATTCGGGGTCGCCGCACTCGGCATCGAGTGTGACGTGACACGGAAGGATCACGTCGAGGAGGCTGTCAGAACAGCCCGCTCCCGGTTCGGCCGGATCGATATTCTTTTCAACAATGCGGGGACCAACCGGCCCGGCCAGGTAGTTGACCTGACGGACGAGGACTGGGAGCTGGTCATCAATGTGTCCCTCCGGGGCACCTTCTACGCCTGCCGAGCGGTGCTCCCCATCATGATGGGGCAGCACTTCGGCCGCATCATCAATGTCACTTCCACGGCCGGCTTCATGGGGCTCAAGGCCGGTCATGCCCACTATGCGGCGGCGAAGGCGGGTGTTATGGCCTTCACCCGTTGCCTCGCCATGGAAGCGGCGGAGCACTTCATTACCGCGAATACCATCGCACCGAGTTTTATCTACAACGAGTTCATCCCCCACCTCTATCCACGGGAAGAGATTGAGAGGATGTACGCCATGATCCCCTATCCCCGCAAGGGGGTTCCGGAGGACGTGGCCTATGCTGCCCTTTACCTTGCCTCGGACGAGGGGGAGTACATAACCGGGCAGACCATCTGTGTCACCGGCGGGAGCTGGATGAGGTGAAGGCACGGGGGCGGATTTGAAATGGCCCTCCGGAATGATTACATTCACCTATCGTGTGCATTCGGCTCCTTTTGGCCGTGTGCTTCATGTTACATCAAGGCGGACGACACAAGGAGGTTCATATGGCGACCAAGCTCCCGCCCGAAAACCTTTCCAGGCGCTGCGCGCCTGAACTCTTTCCTTTCGGCACGACCGATGAGATCACGGCAGTCACCGAGGCGATCAGCCAGGAGAAGGCCATCAGGGCCCTCGATTTCGGACTTACCATGACCAGCGCCGGGTTCAATATCTTTGCCCTCGGCGAGGCAGGCACGGGAAAGATGTCTACGGTCATGGCCATGCTTCGGGAAAAGGCGGGTAAGGAAGTAGTTCCTCAGGACTGGTGCTATGTTTACAACTTCAGGGATCCCGATGTGCCTCTTGCCCTTTCCCTGGAGCCCGGCAAAGGCGTTCTCTTCCAGAAAGACATGGAAGACCTGATCAGGACACTCCGCATTGAGATACCCAAGGCCTTCGAATCGAAGGAGTACGAGGTCCAGAAGAGCAAGATCGTTGACGAGTTCAACGAAAAACAGGGAGAGTACCTTTCCCGCCTGGATGAGGAGGCCCGCACCAAGGGCTTCAGCGTGAGGAAGGGCGCGGCAGGCATCATGATTGTCCCCCTCAAAGAAAACGGGGAGCTGGTCACGAAGGAAGAATTCGAGACCTATGATGACAAGACCAAGAAGAAGCTCGAAGAGACAGGTCGCATGTTCCAGGAGAAGCTGAACGACGTGGTCCGAATCCTGAGGGATGCGGAAAAGCTGGTCCGCGACATGCTCACACGTCTGGAACGGATGATCGCCCTCGAGATTCTGGGGACATTGATAGAGAATCTGAAGTCCAAGTACGGGCAGAACGACAAACTGGGCCGCTATCTCGACGATGTGGGAGAGGAGGTGCTTTCACACCTGGACGAGTTCCGGGCGACTGAAGAGCAGCCCAACCCCTTTCCTTTTCTGAAGATGCCGAGGCAGGAAAGCTCTTTCGTAAAGTATTCGGTGAACGTGATCGTGAACAATGGCGAGGCCTCGGGCGCCCCCGTGGTCTTCGAGAGCAACCCCACCTACCTCAACCTCTTCGGCAGGATTGAGAACAAGTTTGTCTACGGGATGGCCTCCACCGATTTCTCCATGATCAAGGCGGGGGCGGTCCACCACGCCAACGGCGGGTATCTCGTCATCGACGCCCTGGACCTGCTCAAGAACCCCTTCTCCTACGATGCCCTCAAGCGGGCCCTGAAGAACCGGGAGGTGAGGGTGGAGGATGTGCTCGAACAGTACCGCTTCATCACCACGGCGGGGCTCAAACCGGAGCCCATACCCCTGAATGTGAAGGTAGTCCTCGTGGGAAGCCCGTACCTTTACTACCTCCTCCACAATTACGACGAAGAGTCGAGAGAGCTCTTCAAGGTGAAGGCGGACTTTGACAGCCGCATGGACAGGACCCCGGAGAACGAGCAGAAGTACGCGTCCTTCGTAGCCTTCTGCCAGAAGGAGGAACACCTCCTCCCCTTCGACAGGACCGGGGTAGCGAAGGTCGTCGAATTCGGCTCCCGGTTCGCCGATCACCAGGAAAAGCTTTCCACCAGGTTCAGCGACATCAGGGATCTCCTCAGAGAATCCCACTATTGGGCAACAAAAGAGGGGGCAAAGGTGGTCACCTCGGCCCATGTGACCAGGGCGATGGACGAAAAGGTCCTGCGGGTCAACAGGGTGGAGGAACGGCTCAGGGAGATGATCGTGGAGGATACCCTGATCGTGAATACGGACGGAGCCAGAACAGGCCAGGTGAACGGCCTCGCCGTCCTCGATCTGGGCGATTACAGCTTTGGAAAACCCTCCCGGATCACGGCCAAGACCTATGCCGGGAAGGCCGGCGTGGTCAACCTTGAACGGGAGACGAAGATGAGCGGCAAGATTCATGAGAAGGCCATCCTCATCATCACGAGCTACCTGGGGAGCAAGTATGCGGTGAAAACCCCCATCAGCCTCTCCGCCTCCATCACCTTCGAGCAGCTCTACGAGATGGTGGAGGGCGACAGCGCGACCTGCGCCGAGCTTTACGCCCTCCTGTCGAGCATATCCGGGGTCCCGTTGAAGCAGAGCTTTGCCGTTACCGGTTCCATGGACCAGAACGGCGACGTCCAGCCCATCGGGGGGGTGAATCAGAAGATCGAGGGCTTCTTCGATCTCTGTAAGATCCGGGGGCTCGACGGAAGCCATGGCGTCATTATCCCACGGAGGAACGTGAAGCATCTCATGCTCAAGGACGAGGTGGTCAGGGCGGTCGAAGAGGGCAGGTTCTCCATCCACGCCATCGACAGGATGGAGGAGGGGCTGGAAATCCTTACCGGGATGCCGGCGGGGGAACTGCGGGAGGACGGCACCTATCCCGAGGGTACGATCAACCATCTGGTCATGAAAAGACTGACCGAGATCGCCGAGGCCCTGGAAAAGAAGAAGGACAAGGATAAGGAAGGAGAGGACTTACCGGCCAAAGGGAAGGACGAGCCGAAGTGTTGCAGGTAAGGTGAGGCGGCTGACCGGTTGATTCGCTGACCGGTGATAGAGGACACAACAGACGGACGGGAGGTGGTTGGTTGCACGGACGGGGAGGTCCCGGAAGGAACCCTCTATCTCACCGTTTTTCGGGCGTGGGCAGAGTAAAGTAGAAGGTGGCGCCCTTGCCCGGGGTGCTCCGGGCCCATACCTCCCCTCCGTGCCGCTTCACCACCCTCTTCACCGTGGCTAGACCGATGCCGGTGCCCTCGAACTGGTCGACGGAGTGAAGCCTTTCAAAGACCTCGAACAGCCGTTCGGCCATCTCCTCCGAGAAGCCGATGCCGTTATCCTTCACAAAATAGACGTTTCTCTCCTCTTCACTCCAGCCCCCGATCTGGATAACCGCCGGCATCCGGTCCCTGCTGTACTTGAAGGCATTGCTCACCAGATTGGAGAAGACCTGCTTGATCATGGTCTTGTCACCGATGCCGACAGGCATGGGAGAGACAGAGATATCCACCTGCCGTTCCCCATGAAAGGCCGAGAGTTGCTCCGTCACGTCCCGCGCCATTTTCTCCATGTCGAGGGTCACCAGCTTGAGGGCCTTGCGACCCATGTAGAAGAAGGCTACCAGGTCGTTCAGGAATTCGGTCATCTCCCGGGAGCTCCTGTGGATCATCTCCAGGTAGTGCCGGGCCTTCCCGTCCAGGGGGCGGCTGTATTTTTCCATCAGTGTCCGGGCAAGGCCCTCGATCCCCACCACCGATGTCTTCAGATCGTGGGATATGGAATAGCTGAACACCTCCAACTCCCTGTTCGCCCGCCCCAGTTCAGCCACCTTCTGCTCCAGGCTCCGGTTGAGATCCGCCACCTTTTCCTCGGCCCTCTTCCGTTCCGTGATGTCAAAAAGCATGGCGTACTTGGAAACCCCCCCGCCGGGGTTGTATATGGGCGTATTGATCACGTAGTACCAGTGGTCGTCCATGGGGCTCTGTAATTCCCACCTCACCGTTTCTCCCGCGAAGACCCGGTCGTTCACACACCATGGGCAGACGGAATTGCGCCTGTGGATGGCCTCGTAGCAAAACTCCCCGAGGGGGTCATAGCCGGTGCGCCTGATGAACCGTTCGTTCATGAACTCCACCCGGTAGTCCTCGGAACACACGTAGATGAGACCTTCGAAGGCCTCCACGATGGCACTCAACCGTTCCTCTTTTTCCCGCAGGGCCCGCTCCGTTTCCCTCCTTACCGCAATTTCCCGTTCCAGACCGCGGTTGAGATCAAGAAGCTCGGCGGTCCGTTCCTCCACCCTCTTCTCAAGCTCGTTGCGGGCCTCCTGGAGGCTCTTCCTCGCCATCTCCCGTTCGGTGACATCGGAGAGCATGAGGATATACCGCCCGTCACCCAGCGCGTTCGGTCTGAATTCCACCACCTTTTCCGCGCCATCTTTGCAGGTAATGGTGAAGGTCTGGGAGGCGCCCGTCTTTCCCGAGTCCCCTCTCCACGCCTCCACCGCCCGGGCCCTGATCGCCGGATCGGGGTAGGCCAACTCGAACCAGTCCCGTCCTGTAGGCACGTCCTGCAGGCGGTATCCCGTTATGTTCGTGAATTCTTCATTGACGTAGAGGTAGGATCCATCGCTGTCGATGAGGACGGCCCCGTAGGGGGCCTTCTGCAGGACCGAGCGGAATATCCTCTCCTCTTTGTTCCGAGGCATGGAAGCACGCCCTCCTTCGGGAATCCTCGCCCCTCCGTTGACGGGCAGCACCCTGAAAAGGTCACCATCTCTTGAGATAAGTATAGCAAATAGCAGGGACTTTTGGCGAGGCGGCGAACAGGCGGGACAACGACGGGGGGCCGGGGGACTCGCCTTATCGGCTTTCCACCTTCTGTTTCTTCAGCCTCGCTACGAGACTGACCCTCGAGATCCCGAGGATCTCGGCCGCCCTGGTCTTGTTCCCCCCCGTATGCTCCAGGACCCTTCTGATGTGGTCGTTCTCCACCTCGTCGAGGGTCTTGAGGGGTACATCCCCGAATCCGCTCTCGCCCGATCCCGCATGCTCGAGGAAATAGCTGGGAAGCGATTTTTTTCTCAGTTCTCCCGCGGACTCTACAATGACGGCGCTGTTGATGATATTCATGAGTTCCCGGATGTTCCCGGGGTAATCGTACTGGTTGAGGGACTTCATCACCGCCTCGGAAATCTTCTCGATCTTCTTGTTGTTCGTCTGGCAGAACCTGCGCAGAAAGTGGTGCGCAAGGAGCGGGATGTCCCCCTTCCTCTCCCGAAGGGGGGGAAGGTAGATGGAGTTGATGTTGAGACGATAGAAGAGGTCCTTCCGGAAGTTGCCCGTCTTTATCTCTTCCTGGAGGTTCTTGTTGGTCGCGGCGATAATGCGCACGTCCACCTTCAGGTTTTTGGTCGATCCGAGGCGGAAAAACTCCCCTTCCTGGAGGACGCGGAGCAGCTTCACTTGAATCGGAAGGGCCAGCTCCCCGATCTCGTCGAGAAAAAGGGTGCCCCGGTCAGCCTCTTCAAGAAACCCCCTCTTGTTCGAAGTGGCACCGGTGAAGGCGCCCTGGTTGTGTCCGAAGAACTCCGAGGCGAAGAGTTCGCTGGCAAAGGCGCCCGCATTGACGGCAACGAAACTCTGGCCGTTCCGCTTGCTGATCCGGTGGATCGCCCGGGCGATGAGTTCTTTTCCCGTGCCGCTTTCGCCCCAGATCAGGACACTGTTGTTCGTGAGGGCCATCTTCTCGACGGTGGAAAAGACCTCTCTCATTTTCTTGTCCTGCGTGACGATCTCTTTGAAGGCCTCCTTGAATCTGAGGTTCGCCGCCGCCGTCAACTCGCTCTCAACGTTTCGGGATATCCTCCTCTGCGCGAGGGTTTCGTGCATGAGGTTGAGGAGCCGGTCATTGTCAACCGGTTTTGTGAGATACTCGACGGCCCCCAGCTTCATGGCCGCGACAGCGAGGCTGATATCCTCCACCCCGGTGAGAACGATGGTCTGGACATCGATACCTTCTTCGTGAATGACCTTGAGAATGTCAAGACCCGTCACCTCAGGCATATCCATGTCGAGAAGCAATAGATCGTAGTCGCCTGCCTTGAGCATGTCGAAGGCCTTTGTGCTGTTCGACAGGGTCGTGACATCGAAGGTACCGTCCTGGAGGAGAAAGATGTTCAGGTAATTGAGCACCGCCTGATCATCGTCAATAACAAGGATCCTGTCCATTAAGCCTCCTCCGGCCTTATGGGGAGGTAGATGGAGAAGGTCGTACCGACGCCTGTCTTGCTCTCCACTTCGATTCTGCCTTTATGCTCCTTGATGATCCCGTAGGCTATGGAAAGCCCCAGGCCCGTCCCCCCCTGATTCCGCTTTGTCGTAAAAAAGGGGTCGAAAATCTGCTTCACCGTCTTTTCATCCATACCTTTGCCGTTGTCGTTCACCTTGAGGACAATCTCCCTGTCGTTCAAACGACGGGAGGAGATCGTGATGGTTCCCCGATCCTTGTCCATCGCCTGAGAGGCGTTGATGAGTACATTCACGATAACCTGCTGCAGTTTTTGAATATTTCCTCTTATCTCGGGCAGCTCAGGGTCGAAATCGGTCTTCACATCCGCCGTCCTGCGGATCTGGTTGTCCGCGAGGCGCAGACAGGCTTCCGTGATGCTGTTCACGTCCACCACCTCGTTGAGGAGTCCCTCGTCCCGCTTTGCGAACTTTCGTAATCCATCCACAATCCCCTTGATCCGGTTGGCCCCCTGCACCATGTCATCAACCAGGACAGGGACCGACTGCCTGAACATCTCGTAGTTGAGACGGGCGATCTTAAGGTCGGGGCGGGACTCGTAGGCGCGGTCGAGAATGGGCAGGATGTCGTTCAGCGCCTCCTGAAGAATGGTCAGGTTGCCCCGGATAAAGGTGTTGGGGTTGTTGATCTCGTGGGCGACCCCCGAGACGAGCTGACCGAGAGAGGCCAGCTTGTCGGCCTGGAGGAGTTGTTGCTCCATGTTCTTCTCTTTGGTGATCACCCGGGAGAATTCGAGGGCCCCCGTCACCTCACACTTCGCGTTGAAAACGGGGTAGGCCCGGAGCAGGTAGTGCTCGTCGTCCTCCTTCCGCTCAAGAGAAACGGGCGTTTTCTCTTCAAATACCTTCCCGATCCGGCATTCTTCGCAGACCTTGTCCCGACCGAAGACCCGCCGGTAACACTTTCCCTTGTTACCGATCCCCTTCCTGTTGGACATGAGGATGTTGAAGTCACTGTCGATGACCACAACCGTATCGGTAATGGCCTGGAAGAGGGTCTGGAGCCTCATCTTACTTACCTTCAGTTTCTCCGTGAGGCTCACCAACTCCGTGTTCTTCTTGACGAGAAGGTTCTTCTGGTTTTCCAGGTCGATCGTCCTTTGCCGGACATTCTGTTCCAGGTTCTCGTTCTGCTCGATCAACCTTCGCTCCAGTTCCTTGCGTAACCGTATGTCCTTGTACACCGACTCCACGCACCGTTCGCCGTCCACATCGATGAATATGTAGGAGGCAATCACAGGAACAGGATTGCCCGCGCTGTCCAGAAGGGTCAGCTCAAGTCCTTCCAGGAATCCGTGCCTCCTCAGGTTTTCGAAGATGACGGGCCTGATGGACGGGTTTTCGTAGAGACCGCTCAGGACAAAATTGAGGTGAACCGAACCGTCTTCGGGATACCGGAGAAGGCGGTAGAAGGCCCGGTTTGCCTTCATGATATCGCCGTCCACATGGGAAATGAGCATGGGCGTGGGGGCGTCGTTGAAGAAGTCCTCGTACTGTTTCTTCGACTTCTCGAGTTCCCGGGTCTTCTCGTCCACCAGTTCCTTCAGTTTGCCGACGTAGTGGTTCAGTTCCGCCGCTATTTCAATCCGCTCGATATGGGTGGATATCTTGAAACCGACTTCTTTGACGAGCCTCTTCTGCTCTTCGGAAAAGGGCGTCTTTAGATCGCCCGGAAACACTTCTACCGCGCCCCGCTTGGTGCCGGCAACCACAATATCGGACGAGAAGACTGCCCCCTCTTCCTTGTTCGCCAGTGGGCGGCCGGTGTATTCCGTGCCGTCGAACCGGATTGACGCGGAGGCGCCTTCGGGCAACTGAAGACCATGGATGAGATGGGCGGTGATGGCCCTGAAACACTCATCATGAGTGCCGCCGAGCCTTATCTCGGCACCCACGCGATAGAGACATTCAAGCTCCCGTTCCCGTCTCTCGAGATCCTTCTTCATCGCGTCCACGTCATGGGGCGGCATCATTATCTCCTTCTTCCTTTCCGGTCCGTTCCTTTCTAGTCGTCATCCTGACCAGGCCGCGGAAGGCCCGGCAGGCCTTTTCATCATGATACACACCATGTATGAAGGGAGGGGCCGGTCTGCACCTGCCCCTCCCCGTCCTTTATCAATTCCGGTCCGATCCTTTCCTCACGGCGCTACTCTCGCCTTAATCTTTCTGCTGTAATACTGTTCGCTGAAAAGGTACGGCGTCTTCTCCACATTGGTGGTTTCCAGGTCGACCCTGAGGACCCGGAACCGCCCTTTACCCGTATCGGTTTCAAAGTCCCGGGCGAGAATATCTCTCCCCCAGAAACCGTCGGGAGAAAGGTTGCCGTAAAAGGGGACCACCTTCGCTATCTCGTCGAAAATTCCCTCCACCGACGTGAAGCCCTGATCCGTTCCCGTTCTCCGCGCGAGCTCCGCGATGATCTGCCAGTTTTCCATGCCTGTCTTCGATTCGAAGACCTTCGGGAACCTCTGTACCCTTCTGTCACAGGAGGTGTAGGAACCGCTCGTCTCCACCGGCATCGAAGCGGGCAGGACCACGTCCGCCTCCAGGGCCGTCTCCGTCATGAAATGGTCGACCACAAGTGTGAATTCCGCTCCCCCCGTGTATTTCAGGTTTGAAACTTCCTCGAGCGGGTTTTCTCCGAAGATCAGGATGGCCTTGATCCGGTCGTCCTCCAGGGCAGCCGCCAGGTCCACAGGCTTGAAGACCGGCCTGATATCGACCCCCCATTTCTTGCCCAGGTCGTCTATTCTCTTCTCCTGACCGGCCCGGATGAATCCGGGCAGATATCTCGAGTCCACGCCCATATCCATCAAACCCTGAGAATTTGAGAAATCCCGAAGGATCACCATACCGTTGCCCGGCTTACCCACCCTGCCCGTCACCATCATCAGGTTGGCGAGCGCCTCCAGGGCGTACCGGGACTTCTCCCAGAGGGAATCGATACTGTACAGGGCGATAATGTTCTTTCCGGGATCGCTCATCAGTTCGTAGAACTCTGCCAGCTTCGCCTCGCTCACGCCGGTTGTTGCCGCCACATTCTCCGTGGTGAACCACGCCAGCGATTCCCTGAAGGCGTCGAATCCCTCGGTCCTCTCCTTCACGAATGCCTGATCTGCGAGCCCTCTGTCGACAAGGGCCTTGCAGATGCCCTGGATGAGAACCGTGTTGGTACCCCGCTTCGCGTCTACCCAGAGGTCGGACACCTTGTTGAGGGGGATTTCCGATGAATTGACGGTGACGATCCTGGCCCCGTTTTTCTGGGCCGCCTTGATCTTCAGTTCAGCGATGAGATTGTCCTCCGACAGATCGGCATTCATCACCACGATCACATCCGCTTTGTTCAAATCGTCCAGCGTGGTTGTCGAAACCGTGAGGCCGAACATATCGTCCAGGCAGTCCTGCTCCGCGCTGTTCACGAGATTGCTGAAGCTCCCGATGTTATTGGTTCCCAGGCCTGCGCGGGCGAATTTCTGAAGGGAATAGAGTTCCTCGTTCGTCATTCTGGGCGACGCGAAGACGGCGACGGAGTCAGATCCATAGGCCTGGATGATAGACCGTATCCTCCTGGCCGCCGTGTCGAAGGCTTCGTCCCAGCTCGTCTCCACGGGTCGACCTTTCTTCTTCACCATGGGGGTGAGCAGCCTGCCCTCGTCGAGCATATACCGGTACCCGAATCGCCCCTTGGCGCAAAGATAACCCTTGTTGTGCGAGCTGCCGTTTACATTGGCCACCGTGAAGCAGTGGTCGAAAAAGACTTTGTAGCTGAGGTTGCATCCCATGGAACAGAAGCTGCACACCGATTCCACCTTCTTCGATACCCACGGGCCCGGCTTTCTGAAGGGCAGTTTCTCGGTGATGGCCCCCGTAGGGCAGGCGGCGATACAGTTACCGCACGAAATGCAGTTGGTCTGGAGCAGTTTTTTCTCCATCGAGGGCTTGACCACCGACTTAAACCCCCTGTACACAAACCCGAGTGCCGCGATTTTCAGAATCTCCGAGCACGTCCTTACGCACCGGCCGCAGGCGATGCACTTGTTCGGATCAAGGTTGATGAAGGGGTGATCCTGATCCACTTTGTACATCCTCACATCCCCGAGAAACCGGTTCATGTCTACGGCAAAATCAGTGGCGTATTTTCTCAGGGCGCAGTCAAAAAGAGACGAACAGCCGCACTCGAGACACCGGGATGCCTCGTTCATGGCCTGTTCCCGGGTGAACCCCAGCTCCACCTCGGCAAAGGAGTGGATCCTTTCCTCCGGCGGCAGCTCTTTCATTTTCTCCTTGGCGATCTTCACCATGGGAAGAAACTCGCCGTCAGGGATGTCGCCGTAGCTTTCCTTGCGGCTTACAAACCCCCTGGACCCCACTTCGGAGGAGCCCTTCCTGATGTATGAGTCTATGGCCTCTGCCGCACGCTTGCCGTGTGCTATGGCATCGATCGCCACGGCAGGGCCCGTGACCACGTCCCCACCGGCAAACACTCCCGGGATGGAGGTCGCGAGGGTGGTATCGTCGGTGACGAGGGTGCTCCAGCGTGTCGCCTTGAGCTGGCCGTCGGCACAGATGGTGCCGAGGTCGATATCCTGGCCGATGGCGGAAACAACGAGGTCGCATTTCAGATTATATTCCGATCCCGCCACGGGCACCGGGCTCCGCCGGCCGCTGGCATCCGGCTTGCCCAGTTCCATCATGATGCAGGTGAGGCCTTCGAGCCGTCCGTCGGTACTGATGATTGCGGTGGGCGCTGAGAGGTAGATGATCTCCACGCCCTCCTCGATGGCCGCATCGATCTCCATCTCGTGGGCGGGCATTTCCTTCTTGGTCCTTCTGTAAAGAATAGTGACCTTTTTTGCGCCCATCCTGAGGGCGGACCTGGAGGCGTCAATGGCGGTATTTCCTCCGCCCACCACCACCACTTCTTTCCCCTTCAGTTGGGGCACATCACTGGACTGGAGCCGGCGCAGAAAGTGGACGCCGCCCACAATTCCCTCTGTCTCATTCTCTCCGGGAAGCCCCATGCCTTTGGCGTTCTGGGCGCCCATGGCAAGAAAGACGGCATCATACTGATCCCGGAGTTCCTGGAGGCCGATATCCGTACCGAGTCCCACCCCGGTCTTCACCTCCACCCCGAGATCGGTAATCCATCTGATCTCCCGGTCCAGCATCTCCTTCGGCAAGCGGTACTCGGGAATACCATACCGCAGCATACCCCCGAGATGGGGAGAGCGCTCGAAGAGGGTAACGCCATAGCCCCTGGTGATGAGAAAATAGGCGCAGGTAAGACCGGCAGGCCCTCCTCCGACCACCGCCACCTTTTTCCCGTTCCCGGGAGGCAACTCGGGCACCCACGGGTCTTCGATATCGATGTCCGCGGCGTATCGTTTCAGGTAATCGATACCCACAGGGCTGTCGACCCGGTTGCGGCGACACGCCGCCTCGCACTCCCGCACGCAGACCCTGCCGCAGACGAGCGGCAGGGGATTGGTCTCTTTGATCAACTTGACCGCCTCTCTGTACTTTCCCATGGCGATGAGGGCAATGTAACCCTGCACGTCGACACCTGCGGGACATGTCTGGGTGCACGGCCCGAGACAGTCGGCATAGTGATTGGAGAGAAGCAGTTCCAAAGCCGTTTTTCTGGACTGTCTGATCCTTTCGTTATCGGTATGGATCACCATCCCCTCAGCAACGGGACTGGAGCACGAGGGTATCAGTTTTTCAAGACCCTCCACCTCGACTACACACAGATAACACGACCCGTAAGGAGGGAGTTTCGGGTCCCAGCAGAGGGTGGGGATGTCGTCAATATCATAGGCCCGGACAACCTCCAGAATCGTCTGGCCGGGGCTCGCCGTATAGGGTTTTCCGTTTATGGTTACTTTTATTTCTTGAGTCATCGACGCTCTCCATGGTTAGTTTTTTATCACTGCCCCGAATTTGCAGACCTCAAAGCATTTTCCGCACCTCACGCATAGGGCGGTATCAATTTCGTGGGGCTTTTTCTTCTCTCCCTTGATGGCCTCGGAAGGACAGGCCTTTGCACAGGCCATACACCCCTTGCAGGCATCGGCCTTGATCGAATAGGTGAGCAAGGCTGAACAACTGTGGGCGGGGCACTTCTTGTCGCGAATGTGGGCCTCGTACTCTTCGGGAAAATACTTGAGGGTCGTAAGCACGGGGTTCGGCGCAGTCTGACCGAGGCCGCAAATGGTATTGTTCCGGATCTGGTAGGCCAGGTCTCTCAGCAACTCGATATCGCCTTCCCTGCCGTTGCCGTCCGTGATCCTTTCCAGGATCTCGAGCATCCTCTTGGTGCCGATGCGACAGAAGGTACACTTGCCGCACGACTCGTCCTGGGTGAAGCGAAGGAAGAACTTGGCCATGTCGACCATGCAGGTCGTCTCGTCCATGACCACCAGGCCGCCGGAGCCCATAATGGCCCCTGTCTTGTTGATCTGCTGGTAATCTATCTGAAGGTCGCCCATGGAGGCGGGGATACAACCGCCGGAAGGGCCTCCCATCTGGACCGCTTTGAATTTCTTGCCTTCCTTGATGCCGCCGCCGATATCGTAGACGATCTCGTTGATGGTGATGCCCATGGGCACCTCCGCGAGACCGCCCCTTGCCACCTTGCCGGCCAGGGCAAATACCTTCGTGCCCTTGCTGTTCTCCGTCCCCATGGCGGCAAAGGCTTCGGGTCCGTTCATAATGATCCAGGCAACATTGGCGAAGGTCTCCACGTTGTTGATGTTGGTCGGCTTTCCCCACAACCCCTTGTTCGCCGGGAAGGGAGGTCTGAACCGGGGCATGCCGCGCTTTCCTTCGATAGAGGCGATGAGGGCGGTCTCTTCGCCGCAGACGAAGGCACCCGCCCCTTCCTTGATCTTGATGGAGAAATTGACCTTGGATCCGAAGATGTTCTTTCCCAGGAACCCCCGGGCCAGGGCCTCCCTGATGGAATGCTTCAACCTCTGGACCGCCTTGGGGTATTCCGCCCGGCAATAGATGTAGCCGTCCTCCGCCCCTATGGCATAGGCACAGATCATCATCCCCTCGAGGACGGAATGGGGGTCGCTCTCCAGGGTACTCCGGTCCATGAAGGCCCCCGGGTCCCCTTCGTCGGCATTGCAGATAACGTACTTCTGCGTACCCTCCGCCTGACGGCAGAACTTCCATTTCACTCCGGACAGGAAGCCGCCGCCGCCCCTGCCCCGCAGACCCGATCTGGTGATGATGTCGATGACATCCTCCGGACTGTACTCCTTCAAAACCTTCTGGATTGCCTGGTATCCCCCGACGGCGATGTATTCGTCGATGGAGTTGGGGTCGATGATACCGCAATTCCTGAGCACGATCCTCCGCTGTTTCGCGAAGAAAGAGTCGTCGTCCGAAGGTGCGGTACTCTGTACGATCCATTCCGGGACCGGCCTGTCGGCGAGGACATGCTCGGTCATGATCCGTTTTGCCTTTTCCGGGGTCACCTCGCCATACATGAAGGAACGATTCTTCTCGTCGATGACTTCCACCAGGGGTTCCCGGTAGCACATGCCGTTACAACCTGTCTCCCGGAGTACAACCTGGATATTCTGTCGTTCTATTTCATCTTTGATGGCCTCAAAGGTTTTTTCACCTCCGGCTGACACGCCGCAGGTTCCAAGGCCCACTTTGATTGTCTTCATGCCTCTCTCCTAATCTTCTGTCAGTTGTGTGTGGTACGGCTCTGCGTCACCCCTTGTCGGCCTGAACCGCCTGATCCCCGCCGGGGAATGCAGGTCATCATGAAGCCGGAAAAGGGGCGCACGTCCCCCGTTACCCGCTATGGGGGCGACTGCCGGCCCGGTGACATGGTGCCGCCGCCGCCGTCTCGGGGGGACCTACTGTTGTTCACGCTCCCTGTATTCATTCAAGAGTTGCTGCACCTTCTTCGGCGTCAGTCGTCCATAGGTCTCGTCGTTGATCATGATGACCGGAGACAGAGAACAGCACCCGAGGCACGCCACCTTCTGCAAGGTGAAGAGGCCGTCATCGGTGGTCTCATCATTCCCTATCTGGAGCTCGCTCTCGATGGCCTTGATGATGGCGGTCGAGGCATTGACGTGGCAGGCCGTCCCGTCGCAGACCTTGATGATGTTCTTTCCCATCGGCTTCAGCCGGAACTGGGAGTAGAAGGTGATGACACCATAGATCTCTGCCGACGGGATCCCCACGATTTCACTGATGTGATCGATCGCCGATTCGGGAATATACCCGTACGTCTCCTGTGCAGACTGGAGAAGGGGGATGAGTGCCCCCATCTCCCCCTGGTATTTCCACAATTCAATTTTGAATCCCGAAACCTTGTATTGTCCCTGTTCTACCGGTGTCTGCTCCTTTTGCAGCATCTATCCTCCTTTTTCATATCAATCCGGCACCTCGTATCCATATCGCACCCCACTGCGCCACCAGCGTTATGCATCGAAGAGGGTCAGGATGGGCCATTCTTTGATCCTGAGGACGCCGTCGAGAGTCTTGAATTTTGTCCGTATCGTGTTCTCGATCTCGCTGAAGCTGGTGCCCTTCATGAGAAGAACGATATCGTATTTCCCGCGCGTATAGTCACAATACACCACCTGATCGTTGAAGTAAAGAGCGGGATAGATGGCCTCGAGCTTCTCTTTCTCGATCTCCATGAGCACATAGGAGGAGGCCCTGATTCTGGCCGCCTGGCCGGTCGTCACATCCTCATCGGCCTTGTCACGTCCGAGGGCCTTGTCCACGGAGCGGATAATGCTGTGCACGTTCTCGCCGAACACAGGCACTTCCACCGTAAGAAGCGATGCTTCCGCAACCTCGGGCATGGTCCTGATCTCTTTGTCCACGATTTCCTTGATGTCATCCATGGTGTCCGCCTGGAGGAGCAGCATCAGGTCATACTCGCCCCGGATGGCATCGCAATAGACCACGTTCTTGTGGAAATAGAAAGACCGGTACACCTTGAGGAGGTTCGCATCGCTGCCCAGGGTCAGGAGGGCGTAGGCGGTTGCGGACTGAGCGGGTGCCGGCACTGCCTTCGGAACGGCGAGTCCTGAGTCGGCGGCGGGCGTGGCGGCATTCACGGTTGCCAGCACCTGGGTCAGGTCCTCCACGGTGAAGGGCTTTTCCAGATAGGCATTGGCCATCTGACTCTTGGCCTCCTGGGCCACCGTGTCGCTGCCGTACCCTGTTATCAGGATCACGGGCAGATCAGGATAGGTGGATTTGATGACCTTCAGGAGCTTCAGCCCGTCGATGTCGGGGAGTCTCACGTCCACGATCGCGGCCTGGAGGGGCATCTTCCTCTTCATGAGGGTTTCCAGGGTCTCGAGACCCTTCATGCCGGTCTCGCACGGCTCGGTGTGGTATCCCTGCTGCATGAGCCCCATCGAAACGCTCCGCCTCAGTCCTGCTTCGTCGTCGATCAACAATACGTTCTTTTCCATGGTCCTTTCTCCTTTCTCAGTTTTTTGTTATTTCTTTCTGTCTTTCTGTTTTCTCTCTTTGTGAATCCTTGCACATGATGTCTATTGGTAATGCAATAGTCGTGCCATATCATAAAGTGCTGTTATTTCAATATGATGGAATTGACAGGGATTGAAAGGGGCCTGCAGGGGGGTGATAAAATAATTAACACCCCACCGCCCTTCATCAGTGCAACATATTGATATAATGAACTATTGTGATCATCGTTCAGTTTCTTTACACCGGTTAAATTTCGTGAGGTTCCGGCCAGGCCTTCGAGGGTTTCTCTCCCCAAGACCGTCCCTCCGTGCGGACACAAGGAGGAGGGTTCCCTCTCCTTGATGCGGCCCGGCCATGGGGTGCGCCCCGGATTGACGACACTTCCCCGGTCCTGTAGAATAAGCTATGCTCACACGGATCAGGGAACGGTTGGGGTCCTACAGTGCCCGCACCATGGACTCTCCCCGGTCCAAGTGTGCCGGGGTCATCATACCCCTTCTCTCGAAAGACGGCGATCTCCATGTCCTCCTCACCAAGCGGACGACCACGGTACGGCATCACAAAGGCGAGGTCTCTTTCCCGGGGGGCATGTGCGAGGACTCCGACGGCGGCACCCTCGCAACGGCGCTGAGGGAGTGCTGTGAAGAGATAGGGGTGAGGGGGTCCCACGTGGAAGTGATCGGGCGGCTCGACGATATGGTGACCCTCACGGGATTCGTCATCAGCCCCTATGTGGGCGTCATACCTTACCCCTACGATTTCAGGATCAGCCGCCGGGAGGTGGATCACCTCATCTTTCTTCCCTTGGGCTATCTTGCCGAGGTACACCCCGTTTTTCAGCCCTTCCCCCGGAACGGGCACATCGAACAGGTCCCCTCCTTCCATTACGAGGGAGACAGGATCTGGGGCGCCACCTGCAGGATGCTCCTCCAGTTCAGAAAGATCGTCTTTCATGAAACAGTTTAACCTGAAGGTCCTCCTCATCCTCTCCCTGGGACACCTGGTGACGGACATCTATCAGGGCGCCCTGCCCGTGACGCTCCCCTTTCTCAAGGAAAAGCTGGACCTATCTTACACCACCACCGGCTTCATCCTTATGGTAGCCAACTTCACGTCCTCGGTCTGCCAGCCCCTCTTCGGCTACTACTCGGACCGGAAGGCCCGGGGCTTTCTCCTCCCTGTGGGCCTCCTTTGCGCAGGCATCGGCTTTGCCCTTCTTTCGGTCCCATCGACATACGGGGCCGTTCTCGCCCTTGTCGTCATCACCGGGCTCGGCGTCGCTTCCTATCACCCCGAAGGGTACCGCACCGCCCACTTCTTTACCGGGGACCGGAGTGTCACCGGCATGGCCATCTTTTCCGTGGGGGGAAATCTCGGTTTCTCCCTGGGCCCCATTCTCTGCCTCTACGTGATTCAATATCTCGGTCTGACCGCCCTCCCTGTGATGGTGATACCGGCACTCGTCTGTACCGTCATCGTTCTGGGCCTCCGGAAGACCATTGCCGCGCCCGCGGTCGGGGGAGGGGGGAAAATGAGGACAGCGGACGAGGCCAGGGCTTCGACCTATCTCTCCCTTGCCATGGTCATCGCCATCGTGGTTATGAGGTCCTGGACCCAGATGGGTCTCCTTTCCTACATCCCCTTCTATTACATCAACTACCTCAAGGGGGATCCCCTCTTCGCGGGCAAGCTGGTCTTCATCTTCCTCGCCTGCGGCGCCGTGGGCACCCTTGCCGGGGCACCCGTAGCGGATCGATGGGGTCATCGCCGCTTCGTCCGGGTCACCATGCTTCTTTCCACACTCATCCTTCCCGCCATGTTCATCCCTTTTGTCCAGCAGAGCTACCTGCTCTTTGTTGTCCTCGGTGTCCAGGGCATGATCCTTGTCTCCACCTTTTCCGTCACCGTGGTTATGGCCCAGAAACTGCTGCCCCACCGGCTGGGCGTGGCGTCAGGGCTGATGGTGGGCTTTGCCATCGGGACCGGCGGTCTGGGAGTGACGATCCTCGGCCTCGTGGCGGACACCTTCGGTGTACCCGCTGCCCTTGAATCGATCTGCCTTCTCCCCTTCACAGGATTCCTCCTCAGCCTCGGCCTCCGGTACAGGGAGTGACGGGGTTGCAACGCCGGTCCGATGAATGGTTTAATTGAGGTCCTATGACGAGCATCGCCTCCAACCGCCCGGGTCCGGTGATCAGCATCGTGGGCAGACCCAATGTGGGAAAGTCGACCCTCTTCAACAGGCTTCTCGGCTTCCGGAAGGCCATCACCGAGGACACACCCGGGGTGACAAGGGACAGGAACTACGGGGAGTTTGAGTACCGGGGCACCACCTTCGTCCTCGTGGACACGGGAGGCTTCGAGCCTTCCCGGGAGAGCACCATGGCGGGACTCATCAAGGGGCAGGTGGAGGCGTCGGTCCGCGAGTCGTCCGTCATACTCTTTGTCCTTGACGGAAAGGAGGGATTGCTCCCGCCGGACCTCGAAATCGCGGACATCCTGAGAAAACAGCATAAGCCCGTCCTCTGTGTGGTGAACAAGATGGATTCCCCGAAACGGGAACTCGGGATGGCAGAATTCTATATGCTCGGGACGGGGGAGCTTTATGCAGTGAGCTCTCTTCACGGCCTGGGCGTGGGCGATCTCCTGGACCGCCTCTGGGACCTGGCAAAAACGGGGGCGCCCGAGGGGATGGAGGGCGAACGCCCGGCCCCGGAAGAGGAAGAGGTCCCCACCATACGGGTTGCCATCGTGGGCCGGCCCAACACGGGCAAGTCCTCCATCGTCAACCGGATTCTCGGCTCCGATCGGATGATTGTGAGCGACCTCCCCGGCACCACCCGGGACTCCATCGATTCGACCGTTCTCTTCAGAGACCGCAGGATCGTCCTCATCGATACCGCGGGTCTCAGGAGAAAAAGCAGGATCGACCGGAAGGTGGAAGGGTACTCGGTCGCCAGCGCCTTGAAGACCGTGGAGCGCGCCCATGTGGTGAATCTCATCATCGACGGCAGCGAGGGGGTGAGCCACCAGGACGGGGCCATCGGCCACATGGTAGTCGACAGGGGGTGCGGCCTCTGCGTGGTCATCAACAAGAGCGACCTCCTTCCGGCGGAGACCACCGAGGCCAGATTCCGCGAATTCGTCTACCAGAGGATACCCCACGCCTCCTTCTGTCCCGTCCTTTTCACTTCCGCCCTCACGGGAAAGAACGTGGCGAAGATTCTCGAGACGGACCTGCGGATCTTCGGGAACCTTCATAAGCGTATCGCCACCCCGGCGCTGAACCGGGCCTTCAGGGAATTCACCTCCCGCCTGGCGCCTTCCCACGCAAAAGGCAAACAAGTGAAGATACTCTACGCCAACCAGGTGAACGCCGGTTCGCCCACGTTTCTCCTCTTCGCCAACCACCCCGAGGCCATACCGGAGCACTACAAGAGGTATCTGGAGAACTGCCTCAGGGAGAAGTTCGGCTTCGCCGGCGCGCCCATCCGCCTCATCTTCAAGGCGCGGCAGTAGGCAGTAGCCCCGCCACTCTCACGCCACCACCCATCCGCGTCTGGCCTGCCTCTTTTCACCAGTCAGCCAATCAGCCGGTGATGAAGATTGTGCGATCGCCGTCCCTGCCGGGATCTCCAAGACCGGTGGATGAGAGAAAGGGGAGAAGAGGTGGATGAGGGTCTTTCTTTTACCTTGCACCTTGCACCTTGCACCTTGCACCTTGTTCCTGTCTTTATCAGCCATTCAACGGTTCAGCCAGTAAGCTTTGCTTTGGTTGGAGGGGTCCCGGCAGGAGGTGTCTCCTGCCGGGTTGGGGTGATTGAAGCGTGGTATGTACCCCCGCCCCCCTGGGGGGAGGAAGACGGGGGTGGAATGGATCTTCCTTGGGGGGAAGGAAGATTTGGAGGGGTTTATGGATGCCTGCCAGGCAGGCTGTTGTTACAGCAAGACATGATATACCTCGTATGCGGCCTTGGCGAGCCCTTCCCTTGCACCCGGATGGGCGACGTTGATAAGGGCCCTCATCCTGTCCCGGACCGTCTTGCCTTTCAGGGATGCCACGCCGTAATCGGTCACCACGTAATCCACATCGTTGCGCGAGGTGGTCACCGCGGCGCCTGTCTTGAGGGTCGGCGTAATGCGGGAGACGCCACCCTTGGCCTCGCTCGGCAGGGCGATGACCGCCTTGCCGCCCGGCGCCATACGGGCGCCCCTCACAAAGTCGAGTTGGCCGCCGACACCGCTGAACTGCTTGGGTCCCAGGGTATCGGCGCAGACCTGTCCCAACAGGTCGACCTCGAGGGCCGAGTTGATGGCGATCATATTCTTGTTCTGGGCCACCACATAAGGGTTGTTCGTGTAGTCCACCGTGCGCATCTCGATGATGGGGTTGTCGTCCACCCAGTCGTAAAACCGGCGGGAACCCATGAGGAAGTTCACCACAATCTTGCCCTTGTGGATGCTCTTCCTCCTTCCCGTAATCACCCCCTTCTCCACGAGGTGCTGGACACCGTCCGATATCATCTCCGAATGGATACCCAGATCCTTGAAGGAGGTGAGGTAGCGGAGGACCGCATCAGGGATGCCGCCGATGCCGAGCTGAAGGCAGCAGCCGTCGTCGATCAGTTCCGCCACATGGCTTCCGATCTTCATCTCCACGTCGGTGAGTTCCCCGTTCTGAAGCTCCATGATCGGTTTTTCCACTTCCACAAAACAATCGATATCGCTGAGATGGACAAAGGACTCTCCGTGGGTCCTGGGCATGCTCCTGTTCACTTCGGCGATCACGGTCTTGGCGGTCTCCACCGCCTTCTTCGTGTAGTCCACCGATACCCCCAGGCTGCAGAAGCCGTGTTTGTCCGGGGGTGACACCGTAATCATGGCCACGTCCACGGGAAGAAGGGTTTCGAAAAGAAAAGGGATCTCGCTGAAGACATAGGGGATGTAGTCGGCCCGGTTGTCCCAGATGGCCTCGCGGGTAGGCCCTCCCGTGAAGAGGGCTACGTGCCTGAAACTTGCCGCGTGTTCAGGCCGGCAGTAATTTGCGGGGCCCATGGGTACCATGTGGACGATCTGCACGTCCCGCAGCTCTGCGGCCCTCCTGACCAGTGCGTCGGGCAATTCCACGGGTATACCCGCCGCGTGGGAAAAGACAATCCGGTCCCCTGATTTCACCAGCTTCACCGCCTCGTCGGCGCTGCACGTCCGCTCACGGTAGTAGTTGGAACTCATGGGTTTCCCCCTCCCTTGCTCTCCTCTGCCTTCGACCGCCAGCGTTCCACCGCCTCTTCGGCATTTATTTCAATCCTCTTTTCCACTGACTTCACCTTTTCCGTCCGCAAATAACAGGCCCTCGAACAGCCGCTTACCACCACAAGAGTATCTCCTCCCATGTTACCGTATAGTTCGTTGACCGCCCTCACCGTCAGTGCAGGGTCCACGTCCGGGTTGCAGTTGCCGCAATAAAGGATCATGCACCGACCCTGTCACGACTTGAGGCCTGCCAGGTCCTTCGCCAGTTTTTCCTTGTAGTCCAGGTTCGCGAGCCTTCCGATCATGATTCTCTGGGCCTGGGGTGAACCGGCTCCGTGCATGGACTCGGTGAGATAGCCGACCGCACCAGTACCCAGGGTGAGATTCTCGATAAGCCGCTGCATCCTGCACCGATCCTCGGTGCTGTACGCATTCACGCTCCTGAAGTATTTCTCCAGGTACGGTCCTGCCTCGGGATGCTCGAAGTCCTTCTGGGAGGGCAACGTCACCATCAATCCTCCTGCCACGTCCTGGGCCAGGCGGGAGATCTCGTAGGGAAAGCGGGTCACGTTCTGCTTGCAAATGTTGGCGAGCATGAGGTCGATCAGGTAGGTACCCGATTTCGTTGCCCTGCCCTCCGCCGAGCAGGCCACGCCGCAGGCAAAGATCGTCTCATTGAGATGGATCATCTCGATAATCTTGTCCTTGACATGGGAGGCTTTTTCCGTGCCCTGGAGCCTGGCTATTGCCTGTGCGGCGCCGATGAGCACATCCCCTACCCCTGATTTGCAGCCGCCGTAACTCTGGCGGTGATAGCCTGCGAAGCGCTCCACCAGGGCGCCCGTGAACTGATATTCACCGGCCATGAAGACACGCTCGAAGGGAACAAAAACGTCGTCGAAGACGATGACCGCCTCCTGGCCGCCGTACATGGTGTTGCCCACATCGATCTCGGCCATTTCCAGTTTTCTCGTGTCGCAGGACTGCCTTCCGTAAATGTACAGGATGCCTTTCGCGTCGGCCGGCACCGCGAAGGAGACCGCATAGTCCCTATCCTCGGCCCGCATGGTCTGGGTGGGCATGACGAGGACTTCGTGGGAGTTGACCGCCCCGGTCTGGTGAACCTTCGACCCTCGTACGACAATACCGTCAGGCCGCCTCTCTACGATCCGCACAAAAAGATCCGGGTCTGCCTGCTCGGAAGGGGCCAGCTTCCTGTCCCCCTTCGGGTCGGTCATGGCGCCGTCGACGATAAGGTCGTTCTGCTGCACCCATTTCAGGTATTCCCTGAACCTGGTGTTGTAGTCTGTGCCCAGTTCAGCGTCCATCTCGAAGGTAACCGAGTCCACGGCATTGAAGCCGTCGAAGCCGACACACCGCTGGAAGCAACACCCGGTCTTCTGGCCGAGAAGCCGCTGCATCTTCACCTTTCTGACCAGATCTTCAGCGCTCTGGTGGAGATGGGTGAATCGGTTGATCTTCTCCCCCGTGAGACTCGATGTGGTGGTTAGCAGCTCTTGGTGCTCCGGGCGGCCGGCAAGCTCATAGGTCATGGCGCAGGCATTGATGGAGGGCCTGATGATGGGGTGGTCGACATAGTTCTTCACTTCCTCTCCGAAGAGAAAGATCCTCTTCTTCTGGCTTCTCAGACTCTCTATATACTCTTCCCGTGTCTTCAGAGGCATGTGGGATCCTCCTTTGTCGGTCCTTCTGAAATCCTCTTATCTGGCTGAAGCAATTTGTGTGCCATACCTTCTCCGACCCGGATGTTCTCCCCTTACACCTCCGCCGGCCTCGCAACCTCCTATCGCTTCACTGCCCTACACACAAATCACCCCATTCCCCGCCGTCCCCCTCTTCTCGACCTGCAGCCTCACGCCCCGTTACGAACCGGGCATGATGCACTAATGCATCAACCCCGCTTCAAAATGTACTCGGTGCACCGGTCGGTCAGTCAGCGGTCTGTTCAGGAAAAAGAAAAGGGTCTTCACCGCAAGGGCGCCGGGAGGGAGGCAACCCGGAGTCTCACTGCCTCAATCACAGGGCAACCGGAATGAATGGGTCATGGTTCGACAAGGGGCGCGGTACCCCGGTTTCGGACATTGCGACACCATCACGCCGTTAAGGATGTGGTGCTTGGGATTTGGTGCTTCAACTGCGGACGGGAACACCTGTCCCGAAGGGGCAACAGCCTGAAGTCTCCCCCTGAAAGTCGGGGGAGGGGGGACCGGAATGACTGGAGGCGGGCCGATCCTGCGAGGATCAGACGGCGAGGTATCGTTTCTTTACCTCGTCATCCTTTTTGAAGGTCTCGATGTCGGACTCGTATCGGATGTGGCCCTTGTCGATGATGGCCACCCGGTCGGACACCGCCATGGCGAATTTGATGTTCTGCTCCGACAGGAGGATGGTGGTACCGACTTCCTTCAGTTTCAGGACCAGATCCTTCAGGGTCTTCACCATGACAGGGCTCAATCCCTCGGTGGGCTCGTCGAGAAGCAGGACGGCCGGGTTCCCCATCAGTGTCCGGGCGATGGTGAGCATCTGCTGTTCTCCGCCGGACAGGGTGCCGCCCGCGCGATCCTGGTACTCCCTCAGGACAGGGAAGAAATCATAGACCATGTCCAGATTCCAGATACCCTTTCGACCCGAGGAGGTGCCGATTATCAGATTCTCTTTTACCGAGAGGGGCCCGAAAATCTTCCTGTCTTCGGGAACGAGGCCGACGCCGAGACGGGATATCTTGTAAGGCTTGAGCCCGGTGATCGGTTTTCCCGCAAACGTGACCCGGCCCGATTTGGGCACCACGACGGCCACGATACTCTTGAAGGTGGTACTTTTCCCGGCACCGTTACGGCCCATGAGACAGAGGGTTTCCCCCTCCCTGACGTTGAGACTCACATCGAAGAGGATGTGGCTCTTTCCATAGTAGGAATTCATGTTCTCAGTAGTCAGTATCTCAGCCATGTCACAGTACCTCTTTCCCAAGATATGCGTCGATCACCGCTTCGTGCTGACGTATGTAATCGGGTGGACCTTCGGCGATGAGTTCTCCCTGGACGAGGACCCTGATCACCTGGGCGATGCCGAAAACCATGTCCATATCGTGTTCGATAAACACGGTGGTGAGCTGGAAGAACTCGTGAAGCTCCTTCAAGAGGTGCATCATCCTGATCCGCTCATCAGGGGCCATTCCCGCGGTGGGCTCATCGAGAAGCAGGATCTTCGGATTGAGAACCAGGGCGATGGCAATATCAAGGACCTTCTGGTCACCATGGGAGAGAGCGGAAGCCTTCAGGTCCTTGCTCTCCAGAAGACCGATCTTGCCGAGGATCATCTCTGTGTGCTCTTTCGGGTCTTTGAAGGCAAGCCTGTTCTTCAGCATCTTCCCGTTCTTGCCGAAGTTGGCCAGGGCGGCGAGATAGACGTTGTCGTACACCGTCTCCTCGAGAAAGAGGCTCGCCACCTGAAAGGCCCTCACCATGCCCTTCTTCACGATCTTCTCGGTTCTCAGGGCCGTAATATCCTCGCCTTCGTAGATGACCCTGCCGCTGTCGCTGGGGATAAAACCGGTGATCTGGTTAAAGAGGGTGGTCTTGCCTGCTCCGTTCGGCCCGATGATGGCACTCATCTCGCCACGGTTGATGGTGATGCTCACGTGGTTGGTCACATGGATGCCGCCGAAATGCTTGTCGAGATCCTTGATTTCAAGTATTGCTGGCAACTTGCGACTCCTTCTTGTCGTCTTTTTCTTTTTTCGCCGACGTCCACCGTAAGCCGAGGACGCCCCTCGGGAAGAGAATCACCACGAATATGACCACCGCACCGATGAAGAATGACCAGTACTCCGTATACTTGCCCACGATCTCCTCGAGTCCGGTCAGGATCGCCGCCCCCACCACGGGCCCGAAGAAGCTTCCCATGCCGCCGATGGTGGCCATGAGGATGGCGTTCCCCGACGTAGGCCAGTGGAGCATGTCAGGGTGAATGCTCCCGTCGAGACCTGCGTAGAGGCCGCCCGCCACTGCGCAGAAAAAGGCGGAGACCACATAGGCCACGAGCTGGTTCCGGTAAACATTGAGGCCGAGGAAGGTGATCCGTTGAGGATTCTGCCTGATCCCTTTCAGCACGGAGCCGAAAGGAGACCTGGTGAGCCGCCAGATGATATAGATACAGATGGTGACGATCACAAAACTGAAAAGATAGTACTTGAGCACTCCGCTTCCGGCAAGCATCTCGGGTTTGGGGATGGCCTGAATACCGTCGTCCCCGCCGGTAAAGTGGTACAGCTTGAAGGTGAGTCCCCAGACAAGCTGGGCAAAGGCCAGGGTGAGCATGGTGAAATAGACGCCGGTGAGCCGGAGGGTAAGCAAACCCACCAGTACTGACACCCCCGAGGCTACAACGGCACCGAGGAGGATGTAGACAATGAAGAATTCGGGACCCATGGATTTCGCCAGCATGCCCGTGACGTAGGCACCGATGCCGTAGAAGAGGGCCTGACCGAAGGAGACGAGTCCCGTGTAACCGAAGAGGATGTTGAAGGCCACTGCATAGAGACCGTATATGATCACCCGGGCGGCGAGGTGTACGTAGTGCTCTCCCGGGTTCACGACAATGATGCCGATGAAGAAGACGAAGTATACAATCCAGGGCAGATAGTTGCGCAGTGTCTTCACGATCCTACTTCCTCCCCGCACGTTTTGCTGAGAGCAACCCCTCAGGTTTCCAGAGCAAGACGACGATCATGACGATGAAGGTGAGCACCGTCGCCAACTCTGCATAGACCAGAATCCCGAAGGAGAGCACCTCACCGATGATGAGGGAGCCGAGAAGGGCGCCCCAGAAATTGCCGAAGCCGCCGATGACGACCACGATGAGGGAGTCGATGATGACCTCGATGCCGGCGCCGGGAGTGACCGTCCGCAGAGGCGCTGCAAGCACGCCGGCAAGTCCGCCCATGGCGGTGGCAACTCCGAAGACCAGGGTCATGATCATGGGCACGTTCGTGCCGAGGAGGCCAAGCATCTCCCTGTCGAGGGAAGAGGCCCTCACCTTCTTACCCGTGTCGGTCCTGGAGAGGAAAAACCAGGCGAAGAGCACCACCGCGAATCCTACTATGATGACAAAGACATTGTATGCCGGGAGGGTAACCTGACCCAGCACCACGGAACCGTTGAGAACATCGGGCTTAGGTATGGTCTTGTATTCCGGACCCCAGATGAACTTCACCGCATCGTCGAGGATGAGGATGAAGGCATAGGTCATGAGCAATTGGAATGACCCTTCGTCCGGCCTCCCGTAGATCCTTCTCAGGAAGAAGAACTCGATCACCATCCCGATGATGCCCGCTCCTATGGTTCCTATGATGAGACCGAGCCAGAAGTTGGGCACCAACTGCATGAGCTGAAAGGCAAAATAGGTACCCAGGAGATAGAAGGAACCGTGGGCGAAGTTGAGCACATTGACCACACCGAAGATGAGGGTGAGGCCGCTCGCCACCAGGAATATGAGCATGGCAACCGAAAGGCCGCTGACGAACTGCGATATTAGGGTAGCAATATCCATACCTAAGCCCCGCTTTGTGTCGGTTTACTTTCCTTTCACTTTCGTCAGATAGTCCACGTATTCCATGACGGGCCAAAGCTTTTCAGCCGGATAGACCTTGAAATTGCCGAGCATGTACTTTGCCGGCGGGAACTTGTCGTTTTTCACCGTGGTGCCGATGGCCTGCACCTGGACGATCTGGTGAGTCTTGGGGTCGATGTAGGAGGTGAATCCCGGGGGGTCCTCAGGGCACTTTATCTTCATACCCTCCAGGGCCTTGACCAGGGCCTCCGTATCGTTCGCATTTCCCACCTTCCTGATGGCCTGGGCGATCATGTGGATACCCACATAGGCACCTTCGGCCGCGTAGGAGGGATAACGGCCTGCCGCCTTATGGAACTTCTGGACGTAGGTCTTGTTTTCTGCCGTGTCGGGCCAGTTGTTATGGTGCCGGGCGGAGAGGATGATGCCTTCAGGCATGTCGGCGCCGAGGGCCGCAAGGGCCTCGTAGTTGCCGCCTGCATCCACGTGGAAGTATTTCATCTTCTGGAAGAGCCCGTACGGCTTCGCCTGTTTGATGAAAGAAACGGTGTCGCCGCCCCACATGCCGTTGATCAGGATGTCTGGCGCCGCCTTCACGATGGCGGTGATGTAGGAAGTGTAGTCCGGCTCATAGAGTTTCGGCCAGTACTCACCCACCACTTCGTACTTCACGCCCAGCTTGTCGAGGCCCCACTTGATCTCCATCCACTGGTCACGGCCATAGGCGTAGTCGGGGCCAATGTAGGCGATCTTCTTCCAGTTCTTCACCTCTTCCTTCAGGTACATGGCCCCCGCCATCATGGACTGGAAGGTGTTGTTGCTGCTCCTGAAGTAGTATTTCTGGAACTTGTTGGCCGTCAGGTCTGTGGCGGCGTGGTCGGTACCTACAAAGATGACCTTCTGCTCTTTGCTCACTTCCGTCACCGCGAGTCCGATGGCGGAAGAGATGATGCCAAAAAGGAATTTCACCTTATCTTCCGTAATGTATCGTTTGGCCACGCTGACCGCGTACTGGGGGTTCTTGTCGTCGGTGATGATGCACTCGAGTTTCGCGCCCCCGGGCAACCCCTGCTTGTTCACCTCGTCCAAGGCAATCTTGATGGCAACTTCCGAGTCCTTCCCGTATTGGCCGCCGCGACCCGTCATGGTGTAGAGGGCACCAATCTTGATCGTCTCCGCGCCGAAGACGGTGAAGGGAGCGATCAGGGCTGCCACCAGAACCAATGCAACCAGCTTATGTTTCATCGAGCCCCTCCTTGTGTAATGGTTTGTGCTGCTGACTTGTCCTATCTTTGCAATTCATATGCCATGTTTCCGTCAGGCTTGAAAAGAGAAGGAATGGGATGGTTCCCGTGTGACTGTGGAATCGTCCTCTCAAATCCATAACCCCCCATTTGATGCATCCGTGCATCACCCTTGAACCGCAGGCGGGTCAAGGTGAAGAAGAAAGGGCCTTCCTCATTCTTCTCAGTGTCTCCTCTTTCCCCAACACCTCGGCCACCTCGAAGGCCCCTGGGCTTGCCTTGCGTCCCGTGAGGGCCACCCTGAAGGGCCACAGGCACGTTCCTACATTCAGATCCCTGGCCTTGATGTGATCCATCACCCTCTCTTCGAGAGTCCCCTTGGTCCAGTTTGCCTCGGGCACACCGTCCAGGAGATCCGTAAGCATCCTCAGGCTGGTTCCCGCATCCTCAGGCGTCATCTTCTTCCAGAGAAGCAACCCGGGGTCATATTCCAAATCTCCTACCATAAAGATGCCCGCCAGGTCCGTCACCTCCGAAAGGCGCTTGATCCTGTCCTGCTCCAGGGCAAGAACCCCCTTCACATAACGCCTGTCGACAATCTTCCCGCTCCCGGGTATCTCGAACCGGTCCCCGGGGAGGGGCCTGATCAGGCCCGCCTTTTCAAAATAGGGCAGCGAGAGAAGGAGGAGATCGTCGAGGGACTTCTGCCGGATATAGTACCCGTTGAAGTAATCGAGCTTGTCCGTATCAAAGACGGCCCCGCTCGTCCCGATCCCTTCGATATGGAAGGTCTTCTTCAACTCCTCCATGGAGAGGATCTCGTTATCCCCTTTCGGGTGCCAGCCCAGAAGGACGCAGAAGTTGACGAGCGCCTCGGGAAGATATCCATGGTCCCGGTACTCTTCCACCATCACGTCGCCGTGGCGCTTGCTCAGCTTGCCGCCCTTCTTGCTGAGGATGACCGGGTAATGGATGAAGCGGGGCATTTCCCAGCCAAAGGCCCGGTAGAGGAGCACGTTCTTGGGAAAGGAGGGGAGCCACTCCTCGGCCCTCGTCACGTGGGTGATCTCCATGAGGTGGTCGTCCACCACGTTTGCAAACTGGTACGTGGGCACACCGTTCGACTTGATGAGCACATGATCGTCGAGACTGGCCGCCTTGAAACGGATTTCACCCCTCAGCTCGTCGCGGACCGTCACCTCTCCCTCGAGTGGCATCTTCTGCCTGACGACGCAGGGCTCCCCTGCGTCGAGACGCCTTTTCACTTCTTCATCGGTCAGATCGCGGCAGCGCCTGTCGTATTGGGGGGCCATTTTCTTTGCCGACTGCTCGGCCCTCATCTTTTCAAGCCGCTCGGCCGTACAGAAACAGCGGTACACCGCCTTCTTCTCAAGGAGAACGGCGGCATGGGCGGCATAGGTATCGAGGCGCTCCGTCTGGATATAGGGGCCGTAGCTGCCACCCACATGGGGCCCCTCATCGAAGGTGATGCCGACCCATGCGAGGATGTCGATGAGGCTCTCCACCGCCCCCTCAACCTCCCGCTTCTGGTCCGTGTCTTCAATGCGGAGGATACATGAGCCTCCCCCTGCCTTGGCAATGAGGTAGGTGAAGAGGGCGGTTCTGAGGCTTCCGATGTGAAGAAAACCAGTAGGACTGGGTGCGAAGCGGACTCTTACAGACACATTAGGCTCCCTCGATATGAACTGGAAGATATTGTAGAAGGATTTTCCGCCCCGTTCAAGAAAAAGGATGGTATCCCGGACCGTCGCACCATGGTCAGGACAGGTCGGCGATTCTGACCATACTGCGCAGCAGCACCCTGCATCCGGCCGCCGCCCCCCCCGGGATTCCGCTCTCTTTGTCGTGGTGAACCATACCGCCCTTGAAGGGGACGAGGATCATGGCCGCGGGCGCCAGCCGGACAAAATGACGGACATCCTGCCGCGTACCGCTCACCATGTCCCTGTGGGTGAGTCCCAGGCCGCGGACCTCGTCGCGCATGATATCGACACATTGACCGGCAAAGAGGAGAGGCGGCTGATCCATCACCCTCTTGACCGTGGTGCGCAACCTCATGGAACGGCTCAGCTTGTTCGCCGCATCGAGCATATCCTGCTCCATGGCCTCCAGGACCGCCGGCTCCGAATGACGGAGATCAACGGCAAATGTCGCGTGACCGGGGATCACGGTGCGGGAGTTGGGATACACGTGGAGTTCCCCTGCCGTGGCGTACGCGTTGGGGAGGTAGGCATGACCGATGAGGTTCACCTCCGAAATGATCCGGGCCGCCCCGGCGAGCGCATCCCGGCGCATTTGCATGGGTTTTGTTCCGGGATGGGCCGCCTCGCCCGTCACCTTCACGTCATACCAGCGGACCCCCACCACGGCCGTCACCACACCGATATCTTTGGCCTCCCTCTCCAGAACCGGGGCCTCCTCAACAGAGGCACCGAGGAATGCCGCCACGGGATGATCCGGGAATACCGGCGGCCCCTCGCTGTTGTCGTCGGCCCAGACCGCTATCTCGAGAGGGGATCGCGTGGTCTTCCCTGCGTCGTTCAGCGCCCGGACCACCTCCAGACCGGCCAGGATTCCGTAGCCGAAGTCAAACCGTCCTTCCGCCGGCGCGGTATCGAGCCGACCTCCCGTTACGACCGGCGGCAGGTGGTTCTGCACCCCCTCCCGGCGGGCGAAGATATTCCCCATCCCGTCCACGGTCACCCGGCACCCTGCATCCCGGCACCAGGCCGTAAAAAGGTCTCTCGCCCTCCGACCCCCGTCGGGACGGAACCCTCCCCTTGCCGTCCTCATGATCTGCATCATGTCTTCCACGGACTTCCGGAGTCGTTCGCTGTTGATTACGGGTTCCTCCATGCAACGGTCCCAGGATGGAGGATTTGCAATTCATATGCCAGCAAGGGCGCGGCCGGAAAGAGAAAGAAGGTGGGCGGGAGAGACCTTCAGGCCGGGCAGGAGATATGAAAAAAAGGGGTGAGGAAGGGGCACACCGCAACCCGGATGCACCTGCGCCCCGGGACGATGCAACTATGAATCGGATCGGGTGATGTTCAGCTTCTTCAGTTTCCTCACCACGGTGCTCTGGCTGATCCCGAGCTGTCTGGCCACCTTGTGGGTGCTCCCGTATTTTTCGAGCGCCGCTTTCAGGATCTTGTACTCCATGAAGTTCACCATTTCGTCGTAGGACTTGTCCTCGGCGCCGAGCACCACCGTGTCCGATTCCGCCATGCTCCTCACCTGGAAGGGCAGGTCGTCCACGTCGATGAGATCGTTCTTGCTGATCAGAAAGGCCTGTTCCACCACATTGGAGAGCTCCCGCACATTGCCGGGAAACTGATAGGACATGATGAGTTGGGAGGCCCTGGGGCTGAAGTGCTTGGAGAGATGGTACCGCTCGTTCAGCCTCGCCGTGAAGTGCTGCATGAGGGGAATCACGTCCTCCACCCTGTCCCGGAGCGGCGGCACCACGAGATGGATGGTGTTGAGTCGGAAATAGAGGTCCTGGCGGAACTTCTTCGCCTCGATGAGGGCGGGGATCTCCTGGTTGGTCGCTGCAATGATACGGACGTTCAGCTTGATCGTCTTGGTGGAGCCAAGGCGGGTCATTTCCTTTTCCTCGATCACCCGGAGCAGCTTCGACTGGAGTCGCAGGCTCATATCTCCTATTTCGTCGAGAAAGACACTGCCCTTGTCCCCCACCTCAAGAAGCCCCTTCTTTCCCTTGGTGCTGGCGCCGGAAAAGGCGCCGGGGTCGTACCCGAAGAGCTCGCTTTCGAACAGGTCCTCCGGGATGCCCGCGCAGTTGATGGTGACAAAAGGGTGATCCTTCCTGTGGCTCGCCTCGTGGATCAGGGTGGCAAGCAGACCCTTTCCCACCCCCGATTCCCCCGTGATCAGGATATTGGAATCGAACTGGGCCGCCCTTATGGTGGTGTCCAGGAGTTCCGCCATCTTGCGGCTCTTGGTGACGAATTTGGCCTTCTGATGCTGGAGGGTCTTTATCTTGTCCAGTTCGGCGAAGTACCGGTTCGCCTCCAGGGACTTCTCGTGGAGCTTGTCCTTCAGCTCCACCAGTTCCGTGATGTCCCGCACGTTGGTGACCACGAGGACGATCTCCTCACCCTTTTCGTCAAAGACCGGGCTACCCGTGACAAGAACCTTCTTCCCCCCCCTCAGCTCCTGCATGATGGTGATGGGTTTTCTGCTCTCCAGGACATCGATCGTGACGGAACGGTTGAAGGTTCCCGAGTCCACCAGGTCCTTCATGCTCTTGCCCAGCACCTCTTCCTTCCTGATCCCCGTGATCCGCTCGTAGGCCCTGTTTACCATGAGGGTCACGGCGTTTCCGTCGGTGATGTACAGGCCGTCATAGGTGTTCTCGATGATCGCTTCGAGGTCCCTCGCCGTCTTTTCCCGGGCCTTCGTCTCGCCCGCCGCCGCGCTTGAGAGACGACGGGAGGGAAAAAAGAGGCTTATCATCCCCGCCACCTGTCCGTCGTCGGCCAGGGGGGAACTGTGGATCAGCAATTCTTCCCTGTCGCCCGCCCCGGGGATCAGATCCACCCGGGACCCGTCCGCGGCCATCACCTGCCTGGTGTCGGGCCACCCGGGCGGCGACTTGATGCCGGAGAGCGGCGCCTCCTCGGGAATACCGAGGATTCTCCGTGCCTCGTTGTTGGCAAAGACGAGGGTCCCTTCCCTGTTGAAGACTGTTACGCCCGCCGGAAGCCCCGAGAGGACCGATTCGCAGAACCTGTTCACCTGGTGGTTTTCCCCCCTTGTATTGTAGCGGAGTCTTGCCTTTCTTTCAAGGCAAGGAAGGCCGACGGTACCCGGTCAGCGGTCCCCGGCGTCGAGTTCTCCGAGCATGCGCTCGAATTCGAGGTTCTTCCGGTGATGCTCCGCGGTCAGGGCATCCAGTTCGGCAAAGGATGTTTCGATCAACTCCTTCGCCTTGTGGATTGACACGGAGAGGGTGACGATGGACCTGCTGTCGTTGTGCCGGGAGGCCCGAAGGAGGGCCTCGTTGTCGTCCTTCACCTGTTCCTCGAGGCGCATGATCCTCTCTTCCACCTCCGCCATCCGCTCCTTGAGGGGATTGAGGACACGAGACCGGTTGGTGATGATCGCCGCGCGGAGGCGTTTCGTGTTCTTTCGGCCGGCAGAGGGTCTGGGGCGCTTCTCCTCCCTCTCCTGCGGTTCTTCCCCCAACTCCTCGTCCTCCCAACCTACCCGGTCGAGAAAGTTCCGGTACGTGCCCTCGAAGAGACCGACCCCGTTTCTGTCGAACACGATGAGGCGGTCGGCAAGGGCGTGGAGGATCAACTCGCTGTGGGTGGCAATGACGACCCCCCCTTGAAAGGCATCGAGGGCCTCGACCAGGGAGTCGATCGATTCCATATCGAGATGGTTGGTGGGCTCGTCCAGAAGGAGCAGATTCGAAGGGGTCACGAGGAGCTTGCCGAGAAGGACGCGGCTCTTCTCCCCTCCCGAGAGGACCCCGATCCTCTTGAGGGCGTTGTCGCCCTCGAACATCATGGCGCCGCAGATGTTTCGGGCCGAGTTTCGGCCCAGATCCGACCGACCGGCAGAGATCTCCTCCTCCACCGTTTTCTCCGGGTCAAGCCACTCAAGGCTCCCGGCGCTGAAGTACCCCGTCCTGAGGTGTTCGCCTCCCCGGACCGTGCCCCCTGTGGGTGACAGGACACCGGCGAGAAGGGCGAGGAGGGTGGTCTTACCCCGGCCGTTCTTGCCGATCACACCGATCCGGTCTCTCTTTCCAACGGCAAAGGTGAGTCCCCTCATGAGGAAGGGTTCCGACGGTCCGTAGGAGAAGGAGAGATCCCGGACCTCCATGAGCCATTTTCCCGGAAAAGGCGCGGCAGGAAACTCAAAGTCGAGGGTCCGGAGCACGGTAAGGCGCTCCTTTCTGTCCTCCTTTTCCAGGAGTCTGATGCGGGACTGGACCGCCCTGGCCCGGGAGGCCTGGGCCCTGAACCTGTGAATGAAGTCCTCAATCTCCTTACGCCTCTTTTCCTCATGGATCCTCGTCTGTTCGTGGATCTCCTCCTCCTTCAGGATCTGGTCGTACATCTTGTGGGTCGAACCGGCCATCTTGCGGATTTTGCAACGGTGGATCGCCATGGTGTGGGTGGTGACACTGTCCATGAAATCCCTGTCGTGGGTAATGAGAATCACCTCGTTCCTCCATTGGCGGAGGAACCGTGTGAGCCACCGGACCGAGACGATATCCAGATAATTGGTCGGCTCGTCGAGGAGAAGGAGGTCCGGCCCCGAGGCAAGGATGCGGGCGAGATTGAGGCGGATCTGATAGCCGCCCGAGAGTTCCCGGGGGCTCCTCCCCAACTGCTCCTCTGCGAAGCCGAGGCCCTGGAGGATGGCCTTTACCCGGTAGGTCCGGTCTGTGCCGTCGATGTCCCCGCGGAGGTCACGACAGGCCTCTTCCAGCACCGTAGGTCTCGTAAAGGCCGTATGCTGGGAGAGGTGACCCACCTCGTAACCCTTCGGCACAATGACGGCTCCACTGTCCGGCTCCTCCTGCCCCAGGATGATCTTGAAGAGGGTCGTCTTGCCCGATCCGTTCCTGCCCACGAGGCCGATCCGTTCACCCCTGTTCACGGTGAAGGTGACCCCGTCGAAGACGGTCTGAAGTCCGAAGGATTTGGAGAGGTTATTGACGGCGAGCATGGGTGCGGGTCTTCGGTTTGAGTCGACCAATTATAGCCGAGAGAGAAAGCCTTGTCAAACCAATGCCTTACCGCGAATCAAGAAGTTCATCGATAATATGGAGCATCCCGGCCATGGTAGTCGTTCGGAAGGCCGTGTCCCTCAGGTCCCGGATGGCCCGCACCCCCCTGGTATACCAGGTAAAAAACTTGCGGAAGACCGCAACGCCGCTCCGTTCCCCGTAGTAGTCTGCCAGAAGCCGGAGGTGCCCACGCATGACGTCCACGCGTTCCGCCACGGTGGGACCGGCCGCAACCTGGTCACGCTCCAGAAGGAGCCTGGTGGCGGGGAAGATCCAGGGGTTCCCGAGGGCGCCCCGGGCAATGGCCACCCCGTCGCAGCCCGTCTCCGCGAACATCCGCCTGACAAGAGAAGGGTTCAAGCCGTCACCGCTTGCGATGACCGGGATATCAAGGGCCGCCTTCACCTCCCCGATCACCCTGTAGTCCACCCTTCCGCCGTAGCCCTGTTCCCGTGTCCGACCGTGGATAAAGAGGCCGGCAACCCCGGCATCCCGGGCACGAAGGGCCATGTCCCGCGCATTGACCGAGTTCCGGTCCCAGCCCGCCCGAATCTTCACCGTAACCGGAACCCTGGAACGGGCCACCAGCACCTTGAGGATCTCTGAGAACCTCACCGGATCTTTCAGCAACGCCGCGCCCGCCCCCTTCCGCACGATCTTCGGCGTGGGACAGGCGGCGTTGAAATCGAGAATGGTGTGTTCCCGTCCTTCCAGCCGATCCAGAGCAGGGGGCAGGTCCTCCGGGGACCGGGCGAGGATCTGAATGCCCAGGGGCTTATCCCCGTCCGAGGAGGTGAGGATCCGCTTCGTCCTCTTGCTCGACTGGGCGATGGCCCGGGCGTCCACCATTTCCGTGAAGGCGAAGGGACACCCGAATCCCCTCGTCACGATCCTGAAGGGAAGGTCCGACACCCCGGCCATGGGTGCCAGTATGCAGGGGAAATCCAGTGTAACATCACCGATCTTCAGCACCACCTATTCTAACCGCGCCGCCGAAGGGAGTCAAATGAACCCCCGAATCCTCTCCCATCCATCTCTTCTCCCACTCTGTCATCGTCCCACTCACTCATTCCCCCTTCCCCCTATCCACTGGCACCTGTCTCACGACGGTGTGGTTCCGGAGACCCCGACACGAATGTCTCAAGACCGGTGAAGGAGATAGAAGGTGGAAGGGTGGGCGGGGGCGGTGGTTGACAAGGACCGGTGGTTGTCGTAGATTGAGCCAGGACGCACAAGGAGAGGGAGGCAGCAATGAAAGGGAGCGCACGGGTACTGATTGCCCTTCTACTATGCACAGGACTTCTGTTGGCGGGCGGTTGCGAGAGTTACAAGCGACAGGTGCAGCCTCTTAAGATGCCCTCGGCCTACCCCAACGCCATGGAGGTGGCCGGCGTGACCATCGCGGCAAAATCCTACCACGACCGGCAGGAGGCGAAGGAGGCCTTCGGTTTCGACATCGTGGGCGCGGGCCTCATACCTGTCCAGGTAATTTTCGACAACAAGGGGAAGGGGGCGGTGGAGATCGTGACCGCCCAGACCTTTCTGGTGGACAGGGAGAACAACCTCTGGCCCATCCTGGAATCGAGCATGGCCTATGAGCGGATCGACAAGAAGACCGAGTTGGGCAAGGTGGTGCCCGAGGGGGCCAAGTACGGTGCCCTTGCCGGTATCGCCGGAGGCATCGTCGGCGCCGCGGTCGGCATCGTGGCAGGCAGGAACGTGGGCCAGGCCGCGCTTCAGGGGGCGGCGGTGGGGGCGGCGGCCGGCGCCGTCCTCGGCGGAAGCAGGGGACTCATGGACAAGGATACCCAGGCCAGGATCCGGGAGGACCTCCAGAAGCGGGGCCTTGAGAACAAGCCCATCGCTCCGGGTGACATCTCCTACGGTTTCCTCTTCTTCCCCGGCGAGTCCTCGAAGCCCGACGAGCTGAGACTCCGGGTCAGGGAGAAGGCAAACGGCGGCACCCATGCGCTCATCTTCAAGCTTTCCGAGTAACCCGTTGACGAGGGGGACTGAAAGGGGGCCATGATCCGCCGGGTAGCCGTCATCGGTGCCGGCGCCCTGGGCGCTGTCTATGGCAGTATCCTCAACGATCTCGAGGGTACGCACGTCACCTTCGTCGCCGAAGGCGAGCGTGCCCGGCGCCTCGCGGATCAGGGGATTCTGGTGAACGGGAGGCGCCACCTCATCCCCGTTACCACCTCGGGTGACGGATCCCCGCCTGCCGATCTCTTGATCGTGGCGGTCAAGCATCACCACCTCCAAGACGCCGTCAGGGCCATGACCCACCAGGTCGGCCCTCAGACCGCCATCATCTCCGTCATGAACGGGATCGAAAGCGAAGAGACCCTTGCCGCCTCCTTCGGCCCGGATAAGGTCCTTTATGCCGTCGCCGTGGGTATCGATGCGGTGCGGGAAGAGAACCGGGTCACGTACCGCAACCAGGGGAGAATCCTCTTCGGCGAGGCAGCAAACCCGGTCCTCTCGGAGCGCGTGAAGGCGATAGGGGACCTCTTTCGCCGGGCCGGCATCGCCCATGACACGCCGCCGGACATGATCCGGACCCTCTGGTGGAAGTTCATGATCAATGTGGGCATCAACCAGGTGTCGGCGGCACGCAGGGTTCCCTACGGCGCCTTCCAGTCACCCGGTGAAGCACGGGACCTCATGGAATCGGCGATGAGGGAAGTGATGGCCATCGCCGTAAAGAAGGGTATCAACCTTACCGATGAAGATCTTGGGGCCTGGCGCACGGTCCTCATGGGCCTCGACCCTGCCGGCAAGACCTCCATGCTCCAGGATGTCGAGGCGGGACGGAAGACGGAGGTGGAGATCTTCTCCGGCAAGGTCATCCGGTTGGGAAGGGAGCACCAGGTGCCCACCCCGGTGAACGAGCACCTTTACCGCACCATCTCGACCATGGAGGCGACGGCCCGGAACCGCTGACGGGTGCTCGTTCCGGAGCGGAAGAAGAGGCCTTCCCGCAGCCTGACGGCTGTCGGACCGGACGGACATCCTGAACTTGGGAGGGAGTAACCGTGGCCGACCTTTTTGAATCCACCAGCGTCAACACCCTTGAACTGAAGAATCGTTTTGTCCGTTCCGCCACGTGGGAGGGGCTCGCCGGCGATGACGGGTCCGTCACTCCGAGGCTGGTCGGGATGATGGCAGACCTGGCCGGGGGCGGCGTAGGACTCATCATCAGCAGCCATGCCTATGTAAGCCGGGAGGGCCAGGCAGGCCCCTGGCAGCTCGGGGCCCATTCGGATGCCCTGATCCCGGGTCTTGCCCGGATGGCCGAGGCGGTCCACGCCTCCGGGGGCAGGATCGTCCTTCAGCTCGCCCACGCCGGGGCCTTCGGCGCCATGGGTCGTACCGGCCTTCGACCCATGGGACCCTCAGGGTTTGAGCCCGGGTCCGGACCTCCCGCAAGGGAGATGACCCTCGACGATATCGTCCGGGTCACGGAGGCCTTCGCCCTCGCCGCGGGACGGGCGCAACAGGCGGGGTTCGACGGTGTCCAGATCCATGGCGCCCACGGGTACCTGATAAGTCAGTTCCTCTCGCCCTTTTTCAACAGTCGACAGGATGAATATGGCGGCACGACGGTAAACCGGGCCCGTTTCGCCCAAGAGGTCCTCCTCGCCATCCGCCGTACGACAGGTCCCCGCTTCCCGGTCATGGTCAAGCTCAATTCCGAGGATTTCCTCCCTGGCGGCCTGTCTGTGGATGACATGATCCGGACCTCGGCGGGCCTCGAAGAAGCGGGGATCGACGCCATCGAAATGAGCGGGGGGACCCTCCTCTCGGGCCCGTACTATCCTTCCCGCACGATGAAGGGTTCCCCCGGAGAACCGGAGGCCTTTTACGAGGGGGCGGCGCGCAAATACAAAGAGGCGGTGAAGACGCCCCTCATGCTGGTAGGAGGCATACGGTCCCTGGAGGCGGCGGAGCGGCTGGTCGCGGAAGAGGTGGCCGACTACATCTCTCTGGCTCGGCCCCTCATCCGGGAGCCCGGTCTCATAAACCGCTGGAAATCAGGGGACAGAAGACCCGCCTTCTGCATCTCCGACAGCGGCTGTTTCAGGCCTGCCCTCCAGGGAAAAGGGGTCTCCTGCGTGGTGGAGGCCCGGGAGGGCAAGACCACGGCCGGATAGGCGGTCAAAAACAGCTTATACATATAAGCCTTTGTCACACCACCTCCTAGCCAGTAAGAGATGGTCAACGTCATGATTTCATGACCTGTAAGAGTCAACCCCCTCCCGGACAGTCAGCACCCCTTCGGCCATGATGGTTATGCCGCCTCGGTGGTCATCTGTTCTCGCAATTGCTTTCCCTCTCGTATGGTCTCCACGGGCTTCTTACCTCTGTTGCGGTATCCCTGGTGGGGCCGCTCGGTGTGAGAGAAGTCAAGCCATGTATCGAGACCGGTTTGGAGCTCTTCTACTGAGGCAGAGAAGGTCTTCCGGAAGGCCTCCCGGAAACACTCGTCCAGGACCGTCCGGTTGAACCGTTCCACGAACCCGTTGGTTCTCGGTGTCGCCACCTTCGTCCGGCGGTGTCCGACATCGTTCAGCTTAACGAAGATCTCGTGAAGGTGGATCATCGGCCCCCCGCAGTACCGTTTCCCGTTGTCAGTAAGGATATGTTCCACCGTGAGTCCTTGGTGGTCTCGGGGGGTTTGGAGGTGGAGAGCTTCCCGAAGGCAGAGGACCCGTAGGTATCCACCACCGCCTGGAGGGAGATACGTCCCACCCCTTTGGTGGCACCCACCATGAAGGTATCCTGGGAGAGGAGATATCCGGGACAGGGGCTCTCCACGTGACAGGGATTTGCCCTTTCCAGAAGACGGATCTGTCCGTCGGTGAGGTCGATCTCTTTCCCGTTCATCTGCTCCTCGAACTGGAGAATCCTCTTGTACCGGGTCTCAGGACCTTCTTTGATCCAGATGGTGCGGATGGCGGTAGGGCTCATCGCAACTCTCTCCAGACGGAGCCGGTCCGCAATGAAGGTCTGACCTCTCATGGGACACTGGAGGGTAGCCTCACATCCTTATTCCTGGAGGGCCCGCTTGTACTCGTAGAAAGGGCTTCCCGAGATACCCCGCCGTCTCCATGCCTCGGACACGTTCTGAAGCCTCTCGGCCGGTTGGAGCGATGTCAATCTCCCCGGTGCCGTCTTTGTGTCGGCAGTCATGCGGTCCTCCTGCTGATTCGTGTTTTTCTGGTGAAAACATCCTACCCGAAGGGGATACTGACTGCCACTTCCTTTCGGTGCGACCTGGAGGGCAGGGGCCTGACTTTTACACTTGTTGATTTAGGAAAAGAGGTCTTGAGCGATGCGCGCAAGATGGCAGATACCTGCCGTATCTCCCTGCATTCCTTGCCAACTCAAGAAACTAAGTCGGGAGTGGGTTGCTAATACCCTCAGACTTTTTCAGGTCAGGACCCACAATCCCGTCGGTATTATCTGAAATGGGTCATTGCTTTTTGGGTGCCCATGATGGAAAACTATTGCAAGAAAGGAGTGCCCGCCATGCTGCCGACAAACCAGCTTGTGAATCCTATGCTGACGGATTTCTATCAGATAACCATGGCCTACGCCTACTGGAAGGCAGGCGTCCACGAGCAGGAGGCCGTTTTTGACCTTTTCTTCCGCAAGAACCCTTTCGGGGGCGAGTTCGCAATCTATGCCGGCCTCAGCGAGAAGCTCCGCCTCTTCGAACACCTCCATTTTACCGACGACCACATTCGGTATCTCAGGGAGCAGATGCCCCAATGCGAGCAGACCTTTTTTGAGTGGCTGAAGGGCGTCGACTGTTCCAGGATGAAGATCTACGCCCTGAAGGAAGGGACGATCGCCTATCCTCACGTTCCGTTAATGAGGATACAGGGACCCATCGCCATAGGTCAGTTGCTTGAGACCGCCACCCTGACCCTGACCAATTACCCCAGCCTCATGACCACCAACGCAGCCAAGTACCGTTTGGCGGTGGGGTTTCAGAAAGGTCTGATCGAGTTCGGCCTGCGCAGGGCCCAGGGCCCGGACGGAGGGGTCTCCGCCTCCCGGTACAGTTATATGGGGGGTTTCGACGGAACGAGCAACGTCCTCGCAGGCTATCTTTTCGGCGTGCCTATCCGGGGGACCCATGCCCACTCCTACGTCCAGTCCTTTCTGGACATCAAGGATCTGAAGGATCATGCCCTCGCGGGAGCGGACGGAGAGGTCCGCGATTTCCTTCACATGGTCCTGGAGATCAGGGAATCCCTCGGTTTCAACCACACCAACGAGGGGGAACTGGCGTCCTTCATCGCCTATGCCCAAGCCTTTCCCCGGGGTTTCATGGCCCTCGTAGACACCTACGACACGCTGAAATCGGGTGTTCCCAATTTCGTGTGCGTCGCCCTCGCGCTCCTGAAGTCGGGGTACACGCCCGTGGGGATCAGGCTCGATTCCGGGGACCTTTCCTATCTTTCGAAACAAACACGGAGGGTCTTCAATGAGCTGGCCGCCCGGACCGACCCCCGGCTGGCGAAGTGCATCATCCTGGCCAGCAACGAGATCAACAGGAGCGTCCTTGCATCCCTCAACATGCAGGGTCATGAGATCGACACGTTCGGCATCGGGACACACCTTGTCACCTGCGACGAGCAGCCTGCCATGGGGTGTGTCTACAAGCTGGTCGAGGCGAAGGGCATTCCCCGGATAAAGCTTTCCCAGGACCTGAGCAAGATGACGATCCCGGGAAAGAAGGAAGCATACCGCCTGTTCAGCGGAGACGGTTACGGTCTCCTGGACCTGATGATACGGGTGGGAGACAAGCCGCCCGAGTCAGGCGAGCGGGTCCTGTGCCACCACCCCTTCAGCCACATCAAGCGGGTGTATGTCACCCCTTCGTCGGTTGTGCCGCTCCATCACTGCGTCTGGGACGGGAAAAGGCTCTATACGGAACCTACCTTGAAGGAGTGCAGGGACTATGTGTTGCACCAGCTTCGGAGCACGAGGGAAGACCATTTACGAGACGTCAACCCCACACCCTACAAGGTATCGGTGAGCGAAGAACTCTACGATTACGTGTATCGACTCTGGGCCGAGGAGTCTCCGGTGACGGAGCTGAAATAGCGGCCCTTACCCTCGCGGGCGCCCGCACGACCAGCCCGGAGAGTCCTCATTCCCCGATGATCTTGACGAGGACCCTCTTCCTCCGGCGGCCGTCGAACTCGCCGTAGAAGATCTGCTCCCAGGGACCGAAGTCGAGCTTGCCCTGCGTGATCGCCACCACCACCTCCCGGCCCATGACGCTCCGCTTCAGGTGGGCGTCCGCGTTGTCCTCACCCGTGTTGTGACGGTAACAGTTCACCGGTTCGTGGGGGGCAAGTCGTTCGAGCCACCCATCGAGATCGTGATGGAGGCCCGGCTCGTCGTCATTGATGAAGACCGAGGCGGTGATGTGCATGGCGTTGACGAGGACCAGGCCCTCGGTGACGCCGCTCTCGCGCAGGCATTCCTCCACCCGGTCCGTGATGTTGACGAACCCCCGCCGCGCGGGGACCTGAAACCACAACTCCTTCCGGTAGCTCTTCATGACAGACTCCTCAAAGAAACAGCTTCGGTCTTCCACCCTTCAGGTATGGTACGACCCTCCACATCCCCCCGCCGTGGATTTGGCAGCCTCACGCAAATCTCTGCCGGCCTCATCACGAACCTCAGCCAGAAGCACGCTCCTCTGTCACACCGTCCACGGGAAACTGGTACAACTAATCCGCTGAGTTGTCAACATTCCTTCACGCGCGAGGCGGTTTCCTATCCTCGATACGATGGGATAAGGGTGCGCGATTTTAGACCGACCGCGGCACGTTGCCCGAAAGGCCGCCGGCCGGGAGGTTCACAGCCCCCGTCGATCCGACGGGGCTTTGTAGCCGCAGGGAGCCGGGGCGGACCCCCAACGGCCATGCCCTCACACTCCCCCGGGCCGCCGAATGAGCCGACGAATGAATGACCCGATCCAACGCCCCATGGATTGAAGGGCTCTGCTGCACCAACCGAGCCGTTTGGGCCCATTGTTCCCTCCATGGACAATCTTTTCCGAATCGTGATACCCTTTTCGCGCGGGCCGGAAGCGGTCCCCGGGAGGTCGTAAGGTTGAAGATACTGGTACGGGCGAGCACCGGCCTCGAGCGCCTGGACGGCGTCATCGACGGACTCAGGACCGGCGACAACGTGGTGTGGCAGGTGGATGACGTGGAGCACTACGCCTACTTCGCCCAGGTCTTCGTGCGCCGGGCCCTCCAGGAATCGAGACGGGTGGTCTACATGCGCTTCGCCCAGCACAAGGCCCTGCTCCATGACCCCAGGGTCACCACCTACACCCTGGACGCCGGTGTGGGATTCGAGTCCTTTTCCTCCCAGGTGCACACCATCGCCACCCAGGAGGGGGACGGGGTCTACTACGTCTTCGACTGCCTCTCCGATCTCCTCCTCGCCTGGGCTACCGACCTCATGATCGGCAACTTCTTCGTCATCACCTGCCCCTATCTCTACCAGCTCAACACCGTCGCCTACTTCGGCGTTCTCCGGAACAGCCATTCCTTCAAGACCGTGGCCAGGATCCGGGAGACCACCCAGGTGCTCCTGGACGTGTACAAGACCAAAAGCATGTACGTCCACCCCCTCAAGGTGCGGGGCAGGCACTCACCCACCATGTTCCTTCCCCACAAGAAGGACGGGGAGCGCTTCACCCCCGTCACGAGCAGCGTGGACGCGGCACGGCTTCTGAGCCACATCTCGGGCAAAGGCATCGACCCGGCGCGGCGCAACCTGGACTACTGGGACCGTCTCTTTCTTGACGTGGACGAGGTGATCCGCCGGGATGACCCCGTGGAAAAGGCCGAAGTCCTCGACCATCTGTGCCGTCTCATGATAGGCAGGGAGCCGCGCATTCTCGGTCTGGCCAGGGAGAAGTTCACCCTCCAGGACCTCCTGGAGATCAAGTCTCGCCTCATCGGCACCGGCTTCATCGGCGGCAAGGCGGTGGGCATGCTCATCGCCCGCAAGATCCTCACCACCGACCCCTCCTTCCCCTGGTCCCAGCACCTGGAGCCCCACGACTCATTTTACGTGGGGTCAGACGTCTTCTACACCTACATCGTGGAGAATGGCTGGTGGAAGATGAGGATGGAGCAGAAGACCCCGGAGGGTTATTTCGAGGTGGCCAAGGTCCTGAGGGAACAGATGCTGAACGGTTCCTTCCCGGAGGAGATCGAGGAGAAGTTCTGGCAGGTGATCGAGTATTTCGGCCAGTCCCCCATCATCATCCGTTCCAGCAGCCTCCTGGAGGATGCCTTCGGCAACGCCTTTGCGGGGAAGTACGAGAGCATCTTTTCCGTGAATCAAGGTACCCCGGAACAGCGTTACACCCAGTTCAGGGATTGCATCCGCAGGGTCTTTGCAAGCACCATGAACGAGGACGCCCTCACCTACCGCCTCCAGCGGGGTCTCGACCAGATGGACGAGCAGATGGCGCTGCTTGTCCAGAGGGTCTCGGGATCGTACCGGAACAGGTATTTCTTTCCTGACCTGGCCGGTGTGGGCATATCCCACAACACCTTTGTCTGGAAGACGGACATGGACCCCAACGCCGGGATGCTCCGCCTCGTCTTGGGCCTCGGCACCAGGGCGGTGAACCGGACGGAGAACGACTATCCCAGGATCGTGGCCCTCGACGCCCCCCTCATGAGGCCCCACGCGGGGCTCGGCGATACACGGAAATACTCGCAGCACGACGTGGACGTCCTCAATATCGGGGAAAACCGCATGGAGACCTTGCCTGTGGCTGCGGTCATGCGGGAGGAGATGCATATCGACCTCAACCTCATGGGTGTGCCGGACAGAGAAATGGGCGACATGATGCGGGAGCGGGGCATCCGGTCGGATCAGCCCTGGATCCTTACCTTCGACAATCTCTTCTCCGAAACCGTCTTTCCCCAGGTCATGCAACGGATGCTCAAGACCCTGGACCAGGCCTACCGGTACCCTGTGGATGTCGAATTCACGGTCAACATGACCGAGAAGGGGGACTTCCAGGTAAACCTTGTCCAGTGCAGGCCCCTGCAGACGAAGGGAGAGGCGGGCCGGGTGGAGGTCCCGGACCACGTGGAGCCCGGAAAGGTCCTCTTCCGGTCCCGGGGCAACTTCATGGGTCGGAGCATCTTCCAGCCCGTCCACCGTGTCATCTACGTGGACCCGGAGGGCTACACCGCCCTTTCCCTCTCGGACAAGCACTATATCGGGCGGCTCATCGGGCGGCTCAACCGTCAGATCGGCCAAAGGACGGAAACACCCGCCCTTCTCATGGGCCCCGGCAGGTGGGGCACGTCCACCCCCTCGCTGGGCGTTCCTGTCCGCTTCTCAGAGATCAACAACATATCGGTGATTGTGGAGATCGAATACCTCGGGGGGAGCCTGGTACCGGAACTGTCTTTCGGCACCCACTTCTTCCAGGATCTCGTGGAGACGGATATCTTCTACGTGGCCCTCTTTGCGGACCGGGAGTCCGCCTTCTTCAACAAGGCCTGGATGGACGGCCTCCCGAACAGGCTGACTCTCCTTCTGCCCGACACGGGCGGGTACGAGAAGGTCCTGCGGGTCTATGACGTAGCGGCCGAGGGTCTCTATCTTGTGGGCGATATCGTGTCTCAGAGGGTGATCTGTTTCAGCTCCCCGAAGACCGACCAGTAGGCGTTTTCCTTGCGCAGCCGGTCGTTCGCCGCACCCTCCAGGAAATCGGCGGACCGGATGCATCCCCGGCCGAGACAGGACAGCTCCGCATCCTCAATCGGGGAGAGGTCGGGATAGTCCACAAGGGTCGCCAGGGCTTGGTTCTTCGTCGGTATCCCCGCTTCTTCGAGAGCGGCAACAGGGTTAAGACCGCCCAGGACGACCATACCCACCTTACCGGTGGTGACAGGAAGGCCGAGCAGGTGCCGACCCGGCTGGCCGAAAAGGATGATCCCTCCGAAGCCGCAGCGCTTCATCTCCTCATTCACCCTCCTGGCATCCCTGAGGCTGATCTCGGGGATCTCCCTGAAGCTCCCCAGGATCCTGCCGGTTCCGTATCTCAGAACCCCCAGCACGTCGGTCATGCGGCTCTTGATGAAGACCTCGAGGGGGGGCACGGACGAGCCCTCGTAGCTGATGGCCGCGAGAAATCTCGTGGGGGCTTCGCAGGCCACCTCGACCACACCGCCGAATCGTGAGGTCACCGGGATGCCCGCCTTGAGGAATATACCGTTCAGGGTCATGGTGCACAACGTGCCGATGCCGAGGAACCCCGGGGGGACGACGAGGTCCCCCAGGTGCTCCCCTGCCTTCGCAAGGACAATCCGGTTGCTCATGGAGTAAGGCGAGTCGAGGACGAGGCGGAGAATGGAAAGGGCCTCCGCCGCCGCAGACTCGGGGACGAAGGTGACGTTGAGGATCACCTTCCCCCTCCTGCTCTCGGGACGAAAATCACTCAGGAAGGAGAGGCTGTTGATTCTGTTGATGATGAAACCCACCCTCTCGGACACAAAGCCATGGTAAAGCTCCTGCTTTCCCTGGTCCGTGATCATTCTGCCCCGCTTCCCCACGCCTTCCGTGTACCCCAGGGCGTCGAGCTGTTTCAGGTAATGGCGCACGGTCCGCTCCGAGACGTCGATCCCCTGAAGGGCGAGACTCTTCGTCACTTCTCCCGAGTTGACGGGCTTTTTGCTCCGGTCCAGGACCGCGAGGATCGCCGCCACCGTCTTGTTCATTCCCTGTATCATCGTCAAAGACCTCAGTTTTCCTCTTACACGATCCCGTAGGCCAGCATGGCGTTGGCCACCTTCATGAATCCCGCGATATTGGCTCCCGTCACATAGTCACCCGGTTTACCGTAGGCCGCGGCGGCGTCGAGGCAGGCCTTATGAACCCCCTTCATGATCCCGAGGAGCCGTGCATCCACCTCTTCCCGGCTCCACGCGAGCTTGATGCTGTTCTGGGTCATCTCCAGTCCCGAGGTGGCGACTCCGCCGGCATTGGCCGCCTTGCCGGGGCCATAGAGCATCCCTTGGTCCTGGAAGATCTTGATCGCTTCCGGGGTACAGGGCATGTTCGCCCCTTCGGCAACACAGATACACCCGTTCTTCACGAGGGCCGCCGCATGGTCGCCGTCCAATTCGTTCTGGGTGGCGCAGGGCAGGGCGATATCCACTTTGAGACCCTGTTCCTTGATCACGTCCCAGACGCTGTCGCCGATGTAGCAGACCGCACCGGAGAACCTGTCGGCATATTCGCTGATCCTTCCTCTGCGCACGTTCTTCAGGTCCATGACGAAGTCGCTCTTCTCGCCGCAGATGCCCTCGTTGTCGACGATAGTGGAGCTGGAATCGCAGAGGGTCACCACCTTGCCCCCGAGCTGGTTCACCTTTTCCACCGCGTACTGGGCCACGTTCCCGGAGCCGCTCACCGCCACCGTCTTTCCTCTGAAATCGAGGCCTCTGGTGGCCAGCATTTCGGCCGCAAAATAGACACAGCCGTAACCGGTCGCCTCCGGCCGGATGAGGCTGCCGCCGTACTCGAGCCGTTTACCCGTAAACACGCCGGTATGCTCGTTCATGATCTTCTTGTAGTAGCCGAACATGTAGCCGATCTCGCGGGCCCCTACGCCGATGTCGCCGGCGGGCACATCCGTGTCGGGACCGATATGGCGGAACAATTCTCGGGTAAAAGACTGGCAGAAGCGCATCACCTCTCCGTCCGACTTGCCCTTCGGATCGAAATCGGACCCACCCTTGGCCCCGCCCATGGGCAGGGTGGTAAGGGAGTTTTTGAAGATCTGTTCAAAACCCAGGAATTTCATAATGCCGAGATTGACCGAGGGATGGAACCGGATACCTCCCTTGTAGGGCCCGATGGCGTTGCTGAACTGAACCCTGAAACCCCGGTTGACCTGGACTTCCCCTTTGTCGTCCACCCAGGGTACCCTGAAGATGACACTCCTGTCCGGCTCCACGATCCGCTCATAGATGCGTGCCTTCACGAATTCAGGGTGTTTCGACGCCGTGGGCTCCAGACTCTCCATAACCTCTTCAACGGCCTGATGGAACTCGAATTCATAGGGATCGGTCTTCTTAACCTTGTCTATCACTTCTTTGAGCAAAGACATGACGAAACCTCCTCTGGTTTGGTTGTATTCAGATACACGTCACCCCCCGTGAACCCCCGTACCGGGATTCACGGTCCTGCTTTCGCTCCTTTATGCCCCGGAAAAGAAGATTCAGAGGCTCAGGCCTGCGTCCTCTACGTGTTGAGGTAGACCTTCAGGCATGGAGCCGTACTCGGCTCAAGCACGTCAAGAGGCCCGCCCATGATGAAGACGCCGGCTATGTCCTCAAACGTTGAGGGAAGAGGCTCCCCCTTGGAGAGTTCAATGGTCTCAACCTGCCACCCGTTTCCGGCCAGCGCCTGCTCCATGAAGGCAGGGTTTTCCTGTACGCCATTCTTAATGACCACGATTTTTTTCTGCATGGGTCCCCCTTATCTTCGGGCCTCTGAGTATCGGAAAAACTCTCTATAGGAAACCCGAAAATGGGAGGTTTGACAATCAGGGATAAGCTATTTTATTGCACGGGGTATACCCTATGGATGATATAGGGGAAACCCTGATGATGGCCCGGGCCTTCTCAGGACTTTCCCTGCACCCACTGGATGGCGAACTTGAGAAGGTCCATCCCCTTCTCGAGTTTCAATTTTTCCTTGATATGGGAGCGGTACGATTCCACGGTCTTGACGCTCACATGGAGTTTCTCGGCGATCTGGCGTGTTGCAAAACCCTGGCCGATGAGCTGGAAGACGGTCATTTCCCGGTCACTTAAGAGGTCGAGGGGCGAGGCGGCCTTGCCGCCATCCCCGTCCACAAAGCGTTCCAGCATTTTGGTCGCGATCCGGGTGCTCACGAAGATCTCGCCGCCCAAGACCCTGCGGATGGCGATCAGGACCTTGTCCACCGCCTCCTGCTTCATCACGTAACCCCTTGCCCCCGCCCTGAGGGCACGCTCTGCAAAGAGGGCCTCATCGTGCATGGAAACCACCAGGGTGGGCAGATCGGCGTAACGCAGCTTGATCTTTTTGATCAGCTCCACACCGTCAACGCCCGGGAGGGAGATGTCCACGATCACCATGTCGGGTCTCATGGATTCGATGACCTCCATGGCCCTTTTCGCGTCCTCGGCCTCGCCCTCCACGGCGAGGTCCTGCTCCTGGTTGATCAGGGTGGCCAGACCCCTGCGAAGAATGGGATGGTCGTCAACGATGAGGATCTTCTTTTTGGCCCTTTCCTGACGTGCTTCAACCTGACCTTCCATATCGGTCCCCCTCCCTATCCGTCACCCCTGTTGGGAAAGGCACAGGTGAGCACGGTGCCGCCGTCGGCCCCGGGCCTGATGTCAAGGGATGCGCCGATCATGGATGCCCGGTAGTTCATGATATGGAGCCCCATGCCCTTACCCTGCTGGCTCACCGCGCCTATGCCGATTCCATTATCTTTTACCATAAGGGTGTTCGTCTTTCCATCGGTGGCGAGGCTGATGTCCACCTTGTCGGCCTTTCCATGCTTAATGGCATTGTGGAGGGCCTCCTGGACGATCCTGTAGAGGTGTGACGCCGTCACGTCGTCGTGGATAAGGATAAGCTTGCCGCACTCGAAGCGGCAGGTGATCCCGAAGAGCCGCCCCGAGTGGGCGGCGAGTTCGGAGAGGGCCACCACGAGGCCGTCAGCCTCAAGCCGAACAGGGTTCAAACCTCTGGCGAAACCCCTGGTAAGGGTGATGGCCTGGTCGATAAGCTCCGTGATTTCAGCCGCCTCCCGGGGTTCGACCGCCGCTCCGTCCCCGAGCTTCTTCTCCAGCACCTTGGAAAGGAAGCCTACGCCGGCCAGATGCTGACAGAGGCTGTCGTGGAGGTCCTGACCGATCCTCCTCTGCTCCCTCCCGCTTATCTCGAGGATTTCCCTCTCCAGACGCTTTCGCAGTGTAATGTCCCTCACCAGCCCCAGGACTTCGTTCTCGCCGCTCACCCCGATCCTCACCTCGAAATCCCGGGGCACACCGTCAAAGGAGAGGTGCTGCTCAAAGACCTGGGTCTTCCCGGTTGCCAGGGCCCGTCCGACATATACCATCCCCTGGTCGAGGATCCTCCTGGAAAGGCGGACCTTCTCTCCTGTAAGGCTATAGGCGGTCTTCCCCACAAGCTCATCCACCAGGGGACGCAAGCCGGTGAAGCCACCCTCATGGAGGGCAAGGAGGGTGCCGGCTCCATCCATCTGGAACATGAGGTCCGGTATGGCATTGAGGAGTGCCCTGTTCTTTTCTTCGATAGCCCGCAGGGCCTCCTCCCGCTCCTTCCGCTCGATGATCTCACCCACCCGTTCCGCAATCACGTTCAGGAGGCTCCTCTCCTCCTTCAGGAAGGGGCCCTCGTCCCGGTCGGGCCGCTCCTCCAGGTAGACGATCTCGATGAAACCGGCTATCCTGCCCCGGACATTGATGGGCCGCTCCTGTTTCCATCCGGTCTCTCTGAAGTTGGCCGTCTGAAAAACCCGGTCTTTCAGCGCGATCCTGCTGCACGTAATCTCCGGATACTGCCATGCGTGAGGGATCAAGTCGACCGTCCCCTGGAGGATCTCCTCCAGGGATGCACCCTGCCGTTCGACGAGGTTCGAGATGGAGTAGAGGCAGTTCAACTCCTTCACCCGCTCCCGGAGATCATAGGTTAGTCTCCGGAGTTTCTCGTTGGACTGCTTGCGCCGCTTCTCCGCCGTCTTGAGCCTGCTTATGCGCCTCTCGGCCCTGACCAGGGCCTCGACAAGGACCTCCCGGGTTGCGTCTCTCGGGAAGGGTTCCGGCCTCTTCCTCATCCTTTTTCGTGCCTCCATCCCTCACCTTTGCTGCTGGGCGTCACCTCCCATTATAGCCCACAACCGGATGATCAGTCCACGGGGGCCTCTTCCGATCGGCCCTTCCGTTATTGAGGGCCGAGCCGTTTCACCCGAGCATTTGAGGCAGGAACGGCCCGCCGTCACGGGCCCGGGAGGGACTCCCTTTGCCGGGGGCCGGGAAACACATGTGGCAAAAAGGACCTGGAGGATCCATACTATAGGGAACGATTCCTTAGAAAGGGGAGTTACATTCCATATGGTCAGGAAGCAGGGGGAAGGGTCGGAGGCAAAGGGTACGGCCCGCGAGGTGGCGCGTCTCAAGGAGAGGGTTGCCGCCCTTGAGGCGGCGGAGAAGGCGCTCCAGGAGAGCGAGATAAAGTACCGGACCCTTTTCGAATCGGCCCACGATGCCGTGTTCCTTATGGAGAACGGTCTATTCACGGACTGTAACAGCGCAACACTCCGTATGTTCGCCTGCACCCGACAGCAGATCCTTGGCCGTTCACCTGCCCAGTTCTCCCCTCCCCTCCAGCCCGACGGCCGCCCTTCGGGGGAGCGGGCGCAAGAGCTGATGGAGGCCGCCCTTGCCGGCAGGCCCCAGCTCTTCCAGTGGCGCCACATCCGCCTTGACGGCGCCTCCTTTGACGCCGAGGTGAGTCTCAACGGCATGGATCTCTCGGGGAGGAGCTTCCTGCTCGCCTTCGTGAGGGATGTGACGGAGCGCAGACGGGCCGAAGAAGCCCTCAGAGAAAGCGAGCGGGAGTACCGGGCCATCTTCGAGAACGCCGTGGAGGGCTTCTTCCAGAGTACCCCGGAGGGGCGGTTCATCAGGGTCAACAGGTCCCTGGCGAGGATGTGCGGCTTCGATTCACCTGAGCAGATGTGTGCGGAGATCACCGATATCATGGAGCAGCATTACGTCCGGCCCGAGGATCGCGAGGTCTTCGGGCAGTTGCTGGCCGAGAGAGACGTGGTGGAAAACTTCGAGCACGAGACGTACCGCAGGGACGGGAGCACGTTCTGGGCCTCGGTCAGCGCCCGGGCGGTGAGGGACGCCGGGGGCCGCCTCCTCTACTACGAGGGGACCGAGGAGAACATCGACACACGGAGGCAGGCGGAGCGGCTTCTGGCCGATGCGGAGGAACAGTACCGCTCCCTCTTCGAGATTTCCACCAACGCCATTCTCATCAGAAACAGGGTCGGGATCATCACCATGGTCAATGGGGCGGCGCTGAGCCTCCTGGGGGCCGCGGAACCGGCCGAACTGATCGGCAGGGCCTACCTCGACTTCGTCCATCCCGACGACCGGCCCCTTTCCATCGAAAGGATCGAGAGGATCTTCGAGGCGGCCTCGAAACGGCACCTCCCGGCGCCTCACGAGGAGGCCGCGATCCATCCCCGGGAGCACCGGATGGTCCGACTCGGTGGGGAGGTCATCCTCGTCGAGTCTACCGGCGTGGCCTTTCACCACAAGGGGGAACTCTTTATCCAGGGCATCTTTCGGGATATTACGGCCCGCGCCAGGGCGGAGGCAGCCCTCAGGGAGAGCGAGGAGCGGTACCGCCTTCTCGTGGAAACGGGCAACGACGCGATCTTTATCGCCCAGGACGGGGTCATCAAGTTCCCCAACCGGAAGACCCGTTCCTACCTGGGCTATTCCGCCGCCGAACTGGAGACAATACCCTTCATCGAGCACGTGCACCCGGACGACCGGGACATGGTGCTCCGCAATTACCGCCAGCGCCTCGAGGGCAGTTCATCGCCTGAGACCTATACCTTCAGGGTGGTCACCAGATCGGGCGATCTGCTCTGGGTCGAGATCAGCGCCGCCCCGGTGGTCTGGGAGGGCCGGCCGGCAACGCTCAACTTCGTTCGCGACATTACCGTCCAAAAACAGCTCGAGTCCCAGGTCCTCCAGTCCCATAAGATGGAAGCGGTGGGCACCCTTGCCGGCGGCGTGGCCCACGACTTCAACAACATCCTCATGGGCATCCAGGGATACGCCACCCTCATGAAACTGGATCTCGAACCGGGCCACCCTCACCACGAGCGCCTCCAGCGTATCGAGGATCAGGTGAGAAGCGCCGCGCACCTCACCCGGCAGCTCCTCGGTTTCGCCCGCGGGGGACGATACGAGGTGAAGCCCGTCAGCCTGAACGAGGTGATCGCCCGGAGCGCCGAACTGTTCGGTCGCACGAAGAAGGAGGTCACCATACACCGGAGGTTCGCGCAGGATCTTCACCCCGTCGAGGCGGACCAGGGCCAGATGGAGCAGGTCTTCCTGAACCTTCTTCTCAATGCCGGCCACGCCATGCCCTCCGGCGGAGACCTGTATCTCGAGACCCGAAACCTCCTCGTCGCCAGGGACCGTACCGCCCCTCTGGCCCTCCCCAGGGGCACGTACGCGGTCGCCTCCGTGACCGATACGGGCGTGGGTATGGACCAGAAGACCATCGGCCGCATCTTCGAGCCCTTCTTCACCACGAGGGAGATGGGACGGGGAACGGGCCTCGGTTTGGCCATGGTGTACGGCATCGTGAAGGGACACGGTGGGTTCATCGACGTGCATAGCCAGGTGGGTCGGGGCTCCACCTTTACCGTATACCTGCCCGCCGCCGAAGGCCAGGTCCAGGCAGAGACCCCTCCCTCCCTGGACCTCCTTCCGGGCTCGGAGACCATCCTGCTCGTGGATGACGAAGAGGCGATCATCGACGTGCACCGCCAGATCCTCCGATCCCTCGGCTACAGGGTACTCGAAGCCCGAAGCGGCACGGAGGCGGTCGAGCTTTTCAAGGAGAAGGGCCCCGGGATCGCCCTCATCATCCTTGACATGATCATGCCCGGCCTGTCGGGACGGGAAACCTTCGACCGTATCAGGGCCATCGATCCGGACGCGAGAATCATCCTGTGCAGCGGCTATAGCCTCGACGGGCAGGCGCAGGCGATCATGGACAAGGGGTGCGCCGCCTTCCTCCAGAAGCCCTTCGACGTGGCCCTCCTGTCCCACAAAATCCGCGAAGTATTGAAGAAGACTACACCGCCAGTTTGAATACGCTGAAGAGACCGTAGGGGATGATCCCCATATAGAGCGTGAGCAGAATGAAGATGACGCAGAGCGCCTTCTCGTGGAGGGCCAGGCGCACAGGCTCTGCCAGGCTCGTCTCCTTGGAGTAGCTCATTCGCACCAGGTTCAGATAGTAGAAGATGGACAGGACCGTGTTCACCGCCGCCACGATGACGATGAAGAGGTGCCCGGCCCGAAACGCGCTCGTAAGGAGAAAGAGCTTTCCCGTGAATCCGCCGGTGGGCGGGATGCCGGCCAGGGAGAAGGCCGAGACTGCGAGGGTCAGGGCCAGAAGGGGTGCCCGCTTCGACAGGCCCACCAGCCCCTCAACGCTCACGTTTTCACCTGCCCTCGACAGGATCAGGACCACGTACAGGCAGCCCAGGTTCATGACCAGGTAGATGGCGGAATAGAAGATGGCCGCCGCCTTCCCCTCGCCGCTCAGGGCCAGGATGCCCAGCATCAGGTATCCTGCATGGGCGATGCCCGAGTAGGCCAGGAGACGCTTCACATCCTTCTGCACGAGACCCACCAGGTTCCCGAAGGTCATGGAAAGGGCCGCCAGAACGATCAGGATATTCACCACCGTCACCGACCCGGGCGCAGCCAGGGCCGCGACCCTGATGAGAAGGGCTGCCGCCGCGAGCTTCGGTACGGTGGCGACGAAGCTCGTGGTGCTGTTTGACGCGCCCTCATAGACGTCGGGGGCCCAGAAGTGGAGCGGAAAGAGGGACAGCTTGAAGAAGAAGCCCGCCATGGTGAGGGTGATGGCCAGGATGCCTGCGGGACGGGTAAGAAGGCCCGGTACGGCCTTTGCGATATCGGGGAGAAAGGTGGATCCTGTCAGCCCGTACAGATAGCCCATGCCGTAGAGCATCACCCCGGTAGACACGGCACCGAAGAAGAGGTACTTCACCGACGCCTCCACCTGCACCCGCGTCTGCCCCTTCCTGAGGGGCAGGATGACGTAGAGGCTGTAGGAGGAAATCTCGAGGGAGATGACGATGGAGATAAGTTCCACGGAACTGACCAGCATCATGAGGCCGAGGACGGAAAAGGAAAGGAGCATGTAGAATTCCGACCGGTATGACCCTTCGGTCTCATCTCTCCTGTCCAGCATGAGCACCACGAAAGCAAAGCCGCAGGCGATGAGGAATTTGAAGACCTGGGAGAAGAGGTCGACCCGGTAGGCACCGGAGAAAAAGGTCCCCTCGGCGCCGATGGCCATGGCTGACACGAGAAGGAGGAGGAGGGAGAGGACCTGAGCCCCGGGGGCCGGGTTCACGCGGCGCTTCGTCACCGAAAGGATCAGAAAGAGGATCGCTATCAGCAGGGCATTCAGTTCAGGAAGGAGGGCCATGGTTCAGTTCCTCACCGGAAAAAACTCTGTACCTGGGAGACCAGGTGGACGAGTGTCGCCTCCGACACCCGCACAAAGGGACGGGGGAACAGCCCCATCCACACAACAAGCAGAACGAGAGGCACGAGATACAGGATCTCCCTTCCGTTCATATCCCTTATTTCCCTGCGATCCTCCCTTCCCCAGATGATCTGCTTCAGGAGGCGCAACATATAGGCCGCAGCCAGCAGGGCGCCGACGACGGAGAAGAATCCGCCCACCCTGGTACGGGCAAAGGTGCCGATCAGGACATAGAGTTCGCCCACGAAGTTGTTGAGCCCCGGGAACCCGAAGGAGGAGATGCAGAAGAGCCCGAGAAAACCGACGTATATCGGGGTGATCCTCCCCAGTCCCGCGTTGACGTAAATGTCCCTGCTGTGGGTCCTCTCATAGATGATCCCCACGCAGAGGAAGAGCCCGCCCGTGGTCACGCCGTGGTTCAGCATCTGCAGGAGTGCCCCCTGGGAGCCCAACAGGGTGAAGGTGAAGATTCCCAGGGTCACAAAGCCCATGTGGGCCACGCTCGAATAGGCGATGAGCCGCTTCATGTCCGTCTGGCTGAGGCACACGTAGCCCCCGTAGATTATGCCGATGATGGAGAGGGTGATCATGAGGGGGGCGAAGAAGAGGCTTGCCTTCGGGGCTATGGGGAGGCAAAACCTCAGGAATCCGTACGTGCCCATCTTCAGGAGCACGCTGGCAAGAAAAACGCTGCCTGCCGTGGGCGCCTCCGTGTGGGCCGCCGGAAGCCATGTATGGAAGGGGAACATGGGCACCTTGATGGCGAAGGCGATGGCGAAGGCGAGGAAGATCCACGCCTCGAAGGTGAAGCTGTAACCCCTGTACATGGCCGCAGGGATGGTGAAGGTGCCGGTGGTGAGGTAGATGGCGATGATACCCACAAGGAGGAAGACGCTCCCGAAGAGGGTATAGATGAAGAACTTCACGGAGGCGTAGTCCTTTTGAGGACCTCCCCAGATGGCGATGAGGAGGTACATGGGGATGAGCATGGCCTCCCAGAAGATGTAGAAGAGGATGAAGTCGAGGGAGCAGAAGACCCCGATCATGGCCGCCTCCATGAGGAGGATACAGATCATGAACTCCTTCACCCTCTGCTCGATGGCGGTCCAGGAGCAGAGCACGCAGATCGGCGCGAGCAGGGTGGTGAGGAGGATCAGGAAGATCGTGATCCCGTCCACGCCGAGGATATAGTTGATGTTGTACGACGATATCCACGGCACGAACTCCCCGAGCTGAAAAAGGTGGGTCTCGGGGTCGAAGTTCAGGTAAATGATGAGAGAAAAGAGGAAGGTCACAATTCCGGTCACAAGGGAGGTGATCTTGATGGCCTTCACGTGGTTCGTGAGCATCAGGAGCAGGACCCCCACCACAGGCAGGAAGATGGTGATGGAGAGGACCGGGAACTTGAAAGGATTCATGATGAGGAATTGATCGATCATGGACTCTACCTTACCCTCTCCCTATGGTAAACCACAGCACGAGAAATAGTATGAACAGGGAAAGACCGATGTAGGTCTGTACCCTCCCTGTCTGGAGGTGTTTCAGGGCGCCGCCGATCCCCCGCACCGTCAGTGCCGAGTTGTCCACGATGCCGTCTATGACCTTCCGGTCGAAGGCGAAGGCCAGCCTTGCCTTCAGGAACAGGAGCCTCAATCCCACCGTCCTGTACACCTCCCCCCAGAGGCCGTCCAGCACCGCGATCACCCGCGTGTCGAGTTGCATGAAGGCCCAGGCGCCCTTCCTGTAGAACCAGTCCATATCGAGGTTGATCTTCTCTTCCGGGGCCAGCTTCTTCACGAGGAGGAAGAAGACGAGGCCGGTGAAGGAAAGGATCTGGAGCATCTCGGAGAGGTGGTGGAGGTTGTAGGGCTTATAGTCCACCGGGAAGGGCAGGATGTTATAGAGAAGGCCGGGCCAGACGCCGAGGAGGAAGCAGAGGAAGGAGGTGAGGCCCATGGCCCAGAGCATGTTCTTGGGAGGCTCCTTCGCCTTGATGGGCGCTTCCTTGGCGAAGAAGGCGAAGTAGGTCACCTTCAGACCGACGGAGAGAAAGGTACCGATGCCCGCCAGGTTCATGAGTCCCATGAGCCAGAGGCGGCCCTTCTCGTGGGCGGCGGCCACGATCATGGACTTGCTCACAAAGCCGCTGAAGAGCGGGAAGCCGGAAATGGAGATGGCCCCCACGATGTAAAAGATCATGGTCAGGGGCATGTACCGGTACAGACCGCCGAGGCGTGAAAGTTTGGCTGTTCCGGTCATGTACAGCACCGAGCCGGCACCCATGAAGAGGAGGGCCTTGTAGAGAATGTGGGCAAAGGCATGGGCGCACGCGCCATTTACCGCCATTTCCGTCCCGATACCCACACCGGCCACCATGTAGCCCACCTGGCTGATAATGTGGTACGCGAGGACGCGGCGCATGTCGTTCTCGATCACGGCGTAGAAGACACCGTAGACCGTCATGGCCGTGCCGAGGATGGCGAGAACTTCAAAACCTGCAAAGCCCCTGGCCAGCACGTAAACCGCCGTCTTGGTGGTGAAGGCGCACATGAAGACCGCCCCTTCCACCGTCGCCTCGGGATAGGCGTCGGGCAGCCAGGCGTGGAGCGGCAGCACCGCGGCGTTCAGGCTGAATCCCGCAAGGATCAGGTACTCGGGCCACCCCGCACCGCTCTGAAAGACCTGGTTGAAGAGGAAGTTGCCCGTCTTCCCGTAATAGAGCATCATGCCGGTAAAGAAGAGGAGACCTCCGAAGACGTGGACCAGCAGATACCGGTATCCTGCCTCTATGGATTTCCGCTCCCTTCTGTACCAGACCAGGAAGACAGAGGAGAAGGCCATGATCTCCCAGAAGATGAACAACGTCAGGTAGTCGCCCGCGAATATGGCACCCATCGAGCTTCCCACGTAGAAGGACCCGGCCAGGTGGTGACCGTCTTCCTTCACATGAAGGGCATAGAGGGCACCGAGGAAGGCCATGATGGCAAAGACCCAGGCAAAGACGAGACTCAGGGCATCCACCCTGCCGAAGACCACCCTCGTGGTCAGGAACTGGTAGCCCCCGTACACGCCGGGCGTCATGAGGGCCACGTCTACAATGGAGAGGGCGGGCACGAAGAGGATGAAGAATTTCCTCGCCTTGCCCCTGAAAAAGGGCAGAAGGAGACCGCCGGCGAAGAAAAGAATGGCAGGATGGATCCAGCTATTCATAGAAACCCTCATCCTTTGACAGGAAGGCGTGGGCGATGCCCTTCCCTATCTTGATAAGAAGAAAGCAGCCCACGATCCCGAATATTGTCCAGAAGGCCCACACCTTGTCGATCATGTAGTGGGCGTCGTGGCGGGGAAGCACCACGTCGAAGATGACCAGGGCCACGAGGTAGGCGATGAGCACCTTCTTCAGGCCCTTCATGTTCCTCCGGAGCGCTTCGATCATACCGACTATCATGAGAACATCCTCCCGATAAGACCCACGAAGAAGCTCGGAAAGAGGCCGAGGGCCACCGAGATCAGGGCCGCCAGGATGATAGGCACCACCATGGTGATGGGGGCCTCCTCTACGTTCCGCCTGCTGAAGCCCCCTTTTCTGCCCTGGAAAAAGGCCCGGATGGTAATGGGGGCGAAATAACCCGCGTTGAGGATCGTGCTCGCCATAAGGACGATCACGATGGGCAGGTTGCTGATCTCGATCGCTCCGTTCAGGAGGTACCACTTGCTCACGAAGCCTGCCACCGGCGGTGCGCCGATCATGCTCAGGGATGCCACGGCAAAGGCGCCCATGGTGAAGGGCATGGCGTAGCCGATGCCGGCCATGTCGCTGATCTTCTTCTTGTGGGTGGCCACATAGACGGCCCCCGCGCAGAAGAAGAGGGTGATCTTGCTGAAGCCGTGGTTGACGATATGGAGTATGCCGCCCAGGACGCCGGAGGTGTCGAGGAGGGCCACACCGAGAACGATGTAGGAGAGCTGGCTCACCGTCGAGTAGGCGAGCCTGGCCTTCAGGTCATCCTTGGTCAGGGCGATGACGGAGGCCACGATGATGGTGAAGCAGGCCAGGTAGGCCGTGCAGAGTCCGAGGTTCAGGTTTTGGAGCAGGCCCACGCCGAAGGTGGAGAGCATGACCCGGGCGATACAGAAGACGCCCGCCTTCACCACTGCCACGGCATGGAGGAGGGCGCTGACCGGTGTGGGGGCCACCATGGCTGAGGGCAGCCAGTTGTGGAAAGGCATGATGGCCGCCTTGGCGAAGCCGAAGATGAAGAGCCAGTAGGTGACGGTCACCCATGTGGGGTCGCTCCCTGCCGGAAAGGTGCCGGTGACGACGGAGTCGGAAAAGTCAAGGTTTCCCGTGAGGATGTAGGTCAGCACCGTGGCGGGAAGAAGGAGACCTTTCGAGGTCCCCATGAGGTAGACCATGTATTTCTTCGCCCCTGCGTAGCCTTCCGCATCCTGGTGATGGGCGACCAGGGGATAGGTGAAGAGGGTGATGATCTCGTAGAAGAGGTAGAGACTGAAGAGGCTCCCTGAATAGGAGACACCCTGAGCCCCCAGGATGGCGATGGCGAAGCAGGCATAGTAACGGGTCTGGGCGTGCTCGTTCAGGGTCCTCATGTAACCGATGTTGTAGGAGGTGGCGAAAATCCAGAGAAAGGAGGAGACAATGCCGAAGATCAGGGACAGGGCATCGACCCTGAAGCTGAGATTGATGCCCGGCGCAATGGTGGAAAGGGTGTAGGCGATCTTGTTCCCCGCCAGTATAGCGGGCACCATGGAGGCGGTGGCGGCAAAGGTGAGGATCGCGCCGGCAAAGGAGAAGGCCTCCCTCACGTTGGGCCTCTTCCGGGAGAGCATGATGAGGATCGACGTCACGAGGACGATGAGTATGGGAAGAAGGGGGCGTGCGCTGTCAATCACCATAAGTTAGTCCTTCATCTCCTTCAGCCCTTCACCCTCGATGTGCCTGAACCGCTTGAAGATAAGGATCACGATGGCCAGGGCGATGGCTGCCTCGGCGGCCGCGATCCCCATGATGAAGAGGGTGAAGACCATCCCGTATCCCTTCTCCGGCATGGCGAAGCGGTTGAGGGCCACAAGGTTGAGGCCCGCCCCGTTCATGATCAGCTCCACAGAGATGAGCATGCCGATCAGGCTTCTCCGGTAGACGAGACCGAGGATGCCGCAGCACAGCAGGAAAAGAGAGATAAAGAGATAGGCGTCGAGGGAACCGGAAAAATTCATACCTGTCATTTCTCCCCCTTTGAAAGGAGGGCCAGCATAATGGACCCCACGATGCTCACCACGATCAGGAGAGAGATAAGTTCGAAGGGAAGGGTGAAGACGTCGAAGAGGGCCCTTCCGAGGTCTTTCGTCGTAATGGTGAAGGGGGCGGAGGAACCGGCGGTCCCGAAGCTCCCCATGACGAGCTTGAAAAAGAGGAAGAGGGAAAGAAGGGAGACCACGAGGCCGCCCGCAAACTTGGCGATGCCGCCCCACTCCTTCGGCTTCTTGTACATGGGACCGGCGAGCATGACGGCGAAGGCGATGAGGATCGTCACCGCGCCGACGTAGACCAGGATCTGCATCATGGCCAGGAAGGGGGCGCTCAGATAGATGTAGAGGCCCGCTATGCCGAACATGGTGACGACCAGACCGAGGACCGCCCTGATGATCGAGCCTGCGAGGACCGTCATCATGGCGCCCGCCATGGTGAGAAGGGCGATGAGGACAAAAATGGGTTCCACGGCGATCATGCCTTATCCCTCCTCATCTCGTACTCCTTCACAAGGTCGAACTGGCAGCCTTCACGGGTGTAGGCCGCGAGGTTGTAGTCGTTCGAGAACGTAAGGGCGTCCGCCGGGCAGACCTCCACGCAGATGCCGCACTGGCTGCAAAGGGTGAAGTCGAGGATGTACTGGGTGGCGGTCTTCTTCTTTTCCCCTTCCTTCTTTTCTCCCTCAACCCGCACCACCGCGCCTGAGGGGCATTCCCTCACACAGGCCTGGCAGACGATGCATTTTGTCTTCTCGGGGTTTTCCTCGTCACCCACCAGCTTCGTATGGCTCCTGAACCGGGGCGCGACGTTGAGCACCTGCCTTGGGTACTGGACCGTCACCACGGGATGGAAAAAGGCCCTGATGGTGACGCCCATGCCCTTCAGGAGGGATACAGCCCCGGTGATGATTTCGCCGACCACGTTCATACTGTCCGACCCCGCTTCATCATAGCTTCAGCACCGCCCCCGTGACGAGAAGGTTGATAAGGGACAGGGGAATGAGGATCTTCCACGAGAAATTGAGGAGCTGGTCGAATCGAACCCTCGGGAAGGTCCACCGAAACCAGATGATGACAAAGACCAGCAAATAGGATTTCAGAAGGAACCATGCGATCCCCGGCAGCACCGGCCCCTGGTAGCCGCCCAGGAAGAAGGTGACGGCTACGGCACTCACGATAAAGATGTTCGTGTACTCGGCCAGGAAGAAGAGGGCGAAACGCATGCCCGAGTACTCGGTATGGAAACCGGCCACAAGTTCGCTTTCCGCCTCCGCGAGGTCGAAGGGCGTCCTGTTCGTCTCGGCCACGCTGGCCACAAAATAAATGAGGAAGGCTACGGGCTGGTACACCACGTACCAGACCCCCTTCTGCGCCTCGGCGATCTCCCGCAGGGAAAGGGTGTTGGCCATGAAGACGACGGGAAGGAGAGACAGGAGGAGGGGGATCTCATAGGCAATGTTCTGTGCCACGCTCCGGACCGCGCCGATGAGGGAATACTTGTTGTTCGAGCCCCAACCGGCCATGAGGATGGAGAGGACCGAGAGGGAGGAGAAGGCGAGGATCACCAGGATACCTACGTTTATGTCTCTCACATAGAGGTAGGAGTCGAAGGGGATGACCACGAAGGAGACGAGGACAGGTATGAAGACCACCACAGGCGCCAGGAAGTAGAGGTCCCTCTCTACCGCGGCAGGCGTCAGGATCTCTTTGCCCAGCAGCTTGAGGCTGTCGGCGATCGCCTGGAGAAGCCCGTAAGGACCGACCTCTTTGGGCCCGATTCGGAGCTGCATGTGGCCTGCCACCTTTCGTTCCGCCCAGGTGAGGATCACCGTGTTCACCACCACGACCACGATGGCGCCCACGAGTCCGAGGATCAGACGGATGATTCCTTCTCCCAAACACGCAACCAGTCCAGCCATCAGTCAGCCAATCCCTTTTTTCTTTGTCCCCTGTGCACCGCAGGCACCTTCATCTGTCGATCTCCGGGATCACGAGGTCGAAGCTGCCGAGGATCGCCACCGCGTCGGCGATGAGCGTTCCCCGTCCGAGCTCGGGAAAGATGATGACGTTGGAGAATGAGGGTACCCTCAGATGGAGCCGGTAGGGTATGTTGCTCTCGTCACTCACGATATACACGCCAAGTTCGCCCCTGGGTGTCTCCACGGTGTGGAAGAGATCGCCCTTCGGGGGTTTGAGCTTCCGCGGAACCTTTTCGGTCCGGTACGGTCCTTCGCCCAGTCTTTCCAGGGCCTGCTCGATGATGGTGAGGCTCACTTCCATGTCCTTGATGTGGAGGACGTAGCGGTCGAGGCAGTCGCCCCTCTCTCCCACAGGGACCGGGAAATTCAAGCTGTCGTAGCCCGAGTAGGGCTCCACTTTCCGCATGTCGTAGGCAATCCCGGTGCTCCTGAGCACCGGTCCTGAAATCCCGTACTTCCGGGCCATCTCCCTGGTGATGATACCCAGGTCCCTGGTCCGGTTCACGAAGATCACGTTCCCTGTGATGAGGCTGTCGTACATGGGGAACCGCCCCCGCATTCTCTTCACGAAGGCCCGCGCGCCCTCGACAAAGGCATCGTCCACGTCGTTGTACAGCCCGCCGAAGCGGAAGTAGTTGTAGGTGAGACGGGAGCCCGTGATCGGCTCCAGGACGTCGTTGATCGCTTCCCTGTCGTCGAAGACATACAGGAAGGGGGTGAGGGCGCCCAGGTCGGCCAGGTAGGCGCCGATCCAGAGGAGATGGCTCGCGATTCTGTTCATTTCCGTGGTAATGACCCCAACCCACCGGGCCCTCTCCGGGACTTCGATTCCGCAGAGCCGCTCCACGGCGGTGCAATAGCCGAGGTTGAAGGACATGACCCCGAGATAGTCGAGGCGGGCCGTGTTGGGAAGAAACTGGAGATAACCCCTGGTCTCCCCCATCTTCTCCTGCATCCTGTGGCCGTACCCCAGGACCGGCTCGGCCTTTTCCACATATTCGCCGTCCATCTTCAGGACTACCCTGAGAACCCCGTGCGTGCTGGGGTGCTGGGGGCCCATGTTCACAAAGAAGGAGTCGTCCTCTTCCGTGACGGTGAAGGCATTGAGTCTCTTTCTGTCCTCCTCGGGCACCATGAGCTTCTCTTTCCGGAGGGGATAGAAATCGACCCCGTCATGGAGGAAAAGGTAAGACATGTTCGGGTTGTTCTCGAAAAGAACGCCGAAGAACTCGTGGATCTCCCTCTCGTACCATGCCGCCCCGGTGTATATGTGGGAGATGGTGGGGATCACGGCGTCGGCGGGATCCGTCCGGACCGCCACCTTGCACCGGCACAGGTAGTCGTGGTTGTTGAAGAAATAGACCACCTCGAGGTGATCCTTCCAGTCGATGCAGCACATGTCTTCGATATAGAAGGACCGGTCGTCAAAGAACCGGACGATCCGGGTGAGGTTCTGTTTGGTGGCACCGATGGTGATATGGTAGCCCCGCTGCCCGTAGGAGGCCGCCTGGGCCTCCGCCTGGGGGAATGCCGCCTGAATAGCCGTGAGGGTCTTCTCTACCATTTGACCTCAGGTTTGGGAAAGCGTCGCCACCCCGAGATTTTTTCTTCCAGCTTGAGCACCCCTTCGAGGAGCGCCTCAGGTCGCGGGGGGCAGCCGGGCACGTACACATCCACGGGCACCAGAAGGTCGGCGCCCTCAACGATGCCGTACTGTCCTTCAAAGACGAAGGGGCCTCCGGAAATGGCACAGTTCCCCATCGCGATGACCCACTTCGGGGAGGGCATCTGGTCGTAGAGGGTCTTGACCACCGGGGCCATCTTGCGGGAAATGGTGCCGGCCACGAACATCAGGTCGGCCTGCCGGGGGGAAGCCCGGAAAAGCCCTGCGCCGAACCGGTCCAGGTCGAACCTGGCCATGGCGGTGGACATCATTTCTATGGCGCAGCAGGCGAGGCCGAAGGTCACCGGCCAAAGTGAATTGGCCCTTGCGAGGTTCAGCACATTCTCCACCAGGGCAAGCCGGATAATCGGGCTTCCCGTCATGACCTTTGGGGCTCCCTCTTCCTTCATACTCTCCTCTTCCATACGAACACCCCTTTGCCCCAGGCATAGATGATAGCCAGGACAAGGATGACCACAAAGGCAAGGAGTGCATAGAATTCATGAATATTGGACCCCTTCGTGTAGGAGAGGGCCACCGGGTAGAGGTACAGGATGTCCACATCGAAGGCAAGGAAGATCAGGGCGTAGATAAAGTACGTGACCGTGTACCGTATCCAGGCACTGCCCCAGGGCGGCATACCGCACTCGTAGGTGACGTAGGTCTTCTCCCCCAGGGTGGTAGGCGCCAGGAGACGGGCGATAAACACAGGGATGAGGGTGAATATTATTGCCACGACGGCAAAGACAAGGACGGGAAGAAAATCGCTCAGGACGTTCATAGTAACCTGCTACCCTGAAGGCGTTGACTGCTCTTGGTCAACGCAGAAATCCGGAGACTCTTCCTGGAATACAACTCAAGCCACCTGTCAGGAATTTACTCGAGGCTTGTTAAGCCTATCACAATTGAACAGGCTCAGTATAGAAAGATTATTAACCCTTTGTCAACAAAAAGTGTGATTTCAATCTTTCTGAAATACCTCGATATATTGTAAGTTCTTTAAACGCTTGAGAAATATTTCACTTTTTTCCGGCGGTACGTTCACCGTATAGATGCCCTTGGGCAGGCGGTACCGCTTCAGATGAACGTTCAGGTCCCTGAAGGCCTTGTAGGTCAGGTCCATGGCCTTGGCAAGGGTGAGGGCGTGAATCTCCCTATGGGTCTCAAAGGAGACCTCCTGAAGATACTGGGGCTTGTAGAGCTCCTTGTCCGTGAAATCGAGGCCGTAGCGCTCCCTGTTGGTGACGATCTCCTTGAGGGAGAGGATCCGGAAGATGTACCGCTCCGTCTCTTCCGGCAGGTAGAGGTCGAAGAATTCCCTTGTCTCCTGGTTGTCTATGGCCTCCTGGAGGCGGGCCCTGCCGGCGTTGTAAGCCGCCATGGCGATGAGCCAGTCGCCGAAGTGGCCGTGAAGCTTCTTGAGGTGGGTCAGCGCCGACCTCGTGGCCTTCTTCACGTTGTATCGCTCGTCCACATGATCGTTCACGTGGAGGCCCTCTTTCACCCCCGTTTCCTTGATGAACTGCCACATCCCCACGGCATTGGCCTTCGAGACCGCCCTGGGATTGAGGTAGCTCTCCGTGACCACCACAAAGATGAGGTCTCCGGGGAGGGCCATCTTCCGGATCTCTTCGTTGATGGCGCCGGCGTACTTGAGGTACCGTTTCACCACGATGGTGAGGAGCCCCCTGTTCTCGAGGAGCTGGAAGTACTCCCGCTCGAACCGCTCCCTCACATCCTCCCGCGCCATGGGGATCTTCCGGTTGCAGAGCACCAGGCCCTCGGCTACGTGGTCGAGACGATAGAACTGGCTCTCCTTCTTGAGGCGGGCCACCTCCCGCTCCAGCTCGAGCACCCGCTTCTCGAGGGGATCGGTCTTCTTTGCAGTCTGGCCCTCGGCGCCCGGGGCGGCGAACAAGGAAAGGAAAACCAGCACCACGAAAAAGGCAACCGCCGAAGAGGAGGAGGGGCGGCGAGCCCGCGCCATCTTCACCTGCAGCCCTGAAGGTCTCCGCCTCACGACGCCTCCCGCACCATCCTGGTAAGGATGGATATCCGGTTGGTCATGCGATCGGCGAGGTTCTTGAGGTCCACCTGGAGGGCGCTCAGATTCTCGTACTTTTTCCGGTAGATGGTCTCGAGCTCCCGTCTCCAGTGCTCGACGATCTCGATCTCCTTCTTCTGGGCCTCCATCTCAAACTTCCTGCGCAGCTCCCGCATCATCTTCTCATTGATCTCCATAGGCCTTCTCCCTCTCCTTCACGATGTGACGGTAGATGACGACGGCAATCAGGACCACCGCCACAATAGCCGGCATAGCGTAGTACTCGTATGTCTGGATGTGGTGGATGAAGACATAGAGTATCTTACCGAAGACGTAACCGAGCAACGCAATCCCCACACTCCATATCAGCGAGTTGGCCGTGCTGAGGAGAAGGAACTTCCGGATCTTCATGTCGGTGCAACCGAGAAGCAGGAGGACCAGCCCCCTGATCCCCACGAGGAAACGCACGAGAAACACGATGGGGTTGCCGTACTTCCGGATGACCGCATTGGCCCGGGGGACCTTCTCCTTCAGGAAACGGAAGCGTTCGATGATGGACCGGCCGAATACTCTGCCGAGGGCAAAGAAGGTAAAATCGCCCGCAAAGGTGCCGAGAAAGGCCCAAAAGATGACCTTCCTCAGATCGAGATACCCGAGTTTGGAGAAGATGCCGCCCAGCACCACGGTAGTCTCTCCTTCAAGGAAGGTGCCGACAAAGATCCCCGCATATCCGTACGTTGCAATGGAGGCTTCCACAGAGAAAAGTTTATAGGCATATTGTTTTGAAGGTCAACATCCATATTCGCCCCGATCAGCCGGACAGGACGGTACCCCCTTTCTTGCCCTGCCTGGCCTCGTTCATCCTCATGAGGAGGATCCCTATCTCGTAGAGCACATAGGTGGGAACGGCGAGGAGGGCCATGTTGTACACATCCGGGGTGGGCGTGATGAGGGCGGAGGCGATGGTGATGATGAGGACCGCGTATCGCCTCGCCCGGGCCAGACGCCGTGCCTTCACTATGCCGAGCTTGCTCAGCAGCAGGAGCACCACGGGCACCTCGAAGGTGAGGCCGAAGGCGAAGATCATCATGGCCGTGAACTTCACGAACTTGGCCACCGAGATCATGGCCTTGAGGGCCCCGCCCTCGTAACCGAGGAGAAAGGTTACGCCCGAATGGAGGACCAGGCCGTAGCAGAAAAAACTTCCCGTGTAGAAGAGGCCGATGGCGAAGAGGGTAAAGAGGTAGCCGTGGAGAGGCCGGATGGCAACGGCGCCTTTGAACTCGTGCCACAGGATGAAACCTATGACGGGGACCGAAAAGAAGAGACCCGCATAGAGGGCGAGTTCCACAGAGGAGAGGAAAACCTCCTGGAGGGCGAAATAGTAAACCTGGATATCGGCCGCCCTGAGGAGGAGGAGGAGAATCTCTTTCGCATAGACGAAGCAGACGATCCCGACGACGACGGCCGCGATGAGAGACTTGAGGAGAAACCGGCGGAGGGCGCCGATCAGGTAGGCTATTTTCGCTCGTTCCATTCCATATCCAGCCTCGCCGTGCCCAGGGAGACAATGTACTTGAGGGCGTCATCCACGGCCATGTCGAGGAACATCAACCCGCCCTCCTCGACGAGAATCAGGTAGCCTGAGGTGGGGTTCGGGGTGGTGGGCACGAAGACCGAGCAGAAGACCTTCCCCTGCAAGGGAAACCGTTTCGTTATGAAACCGAGCGCATATCTCCCTCTGAAGGGAAACTCGAGGAGCACCACCTCTTTGAAGGAGCCGATCTTCTCCGACGAAAAGGCGTCGGTCATATCCTTGACGGAACTGTAGATGCCCTTTACGAAGGGAATCCTCCGGAGGACCCTCTCTCCCGAGGAGAGGAGTTTCTTCCCCATATAATTTGTGGCGGCAACCCCTGCCACGTAGGTCACAACGATAAAAAGGACGAAACCTGTACCTGCGATGTAGAGCGATTGACCCGTAGCCCTGCGGGTAAGGTCCTTGATCACCGGCGAAATAATACCCTCGATACCCGAAACGACGAAGTAGATCACGTAGATGGTGACAAAGAGGGGAACGACGACGGCGAGGCCGGCCAGGAACTTCTTCTTCATGTGCCTGGTGAAGCTCATGTCTGTGTATACTATCGTCGGACCCGCCCAAAGTCAAATGAGTAAAACCAGTTACCGCCATTCGCCGGTTGAGGAACCGGTGAACGGGGGATGAGTGAAGGAGCGCGGTTCAAGCAACTGTGTTCCGTGTCAAGTGATTCATGATATCAGCAGATGGCCTC
>CAYOQF010000009.1:0-103886 GCA_964406055.1 uncultured Syntrophorhabdaceae bacterium
AGGAAGAGAAGTATGCGGTGGTGGATGAGCTGAAGGTGGACAAAGCAGGGAAACCCAGGATCCAGAAGACCATCTCCGGCAAGATATGGTATGCAAAGGAGTAGGGGTGTTGCGGCCCCCGCACACACCCGGCAGAAGAGCGTGACGATGACAGGAGGAAGGGATGGAAGGAAGACGGAGAAACAGGAGGGCTGGTCGGTGGAATCCGGCGCTGTGGGGTGTTTTTGCCGGTCTTCTGTGGCTGATGCCGGTTGGCGCTCTCGCCCAGGATGGCGTCAGCTTCGGGCCGGTGGTGATCAATGGCCGGAGCGTGCCTGCGGGCGAAGGGAAGATCTTTCTCTACAAGCAGCTCTTGGAGGGCGGGAAGATCTACGTGACGGGAACGGTCACGGCGAGGGCGCCCGTTGCCTCCGTCGAGGTGAGCCGGGACAACGGGAAGACATGGAGAAAGGCGGCACTCCTGGAGGGCGGAGCCTTCGAGTACGCCTTCAGGCCCAGGGCGCCCGAGACCTATGCGCTCTGTCTCCGGGCTACGGACGAGACAGGAAACCAGGGCAGGCCCAGGGTCGGGTGCAGGGAGTTGTTCGTCTCGGAGAAGAGCCTTTACAGTCTTGCACGGGAGACCCTCGAAGAGATGGTGGAGGCCTACGAAAACCGGAATTACCGGGCCTTCATGGAGCACGTGAGCGAGGATTTTTACGGAGACAAGGAGATCCTGGACCGGGCTGTCCGGGGCGCGGGGAGCCGGTACCACGATGTGGACATACGGTTTACCATGAACAGCGTGGTACCCGACTTCGGCGACAAGGTCTTTGCGTCCGTCACCTTCAACAGGAGGTATACGGCGGTCGGGACGGGTAAGACCGTAACCGACGGCGGATCGAGCGCCTTCGTGTTCAGGCTCGAAAACGGACGCCTCATGCTTCTGAGCATGACCCGGCCCCTCATGTTCCCTCAGTAGGGGCCGTCGATCCACGCCATTCCCCCCGGGATGTTTCGCGACAGGGGTGTCGGTCCTGTTTACGGGGTACTCCCGGGGGTCTACCATTCATAACAATCTGATATTAATAGTACTATTGGAATAGTGGCGCCTCCATTCGCCCTGGGGCCACCAACTTTGTCGACAGGGTTTACAACCAGCACAACGGGCCATCTGCCCGGAGGGTCCTTCGGGCAGAGGCCGAAGTGTATAACACCTATAATATCGCACGGTTATCGTATGGTTTCGGGCTCAGGGGCCCTGAAGCACGAAGGGCACAGTTCTTGCTATAAGAAAGAATAGCTCAGGAACTCAATGTTCCGGCTTCATACAACCCAATACACCCCATCATCAGGGGATGCGTAGCCCGCGCATCCCCAACTTTTTTTGTTCATAGAAAAAGCGCCTGCCGGGCCCGTTCCGGCAGGCGCTTTATGACCCTCCTGTGGTCGAAGGACTATCCCCTCATCCGACCCCGTGCGGCGGTGAGGCCGAAGAGGCCCAGGGCGAAAAGGAGGAGGGTTCCCGGCTCCGGGACCCGCATGGCGAGGGTGTGGATGCCGCCGATGAAGTAGCCGCCGCCCGCGTAGTCGGTAAGATACCAGCGGCCGTTCGTGGAGTTGAAGCCTATCGCCAGTTCCCGAAGGGACGTCCGGCCATCATCGGAATCGGTGACGAAGACATCGGTGTAGGTAGCACCGAAATCATATCCCCAGGCCGTGAGGGCGTGGCCGTCTTTCCACTTTTCCTGGCCGTTCTCCATGACTGAGCGGTAGATGTTGAGCGTGGCGCCCTTTCCCTGGTGAAGTTGCTGATCCAGGTAGGCCATGAGGTCAGGGCTGCCGGGATCATCGACCCAGCGCTCGTCGAAATAGTTGAAGAAGCTATATCCCGACCAGTGGTTGCCGCCCCCGGGGACGTCAATCTGTGCCCAACCGAACTTCCCTGCATAGGCATTCACTCCAGTAAACCACCAGTACCATCCGACGCCCGCGAGGCCCCCCTTGTTCTCCCAGTGATACTTGAAATCGGCGAAGATCAAGGCCTCCGTGGCATAGGTCGGCGTGTCCCACCGGGTGAAGTCGAGGACGTTGGAGGCCGACGCGGCCCAGCACATGAGGCTGTCGTCGGTACCCGTCTTGTTCGCATCGTGCCAGGTGCCGTCGCCGAAGTGCTCGTACACGAGGTAGGTCGCACTGAATGACGGAGCCGCCGCAAAAAAGAGAAGAAGCATGAGCACCATGCTTCCCCTCGCGGCAATCTTGAACACTGACTGCCTTGTCATCTGAGCCCCCTTCTCTGTCATCCCTGCGTAACGGTCTTCACCCTTTTCCGTGCCGCCGCCAGCCCGATGATCCCTGTCCCGAGAAGGAGCATCACCCCCGGCTCAGGGACCCGCGCCTCATCGATCACCTTTCCTTCAATGATATCGTTGCCGCACCGCATGGTCCAGTGAAGGCCCAATTCCTGGCCATCCTTGAGACCCATGGCGGCGGTGTCGAAGCGGTAGTAGAGATAGGAATCCTGAGGGCCCTGATTCACGAACTGCGCTGACGCCCAACCTTCGCTGTTCTGGTTGGCGGAATCGTACCTCCAGGCCTGATCCTTCCTCCAGAGATACCCGCCGCCGGCAGGACCGTTGGTCCACTGGATGGAGCCCCAGTTGAGGGTGTACACACCCCTTCCCGTCACCACGAAGTTCCAGCCCTCCGACTGTACAAAGGCGTCCTTGGGGTAGTTAGGGGCCACGGGCTGGATATAACCGGACTGGACCGCGGGTGACTCAGCGTCGGATACCTTCCAGCCGCTGGTGCTGATGAAGAGATCGCCGGGACCATAGGTTACCGCGTCCTGGTTGGCGCTGGCGAAGGTGTTGTAGATGTAGGGACCATAGATCCACACTTCACCCGACTGGGGATTGATCTTCGCATTGAGCCCGGTGACGGAGAAGGCCGCGCCGATCACGTCGCCGTCCAGGGTGGGATGGCCGATGTACTGGGGAAGGGAATAGAGCCCGCCCCAATAGGAGACCGTGTTGTTGGAATCGTCGACATCGAAGGCCAGTGCCCCCGGTGTGGTGAGGGCTAGGATCGTGATCGCCATTGCTACGTACTGGATGAATCGTGACCGTGCCATTATGCAGCCTCCTGTGGCGTGTGTTCTGTCGTTGAGCATGGCGCGATTATTTGCAAGGCCCGTGCCAAAAACGACAAAGGCGCCATAAGGCGCCAAGGTCATCTGTAACACATGAATATCAACGACAATTTTTCGGAGGGTGGGGCAACGGGGGTCGTGCCCGTGGGCCTTTGTGATCAGGCCCCTCTGTTCTCCTACGGGAGGTTTGTAAATTCTCCCGACATCGATCGTGTATCAGGGATGGAAAATCATTTTACCCATCGGCTCAAAAGGTCATTATAACAGCGAGTTGCATGACAAAAGGGAGGAGAGTGTATTACAATTGTTGTTAAGTTGTCCGACAACAACATTCAGGCGAATCGTCGCCCTTTCTTCCACCACCTCGATGCGCCGAAGGTACCTGTGGGTCATTGAACCGAGGCCTGTCTACGCCCGGGCAATACCCAGCTTTTCCATGAGGTCATAGAGGGTGGGCCTGCTTATCCCTAAGACCTCCGCCGCCTTGGAGATGTTGTTGTTGTTCTTCGCCAGGGACTGGAGGATCAGCTCCTTCTCCAGGGTCTCCCGGGCCTCTTTAAGGTTGAGGCCGTCGAACCGGGCGTAGGCGGGCACCTCCATTTCCAGGTCTTCCGGGGTCACCTTGGTCCCCTCCGCCATGATCACGGCCCGCTTCACCCTGTTCTCGAGCTCCCTGATGTTGCCGGGCCAGGAATGGTTGACGAGGACGCTCATGGCCGCATGGGTGAAGCCCGAGACCCGCTTCTTGTGTTCCGCCGCCGCACGGTGGAGAAAGGCGTTGGCGAGAAGGGGGATATCTTCCTTCCGTTCCCTCAAGGGGGGCAGGGTGATCACCACCACGCCGAGGCGGTAGTAGAGGTCCTCCCTGAACTGGCCGGTCCCCATGGCGGCCTTGAGGTCCCGGTTCGTGGCCGCCACAATGCGCGCGTCGATAGGGATCTTCTCCCTGCCGCCCACGCGCTCGATATACTGTTCCTGGAGAAAGCGCAGGAGTTTGACCTGGAGGGCGGGCGGCAGTTCGCCGATCTCGTCGAGGAAGAGGCTGCCACCGTCCGCTGCCTCGAAGCGCCCCTTTCTCTGCATGTGGGCGCTGGTGAAGGCACCCTTCTCATGGCCGAAAAGCTCGCTTTCCAGGAGGGTCTCCGGGATGGCGCTGCAGTTGATGACGATGAAGGGCTTGTCCCTCCGGTGGCTTCTGCGGTGGATCGCCGTGGCCACCAGTTCCTTGCCCGTACCGCTCTCGCCCATCACAAGGACCGGCACCGTGGTAGTCGCCACCTTGCGTATGGTGGAAAAGATCTCCTGCATCTGGTGGCTCCCCCCCAGCATGCCCTCGAAGCTTTCGTGGCCGAGCATCTTCTGGAGGTCCGACTGTTCCCGCTCCAGCCGTGTCAGCTGGAAGGCGCGGTTCAGCACCACCTTCAGCTCGTCGATCTGCACGGGTTTGTAGAAATAATCGTAGGCTCCCTGGCCCACGGCCCGCAGGGCGTGCTCCTTCTCGCTCCGCCCCGTGACGATGACGATCTTCACCTTGGGGTTTTCGTTAAGCAGGTCGGCGAGGGCCGCGAATCCTTCCTCCACGCCGGCGGGCGCAGGCGGGAGACCGAGGTCCAGGGTCACCACCCATGGTCGTTCTTTTCGCATGAGGTGCACCGCCCCGGCCCTGTCCCCGGCGAGGACGACCTCAAAGTCCTGCGCGAGGGCCCATTTCATCTGGGTACGAAGTTCTTCATCGTCCTCAATGATGAGCAGTTTCTCCTTGTCCATGACTCTCCTCCAGGGTATTGCTGTGTTGGTGTACGGTTGATTAGTCGAGTAGCTGACTGGTTGATGAAGTGATTGGTGAAATGGTTGGCTGGTGATTAGTTGATGGGTGGAAGGATGAATGGGTTATGCACCGCCTTTACGAATCAGCCAGTCAGTTAATCAACCATTCAACGGTTCTTCGGCTTCTATTTCAACGGCAGGAGCACCCGGAAGGTGGTGCCTCGTCCTTCCTCGCTCTCCACCTCGATCTTTCCCTTGTGGGCCTCCACGATCATCTTGCTGTGATAGAGGCCGATGCCCATACCCTTCCTTTTGGTGGTCTTGAAGGGTTGAAACAAAGATTTCTCCATGAATTCCCTTGACATACCGCATCCGTTGTCGTGCACGGTCACCTCGACCCAGCCCTTCCTCTGCCTCGTCCCTATGGTGATCTCGCCGCCGTTGGAAAGGGCGTCATGGGCGTTGAGGATAAGGTTGAGCACCACCTTCTGGACCTGCTCCCCGTCCACCATCACGGGCGGGAGGTCGCCAAGGTTCTGGACGATCCGTACGCCCGTTGAGCCCTCGAAACCCGTGGAGGTGGTGCGGATCAACTCGTTCACGTCGTGAGGCGCCGGCTCGATCTCGAGGCGCTGGCTGAGCGAGGTGAGGCGGTTGCACATGCCGTTGATCTTCTCCAGGCTCTGGGAAATACTCTGGAGCGCGTCGGCGCGGAATTCCGGGTTGTTGAAGTGGATCGGCATATTCTGGACGGTGAGGGAGAGCTTGGAGGCCACGTTCTTCAGGTCGTGGATAAAGAAGGCGGACATGGTCCTCAGGGCCTCCAGCTCCTTTGCCTGCTGGAGCTGCCCGGAGAGCTTGAGGTTGAGGAGGCTCGCCGCCGTCTGGTCGGCCACGGTTTTCAGGAGGTCGAAATCCTCATGGGTATAGGCGTCCGTCCCCACCTTGGAGCCTACCGTGAGAAGCCCGAGGGCCTGTCCGCCCGCCACCAGCGGAATGGCGTAGCTGATCCGGGCGGCCTTGAAGAATTCCTGGTCCGGCCAGTCGGCGAAGCGCGCCATGTGTTCCTTCGAATAGTCGAAATCCGGGGGCAACTGCTCCCGCTCGATGATGTGGAAAAGGTTGGTCATGCCCTGCCGGATGGCTCCGTGGGCGTCCGAGTCTCCCTCGCTCAAGGCGGTGGAGCCGGAAAGCACCAGGCTCTCCGTCTTCTCGTCCATGATCCAAATGGAGACGGCCAGCACATCGAGGGTGGTGGAAACGGTGCGTGCCACCGCCGGGCAGAGATCCTTTTCTCTGGCCACCGAGGTGGTGACCCCCGTGAACTTGGCCCATTCCTTCCGGTAGTCATAGACGGGACGGCGGAAGTGGCGGCTGATGAAGTATTTGAGCCTCTTCCGAAACCGATCCGACAGGAGGACAACGCAGAGTCCCAGAATGGCGAGGAAGAGGACGAAGGTCTGGATCGCGGCGGCCTGGCTCAGCCTGAAGTAGACGGCGATCTTGGCCACGATCCCCACGAGGATCAGGTAGACCCCGACGAGAAGGACCGTGAAGGAGTTGTAAAGGGCCGACTCGGAGAGATAGAAATTGACGTTGAGCATCCGGCTGCGGAGGAGCGACCGGGCAATGAGCAGGCAGGCTACCACGAGCACGGCCGAGTGAAGGATATGGGTACTCGGGTCGAAGGCCCGGAAGAGGACGGTCTGACTCAAGGTGTAGATCCTCACCCCGAAGAGGCTTGCCACGCCGAAGATGAGGAATTTGATCTGCCACCGGAACTGCCCTGTGGAGGTGCGCAGCGTCTTCTCCAGATTGGTCAGGATCAGGACGGACCCGAGAAGGAGAAGAAGGTAGAAGATGTAGCCCGAATAGCCGAGGCGCCAGAGCCAGGTTGTCTGGAGCAGGATAGGCGCATCGGTGAAGAAGCTCCCCTTCAGGAAGATGGCTATGGCGGCCGGGAAGGCGAGGAGGGTCAGGGCGACCCAGCGCCACCTGACAAGGAATTCCCTGTAGTTGGCCCGGGAATAGGTGAGGCTGAAAAGGAGCCAGACCCCGGGGATAAAGGCGGAAGTCAGGATCTTGAGGTAGAGCCATCGGCCCACCTCCAGGAAGGTGCCGGCCTGCATGAGAAGGCCGGTGAACACCGCATCGGCCGCAAGGAGGAGCATGCCCACCGCGAAGATCCGGTGGACGAAGGAGCGCGCGTCCCGGGCGAAGACGAAGATCCCGAGCCCGAGAGCCCCTGCCGCAGCGATGAGGGAAAGGATCAATTCCATGGAGATGCTTCGATTAGTCGCTTACCGGGTGAACGGGTGATTGGTTCATTCAGTTACTCAGCTTTCTGTGCCTTCTCCCGCTTCCTGAACCACCACACGATACCGCCCATGAGGATGAGGGCGGGGATGTAGAAGAGAAAGCCGCCCGAGGTATGGAGGAACCCACCGGTCAGGAACCGCTCGTCCACAAAATAGGCGAGGAGGGTGAGGGTGAGGATCCGGATCCCGTTCTTGATCACCGTGATGGGAAAGACGGCCACGGCCAGGATGGCCTTGTGGGGAAATCTTCTCAGGAAGAGGTGGCCGCCCACGATGCTGGTGACGAAAAGGGCCAGGCTCGACCTGATGCCGCTGCACTGCTTGGCCACCTCGATCCCGACGCCGGGCAGGTGGAAGATGAACTGGCCCTGGCGCGTGTAGGGGATCCCCGTCATGGCGAAGAGCACGTTCACCACCTCTGTGGATGCCACCTGGAGGGCATAGATGATCCCGTCCATGATCTTCCAGGGGATGGGGATCATGAAGATGAGGAAGAGCAGAGGGAAGAGCGCCGCCCTGAACGAGGCGCCGCCGAAGAGGAGGATGAAGGCCCCTACCCAGAGGGTCAGGGCGCCCAGCACGGCCAGGGAGGCAAAGTCGTTCTGGGTGAGCCGCGACTCCAGGGCCCAGGCAAGACCGTAGACGACCATACCCGCCGCCGCCACCGGGATGCCGGAGCGCAGGGCGTATACCGGACCTGCGAAAATCTCCTTCCGCTCCGTGGCCAGGAGATAGACGGAGACCAGGGGGATGAGGGGGATGTGGGAGTAGTAGTCACTCCTCGTCCCCGACATGACAAGGTCCCACATGGGTGTATAGATCATGGCCGCCACGGCGAGGGTCGCGCCGGCAAAGGCGAGGGTACGGGTACTCAGCGGGTTCATGTCAGTGTCCTAACTCCTTCCGTAATCGTCCTCGTAACGCACGATATCCGTTTCGTCCAGGAGGTCGCCCACCTGGACCTCCACCAGGGTAACGGGCTCGTCACCCTTATTCTCGATGCGGTGCCGTGAGCCTTTGGGGATGAAGGCATGCCCTCCCGCGGCCACGGCCAGTTCTTCTCCGTCCAAGGTCACCGTGGCAATGCCCCGGGTCACGATCCAGTGTTCGGCCCGGTGGGCGTGGCTCTGGAGGCTCAACCGTTCTCCCGGCGCCACCTGGATCGTCTTTACTTTGAAGCCCTCCGCACCCCCAAGGACCCGGTAGGACCCCCAGGGTTTCTTGACCGAGGCAGGGACTTGTAGTTCCGGTCGTCCCTGTTCCTTCAGGTGCTCGCAGACCCGGCGCACCTCCTGGCTCCTCTCCAGGGTGGACACAAGGATGGCGTCCGGTGTCTCCACCACCACGGTGTTCTCCATGCCGAGGACCGCCACGAGGCGGTCGCTGGAGAGGACCATGGAGCTCCTGGTATCCACGGCGATCACATCCCCCTGCAGGGCATTGTCTGATCGGTCCCTGGGGGACAGGGCATGGAGCGCGGACCAGCTCCCCACGTCGCTCCACCCCACGTCTGCCGGCACGATGGCCACCCGGTCGGACTTCTCGAGGATCCCGTAGTCCACGGAGATGCTGGTGAGGCCTCCGTAGAGATCGGCCCGGGATACGGTCTCTCCGTGGTTGTTCCGGCTGGTGATGGTGCGGAGGGTCTCGTAGTGATCGGGCAGAAGGCGTTTCATCTCGCCCATGAAGGCGTCGGCCCTCCAGGCAAAGATGCCGCTGTTCCAGAGATAGGTGCCTGCCGCGACATAGGCCCGCGCCCGCTCCCTGTCCGGCTTTTCCACGAACTGGGCCGCCTTGAAGGCCTCCGGCGGGTTGTCGCCTGCTCCGTGGTTCAATCCGCCGCCCCTGCGGATGTAGCCGTAACCCGTCTCGGGGCCCGTAGGGGCGATTCCGAAGGTGACGAGCCACCCCTCCCGGGCAAGGGCGACCCCTGCCTCGATGATCCCGGCAAACCGTCGAGAGTCGTCGATGAAGTGATCGGAGGGAAAGACCGCCATGACGGCATGAGGATCCTCCCTGTGGAGGTGGAAGGCGGCAAGGCCGATGGCGGCGGCGGTATTCCGCGCCGAGGGCTCGGCGAGGACGGTGACGCGGTTCAGGCCCTGGTCACGGAGCTCGCCCGTGATGGCCTCCGTCTGGGTGCGGACCGTGACGACCAGGATCCGTTCCTCGGGGACAAGCATCATGGCCCGCTCGAGGGTGAGGGCGAACATGCTTTTCTCGCCGAGCACCCTAAGGAACTGCTTGGGATAGGTCTCCCGGCTCAGGGGCCAGAAGCGGGTGCCGCTCCCTCCGGCGAGAATCACGATGGAGAGATGATCATGCATGGTAGTCATTCATGGCTGACTGGCTGATTAGCTGACTGGATGAATGGTTGATTCGTCGAAGAGTCGATCACCGGGTTTTGTCCTTGACCACCGAACGTAACCGGGTACCGATCCCCGCCCCCACTGCCGTGCCCAGGGTGTTGGTGATCACATCCATGAGGCTTGAGTTTCGGGTGGGCAGCCAGGCCTGGAGCAGCTCCACCGAGAGGCTCAGAAGAAAGCCCGCCATGACGGCAAGGGCGAGGGCAAGGCCCGGTCGGACGCCCCATCGGAAAAGAAAACCGAAAAGGATGACCCCTAAAGGGATGAAGACGGCGATATTGAGGAGGATGTCATCCCATTCGTGCCTCAAGTCTTCCCACTTCAAGGAGACGCTCCCCAGGTAGGTGCGCTGGAAGGGGGCGAACCGGGCGGGGACGAAGAGGTCTGCGGCCGGTGGACGGCCGGAATCCTTCATCTCCATGGCGTGACGGGTCCGGGTTCGGGGCGCGCCGGTGAGGTCATAGTGGATGAGGGGGTCAAGGCCGCCTGCCCCGTCGGGACCGGCACTCGTACTGATCTCCTGGCGTGACAGAAGCCTGTCGAAGATGGCAATCCTCTCGACGCTCCCCTTCCAGGGCGACTTGCCGTTCCCCTCGCTGCCGACCACCAGGGGGTAGGTGCCTTCCCATGGTCCGGGCGTCAGTGGTGCGGTCCGTCTGGCCCTCCTGAGCATCCCGTCCTTGTACAGGAGGAGGCGCTCCCCGTCAAAGGCGATGGCGAGGGTCGTTTTCCTGTCTTTTATAAACACGCCCTCCGTCTCGAAGTGGATGGGCTTGTCCCGGCCGCTCATTTTGAGCTTGAACACGAGACTCTCGTTCCACTGGCCTATCATGAAATTCCGGCGGTCGTCATCGAGGGACCACGTGAGGATCCGGGCATATCCGTTCGATTCATAACCGTGGGGCGTGAGGCTCACCAGGATGGTAAAGCTGGTCAGACCGCCCAGTTTGGAGCCTGCCCCGGATGCGTAGGCCGTGGCAGGAGGATCGAAGACCATGCCCTCCGCGCGGCCGGGTATGACCCCGTTCTCCTGGCGGAAATTGTAAGGCCACATGGTGCCGGCGAGGAGAATGAGCACATAGAGGCATGGGATGGCTGCGAGGCTTTTTGGGTTCAAGGTTCAAGAACCAGTATTCAGTATCCGGAATTCAGAATGGGAATTTCCTCCTGACTGCTGGTTATCGACTGCCTCTCCGCGCGCTGACTGGTTGACTCGGCTTCAACCAATAGAACCAATCCAACCGGCCTCATCCTTTGACCTTTCACCTTTTCACTTCTACCTTTCCCCCTTTACCTTTTATCTGCTTTCAACATCTCCAGCAGATACTGGCCGTACCCGCTCTTGAGGAGCGGCTCGGCGAGGGCGCGGACCTGGTCCGCGTCGATGAACCCCATGCGGTAGGCCACCTCCTCGATGCAGGAGACCTTGAGGCCCTGCCGCTTCTCGATGGTCTCGATAAAGGTGGAGGCCTCAAGGAGGGACTCGTGGGTGCCCGTGTCGAGCCAGGCGTAGCCGCGCCCCAACAGTTCTACGTGGAGGTTCCCCGCCTTGAGATATTCCCGGTTCAGGTCCGTGATCTCCAGCTCTCCCCGGGCGGAGGGTGTGAGCCGTGAGGCCACCTCCGCCACCGTGTTGTCGTAAAAGTAGAGGCCGGGCACCGCGTAGTTGGACTTGGGCTTCGCCGGTTTCTCCTCGATGCTCAGGACCCGGCCGGTGTCGTCGAAATCGACCACGCCGTACCGCTCGGGGTCCCTCACCCAGTAGCCGAAGATGACGGCACCCTTGTCCATGGCGGTGGCCCGGTCGAGCACGTTCTTGAAGCCGTGGCCGTAGAAGATATTATCCCCCAGGATCAGACAGGAGTAATCGGCACCGATGAAGTCCCTGCCGATGATGAAGGCCTGGGCCAGGCCTTCGGGCCGGGGCTGTTCCCTATAGGAGAGGCTGATGCCCCAGGGGCTTCCGTCACCGAAGAGAGACTCGAAGCGGGGTAGGTCCTCGGGGGTGGAGATGATGAGGATCTCCCTGATCCCTGCCAGCATGAGGACCGACAGGGGGTAATAGATCATGGGCTTGTCGTAGATGGGCAAAAGCTGCTTGCTTACCACCCGGGTGATGGGGTGGAGCCTCGTCCCCGCGCCACCGGCGAGGATGATGCCCTTGAATCTCTTCGTTTTTGTGCCGCCTGTCCGTGTCGTCATCGATGTTTTCCTCACAGTGCGTGGCTGAGTGGGTGACTGGTTGTTTCGTTCCGGTTTTACTCTTTACCCTTTTACCTTGTTCTGACCTTCCTGCGCCCAAGTGATCAGAGCGAACGGGCGTGAGACAAGTACTTGACCCTTTCTCCTGGCTCCTGGCTACCCAAGGGTCTTGAGTCTTCACGGCAAGGCGACGTCCTGCTCCTTCATTACGCTTGACAAGGAACTAAGAAGGAAGTTTCGGGCGTCGAGGATTTCCAGCAGCACCGGCTCGCCCTCCTTGGAAAAATGGACGATGATCTGCCCCTCTTCTTCCGCATAATCAATGGGTTTTCCTGAAAGCTCAACGAGAAGGACATCGACATCCCTGCTATATCTCATTCTTCTCATATCTTGACCTCCTTCCCGGATACAGGGTGACAACCAGTGCGCCATCGTGAATTTCCTCGTAGACTACCCTGAGAACACGATGTGGATCCAAACCCCTTTGAGCTACGTATCGTTCTCCATAGCCCGACTCCAGGTAATCCGGGGCCCTCACTACGGCCTCAACCAGTTCTTTCGATACCTCTACACCATGATCCTTCAGCACCTGGATCTTGACCAAGGCATGGGAGGTGAACTCCACCACCTTTATTCTATTCACCAAAAGAAGGGCCCCGTTTTCCTCTCTCACTCACCCAGGCTCTTGGGGCCCTTGAGTGGGTGACTGGTTGATTCGTTCCGGTTTTACTCTTTACCCTTTTGCCTGCCACTGACCTTTCCCTAATGCCCCACCGTCCCTACCCCTGCCTTTGCAGCAGCGTCGATGAGGTCTTTGTCCAGGGTCGCAAGGACCGCATTGTGGCGCATGGCGAGATCGAGATAGGTGGCATCATAGGCGGAGAGCCCGAAGGAAGAGGCCAGATCGCTGACCCGTGCGGTAAAAGAGGGCCCGAAATCGGTATCGGTTTCAATGGGGAACCTTGAGAACAGCTCGGTTACCTTGAGAACCTCCGCCCTGGTGAGTAGTCTTCTTCTCGAGGCAACGGTAAGCACATTTGCCAGTTCATACCACCATAGGGCGGGAACAAGGAATTGGTATTCCTCGCTGAGACCCGAAAAGAACGCCGCCACCCTGGCGGATCGTTCTTCCGGAAGGAAGAGTGCCCCTGCGAACGAGCCGTCCAGGACCCATCGGTTCAATGCTTGCGACCCTCGGCGATCACCGCGGCAATGTCAACAGGGCCATTGATCCTCTCGCGCAGGGAGGCAAACTCCTCCAGGATCGCCCCCATACTCGCCGAATCGCCCTCGTCCTTCACCGGTACCAGCCGGGCCACCGACTTTCCTCGCCGGGTGATGGTGATGACCCTCCCCTTCTCCACCTCCTGGAGGAGCTGGGACAGATGGGTCTTGGCGTCGAAGGCGCTTACCTTGTTGTTCAAGATTTTCATTTAACCAGTGTATTAAACCAGTTTAATTTTGTCAAGTGTCAAGTGTCAAGTGTCAAGTGTCAAGAGGAAGGAACACTGACTGGTTGGCTGGAGGCTGAGAGTTGCAGGTTCAATGGGCAAGATTCAAGGTTGCTGCGACCACCGCTTCATCAGTTGCCGCCCACCTTCGCGATCGCCCACTGTCAACTGTCAAGGGCTGACCCTTGTCTTCGTCACCGGTTCTTCTTGAGACCAAGCTCTGCGGCGACCGCTTCAAAGGGGCGTCCATGTCTGTTTTTGGGATCCGCCTTTGCCCGACGAAGAGACCGAAGGTCCCGATAGTCCTCCAATTCTTCCTGCATGCGCAGAAATTCCTTGTAGGGTATCACTGCAAATTCCTTTTTTCCTCGTTTTTCAATTATTTGTGCTTTCACGGGCTTATCTGTACACCTCCTTTCGATGAAGGATCCGGTATATTACAATTTTGTCGTCCAACACCTCAAACAGTATTCGCCAATCTCCAACACGAAGACGATATTCGGGAGAGAATCTCGTTAGCTTCTTAATGTCCCCGGTAAGACCGTCTTCAAGGGCAAAGACGGCTTGGGCAATTCGCTGCGCGTCCTGCTTAGGTATGGGCTTAGATCCTTTTCGGCGCGTCTGCGAATCTCTATTTCGTAACGCATGGTCTCTCAGGTTATCCCGTGAAGCGATAGACAGTTCGTTCAACCGACGATTGTTCTTGCTGCACGTCCACTGCCCGTGTACTTGATTACTTCTTTTGCCCTCGACCACCGTTTCATCAGTTGCCGACCACCTTATCGATCGCCCACTGTCAACTGTCCAGGCTGACCCCACCGGTTTCTATGCCGCAAATATTTCCTCGAGACGCATTCGCTTGGCGGCGTAAAGGAGGGCGGCCCTGACATCGTCTTCGGTAATAAAAGGATAGTCCTGCTGGAGGTCCTTCACAGAGGCCCCATAGGCGACCTTCTCAAGGATCAGGTCAAGGGGAAGTCGGGTACCTCGTATGACTGCTTTCCCGGACATAATCCTCGGATCTGCCACAATCCTTCTGAGTAATTGCTTCTCTGTCATTTCGTGGCCTCCAGTGAAATGAAACGGAATTTCTTGTCCGTAACTACAACGAAGTGATGCTGAATACGATCGCCGAATTCCCTGACCAGCCTATCCAGCAAGCGAGCCTTAGCCTGAACATCCTGCCCTTTTACGCGTAGCAAGATAACGCCCTGTGTGGCCTATTTCTGTAAAAAGACCAGTTGCCCGAAATCCTTGTCGTTGGTCAGCAATATTCGACCCTCTCTTCTTACGGTATCCAAGAGCGCCTCGTCGGTGATGGAGCAGTCCTCTTCGGCAACCCACTTTACGTCAAAGCCAGCGGCAACCAGGGAATCAACCACTCTTTTCTCGATGTTTACATCTTTTTCCTTTCTATCTCGCGGTCGTCATGATCTGGGAGGGTAATATGACAATTTGTCAACTGTCAAGGGCTGACCCCTCTGGTTTCTCCTTGGTTTCTCCTTATGGTTTCTCCTTAAGCTGCTCGTTGTTCGTTTTGGATTACTATCTTGGGGTTGTTGGTTTGTGGTGGCACCGGTAATCCATGGTCCTTCAGCAGATTAACATGCTCTATCATCCCCCATTTGGCTTTATAAAGGCAGTCTTCGACGGAGTGGCCTATACCGGTAAACCCTTCGAGATCAGGCGAATAGAAGCCAAAATAATCAGGTTCTTTTGTGGCTTCGATAACCAATGAATACTGTAGCTCAATCATCTGTCTCCTCCATCAATTCGACTTCTTCAGACCGGCAGCCTTCAAGATGGCGTGGCAGGTTCCCGTGGGGATTTCCCTGGCGCCATGATAATCGACCCGGATAAGATTACTGTGACCCTGCTTCCCGTAGTATCTGATGGATCCCTTTTCCTTTAGGAGCTTGAAACCATTCTCTTCCAAAAGTTTCACCATCTCGCTAAACTTCATCAGTCCCTCGCTCCTGTTTGTAACCCTATTAGCCTTTCCTTTGTCCCGTGTCAACAGTCAAGGGCTGACCCTTCTGGTTCTCTTTCACAGAGGCCCCATAGGCGACCTTCTCAAGGATCAGGTCAAGGGGAAGTCGGGTACCTCGTATGACTGCTTTCCCGGACATAATCCTCGGATCTGCCACAATCCTTCTGAGTAATTGCTTCTCTGTCATTTCGTGGCCTCCAGTGAAATGAAACGGAATTTCTTGTCCGTAACTACAACGAAGTGATGCTGAATACGATCGCCGAATTCCCTGACCAGCCTATCCAGCAAGCGAGCCTTAGCCTGAACATCCTGCCCTTTTACGCGTAGCAAGATAACGCCCTGTGTGGCCTATTTCTGTAAAAAGACCAGTTGCCCGAAATCCTTGTCGTTGGTCAGCAATATTCGACCCTCTCTTCTTACGGTATCCAAGAGCGCCTCGTCGGTGATGGAGCAGTCCTCTTCGGCAACCCACTTTACGTCAAAGCCGGCGGCAACCAGGGAATCAACCACTCTTTCTCTTTTCTCGATGTTTACATCGGCCAGGAATCTCAATTTGGGATAGTCGATCATGTCGGGGGTAAGTCGGCTCAATCAGACATGCGATAGATTTTCAACTTTTTCCTTTTTATCTCGCGGTCGTCATGATCTGGGAGGGTAATATGCCAATTTGTCAACTGTCAAGGGCTGACCCTGTTTGGTCCCAGGCGGGAACGTGAATATCGATAGTGGTCATCTGAGCGTCCGCCACAAAGGGAACATCTGTTGCCAACATGTCTTCGGCCCCGATGCGGAGCGATTCGAGAAGTGCGTCCCTGGTTCTTTCCTGTGCATTCACTCCCGGAAGGTCCACCAGCCATCCGATCCACCAGCCGCCGCCTTTCTTAATCACTGCTCGATACTTCATGCCATCACCTCACAAAGGGTACATCAACGATCTCGTTATGGCGTGGCACTTCCGTCTTGCGGTCGCCCTTCTGAAATATCGTGTGCCGCTTACCTTCCCTTACGAGAAAGGCCCCATGCGTTGCAAGATGTTTAATGAGACTCCTCCGGTTCACTGATTTCCCTTGACGAGAACCGGGAGCTTTTCCATGGCCCTATCCAGCTCTGCCCTTAGCGCTGCATCTGTCTTGAGGGTCGCCTCAAACCGTTCGCACACCCTCGTTACCGCCGAACAACTGATATTTCCGAAAGCCTGGCCAATCTCCCTGTTGGTGAAGGCGGTGGTTCTTCTCGTAAGGTATATGGCAAGATTGCGTTGCCGGCCCTTGGTAGAGGTAATGCGCTCCGTCGGAACCTCCAGTGCGCGACTGACCGCTTCTACGGTGTCAGAAAGATTGACAGGGGTTTTGAGTGCCCGGCGTCCGGACACGTCTTCTTTCCTCACCCGTTCGTTCTCCAACCTGTCGAGCGTCCCTTTGATGAATTGCGTGTGTCCCAGAATCATACCGCCGTACACACTATTCAGAGGGCTGCCTGCCTGCTCACCCGTTACTGCCTCTACAAACTCGCGATAGAGGGAAGGGGCTTTTTCCCGGTTGACGGCAATCATATCCCATATGAGATCCCTGTTCACGATATCGTCCATGTCCGGGGAAATGTAGGACTGATAGCTGCTGTAGGCGTATTCTTCGGGTTTTTCCACCATGTGGGCCCGCACCGGATTCAAATGGACATACCGGGAGAGCTCGAGGAGGTAGGAGTCACGTTCCACGAGGATTGCCTTGTACCTTCCCTGGAACAAATGACCGCTTCGCTTTCTCCTCTTGTTGAAATAGGTGGTATAGGCTCCGTTGATGGAGTGCATGATCGCATCGAGGTTGGCGTGCGGGGTCTCCCCGACGAGATGGTAATGATTACCCATGAGCACGTAGCAGTGGAGAATAAAACCATAACGGGCCTGCGCTTCCGTGAGATATTTCTTGAACCGTTCGTAGTCGTCCTGCCCGTAAAAGATCTTTTTTCTCTCATTGCCTCTGCCGGTAATGTGGTAGAGGGCATGCTCATATTGGATACGTAAAGGACGGGCCACCGTTCAGCTCTACTACGCCTTCTTCTGCAGTTCCTTCTTGCACCCGGCGAACACTGCTTCCTCAATTTCAAGTCGTTCCGAGACGACAGGCTTAATCCAATCTTCCAGACTTGCGTGACGATGGAGACGGGCAAAAAAGGCCGCCCTCGACGCGAGAGCCGCTGGAAGGGAAAGGGACGCAGCCTTGGTTCTCGTGACCTTGACAGCAGGCTCCCAGGCGGTGTCATCGTTTGCCTGGGAAACAACCAACTGGTCCATTGTTTCTTCCGAAAGCCCCTTGCTCCTTTTTTTCATATCTCCCATCCTGTGATGATGGGAGCTATGCCGCCCGGTTTGACCTGAAAGATGATCTTAAGGCTCCTGCCTCCAATAGTCTTTCCCTTTGTCAAATGTCAACAGGCTGTCAAGGGCTGACCCCTCTGGTTCCGTTCAGCTATGCGGCATGTACTTCGACAAATTCGCTCACGAAGGACGGTTCGGGGATGGGTTGGCCAAATTCGATAAGACCTTCTAAATGGAACTGAACAGCCTCTTTGATCAGTTGGAGAAGTTCTTCTTTGTCCGCCGCAGCCGCAACGCATCCGGGAAGGTCAGGTACATACGCCCCGTAACCTGTTTTGCCTTTTTCAACAACGACCATATATTTCATTGCGCTTCCCCCTTCTTGAGCCCTGCCTGTTTGATAATGTTTGCCAATGTTCCCGGTGGTATTTCTGCGCCAGGTTTACCAGCAACGGTTACAAGGCCAGGTTTCGATGGGTGTTGAAATTGGCGATGGCTGCCCCGCATCCTGACCTGCATCCATCCGTCCCCTTCAAGCAATTTTATCAGATCTCGGATCTTCATGTCGAACTATCATGGTGAACCAAAAGGCATATCCAGCTACCTTCCTTCACGTCCAACTTGGTCCATTGTCAACTGTCAAGGGCTGACCCCACCTCTTTGCTCTCGGGATGCCAACGCATTAGATACTATCTTAACCGCTGTGGATCTAATCCCTAGACCCAACCAACTATCCATCAGAAACATGCAAGCTATGTACGTGGTGCAACCGATACCCGATAGGCCCGAAAGACCTATAATACCAGAGTCAAAAGTGAACAGCATCTGAAGCCCCTCCATGACTCCCCAGCCTGCCACAGCAGCGACTAACGGTATGCTGACGCAGCGAATAATGCGGGTAGACCGAATACCCATCAAGCGAGCCGTGAACACTATTAGAAGAGGGTCTACCACGGCTCCGCTTAAGACTACCGCCCAAGCGACGCCGTTGACGCCAAACCTACTACCAAAGGGATACACTGTAATCAACAACAAGGCCAGCCTCAGGAACAAAAACTTGGTTAGAAGCGAGGGCCTGCCTAAGGAATGTAGCAAGGGCCCAGCGTTACTGCTTACCGCCTTTATGGTCGCCCAAAGCGCCAATATCTGGATGGTTGGAGCTATAGCAACCCAGTTTTTTCCCAAAAAGACCAAGGTAAACTGTGGTGCCAGAGAAAGTAGAAGCATTGCAGGGAGAAAAGATGCGACCGCCACAAGTTGAACAGTTCTGAGAAATGCCGACCTCAACCTGTCCATCTCGTCCTGAATCATGGAATATGCCGGAAATGTCACACTGGAAACGACCGTAACCATTTCGCTGCCTATCATGTTGGAGATTTGGTAAGCCATTTGGTACAGACCCAAGGCTGCGGTCCCCAAAACCCTACCCACAAAAATATTGTCCAAATTGTAGAAGAGAAACAGTGACACGTTGCTCCCGGCGACCCAGCGTCCAAATGCAAACAGATCTCGAGCTGGCCCAATATTGCGTGTCAGTGCTGGCCTGTAGGGGTCAAGAAGGTAGGACAAGAGGGCTTGGCTGACGCTACCCGCTACAAGACCCAGAACGAGTGCCCAGGCGTTTCTAAGCAATAAAGCGAGAGCCACGGAAACAAAGAAATTAACGAAAGTACCGCCAGCCATATAGACGAACTGCTTCTTGAAGTTAAGATCTTTCTGGAACTGAATGACCGCTATACTGGTAAAATTCACCGTGAGAACAGATATCGCTACAACCCTCAGCATTGACGTTGCCCGAGGTTCTCCAAAAAAAGTCGAAACTAGTGGTGCAGCCGAGTAGACCACGCCTGCCAAAACGACTCCACGAAACACCTGTATTGTCCAAGCTGCATCCAAGTAGGGTTTGACGTCACCTCTTCTTTGAATCAAAGCCTGCTGAAACCCGGTCTGTGAAAAGTTCTCAATAGCCGAAAGGGTGACAAGAATGATTCCAAAAAGCCCAAAATCGTGAGGCGAGAGAAGCCTAGCCAAAATGATCTTGCGCGCAAAAGCCAGACCCCTGTCCAGCAGCCGGAGGGCGGTAGCCCAAACTCCAGCATTCAGAACGCCCTGCATCAGGGAATTTGTCTTGCCCATTTTCGATCCGACTCGCCTCAAAATGCCTTCATAGGACTCAACCCTTCAACCAAGGTTGTACTAACGGATGCACAGCCCCTTGTTTTCTGTAAATGAAGTGTATCTGATATCCGGCGTTCATAACCCGCGCAAGAGCCCCAAACAGGAGGAAGCCGCCCCGAAGAGCTAGCCATACAGGAAGTCTGAGAATGGCCGTATCGCGTGCACTATTCTCAAGAAAGGACCGCTGAAACTTACCTTTTCGAAGAAAACTGTTACTACTTAGCCCTTTGGTAGAGAGCATGACCCTTTTCATGCCGAATTTGGCGAGGTACCTGTCCAGCGTGGCTGGTGTAAAATAACAAAGATGGGAGGGTGGTGCTATCACAGGATCTCTATCCTTGCATAGCCTGATGTTTAATGAGGCAAAGTTAGGGGTATTCCCTATTAACAAGCCGCCTGGGCGCAAGGCGCGGACTATGTCACGAGTGATTCCCAAAATTTGCTGGGGCGACAAATGCTCAATTACATCGTGCATAAATACGGCGTCAAATGGATGGTCAGTAGCCGCATCAAGACCTTCATAGATGTTTGAGGCCCCAACCTTTTCCCGACAGTAAGACACCAACTTCTGGGACACCTCGACGCCATATGCTTCAATCCCCAGGTTTTGCATGGCCTTGCAGAAGTAGCCAGCTCCTGATCCAAAATCCAGAATGCGAGGGAAAGGAGACTCTTTTCTTAGGATGCCCAGCCAATTGCTGCAGCGCCTTTCCATTGCCCTCACCCTTCTAAATATCTGTGTGGAATCCGTAATCAAATAATCGCCGTACTCCGAATAACTGACCTCGGGCTGACCATGGACAGAAAGAGCCAAAACCATACCGCATTCTTCGCATCTTGCCAAAACATGCCCAGAAATTTCCCTGGCCTCAAACAAGGCGTCGAAATGATTGGTTTCACAGACTATGCACTTCAGTTCAGTATACATGGCAATGTCCAGTCAACTCTGCGTTCGCCTTGCGATCATTTGAAATCGCCGCCGGCTCTGTCCCGAGGTAATGACTCCCGGTATTTCCATCCCCTCCACCTCTCTGGCTGATGATTATAGTCACAATACCAGTGCTATGACCTATGCTTTCTTCGGTCACTTAAGTGTCGGGCTGAAATAGAGGGGGCCAGTCCAATCTATCGCTAGTCGCGCGAAGAAAGGCACCTTTTCTTGGTCCGAAGGACCGTTAACCCAGAAGGCGGGATATCCGATCTGTATGGGGCTCCTTCACCCTACACTTAGATCCCTGTAAATCAGTCTATTCCCCATAATTTGGTATGGGGAATAGACGCCAGTCTGTGGGTGTACCATCAGCGAATTGGAACGGCAGGGGCTAATATTGGGGTGGTTGATATCTGCCCCTTGGATTCCCATCTCTTTGGCAGCCTTTTAGCTTCCTCCAGTGTGAATTTCTTGGTGTTCAAGTCTATGACTTTAGGAAACACAGGAGATTGCTGGCTATAAGTATTTCTATCAAGGGTTCTTAGGTCCACATTACCTTTGAGTGAGACGTGACACCAGTTATTGTCCTTAATACGGCCAAATTTGTTGTTTGAGATGTTGAGGTTCTTCACTGTTATGGGCGCGGTGGCTCCCGCCCTGATGCTTGATGTGGCAGTGGCGACAAAGGTATTCCCGGTGATATAGACATTCCTGATGTCGCCTAGGGCAGCAGAGACGACAACAGAATGAGCATCAGGATTATCAATTATATTATTATAAATATAAATGGAGTCTATCGGGTTTTTCGTGTAATTTTCAATGAAGATTGACTGGCTTCTATCATTGTCATGGATGAAATTGTTGTAGATTCTTATATAACTTCCGGACTGAACCACTATGTTGTCGGCATGTACTCCGGGAGACCAAGCCCGTGCGATCTCATTTTTAAAGATACTGGCATTGTTGTTTGTCTTGATAGCATCATGGGCTATATTTTCTATCTTGTTGTTAAATATTTGAATGTTATTGTATTTTTTCCCAGCTGGGGGAGCCCAAACTTGAATTCCGGCGGCCGCCCATCGTTGGGTGACCTCCGAATCCGGGCCGTGAATCCAACAGTATCCGATCTGGATATTGCTTCCTGGGCCGGCAATTCTTATAGCGCCTTGATGATCCATACCCTCGAGAGCGCTTGTCTGGGTGCCGGTGATCTCGACCCGCTTAATCAGTATGTTGCTGGGTCCCATAGACGAGTAAATCCCTCCTGCCCCAGCGGCTAAGTTAGTTATTTTGATACCATAATCATAGCGCTGAGCAACGGCGTCGCCTCTGACTCCGTCAACAACTATGTGCTGCGATTTGCCTAAGTTAATAGCGACCTTCCGTTCGTTCTCGCAATCGATCTCGGCTGTGCCAGCGCCATATACTGTAATGACTATAGGCATGGCCTTTGTTCCCGACACGGAGCCTCTTTCTCCCACCGTCAATGTTTCAGTGTACTTTAACCCACCGATCAAATGTAGCCGATCCCCTGCAGCGACACCATGTTTGTCCCACTTGATGCTAGAAAACCCTTTCCATGCCTTGCCAGGCTCACCCTCGTACTTTGCCTCATCGGGTCCGGTGCCGTCGCCGTTAAACTGGATGGTGTGTGGGCGAACGAAATAATCAGTAGCGTGGATAGCTGTACTGGAAAAGGCTCCTGTCAGGACGGTGAAAAGAACAAGTAAACCAACTCCAATCCTGTGCTTCATGGTCCACCTCCGTTTTTTTATATACACTATTATAATGATACAACAGAAAGTGTTCCATATCGGTGATAGTGATCACCCGGCGAGGCATTCGTGGATCAATCCTATATTGCATTGGAAGACTATCGCCGGGAAAAGTGCCTACCAGTTTTTTGTGGCCTGTGGCGCGCGTTGCTTGACAGCAGATAAATCTATCGCAGATCGGCATAGAGAGAATAGTAAAGAGTTGCCGCTTTCTCTATATTGAAAGTCTCAAGTGCATACCTCCTACATTCCTCAGAAACAGTGTCTCTATTGTTGGCAAGACGAGTAAATCTTGTTGGAAGGTCGTGCAATTCTGCGAGGGAGAAAGTGATTCCAATCGTGTGGCTGGCCATTACGGTGCGCAACCCCCCGATTATCTCGTTGGCCACTATGGGTAGCCCCATGGCCAACGCCTCACTCACCTTAAGACCCGTCATGGTTCTGTAAATTAGAAGCCTGGCTTGGTTTGGCTCCGAGTCTATGGGTCCGGCTGGTACGAGAGCATATTTTGCCTTTGAAAGGTAACTTGGCATCTCAGAGAAGCCCGCTCTGAGAAGCAGAAAGTCGCTCTCTGCGAGGCCTTCAGCCGAGAATACCTCCCTAAGGACGTTGTGGTCGAAACCAGTAATGACCATCATTCGGGCGTCAGGAACGCACTGTCTGATTACTCGAAACACCTTAGCCAGCGCACTGGGACTGTGCCACGAGTTGAGTCCGCCATGATAGGAGAAGATGATCTTGTCCTTCCAGTTGTCTATTATAGCTGCATGCCTCGAATCAAGGTCACAGCCGTTGCTACCTCTGGAAAATACGTTGAGGTCTACGCTTGCAGGAATGCTTGCCGTTTTGGTCCGGGCTACTTCCGTGATTGAGATGACGTGATCCCTGAAAGCGTCGGACAAAACCACTATCTTGTCACAAAGCGCCAGCATTTTACTCTCTACAACCTTCCACAAACGAAAAGTCAACGAATCTACCGCCCATCTTCTGTGTACCACTCCTTCCTCAGGGTAAAGGCCCCTCATGTCGAACACTACACTCGGTTTTCGACTTGTCTTTAAGGCCTTGATCACCAATGCTATCACGGTAGCTGGATAGCTTCTGCAATGAATCACATCAGGCCTGAAGTTTCTTACAATAAGCAACAGCGGGGGCAAAACTAGGAGGCCCACCAGGAAGAGAAGCCCGATGCCCACATAACTGCCCCATCTTAGCAGAAATGGGAAATATATGGGAATAAGCTTAAAGTGCACACCAGCGTCTCCCATCGTTCTGTTGATGTGTGCCTCTCTCTCCCGATATTTGTCGAAAAAGAAGAGCAGGCCTCGCCTGGAGATGCTCACTATTGGACAGGCGGCTACGAGAAAGATGTCTATCTTGGTGCCATAACGTCTCTTCAACTCGAGAAGAAGTGTGGTGACTTGGCTTTGAAAGAGGTCGTCTAGTGGACTTTGCAGTAAAGTCAAATATAGCATTCTCATATTCGCACTGTCTCCCTTATAGGGGCTGTAATTGGTCTACCAGAACCTGAACTATGCGATTGGCTGCTTTGCCATCCCAGTATCTTGGACTTGAGTGACCCACGTTTCGTCCAATCTGCATTCTAAATGTTCTGACAATACCGTCTGTCGTGGTTCCCGCGAGTCGGTTAGTGCCTTCAGCTATGGTAACAGGTCTTTCCGTATTATCCCTGATTGTCACACACGGAACCCCAAGACAGGTCGTCTCTTCCTGTATGCCTCCGGAGTCAGTAAGAACAATCTTCGCATTGGCCATTAGACAGAGAAAATCGGTGTAGGGGAAAGGAGGCACGACATTAATACCTTGTTCCATCAGAAAGCGCTCCTCTAAGGAGTCGGATTCAGTCTCAAGTAATCGGAAGAACCCGTCTAGTCCAAACCGCGAAAACTGCTTCTGGGTCCTCGGGTGTGCCGGGAACACTATGGGTAGCTCTTTCGCTATCTGCTCAAGGGCCCTGAGTATATCTACAAATGTATCCTTATCGTCAACGTTTGAGGGTCTGTGCAGTGTTAGAAGGGCGTAAGGAAGAGGCTCTCCGCAGCTAGTCAGAAGTCCCAAAGTTCTCAGAACTGGTCTATCCAGTGCTTTGTCTCTAAAAGCCAGCAGCGTGTCAATCATGGTATTGCCTACGAAGTGAATCCTCTCCTCTTGGACTCCCTCGTGGCGGAGGTTGTCTATGGCACTCTGTTCTGTCACAAAAAGAAAATCGGAGAGACTATCAGTAACAATGCGATTTATTTCTTCGGGCATGGTGCGATCAAAGGAACGTAAGCCAGCCTCCACATGAGCTATTTTAGGTCGACCCCCCTTGGCGGTGTAAGAAATCTTTGACGCCACTAATGCGGCGGCCATAGTCGAATTTACATCACCAACTACAATAACAACATCCGGCCTCTGCTCCAATAGAATCCTCTCCACACGGGTCATAATCTCGGCCGTTTGCGTAGCATGCGAATTCGAGCCTACCCCAAGGTACGCGTCCGGGGCGGGAAGATTAAGATCTCCAAAGAAAGATTCTGACATAGCAAAGTCATAATGCTGGCCGGTATGAATTAGTAGGTGGTCCATCTTGGTTTTATAACCCCGCACATCGTAGTTGTGCTCGGCTATTGCTTTAACGATCGGCGCGATTTTCATGAAATTGGGCCGTGCCCCAACAACGCTAAGTACTTTCATTATGTTCTCCCCTGTTACAAATAAGTGTCTGCTAGAGCCCTGTAGTGTAGTGGATTCGAAGAGGCCGCATCGGAACCCACGGTTGTGTGGGTGCCAGCCCTCCGCTTACCTGGCTGGACCTGAGTAGAGAGGTCAAGCATTTTGACCTCGCCTAGGATAATATTTGCTCAACATAGCTACGTTTGCTAGCAGCAGGTTCCAGTAAACGAAGTTCTGATCAAAATACGAGACCGAGAAGAAAGACACAACATGCGCAAAAAGCGAGACACCGTAGGTCCATATGACAAACCCTTCCGCAAAAGACAGCTCCCCACTGTATCTCAGAGCCACGCTTACGGACCTGAAGCAAACGACGATCAACAGAATAAATAGGCCCATTGACGCCAATCCTCCGCCTATACCCTCTGAAATAAACTGGTTCGTAATGTCAGCGCTGAGCGGATCGCTAGTAAGGCTGTAGGGCATCCAATGCGCCGTTCTCACCGTTCCGAAGAGCCACCATTCATCGAAGTGTTTAATGGCTTGAGTGATTAGTTCTGCTCTATGCCACCCCGTACCCCCTACTATATTGCTCATCCTAGCCAGTAAATACCAGACCGGCGCTTTCATGAGCAAGTGCAGGACGAGTACTCCAAGCAAGAGAGTCCACCACAGCGCCCGAATGTGCCTTCGTAGGCACCAACATGCCGTGACCATCGCTGTCAAAAAAAATGTAGTTAGCGGACCACCAGAGTGTGAGGCGATCACTATTGCGCTAGCAGAGCCTATGCCGATAAGACTGAGTATTCTTCCATATCGATTACCCCACCAGAGAGACACCAAGACCGGTAGCAAGGTTGCAGCGAAGGTGCCAGCCAGGATCGGGTGCCTGAAAGGGCCTTGAGCGCGGACGCTGCCAGATCGCGAAACTGACAGTCGTTCAACGCCGCCGAATACAGAGAAGGGGTTTGTTCCCGACACTTTTTCAAGAATCATAAGAATTGCCAAAGGGGCTAAGACAATCGCTGTCGCGCGATACAAGGTCTGCGCTTCTTCAATGCTACGGATTAGGGCTCTGAAGAGCATGTAGCACCCAAGATTATTGAAAAGCCTGCCAGAGGCCGCGACAACCGCGTCCCCTGAAGCCCTATGGCCCACAAATACCAGCGTGGATACTGAAATCCAAATTAGAAGGACTGCATCAACCTTTGCCAATGTTACGCCCTTCAACTCGCGCCTGAATACGATGCGAAGCAATCCGCATAACACAAGAATGCGTATCGCATGGAAATTGAGACCAAAAACAACGACCTGCTGACCGAGTGTCACGAAGCATGTGCCCAAAATAAGGCCAATAGTGGCGTACCGGCGAGGAAGAAGCAGTATCAGAAGACCACAGATGACGATCAGGCCAAGCCCAAGCAGGGTAATGTTTGAATACTCTTGTCTCATTCTGTGTAACCTTTTAAGGTAGGTACGGGTCCTATTTCCACACCATGTTCTGCTGAATCCCTTTTGTCACCTGATGACTGAAGGGGTCGAGGAGTTCCAGGCTTTAACCGCTTAACGACCTTACATGGAATCCCATAAGCGATTGAGTGGGCGGGTACATTTTTTTTCACCAGGCTCATGGCTCCTACAGCAGAATGTTCTCCTATAGTCACACCGTGTAGAATTGTAGTATTTGCTCCGACCCATGCCCCTCGTCTAACGACTATGGGCCCTTCTTGGCGGGGAATTCGTTTTCTAAGTTCTCCGGTCCCAACATCGATGTGCGTTATGAATGAGGTTTGAGCGCTAATACTGACCTCATTCTCCATGGTTATAGGTGACGTAAGGTCAAATAGACATTTGGGCCCAATGTAAGCACTGGAGCCTACGGTTAGGTTCTTGTAGTTGTATTCTTTAGCGTTATAAATACAAATATCCGAATAAATGTGGGTGTTGTTTCCGATTGTTGCTCCCAAGACTCGAAGCACATGAGGGGCCGAGGCTAATTGGGACCAGAAACGAAAATTCATTCGGATAAAACCCCTTCCGAAAAGTGCCCGAAAGCAGTAGAGGAGCCCCAGCATGATAACCCTAAGAATTGATCGCAACGAACCCACCTTTTCAAGTCCTTAATGTGCTGGCAACGGTGGAGATTAGGTGCCTGGGAATTTGAACTCTTTGATAGCCGAGACCACTCGTGCTTGGTCTTTCACTGCGAGTTCGTGATAAAAGGGAAGGCGGATTATTCTATCGCTTACGTACTCGGAAACAGGACAATCGCCGGGTTTACCCCCGAACTGTCTTCCTACATCCGACAGGTGCAAAGGTAGATAGTGGAACACGCTTTGTATCCGATGCGCTTTGAGGTGTGCTACCAGTGCTCCCCGGGCGTCTAATGACGGCAAAATAAGGTAGAACATGTGATATGCTTGCTCGCAAGCGTCCGGAACCGCAGGCAGGCGGACACTGTGAGAATTGGCCCATGCCTCCAGGTTGTCATAATAGTAGTTCCAGATTCTCTTCCTCCTGTCCTGGATCTCACGTCTCGCTTCGAGTTGAGCAAAAAGGAAGGCGGCGAGAACATCGGAAGGCAAGTAGCTTGAGCCGATATCTACCCAGGAGTATTTGTCCACTTGGCCTCTGAAAAACCGGCTTCGATTGGTTCCTTTCTCTCTGACGATCTCAGCACGTTCTATGTAGCTTGCATCGTTTATGATCAGGGCTCCACCCTCACCGCAAACAAAGTTTTTGGTCTCGTGAAAACTCAAAGCGCCAAATGTCCCTATGGTCCCGAGTTGCCGCCCCTGGTACTTGCCAAAAAGACCCTGGGCGTTGTCTTCAACGATAGCCAGACCATGTGCTGCTGCTGTGGCGCAAATGGATTCCATTTCGCAACCGACACCCGCATAGTGAACAGGAGCCAAGACCTTGGTACGAGGAGTAATTAGCTGCTCCAACAGATTCTCATCCATGTTTAATGTGTCAGACCGAATATCCACAAATACAGGTTTCGCACCACGAAGCACAAAAGCATTGGCGGTGCTCACAAAGGTAAAGGAGGGCACTATCACTTCGTCAGCCTGACCCACGTTCAGCAGCAAAGCAGCCATCTCTAGAGCGCTGGTACAAGACGTGGTCAATAGCGCCTTGGGACAACCCAGCTCTTGTTCGAGAAGGACATGGCACTTCTCGGTGAACCCCGCATCTCCGGCTGACCAACCTTTTTGTATGGCTGTTGCCATGTAATGAAGTTCCTTGCCCACAACGGTAGGGATGTTAAAAGGTATGTCGTACATAGTCTATCTCCCTTCAGGCTCTATTGTCGGGTCCGCTCACGGTGCTGACCGTATGGACGAACGTTGCGGCCAGTTCCCGTAGTCATATTGTTTTGTTTACAAGTATCTCCCGATATGTCTGCAGAAGGCTGACTCCGGCCTGGCTCCAGGTCATGTTTCCTGTGGTTTCCAATGAGGTTGTCCTCAGTCTTGCCAAAAGACCCGGATCCTCGTGCAACATAGTTATATGCTGAGTGAGGGTGTCTACATCACCAGCTTTGTGCACTAACGCATTCTCCATGTGCGTGCAAGGTGCCCCGGTAGAGTCGGACACCAGCAGCACGCATCCGCATCCTCTGCCATCCCATGTGACCAAAGCGCTGCCCTCTTCTACGCTTGGTAGCACGAGAATGTCGCTTCGCCGCATCACATCGGGTAAATCCTTTCTGTAGCCCAAAACCTTGACGCTGGGATGCGATAACATAGGGGCTAGTTTCTCTGCGTAACCAGGCACAAACTCGCCAACTACCAAAAACGTACCGTCCTTGTGAGCTGGAGAGCGGAGCCAGGCATCTAAAGCATAATGCAACCCCTTTCTCGGTGCGCAGCCCGCCGCAAACAGCATCGTGAGACCGGCGTGGTCCTTCTGCGAATTGTCATCAGGATAACACCTCTTTTCGTCAAACCCGTAATGATAAAAAGCGATCTGTTGCGCAGAATACCCTTGCTCCAAGAAGGTCCGAGCAACGAAATCAGAGGGACATAGAATCTTATACGCCGCGTTGTACTCTTCTTCCTCTCTCTGCAATACATCTGCCTTAAATGCGTGTTCGTGATCAGGAGGCAGAGGCACACCTATTTGGTCGCACTCACGCTGAACCACCTCGTAAGCGAACCTTGTGTGCGCGTTGCACCTCTCTAATACTGTAGGGATGCCGAGCCTATTGGCAGTCTCCAATGTCCTTAGTGCCCCAAGCGGCCAAACATGCACGATGTCGACCTTTCCTACCATGCGTTCCAGTCTCCGCGAAACGATGTAATCGTGCAGCGCGCAGGCCCGCATGGTTCCGAGTGCCTTGTATGAAACGCGCAGTTTTCCAAGAGCTAAGGTGGGCTTCACTTCTGCGCGAGGGTCAAGGGCCCTGTGTAGCGCCCCTGGGTGCGTAATGACTTCTGCTCCCGCGGCGACCAGACTATTCACCATTTGCCAGGCGAGGTAGCAAATCCGGTCAGCCCCTATCTTATGGGGGAAACTGTAAAGCACTCGCACGCGTTCGCTTTTGGAAGCCATGTTCTAACCCTCCTCTTCACCAGAGACTTTATGCAAAGACACGAATAATGATCTCAACTAATCCAGTCCCCCAAGGCAACCCTATAATAGGGGATGCGTTGCTGTAGGCTCGAAAAGCCTAAGCCGAACGGGGGCCGCCATCGCTGATGGCGAATGTGCGATGCCAAATCTCTAAAACTAACAATGCAAATACTTCAGGGCCCCATGAAGGCTCTGACTCACGAGATATAACGATTTCCTCTAACTCCCGTTTGTCAAAAAACTGCCGAACAAGGCTCCGCGGACCCAGAAGCATATCTCTTACCAAATCTCTGAGTTCACCCCTCATCCATCTCGCGTAAGGCACGGGGAATCCCGTCTTCTTCCTCTTGATGATCTTTCGGGGTATCCGAGACTCAAAAGTCTTCTTGAGAAGGTACTTGGTTGTAAACCCACTAATTTTTCGCTTCGATGGCAGGCTGGCGGCATACTCCAAGACAATATGGTCCAGTAACGGCACTCTTAGCTCTATAGAGTTGGCCATGGTGATTTTGTCTGCCTTCACCAGCAGATCATCGGGCAGCCATGTCTTTGTGTCGATGTAGAGCATTTTGTTGAGGGTCTCTAAATTGCGCGCACTTTGGAATAAAGCAGTGGTAGGGCGCAGAGAAGCCTCCTTGGTTGTGCTGGACAGTGTTCCATTGGAATAAAGGCGCGATCCCATGTTGTTGAAGAAACTAAAGGGAGAGGATGTCCTGCTATAGTAATATTGTTGCAGCGGCACGCGAAAAAGAGGCCCATACTTTCTTACTCTTTCAAGGGCAGGCAATGAACCCAGCCAACTGATTATGGTTGAGGCGGCACCATTGGACCCCCGGAGAACCCTCTTAATCCGCTCCAGCCAAAGTAGGTTACGATAGTTCTGGTATCCGGCGAAAGCCTCATCGCCTCCCTCTCCCGAAATGAGGACCTTCACATAATCCTTCGCCAGCTTCGAGACATAGTATAGTGCCACGGCAGGTGGTTCACAGACCGGCTCCTCCATGTGCCAAACATACTTGGGGAGAAAGTCCGCGAACTCCCGCGCGCTGATGGTCATTTCATAGTGGCTTGTATCAAACTGCCTTGCGGCTAACCGAGCGTAAGGCCTTTCGTCCGCGAATTGCTCCCCCTCAAATCCGATGGTGAAAGTACTGATCTCCTTGGCTGTTTCGTCAACCGCGTAGCTGAGTAGGGCGGTAGAGTCGACGCCTCCGCTCAGAAGGAACCCCACTGGGACGTCGCTGATCATGTGAAGCCTAACTGACTCTCGGAGCTTCTCGGTCAACTCCTCCTTGAGCTCTTCCAGTGTTGTCCCCGCCCTTTCCTCGGCGAAGCGGATGTCCCAGTATTCGGTTAAGCGTACCTCTCCGTCTCTGAGAAGCAGGGTATGTCCCGGGGGGAGCTTGAGAATGCTTTTGAAAAGTGTGTCGGGGCCTGGAACGTACATGTAGGTCAAGAACCGGTCTACAATCGGTAGGTTCAGGTCTCTCGGTACTGACGGATCTCTGAGGAGTGCTTTGAACTCAGACGCGAAGAGAAGGCTACCCTTTATTAAAGAATAATAGAGCGGCTTAATGCCGACCCTGTCTCTGGCCAGGAAGAGGGTTGCCTTTGACTCATCCCAAATGGCAAAAGCGAACATGCCGCGTAACTTCGAGACACACTCGGTTCCGTATTCTTCATAAGAGTGTACGATGACTTCGGTGTCAGTCTTCGTTCTGAACGTATGCCCCCGGCTTTGAAGCTGGCTACGCAGTTCTTGATAGTTGTAGATCTCGCCGTTGAAGACAATCCACACCGTCCCGTTTTCATTAGATATCGGCTGCTTCCCGGTATCCAAATCAATTATTGAAAGACGTTTATGCCCGAGACCGACCTGATCAGAGAAGTACGTGCCTTGTCCATCTGGCCCGCGATGATGCATCGTATCCATCATCGCATGGAGGAGGGCTGGGTCCACAGCGTAACCCTGGTCAAAACCCACTTTTCCGCAGATACCACACATAGTCAGTTAGACCGACCCATTTCTTGTGTCCATCCCTCAAGCCCTATGGTCCACCTGAGGATCTTAACCCACTTCTTCATCGCATGCGCCGCCCTCTTCTTGTGAATACCGCTACGGAAGAAGATCCACGGGGTCAGAAGCCCTAAAGCAGAGAGACGAATGAGGGAAGACGCGAATATCATGCTTTTATACGCCGCCGCCCCGAATGGCCCTCCGGTTTTCCTGAAAAACCTCCGGATCGACTCCTTCATTAGCACCTCTGAAAAATGGCTCTTGGCCTGCTCCGCGGAACTGCCGCCACCGTGGTGTATGATTTCTGCCCCCCCTACGAAATAGTTCTTGTAGCCTCTCAGCCGGATCCTGTAAGAGAGATCAATATCCTCCGTATACATAAAGTAGTCCTCGCTGAACAGGCCCACTTCTTCAAAGACGGTTCTTTTTATCAGCATGCAGGCACCTGGAATAGCCTCTACCTCCACAGGTTTCTGTTGCATGCTGCTGAGACCTTCGGTTCCCCAAAGTCTGGCTTTAGGGAACAGCTGATGGAGCCGGGCCACGTCCAAGGCCTGATTCAATAGGGTTGGAAACGGTTGGACGCAACTTGTCTGGAGGGAAAGGTCGGAGTTAAGTAACCTGCAGCCAACCACTCCTGCATCTGGAAGTTCGTCCAGGTACTTCAGGATCGTGGTGAGGCTGCCATCCATGACTTCCGTATCAGGGTTTAGGAAAAGAAGAACATCCTTCGTTGCGTATCTATACCCCAAGTTGTTCGCTGCGGCGAAACCTGAATTCCTGTCATTCTGCACAAAGCGAACCCCTGGAAACTCAGCCTGCAGCATTTCCCCACAATGGTCGTACGATGCGTTGTCGACCACGATAATCTCAGGCTCGATGCCTGGGTCGTTGCTTCTAATGCTGGCAAGGCATTTTCTGACGTATTCTGCCGAGTTCCAATTTACTATTATTATAGAGAGATTTGTCCTAGCCATATGTTGGGCCTACCCCCAAATGCTCTTTCCGAAAGTGAGTTTCTTGAGTTGTTCTGACCGTAAGTAGTTGATCAGCCCCGGGTCGTTAACTCGCGGAGTGCGTTTCAGGCTTCCGGAGACATACCCAAAGAATAAACCAGCGGCACCAAGCAAATATGGTTTCTGGAACAGCCGTTTCACACACTTTGCTAGCATGAACAACGGATGGTATCCTGAGATATAATTTGCCCTACCGTTTTTGACCGCGTTCTTCCACGTCCCGTCGGCAGCGCCGGTATACCGATGATGGGTGAGGGGTATATCTTCAAAGGTCTCACTCGTCCACCCCAGCATATTGGCCTTTACTTCGTCGAGTGTATCCCAGCCGGGTGCCTCTATGAAGCCTCCGAGAGCCATCCAGCAATCCCTCGTGTATATTTTAGTAGCGCCTCTCACGTGGAAACGAGGGCTTCTTTCCGGCACCAGTTGGCCATTGATAACATGATAGATCAGTCCACCGCCGACTCCCAATTTGGGGTTTTCGGCAAAGCGGGCGAAACACCTCTCGAAGTAGTCGGGTTCGAAGCTCAAATCGCCATCAAGCTTGACAATGAAATGCCAATCAGTGGAAGCCAACTTATCGTATCCCGCATAGAATGCACGGATGACACCACCACCCGCCTGACGGACACCACCCTCGCGGTGGACAGGAACAATCCATGGATATTTGGCGGCGTAACGATCGAGAATCTCACCGGTATTGTCGGTTGAGCCGTCATTGACGATCACCCATTCTACGGGCTTGATGGTCTGACCCGCTACTGACTGTATTGTCCCTTCAAGGTACTCCCCTTCGTCTTTGGCGGGCGTGATAACAACGTATCTTGGCTGCTGAATCATGTGGCCGATGCCTGCCTTTGGCATACCAGCTGCCTGCCACTAAGCCGACCGTAGCCGCGAATCGCTTTGAATCCGCGCTGAGGGAGTGCGATCCAGTTATACGCCCCCGAGAGTTTTGCCGCCAGGCTCCTCCCGTCATCGGCCGTGTTGACCGGTAAGCGACGCACACTGAACACTTCATCATCCTTTGTGGCTAAACCTATCTTTGTACTTACGCCGCATGTATAGCCCGAACTGCCAAGGATGTTGCACAATCGGCGCGTGAATTCCTTATTCTCTTCGGGATACTTGAAGGGATAGCAGAAGTGGGAGCACGTGCCAGGAGTCTTTCCTTCTATGGCCTTCTTCGATCGCGTCACTTCATCCTCAATCTCATGGCCTGACAGTTTCCTCAATTGCGGATGGTTCACCGTATGAGACCCGAAGCTGATCCCCTGGGCCTGAAGCTCTCTTACCTCATCCCAGCTCAGGTGCTGCTTGCCCTTGAGGCCCGGCTTGCCGTTGTTGTCGATATAGGCGGTGGGCAGGAACACCGTGGCGGTAAAGCCGTACTTCTTGAGGACCGGGAAGGCGTGGGTGTAGAAGTCGCGGTAACCGTCGTCGAAAGTGAGCACTACGTACTTAGGTGCGAGGTTCGAGGTTCGAGGTTGGAGGTTGGAGGAATCAGGAACAAGGTCAGAGGAGTTATCGGTCATACTTCCTGAACCACCACCTTCTTTTCTCTCACCCGCTGCGCTTGAGCCCACAGAGATCACGGGGGAAACCGGGATCTTTTTCTCCCTGCCTTCTGGGAGATCCGAAACCAGGGAGGCTTCGCACCGCTTCGCGTTAGGTATGCTGTCTCTATCGGCCTCGCCGGGCGAAGCTTGCCGTGAATGCTGTTCTCTCCCATTCATGGCAAAGACTGATTTGTCTTCCTCTGTGCACCCTGTGCCCTCTGTGAGAGACAAGTTCGTTCCTGGTTTTGCGGTTTCCACCTGCTTGCCGAAGAGGAGGTTGACCGCGTGGCTGAGGCTGATCACGGTGTATCCGTTGTCGTGGAGGTAGCGGATATGTTCTTCAAAGCGGGCGGGGGAGGTGTTGATCCAGTAGTAGGGGTGACCGGTCTCCGGGTCGTCCGAGATGCTGTGGTACATGAGGATGGGGATACGCAGTCCCTTCCGGCGAGGAAAGAGCTTCACCAGGGGGTAGAAGAAGTAAAGAGTGAGAAAGCGGTCAAGGCGAAATGTCATGAGGCCTGTTGAATTGGTTGTATTGGTTCGATTGGTTGGGGAGAACCACTTGTTTTAAGAGTTGAGTTGGTTAAATTGGTTGAGAGATAAAAACCTGTTCAATTGGTTGAATTAGTTGCATTGGTTTAATTGGTTGAGAGAGAAAAACCGGTTGAATAGGTTGCCAGCCGACGGCGTATTCAATAGGCCTTGGGCTCGGAGCGAGTATTGAGATAGGTGATGAAGTTGTTGATCTTCTTCCAGACGATATCGGTCTGCCTTTTCAATTCTTCCATGTCTGATGGTGAAATGTATCCCTGATCAAAGGCAACATACCCGTGGCTGAGGGTCTCGGCGACCGAAGCGCGTGAATAGTCCAGGAACTTCATAAAATCCTTCCTGCCCGAACGATGAAAGCCCTCCGCAATATTCGCCATGGAAGAGACGGCGCTTCTTCTGATCTGGCTGACCAGGTCGTAGTCTCTTTTGAACCCATCGTTCTTTGTGAGATCATAAATATGTTTCACGAGACCCCTTGCGACCTGCCAGCACTCAATGTCTTCGAATCTCTTTATCGTTGCCATGAAATAACCCGTTGGATTGGTTGGGACAGAACTCTTGCCTGATCAACTCTTTCCTATCCAACTAATTCAACCAACTCAACTCTTGTTGTTGACAAGTCTGTCAACCAGACTAAGGTACTCATTCTTTCTTCTGTCCCAACTGAACTCTCCGACGAACTCAAGGGCGCGGGAGGAGAAGGCAGTGCGTTTCTCCGGGTCTTCGATGAGGTCCAGTATGGCCCCGGCGAGGTCGTCCACGTTTTCCGGTTCGAAAAAGCGGGCCACCGAATCGTTGAAGTAGTACGAATCGATCCGAGTGCGGGAGACCACCACCGGCACGCCGAGGGTCATGAACTCGAGGATCTTGGTGCTGAAGGCCTCGCCGCCGAAGGGGTCGTTCCGCTTGGGCACGATGCCGAGGTCCGCGTTCGCCATGAATTGGGCGATCTGGTCCATGGGCACGCTGTCCTGGAAGAGGACCCGGTTTTCCAGACCAAGCTCGGCAACCAGCCGCTTGAGGTTCTCCCGCTCGCTTCCCCTGCCGATGATGTGGAGTTCCGCATGGGGTGCCCGGTCCCTGATTGCGGCCAGGGCGTTGATGGCGATATCGAGTCCCTGGTGCCAGTTGTAGGTACCCGGGTAGATCATGATGAACTTGCCGTCGTCCCTCGTCCGGGGGCGGGGATAGAAGATGGTGGAGTCAGGGTAGTTGAGAACCACCGTGCATTTCTCCCTTGGTACCGAGCGTCTGGTCAGTCGTTCCCACCAGATGTGGTTGGAGATGATCACATGGTGCGCAAAGGCTGAAGAGGCCTTTTCAGCGGCCACGAGGGCCTTGAAGGCCACATTGTCCCGGCCCACCCCGAACTTGCTGGCATAGAACTCGGGGACGATGTCATGGATGTCGAGGATCACCTTGGCCCCCCGCATCTTGGTGAAGAGGGTGGCGAAGACCTCGAAGTCCGGCACGGAGTGGACGTGAACCAGGTCGTAGGGGTCACCCCCGTGCATCCTGGTGAGGAAGGAGGTGGAATTGATCAGGAAGGCGAGGAGTTTGGTGAGGTACGAGGCCTTGCCCTTTTCGTCCACGACCCTGGTCTGGACCCGGTAGACGTTGACGCCCCGGATTGTCTCCTCCGGCGGCGCACCTTCCTTGCCGATGGCGATGACGTCCACCCGGTCTCCCCGTCTCGCGAGGGTCTCGGCGTAGCGCATGACCCGGTTGTCGCTCTCATAGAAGGAGTAGGCGACCATGCAGGCCCGGAGGGGTTTGCGGCGGGGGAGGATCTCAAGGGCGCGGGTGTCGGGGGAGGTGCGGCCGCGGTGATCCCGGACGAAGGCGGAAATCCCGGACGGCAAGGTGTGCCAGTACGTGCCGGCCTGGTTCTTCTGCACGTGGGACAGGAACTCCCTGTATAATCCTGCCGGATACTCGCCCGGTCCGGTACGACCTTTGTCGAAGGACATATAGTCGGGATGGGTGATGACGTTGGCCATACCGCCTGCATCGGCTATCCAGGCGAGTTTCCTCTTCCAGAGGGCGATGTTCCCGTGGCCGAGGACCGCGAAAAGGGTGAAGTCCTGGGGAAGAGTGTAAGGCAGCTCCACGTACCCGGTTTCCCCTGAGCCGTTACTCACCCAGAAGGGGAAGATGGTGCCGACGCCGTCGGGCTGTGGCTCGAAAGGGTCTGTGTCGAAGGTGGAGGAGTCATACAGGATGTCGAGATCGTGAAGCCAATCGAGGTTGTGGTACATGCTCGGGGTGCGGAAACCCGCGGCGCCCCATTCCCTGAGCCGCTGGTTGATGGCGGGCACCTGCTCCTCGAAGACCCTCCGGGACCTGAAGAGGTTCCGGTCATGGTAGAGGCCGTGCACCCCTATCTCGAAGCCTTCCCGGGTGAGGTCATCGAGAAGGCTTCGGGGCACCTCGTAATCGCCGGCCACGAAGTTGAAGGAGGAGCGAAAACCGAGGGACTTCTCCAGTTCGGCGAGGGGGATGCACCGCTCCACCCCTTTCGCGGTCTCCACGTCGTGGGTGAGGACGAAGGCGAACTTCTTGCCCTCGGGCCAGCCGGGCCATCCCGCAGGCGGGGTGGCGGCGCGCTCGTCGATGGGCCACACGTGGGCGTACCGGGCGAGTTTGCCGAGGGCCACCCGGCGGCGGAGGAAGATCTGAGCGCGACGGGGAATCAGGGGCTTGATGTGGTAATAGAGATTATTCCGAAAATTACTCATTCTTCTCTTTTTGCCTCACGCCCACTCATACTCGTGTTATCAAGGTATCCAGAATTCAGTATCCAGAATTCAGAATGGATGCCTTTCTCCTGACTCCTGACTACCCAAGGCTTCCCACCTCATTCACAGAAGAATCTCGGCCTGTTCTCCGGTTGCTTCGTTGACGACGAGCAGTTTTCCCTCATCTTCCTTTCTAAGTTGTTCGTTGGCGTTGAGTAGTTCGATTCCGTAGATCGTGCCGTCAGGGGCCAGGTCTATGTTCAGTTCCTCGCTGATCTTGACGGTTTCGACGCCCTTCGACTTCTCGTGCAGGCGAAGATAGGCGATGTTGAATCTCGGGTCGTAGGTAAATTTCATGGGTATGAACCTCCTTCCCGTCAATAATACCGTGCTATTACGGTGATGACGAGTAAATCCTGTTCATCTTGAACCGCGTATACCTCTACCTGCTTGGTAGGGTAGTATCGTTCCAACCAGACGCCGTTGAACACAAAGTTGCGCCGAAAACCGATACGTCCAAACTTTGCGGGAAAGGTTTCCCCTTCTTCCATTGTTGCCAAAACTTCAGCCTCGGTTACCCCGCGTTCACTCAGGCGCGTTCCGGCGTGCGGGTGGAATCGTATCATGCCTTCGATCACGGGTGTTGTTTCATAGCCGCCGGTCTGTGGGTCTTCTGTGTGCTTAAATGAGTCCTGGGAAAGGCGGGACGAACGGGCGTGAGACAGGCCTTGAACCTTTTTTATCTCTCGCCCACTCTCTCGTGTCCCACGGGATCGTTCGAGCCCACAGAGCCCACAGAGGAAACCCGGGTATATCCTTCCATGATTTCTGAGACTGCTGCAATCATGGAAGCTTCGCATCCCGCACCTGCGGGAGGACAACTTTGCCGGGAATGCTGATCTCTCCCATTCACGGCAATATCAATCATGCTGTTCTCTGTGTTCTCTCTGTGCTCAAGTGAGTCCCGCCATTTCTTTTCCTTTAGCCTTGCACCTTTTTTCTGTTTTTTTACCTCAGCAGAGCTTCCAGGAAATCAACTGAAATACCGGCATCGGCCATTATGCTTTTCAGGAGCTTGGGATGGAGAATCTCCCTGAATGATATGGGACGGTGACCCTCTTCCCCAGATGGTTTTTGTATATTCTATGGCTGCCGCTCTGCCGTGAAAGGTGAAATCCTGCCTTTTCGAGCGCCTTGATGACATCGGCGGCTGTCAACCTGGGCAGTCTTGTGCTCATACCGCTATTTCCATGGACACGAGGCTTACCTGTTCAGCCCGTGGGATTTCTTCCCCGGCTTGTATCCTATCCTCTATGTGCAGAGAGATGGCGTCCCTGATGTTCTCAATCGTCTCCTCGTAGGACGAGCCTTGCGTGTAGCATCCCTGAAGCTCCGGACACAAAGCAAAGTATCCGTCCTTATCTTTCTCCACGACAACGGAAAATCTGTACACGGCCATACCCACAGCCTCCCTTTCAGCAACCCTTTTTTGTAACGGGTTGGTGCGTATTGTAGTATCAGCTCACGTTGCCGGGTAGTGGAACTAACAGGTACTGAAAAAGATGTGTTCTGTCCAGTTTGTGGATCTGCGCTGGGAATAGATATCGCTGATCTGCTCGTCGACCGTCCTGTCGTCTGCCCAACCTTGACAGACCGACAGAAATTTTTCTGTGGCTTTCTCTTGGCTTAATCGTTTTGCCGGGTTCAAGCGCTCTTCCTTTAACCTTTCGTCTCGTACCTCGAACCTGCTTCTCATCTCTCACCCGCTCTCTACGCTCACTCGGGCCCACAGAGATCACAGGGAAAACCTTCTTTTGGTATTGCCTGATTGCCGAGAAAGCCGCGATCAGGCAATATGCGCACCACTTCGTGGTAGGGGAGCATTCGTAATTCGCGTTATTCCATTTTTAATCAGTGGTTCATTGAAATTGATAAGGAGGCCCAGAGGTTTGCTTGCGAGGCGCAGATAGGTCAGAAGTTGCTTTTTGTGGACCGGTTGTACGGCTTCAACTGATTTAAGCTCTACTATCACGCGGTCGTCAACCAGAAGGTCTAGCCGGAAACCTTCTTCGGTAATCTGTCGGCCACGATAGACAATAGGCAAGGCAACCTCGTTAGCAACGTGAATACCCATGTCCATTAACTCTATCACCATGCAACGATTATAAACATTCTCCAGAAGTCCAGGTCCCAACTCGTTATGTACGTTTATTGCAGCCTGAATAATACTGGAAGAGAGTTCATTTATGTCCGTATCAGCCATTCTTCTGACTCGTTTTCCCGCAAACGCGGTATGTACCGTGCCATGAATGATGATCTCTCCGATTCATGGCAAAGATAATGGCATCTTTCTCTGTGTGCTCTGTGAACCCTGTGAGAGGCAATGGTTTACCCCATGTGCCGGTAGGCAAGAGACCCGATGAGGCGAAGGAGCGGGATGGGAAGGCGGCGGAAGAGGGCTGCGTATGAAGGGTCGCCGGCCGGATTGCCGGGCAGGAAGACTTTTTTTTTACGTCGTAGCGAAAGTAGCTCACCAAGTCTTCGGTCGTTCCCCAACCTGTCTTGAACTGGCGCAGGCCTTCGTGGTGGAGGTCGGTGCGGCCCATGGAGAGGGTGTCGAAGCCCCGCTCGGCGTACCACCTGATCGCCTCGCCCATGAGGAGGTTGTTTGCCCGGAGCTGCTGGTACCTGTCGTCCGAGGCCCCGTACTTGTAGACCGCCTTGTTCCCGAAATGGAAGTATACATTCGCGGCCATGGGCTTTTCCTGGTGCCGGGCAATGGCCACCATCCCCATCCCCCGGGAGATGATGTGCTCGTGCAGCTTCCCGAAGAAGGCATCCGGCTGGGGCGGCAGACCGTGGTCGCGACGGGTGAGGAGGTTGAGTTCGCAGAAATCAGAGAGGGCCTCCCCGTCCTCCCTCATCTCCACCGTTACACCTTCCTTCGCCGCCTTCTTCATGTTCCGTCTCGTGCTGTCCCGGAAGGTCTTCGAGACCGGCCCGTAGCCGGGCGACAGGTCGAGGGTGTGGGAGAGGAAGGAAGAAAAGGAGACGAGTGGCTGACCGGCTGATTGGCTGAATGGCTGATTGGCTGAATAGCTGACTGGCTGACTGGCTGAATAGCTGAATAGCTGACTGGCTGACTGGCTAATCGGTTGATTGGGTGACTCGCTGACTGGCTGACTCGCTGATTGGTCATCTTCCCCTTTTACCTTTAAGCTTTTATCTTCTACCTTTCCACTTGCACCTTGCACCTTGCACCTTGCACCTGCCGCTCTGATCTCCACATACTTCCATCCTGCCTTCTCTCCATGGGTGATGATCTGGTCGAAGAGGGGAGGGAGATTGGAGTCGTCGAGGGCCAGGGGGCTTACGTAATCCGTGAAAGGGAGCGACACCCCCCGCCGACCGGTGAGCCAACTCTTCACGTCCATCATGGGCACGACGGCCGACAACTCTCCCTTGTGAAAGGCGACGAAGTATGTGGGTGTGTACCCGTAGGACTCGGCCAGCACCCTCGCCCAGGCAGCGGTGTGGAAGATGCCGGCGCCGGGGAACCGGGCGATCTGGTCATCCCAACTCGATATGTCCAATGGATTAACTATCTGCATGAGTATTCAAATCCGAAGCACGAATATCTAAATCCTAAACAGCCACGAAATCACAAGCACCCAATTCAGGAGATCGGCCATTAACGTTTGGAGTTTAGGGTTTCGGATTGAGCGTTTGCCTTCTCTATGATTGCTCCGAATATTCTCATAATTTCAGTGGATTCCCCGATAAGTACTGCGCGTTCTTCTTCCCTTTCCTTCTCACAGCTAAGGAGCCTCAACCAGTATCGAGACTCCTTGGCCTCCTTGCGGCAGATTTTCACTCGCATCAGCAAATCTTTCTTGCTGAGGGCTTCATTGGCCTCTATGTAATTGGCACCCACTGACCCGGCCGATCTGACGAGCTGTTTCCCAACTTCAATATTCGTTAAGGTCTTGGCTATGCTATTCACGAAAGCTATCATATGCTTGGCGAACTGAAACGTTCGGTCTTCCAGATCATACCGTTTCTCCTTTTGCCGATCGGTCATTTCATGTTGTTTAGAGTTTCGATATTCGTGCTTAGGGTTTGCGGGTGACGCTTACCTCACTGCACTATTCTCTTGAGTTCGGTACAGACGTACTCGATCTGTTCCGCGGAAAGTTCCGGGAACATGGGCAGGGAGACGAACTCGCTGGCGCACTTCTCCGCCACCGGGCAGGTACCGGGTTTGAGCCCGAGGAAGCGGTACGCCTCCTGGAGGTGGACAGGCACCGGATAGTGGATGTTGGTGCCGATCCCCTTTTCGCCCAAGGCCGAGATGACCGCGTCCCTGTTCTGCACCCGCACCGCGTAGATGTGGTACACGTGCTTCGCGTAGGGCATCTCCTTCGGCGCGATGATCCCTTTGGATCCGTCGAGGAATGTGTCGTAGAGTTTGGCGTTTCTGCGCCGCGCCTCGTTCCATGAGGCGAGATAGGGGAGCTTCACGCTCAGGACCGCGCCCTGGAAGCCGTCCATTCGGGCGTTCCAGCCCACGTAGCTATGGTAGTACTTCTTGGAGGAGCCGTGGTCCCTGATCATGCGCATCTTGGCGGCAAGGTCGCCGTCGTTGGTGGTGACGGCCCCTGCCTCACCATAGGCGCCCAGGTTCTTGCCGGGATAGAAGCTGAAGGCGCCGGCCACTCCCATGGAGCCCGCCTTCCTCCCCTTGTACTCCGACCCGTGGGACTGGCATGAGTCCTCGATGACGGGAAGGCCGTGTTTCCTCGCGATCTCCAGGATGGGGTCCATGTCGGCGGGCTGGCCGAAGAGGTGGACGGGGATGATGGCCTTCGTCTTCGGGGTGATCGCCTTCTCCAGCTTCGCCGGGTCCATGTTGTAACTCGACTCCTCCACGTCCACGAAGACCGGGGTGGCGCCGCAGTAGCTGATCGCCTCGGCCGTGGCGATGAAGGTGTCGGGCACGGTGATCACCTCGTCACCGGGGCCTACGCCCAGGGCGAGGAGCGGAAGCCACAGGGCGTCCGTGCCGCTGCCCACGCCTACCGCGTGCTCGGTTGTGCAGAACTTGGCGAACTCCTTTTCGAACTCCGCCACGAAGGGCCCGCCGGCAAAGGCGGTGTTTTCGCATACCTTGGTCAGAGCAGCCTGAATCTCATCTTTAATCGCGTGGTACTGGACCTTGAGGTCCAGAAAGGGAACATTCATGATTTCCTCCGGATTCTTAGTTATAGGTGCAAGGTGCAAGGATCAAGGTAAAAGAACCGACCCGGTGTCACTGCAGTTTCTTTGAAAAACTGCGCCTTGTTTGGATCAGTCCCGTTATCATCGAGGCTATCTGGATAGATTCATCAATCCATCTCATGCCCGTATCACGAGAAATATAGCCGATATCCACTCCCACATATATCTGAGTTCGTAATTCACCGCTTGAACCTCTCGCATAGGAGAGAAAAGAGATACATTCTTTGTGTGACACCCTTTCGAATCCCTCTGCTACATTGCTGGCTACTGACAGAGCGGAGCGGGTTATCTGGTCCCTAAACCCGTAATCCTTCAATGTCCGCAGCTCCTTGTATATTTCGCCGCAAAGCCTGGTGGCTCGTTGCCACACCTGAAGATCTTCAAATTTCATAGGGTTTCGGACCCCCGCACTTGCTGTCTCAACCTTGTGCGTTGAACCTTTAACCTTGTGCCTCGATGGTTCGAAGGACCTTCGCGGGGTTGCCTGCCACGATGGTATTCGGCGGGACGTCTTTGGTCACCACGCTGCCCGCCCCCACGATGGCCTTCTCCCCGATGGTCACGTTGGCGAGGATCGTGCAGTTGGAGCCGATGGAGGCCCCTTTCTTCACCACCGTGGGTTCCACCACCCAGTCTGCCTCTGTCTGGAGTCGGCCGTTGGCCGTGGCCCTGGGATAGGAGTCGTTGATGAAGGTGACGCTGTGGCCGATGAAGACGTCGTCCTCGATGGTCACCCCCTCGCAGATGAAGGTGTGGCTCGATATCTTGCAGTTCTTGCCCACGGAGGCGTTCTTCTGGATCTCCACGAAGGCGCCGATCTTCGTGTTGTCGTCCACCGAGCAGCCGTACATGTTGATGAACTTGGCGAGCTTCACGCCCTTGCCCAGCTTGACGTCGGGCGCGACGCAGAGGAACTGGTCTGCGGGAAAGGTCCGCCCGCTCATAGCATCACCGTTTCGCCCTTGTTCTTGATGGACTTGTTGGCCGCTTCGAGGATCCTCACCACCCTGAGGCCCGACATGCCGTCGTTGATGGGTTTGGTGCCGTTGGCCACGCAGTCGACGAAATACTGGGCCTCCAGCTTCAGGGCCTCGGTCTGGTCCACCTTGGGCACCCACACGTCGCCGGAACGGTAGCTCACGAGGAGGTTGTAGACGTTCTCCGAGGTCTTCACCTCGACCCCCTTGTCGTAGACCTTGATCTTCTCATCAGGATCGATGTCGTTCCAGACGAGCATCTTCTTGTCGCCGCCGATGAGCGTGGTCCGGACCTTCACGGGCGAGAGCCAGTTCACGTTGAAGTGGGCGATCATCTTGTCCGGGAAGTAGACGGCCACATAGGCCACGTCCTCGAGACCGTTGTCGAAGTGGTCGGTGCCGGTGGCGGTGACGGCCACGGGTTTTTCCGAGACGAGGTAATCCATGATGGAGAGGTCGTGGGGGGCAAGGTCCCAGATGACGTTCACGTCGTGCTGAAAGAGGCCCAGGTTCACCCTGGTGGAGTCGAAATACATGAGCCTGCCCAGTGCGCCCTCGTCCACCAGCTCCTTGATCTTCCGGACCGCGCCGGTGAAGAGGAAGGTGTGGTCCACCATTATTGTGAGCCCCTTCTTCTCCGCCAGCTCCACGAGTTCTTCCGCCTGGGCCACGGTGGAGGTGAAGGGCTTTTCGAGGAACACGTGCTTCCCGTTCTCCAGGGCGCGCCTGGCCAGCTCGTAGTGGGCGAAGACCGGGGTGATGATCGCCACGGCGTCGATATCCGGGCTCGTCACCAGGCTCTTTGCGTCGGTGGTCACCTCAACGGAAGGGTACGTCTTCTTGACCAGTTTCAGCCTGCCCTCGTTGAGGTCCGAGACGGCCGCCACCTGGACACCGTCCAGACCATAGAAATTTCTGACAATGTTGGGACCCCAGTAACCGTAGCCTACAACGCCGATACGTAACATATGACCTCCAGAATTTAATGAAGTGAATGAGTGGATGGGAAGATGGGTGAATGGGAGAAGGGCCTTATACCCTCATTTTCTCTTCCACCCTTTTACTCATCTTCCGTATTTCTCAGTATGCCCCTTTGAGGGAGAGGACGGCCATGGGGGTCTGGACGAGGATCTTGATGTCCAGCCACGGTGTCCATTCGCGGACATACTTGAGGTCCAGGCGGACCATTTCGTCGAAGGTGGTTCTGCTTCTGCCGGAGACCTGCCAGAGGCCGGTGATGCCGGGCCTCATCTCCATGACCCTGCGGCGGTGCCAGATGTCGTACTCGTTGATCTCGTAGGGGATGGGGGGTCTGGGGCCGACGAGGGACATGTCGCCCTTGAGGACGTTGAAGAACTGGGGGAGTTCGTCGAGGCTCGTCTTCCTCAGGAAGCTGCCGATGGAGGTGACCCGGGGGTCTCTCGTGATCTTGAAGACCTTCGCCGCGCCCGTATCCGCTGCAGCCGCCTGCCCTTTGATGTAGGCGGTCACGTAGTCCTTGTGCACGTCTTCGCGGTTGTTCACATGCATGGAGCGGAACTTGTAGAAGGTGAAGCGCCTGCTCCGGTATCCCACCCGCTCCTGTCTGAAGAATACCGGCCCCCTGGACGTTGCCTTGATAAGAATGGGGATGAAGACAAAAAGGGGCAGGAAGAGGAGGATGGCGGCCACGCTGCCGGTCACGTCGATCATCCGCTTGACGAAGAGGGAGGCCTTCTTTGCCGCCGCCTGCTTCTTGCCGCCGTGGTAGAGGGCGGCGGTGAAGCTGTCCCCCCCCGTGTCGCCTTCCTCGTCCTCGGGGAAGATGTGGAGGATCATCCGTACCTTTTCAAGCTCCTGGGGGTTCAGGGCTGCGGCGAGACCGTTCCTGATCTTGTTGACCAGAATCTCCTTCACGTGATCGTTGATCTGGTCGATCTCCGCGTAGAGGATCCCGATGACGGCCTGGTACTCGTACCAGCCTTTCACATCGATATCCCGGGTGGAGGAGAAGAGCATGGAGACCACTTTCTTGAGGGCCTGGGCGCCGTGATCCACGGTGACGAGGTCGTCCACCTCGAGGAGCATGAGGAGAAAGGGCTTGCGGGACCGCTCGGTCCGCTTCCGTTCGAGGTAGAGCTTCCGGTTGAAGGAGTCCTCGTCGTGGAAGTCGTAGAAGCGGTAGTAGTAGTCGTATGCCTCTTCGGACCTCTTGAACCGGGTTTGTTTTATCTCCATGTGAAGTGAGCCCTCAGGGTAGCTGCATACATTGTGATACGTTAACAATTGTACGCACAGAATTTCCCTTCGTCAATGTAAAAGAATTATACAGGGGGAGGCTTGTGGGTGATGCCCTGGTTGCATTGGTTTAATTTGTTGAATTTGTTTAACTAAACGAACCAATAGAACTAATCAAACCAATCGAACAGGGGTTGGCCTACAGTCGTTTATAAATGAACTGGGGAATGTAGTACCTTCGTTTGTTGAAGACGATGCCCAGAATATTGCCGCCGTGCTGGATGATCTTTTCTTTGACCGTCTGCACGATGGGCCAGCTCGTCTTTTCCGCCTCCACCACCAGGATCACGCCGTCGGCAAGGCGGGCGATGAAGGGCCCGTCGGCGAAGAGGGTGGCCGGGGGTGCGTCGATGAGTACCAGATCGAACCGCTTCCGCAGTTCCTGCCAGAAGTTGATGCTCTTCGCGCCGTCCAGGGCCCGCGGGCTCAGGACCGATTGCTGGAACAGGGGGCTCACGTAAAGGGACTCGTCTCCCACCTGGCAGAAGGCATTCTCCAGAGGGGCCTTGCCTTTGATGATTTCCTCCACATCGCATTCCAGCTTGATATTGTAAAAGTACTTGAGCTCCGGTCTGCTCCTGTCCAGGTCCACCAGAAGGACCGATTTCCCCATCTTGAGGGCTGATACCCTGGCGAGCTCCCTCGCCACGGTAGATGCGCCCTCGTCGGAACGGGACCCCAGGATGAGGATCACCTTGTTCGAAATGTGGGGAAGGGTGGAATCGATGGTCTGGTAGAGGGTGATCATCTCCCCTTCCAGATCGATGCCGTTGGTGAGGTCTGGAGGGTAGGGAGAGGGCGTGGTGTCGATGGTGTCGGAAGGAGGGGGAACGGGTGACTGGGGGGCGGCAGCCTCGGGCGAAAGGGTGGAAGGGGAGACGGGTGAATGGGAGTTGGAAGCCGATGAGCCTTCCGGTGCCGCTGAAGGAACCTCCGTGATCGGAGGGACAGGCTCCGCCGCCTTCTCCCTCGACTGCCTTTTTGCTTTTTCCAATGCCTCAAAGATCTTGCTCATAATTCCCCCTTACGATTGGGTGACTTGTTGACTGGGTGAATGGCTGAATAGATTACCGGTTGATTTGCTCAGGCACTGAAAGGCAGCATAGCCAAGGCTATTCATTCTCCACCTTCTTCGGTAAAACTATCTTCTCGTCCACCTTGATGACGTTCATGTCCTTGATGCCCGGGTTCAGTTCCTTCACCTTCTGGAGCACCGAGTCGTCGGACGATCCGTAGACGTCTCTCGCAAGCTTGCTCACGCTGTCACCCTTCTTTACCGTCCTTGTCACCACCGCCTGTCCGCCCGGCCTTCCGGACCCGGCCGGAACCGTCGTGGCCGCCTTCGGGGGCTCGGCGATCGGGGCTTTGGGGGGCTCGGCGACGGTGCCCGTTGCAGCCGGTGCAGGCGCCTCCGGGGCGCGGGTGAAAAGGGATCCAAGATTCGGCCTCACGACAAGGTATCCCACGAGAAGCAGGACCAGAACGGCCAGTGCCCAGGCAGCGATCCATTTCGAGAGGGCCACCTTTTTCCTGATGCCCCTGTCCGTGATGATCTCCCTGACGATCTTCGGGGTCACCGGCCGCGCCCCGTATCCGAAGCCCGTGATGAGGGCGTTGTCGCAGAGGATGTTGAGGACCCGCGGGATACCCTGCCCCTCTCTCGCGATCATTTCGAGGGCCTGGCGGGAAAAGACCTTCCCGTCTTCCGCCCCGGCCTTCCTGAGACGATGATCCATGTAGGAGAGGCTCTCGTGGTGGTTGAGCGGCGCGATCACGGCGCGGATCACGATCCGCTGCCTCAACTGCCTCAACTCATGGAGCGCCAGCCTGTCGTCCAGTTCCGTCTGGCCCACGAGGACGATCTGGATCAGCTTGTCCGTGGAGGTCTCCAGGTTGGAGAGCATGCGGAGGTTCTCCATGGTTTCGACGGGCATGTTCTGGGCCTCGTCGATAATGAGGACCACATTGTTGCCCTGACTGTACTGGTCGATGAGGAACTGGTGGAGCCGGTTGACCATGAGAAAGGGGTCGTGGGTCTCGATCGGCAGGTCCAGCTCCTCGAAGATCGTGGTGAGAAGGTTGGGGAAGGAGACGTTGGCGTTGAAGACATAGATGATCCGGAGCTTTTCGCGGTCCGTCCGGTCCAGATAAGACCGCAGGATCGTGGTCTTGCCCACACCCACCCCGCCGGTGATCTCCACAAAGCCTTTCCGTTTCTCGATCCCGTAGATGATGGCTGCCAGGGCCTCCTTGTGGCTGGGGCTCAGGTAGAGAAACTCAGGGTCCGGAGTGATGTGGAAGGGCTCGCGGTTCAGGTTGTAGAAGTCTAAGTACATAGCCTCGCAAGGTTAAAGGTACAAGGTACAAGGATCAAAGGAGCAAGGCCAGAGCCGGAGGACACAGAGCATAAAGGTAACCTTGAACCTGATACCTTGAGCCTTGATCCTGCTTCTTCCGTCATGCCGCCTTCTTCTTGAGCGGTATGGTGGTCAGGACCGGCAGTTTCAGCTTCTTCTCCGCCGCGGTGGGGGTGGTAAGTCCCTGGGGGAGATATTCTGCGACGAAGGCGAGGGCAATGGCCAGGGCAAAGCTTGCGGCAAGGCCGCCGCCAAGGACCTTCGCCTTCCGGGAGGGCATGGGCTGGACAGGCACGGAGGGCTGCTGGACCACCACGATATTGGTCATCTTCCGCACGTCCATGTCCTCGGAGATACGGGCCTCCTCCAGTTTCTTGAGGTAGGTAAGGTAGTTGCCCTCGGTGGTCGTCACCTCGCGCCTCAGTTCGTGGAATGCCCTCTCCCGGGCGTCCAGGGTGCGGAGTTCCCCTGACACGTGGGCAAGCTGGCGCTGGAGGTTGGCCACCTTGACCTCCATGGGCTTCAGTTCGGCATCGATCCTCGTGATTTCCGTCTTCCTGACGTCGTCCTCCTGTTTCTGCAACTGATCCCGGAGGAGTTGGATCTCCCGGCGGAGATTGACCATCATCTTGTTGCCGTCCGTGTACTTTTCCTGCATCTCCTGCTCCCGCCGGAGCAGGGTGTTCAACTGGGTCCGCAGCTCATTGGCCACACCCTCGGGTACGATGTCCTTCTGGGTCCTCAGGAAGTCCCTCTTGGTCTTCAGTTCTTTCACCCGCCCCTCTTCCGTGGCGAGGGCGAACTCCAGCTCGGACCGCTGCTTCAGGAGGATATCCTTTTGCGCCTGGAGCTCCACCACGTTGTGCTTCTGCTTGTATTCGGCGAGGGTCTTCTCGGCCCCTTTCAGCCGTTCGTCGTACTGCTTCAATTGTTCTTCGAGAAAAGGCGACTTGGGGGTACTGAAGACCTGGAGGTGTTTATCCCGAAGGGACTCCACAAGGACGTTCAGGGCCTTGGCAGCCACGTAGGGGTTCTCGTGGCGGAAGTAGACCTCGATAAGGTTGCTCCCCTTCGTGTCCTTGACGAAAACGTTCTGGAGGAACTCCTGGACCCCCAACTCCTGGACGGTGGCCCCGGGCATCTCCTTCTTTGCCAGCTTGGGATAAAGGTTCGTGGGGCCGAGGTCCTGCACCACTTTCATAACGAGGTCGCGGCTCGTGATGATCTGCTTTTCCGCGTTGATCACCGCCTCCTGGGACATGGCCGGTTTTGTCTCGCCCACCTCGTTGACACTGTAAAACTCGCGCCCCATCTTCACCATGAGAACCCCTCTCGCGACAAAGAAGGTTTCGGCAAAGAAGGCATAGGCCACGATCACGGTGGCGGCGGCGAAGACACCGAGGGAGATGAGGACCTTCCACTTGTGCTTGAACAGAATGGTCAGAATGTCCCGTAGTTTGTGTCCCTGAGATTGCTCTTCCATAGAAACCTCTCTAAATGGTTGGATGGTTACGCGATGTCCGGTGTCCGGGATCCCTACCACCAGGACGAACTGCTGCTCGTCGGCTGAGGGATGGGAGAAGGAATGGGGAAGGGCAGGAGCCTCCTGATATACTGATCGACCCAGGTATTCACGTTGGCGATGGGCGACTTGGGCACGAAAACGATGTCGTAGGGCTTGAGGTAGATGTCCTGACTGAAGTCGGAACCGTCGAGGACCCGCTCGAGGTTGAGCACCGTCCCCACCGGCTTGCCCTCGTTCCCCATGCGGATGAGGACGACCTCGTTCTTACGGGCCGTCTCCCTGAAGCCGCCCGCCGTGGTGACGGCCTGGAGCACGGTCATGGGCCCTATGATGGGCATGACCGTTCCCCCTCTCCCCACCTCGCCGTCAACGAAGATCTTCTGGGCGGTGAAGGACCGGACGATCACGGTAATCTCCGGTTTCTTCAGTTCGGCCCCATACTTCTCCATGAGCTGTTCGCGGAGTTCCAGGGGGGTGAGGCCGAGGACCGTCACCTCGTTGATCATCTGAAGGGAGATCTTGCCGTCGGGCCTGACCGGGATCTTCTCGTTCAGTTCCGGATTGTAAAGAAACTTGATCTCCAGTTCGTCGCTCACCCCGATCCGGTAATCAGTCTTCTGGGTGGGAGGGGCCTGCATCTGGGGGTCGGTGAGGGGCAGGGGATTCGTGAAGACGCTCCCGCCACAGGAGGCAAGGGTGAGAAGAAGGACCGCACACAGGACATACCGCATAATTCCCCCCTCAATATGAGATCGGATTTTCATAGGGTGCGAATTCATTACCTAATTATACAACAGAACGAAGACGGGTGCATGAACGGTTCAAAGAAGACCCTGGAAAGGGTTTCTCAATCCCCGGTTCATCGGGCCGTCCCCGGGGCTTTTCGGATTTTTGACAGGCTACCGCCACTGCCATTTTGTAACATATTGAAATTCCTTGATCATCCATCTTCATCCCGATGATCTGTATTACAATCTAATACCTATCATCGGCCTACGCGCAAGTATGTGACGCCCGTCACAAAAATTGTAAAGCTTTGCTACATTTCTGTTAAACTACTTTACAAATGCGTAAAGCCTTTTTACAGGACCCCTGTCGACCGACTCCCGCCGTCGGAGACCGTGTTGTGTCGCTATGCCTTACAGGAAAGTCTCCCCGTCTCTCGCGAGATAACGTGCTCTCGATGTTTGATATATTATAGCAGAAATGGAGGCCTGTGTCGGAATTACTGACAGGCGGCGGCATGAGGGTCGCGCAGTCTCGAATCATGGGTTACCCTATAGTCGGAAAAATTTACACGGGACTTAAGGGGAAAAAGACGTGTTTTCCCGGATTCTGAATACTTGCCTTTACCGCATGCTTCGGGAGGCCGATAACAGAGGTGTCTTGTGCACCCGTAACCTTGACTTCACCACTAATTCCCGGTAGAGTAGCGCCATAGAGAGGGGGAAACGATGAAAAAGAAACATCTTATCAGCTACTTGGTTATCATTATCGCCTTGGCCCTGGTTGCCTGCGGAGGGCCTGAGGGTAAGAAGATGAAGTTCTACGAGAGCGGGAAGGCCCTCTACGAGAAAGGCCAGTACGCGAAGGCGAACGCCGATTTCAAGAACGCCATCAAGGTGGACCCCAACTTTGCGGAGGCCTACGAGATGCTCGGCCAGACCTATCTGCGCATGGGGCGGATGCGGGATGCCTACGACGCGGTGGCCAAGGCCATTGAGCTGAAGCCGGACCTCCTGGACGCCCAGGTGGCCATGGGCCGTATCCTCCTGGCGGCCCGACAGAAGGACAAGGCACAGGAAAAGGCGGACCTGGTCCTCGCCAAGAATCCGAACCATGAGGATGCCTTCCTGCTGAAGGCAAACTGCCTGGTGGCGGACAAGAAGGAGGGTGAAGCGGAGGCCATCCTCAAAGGGGTGATTGCGAAGAACCCGAAGAAGGAGGACGCCTATTTCGCCCTCATGGGTCTGAAGTTCGCCCAGAAGGATTCGGCGGGCGCCCAGGCCGTGCTGCGAAGCCTCCTCGCCCAGGACGACAAGAACAAACGGGCCCGGCTGCTCCTTGCCGAGATCCTCGAGAAAGAGAACAAGCTTGCCGATGCGGAAAAGGAGTTCCAGACCCTGGTGAGCCAGGACCCCAAGGCGGATGAGCCGAAGCTGCTTCTCGCCAAGTTCATGAGCCGTACCAACCGCGGCCAGGAGGCGGAGAAGATCCTGAAGGAGCTCATCTCCGCCCATCCCGACAAGGTGGAGCCGCGCCTCAATCTGGCCCAGTACTACGGCCAGACCAAGCAGGAGGCGGCCATGGTCGAGGTCCTCCAGAAGGCGGAAAAGGATCTTCCCGATCAGTTCGGCCCCGTGGAGGTCCTTGCCCGGTATGATCTTGCCAAAGGCCGGAAGGACGGTGCCATGCAGCGCGTGAACGGATTCCTCGAGAAGACCAAGAAGGGCGAGGGCGCCCAGCGGGCCCGCATGTTTCTCGCCGGCCTCTACGTCCAGGACAGGAAGGCGGACGAGGCCCTCAAGCTGGCCGACGAGGTGCTGAAGGAGAACCCGAAGGCGATCTCCGCCCTGGATCTCAAAGGTGACATCCTCATGGGAAGGCGGAATTATCAGGCTGCCATCGCCGCCTATCAGTCCATCGTCAGCGAGGAACCCCAGAGCGTACCGGCCCTTCTGCAGCTTGGCCGGGCCTATGTGGGGAACAAGGAAACCGACAAAGCCCTGGAGACGTACAAGAAGGCCCTCGAGATCAACCCCAGGGCCGGTGAGGCAATCCTGGGGCTCGGCGACATCGCCCTTTCAAAGAGGGAGCTCGTGCAGGCCGACAAACAGTACGCCAGATTCATCGAGCTCGAACCGCGCTCGCCTGCCGGCTACCATAAGAGGGGCGTTCTCAAGATGGTGGACAAGAAGGAGAAGGAGGCGGCGGCCCTCTTCGAAAAGGCCCTGGAGGTGGAGCCCAATTATACACCCGCCCTGGGGGCCTTAGTGGACATCCACATGAGGGACAAGAAGATCGACCTTGCCGTGAAGAGGGTGCAGCAGCAGATCGCCAGGAGCCCGAAGAACACGGGCTACCAGATCATGCTCGCAAGGCTGTACGCCACGAACCGGGATTTCAAGAACGCGAAGGCGACCTACGACAAGGTCCTCGGCGCATCGCCGAACAACATGGACGCCCTCCTCGGTCTCGCCCAGCTCGAGCAGGCCCAGGGATCGATCGACGGTGCCCTGGGATACTACGAGAAGATGAAGACCCTCCAACCGGAAAACCCTGAGATCAGCCTCTCGATCGCAGCCCTTCTGGAGCAGAAAGGGGACAAGCAGAAGGCAAAGGCCATCTATGAAGACCTCCTGGTCAAATTCCCCGGCGCGCCGGTAGTGGCGAACAATTTCGCCTACTTTCTCGCCGAGAACGAGCCGACCAAGGACGGCTTGGCGAGGGCCGAGAAGCTGATCGCCCCGCTCGTGGAGAAGCTGAAGGGCAACCCCGCCGTGACGGATACGGCGGCCTGGATCTACTACAAGAAGGGCGACCTGGCAAAGGCAAAGGAGCTTATGCTCTCCATCGACGAGCGTGCCAGGTCGGCGCCCGCCCTCTCCTACCATCTCGCCATGATCTACCTGGGTCTGGGGGAGAAGGAAAACGCCAGGAAGCATCTCCAGGCGGCCCTGAGCGGGAAGGCGCCCTTTCAGGGACGGGCGGAAGCGGAAAAAGAATTGAAGAAGCTGCAGTAAGGCCGGGACAAGAAGGGGGCGGGTCCGCCCGTCCCCTGGCCGTTCAAATGGTCGCCCCGCCGGCCGGACACCCCCTGTACCGGCTCCCCGGCAGTGAACCGGGAGGTCTGCCGCCGATCCGGTGATGCAGTTGATCCGGGGCGATCTGCCCCCCCGGGATCACGTAAAACTGTAAGAATAGCCGACGTTCCCCCGCCGGAATCATTCAGGTTGCAAATTCAAACACTTATCATGCTCAGACCCGACAATATGTAAATATAGTTTACATATCCCATCTGATCACGCTCCACCGTGATTACAGTGTAAGACTTGGATTCCCGTGACTTAGAGCGGCGAAGAGCCTGAGGCATACAAATTGCTACAAAATATTCGGGGGTAGTCGTGCGTTGGGACCATCCTCTGATGGTGTCCATGTCCACAACTCGTTACCGGAAAAGGATATTCGAGCCCTTTCGTGGAAATGGGGACAGTTTCGTTCCAACGGGCAGTCCGTGCCGGAGTGAAGGTTGGATGCCGGGTTCGCCCATGAGGCGCCCGGACCGGGAAGACGCCGGAACGGGTGAACGCAGCTTTCAGAATAACAGGGTCTTGCATCCGAAGGATCGGTGAGGGCTGGCAAGACCATAGAGTCCGAGGGAGGACGCCATGGGTTTTCTCAGGAAAAACAGGTCGCGGAAGCATCAGAGAAAGGAACGGAAAAAGGATCACCGCCGGAACATGGGGAACAGGGTCCTTATCGAACCCCTGGAGCCGCGCATCCTCCTGTCCGCGGAACTCACCTATGCCACCTCCCCCGGGGCCCACGACCTCGCCCTTCAGGTAGAACAGATCAACGGTGTTGACACGATACAGCTGGTGAACATGAACGCCGCCGATCCGGCATCGGGGGTCGTGGCGAGCCGGGCCCTGAGCGACACGAGCGGGGTGGTGATTACCGGTGCCGATCAGGACGACCGCCTTGTGGTCGATTTCAAAAACCCCTTCGGCGATCTGCCCATCATCTTTTTCGATCCCTCGCAGACCGACAATGACATCCTCAGGATCGTGGGGCAGGAAAAGACGACGTGGAACGTGACCGGCGCCGGTTCGGGTGTCGCGGGCCGGGTTGCCTTCGAGTCCGTGGAGAACCTCCTGGGCGGTGACGGCAACGAGGACACCTTTATCTTCGGAGGCAACGGCACCGTAAGCGGTATCATCCGTGGCGGTGACGGCGGCTTCGACACCCTGAGGATCGAGGGCGGTCTCTATGCCACTGTTTTCTTTACCCCCACGGGGCCTGATTCAGGCACCGTGACCCTGGACGGCCGGACCATCACCTATGCGGGACTGGAGCCCGTCGCCAACAGCGGGACGGCGACGGACGCCGTCTTCAACGCCACGGCAGGCGCAGATCAGATCACCCTCGACAGCGCCTCTGCCCCGACACCCATCGCCATCATCAGCGTGAACGACACCTTTGAGGACACGACGATCGCGGAACCCTCCCGGTCTCTCCTGATCAATGCGGGGGCAGGGGACGACACGATCAACTTCAGTCTCGATGCCTTCGCCGTCTCCATCGTGATCGACGGTGGTGCGGGGAACGATACCCTCGACCTGTCGGCCATCGCGACCCCCGTGACGGTGCTCCGGTTTTCCGACGGTTCCGCCGCCTTCCTGGACGGCACCCACTACGTGGCGCTCCGGAACGTGGAGACCATCAACGGTGCAGACTTTACCGTCGACGAACAAGGCATCCCGGGCTGGATCGAGCAGGGACCCGGCCCCATCACCGGAGGGCAGGTCAGTATCCCCGCCGACAACCCCGTCACCGGCGCGGTCCACACCATCGCCCCCCACCCCTTCAACCCCGACATCATCTTTGTCGGCACGGCGAACGGCGGCGTGTGGCGGACCACCGACGGCGGGGCCACCTGGCAGCCCCTGACCGACCAGTTCCCTTCCCTCGCCATCGGCGACATCAGGATAAGCCCCCTCGACGCGTCGGGTCACCCGGTCACGTCGGCCACACCCCTGGAAGACCTCGTGATCTACGCGGGGACGGGGAAATTCAGCAACGCCAACCGCGGCGGCTTCAACGTGGGCATCCTCAAGTCCGAGGACGGCGGGGCCACCTGGTCCCTGGTGGGGGCGGAGGACCTGGCGGGGCTCCCCGTCACCGCCGTCATGCCCACCGCCACCGAGGATGTGGTCCTTGCGGCGACCCTCGACAAGACCACCCTCCGGCTCACCCCCACGGGCGGGGCACGGTTCAACAGAGACGGCACCCTGAAAGAAGAGGTGCAGAGAGAAGGCGGCATCTTCCGGAGCACCGACGGCGGCCGGACCTGGACCAATCTGTCCGAGGAAGGGGCAACCCCGCCGGCGCCTGACGGCGCAGCGAGCGATCTTGTCCAGGACCCGGGAAATCCTGACCGGTTCTACGCAGGCATCGTAGGACAGGGCATTTACCGAAGTGATGACGGCGGCCTTACCTGGGATTCGGCTTCCACCACCCTGCCGGGCGCGGCGGACGCCTTACGGATCGTCCTCTCCGTGAGCGGGGCGGCGGACAGCGGTACGGGAAACCACCCCGTCTATGCGGCCCTCATTCACACCAACGCCCGCCTCACCACCGCCGCTTCTGCAGGGACCGATATCCTCCATGTGGACCGGGTGGGGATCTTCGAGGTGGGGGACCGCGTCTATGTGGCTAATGTGGACGTGAGCGGGCCGGGAGACTGGGACTCCAGCCAGTGGGAGTCTGAGACCGCCTCGGGGAATGCCCTCACCATCATCGAAGTCGACCGCGATGCGGGCACCTTGCGCCTCAGCGCGAACCTCGCCAACGGTCACGACGCGGACAGGGTGGTGGCCATCGACAGGGTCCGGGTTTCGGCCATCTATCGCTCCGCCGACCTGGGGGCCACGTGGACCGCCATGGACTTTGCCGGCGACAGCGACGGCACCCTCAACCCGGGCGGCCAGGCCGTCAAGAACTTCGCCCTCCTCGCGGATCGGACCAACCCCTCGGTGGTCTACGCCTCCGGCGACCGGCAGGCCCTGCTTCCGGGCGCCTCGTGGCCCAATGCCTCCGGCGCCGACAACTGGACGGCAAGGATCTTCCGGGGCGACGCCTCCGCCCCCCACCACAGCCAGTGGACCCCGGTGGTAATGAACGGCGCCAACGGCACGGCGCCCCATGCCGACTCCCGGGACATGGTCTTCGACGCCCGGGGCAACCTCCTCCAGGCGGACGACGGGGGCATCTACCTTCTCGGCAACCCGAACCTCTCAGCCACCGTGACCATGACGGGGAGCCCGAACCTCACGCTCGCCGACGGAAACCCGGACACCATCACGCGCTCCGCGGGGAGCTGGGTCGCCGACGGTTTTGCCGTAGGCCAGCGGATCACCCTCTCCGGAGCGGGGCTCAACGACGGCTCCTACACCATCTCGGCGGTGACGGCCGCCACGCTGACCCTCTCCCCCGAGGACACGGTCATCCCGGTGGGGCCTTCGGGCGGCATCACGGTGCGGGCCCAGAGGGCCTGGGAGAGCGTAATCGGGAACCTGAGGACCAACGAGGTCTACTCCGTCGCCTATGACCCGGTGAGCAACGTCTTCGCCATCGGGAGCCAGGACACGGGGACCGCGGTGCAGCGCAACGGCTTGGGCCTTGCCCTCGACTCGAACGGCGACGGCATCCCGGACGATGCCGCCACCCGCTTCAGTTGGCTCCAGATGACCCAGGGCGACGGCCAGGGTCAGCTCGTCATCCCTATCGACACGAACGGTGACGGCACCCCGGAGGAGTCCCTCCGCATGACCCTGGGCAACGACTACAATACCTTCTACCGGAGGCGGTACGACAGCGCGGGCAACTCTTTAGGCGCCTGGGAGCGGGTGGGCCTCAGGGCGAGCGCCCATGGCGATTTGCTCTCCGGTTTGGATACCGAGGACAGGAACATCGGGTTCTCCCACATCCCCTACGTGGTAAACAGCGTCGACTCGAACCGGATGATCACCGGGTTCCATTCCCTCTACGAGAGCGCGAACCGTCTCGCCGAGGTGACGCGCATCCAGGCCCAGTCAGGGGAGGGGGTGGTGAGCGCCCTGGCCTACGGGGGGAACTATGCCCTCACGGGAAACCCCACCCTCACCTTCGCCAACGCGAACCCCGACACTATTACGCGCTCCGCGGGCAGCTTCGTGGATGACGGCTTCGCCGTGGGCCAGAGGATCACCGTCTCCGGCGCCGGCGCCAACGACGGGACCTACACGGTCAATGGGGTCACCGACACCACCCTGACCCTCAGGGCCGGCGATTCCCTCACCGCCTCCGGTCCCTTGAGCAACGTGCGGATCGGGAACGCCGACGTCATTTACGCGGCCCGGTTCAACAGGGTCTTCGTCCGCACCACCCAAGGCGGTGCCTTCACGGGGACCACGATCGGCGGCGCCGGCCAGATCACGGACATCGTCCTCGACCCCGACGACTGGAGGACCGCCTACGCGGTGGACAGGCTGCACGTCTATGTGACCATCGACGGCGGGGCGAGCTGGACCGACATGACGGGAGGTCTCAACCTCTCGAACCTTCAGAGCCTGGAGGTGGTGAGAACGGAAGGAGGGGGCAAGGCCCTGCTCGTGGGCACGCCCCTGGGCGTCTACCGCATGATCAACCCCGAGCCCCTCGGGGTCTGGACCGAATTCGGCCGCAACCTCCCCAACACCCTGATCTCCGATATCGACTTCGTGGACGTACCCGGCACCGGGCCGGACATGCTGGCCGTGGGCGCACTCGGCCGAGGCGTCTTTTCCCTATCCGGCGACGCGGACCAGGTCCTGGGGCAGGAAGGGGTGCTCAGGATCCGGGGGACCGAAGGCGACGACCAGTTTCTCCTGCGTCGTAACCCGGATAATGCCTCCATGCTGGACGTCCTTCTGGGAACCTCCACCACGGCCGTCTTTTCCCTTCCCCTCTCCGGCATCCAGCGCATCGAGGTGGAGGGGTTGAGCGGGAGCGATACCCTGACCGTGGACAGCACCCACGGCGCCGTCGCCGTGGCGGACGGGATCCTTTTCAACGGCGGGGGCGGGAGCGATACCCTGATCCTCGAGGGCGGCACCGTGGACACCCGGGAGACCACCACCGCCGGGGACGTCACCACCTTCAGAAGCCTCGACAGCGCATCGAGGGTCTTTCAGACCGTGAAGCGGCAGAACGTGGAGACCTTCACCGACCACCTGGCCGACGCGACCCCGTTGAACCTCGCGCGGGACGGCCTCACCGGACTTCTCGACTGGTTCGGGCTCGAGCTCATAAGCGCCGACCCTGCGGTAAGCGAGGAGTTTGCCGCCCTCGGCACCTCCCTCCCCAGGGCCCTCACCGGGGTACCGGTGGGACAGGCCATGGCCTTCTCCGACCGCGGCTCGGGAACGTCGCCTCAGGCGAGCGGCAGGGTGGTGGAGGGCTTCCCGGGCCTTGACCGGCTCATCGAGGAGGGCTTGAACAGTTTCCGTCTCGCCGACATCGGCACCCCCGAGATCCCCGACTTCGATACCCTGAGGGATAAGCTCGACGCCCTGGACAGCACCCCGGGCAACGTGACCTACACCCTCGACGCGGAGGGGCGGCCCACCTACGACATGGAGATCATCAAATCCCTGGGGGGCGTGGCCGACTTCGACGTGAACTTCGACCTCTTCGGCGGATCGGTGGACCTGGCGGGCCTCATCGACGTCAACGCGGACGTGGTGGTGGACCTCAGGCTCGGCATCGACGGGACCGGTTTCTTCGTGGACACGGGCGCGAGCGACCATGAGCTGCTGCTCAGGAACATCACCATGGCGGGCAACGCAGGGGCCAGGGGCCGCTTCGGTTTCCTGGACGTGGATATCCGGGTGGAAGAGTTCAACGTGGACGACGACGTCACGGTCTCCGTCAACCTCCAGAAGGCGGGCGACGGGAAGATCCGCTTTCAGGACCTCCTCGACCCGTCGGTCGCCGGCCTGGTGGACGTAAACGTGGCGGGCAACCCGGCCCAGGACGACCTCGTCATCCGTGCCGGGGCGACGGTGCGGCCCATCATCCCCGGTATGGCCCCGGAGATCGACCTGGGCAACGCGCAGGTCACCCTCACCTGGGCGGACATCACGGAGCCCACGGGGGTCAGCGTGACGGCGAGCGCGGGGTTGGCCCAGGACCTGATCGATTTTCTCCGCATCGGTCCCGATCAGCTCCTCGACCAGATCGAGCGGATCCGGGAGCTGGGGGGTGCCCTGAACATCGACATCCCCTTCCTGTCGGACGCCCTCGATCAGATCGTGGGTTTCATCGACTTCATCAACGAGAAGCTCATCGATCCCCTCACCCAGCCCGTGAGCGGTTCGGCCAACTTCGGTTCCGCCCAGGACCTTGCCATGCAGCTTGCCAAGGGGCTCGGCATCGACCCGACCGAGCTCGGCCTCGCCTACGACAGCGCCACCAAAGAGCTCACCTACCATCTCGATTTCTCCAAGAATTTCACTACCAGCGACACCCTCGCCCTCGGCTTCGACCTGGCGGAGGGTCTCGCCGATTTCGACTTCAGCACCGACGCCGCCATCGACGCGGGCTTCGCCATGGACATGATCGTGGGTATCGACCTCGGGGCCATCGTGGCAGGCGCAAACCCCCTCGACTGGTTCTTCCTCCGCGACGCCTCGGCCTCAGCCACCCTCAACGTGTCGGCGGACAACGTGGATGCCTCGGCCCGTTTCGGTTTCCTGGGGATCGAGATCGTGGACGGCACGGCAACGGCGAGCCCCACCATTTCCATTACCCTCAACGATCCGGGCACCAACGCGTCCGACGGCCGCATCGACTTACGGGAACTGATCGATGCCTTGAGCAGCCCGCAGGACCTCGTGGCCGCTCAGATCGGCGGCTCCGCCTACCTGGCCCTGCCCGTCAGCGCCCCCTTCCTCGGGATTACGCCTGGGGCCGGGACGACCCTCATCATCGACTGGGGCGATATCAGCGACACGGACACGATCAGCGTCCAGCTTCCCCCGAACCTGGGGGACCTCGCCAACTTCACGAATATGGATGCCGGCTCCTTCGTGGGCCTCCTCGCCCAGATCACGAGCTGGCTCGACCAGTTCCGCCGGAGCGACACCTTCTCGGGTCTCGACATCCCGGTGGTCGGGGACGTGCTCGACGGCGTGCTCAAATTTGCCGACGTGGTCCGGGATAACCTCCTCTATGACGACAACGACACGGATACGACGGCCGACGACACGGCCAAGCTGGTGGACGCCAACAACCAGCCCACCTTCGGCACGGTCCAGGAACTGAAGGCCAAACTCATCGACATCCTCGGCCTGCCCCCGGAATACGTGAGCTACAACGCCGACGAGGACATCCTCACCTTCACCCTCGACCTTTCCAAGACCTTCGCCGACGTGGATGTGCCCCTCGACTTCAACCTCGACCTGGCGCCTCTCCTCGATCTGTCCACGGACAGCAGGGTCACCCTCTCGGCGAGCGCCGGGCTCAACCTCGTCCTCGGTCTCTACCTGGGCAACGAAGGGGCCGTGGAGTTGACCGATGCCACCCTCCTGAGCTCCCTCAAGGACGGGATTACCTTCAACGAGTCCCTCGTCATCTCGGCGCCCGACGACGTGGCCACCCTGTACGGCCGCCTGTCGGCGGACGGTAGATTCAGTCTCGCCGTCAACGGCGGCACGCCCGTGGAGGTGACCGTGGAGAAGGGTGCAACCGATGACAACACCACGGTGGACCACCTCGTGGCCGACGTGAGCGCCGCCCTGAACACCGCGTTGAGTGCGGCGGGTTTGAGCGGAAAGGTGACCGTGGGCCGGGACGGCCAGAAGCTGGTCCTCCGGGCGGCATCGGGCGTCACCTCTTTTGCCCTTACCGCCCTAAACGGCAACCCCGCCGTGACCCAGATGGGCTTCAGGGCCAGCCAGACGGCGGTCGACGAAGGGGGAACCCTCACAATCAGGGCCGCCGGAGACGTGTCCGGTCTCGTGGGCCGCCTCTCTTCCGACGCCGTCTTCCAGGTGACCATGAACAACGTAAACAGCGGGAACCCGGTCACGGTCACCGTGGACGCGGACGACACCCAGGCGAACAGGAACATCCTCGACGTGGTGGCGGATGTGCAGCGGGCCATCAACGCCACCTCCCTGAACGGCAAGATCGAGGTGGGCTCCCTGGGGAAGAGGCTCATCTTCAAGGCCGTCGCGCCGGGGACCACGAGCTTTTCCATCGCCGCCTCGGGGAGTGCGGTGTCGGGTCTCGGGCTCGGGACCACCAACACGGGCAACTCGGCGGACCTCGTCATCACCACCCGCGACGGTGTCCGGCACCTGGTGCAACTGGACGGCCTCACCACCCTGGGCCAGGTGGTCGCCGCCATCGAGGCGCAGACCGCCAACCACGTGAACGTGGAATATGCGGACGGTAACACGCGCCTCCGGCTCACCGACACCTCCGGCGGCAGCGCCGCCACCTTCAAAGTGGAGAACGCCTTCGGCTCCACCGCTGCCTTTGACCTCGGTATCCTGGGCGCCGACACGAACCGGCCCGAGGAGACACCGGACAACCGGATCGACGGCGCCATGCTGGGGGGCGTGAACATCCTGGACCGCCTCTTCATCGACAACGCCGTGGCGAGCGCTGAGTTTTCCGTGGCCACCCCCGAGGATCCCGCCCATCCGGACGGCGACGCAGACACTATGGACGGCATCAATGCCCAGGCCAAGTTCGGGTTCGTGGGCATCAAGGCCCACGGCGGCGGCAGCATGGACGCGAGCCTCTCCCTCTCCCTCACCGACCCCGGCACCTCGGCGGATGACGGCCGCATCACCCTGAAGGAGCTGATCGACAACCTGGGCGACATCACCTCCCTCATCCAGGCACCCACCCTGACGGGAAGCGGCGCCTTCACCCTCGGCGTGGCCCTCGACCCGGCCCTGCCCCTCATCAACACCTCAAGCCCCCGGGTGACCATCACCATCAACGACCTGGGCGACATCTTCCACGGCGTGGCGCCTGACGTGGATATTACGACGGAAGGCTTCGACGACCTGGTGAGCTTCGACCGGATCGGTTTCGCCGACATCGTGGCGGCGCTTCGGGCCCTGGTCAATTTCCTCCGGGAGTTCGAGTCCTTCGGTTTCCTCAATCAGGACATCCCCCTCATCAACGTATCCATCAACGACCTCCTCTCCTATGCGGACCAGTTCGCGGCGGCCCTGGATCAGGTGGAGGCGAACCCGGCCGCCACGATCCAGTTCCTGGAGACGAAGCTGAAGGAGGCCTTCGGTCTGCCCCGGTCGAGCGACCTTCTGACCTTGAGCCTCGTGAACGAGGGCGGAAACCGGATCCTCCGCTTCGACCTGAGTTTTGACCCTGAATTCTCCAAATCCCTCCCCGTGAGCCTCGACCTGCCCATGCCGGATGTCCTCAACCTCTCCGGTAACGCAGGCCTTCATGCCGAGGGGTCGCTGGATCTGAACCTCGCCTTCGGCATCGATCTCCAGGATCCGACCAGCGTCTGGATCTTCGGGGATACGGGTATTGAAGGCGAGCTTTCGGCAGGGGCCGACGATGTGGCCTTCACCGCGGCCTTAGGAGGACTCGGGGTCCGGGTCGTGGGCGGCGAGGCCGACATTTCCGCCGAGTTCCATCTCGGTCTTGACGACGGCGCCCTCACGGGACTGGGCGACAACCGCCGGATTCTCTTGGGCGATTTCTTGAGCGACCTGACCGGCGCCATCGATGCCGGGATCTCCGGGTCCGTCGCAGGGAGCCTGCCCGTCTACTTCCCCACCGAGTCGGTGTACAAAGGGGCCATCGAGGTGGGGGGAAGCCTGAGCGCCGACCTGGATGGCGGCCTGACGACCCAGGGTACCCTGGCGGGCGGGGAGTTCATCATCGTCCCCGACGGCATCTTCGACATCGATCCTTCCCAGTTCAGCCCCATCCAGAACCTCCTCCTCATCATCGACGGTGTGGACGGCTTCCTCGGCCTCCTCCAGGACATCATGGACGGCGAGATCTGCGGCTTCACCCTGCCGCTGGTGGGCGACAAACTTGCAAGTGCCGCCACCTTCATCGGCGACTTCCGCAAGGACTTCATCGACGGCCTCAGGGATGCGGTGGAGACCGCGGCCAACCCGGATGAGAACTACATCTCCACCAAGCTCTTCGAGCTGTTGGGCCCCGGAGGCCTCAACATCCTCCTGGACGGCGACGATCCGGGCACGAACGTGAACGTTGCCGACATCCGCCTCTCCACCAACGCGGACCAGGTGGGGGTGGAGGCGAAGGACGTCTATATGCAGTGGAACATGAGGTTGGGCGGGACCCTGCTGAACGTCGGCCCCGGCATCGACTTCGACCTGGGCATCCCGGGCCTGGGCCTCGAGACCCGGGGGTCCGTGAAGGTGGACATCGACTGGGAACTGGCCTTCGGCTTCGGCGTCGACCTCAAGCAGGGCTTCTACCTCGACGTGAGCGACACGAACGAACTGGAACTGAATGCCGACGTGACCCTCCCGGGTGTCGGGCTGACCGGCAAGCTCGGCTTTCTCCAGCTCGACGCCTTCGAGAACCCGGACAACCCGGCGGTCACCCACCTGGGCGCCACCTTTGCCGTGGATATCAAGAATCGCCGCAACCCGGGCGACAACCTCCTCGGTTTCGCGGAGATGGGCGACATCGGCATCGAGGCGGGCATGGCTGCCGAGGCCATCGCGGACCTGGGCCTGGAACTCCAGCTCAACAGCGACCTGGTCCCCTCGGCCGACACGGTCTTCCCCAAGGTGGTGGGTGATTTCTACTTCGAGTGGGCCATCGGGGATCTGGCCCACGGTACCCTCGTTCCCCTCTCCGGGATCGGCAACGCCATCCAGGAGGGCCTCAAGGTGGTGGAATTCCGGGACATCGGTCTCGATATGGGGAGCTTTATCTCCGATTTCCTGGGTCCCATCGTGGAGCAGGTGCAGAAGATCACGGAGCCCATCCAGCCGGTGATCGACGTGATCACGGCACCCATCCCGGTCATCTCCGATCTTGCCGGCCAGGACATCACCCTCATCGATATCGCGGGCATGTTCGGCGACATTGATGTAGGCCTCATCTACGCCATCGCCGACATCATCACCCTGGTGAACGCGATCCCCGACCCCGGCGATATCGGCACCCTCATCATCCCCTTCGGCGATTTCACGGTCTACGACGCGGCAGGCGGCGGCAGCACCCCGAGCCTCTGGGATATGAACTTCGACCGGTCTACGGTGCAGCGGCCCACCCTCACCCGGGAGGACTTCAACAACGCCCTGGCGAGCGTGGACACCTCGGGCGATCCGGCCCGTCAGGAGACAACCCGCCAGTTCACGAACGGTCTCGCCAACCACGATTTCGGCGACTTCATCTCCCTGCCCTGGCTCGACGACCCGGGACAGCTCTTCGGGCTCCTCATGGGCAAGGACCTGACCCTCATCGCCATCGACATCCCGAGGCTCTTCTTCCAGTTCACCTACTCCCAGTACTTCCCCATCTTCGGACCCCTGGGCGCGTCCATCACGGGCAAGCTCTGGGCGAATATCGACTTCGGCCCCTTCGGCTATGACACAAAGGGGCTCATGGACTTCTACCACAGCGACTGGAAGAACCCCCTCACCCTCTTCAACGGCTTCTTCGTGAGCGACACGGCTGCGGCGGACGGAAGCGGCCCGGATGTGCCGGAGCTGACCCTGGGCGGCGGGCTGGAGGCCGCGGCGGAGATCAACCTCGGCGTGGCCGAGGCCGGGGTGGCGGGCGGCATCTACGCGGAGGTGAACTTCGATTTCCACGACCCCAACGAGGACGGCAAGATCCGCCTCCAGGAACTGGCCACCAACTTCCTCAACGAGGCGAAGTACGGAAGCCCGATCCTGGCGCCCCTCGCCATCTTCGACGTGACGGGCAGGCTCTACGCCAAGCTCTTCGCCTTCCTCAAGATCGATCTTCTCCTCTTCTCCATCGACGAGGAGTGGAACATCACCCCCGAGATCACCCTGGTAGACTTCGAGATCCCCTTCGAGCGCGTTCCCACCCTGGCCAACGAGCTGACCGACGGTGTCCTCCAGCTCAACATGGGCAAGAGCGCGGGCAACCGCCTGGAGGGCGACGAGACCGACACGGCGGAGCACTTCACGGTCACCGGCACGGCCGGGGCCTTGAACGTCACCGCCTTCGGGTACACCCAGACATACTCGGGCAACAAGATCATCATCACCGGCGGTGAGGGGGATGACGTGATCGACCTCTCCGGGATCACGGATCCCTCCATCACCTACGAGATCGACGGCGGCCCGGGGAACGACACGATCATCCTGAACCCCAACGCAGGGGCAGCCGTCATCAGGGGCGGAAGCGGGGACGACATCATCACCACCGGCGCCGGGGACGATATCATCTACGGGGAGGCCGGGAACGACATCATCGACGCCGGCGGCGGCGATGATGTGATCTTCGGCGACAGCGCCAAGTTCTCGGAGGAGAAGGACGTGATCACGGCGAACGCCGCCCTCACGGACGGCAACGACGTGATCATCGGCGGGGCGGGTCACGACCTCATCGTGGGCGGCGGCGGGGCCGACAACATAGGCGGGGACCTCGATCCCAACCTCACCTGGGCGGCCGGCGGCGGCCTCGCCGACCCCGACACCGGTCCTTCCGGGGACGACACCATCATCGGCGACGGGGCGGTCCTCGTCCTGAACGGACCGAACGCCTATTGCAGCATCAAGGAGTTTAAAGACACCAACCGCGGCCAGGGCGGCAACGACCTCATCTTCGGGAACCGGGGCAACGACGTGATCTACGGGGGCCGGGGCGACGACAGGGTCGAGGGCGGCTCCGGCAACGATACCATCTACGGCGAGACGGGCTACGACCAGATCAAGGGCGGCTCCGGCAACGACATCATCAGGGCGGGCACCGAGGACGACACGGTGTGGGCCGGAGAGGGCGACGACCAGGTCTGGGGGGATGAAGGAAAGGACTTCATCAGAGGCGGTGCGGGGGTCGACACGCTGCGGGGCGGCGCCGGCAACGACGAGATCTACGGCGACGAGGGCAACGACCAGATCTACGGCGAAGGTGACGCGGACAAGCTGTACGGCGGCGGCGGGAGCGACGTCATCGATGCCGGTGCCTCCACGAACCTCGTTTACGGCGACGACAAGCCGGGCGACTCCACCGGTCCCGAAGGGGACGATACGATCCTGGCCGGCAACGGACCCGACGAGATCCACGGTCAGGGCGGCAACGACGTGATCAACGCCGGGGACGGGGACAACAGGATCGTGGGTGGTGAGGGCAACGACATCATCACCGCGGGCAACGGCAGCCACGAGATCTGGGGCCAGGCGGGCGCCGACCGCATCACCACCCTTTCCGGCACGACGCTCAAGATCTACGGCGGCGCCGGTGCGGACGTGATCGTCACCGGCAGCGGGACCAAGCTCATCTGGGGCGACGACGAGCCGGGCGCGAACACCGGTGACGGTGCAGGCGACACGATCACCACCGGCGACGGAGACGGTGAGATCCACGGCCAGGACGGCAACGACACGATCACCTCCGGCTCCGGCAACGACACCATCTACGGCGATGCCGGCAACGACGTGATCGCCGCGGGTCACGGCAACAATACGGTCTACGGCAGCGACGGCAACGACACGATCACCACGGGCTCCGGGAACGACACCATCCACGGCGGCGAGGGCAACGACACGATCACCTCCGGTGCGGGTGATGACTTCATCCACGGTGACGGAGGCGACGACATCATCCGGGGCGGGGCGGGTAACGACACCATCTACGGCGATGCCGGCAACGACACGATCTACACGGGTATCGACGTCTCGGGCGGCGGCGACGGGGCGGCGAACCTCGTCTTCGCCGGCACCGGTGAAGACATTATCTACGGTGACCTCGGACCGGACACCATCTACGGCGGCGAGGGCAACGACACGATCCGGGGGCTTGCCGGGAACGACGAACTCTATGGCGAGGCAGGTATCGACACCATCCAGGGCGGTCTCGGTGACGACCTCATCGTGGGCGGCGCCGGTGACGACACCCTCAGGGGCGATGAAGGCAGCGACGTGATCTGGGGCGGCTACCAGGACATTACCTACGACAAGTTCCGCCTGGGTCCGGGAGAGACCTGGGAGAGCGAATTCGATTTTCCTCCCCTCTACCTCACCGAGGCGTACGACATCGCCCACATGCCCATACCACCCAGGATCGTGCCCAAGGCGGTCTTCGGACAGTCCCTCGACGGCGTGGCAACGGACGGCGCCGACACCATCCGGGGCGGCGAGGGGGACGACTTCCTCTTCGGCGGAGGCGACGCGGACGACATGGACGGCCAGGGCGGAAACGACTACGTCGACGGCGGCGCAGGATCCGACACGGTGCGCGGCGGTCCCGGCGACGACGTGGTCCGGGGCGGCGCGAACAACGACTCGGTCCAGGGCGGCTCGGGCCTCGACCAGCTCTACGGCGATTCGGGCGACGACCTCCTCTTCGGCGATTCCGGCACCCTGGGGAGCCAGTTGGGACAGCGGCTCTGGGGGGGCGACGGGTCGGACACCCTCTACGCCTATGCCCCCACCCTCATCCCCGCCACGGAGGCCGGCAAACCGGGCGACGAGATGCACGGCGGCCCCGGCAACGACTGGCTCTACGGGAACCTGCGGGACGATATCCTCTTCGGTGACGACGACAAGGACTACCTCCACGGCGACTACCTCGCAGGGCCCGACTACGGCGCCAATCCCTTCCCTGCCTACAACGGCGGCAACGACAGGCTCTTCGGCGGCTGGGGAGACGACAAGCTTTACGGCGGCGGCGGTGCGGACGATATATGGGGCGGCGGCGATTCGGACCGCCTCGAGGGTCAGGACGGCGCCGACCAGTACCACGGCGGCTCGGGCATCGACCTCTTGGTCATGGATACGGACTTCACCTATACCGTCCTCGGCGGAGAGGTGCTTAAGGGCCATGACGGCAACCTGAAGCCCGGTGACGCACCGGACGACAACGCCACGGACATCGTCCTCGTGAACGGCACCAATGCGGCAGACACCATGCTCATCTCCCAGCAGCCCGTCACGGGGTTGCTGGACGTGGCCTACACCATCGGCGCCACGACGCGCCACATCACGGCCCAGTGGCGGGACGAGACGGGTCCCCTGGTCGAGCAGTTCTACATCGCCGGTCTCGGGGGCAACGACTGGATCGAGTTCGTCCAGGGAGAGAACGCCCTTGACCTCGCCGCCCTCAACGCGAGGAGCATCGACTGGGTCGGCGTGGTGGACGGCGGGCCGGGCAACGACATCATCCTCGGCACCTCGGGTCGGGATCGCCTGGACGGCGGCGAAGGCAGCGACACGGTCTTCGGCTTCGGCGGCGACGACCGACTCTGGGGCGACAGCGGTGTGGCCCCCGTCACCGATTACGACCGTCTCTTCGGCGGCCAGGGACATGACGACCTGATCGGCGGTCAAGGCACCAACGACCTCTACGCATGGTCCCTTAACCCGAACGTGGCCTTCACGGAATTCCATTTCCTCCTGGGCGCCAACACGGCCGACCCGGCCGACGCCGCATCCGGCGCGGTCCTCAGGGGGGACGCCGCCCTGCCCAAGACAGGCCGCCTCTCCGGGGATGCGACCTTCACCCTCGCGGTCGGCGCGGGCAGCCCCGTCTCCGTGCTCCTCGCCGCACGCGCCACCTGGGACAACTTCAACCGCACCGATCTCGTGGCAGATCTGAATAGCGCCCTCGCCGCCGCCGGGTTGGCCTCGGTGAACGCCTCCCTCGGTGCAGGGGGTGAAGTGGTCCTCACCGGACCGGCCGGGGCATCACTCACCCTCGACACGGGCACGTTCGGGGTCTGGGTGGACGGCCGTGGCGGACTCCATGCCTCCGACGACGGGGACCGGAACAACGACGGCCTCTTCGACCGGCCCGATCTCAACGGCAACGGCATGGTGGACCCCTTCGAGGAGACCGTATGGGTGAAGGAGATGACCGGGCTCAACCGGACCCTGGGCAACACCGGTAACGATCGCCTCTATGGCGGGACCGAACTCGACTTCCTCTACGGGTACGGCGGGGACGACACCCTTTACCGCCAGGACGGGACCGCCTTCGAGTCCCTGGACGGCGGCGAGGCGGGCGACGAATGGAAGGCCTACGCCAAGGAAACGGGCAAGGTCTGGTATTACAGCGGCAGCAACGCCAACGACTTCATCACCGTGGACTACGTGACCGAACCGGGGTTGCTGCAGGCCCACCACCTCATCACCCGGACCACGGAGAACAACGGCAATTACAGCTTCGACGCCCAGGTGCAGCTCGATTTCAAGGCCCGCGACGCAGCCGGGAACTATATCTGGGACCAGACCGATCAGGTCTTCGATCCCGAGACGCTCTCCAATACCAGCCCCCGCGACCTGGGCGGGCTCCTGCCGCCCGAGGGGGACTTCCTGGCCATCATCATCGATGCCCTTGCGGGCAATGACGAGATCAACGTGGGGCCCACAGTGCTCAAGTCCGTCTGGACCGACGCAGGGAAGGGCGACGACGTGGTGAAGTATGCCTCCGGCTCCCCCATCCTCATCGACAAGGCCGAATCGCCCCACCGGAACGACACCGTGGATAGGGCCTACAGTCTGGGTACCGTAGGCGCGAGCACCCGCATCGCCGGCATCACCATGGACAGCACCGACGACGTGGACTGGTACGCCTTCACCCTGGGATTCACGCCCCGGGCGGGGGACACCATCGCCACCATCAGTCTCTCCCTCATCGACGCCCTCGTGATCGAGCTTTACAGCGGGGACGGGAGTACCCTCCTGGGCAGCGCCGCAGCCGATGCCTTCACCGGCAGGGCGGCCCTCGATGTGGAAGCGCTGGGTTTGACCCAGGGGACGAACTACGCGCTCAGGGTGGCAAGTGCCGGCCATGTGCCCACCATCTATGAGCTCACCTTCTCCTCCCTCGATACGCCGGATCGGGCGGAAGGAAACGACACCCTCGACACGGCGTACCAGCTCAGGGAGTTCCAGTTCACCTCCCGGATCACCGGCCTTGCCCTCCAGTCGGCCGACGACGTGGACTGGTACAAGTTCACCGTAAGCGACGACGGCCTGGTGAGCGATACGATCAGGATCGAGACCCTGACCCCGGGCGCGAACGTGACCCTCCAGATCACCGACGGGGCCGGGAACGTCCTCAAGGCCGCCGATGGTTCGGGACTGATCAGCGACCTGACGGGTCTTCTCGGTCAGACCACCTACTACCTGAAGGTGACCGGTGACGCTCAGGCCCGGTACCGTATCGTCCCCGTGATTGGGGACGTGGGCGGCGACCCGGTGGACCTCGAAGGCTTCACCACGGTCAACCTCGCGTCGGATCTCACGATCCTGCGGCGTGACGTGATCCTGGGCGGCGCCGGCAATGACGTGCTCCAGGGAGGACCCGGCGAAGACTGGATCTTCGGCGGCGCCGGCAATGACGTGCTCACGGGCGGTCTCGACCGGCAGGCGAGCGACCTCCTCTTCGGCGAGGCAGGGGACGACATCTTCCAGCTCATCCCCGACGACCTGCCGCTGGTGGGCAACCCCCAGCGGACCGTGCCCCAGCCTGGCCAGAAGACCCTCATCCCCACCCTCTCGGACTGGATGGACGGCGGCGCCGGCAACGATCAGGTCAGGTTCGTAGGGGGCGATTACGACCGTCTCGGCAGGCCGGTGAACGACTTCGTGGCCATCAAGTACAACGCTAACCTCCATCGCTACGAGTTCAGCGCACTGGTATGGGACATCGCCAACCAGCGGTTCATGGAAGATCCCGCCAATCCCCTGGCCTACCGACAGCAGTACCTCTATTACCAGGCCCGCAGGATCGAAAAGACGGTCATCGATACCCGGGCGGGGGATGACGAGGTCCACGGCGACGCAGGGTACCGGTTCCCCGGCACCATGCCCCAGTGGGGCATCTATCCGGGCGACTTGGAGCAGGGCGCCACGATCGGGGCCCTGGAGATCAGAGGCGGCGACGGCAATGACCGCCTTTTCGGCGGGGCACAGAACGACGTGATCGACGGCGGGAGCGGCCTCGACTTCATCGTGGGCGGTGAAGGGGACGATACGCTCTCCGGCGGCGACGGCGACGACCTTATATCCGGCGACGCGAGCGCGCCCCTTCCCGGCGACCTCACGGCCACGACGCCGGACCGTTTCGAGTACGCCACCCTGGGGACCGGTGAGTTCGGCCGGAACGACGCATTCAGGTTTGCGGGCTACCTGGGCGAGGTGAAGGCGGGCGACATCTTCCAGAACCTCTCCTTCAGCCTGGGCGACAAGGGCGACTGGTACGTGATCAGGACACCCGAGGCCTTGAAGGCCTTCGGTCCCGCGAGGGCGGCGGAACTCCTCTCCACCATGATCGAGGTGCAGTTCGACGAGACCCTCGATCCGCCGGTCAATCAGTTCAGCACGGCCCAGCACCTCTTCCTCTTCCCCGCGACAGACATGGACGCTGGTGCCGCCCTCCAGATCGAGCCCCTGGAGCAGCCCGTGGGGGTCCCCGATTACTATCTCCTCCACGTGATCAACCCGAGGAAATTCCAGGTCGTCACGCCGGAGGCTGCGGTGGGTGACGGACGGCTCTCCGGCGATGCCTTCTTCGGCATCAAGGTGGATGGCGCCGACGCGGTCACGGTCACGGTCCGCAGACGTGATACCGACGGTTCGGGACCGAACGGCATCCCGGGCGACGGCGACGACAACACGCCCAACAACAGCGTGGACGACCTCGTGGCGGACATCCGCAACGCCGTCAACGCGGCGGGCCTCAGTGCGACGGTGGGTGTGGACAAGATCGTGACGGGCTATACCAACCACATCGTCTTCACCCGCAAGACGGATGCCACCTTTACGGCCAATTCCTCCCTGGAGATCACAAGTCCCAGCACCTATGCGAAAAGCCAGTTGAAACTCATCGACGGCCTCTCCACCGAGGACCTGACCCCTGCAACGGGCACCTACCGTCTCCTCTTCAAGGCCCCCCTGGGAGAAACCATCGAAGTGGACGCGGCGTATGCCGGCCGGACCGTCGGTTCCCCGGACCCGGCCGATCTGCCGGTCGCCATCCCTCTCGGCGATCTGAACAGAGACGGCTATGACGATTTCATCTCGGCGGTAAAACTCGATTCCGGCGCAGGCGTCACCCTTGCCCGGGTGGCCTTCGGCTCGGGCGCCACAGGGGATGTAACCCTCCCCGCCGGCGGTCTCACCATACGGATACCCGCCTCCATCGGCGGTGTCTGGGGCGCCGCCACCACGGGACGACACGCCCTCATCGCTACGCCGGGGGACTATAACGGCGACGGGATGGACGACATCGCCATCGCCCTCACCCACGGAACGAGCGGCACGGCGGCGGACGAGGGGGTCTACATCATCTTCGGTCGCTCCACGGCCTGGACAGGGACCATCGATCTGCTCACCCAGTCGGATGTGGTGATCGGCGGCGCGAAGGGCACCCTCTCCCTCACGAACGCGGGCGACCTCGACGGGGACAGGATGGACGACCTCGCCATCGCGGACGCGGGGACCGGCAACGTGTCCATTTTCTACGGCAGGAAGAACTGGTCCCAGCCCGACCTCCTCCTCGCCGACTTTACGGCCTCCGGTACCCCCTCCCTGGAAGGTTTCACCCTCCAGAACTCGCTCTCCGGACCCGACGACCTGGTGGACGGTCTCTGGCACCTGACCACCCGTCGCGGCAGCGACGGCGGCCATACCGCCCCGGACAGCCTCTGGTTCGGCAGAGAAGGAACGGGCAACTATGCGGTGGGGCACACGGCCGGGAACGCCCTTTCGGGCGTCATCGACCTGACGGCCGCGAGCGGCGCGGAGCTCTCCTTCGCCTATCTCCTCAAGACCGAGGCGTCCTCCATGTATGATGTGGCCAAGGTGGTGGTCCAGGTCCTGGACGGGTCGGACGATGTCACGGCGGAAACGACGATCCTCAGCAAGACGGACGGCACCCTGGTGCACAACGGCACCGCATGGACCACGGCGACGGTCAACCTCGCCGCCTTTGCAGGCGAAAGGGTACGTATCGCCTTTAAGTTCGACACCGTCGACTCGGCCCTCAACAACTACGAGGGGTGGTTTGTGGACGACGTGAGGGTCAGGCAGTTCCTCACCATCGCCAACCCGGACGCGCTCCTCACCACGGGCGGGGCGAAGAGCCGCCTGGATGTGGCGGGGCTCGGCGACTTCTCCATCGACGGACGAGACGACCTCGCCGTCCTCGTCCAGACCGCCGCCCCGGGTTTCACGGTGAACATCCTCAAGGGGGGCACCACCCGGCTCCCGGCCAGCCAGCCCCTCAACACGGCGGCCCCGGACAGGTTCTCCGACACGACCGTATCGGGTACCTTTTCCGTCGCGGGGGCGGGCAACGTGGACGGAGACAGGGTGACGATCTTTGTGCCCCACCAGGGTCTGTTCAAGTATTCACCCCAGGACCTCCTGGTAACGAGCAACAGCGCGTCATGGCTCGTCTTCGGCGGGAGCGTCACCGGGGCCACCACCTTCGCGGCCCTGGCGTCCGCAGGCGAGGGCATCAAGATATCCGACAAGGTCTTAGGCCCCCTGGGCGACATCAACGACGACGGCCGTGCCGACCTGGGCACCGTGACGGTGAAGGCCAACCCGAGGTTTATCGAGAAGGACCAGAACCAGGGTGACGCCTTCAACTATCACCAGGTGGGCACCGTGTTCCTGGGGACGGAGCGGGAGGAGATGCAGTTCGTCACCCCCGACCTCGTGTTCCAGCAGGCCAAGCCCGACTACATCTTCTCCATCTTCTTCCTCCTCTACGGGACGCGACTTGAGTACCAGTTCAGCGGCCTCGGGGACGTGAACGGCGACGGCGTCGACGACGCGGCCTTCGCCGACGGCGCAGGGGGTAAGGTGAATCTCTTCTTCGGGTCCACCCTGACGGCGAACCCGGCGGCCGGGTCAGGTTCGGCGGCAGCGCCGGAGCCCTTCCGCTTCCAGCTCGCCACGCCGCTCCTCCCCACGGAGACACCCCTGCCTGGTCTTGTGCTGCCCGACGGCACCGACCTTCCCCTGCCCCTCAGGGACGCCTGGGGTCTTTCGGGCACTGCCGCGAACGTCAAGCTTTCCGATCTCACCCCTGTGGGCGATATCAACGGGGACGGTTTCATCGACTTCGCCGCCAGCGGGGACACACGGAGCTTCATCCTCATGGGTCCCGTGAACCTGACCGACCTCGAGGACGCGGCCACCCGGGCGGAGATGATCGTCGATACCGCCTCCCTGGGCCGCATTGTCCAGGGTTCGGGAGACGTGAACGGCGACGGCTTGGCGGACCTCGTCTTCAGCAAGGCCTCGGGGACCACCAACTCCATCTCCGTCATCTTCGGCCAGAAGGGCTCGTGGCCGAGACAGCTCACCCTCGCCTCCATACCCACATCGGGCCGCCACACCGTCACCCTCACGGGCGACAGCGCAGCCACCGGTGTGAGCCTCCTCACGTGGAACACGGACACCCGCTCCGACCTCCTCATCGTCACACCGGAGCACGGCTATATCCTCTCCGGCTCCACCCTGACCCCGGGCTCCTCCACTTCCTTCACCGACGCCACCTTCGGCGGTCTCCACCGCATCACCCGGGACGGCTCGACGGCGGCCCTTGCGGCCCGGGCCACGGTGGCGGGCGACGTGAACGGCGACGGCCTCGACGACGTAACCTTCGTCGATTCAGGCTCAAACGGCGACGGCTATCTCCTCCTCGGCCGCGCCACATCGGGCCCCCTGACCCTCACGGGAAACGCCAACGTGAAGTTCGACCTCAATCTGGACAGCGGCGAGGTCTTCGCCCTGGGTGACCTGAACCGGGACGGTTACGACGATATCGGCTTCGCCGGCTACACGGAGACGGAAACCCGGGGCGCCATCTCCATCTTCTACGGCACCCCGGCCTACACAACGGCCACCACGGGCATCACGGAGACCGGGTCGACGGCCGATGTGACCGTCCACCGCCGCCCTGCAACGGAACTGACCGGTGGTCTCAATTACTCGGGGGTGTTGCGGGCAAGCGCCGGCGACTTCAACGCCGACGGCGAGCAGGACCTCCTCGTGGTGGAGAACGGGGCCATCTTCGCATCGGCAAGCTCCTTTCTCGACATCATCACGAAGCCGAGGGTCTGGATCGACTACTCCGTCGCGGCGGGCGCGGCCTCGAACGGGGGCGTGGTCAACCTCTCATCGGCGGAGGTGGAATTCCAGGGCGAGCAGGAGCTGAGCGTGTACGATCTTTTCTACGGTCTCGGCGGCACAGGCCATGCGGCCGGTGTGGTCCACACGGACCTCAACCGGGACGGCATCGACGACGTCATCGTCGGTTTCGCCAATACCGATCTCTTCACCACCCGCCTCCTGGACAGTGCGGGACGCATCTACGTCCTCTACGGCAAACCGGGGACCCACGTCCTGCCGGGCCTGGAAGAGGCCGTGCCCCTCGTCAACGCCTCGGTGCCCGGGGCGGGCGATTTCCTCATCGGCGCCGACGCCACCGCCATCAAATTCGGCAATGACCCGCTGGCCGTGGACATCAACGGCGACGGCATCAACGACTTCGAGCTCCTCCCCGGGGATGAGGCGAAGTGGTTCCGCTTCACCACCCAAGGGGACGGCAAGGCGGGCAACGAGGTCCGGGTCATCTCCCCTGCCGGGGAGTCGACGACCGTAACCCTGAAAGGGGATGACGCCCGGTACGGAGGCGCCATCGTCCGGGGAGACACCTTGGAGATCGGCACGGAGACGGGGCAGGGGGGCATCCTGGAGATCGACCTGTCGGCCTACATGGACAGGATGGACAACCCCGCGAGCATCACGGATGCGAGACTGGTTCTCGACTACGTAAGCAGCGCCATCCCCTCCGTGACGGCGGACACGCCCATGTACGCCTTCGGGGACTATCTCTATTTCGCGGCGGACGGCGGCGAAGGCACCGAGCTCTGGAGAACGGACGGCACGATCCTCGGGACGAACCTCGTGAAGGACATCAATCCGGGCTCCGACCCCTTCGTCATTATCCTGACCGGCGGGGAATCCGCGACGTCACGGGCCACAGGGGATTATTCCCAGTTCTTCTGGCCCGAGATCCCCAGAGACTCGAACCCCGGTAACTTCATCCTCTACAACAACGCCCTCTATTTCACCGCCACGACCGCAACCGAAGGGACCGAACTGTGGAAAACGGACGGCACCACGGCAGGCACCGTGCTCCTCAAGGATATCAACCCCGGCGAGGCAGGGTCCGATCCGGGCGGGTTCACCCTCTCGGGCGGCTACCTCTACTTTGCCGCCACCTCCCTCTCCAAGGGCCGGGAGATCTGGCGGACCGACGGCACCACGGCAGGCACCGTCCTTGTCTACGACGTGAACCCCGTCTCCTATGTCACCGGTTCCGCCGTCATCGGCGTGGGCTCCAACCCCACGGGCCTCACGGACGTGAACGGCACCGTCTTCTTCTCGGCCGATAACGGCACCTCGGGTTACGAGCTCTGGAAGACCGTCGCCTCCACCAACACCACGTCCCAGGTGAGGGATATCAACGCGGGCTCCGCAGCCTCCAACCCGTCCAACCTCACGAATGTGAACGGGACCCTCTTTTTGAGCGCCTACCGGTCCACCACGGGCGAGGAGCTCTGGAAGTCGGGCGGCACCAGCGGCACCACCCTCTTCGTCAAGGACATCAACCCGGGGACCACGGGGAGCAACCCCAATTCCTTCTATAATGCCGGCGGTGTCCTCCTCTTCTCCGCGAGCAGCGGCGTGAGGGACAACGAACTCTGGAAGAGCGACGGCACGTCCGCGGGCACGACCCTGGTGGCCAACATCAACACAAGGACAGGGAGTTCCCCGGGCAGCTTCATAACCCTCGGCAGGTACGTCTACTTCACCGCCGACGACGGGGTGAACGGCCGCGAGTTGTGGCGCGTGGAGGTAAACGACGGCGTGGTGGGCGCACCGGCCCTCTTCGCCGATCTGGCGCCGGGGGAATCGGCCTCCTCCAGCCCCGGCGAGCTCACCCTCTGGAACGGGAAGCTCTACTTCACCGCCGACGGAGGGGATCGCATCCGGAGGCTCTACGTGACGGACGGAAGGGGCACCAGGGTGGTGTGCGAGGCGTGCCTCAACCCCTCCGGGCTCACCGTGTACGGCGCCAGGCTCGCCTTCACCGCAGAGGACGCCACGGGCAGCCGTCAACTCTGGCTTTCCGACGGCACGGCCAAAGGCACCAGGACCCTCGCGGCGTCGGGGCTCATGGACCGGACGCTCCGGGTCTCCCTCCTTACGGACGAAGGCGACTACGTGGTCCGGGCAGGGGATGCCTCCGGCGCGGCCACCCAGGTAGGCAGCCTGGACCTCAATACCGTCAAGGCCTCCCAGGATATCGAGATCGACATCACCGGGGCGGTGCAAAGCGCCCTTGCCGCGGGGAAGACGAGGCTTACCCTCCGCTATGACCTGGACAGCTTGAGTCCCGCCCGACCCCTCACCATCCGATCCGCCGCAGACCCCTCGTCGGCCACGGGACTGAAGATCACCACGGCCCGGCAGGAGGGCGTTCTCATGGACCTCTACAATGGAGAAGGGGGACTGCTCAAAGGCGGCGTCGCCATCGCCGACCTCAGGGAGACCGAGGCGGGCACCTATTACCTCAAGGTCTACAACCCCTTCAGGTCCGACCAGACCGGGGCGCTCCCCTTCCAGATCCACATCACCGCGCCCCTGGCCGGCCAGTACCACGCCCTTTCCGACCGCGACACGATCAGCGGCGGTGACGGCAACGACATCCTGATCGGGAACAAGCATATCGACTTCCTCTTCGGCGACCGGGGGAGCGACGACTTTATCGGCGAAGCGGTGGAGGTCAGGGACGCCGAGGCCGGTGAGTTCATCGGATCCGTCCGGGTGGGCGAAGACATCTTCCAGAGTCAGATGGACCTTGCCCCCCTCAACGCAGAGGTGGCCTTCGGCGATGCGAACCTTGAGGTGGCCATCGCCCGGAAGCTCGGCATCCCCGTCACCACCAAGTGGAACGGGAAGCCCCTGGTCCAGGAACCGGTGACCGCATCCGACATGGTTACCCTCACCCGCCTCGACTTAGGCGGCATGGGCCTTCGGGACATCTCGGGCCTCGAGTTCGCCACCAACCTGACCACCCTCAATCTGGCAAACAACCAGGTGAAGGACCTCTATACCCTGGTACCCCGGACCCTCAAGGAAGGACCTGCCCGGAATTCCCTGGTGGGCCTCGCCCGTCTCGAGAACCTGGCCCTCGATTACAACGGCCTGGCGAGCATCGCGCCCCTGACCGCTATCCTGGGGCTCAAGGCCTTGAGCCTCGACGGGAACCCCCTCGTCGATCTGACACCCATCGCCCTCTGGAGCGAGATCCTGCCTCCCGGCTTCGAGCCGCCCCTCGCGTTCCTCTCCCTCGACCGCACGGGCGTAGGGCCGAAGACAGGCAGCGGCCTCTACGGCGAGTACTTCGCCGGGGCCACCACCGCCCTCGACTGGGCGGATCTGCGCTTCCTCGAACCGACCCACACGAGGATCGACGGCACCGTCAACATCCCGGATACGGACGCCAACTTCGGAGGCTACACCGATCTCGACAACGCCTTCGCGGTCCGCTGGACCGGACAGGTCAACATCCCGATGGACCAGGACGTGATCTTCCACACCGGCGGGAGCAACGACGGCATCAGCCGCCTCTTTGTAGACGGCGTGCAGGTCCTTGAGAACCTCACCTTCGGTCATGCCTCGAGCGAGGCCATCCCCCTCGCCGCGGGGTGGCACGACATCCAATTGGAGTACACCACCTTCTTCTTCGCCGGCGGCATGCAGCTGAGCTACACCCTGGAAGGCGGCTCCGAGCAGATCATACCGTCCGACAGGTTGCGGCCCCGGGGTGATGCGGACCTCGACCCCCTGAAGGGGCTTGCGAATCTCCGGATCCTCACGGCCTCCCACGACACCTTGACCGACATGGCGGCCCTTCCCTGGCTCGACAGCCTCGTGATCGCAGACCTCCACGGCAACGACATCGAGGACATCGGGCCCGCCGCAGGGATGCGCCTCATCGACGACGGCGAGGAAGGCTTCACGACGAGCGGCGCAGGGTGGCTCACGAACCTGAACCCCGTGGCAGGGGCGTTCCGCTCCGACTATCAGTTCCACGCCGGTGTGGCCGGCTCCACCACGGGCAGGGCCGAATGGACCTTCACCAACCTGAAGCCGGGCCGCTATGAGGTCTTCGTGACCTGGCCCTCCCACGAGAGCAGGGCCTCCGACATCCCCTTCACCGTCCTGGGCGGGGAGAACGGAAACCAGGCCCTCATCCCTGAGGGGGCCGACTCATCGGCCCTCACCCTCAACCAGCGCTTTGCCCCCGACGGCACGTCCGTAGCCGGCAGACCATGGCAGAGCCTCGGTGTCTTCGAGAACGAAGGGGAGGTCCTGAAAATACGGGCGAGCCTCTCCCGCACGGACGGCTCCGTGGCCGCCGACGCGGTGCGCATCGTTGCCCTCGATCCGGTCTTGCCGGAGCTCACGCTGCTCGATGTCTCGGAGAACCCCCTGGGCAACGACTCGCACCAGCAGTATGTACCCACCCTCCTGACACGGGAGGCGGTCGATCCCGGCTTTGACTTCATCTATACCTCCAACAGCAAAGCCCCCGTCTGGACGGGAAGCGGTCTCATCGGACCCCAGGCGAGCAGGGGTGAGGCCATCTCCATCGAGATCACCGGCTTTGCCACCGACGGCGGGAGCACAAGCGGCGTCATCTACACCGCCTCGTCGTCTGAGAGCGGCGTCACCGCGACCATTCTCACCACCCAGATCCCGGGTCAGGCGCCCCGCTACTACCTGAACCTCACACCGGCCGTCGCTTTCTCCGGGGTGGCGAGGATCACCCTCACCGCCCACGACGACCCCTTCGGTCCCGGCAGTCCCAAGGGGCGCACGGCGGAGCAGACCTTCGACTTCAACGTGGATGCCGGTGCGGTCTACGGCCGGAAATGGAGCGACCTTGACCTCGACGGACAACGGGACGCAGGCGAGGCAGGACTCGAAGGCTGGACCATCTTCATCGACACGAACCGTAACGGCCTCCCCGATCCGGGAGAGGCCACCACCCTCACGGACGCCAACGGAGACTACTCCTTCCCGGGCCTCGCGCCCTTCCAGACCTACACGATCGGCGAGGTGCACGATCCGGCGTACGTCCAGACCGCGCCCTTGGGCGGGAGCGAGCTGACCCTGGTGAAAGACATCTATCCCGGGACCACCTCCTCGTCGCCCACCGGTTTTGTGGAATACAACGGCTCCATCTACTTCTCCGCGCGGGGACAGAAGCGGGTCCTGATCGATATACCCCTGGGCGGAGAGGGCAAGGGGACCGGCGCCTCCGGACGCTACGAGTACGTGGACACGGGGTACGAGCTCTGGAGACTGAACCCGGCGACGGGCGAGGTGAGCCTCGCGGCGGACATCAACACGACCACCACGGGCGCTTCGTCCAACCCCTCGTCCCTCACCGTCTTCAACGGTCTGCTCTATTTCGCCGCCGACAACGGGCAGGGTTCGGGCAGGGAGCTCTGGCAATTCGACGGCACGACCGCCACGATGGCGGCCAACATCAACGAGTACGGGGGTTCCTCACCGGCCAACCTCATCGTCTTCGACAACCAGCTCTACTTCACCGCCGACGGCGATTACACCACGTGGCAATTCATCCCCGGCGTGTTCCCCAACCCGGGCATGTGGGTCCAGGTGCGCCACGACGTGGGTGTGGAACTCTTCAGGTTCAACGGCACCTCCTTCAGCCTCGCCGCCGACATCTATGCGGGGTCCTCCGGTTCCTACCCGTCCTCCCTCGCGCCCCTCGGCAACAATCTTTACTTCAGCGCCTATGACAGCGGGTCGGGGACCTACAAACTGTGGAGGTACGACGGATCAACGGCCACTAGGGTGCCCGATCCGACGGGCATCCTCGGGACCACCACCATCTCCTATCCCGCCGAGTTGACCCTCTACAACGACAGGCTCTATTTCAGCGCCTACGGGCAGTACGACCCGTCGGCCCTCGGGATCGGCTTCGGCCTCACCGAGCATACCTACGGCTTCGAGCTCTGGAGCACGAACGGCAGCTCCATATCCCTGGCCGCCGACATCGCCTTGAGCGACGGTGCCTCCTCGTACCCGGCGGAGCTGACCGTGTACCGGGATTCCCTCTTTTTCCGGGCCGACGGTCGCGACGGATACGGGGTGGAGCTCTGGAAGTACAGTCCTTCGGGCGGGGCCACCCGCGTTTCCGACCTGTCCTACGCATCGGGCGACTCCTGGCCCGACAGCCTGGCGGTCTTTGACGGAAAACTCTATTTCGGCGCCGACTTCGTCCTCAATTTCCTCGGCCTCTTCATGGACCTCGGCAACGAACTCTTCTCCTACGACGGGACAAACCTCGCCATCATCGCCGACCTCGGGCCCGGCGTCCAGGATTCCACCCCCTCGAACCTCTTTGCCGGCGGCGGCCTCCTCTATTTCAGCGCCTACGGCACCAACACGGCGGGTGATACGACCGACGGCGTCGGCAGGGAGCTCTTCGCCTTCGGACCGAGGAGGGTGGAGGGCGCTTACAGTCTCTATGTCCAGTCGGGCCAGGGTCTCCTCAACACGGGCGTTGACTTTGGCAACTTCCGGGTGGCCTGGGCAGGCCCCGACGGAACAGAGAAGGAAGGCACGCCGGTGACCCTCACGGGCCACGCCTACGAGCCGTACCCCGATGTAGGGAGCGACTTCGAGTTCTCCTGGGTCGTCACGAATCCGGAAGGGGCGACCGTGGCCACCTCCTCCCAGGAAACCGTCACCTTCACCCCTGTGGACGACGGCGACTACACGGCGACCCTCACGGTGATCGACTGGGCGGATGACGGCGCGACCTACGTGGATGTGGCCCACCTCTTCGCCACCAACGTGGCGCCTTCCTTCAAGACCGGACCCGACGCCACGGTGATGGCGGGCAAGACCTTCCGCCGCACCGTCACCTTCACCGACCCCGGGGCCGACACGTGGACCCTCGCGGTGGACTACGGCGACGGCGTCGCCACCCAGGAGAACCTGTCCAAGCGCTCCTTCGAACTGAACCATGTCTATGTCACGCCGGGCGAGTATGACATCACCGTCACCCTGAGGGACGACGACGGCGGCAGTGCGGTCCGGCACCTGGGTGTGACGGTGACGCAGCCGGTCCCCGTGGCCGAGGATGACACGTACCTTATGGTGGAGGACGGGATTCTCGACGTGGTCCCGCAGAAGGGCGTACTCTTCAACGATACCGATTCGGGAGGCAATCCCCTTTCCGCCACCCTGGTGACCGGGCCGGGCCACGGCATCCTGACCCTGGGAACGGACGGTGCCTTCCTCTACACGCCGGAAGAGAATTACTTCGGCACCGACGGCTTCACCTACCGGGCGGTCAACGACTTCGGCGGCATCTCGGAGGTGGGGGTGGTGACGATCCAGGTCAGGCCGGTCAACGATGCACCGTCCTTCACGGCCGGACCGGCGGTGGAAGTGGCCGAGGACAGCGGGCCTTACAGCGGTGCCTGGGCCACCGAGGTCTCGGCGGGCCCTGCAAACGAGTCGGCCCAGACCATGTATTTCAAGGTAACCAACGACAACCCGTCCCTCTTCGCCGCGGCACCGACGGTCTCGGCCGGGGGCATCCTGTTCTTCACACCGGCACCCGATGCCTTCGGCACCGCCCACCTCGACGTGACCCTCTACGACGACGGAGGCACGCTCTACGGAGGCACGAACACCTCGGCGGCCCAAACCCTGACGATCACCGTGACGCCGGTGAACGACGCCCCCGTGGCATACGGGGACGCATACACGACGACGGAGGACACGCCCCTGGCGGGGGCCGTGCTGGCCAACGACACGGATGCTGACGGAGATACGCTCCAGGCCGTGCTCGTCTCCGGACCCGCCCTCGGCACCCTCCTCTTCGACGCGGACGGATCTTTTACCTATACGCCGGGACCGAACTTCAACGGCTCGGACGGCTTCGTCTACTACGCCGACGACATAGACCTGACGAGCGAGCCGGTCACCGTATCCCTCACGGTACTGCCGGTGAACGACGCTCCCTCCTTCGCGAAGGGTCCCAACATCACGGTTCCCGAGGATTCGGGTCCTCAGACACGGGCCAACTGGGCCACGAACATCACGAGAGGGGGAACCGACGAGGCAGACCAGAACCTGATCTTCACCCTCACCTCAGACAACGCCACCCTCTTTTCCCTGCCGCCGGCCATGACGGCAGACGGCACCCTTACCTTTGCAACGGCCCCGAACGCCAACGGGACAGCCCTCGTGACCGTGACCCTCTCGGACAGCGGCGGATGCGACCTGGGCGGCATCGATTCCTCCGCGCCCCAGACCTTCACCATCACCGTCACGCCGGTGAACGACGCGCCACAGGCGGTGAACGACGCCTATACCACCGATGAGGACGTGACCCTCACCGTCGCCGGCCCCGGTGTGCTCGGGAACGATAGCGATCCGGACGGAGATACCCTCACGGCGAATCTTGTCCTGGGACCCGCCTACGGTACCGTAAGTCTCAACGGGAACGGCTCCTTCACCTATACGCCCCGCGCCAATTACAGCGGCACCGACTCCTTCATCTACCGGGTGAGCGACGGGATCGCCTCGTCCAACACGGCCACGGTCACCATCACCGTGAACCCGGTGAACGACGCGCCCCAGGCGGTCAACGACACTTACTCCACCAACGAAGATACGACCCTCACCATCCCTGCCGCAGGCGTCCTCGCCAACGACACGGACGTGGACAGCGCCGCACTTACCGCCCTTCCGGTGGCCGGTCCCTCCCGGGGGACCCTTACCCTGAACGGGAACGGTTCCTTTGTCTACACCCCGAACCCCGACTACTTCGGCGTCGACACCTTCACCTACCGGGTGAGCGACGGGATCGCCTTTTCCAACACCGCCACGGTTACCATCACCGTAAACCCGGTGAACGACGCACCTGTGGCAGGACACGACGCCTACATCACCGATACGGGCACGGCCCTGACCGTGGAGGCGCCGGGCCTGCTCGCCAACGACACGGACGTGGAGGGAAGCACACTGACACCGGCACTCGTCACCGGACCGTCCCGGGGCAGCCTCGTCCTCCTCTCGAGTGGCGCCTTCACCTATACGCCCCAGGCAGGTTTCAGCGGCGTCGACACCTTCACCTACCGGGTAAGCGACGGCGCCGCCCTCTCCAACCCCGCCACGGTGACCATCACGGTCACCGGGGCGGATCAACCGCCCGTGGCTGCGAACGATGCCTACACGACCGACGAGGATACGGAGCTTGTCATCGGGCCCCCCGGCGTCCTGGCCAACGACGTGGATGCAGACCCCCTGACGGCGCTCCTCGTCACCGGCCCCACCCACGGGACCTTGAGCCTCAACCCTGACGGCTCCTTCACCTACACGCCGGAGAAGGAGTATTCCGGAGGCGACGCCTTCACCTATCTGGCCAACGACGGCACGAGCGACTCGAACACGGCCGTGGTCACCCTCACCGTAAACCCGGTGAACGACGCACCCGTGGCCGCGGGGGACACCTATTCCCTCGACGAAGACACGACCCTCACCATCGCTGCGCCGGGCGTCCTCGCCAACGACACGGACGTGGACGGACCGGCCCTCACCGCGCTCCTCGTCACCGGCCCCACCCACGGGACCTTGAGCCTCAACCCTGACGGCTCCTTCACCTACACGCCGGAGGCGGACTATTACGGGGCCGACAGCTTCTCCTACCAGGCAACGGACGGGGCCGCCGGTTCCAATGTGGCCTCCGTCTCCCTCACCGTGAACCCGGTGAACGACGCACCGGTCATCACCCCTGTACCGGATCAGGAGGTGACGGAAGGGGATCTCCTCTCCTTCTTCGTCACGGCCTTTGACCCCGACCTCCCGGTCCAGACCCTCACCTACAGCCTCGTGGGACCCGCACCCGCGGGTGCCTCCATCGACCCGGCAACGGGTCTCTTCTCCTGGCGACCGGGCTGGGACCAGGGACCGGCAGCCTATGACGTGACCGTGGCGGTAGGCGACGGCATCGCGGTCGGCACGGACACCTTCACCGTATCGGTTTGGGACGATACGGACATCGTCCTTATCGACGCGGCCGCGGAGGCGGACGACGGGGCAGCCGATACCTTCCGCCTGGTCAAGAGTGGAGCCGAGGCGCTCATCTACCGGAACGGTACCCTGATCTTTTCCCGGGAACTGACGGCGATCCCCTCTGTCGTCTTCACCGGTTCCTCGGACGCAGACACCCTGGTGGTTGACTTCTCGGGCGGCAACCCCATCCCCGGAGGCGGCGTCTCCTTCGACGGCAACGGCGGGACCGATAGCCTCTCCCTCGTGGACGGCCCGGCCGACACGGTGGTCCATACCTTCATCAACGCCTCATCGGGATCCGTCACCGTCGACGGCCTTTCCATCGCTTACGCGGATCTGGAGCCTATCAGCGATACCCTGGCCGCCCGGAACCGCGCCTTCGTCCTCTCGGACGCCTCCGACACCGCCACCCTGACCATGGGGGCGACCACCTCCACCCTCGCGACCGCCGGCACCGGCGAGACGGTCACCTTCACCGGCCCGGCCGAATCCATCCTCCTCTATGGTCGCGGGGGCGACGACACGATCACCCTTTCGGGCACGACAGGGGCGGCGGTTGTGGTTGACGGAGGCACGGGCAACGACGTGATCAACGGGGCCGCCTTTACCGCCGGTAGCCTCACCCTGATGGGCGGGGCAGGGGATGACCGCCTCACCGCCGGTCTGGGCGGCGATGTCCTGGACGGAGGGGAAGGGGCAGACCAGCTCATGGGCGGGGCAGGGGCAGACCGGCTTACGGGCGGTCCGGGGAATGACGTGATCGACGGCGGCACGGGCGAGGACACGGTGGACTACTCCGAGGCTGCCGGTCCGGTGAACGTGGACCTCACCCTCCTCAAGGCGACCGACAGAAACCCGGCAGACGGCTTTATCGGTATCGACACCCTGAAGGGTATCGAGAACGTGAAGGGCACCGCCTTCGCCGACATCATCACCGGCAACCAGAACAACAACATCCTGGAGGGGCTGGGCGGCGACGACACGATCATCGGTCTGGGCGGGAACGACACAATCGTGTGGTCCCCCGGTGACGGTAACGACACGGTGGATGGAGGTCTGGGGGTGAACACCCTCCAGATCAACGGTTCACCGGGAGATGATACGGTATGGGTGGGCAAGAACGGGACCGCCTCATCAATCACGGTGAACGGCGAGACCGTTACGGCCACCTTGTTCAGAACCCTTGCCTTTTCTCTCGGTTCAGGCAATGATATCATGACGGTCAACGACCTCCTCGGCACGGCGGTGAGCGCCGTCATCGTCTCTCTCGGCGAAGGGCACGACCTCTTCGACGGACGGCTCACGTCCACCAGGGTCACGGTCAACGGAGACGAGGGCAACGATGTCCTCATCGGCGGCACCAATGCCGATCGCTTAACGGGCGGTGACGGTGATGATGTGATCGTGGGCGGGGCAGCCGGCGACCGTCTGGAGGGCGGGGCAGGGAGCGACACCTTCGTCAATACGGCGGGGGATATGCTGGTGGACGTAACCGATATGGATCGACTGGAGAACAACGTGACCACGCTCACCCTCAAGCGGCAGCCGAGCCCCTGGCTCGCCGAGTTCCTCTACGGCGAACCAGGCTCCAACCCGAACGCGGATATCATCATTGAGCTCTAGCGAGAGAAGCAGACGAACGACAGAAGGAGGCAGCATGGAAAAGAAAGAAGCGGATCCGGTGAAGAAGGAAGCCCAGCAGATGAAGGTCAAATGGGACAGCGCAGGCATGCACAGCGCCTATGCCAACGTGTGCAACGTGGCGGGGACCCGGGAGGAGATCGTCCTCCTCTTCGGCATGAATCAGGCGTGGAACGTGGAGGAGAAGGAGGTGACGATCCAGCTCACGAACCGGATCGTCATGAGCCCGTACGTGGCGAAAAGGCTTGCCGCGTTGCTGAACAAGGCCCTTGCCGATTACGAGACCAAGTATGGCAGACTCGAGACGTAGCCGTCCCGGCCGCGCCGCAGGGTCCCGGGAGAATCCTCACCACATCAGTACGTTTCTTACCCACACAACAGGGGTGCGGTCATCCCCATGGCGGTAATCCCCCCGGATCAGGGCGGCAGGTCTGCCCCGGGGAAGCCTGACGGCGGGCCGCGACAGGAGCGGGAGGTCCTGGAGAGCCAGGACCTCTGGCGCCGCTTCGCCGAGGCCGCCACACCCAAGGCCTTCTGCGAAAGCTGGCTTTCCCTCCAGTGTCTCATGCTCCCCGGCATCCGGTGCGCCCTCCTGCTCCTCGGTGACCCGGACACGGGTCCCTTCACGCCGGCGGCAATCTTCCCCGATATCGCACACAATGTGACCCACCTGACCGGGGCGGCGGAACGGTCCCTCAAGGAACGGAGGGGCCTCCTCATCAGAAACGACGTCTCCGCAGGGGGAAATCAGCCTTCGGGCGCCTACCACGTGGCCTACCCGCTGGAGGTGTCGGGACGGATCCACGGGGTGGTGGTCCTCGAAACAGGGGACCTGCCCGCCCAGGAGGTCCAGTCCCTCATGCGGAAGCTCCACTGGGGCGCGGGGTGGCTCGAGGCCTTTCTCCGCCGCACCGAATTCCTCCGGGTCCAGGAGACGAAGGAGCGCATTCAGAGGGTCCTCGACATGGTGGCGGGCGTGGTGGAGCACGAACGGTTTCGGCCTGCGGCCATGGGCTTCGTGACCCTCCTGGCCACCATCCTCGAATGTGACCGGGTGAGCATCGGCTTCACAGACAGAAAGCGGGTACGGGTTGCGGCCATGTCTCACAGTGCCGAGTTCGGACGGCACACGAACCTGGTCCGGGCCATCGAGGGCGCCATGGAGGAGGCCATGGACCAGCACGCAGTGATCCTCTGGCCGCCACTGTCCGATCCGGTCACCTCCATCGTCCGGGCCCACGGTGACCTGTCCCGGGAGAGCGGCGGAGGGGTCATCTGCACGGTACCCCTGGGGCACGAAGCAACGCTGCTCGGGGCCCTCACCCTTGAGCGACGGGCGGAAAAACCCTTCGACGAGGCGGCCGTGGAATTCATCAAGACGGTGGCAGCCCTCACAGGGCCGATCCTTGAGGCAAAACGGAAAGAGGAGAGGTGGATTTTCACCAAGGCGGCGGAGTCCTGTACCCACCAGGTGAAGAAGTACACGGGGCCGGGCCACTTCGGCCTCAAGGCGGTGACGGCCCTCGCGATCGTCGCCCTCCTCTTCGTCACCCTTGTCAAGGGTGTCCATCGCGTCAAGGCGCCCACGGTCCTGGAGGGGGTGGTGCAACGCGCCGTCGGTGCCCCTTTCAACGGCTATATCGTGGAGGCCCCCGCAAGACCGGGTGATGTCGTCCGGCAGGGGAGCCTGCTGGCACGGCTGGACGACAGGGAGCTGAAGCTTGAACGGCTCAAGTGGGCTACCCAGAGGGAGCAGTTCTCGAAGCAGGAGAGCGAGGCCCTGGCCAGGCATGACCGGGCCCAGGCCCTGATCAACGGCGCCAAGATCGACCAGGCTGTGGCGCAGGTGGCGTTGCTCGACGAGCAGTTGTCCCGGGCGAGGATCACGGCGCCCTTCGACGGGATCGTGACGAGCGGCGATTTCAGCCAGTCCCTCGGGGCCCCGGTGGAGCGGGGCCAGGTGTTGTTCGAGGTGGCGCCCCTGAAGGGCTACCGCGTGATCGTCCAGGTCGACGAACGGGACATCGCCTGGGTGGCGGTGGGACAGGAGGGGGAGCTGGCCCTTCCTTCCGTGCCGGGTACGATCTTCCCCCTCACCGTCACGAGGATCACGCCCATCTCGACGGCGAAAGAGGGGAGAAACTACTTCCGGGTCGAGGCCGAGCTGAGGAAGACCTCGGAGAGGCTCCGGCCCGGTATGGAAGGGGTGGGGAAGATCGCCGCCGGCCGCGCCAGCCTGATCTGGATATGGACCCACGAGCTTACCGAGTGGATCCGCCTCAAGGTCTGGTCCTGGTGGCCATGAAAGACTCCCTCTTCAGCCCTTCCTGGTATCGCGTCCGCGACCTCAGGCCCCTGCTCCGGAGCCACGTGGAGATCCACCGCCACACCTATCGCGGCCAGATCTGGTACGTGCTCCAGGACCGCGCATCGGGACGGTTCCACCGCTTTACCCCCGGCGCCTATCTCCTTATCGGGATGATGGACGGGGAACACACGGTGGAAGAGATCTGGCAGGCCGGAAAGGCAAGACTCGGTGAGGATGGACCGACTCAGGACGAGACGATCCGGCTCCTCGGTCAGCTTCACGCCGCCGATGTGCTCCAGAGCGATGTGTCGCCCGACACCCTGGAACTCCTCAAGCGCTACGAAAAGAGGGCAACGGTCAAATGGAGACAGAACATCCGCAACCCGCTGTCCATGCGCTTTTCCCTCTTTGACCCGGACCCGTTCCTCACAAGGTTTCTGCCCCTGGTGCGACCCCTTTTCGGTTGGGCGGGGGCGCTCGTCTGGCTCGTGGTGGTGTCCGCAGGTCTCATCCTCGCCGGACTTCACTGGCCGGAACTCTCCAGGAACGTGATGGATCACCTGCTGGCACCGACGAACCTTGTCCTCCTGTGGCTCATCTATCCCTTTCTCAAGGCCCTCCATGAGTTCGGCCACGCCTTTGCGGTCAAGACCCTGGGGGGAGAGGTGCACGAGATGGGGATCATGCTCCTTGTGCTGACCCCTATCCCGTACGTGGACGCCTCGGGTGCCAGTGCCTTCAGGAGCAAATGGGAAAGGATGCTGGTGGGGGGGATCGGTATCGGCGTCGAACTCTTCGTCGCCGCCCTGGCGCTCATCCTGTGGGTCAACGTGGAACCCGGGGCGGTGCGGGCGGTCCTGTACAACACCATCCTGATCGCCGGGGTCTCGTCCATCCTCTTTAACGGAAACCCGCTTCTGCGCTACGACGGGTACTACCTCCTGACGGACTTCGCGGAGATCCCCAATCTGGCCCAGCGGGGTACCCAATATCTCGGCTACCTGATCCAGCACTACGTCTTCGGCGTGACGAGCGCGGAGCCGCCCCTCTCCACCCCGGGCGAGCGGGTCTGGTTCGTCACCTACACGACCCTTTCCTTCGCCTACCGGATCACCATCTATGTGGCCATCATCCAGTTTATCGCAACCAAGTTCTTTACCCTCGGCCTCCTCCTTGCACTCTGGGCGGTCGTGTCCATGCTGGTCCTTCCCCTCGTGAAGGCAGGCAAATTCCTCTTTTCCTCCCCCAGGCTGGGCCATAAACGGAGACGGGCGATCGCGGTGAGCGTGGCCGCCCTTGTCGCCGCCCTCATCTTCATCACCCTGGTGCCCCTGCCCCTGAGCACGGTGGCGGAAGGGGTATTCTGGCTCCCGGACGAGTCCATTGTCCGGGCGAGAACCGAGGGGTTTGTGGACGGCCTGGAGGCCGAGCCGGGCGCCCGGGTGAAGCCGGGAGACCTTCTGGTCCGCTGTTCCGATCCCCTTCTGCCTGCGCGGATCCGCGTGCTGGAGGCCCAGCTCCGGGAACTGGAGGTACAGTACGACCTGAAGGAACGGACCGACAGGGTCCAGGCCCAGGTGACCCTGGAGGAGATAACCCAGGTGAAGGAGCAGATTGCCCATGCCCGGACCAGGGCGGAGGAGCTGACCATTTACAGCCGGGCGGAAGGCACCTTCTTCGCCCCCACCCCTCAGGATTTTCCCGGAAGGTTCTTCAGGAGGGGAGAGGTGATCGGCTACGTGCTCAACGATTCGGCCATCACGGCCCGGGTCGTTGCGTCCCAGTCCGATGTGGACCTCGTGAGGACCAGAACCCGGAACGTGAAGATCCGACTCCCCGAGCGGATGTCCACCATCCTGCCCGCCGTGCTGGTCCGGGAGGTGCCTGCAGGCACGGACCGGTTGCCTGCCCGGGTCCTGAGTCAGGCGGGAGGAGGGGAGGTGGCCATAGACCCCAGGGATGAAAAAGGGGTGAAGACCGTTCAGAAGGTCTTCCTCTTCGACATCCAGCTGCCGCCGGGGGCGTACATCTTCAATGTGGGAGGCAGGGTGTACGTGCGCTTCGACCACGGCTTCGAGCCCCTCGCGTGGCGCTGGTACCGCAGCGTGCGACAGCTCCTTCTCACGAGGTTCAATGTCTGATCGTGCCGCGCCCCTCACCGCCGTTGCCGTCTATCCCGAGCGCCGGGAGACGCCCCCGGCGTGGCTTGACCGGGTAGGTCAGGCCTTGGGCAGTGCGGTCGCACCCTGGGTTCGGCCCGGACCCGGCCGTTTCGGGTGGATCACGGAACGGGTAAAGGAGGAGACCGCCGGGGTGGAGTCTTTGGAAGAGGAGGCGATCCTGCCCTTCGCCCGTAGCCTCGGACAGCGGTTGCGCCGGGAGGGGTTCACCAGGGAGCTCACGGGAAAGGCCTTCGCCCTGATCCGTGAAGTGGCGGGCCGCAGACTGGGGATGCGCCACTTCGATGTCCAGCTCGTAGGGGGGGTTGTCCTCCTGAAGGGTATGGTGGCCGAGATGGAGACGGGGGAGGGGAAGACCCTGACCGCAACCCTTGCCGCCGGTACCGCAGCCCTTGCCGGCATTCCGGTCCATGTGGTGACGGTGAATGATTACCTGGCCCTTCGCGACGCAGAGACTATGGGGCCGATCTACCGGTCTCTCGGGCTCACGGTGGGCGTCATCAAGCAAGGGCTCGATCCCGGGGGCCGCCGTGTCGCCTACCGGTGCGACATCACGTACTGTACCAACAAGGAGCTGACCTTCGACTACCTGAAGGACCGGATAATCCTCAAGGACAGGCCCGGACAGGCCCGTCTCCAGCTCGAAAAGTTCTGTGGTGCGTCTTCGCGGGTGGAACGGCTTCTTTTGAGGGGCCTCCATTTCGCCATTGTCGACGAGGCGGACAGCGTGCTCGTGGATGAGGCCCGCACGCCCCTCATCATATCGGCGGAGGCAAAGGATGTTACGGAACAGGTCGTCTACCGGGAGGCCTTCGAGGTGGCCGGGGGACTGACAGAGGGCGATGATTTCGTGACCCTCCCGCGGGTAAAGAACATCGAGCTCACGAGGGAGGGGAGGCTCCGCATCGAAGGGTTCCCGTGGAAGGAGGCGAGGGGATGGACAACGAAGGGCCAGCGGGAGGAACTGGTGAGGCAGGCCCTGGTGGCCCGCAATCTCTATGTCCGGGACAAACAGTACATCGTGACCGAGGGGAAGGTCCGGATCGTAGACGAATACACGGGGAGGGTGATGCCCGACCGGTCCTGGGAGAGGGGCCTCCACCAGTTGATTGAGATCAAGGAGTCCTGCGATGTGACCACCCGGAAGGAGACCCTGGCCAGGATCAGCTACCAGCGCTTTTTTCGCCGCTACCTGCGCCTCGCCGGCATGACGGGGACAGCGAGGGAGGTGGCAGGGGAGTTGTGGTCCGTCTATGCCCTGCGGGTCGTCTCCATCCCTACCAACCGGCCCCTCCGGCGGATCTATCTTCCCGGACGGATCTATGCCACCGCCGAGGAACGGTGGGATGCCGTCGTACGGACCGCCCTGGACATGCACCGCCTCGGTCGTCCCGTCCTCATCGGCACCAGGTCCGTGGCGGCATCGGAGCACTTGAGCGGTCTGCTCGAGGGGGCCGGCGTGGTCCACAGGGTACTGAACGCCCGGCAGGACAAGGAGGAGGCCGACATCGTCGCCCTGGCGGGCCAGCGCGGATGTGTGACGGTGGCTACCAATATGGCGGGCAGGGGGACCGACATCCGTCTGGGACCCGGTGTGACCGAACTGGGGGGGCTCCATGTGGTGGCCACGGAGAGACACGAGGCGCGCCGTATCGACCGGCAGCTTTTCGGCCGCTGCGCCAGACAGGGGGACCCCGGGTCCTGCGAGGCCGTTGTGTCCCTGGAGGATGAACTGGTGGCCCCTCTTGTGGGCAAGATGAAGAGGGTCGCGGCCTGGGCCGCCGGGAACTCAGGGGACCGGGCCTCGTCGCTCACGGGGAGATTCCTTTTCCGGAAGGCCCAGAAGGCCGCCGAGAGGCTTCACGCACGGATGCGCCGCGACCTCTTCAGGATGGACGAGCAGATGGACGACTCCCTTGCCTTTTCAGGCCGGCCGGAGTAAAAAAACGGAGCCGGTGGTGAGGGGAGAGTGAGGGAAGGTAAAAGGAGATGGAGATGAAGCCATTCACCGCAATAGTCACGATGATCCTCGTCCTGCTGCCCCTGGCGGGAGGCGCGGCGGAGTACAGGGGACTCATTGAGCCCCATCGGGTCATCAAGATCGGGAGTCCCCAGGCGGGGGTCCTCGCCACCGTCGAAGTGGAGCGGGGAGACGTGGTCAGAAAGGGTCAGGTGCTGGCGACCCTGCAGTCCGGGGTGGAGAAGGCCGCCATGGAGGTTGCCAGATTCAGGGCCGGGATGGAGGCGGGCATCAAGGCAAAGGAGGCCAATCTTGCCTTTTTCGGCAAGAAGAAGGAACGGATCGAGCACCTTCACAAGAGGGCCCTTGCCGCACCGGCGGAGATGGATGAGGCGGAAACGAACAGACTCCTCTCGGAGATGCAGCTCAAGGAGGCGGTGGAGAACAGGCAGCTCGCCGAACTGGAGTACAGACGGGCCGTGGAGGCGGTGGAGCGTACCGTCATTCGCAGTCCCGTGGACGGGGTGGTGGTGGAGCGTTTCCTCTCCCCCGGGGAGTATGTGGAGAGCGAGCCCATCCTCAAGGTGGCCCAGATCGATCCCCTCAACGTGGAGGTCATCATGCCTGCGGCCCAGCTCAACTCGGTGAAGGTCGGCTCCACTGCCACGGTGATTCCCGAGGCGCCGGTAAACGGCAAATACACGGCGGTGGTGAAGGTGGTGGACAAGGTGGTGGACGCGGCGAGCGGCACCTTCGGGGTACGCCTGGAACTCCCCAATCCCAGAAACCGGCTTCCTGCAGGCCTCAAATCGAGGGTCCTGTTCCCCGACAAATAGAAACGGCCCCGGGGCAAGGGGGGTCGGCTACTCGGTCCGGCCTCCCATGGCCTTGTCGATCCTCGCCTGGGCCACACGGTGATCGTAGCGGGCCCCGATGTGGGACAACCGGGCATTCGCGTAGGCCACCACCGCGTCGGTCACCTCGACGCCTATGGCGAGGCCCGCGGCATACCGTTCCGTGGCGAGCTCCAGATTTTCCCTCGCCTGCCTGACGGAGATCTCGGTGCTGCGCATCCGCTCTGCAGCCTCGTGAAGGGACAAAAAGCCCTGTTCTAGGTCGAGGACGATGGTCTGTTTCAGGCTCTTCTCGTTGGCGCCGGCGACCATGTAGTTGGCCTGGGCTTCCGCCACCTGGTGGCTGGTAACGAAGCCGGTGAAAAGGGGAAAGACCATGTTGAGGCCCGCTGTCCAGCCGCTGTCCAGAGGGAATCCCGTTCCCACGTAGACCGCGCTCGCCGTACCGTTCAGGGTGGGGAAGTGGCTCCTTTGCGCCGCCCTGATCGATTCCCGGGCCGACTCCTTCTGTTTCTGGAGGGCCACAAGATCGGGGCGGCGGCTTAAGGCCAGCTGAAGGGCGGCTTCGAAGGAAGGCTCGGTCCAGGCCGACGACGGTTCCTCTTCCGCCCGATAGGGCGGACCGTGAGGCAACCCCATGGCGTTATTGAGGGTGGTCCTGGCAAGCCTCTCCCCGTTCTCCGCCTTGATGAGATTCACTTCGGCGCTGCTCAAGTCCACCTCGGCCTTGGTGACCTCGGACCTGGACTTGAGGCCTGTCTCGACGAGGGCCCTGGCATACTCCACATGTCTTTTGAACTGGTCAACGGCCTCGAGGGCCACGGTCCGGTTCTCCTGGGCGCTCAGGAGCGAATAATAGGCCTGCTTGACGGCGAACACCACCTGCTCCCGGATGTTCTCAAGGTCCCTTCGCGCCGCCTCGGCCGAGAGCGTTTGGGCCTTCACCTGGGCCCCTGTCTTGCCGAAATCGAAGAGGAGCTGGCTCAGGTTCGCCGTGGCGGAGTATTGTTCATAGGACCTTGCGGTGGTCTCAGTGCCGGTGGGGATGGAGCTCCCCGGCGGTAACCCGGCAAGGGACGTGGTGGCCCCGGTGCGACTGCCTACCGGGCCTATCCTTGCGTAGGCGCTGCCCAGGCTGATGTGGGGATAGTAGCCTCCCCGGGCCTGTCCGGCCTTGGCCTCCCCGGCAAGGACCTGGCCCTGTTGGGCCTCGATGGCCGGCTGGTTCCTGAGGGCAAGGGCGATCGCCTCTCTCAGGGTGAGCACCTTCGGGGTCTCCGGTGGCGTCTGGGCGCAACAGACCAGGGTGCCGGGGATGCTCGCGAGAAAAAGGAAGAGCAGCGCCACAAAGCCCGTGATGCCCACCCCTCTTCGGAGGGCTCGGGCATTCATTTCCTCCACCCGGTCATACCGCTCTTCCTCCCACCGAAACAGCATGATCCTGTCAGTGTACACTGTTCAGCCCCTGTTCCAAAAGAGAAAAAAAGAGGTCCTCGAACCCGGAACTCTTCCCCTGAATCGCCCCCGCAGTAGCGAGCGGTCGGTTCCCAAGGTCGGAAGGGAGAACGGCTGGACCATGGAGGGGCAACGGTAGGAAGCGTGGGCCGAAGAGAGAGGAAGAAAGGCGGGAAAGGGATTTCCCCTTGACAGCAACACTATGATTTTAGTATAAATTACGTTAGTGAAAATATGAACAAGCTTCGGCGGAAAGAGTCTGAAAACCGGGGAAATGGCAAGGATTTTTCTTCCTCATTGGGCTGCAACAGACCAAATCTCGGCGAGCACGTGAAAGTATGAACAACCCGACACATAGAGGAGCCAACACATGAGGTATGGAGAGAACGGTTTTAACTTAGAAATTGATCTTACCCGAGGAAATGTTGAGAGGGTGGAGACCGATCCGAAACTGACGGAGCTCCATCTGGGAGGACTGGGCACGAACACGAAGATACTCTGGGAGAGGGTCCCTCCCGAGATAGATCCCTTCGACCCTGATGTTCCACTGATGTTCGGCCCCGGTCTCCTGTGCGGCACCCCCGCGCCCGGCTCGAACCGTACGATCATCACCGCCTATTCGCCTCAGACGTTGCTGATGGGCTATTCCATGATGGGTGGTTTCTGGGCGCCGGAACTGAAACACGCGGGCTACGACAAGCTGATCCTTCGCGGCAAGTCCCCCGACCTTGTCTACATCTGGATCCACAACGACAAGGTGGAGATACGGGATGCAACCCACCTGAAGGGCAAGGGCGCAGTTGAAACCCAGGAACTGATCAGGAAGGAGCTGAACGAGCCGAACGCCCAGGTGGCCGCCATCGGTCTGGCCGGTGAGAACCGGGTCTTCATGGCCTCCATCGAGCAGGGGCGCTCCAGCGCAAGCCGACTGGGGTTGGGCGCCGTCATGGGCGACAAAGGGGTGAAGGCCATCGCCGTTCGCGGAACCAAAGACATCAACCTTGCCAAACCGGCCGAGTTCATCGAACTGTGCAACCAGGTCCTGGAATACATCAAGTTCCGGAACGAGCACCCGGTCCCCAACGTCATGACCATCCTCCAGGGTCTCGGATCACCCCAGGAAATGCTCCACGTGGACGAGAAGTGGCACACCGAAAACTTCGTGTGGGGCAACGCCCGGGTCCGGAGAAAAGACTTCTGGAACAAGCAGATCGAGGAGAGATGGAAAGAGGTGCAGCTGAACGTCCGGAAGCGCCTGATCAGCTGTTACAACTGCCCCATGAAGTGCGGTGCCATCATATCGGTGCCCGGCATTTCGACCTACATGATGAAGTGTTTCTCCAAGCTGACCTATTCCATGGCAGCCTTTGTGGAAGACCTCGATTTCGGTTTCAGGATCGCCCAGAAGGCCACCGAGTACGGCGTGGACGGTTTCTCGGTGCCCCAGACCATGGCCTTCGCCGTGGAACTGAAAGAGGCCGGCATCCTGACGGACGCGGACTTCGAGGGTTGCCCGTCAGACAACGAAGGCAGGTTCTACTGGCTTCTCGAGAGGATCGTCCGGCGGGAAGGGATCGGCGACATCCTGGCCGACGGCACCCACTGGGCAGCCAAGAAGATCGGAAAGGGGGCGGAGGCCTTCGCCCATAACAATATCAAGAAGCACGAGCAGTTGCCCCTCAAGCTGGGCATGTTGAACCCCGTCTACTACCTTATGTACGCCACCGGCGAGAAGATCAACATCACCCAGATCGAGGGCCAGTTCCCCCAGTCGCCCTTCATGACCATGGAGGAGAGACAGGAGTTCGTTGCAGACTGGATCCAGGTCCCGGACGAGAAGTTCAAGCAGTATGTGCTCGACTGGGAACCGAGAGGGGAGCGGTCGAACCCGTACTACCCCACGGTCGACATGTCGGTGGACATCGTGGACTGGCAGGAGATGATCCATTACTTTGACGACGCCCTCGGGGTGTGCGCCGGCCTGTCGTCCTTCCCCCTGAAGCCTCCCTACCACATCCACAATTACCCGAAGATCATCTCCGCAGCGACGGGGATCGATATGGACGAAGAGGGCCTCAAGACCGTCTACCGGAGAAACCGGAACCTCTTGAGGGCTGTCAACGTGAGAAGGGGCCTCCGCAGGTCCGACGAGGTCCCGCCTGAAGACCACTGGAAGAAGAGGTTCCCTGAACTCGAAGCCAAGCTCCTTGACGCCTACTACAAATTCAAGGGCTGGGACAACGACGGCATCCCCACGAAAGAAACGTTGCAGGAACTGGATCTGGGCTATGTTGCCGAAGACTTAGAACAGAGAGGGATAATTAAAAATGGCTAAGACGAAGAAGAAAGTCAAGACAATCAGAATCGATCTTGATAAGTGCAATGGCTGCCGCGCCTGCGAGGTGATCTGCTCGGCCTTTCACGCAAACCCGAAATACAGCAGCAACAACCCGGCAAGATCCAGGGTCCGGATGATCCGCGATCCCCTCAGGGACGTCTATGTCCCTGTGTATGCGGGTGAATATACTGCAGCCGAGTGTATGGGCAGAGACAAGTACATCATCGATGGCAAAGAGTACGATGAGTGCGGGTTCTGCCGGGCTTCCTGTCCGTCAAGGGACGCCTTCAAGGAGCCGGATTCCGGCCTTCCCCTCAAGTGCGACATGTGCGAAGGAGAGGATGAACCCCTTTGCGTGAAGTGGTGCATCAATGAGGCCCTGGTCTTGGAAGAACGGGAAGAGGAAGTGGACGAGGAAGTGAAGCAGGAAGAGGTGCAGATCGGACTGCAGGCGATGGTGGACAAATTCGGACTGGAGAGTGTGCTGGATACGGTTGCCCGGATGACCCAGAAGGACTAGAACGCGAAGGTCACGAGAGAAGGATTGGAAAATACCATGGAGACTCTACCCTTAGAACCCTTTAAAGTCGTAATAGACGGCATCAAGGAGGCAGGCGGGGATGCCTCCAAATTCTGTTATCAGTGCGGAAAGTGCGAGACGGCCTGCCCGTGGAATCTTGTGCGGCAGTTTCCTGTGCGGAAATACATCAATCAGGCGAAGCTGGGCGTCGTCCCCTTCGAGTCCGAAGACGTGTGGCTCTGCGCCACCTGCGGGAAATGTCCCCAGCGGTGCCCGAGGGGTGTGGAGATCATCGAGGTGATGAGGTCGGTACGGAGGCTGCTGGTGCCGGACGGCGTGGTTCCCGCAAGCCTCCCGAGCCTTCGGAGCACCATGACAAGCCTTGCCAGCGTGGGGAATCCCTGGGGGCAGGAACCGAACGACCGGCCGAACTGGGCGAAGGATCTGGGCGTCAAGGAGTTCGACGAGAACACGGAGATCCTCTATTTCCCCTGCTGCTATCCGAGCTACGACCCGCGGCTCAAGAAGGTGTCCCAGGCCACGGCCAACCTCCTCACGAAGGCGGGGGTCGATTTCGGGATCCTGGGCTCCAAAGAGGTCTGCTGCGGCGAGAGCGTGCGCAAGTCAGGCAACGAAGCCCTGTTCAAGAGGCTCGCCAAGGAGAACATCAAGACCTTTGTGGACAGCGGGGTGAAGAAGATCCTTGTCGCCTCTCCTCACTGCTACCACACCTTCAAGAACGAATACCCCGAATTTAAGGTCAATTTTGAGATCGTCCATGTGACGGAGTTTCTCTTCGACCTGATCAACAAAGGAAGGCTCACCATCAAGAAGGAGTTTGAAAAGAAGGTGACCTACCATGATCCCTGCTATCTGGGCCGGCACAACGGCATCTATGACCAGCCCAGGGAAGTGCTGAAGAAGATACCGGGCCTGGAACTGACCGAAATGGCGGACTCACGGGAAGACAGTCTCTGCTGTGGAATGGGAGGCAGCAGGATCTGGATGGAGACGGAGAAGCATGAACGGTTTGCCAACCTCAGGATAGAACAGGCTGTCGCGACCGGGGCCCAGGTGCTGGCCACCGCGTGTCCCTACTGCGTCTTCGCACTGGAAGACAGCAGGCTTGTCACGAGTCATGCAGACGACATAGAGATCAAGGATATCACGGAGATTCTTCAGGAAGTGACAGAGTAAAAAACCCGAAGAGGTGACAGGAAGTGGAAAACGTCATATCGCTTAGAGAGAACATTCAGGAGTTCTGCAAGGGCCTCGGTGACGGGAACCTTGGAGATGTCATGGTCGTGGGTGGGGGAATCAGCGGCATCCAGGCCTCTCTTGACCTGGCCAGTGCCGGCTTCAAGGTCTATCTGGTCGAGACGGCGCCGAGCATCGGCGGCCACATGGCCCAGCTCGACAAGACCTTCCCGACCAACGACTGCTCGATGTGAATACTCGCTCCCAAGCTGGTCGAGGTCGGCCGGCATCCGAACATTGAAGTACTAACCTATACGGAAGTCAATGGTGTGGAAGGTGAGGCGGGAAATTTCACCGTCAGGCTGACGAAGAAGCCCAGGTATATCATCGAGGACAAATGCACCGGCTGTACGGTCTGCGTGGAATACTGCCCGGTCAAATACCCGGACGAGTACAATCAGCGCATTTCGGACAACAAGGCCGTTCACGTCTACTTTGCCCAGGCGATCCCCCTCATCACCTATATCGATGAGAGCTGCCTTTACCTCAAGGAGGGGAAGTGCAAGATCTGCGAAGGGGTTTGCAAGAACAACGCCATAGACCTGAATCAGAAACCTGAAAAGAGAGAGATCAAGGTCGGGGCCATTATCCTGTCTCCCGGCATGGAGCCCTACGACCCGAAGGTGAGGAAGGAGTACCGGTACGGCGAATTCGTCAACGTGGTCACCAGCATGGACTACGAACGGCTCCTGTGCTCCACCGGTCCCTACGGGGGCGAGGTGCTCCGCAAGTCCGACCTGAAACATCCCCACAAACTTGCCTGGATCCAGTGCGTGGGTTCAAGGCAGGTGATCGAGGGCGGCAACACCTATTGCTCCTCTGTCTGCTGTACCTATACGCAGAAACACGTGATCCTCACCAAGGATCATGACGCGACGGCGGAGTGTACCATCTTCCATAACGACGTACGGGCCTACGGGAAGGATTTCGAACGCTTCTACCAGAGGACGCAGAACCTGCCCGGGGTGCGGTTTATCAGGAACTACCCCTCCATCGTGAGGGAGGATCCGGTCACCAAGAACGTGACCATCCGCTATTCCACCCCCGACGAGGGTGTGAAAGAGGAAGAATTCGACATGGTGGTCCTGTCCGTCGGCATGGATCCGCCCAAAGACGTGGAGGGTATCGCCAGGACCTTCGGCATCGAGCTCGAGGAACACAACTTCTGCAACGTCAACCCCGTCAATCCTATGGAGACGAATGTGCCGGGGATTTTTGTGAGCGGATGCCTCCAGGGTCCCGTCGATATCCCTGAGTCGGTCTTCAGCGCCAGCGGAGCGGGTTCTCAGATCGGCGAGCTTCTTGGCTACAGGCGGGGACAGCTTTCAAAGGAGCGCGTCTATCCGCCGGAGCAGGACCTCTCCCAGGAGGATCCGAGGGTGGGGGTGTTTGTGTGTCACTGCGGGGCCAACATCGGAAGGGTCGTGGATGTGCCGGGGACGGTGGAATACTGCAAGACACTGCCCAACGTGGTCTACTCCCAGGAGCAGCTCTTTTCCTGCGCTACCAATTCGGCTAAGGAAATAACGGACATGATCAAGGAGAAGGGGCTCAACCGCGTGGTGATCGCCGCGTGCAGCCCCAGGACCTTGGAGCCTCTGTTCCGCGACACCCTGCGGGAGGCGGGAATAAACCAGTACTATTTCGAGATGGCCAATATCCGGGAACACAACTCATGGGTCCACTCCAAGGAGAAGGAAGAGGCCACCCAGAAGGCCAGGGATATCATCCGCATGTCCACGGCCCGGGCGTGCCATCTGAAGCCCCTCCAGGAGTTCGACCTGCCCGTGGACAAAAGGGCCCTGGTGGTGGGGGGCGGTATCGCCGGTATGAATTGCGCCCTCTCCATCGCCAACCAGGGGCACGAGGTCCATCTGGTGGAAAAGGACAAGGAACTGGGGGGAATCGCCCGGAAGATCCACACCACCCTGGAAGGTTTGGATGTACAGGCCTACCTCCGCGAGCTTATCGGGAAGATCTACCAGCATCCCCTCATCCACGTGTACCATGGTGCCGCAATCACCAGTGCCACGGGCTACGTAGGGAATTTTGTCACCACCGTCAAGTCGGAGAAGGGCGTAACCGAAATCAAGCACGGAGCCGTTGTCCTTGCGATCGGCGCCGACGTGTACAAGCCGACGGAATACCTCTACGGCCAGGACGAGAGGGTCATGACCCACCTGGAACTGGAGGAGAAGATCGTCGCCGGGGACGACACGGTGGTGAACGCCAAAAGCATTGCCATGATCCAGTGCGTGGGCTGCAGGAACGAGGACAGAAACTATTGCAGCAGGATCTGTTGCAGCGAGTCCATCAAGAATGCCCTGGCCCTGAAAGAGAAGAACCCCGAGATGGATATCTACATCCTCTTCAGGGATGTGAGGACCTATGGCTTCAAGGAAGATTTTTACCGGGAGGCTGCCAATAAGGAGGTCAAGTTCGTCCGGTACGAGCCGGAGGATCCACCCCAGGTGGAGCCTGGTGAGTCGGACGAGGACGGCCGCCCTGTCCTGAAGATCACGGCGACGGATTACATACTGGGCGCCAAGGTTGAGATCGCCGCCGACATTCTTGCCCTGGCGGCGGCCGTTGTTCCCTCGGAGGCCACGAAGGAGATCGCCAATCTCTTCAAGGTGACACTCAGCCTGGATGGTTTCTTCAAGGAGGCCCATGTGAAGTTGAGACCCGTCGAGTTTGCCACCGACGGTGTGTACCTGGCGGGGATGGCGCACTACCCCAAGTTCATCCAGGAGACGGTCAACCAGGCCTATGGAGCGGCCGGCCGGGCCTTGACGCTCCTGTCCAACGATATCGTTGTCGCTTCCGGATCGGTCTGTGAGGTGAACGAAAAGCAGTGCATGGGATGCGGGGCCTGCGTCGAGGTCTGTACCTACGGCGCCCTTGAGCTTCGGGAAACGAAGCAGGGCAGGAAGGCCGTCGTGAACCCTGTCCTCTGCAAGGGAGACGGTCTGTGTAACGCCCGTTGTCCTACGGGGGCCATATCGCTCAAGCACTACACGGACGACGAGATTGTGAGCGAGATCGATGCATTGTCCCCGGAGGCAGAGATCATGCAGCAGATCGACGCGGCTGCGGGAAACGTATAGTCCGGGAGGACTGAATAAGGCGTTAAATACTCACGGAGGAGGTGGGAACGAATGAGTGCAGGACTCAAATTTAAGCCGAAAGTATTGGGTTTCGCCTGTAACTGGTGAGCATACGGCGCTGCTGACCTGGCTGGAGTTTCCAGACTGCAATATACAAC
>CAYOQF010000010.1:0-79510 GCA_964406055.1 uncultured Syntrophorhabdaceae bacterium
GGCCTGGCCATCTACAGCCTGCCCATATCCCAGTATCCTCCCATCGCACCCCCCTCCATCTATATCCAGGCCTACTACCCCGGGGCCTCGGCTGAGACGGTGGAGAACAGTGTTACCCAGATCATCGAGCAGAAGATGACGGGTCTCGACAGGATGATTTATCTCTCCGCCACCAGCGATTCCGCCGGAGGCGCCCGCATCGAGCTCACCTTCGCCCCGGGGACCGACCCGGACCTGGCCTGGGCCAAGGTGCAGAACAAGCTCCAGCTCGCCATGGCGGGTCTGCCCGAAGCGGTGCAGCGCCAGGGCGTCACGGTGGGCAAGGCAACGAGGAACTGGCTCCTCATCGTGGGCCTCATCTCGGAAGACGGCAGCATGGACGGCAACGACCTGAGGGACTACGCCCAATCCAACCTGGAGAAGGTGCTGGCCCGGGTGCCCGGAGTGGGCGAAGTGGAGAACTTCGGGTCCCAGTATGCCATGCGCGTGTGGCTGAACCCGGACAAGCTCACCCAGTACCACCTTACCCTCGAGGATGTGATCTTGGCCCTCAAGACCTACAACGTCGAGGTCTCTGCCGGCCAGTTCGGCGGAGCCCCTGCGGTGAAAGGCCAGCGGCTCAACTCATCCATCATCGTGCAGAGCATGCTCAAGACGCCGGAGGAGTTTGTCGCGGTCCCCATCCGGGTGAACCCGGACGGCTCCATCGTGCGGATCAGGGATGTGGGGCGGGCGGAGCTGGGAACGGATGCCTACGACATAGAGTCTTTCTTCAACGGGAAACCTTCCGCCGGCATGGGCATCAGGATGGCCTCCGGCGCGAATGCCCTGGATACGGCCGAGGCGATCAAGGCCAAGCTGAAAGAGATGAGCCGCTATTTTCCACCGGGGATGAAGGTGATCTATCCCTACGACACGACCCCTTTTGTGAAGGTTGCCATCGACGAAGTGGTGAAGACCCTTCTCGAGGCGATCCTCCTGGTCTTCCTGGTCATGTGGCTCTTCATGGGGAATTTCCGGGCAACCCTGATCCCGACGATCGCAGTGCCGGTGGTCCTCCTGGGCACCTTCGGGGTCCTGCGTTTCTTCGGCTTCTCCATCAACATGCTCACCATGTTCGCGGCGGTCCTGTCCATCGGGCTCCTCGTGGACGATGCCATCGTGGTGGTGGAAAACGTGGAGCGGATCATGAGCGAGGAGGGGCTGTCGCCCAAGGAGGCGACGGCCAAATCCATGGAACAGATCACGAGCGCGCTTATCGGCATCGGGCTCGTGCTCTCGGCCGTCTTCGGTCCCATGGCCTTTTTCGGCGGCTCCACCGGCGTCATCTACCGCCAGTTCTCCATCACCATCATCTCGTCCATGCTCCTCTCAGTGGTCGTGGCCTTGATCCTGACGCCGGTGCTCTGCGCCTCCCTCCTCAAACCGGTGCCGGCAGGACATGAGCCTGCGGAAAACGCGATCTCCTTTCTCCGTCCCTTCTTCAAATGGTTTGACCGTGTCTTCTTCCGCCTCAGGGACCGATACGTGAAGATCGTGGGCAACTCTTTCTCCAGGAAGACGCGCTACGCCGTGATCTATGTGGTCATCGTGGTCGTGGTGGGGGTGCTCTTTATCCGAACGCCCACATCCTATGTGCCTGATGAGGACCAGGGGATCATGCTCGTCCAGGTCATGTTGCCCACCGGTTCCACCCTCGAGCAGACCAAGGCCGTGGTGAACAGGGTCCAGCGCCATTTCCAGGAGAATGAAAAAGAGGCGGTTGAGTCCTGCATGATGGTATCCGGCATCGGCTTTTCCGGAAGGGGCCAGCAGAACGGTCTCGTGTTCGTCAAACTGAAGGACTGGCATCTCCGGAACCGGGCCGACCTCAAGGTCAAGGCCCTTGCGGGGAGATCCATGAAGGCCTTTTCCGACATTCGAAGCGCCCTGATCTTTGCCTTCCCCCCGCCCTCGGTGGTCGAACTGGGGACGGCCACGGGATTCGACTTCCAGTTGCTCGACCGGGGAGGTCTCGGTCATCACAAACTGATGGAGGCCCGCAACCAGCTCCTTGGAATGGCCGCCCAGGATAAGCGCCTCACCAAGGTCAGGCCCAACGGCATGGAGGACGTGCCCGAATACCGGCTCGACGTGGACTGGGAAAGGGCAGGGGCCCTCGGGGTTCCCGTCAGCTCCATCCACAACACCATATCGGCGGCCTTCGGCAGCTCCTATGTGAACAACTTCATCCAGGGGGGGCGGGTGAAAAGGGTTTTTGTGCAGGCGGACGCGCCCTACCGCATGCTGCCCAAAGACATCGAGAGGCTCTACGTCCGGAACACGCAGGGGAAGATGGTCCCCTTTTCCGCCTTCGCCACGGCCCACTGGGCGTCCGGGTCTCCCAGGCTCGAGCGTTTCAACGGCTTTCCGTCCGTGAACATCCAGGGTGAACCGGCGCCGGGAAGAAGTTCCGGCGAGGCGATGCAGGCCATGGAGGAGATCGTCGCCAGACTGCCCCAGGGCATCGGGTATGAGTGGACCGGCCTGTCCTACCAGGAGCGGATGTCGAGCACCCAGGCGCCCCTGCTCTACGCCTTCTCCATCATCGTCATCTTCCTCTGCGTGGCGGCCCTCTACGAGAGCTGGCCCATTCCGCTCGCCAATCTCTTCATGCTGCCCCTCGGTGTCTTCGGCGCAACCTTCTTTACCTGGGCGCGGGGGCTGCACAACGACGTCTATTTTCAGATCGGCTTCCTCACCACGCTGGGCCTCACGACGAAGAACGCCATCCTCATCATCCAGTTCGCCCGGGAGCGGATGGCCCACGGAGAAGGGTTGATGGAGGCTACCCTGGGGGCGGTAAGGGTCAGGTTCCGGCCCGTCATCATGACGTCCCTCGCCTTCTTTTTCGGCGTCCTGCCTCTGGCCATCGCATCGGGGGCCGGCGCCGGGGCCATGAAGGCCATCGGCACCGCCGTCACCGGCGGGATGCTCTCCGCCACCTTCATCGACCTTTTCTATATCCCGCTCCTCTTTGTCGTGGTGTCCCGCCTCTTCAGGAGGGGGAGGGGTGAGCCCGCGCCGGTCGCGAAGCCGGAAGGAGGTCGGTCATGAGAGGAAGGATCCTGCCCATCATCGCGGTGCTCATCTGCCTGGCAGGATGCACCATGGCCCCGACCTACACCCGTCCCGCGCTGCCGGTCCCCGAGGCGTGGCCCGCAGGAGAGGCCTATAGGGGGACGGAGGAGAAACGAGAGGGGTCCTCTCCGGGCGCTGTCGGGTGGAGGGATTTTTATGGGGACGAGCGGCTGAAAGAGATCATAGGCCTTGCCCTCGACAACAACCGGGATCTTCGGATCGCGGCGCTGAACATAGAGAAGGCCCGGGCGATCTATCAGATCCAGCGGGCGGACCTGCTCCCCACGGTCTACCTGGGGGGTAGCGGAACCGAGCAGAGGATGCCGGCCGCCATCTCCACGACAGGCGAGTCGACGACCAACCGGCAATACAATGTGGGTGTGGGTTTCACCTCCTATGAACTCGATCTCTTCGGCCGTGTACGGAGCCTCAAAGACCAGGCCCTGGAGCAGTACCTGGCCACCGGGGAGGCGCGGCGGAGCGTCCGGATAACCCTCATCGCCGAGGTGGCCAACACCTTTTTCCTCCTCGCGGCCGACAGGGAGCGGCTGAAGCTGGCCCGTGAGACCCTCGAAAGCCAGGAGGCCTCATACCGCCTCATCGAGCGCCGTTTCAAGGCCGGGGCATCCACCGAGCTTGACCTAAGTCAGGCCCGGACGCGCGTGGAGGCCGCGAGGGTGGATGTTGCCCTTTACACGGCGAGGGTAGCCCAGGATGAGAATGCCCTCAACCTGCTGGCAGGTGCACAGGTCCCTAAAGAACTGCTTGCCGACAAGCTGGAGGCGGAGGCGGTGTTGAAGGATATAACGGTCGGGCTTCCATCGGAGGAACTGCTGAGGCGCCCCGATGTCCTGGCGGCGGAACACCAGCTCAAGGGGGCCAACGCCAATATCGGCGCCGCCCGCGCCGCCTTCTTTCCCCGCATCCTCCTGACCACCGCCTACGGCACCGTGAGCCCCGAACTGTCGGGCCTCTTCAGGGCCGGCTCGGATACGTGGGGTTTCTCCCCCCAGATCACCCTGCCCATCTTCGATACGGGCAGGAACATGGCCGCCCTCGACGCGGCAACAACCGACCGGGACATCTACCTCGCCCGTTATGAGAAGGCGATCCAGGTTGCCTTCAGGGAGGTGGCCGACGCCCTTGCCCTCAGGGGTACCGTGGAGGATCAGATCAAGGCCCAGCAGGCCTTGGTCGAGGCGGCCACGGGGGTCTACGGGCTTTCGGATGCCCGCTACAGGGCAGGCATAGACAGCTACCTGCCCACCCTGGATGCCCAGCGCTCCCTCTACGGCGCGCAACAGGGACTGATCACCCTGCGCCTGGCGAGGCTCGCCAGCCTGGTCACCCTCTACAAGGTGCTGGGAGGGGGAGGGGAGCAGGAAAAGGCAGGGGAAAGGTGGAATAAGTAAGGAGCCCAAGGTACGAGAGGGGCAAGGTAGATCCCTTAACCGATTCGACCCATAACCCCAGTTCAACCAATCAGCCAGTCAACCATTCAACCATTCAACCCCTCAACCAGCCCTGAAGGGGGCGGAAAGCCTGTCGGTATGTCTGCACAGGTGTCGATTCATTTTACAGGTGCCCTTTCTTCGTCCTAACTGACCGTCGTCAGGAGGACTTTTCGATGCGTTCCGGGGGTAGTGGCCCGGCCTCCCGTCGATATGCTTTACGATGATGATCAAGGACGAAAAGGAGGTGGATCTCCTTGTCAGGGGGTGGAGAAATTTGTTTCATGTTCGGGTACGGGTAGTTGGGTGTGGCCGGACGCTCCTTGGAGCCGGAATGGCACAGCGGTTGCAAGCTTACCCGCCGACATGAAGTCCCACCAATACAATATCAAGGAGGCAATCACGTAATGAAGAGAGTACTGACCAGCGTCATGCTTCTCCTGTTGCTGCAGGCCGGGTTGGCCTTCGCTGCGCCCGTGATCGATCAGAACCAGCCGAATGTGAATCTGGGAATATTTGCCGCAATGACCCACTTCCACACGGGGCCTTTCGCCCAGTCCTTCATGCAGTCGAGTAATAACATCTCCGGTGCGGGAATTCTCCTTTCCGAAATCGGCACGGCGACAGAGAACGTCACGATCGCCCTCTGGGATGCTCTCCCCACCAAAGGCGGGACGCTCCTGACCTCCGGTACCGCAGCGGGAACGGCCGGGAACTGGGTGGATGTATTCTGGACCCCCTATGCCGTGACGCCGGACACGACCTACTATCTCGTCTTCTCTTCGGACGTTTCCCCATCTCTGCTCTCGGCAGCAGGTGACATGTATAACCCCTACCCGCGCGGCCAGGTGTTCAGCAGTGTGCCGAACAACCTGTTCAAGCCCTATCCGGACGGCGACTACACCTTTCGCACCTACACGGACAAGCAGGTGCCCGAGCCCGCCACGGTTCTCCTTGTGGGCCTCGGTCTCATGGGCTTTGCAGGGATAAGGACAAGGATCACCAGGTAAACCCGCAACTCATTGCCACGAGATAGAAAGGCAGGGTCGAGTCGGCCCTGCCTTTTTCGTTACTCGGCGGGACCTCCTGCTCGGTCCCAAGAGGCTCCCCAAGCTACCTGCCTTCTTCAATTACGCCAATACCGATGGTCTCTGCAGCCCGCCTTTCTCCTTTCGGTGATTCTCAACATTCCCCCGAAAAGGCAGGCTGGGATGCAATCTCCGAAGACTTTACAAAAAAACCTCCTTGACAGGCAGTTTTTTTCATCGTATAATTTCACTTAATGAAAGTGACTATCACAGAGTGAAAATCAAGATGGAAGACAGCACTGAAAAGGATCAACCCTACTTTATTGCCGCCCTCGAAAGGGGGACCAAGGTCCTCGAGGCCCTGGCCCAGAACGGGGGACCCCTTGGCCTCGTCGAGCTGGCGTCGGTCACCGGTATGTCACCCTCCACGGCGATGCGCTACGTGATGACCCTCGTATCCCTTGGGTACGTCGTCAGGGACCCGGCGAGCAAGCAGTTCAGGATCTCACCAAAGGTACTCTCTCTGGGTTTTTCGTTCCTGCGCGACATGGACCTCCGAACCCGCGTTTCCTCGCACCTGATGGAGGCGGTACGGCGGCTGAACGTGGGGGCCCAGTGTGGGATACTGTACGGAACGGAGATCGTCTACGTGGAGCGGATCCAGATGAATACTCTGGTTGATCTCGATATCCCTATAGGCTCCCGCCTGCCGGCCTACTGTACGGCCCTCGGCAAGGTAATCCTTGCCTTCATGGACCGGTCTGAGGCAGAGAGAATCATCATGGAGAGTGACCTCGTAGCCCACACCGCGTACACCGAGACCGACCCGGCAAAGCTGCTGGCATCTCTGGAGGAGATACGGGGGCAGGGATTTGCCATTAACCGTCAGGAACTCTTTCTGGGGAGAAACGCCGTGGCGGCGCCAGTCTTTCGTCACGGGACCGTAGAGGGTGCCATCGGTTTTTCTTTCCCCCTCCAAAGAGAGGGGGAGGAAGGTTTTGAACAGAAGTTGGTGGACGTTCTAAAAGATATATCAAAGAAGGCCTCGTTACCGTGACACTGTGAGAACCTTCCGGAACGAGGCAACCTGCGGAGCGTCAGGGTCGATGTTTCACCAACAGATAGAGGAGGTAACAATGGAAACAACCTGGAAGTACCCCGTTACCGCTTTTCTCGTCGCACTGGTGCTGGTCGCGGCAGGCCCCGTCCATGCCGCGGACTATCCCACCAAGCCGATCAACGTCTACGTCGGATTTCCGCCGGGCGGTGTGGCCGGCAATACGGCCAACTCCGTGGCCCCGGGTGCCCAGGAGGTCCTGAAACAGCCGGTGGTCGTTCAGTACAAGCCCGGTGCCGGCGGGACCATAGCGGCCGATTTTGTGGTCCATTCCCAGCCGGACGGCTACACGCTGATCAATGCCGGCACTTCCACGCTGGCCTACTCCATGTTCACCGAAGGCGTGAAGTGGGGACCCAAGGATTTTACCGTCATTCTCGGTTACACGGCCTTTAACTACGCCCTGGTCGTGCCCGCGGACGCCCCCTGGAAGACCTTTGACGACTGGGTCAAATACGTGAAGGCCAACCCGGGGTTCAAGTACGGGACATACGGACCCATGAGCACCATGCACGTGCTCATGGAGTGGCTTGCCCATGAACTGAATCTCAAGATCACACCTGTCCATTTCAAGGGTGATGCACCCGGTATGGCGGCGATACTGGGTGGCCACATCCAGATGTATGTGGCGGCAGGGACACATTGCGCCCAGGTGAAGGCCGGCAAGCTCCGGACCCTCCTGCAGGTTTCGGGCGAGCCGAAGGATGCAAACCCCCAGGCTGTGACCCGATTTAAAGACAGGTTCCCGAAGGCGCCTATCGAGGTGTTCAACCTTCCTATCGGTATCTTCGGTCCCAAGGGGCTGCCTGCGCCGATACGGACGAAGCTTGCGGAAGCCTTCAAGAAGGCGGCCAAAAGCGAGAACTGCGCCCGTGCACTCTCTCAGATGAACATGACCGTGGAAATCGTGGAGCCGGAACAGCTGGAAAAAGACCTCGCGTCGGCCAGCGAGAAACTGGGAAAACTGGTACGAGAGCTCAATTTGAAAAGGTAGCGGCATAGAGGTTCTACGATGAAGTCGGAATACGTCGGCTCTCTCAGCATTGCGGTCATATCCTTTCTCGCCTGCGGCGGGGCTTGGAAACTGGGTGTCGGGCAGGTCGGAAGCCCGGGGCCAGGCTTCTTTCCGTTGGTCTTGGGAGGAGCCGCGGGGGTCCTTTCGCTTGTTACCCTGGCCGGGCAGTTGTGGAAGGGCAGAACGCTCACTCCGGCACCAAGGGCTGCAATGGCAGGTGGGATCATCAAGGTGGCCTATATCCTCGCGGCCCTGATTGTCTACGGACTTCTCCTGGAAAGAATCGGTTACGTTCTCACCACCGTCGTGATCTTCGGCTTCCTTCTCCGGCTTGTGTCGACACAGAAGTGGCGCTTTGTCGTCGGGGGTGCCGTTGTCGTGGCCCTTGCAAGCTTTATCCTTTTTGCGTGGGCTCTTGGCGTTTCCTTGCCCAAGGGTCCGCTGGGGATCTGAGGAGACCCATGGACATTTTCTCCCATATTCTCTTTGGCTTTCAGATTGCGCTCCTGCCCGTCAACATACTTTCGTGTTTTGTGGGGGTTTTGCTGGGGACCCTTGTGGGTGTACTGCCCGGTCTGGGACCGGTAGCCACCATGTCCATGCTCCTGCCGGTCACCCTGAAGATGTCTCCTGTCACGGCCGTCATCATGCTCTCGGGCATCTATTACGGAGCCCAGTACGGAGGCTCCATCACGTCCATCCTCGTCAACATTCCCGGTGAGGCGACCACCGTGGTCACCTGCCTCGACGGGTACAAGATGGCCCGCAAGGGGCGTGCAGGGCCAGCGCTGGGTATTTCAGCCATAGGTTCTTTTATTGGGGGCACCCTCAGCCTCATCGGGGTCATGTTCCTGGCGGCCCCGATCGCATCCTTTGCACTCAAGTTCGGCCCCCCTGAATACTTCGCCATCTGTTTTCTCGCCCTCACCGTGGTGACCTCGCTCGCGGCCAAGTCGACACTGAAGGGCTTCGTCATGGCACTCCTCGGCATGCTCGTAGGTACCATAGGTATGGACCTCGGGACGGGACTGGCGAGGTTCACCTTCGGCATTCAGACCCTTGCCGACGGCATCGGCCTGATCCCGGTGATCATGGGTCTCTTCGGCATAGGCGAGCTCCTGCTCAACGTAGAGAAGATGGCGACGACGACCCTCAGCGAAACCAAGATCGGAAAGATCTGGCCCACAATAAAGGATTGGGTGGAGAGCCGCCTGGCCATCCTTCGGGGCACCGTGATCGGCTTCGTGCTGGGCTTGATCCCGGGAAGCGGTGCCATCATTTCCCCTTTTATCTCCTATGCGGTGGAGAAAAAGGTTTCCAAACACCCCGAGCTGTTCGGTACAGGTATCATCGAAGGGGTGGCCGGTCCGGAGACCGCCAACAACGCTTCTTCCCAGGCCGCCTTTGTTCCGCTTCTCTCCCTGGGCATCCCGTCCAACGTGGTCACGGCAGTGCTTCTCGGCGCTCTCATGATCTACGGTGTGGAGCCGGGACCCCTCCTTGTGAGCAATCGCCCTGATATGTTCTGGGGTGTTATTACCAGCATGTACTTGGGAAACGTCATGCTCGTTATCCTCAACATGCCCCTCATCGGCGTCTGGGTGCAGATCCTCAGGATCCCCTACCGTCTGCTTCTGCCACTCATCCTGCTCTTTTGTCTCATAGGCGTCTACAGCATCAACAGCAGCGTCGTGGAACTCCAGATCATGACCCTCTTCGGTCTCATCGGTTATCTGATGAACAAATGTGCCTATGAGCCGGCACCCTTCGTCATGGGCCTCGTGCTCTCGTCCCTGGTGGAAGACTCCTTTCGACAGAGCCTCGTTCTCTCGGAAGGCAGTTTCCTGATCTTCTTCACAAGGCCTTTATCAGGCGTCCTGATGCTTGTCTCCGCCGCCGTGCTTGTAGGCTACTGTTTCCCACTCCTGAAGCGCAAAATCGAAGCAGTGAAAGAAAACGTATCGGACTGAAACTACACATGAAGGAGATGTTATGGTGACACTTGTTAAGCAAGGACATGTCTTTTCTCCCCAGGACCTCGGCATCCGCGATATCGCCATCGTCGGCGAACGTGTCGTGGCCATGGGAGAGAACCTCTCGAAATGGGCGGATATCGATGGCGCCCGCACGGTCGACGCAGCGGGGTGCTATGTTGTCCCCGGCTTTGTGGACGCCCATGTTCATATTCTGGGTGGTGGCGGCGCAGCAGGCTTCGGCAGCCGCGGTCCGGAGATGACCTTCAGCGAAGCGGTCCTTGGCGGGACGACCACCGTGCTGGGCTGCGTGGGCGCCGACCAGGTGGGCCGGGACCTCTGGGGTCTGCTGGGCAAGACAAAAAGCCTGGAATTCCGGGGGATGACGGCGAAGATGCTCACGGGCGGCTTTGACTGGCGTATCACCCTCACGGAGAGCATCATCAAGGATATCTACGCCGTTGAAAACGTCATTGGCGCCAAGGTAGCCATTTCCGACCGCCGATCTTTTCATCCTACCCAGGATGAGCTAAACCGGATCGTTGCGGATACGATGCACGGAAGCCTACTGTCCGGCAAGGCGGGCGTACTCCAGGTCCATGTGGGTGATCTGGACACGGGGATCATGCCGCTGATCAGGGCCGTCAAAGAGACGGGTGTCGCGATCAAACATGTCTGGCCGACCCACTTCAACCGTAACGAACTCCTGATGGAACAGGCCCTCGACTGGACGGGGATGGGAGGGACCGTGGACCTTACACCCTCCATCGCGCCCCCCAATTTCAAGCGGGGGACCTTTTCCACGAAGGCGCTGAAGCAGTTCCTCGCCGCAGGGGTCTCCATCGACCAGATTACGGTAAGCACCGATGGCGGCGGTGTCTCCACGATTCACGGGTTCGACAAGGTGGAGCGTTTCCCCCTTAACCTGCTCTACAAGGAATTCAAAGACCTGGTGCAGACAGAAGGGTTGACCTTGACGGACGCCCTGAAGGTCACCAGCACCAACGTGGCGCGCATGATGAAGCTGGAGCGCAAGGGTATCGTCGCCGAAGAGGCAGACGCCGACCTCCTCCTGTTGGATCCACAGACGCTGGAGATCAAGGCGGTCATCGTCCGCGGTAAAGTCGCCGTGGAGAACAACAGGATCATGCTGACCCAAAAGCTTGACGTATAAAACTGTCGTTCGCTCCCCAGGGGCGGGCAAGACTACATTAATGGAGGAGGAATACGAAGATGTCCGATTACAGAAAACCAAAAGGCATGTATACGATTCTACCGCTGCCTTTCACTAAAGGTTTCGAGATCAAAGAAGACGTCCTGCTTGAGGCCATAGACTGGGCGGCCGGGGCCGGGGCCAAGGGGATCATCGCCACGGGCTCTGTGGGTGAGTTTTCACACCTCGACCGGGATGAGAGACGCCGGATCATGGAGATAAGCATTGCCCAGATCCGCAAACACGCCGGCCTGGACGCCATCGCCATGACAGCGGCCGCGGGAACGCTGGAAACGATTTACTACACCCAATATGCCAAAGAACTGGGCTACGATTATGTCCTCATCGTTCCGCCTTACTACTGGAAGGTAGGCGAGGAGGAGGTCTACCGGCACTACACGATGATATCCGATGCGGTGAAGATTCCCATCATCGTTTACCACAACGCCGTGACCTCGAAGTTCGACATCTCCGTGAAGTTTGCCGGAAAGCTGGCAGAGATCCCCGAGGTCGTGGGCGTGAAGGAGATGAAGCACGATCTGGCCTTTCTCATGTCCCTCTATGGGGCCCTTTCCGGAAAACTGAGTATCATGCAGACCTTCCGGGCTTACCTCCAGGCGCTCATGATGGGGGCTGCCGGCGGGTCGATCACCTGTTTCGCCCTCCCGGCCTGCGTACAGATCACGGAGCTTTGGGAGAAGAAAGAGATAGGAAAGGCCATGAGAATTCAGCAGGCCTTGAACGAACTCTTCAAAGGGTCTACGGAAGGGGCAGGCGTCCTGGGCCGCATCAAGACAGCATGCTCCATAACGAGCGGCCTCGATTTCGGTCCGCCACGGCCCCCGTACCTGCCGCCGGGAAAGGAGGAGATGGCGATGCTCCACGCCAACTACGACCGCCTGAACGCGGCCATGGAGGCGGCAAAATAGGGTCCAGTCCATAACAAAAGAGTCGTTATCTATTGAAGCAAGGAGATGAAAGACATGGCAGTTTTGCCGGAAGTCAAGCAACACTATGGACATTTGAAGCTGCTCATCGATGGCGAGTGGGTGGAATCCGCATCCAGCAGGATCAATGAGACCACCAACCCCGCTACCGGGGAGGTGATCGCGACCTTTCCCACGGCTACCCATGCCGAAGCCCGCGCCGCCGTGGAAGCGGCCCAACGGGCCTTCAGGGCCATGGGGAAGATTGCACTGCGCGAGCGCGCCCGCATGCTCTTCGACATGCGCCATTGCTTCGAGGAACACTACGATGAGCTGTGCCGGGTGCTGACCCAGGACCACGGCCGTACCATCAAGGAGTCTCAGGGTTCGGTGCGCCGCTGCATCGAGAACATCGAATCGGCCTGCTCGGCAGCCTACGGGCTGGTGGCGCGGAACGAGCATATGGACAATCTGGCCACGGGCATCGATATGTGGCTCACATGGGAGCCCCTGGGCGTGTTTCTCATAGTGACCCCGGGGAACATCCCCATGCATGCCTGGAGTTCCTTTGTGCCCTACGCCCTTGCGGCGGGCTGCACGGTGGTCATAAGTCCCAGCCGCCAGGACCCCGTGGCGGCTGAGTATATCAACCGGGTGGCCCTGGAGGCCGGTTTCCCGCCCGGGGCGATCAACGTGGTGCATGGCGGCCGTGAGATCAACAAATATATCCTCGAACAGCCGGAAGTGAAGGGGATCGGATTCATCGGCTCCACGGCTGCCGGTCATGAGCTCTTCGAACTCTGCGGTAAACTGGGGAAGACCAGTTCCTTAAACGGCAACGGGAAGAACACTGTCGTGATCATGCCTGACGCCGATCTGGTGACCAGCCCCACCTATCTGCGGCAGGGATGTTTCGGCATGACAGGCCAGCGTTGTCTCGGCTCGGACAATGTCATGGTTGTCGGTAACCGGTATGAGGAATTCAAAGAGGCCTTTGTGGCGAACGCCAAGGCCATGAAGCTGGGCTACGGTCTGGACGAATCGGTAGCTATGGGACCCTACACGACCCGGGAGGGACGCGATAAGGTGGCTGCCTGGATCGAAAAGGGCCTGGCGGAGGGCGCGAAGATGGTGCTCGACGGGCGCAACCCCTCGGTCGCCGGGTACCCTAACGGCTATTTCCTGGGACCTACGATTCTCGAGGATGCCCACGTGGATATGGAGATTTGCAAGGAGGAGGCCTTCGGCGCCGTAGCAGCCCTGATCCGGGCGGAAAGCCTTGACCAGGCGATCGAGTGGATCAACACGAAAACAGACCTGGGCCACAGCGCCTGCATCATGACGGCGAGCGGCACCTCTGCCCGCCAATTTGCGCGGGAAGTGAACGTGGGTAATGTGGGTATCAACGTTGGGGTTCCCCAGCCCTATGCCTTCTTTCCCCTGGGCTCCAAGCGCAGATCCTTCTTCGGAACGGCCAAGTCGCGCATGGCCTCCATGCGCCTGTTTCTGGACGAGAAGACCTTTACCGCCCGGTGGGTGTGATGTAAGGATGTAACTGGCCATGACAGACCGGTATGCAAATCTCTTTGAACCGATAGCCATCGGAAGATGTGTCATCAAGAACCGGTTTGTCATGGCGCCCATGGGGCCGGCGGGACTCTGCGACAGGGACGGCGCTTTCACCGAGCGCGGGATCGACTTCTATGCGGCCCGTGCAAAGGGCGGCGTCGGGTTGATCATTACCGGCATGTGCTTCGTAGAGAACGAGATCGAACGACACACTCCGGGCGCCATGCCATGCCCGACGGCGAACCCCATGCTATTCCTCCGCACGGCCCGAACGTTGACCGAGCGGGTCCACGCCTACGACGCGAGAATCTTCCTTCAGCTATCGGCCGGGTTCGGCCGGGTCTCCACCCGTGTCAACCCGGGAGAAACACCGGTAGGACCCTCTGCAATACCTCATCGCTGGATTGACGGCCTGATGTGCCGCGAGCTTACGGCTGGCGAAATCAGGACCATCGTGGAGAAGACCGTCCAATCGGCGGTGATCGCCAGGAAGGCCGGTTTTGACGGCGTGGAGATTCACGCGCTCCATGAGGGGTATCTCCTCGACCAATTCGCCATGGCCCTCTTTAACCATCGAACCGATGAATACGGCGGATCTCTCCTGAACCGGCTCCGCTTTGCCCTGGACATTCTTCGGGGCATCAAGCTGGCCTGCGGGGACGATTTCCCCGTCTCCATGCGGTACAGCACCAAGAGCTTTATCAGGGAACTGAAACAGGGCGTCCTTCCCGGCGAGAAATTCATTGAGCTGGGGCGTGACCTGCCGGAGGGACTGGAGGTCGCGCGGATCCTCCAGGAAACGGGGTACGATGCCCTCAACGCCGATGTGGGCAGCTACGACTCCTGGTACTGGAGTCATCCGCCCATGTATCAGAAGAAGGGCCTTGCCCTTCCGTTCAACGAGGCCCTCATAAAGGCCGTAGCCATCCCCGTCATTACCGCGGGCAGGATGGACGACCCCGACCTGGCCAGCCGTGCGGTCGCCATGAAACAGACGGACATGATCGGGCTCGGACGGCCGCTGCTCGCCGATCCTGATCTCGTAAACAAGATTCGTCTGGGCGCGATGGAACGCATTCGTCCCTGCCTCTCCTGCCAGGAAGGCTGCATGGGCCGGCTCAAGGCGTTTCTCACCATTTCCTGTGCCGTAAACCCTGCCGCCGGGCGGGAAAGAGAGTATGCCCTCATCCCCGCCGCAAAGAAGAAGAAGGTGCTCGTGGCCGGTGGAGGCCTGGCAGGCTGCGAGGCGGCGCGAGTCCTCGCCGAACGGGGGCACGAGCCGGTTTTATACGAAAAGACCGGTCAACTGGGGGGTCAGCTCACCCCCGGCGGGGCTCCGGATTTCAAAGAGGACGACCGTGCCCTCGTCGCCTGGTACAGCCGGGAACTGGAGAGACTCGGAGTGGTCATCCACTACCATACGCCCGTTACCGCCCGGCTCGTGCGGGCTGCCGGCGTTGACGCCGTCGTGATCGCGACGGGCTCAAGGCCGAAGGAGATTGTCCTTGGTCACCGGGAGAAGGTGTATCGCGCCGCCGATGTGCTCACCGGCGAGGCTGATCCTGGCAATGTCGCGGTCATCGTCGGCGGCGGGCTCGTTGGGTGCGAACTGGCGCTGATGCTTGCCAAGCAGGGGAAAAGGGTGACCATCGTGGAAATCCTCGATGAGATTCTCACCGTAGGCGCCCCCTTGTGTTCCGCCAACCGGGATATGCTGGTGGACCTCCTTCGCTTCCACAAGGTCAACGTGCGAACCGGGATCAGAGCTGTGCAGGCAACGGATGCCGGTCTGGTCATCTCCCGCCAAAACGGAGCCGGGGAAGAAATCCCTGCCGACTCGTTGATCATCGCCGTAGGTTACGATCCGGACCGGAGCCTCTATGATGAGCTTCTCCATGAGGTTCCCGAGATCTACCTCCTGGGCGACGCGCGCCGGGTCTCGAATATCATGTACGCCATCTGGGATGCCTTCGAGGTGGCAAGGAATATCTGATCACATAACCGCTCTCTCCGCATCTGTGTGACGGCGGGCCATCTGTGGCGGAATCTCCTCTTGTTTAGGGAACCACCGGTTTGCCATTCCACGCAGGCTCCGCGTTCCAGGCTGTTAACCCGTATCCCGGGACGTTGAACCCAGAGCGGGGGGCAAGGTGAATCTTTTAACCAGTAGAACCAATTTAACCACCAGAACCAGAAAATCCAGATCAACGATTCAGCCAGTCAACCACACAACTTCCCCTGAAGGGGCGGAATCGAGGAACCCTGCACCATTATTTTCTTGAAACCCCGTCCTGGTTGGGTCAGAATGAGACGACCAGTTTGTCTTCCCTACCACTTCGAAGGTGAACCTGCTGTGAAACATGTAACCCACCGACCGATGAAGGACAATCCCTCGACTGGCCGCGTCCGGTTCGGCGCTAAACCATCGGGAGCCGTGGCCCTTGTCCTCCTCGCCATGCTCCTCTGCTCCTGTATCGGCGGTTCGTCCGGCGACTCGGAAGGCCCGGGAATGGGGAACCTTGTCTTTGTTTCAGAGTTCGAAGGAGGACGGCTCTACAAGGCCGGCGCGGTGCCGGTCTTGCAGCTCCGCGGCACCCATTACCAGATGGGCAGACAGTACGGCATGCTCCTGAAGGATGACCTCGTTGCCGCCTACCACCTCACCGTACATGTGATGGGGCGATATCTTACCTACGAGCGTATGAAGCAGGTCGCCCAAAACGTGTACGACCGCTATCCCCGGAAGTACAGGGACGTGATCATGGGCATGGCCGAGACGTCGGAACTCGGGTTCGAGAGGCAGATGATCCTGAATGCCCTGGAGATGTTCCCGAAGATCAACAACTACGTGCCCCGGTGCTCCGGCTTCGGGGTCTGGGGGGATTACACGAAGGACGGCCGCATGATCTTCGGAAGGAATAACGACGACGCGGGGTTCTACAGGGATTTCGGCGGCTATGTGGTGGTCGCCGTCTTCAATCCCACCGATTCGGGCATGCCCGTAGCGGTGGTCAACTACGCGGGCGTCATCTATGCCCCCACCGCCATCAACCGGGCCGGTATCTTCATGGAGCTGAACTCCGGTAACGGGCCGGGGGGCTACATGGTGGACCGTCCCCTCGTCGTCGTGACCATGTTCTCCTTTCTCCAGGATTATGGGACCCAGGACGAGCTGAACGGTGCCTTTCAGACCCTCTCGCCCGATTTCTCCTCCATCGTGAACGTGGCGGATCCAACAATCGCCTACAGTTTCGAATGCCCGCTCATAGGGGTCAAACGGAGAGCGCCCGATGAAGAAGGGCTCCTTGCCTCCTCCAATCACCTTGTGGACCCCTCGTGGGGGATACCGCCCCCGGAACCGGACAGCGCAAACGGCTGGACCGTAAAGAGGCGCGAGAACCTCGTGGCCTTCGCCGGGGCCAACAAGGGCTCCCTGGATGTGGACAAGGTGAAGGAGGTCCTGGACCTGGACATGGACAGGGGCGGCGTCTTCAGCGACGGCACCATCTTCCAGGTCGTGGTCGTCCCGAAAGACCTGGTGCTCTGGCTGAGGGCCCCCGAGCATTTCGAATGGCAGAAGATCGATCTGAGCCGGCTCTTTTACTAAGATCCCGTGCCATGTGGGGACGTTGTTTCATTCTGTGTCTCGACACCGAAGCGCTTGTGCTGGGGTGAGGTTCGTCTATACATGGCATATTCTATCATTTGTCGCTATTAACTACAATGATTATATGGAGTTAGTACTCTGACCGCGTTCCCGAAGATGGCCCCTTCGTTGCCTGCGGTGCCGGGGGGGTTCCTGCACTGCACACTGAAAAATGCCACCGGGGTTCACGATCTCTCTCTCATCCCATAGTCTGGACCAAATCCGAACCGCAAAGTCGGGCAAGGAGCGAGGAGGAGTTACTTCTCAGGGATCCAGAATGAAACACGTCCCCACGATGTCTACAACTGAACGACGACCCCTCTGTGCGCTTAGGTTTGGTCGTTGACCGGGGCCCTTGGTTCTTCAGGGCCGCGCGGAATGGTGGTCTTGATGCCGTCTCCGTTGCCGAACAGGCCGTGTCTGATCTTCACTATTTCCTTCTCGATGCCGCACGACCGCTTCACAATCAGCTCTTTGAGGCTCTGCCTGATCTCCGAGAAATCAGTACTTTCCACATCTCCTATGATGTGGTCGCTGATCCCCCTGATGAGGATGTTCAGATTCCTCACCTCATATATGATCCGAGAGAGCTGCACGTAAAGAGCAACCAGAAGCAGAACCACAATGGCGAAAAGCGTGATGGTCACTTCCATAGTCTTCCCCCTGAACGAAATGGCACCTTTCACATGCGGGTGGATACCTGAAAACCGTCTGCATTTTTCCGGATACCGGACTTCTCGTCACCGTGCCTGGCGCAGGTACGACGGAAAGGACTACGCCTTGATATCCTCCTTCATCTGGTAGTACTGTTCCTTGGTAATCTCGCCCGCCGCATAGCGTTTCTTCAGAATCTCAAGAGGTCTGTCTTCCGGCTGGTAGGCATGGCGCCTTTCCAAACATATGCGGCGGATCAGGTAGTCTATGCCGATGATCAGAAGCACCCAGAAGACGAGCATGAGGAAGGCAATTCCCATGCCCCAGCGCAATCCTTCCAGGTCCATCCCCTGCTCCTTCAAAGCCTACATAGCACAGGAAATATGAGGTGTCAACCAGCCCGGGGAGGGACAAAGGGCGTCCCTCGGCTGTCCGGTTCGGGAAACAATATGGGATGGATTCCAACGGCGGTCACCATCGCCGTTGACAGAAGGCGCCGATAGGGCTATCCTGACCGCAACTCCATTACGGAGAAGGGGAGCCGAGAGGGAGCGGAGAGACGGGGAGAAGCTGCTTTATCAGTTTGAGTGCAGTCATTGCCGTTTTGGCGGCACAGGGGTATGGGGCCGCTGATGAGCAGACCGGTTCAGGAGAACCCTCGCGGCGCGGCCGAAGGACTGAAGGGAGATTCACGTGAAACCCTCTTCGGAAACCGGGTGGCGCTCCGGGGTATTTCGATGCATCGTCCTATCCTGATGGAGGGGCAGGCTGAGCAGATGAAGGCAACGTGGCCGGCGGTACACAGGAGGGGATATCTTCGCCCCGTTACGTTTCTCATACTCCTCGTCCTGGTAGCCGGATGCTCCACTCCTGTGGGTGTGCGCACCATCGGTCCCAGGGAAGCGGACAGGACCCTCGCAGTCAGCGTCCTCACGGGCGACCGGCTGAGCGGGCCGACCCGGCAGATCGTGAACCGCCTCGGCCTCGCCGATACGCTCAGGAAGGATCCGCCGGGAGCCATAGCTGCCCTCCACCGTCAGTTGGCACAGGAAGAAGGAAGAAGGTCCGACCTCCTCTTTGCACTGGCGGAGACAAGCTTTCTCCACGCCGCCAAAAGCCGCAGCCGCCCCTATTTCCTCTCGGCGGCCATCTATGCCTATGCCTTTCTCTTTCCCAAGGATACGTCCCAGGCCCCGGCCGATTATTTCGATCCCCGTTCCCGTCTGGCGGTGGATCTCTACAACAGGGGGGTCGCGGAAGGTTTTGCCCGGGAGGAGGACGTGGAGGTACCCCTTTCCTCCGGCACCTTCGAACTTCCCTTCGGGGAACTTCACGTGGACCTCGACCCGAGGCAGCTCGTATGGGGTTCTTTCCGGCTCACCGGGCTTGTGCAGGCAGGGAGACTGAGGGTCCGGGGTCTTCGGAACGATTACCGGTGGCCCGGCATCGGTGCACCCCTCGTCGCTTCCGCGACTGCGCTGGAGGGTGTGACTGAGCCGACCTTCGCCCGTGTTCCACCCGACACCAAGGTGGCCCTCACCGCTTTTCTCCGGATAGAGGAAGTTGAGGAGGGAATCAGGACGGGAAGGTTACGGTCGAAACTGGAAATCTATACCACCGACAGGGCCACCATCGTCCATGTCCAAGGCCGGACCGTACCGATCGAGTACGACCTCACCTCGACCCTTGCCTATTCCCTGGAGGGCTCGAAGGCCTATCGTCTGGAGATCCTTGGGTTCCTCAAGGGAGACGTGAGCCTTTTCCGGGAGGTGGCCCGCTTCGAGGACGGCCTGTTCCTCCTTGCACCCTATCAGCCGGGCCGCATACCCCTGGTGCTGGTGCACGGGACCGTCTCAAGTCCCGCCCGGTGGGCCGAGCTGATCAACGAACTGACCAATGACCGGGAGCTCTGGGGCCGTTACCAGATCTGGCTTTTTACCTACAACACAGGAAACCCCATTCTCTACTCGGCCGGCATACTCGCGGAGGCACTGCGGAAGGTGCGGCGCGAGCTGGACCCGGAGGGCAGGGATCCCGCCCTGGGGAACATGGTCCTCGTGGGACACAGCCAGGGGGGTATCCTGGCCAGGCTCATGGCTACCGAGAGCGGCAATGCCTTCTGGGACAGTGTCTTTACGGTTCCATTCACCGAGTTGGAGATCGATCCCGACCTCAAAGGTCTGCTTCGCCGCAGCATGTTCTTTACCCCCCTGCCCTTCGTGAAGAGGGTCGTCTTCATCGCCACGCCCCATGGCGGCAGTTTCATTGTAGGGGGTTGGCCGGGACGACTGGTGGGCAGGCTCGTTTCGCTTCCCGCCCGATTCCTTGAATTCGGCAAGGGCCTTGCCATGCTCCCCACGACAAAAGGGACCGCCCTCTTCTCGATGCGGAACATCCCCCGGAGCACGGACGACATGGGGCCGGGGAGCGACTTTGTCCGGACCCTGAGGGGACTCCCTCTTTCCCCGAAGGTGATGACCCACTCCATCATTGCGGTGAAAAACCCCGATGCCCCGGAAGAAGACTGGAACGACGGGGTGGTGTCCTACCGGAGTGCCCGCCTTGACGGCACATCCTCCGAATTGATCGTCCGTTCCGGCCATTCCACCCATGGGGAACCCGCCGCCATCGAAGAAGTCCGCCGCATCCTCCTTGAACACCTGCACGGATTGGGTCGGTAACGAGTCGGAGAGAATTGATTATTTCCCTCCTTCTGGGCTAATATGTCTATCCAAAGGAGACGCCTGTGACATTACGAGAAGTGAGAGACATTCTTGACGCAGAGGTCGTGGTGGGCCACGACCAGTTGGACAGGGAAGTGACGACCGCCTTCGGGGCCGACCTCATGAGCGACGTCCTGGCCTACGCGAAGGCGGGGGGGCTGCTCCTCACGGGGTTGACGAACCCCCACGTGGTCCGCACCTCCGACGTTCTGGACATTGCGGCCATCATCCTGGTGAGGGGAAAGCGGCCCCTGCCGGACACAACCGCCCTGGCCGAAGAACTTCGCATCCCCATTCTCACGACACGGTACATCCTCTTTGAGACTGCCGGCAGGCTCTACGCAAAAGGGATCGTTGGCTGCGTAGAAAAGGTCGGCGAGAAACGTGACCCCTCCTGACCCGATCCTGTTTGAAGCATCCTTTCCTGTAGAGGGAGGAGCCTTCGACGACGCCGGGCACGTCTCCACCCGGATCAAGACCCTTCTGACAACGATGGATCTCCACAAAGACGTGGTCAGGCGGGCCGCCATCGTCACCTACGAGGCGGAGATGAATATCTGCTCCTATGCGGAACGGGGTGAGATCACCGTCAGGGTGACCTCCGGGAATGTAACGGTGGAAGCGGTGGATCAGGGCCAGGGTATCCGGGACATCGACCTGGCCATGAAGGAAGGTTATTCCACGGCCACGGAAAAGATCTGGAGACTGGGTTTCGGGGCCGGCATGGGTCTCAGGAACATGAAGCATTTTTCTGACCTTTTTTTCATTTCCTCCGTACCCGGCAAGGGTACACGCCTGAAGATGGTCATTCATCAACCGAAAGACGGCGACAGACCATAGGCAGGGCCACCCCTCGGGCTTGCGACGGGACCCGGGTATGTCTGCTCGAGAACCTTTCCGCACATTCCTAACCGAAACCCATGGAGAGGCACGACCCGCCTCTTTATCCAGGGTCTGTTCCAACCAAGGTCTGCCTGTAACCCATTAGGCCGCAGCGCTATTGACAGGGCCGCCATCATTTCATAGATTCAGGGGAGCGGAGGTGAAGCCTTGGCGGAGAGGAGGGCGCAGTACTGCATCAACTGCGATAACCGGCACGGCTGCAAGTCGGGTACGCCCCCCTGCATCGCCGAAATGGACAAAGACGGGGTGAAGGGCAAGGCGGGGAAGGAGTATCTCTTGGAGCAGGGCAGGATCGCGAGGTGCGGAGCCTGCGACTTCTTCCGGTCTTGCTGGAACCCCGAGGAGCACCGGCGGATGGTGTCGGCGGCACACAAGTCCTCCGGGCCGGGGACCGGCTCGTGATCAACCGGGAGGGTGTCCTTACGGACAAGGCCGGGCTCGCCCGATCAGGCGTCTCGCCTTCGCCGCCTTCATGACCGAACTGGACAGCTCCATCGTCTACGTCTCCCTGCCCACCATTGCACGGTATTTCGACGTGAGCCCGAGCCTCGTGGCGTATATCGTGCTGGATGGTACCTCCTTCCTCCTTCCTTTCTACCTCGAGACCGTGAAGGAACCCGACCCCTCCCGGGTGGGGTTGGTGCTCCTCGCCTTTTCCCTCACCTACATTGTGGCCGGCCCCGGTTCGGTTCCAGGGTGTGGCGTCCGGGGTCTTCAATACCATGAACAATCTCGGGCTTGTCTTCGGTGTCTGTCTTTTTGAGACTATCTTCTCCGCATCCATGCCGAAGAAGGTCGCTGTGGAAGGGGCCGGGCTCGCCCGATCAGGCGTCTCGCCTCCCACGGTGCTCCACGGTATGCAGGACGCCCTGATCTTCGGAGGGACCTGCCTGGCGGCAGGGTTCTTCCTCTCCCTTCCCCTCGTGTTGTCGAGGAGGAAAAAGGGTTGAAAAGACTCCTCCGCCTACCCGACCCATGGACTGGTTCGGTCACGAAAAACCGACCCATCGGCTTTTCCGGAGAGGTGTTCCATAGGTGCGGGTTTTCGGGTACAATGAGAGGTCGATGAAGACGGAAACCGGCACAGACAACGACCTCAGAAGGACGACCTTCATCGTGGCAAAGATGGATTGCCTGGCGGAAGAGCGGCTGATCCGAATGAGGCTGGACGGTTTCACCGGGATCCACTCCCTTCATTTCGATCTGCAGGCCAGGAGACTGGAGGTTCACCATACAGGGGATCATTATGCCATACTCAAAGCCCTCGAGAGTCTCCACCTCGACACCACGTTCCTTTCCTCGGAAGAGAAGGACGGGGCGGATCAGCAGGAGGAACGCGAACAGGAGCGACGGGTCCTCGTGCAGGTCCTCGTCATCAATCTTGTATTTTTTGTCCTCGAAATAATCGCCGGATTCCTTGCCTCTTCCATGGGGCTCGTGGCCGACAGTCTCGACATGCTCGCCGACTCCATCGTTTACGGGCTGGCCCTCTTTGCCGTGGGCGGCGCCGCTTCACGGAAGAAGAGGACGGCTGCCGTGGCGGGATATTTCCAGCTGGTCCTCGCCGTCCTCGGGTTTGCGGAGGTGGTGAGGCGCTTCCTGGGATACGGGGAGGAGCCGGCCTTTCACCTCATGATCATCATCTCCCTCCTGGCTCTCATGGGCAACGCCCTGTGCCTGGACCTGCTGCAAAAGTCCAGGAATCGGGAGGCCCACATGGAGGCGAGCATCATCTTTACGTCCAACGACGTGCTGGTGAATCTCGGCGTCATCGTGGCCGGCGTGCTCGTATACCTCACCGCTTCGAAGATTCCCGACCTTGCCGTGGGTACGGCGGTGTTCATCCTTGTGGCCAGAGGGGCCTGCCGGATCCTCCGGTTGTCGCGGTGAATGAAAAGAGGCGGGGAATATCCGTCCGTTGCATATGTTCAGGAACGGTCCAGCACCTCCCTCACTTTGGTCAGGAGAGCGGCCGGCGTGATCGGCTTCATGACCAGCTCCACGCCTTCATCGATCATGCCTTTCTCCCCGATGATGTCGTCCGTGTACCCGCTCATGAAGAGCGCCCTGAGTGACGGGTATTTCTTCTTCAGCGTTTCGTAAACCTCTCTCCCGTTCATCTTCGGCATGATCACGTCGAGGAGCACCATATCGGCAGGATGCTCATCGTACAGACGGCAGGCTTCCAGACCGTCTGCGGCGGCAACCACCTTGTACCCCTTGTTGCTGAGGATTGTGGACAGGAGATTTCTCAGGTCTGTGTTGTCTTCCGCCACCAGGATCCGTTCGGTCCCTCCCGGGGCCTCCCTTTTGGTTTCCTTCTGCCCCTGTGCGGCCCAGGCCGAAAGGGGAAGATAGATGAAGAAGGAGGTGCCCTTGCCCGGGGTGCTTATCACGTCGATGAACCCCTTGTGCTGGTCCACGATGCCGTACACCAGCGCGAGGCCGAGGCCGGTCCCCTTGCCCACGGCCTTGGTGGTGAAGAAGGGTTCGAAGATCTTAGAACGCACGTGGTCGTCCATGCCGATGCCCGTATCGGCCACCTGGATCACCACATAGTCTCCTTCGACGCCGAAACCGTGGTGACGGACGAAGTCGCTGTCCATGGTAAAGCGGGCCGTGCGGATCGTGATGGACCCTCCTTTCGGCATGGCATCTCGCGCATTGGTGACGAGGTTGATGATCACCTGGTCGATCTGGGTGGCGTCTCCCAGGACCACGAGCGGATCTTCTCCGTAGATTGTCTTGAGCTCGATGTCCTCCGTCAGAAGCCTGGAGAGGAGCTTCTGGATCCCCATGATGGTCGCATTTATCAGGACGGGTTTGAACTCCATCTCCTGCTTCCTGCTGAAGGCGAGAAGGCCCTGAACGAGCTGCGAGGCCTTGCCTGCGGAAGTGAGAATCTGAGACACATACCCGTAGAGGGGATCATCCCGTTCCACCTTCATGTGGAGGAGGCTGGCGTAGCCCATGATGGCGCTCAGGATGTTGTTGAAGTCGTGGGCGATGCCGCCTGCAAGGGTGCCTAACGCCTCCATTTTTTGTGACTGGAAGAGTTGGGCCTGCAAGGTCTTTCTGTCGGTTATGTCCATGGATGTGGCGATGTAGGAGCCGTCCTGCGTAGAGGCTACCTGAAGAAGCACATTTCGCACCGCCCCGTCCTTTCTGACCCACCGCGTCTCCACCTGCCCTTCGGTATAGAGAATGCGGCCCGCTCTCTCGTATTCCTCGTCGTCGGGATAGAGGAAGCGGGTATTCTGTCCCTCCAGTTCGTGCCGTTCGTATCCGGTCAGCTCGCATTGCCGGTTGTTCACCCACTCGTACCGTCTGTCTTTGACCCGCGTAATGCCGACCGGTGAGGCGGCGAGGGTGGCGGCGAGGGACTGTTCCGATTCGATGATCCTCCGCTCCGCCTCCTTGGCCTCGGTGATGTCGCGCACGAAGGCCAGCGTTACGGGCCCGTCGGCCAGATCGACGGTGGCCACGTGCACCACGTAGGGAAAGGAGGTACCGTCTCCCCGAAGTCCCACGGACTCATAGGTGGCGGGGGCCGATTCCCCCCGGGAACGTCGGTTTACGTATGCCGCCACCTCGTCCCGCTTCTCCGGCGCCACGAAATCGAGGATAGTCCGTCCTCTGAGGCCGCCCCCTGAGGCGACGCGAGCCAGTTCACAGAATGCCGGGTTGCCGTACGTAATGATCCCCTGCCGGGCCATGAGCACCGGGAGGGGAGACGATTCGATGAGGGTTCTGAAGCGCAACTCGCTTTCACGGAGGGCATCCTCGGCCTGTTTTCTCTGGGTGATGTCTTCCACGGTGCCCTGAAGGTAAAGTAACCGGCCCTCCTCGTCCTTCACGGCCCTGGAATTCATGACCGTCCAGATCACGGTGCCGTCTTTCCTCTTGAGCCGTACCTCTGCGCCCCGGACCTCTCCTTCCCTCATGATCTGTTCCCGTAACACCTGCCGTTCCCCGGGGTCCACGTAGAGCTGTGTCCCGATGTCGGTGACAGAGGTTATGAGGTCCTCTGGGGAGTCGTATCCCAGCATCTTCGCGAGGGCGGGGTTGGCCCTCACATAGCGGCCTTCCGGCGTGGACCGGAAGATCCCCTCGATGGCGCGGTTGAAGATGTCCCGGTACTGGGCCTCACTTTCCCTCAGCTTCTCCTCGGCCTCTTTTATTTGGGTGATGTCGACCACGATGCCCCGGAAGCCGGTGACCCGCCCCTCCTCGACGATGACGGTGGTGTAGGCGATGACGGGGAAGGTGGCCCCGTTCCGGTGTCTCATGGTGTATTCGTTGCCCCGTACCCCTTCTCCGAGGGCGATCCGTCCGAGGCTCGCCCTTACCCTCTCTACCTCCTCCGGGGGGAAGAAGGTGATGAGGTTGAGGCGGCCTATGATCTCCTCCCGACGGTAACCGAGGAGCCGTTCCGCCTCTTCGTTGGCAAAGGTCACGGTGCCGTGGACGTCGGACTCCCAGATGATCTGGGGACTCAGTTCGGCCAGGTCTCGCAATCTCTTCTCGGTGCTCCTGAGTGCCTCCTCCACCTCCTTCTGCCTCGTGATGTCGAGCATCACACCGTCGAACACGATCTCGTCACCCCTCCTCTCCGGAGTGGAGGCACCGCTGAATCAGATGACCTCGCCCGTCGATTTCCTCAATTTCCCCTCATATCTCCATTCCTTCGTCGATGCCACGGCCTCCTCGATCGAGTCGAGAAAGCCCCGCCGGTACTCGGGAAGGACGAGGTCGGTGAAGCGTTCGAGATATCCCTCGGGGTTACAATCGAGTCCGAACCACTGACGGGATCCCCCGCTTATGAAGTAGAGGCCCCGTTCCCCATTGTCCCTGGCATAGAACTGATAGAGGACCCCGGGAATTCTGGAGGTAACCTCCCTGAGCTGCCGTTCCCGACTGTCCGCCGCCGCCTGTGCCTCCTTGAGGTCTGTTACATCCAGCATGGCGACCAGTATGGCCCCCTTGTCATCCCAGGTAATGGGCACGGAATTCACCCGGACCCACCGTGTCTCCCCCATGCGGGTGATGATGCGGATCGTGTACCTCCGGGGTGTCGTGTCGCCTTCCTCCGTGCGCTTCCGGTAACCCTCCATGACCACAGGCAGGTCGTCCTTGTGGATGAACCCGGCGAAGGCCATCCCCGTGATGGGAGGGAGGGGGCCGGACAGGGAGCTGAGCCTCTCATTGACATAGACGATCCTCCCCTCCTGGAGGATCATGACGTACTCGTTCGTGTTCTCCAGCAGGGTCCGGAACCGCTCCTCCCATGCGTGGAGTGCCTTTTCGAGGTCTTTTCGGTCTGTCATGATGTCGTCCTCACACCATCCATTATGACGGCCGCCCCGATCATTGTCAACAAAGCGGTACGCTGAAGCGGTTCGTGCCCCTGCCGTATCGGACGGACCGGCCGGTCTTCAAGAAAGGCGGGGTCGAGGGTTCCTTCGGGGCGGCCGATGTCGAGGCGGGTCATTTCCAGGAGATGACCGGAGGTCTCCGTTCGATCCATCGGGTAAAACCGATCCGGGGATATCCCAGGGCGAGGCCGCCGTAGACCCTGTGCCCTTTCGGGAGATCGATGAGCTCCGGGAGACGCCGGGTCCGGGCACAGGCGAGGAGCACGTAGCCGGTGTAGAAGCTACCGAGGCCGAGGCTGCAGGCTGCGAGGGTTGCATTCTGGAGGGCGAGGTTCGCGTTCACATCGACGAGCCGGATCGACCTGTCTCCATGGAAGAGGATAAGGACGGGCGCACCGAAGAGCACCATATCTTTTCCCTCCCGTGTGCTTCGAAGGATCAGATCGAACTGGGCGATCCACCGGTTTATCTCCGTTCCATCCCCTTCGCCCTTCAGACGATAGAGCATCCGTACGGCGGGGTTTCTCAGGTTCCTCGCCATCCTGCCGAGCCACTCGGCGGTGGCGAGGGAGATTGCCTTCAGGAGACCTCTGTCCCGGATCACCGTGTAGCAGGTGCTCTGGGTATTCCTGGCGCTCGGTGCATAACGGGCGGCCTCGATGACGTCCTCGATCACCCTTTTCTCCACCGGTCGGTCGAGAAAGGTGCGTACGGATCGCCGGGTCCGGATCAGTTCCAGGATCTGATCATAGGAGGGAAGGGCATCGGTGCGGGCCTCGTGGATCCGGCGTGGCGGGTGTTCATCGTGGCTGATGGCCCCTGCGGGACAGACCAGGACGCAATGACCACAGGAATGGCACAGTTCCGGTCTTGCCACCCGGGGTTCCCCTCCGGGAACCTCATGGACAAACACCTTTCGGCAGATGAGCGCGCAGAGCCCGTCCTTCCTGCACAGCCCGGGGTCGATGGAAATGAAGGGCATACACACTCCTGCCGGAATTGGTGAACTGTGACCTATTATAGACCTTCGCGGTCCCTGTGGCAACGTTCCCCGAGCACACGGCCGTCGGGACGGAAGGGGCATCCCTGCGGCAGGCATGGAACGGCACGGATGGGGGCTGTCCGGTTTCGGGATTTCGGCCTGACTCCGGTCCGTGAAGTCAGGGGTGGGGGCGGAATGGAGCCTGTTGCCCGTCCGGGCCGGGACAGGACATCAGGTCACCTTGTGGGGCGGTCTCGCGGTGATCCTCTTAATCTTCACCTTCCACTTTCTCGGCTCGGTCATGGCGGGATGCATCTTCTTGTCCGGTCCCTCCCTGGTTCCCAGGGCTCCCCGCAGGTCCTTTTCCGTCACTTTTCTCATGGAGCGCCCTCCTTATTACCCAGTATAGCACCGGCGGAGAAAAACGAGCGACCTCATGGTATCGACAAAAGGCCCGGTACCTCGGCGATGCTCTGGAGCACGTAGTCGGGCCGGATCGGAGATCTGGCAAGGGATTCCCGGGTCGTCACCCCGGTCAGGACCAGGGCGGTCTTCATGCCCGCATCGATCCCCATGCGGATGTCCGTTTCAAGGCGGTCGCCCACAAGAAGACACTCCTCGGGTCCGAGGCCCAGGGTACTCAGCACTATCTCGATGGTTATGGATGAGGGTTTTCCCATGACCGCCTCCACCTTCTTCTCCGTCACCGCCTCCAGGGCGGCGATCACGGCGGCGCAGTCGGGAAACTCGCCACCTTCCATGGGACACGTCCGGTCCGGATTGGTAGCGATGAAACGGGCACCCCGCCTGATTGCCAGAAAGGCGGTATAGAGTTTGCGGTAGTCAAAGGTGCGGTCAAAAGAAGCGACCACATAGTCGATCTCCCCGGGTTCCCCGGTAAGCCTGAAACCTGCCCGGGCGAGTTCCGCGAGGAGCGGTGGCTCGCCGATCACGAAGAGCCGTGCGCCCGGCGCCACCCTGGTAAGGTACCGGACGAGGACAAAACTCGAGTTGATCACATCGGATGGTCCCACGGGAATGCCGAGACGGGTGAGTTTTGCCTCATAGGCCTGTCGTGCCTCGAGAGGTTTGTTGGAGAGAAAGACCACCTTTCGTCCTTTTTCCCGCAGGAGGCGGATCACACGATCGGCACCGGGGATGAGGCGATCTCCCAGGTAGACCGTCCCGTCGAGGTCGAAGATGAACCCTCCGAACATTTAACCGAACACGCCTCCCATGCGCGAACCTGCAAGACGGTTGATGATGAAGAGGCAGACGGCACCCAGAATGATGAGGATGAATCCGAGGGCAGCCGCCTCATTCACCGAGCCGCCGATATAGAAGTTGAAGATGCCTACCGTCATCATTTCGTGGCCCGGCACCACGAGAAGAAGCGTTGCGGAGGCTTCCTGAAGGGCCAGGATAAAGGAATAAAGCGCGCCGGTGAGGACCCCTTTCCAGACGAGGGGAAGGGTTACGTCCCTGAAGGTTCTGGTCTTGGTGGCACCCACGCTTTCCGCCGCCTCCTCGAAGGACCTGTGGACCACGAGAAGAGAGGCGAACGTCCCCCGCACCGTGTAGGGGAGACGTCGTACCCCCAGGACGATGGGGATGACGATCCACAGGGCGATGAGAGGGACGGCCGTAAAGGGAAAAGGCTCCCGGAAGGCCCGCATATAGGCGATGCCGATCCCTGTACCGGGCAGGGCCAGGATGAGGGTAGTCAGGGAGTCGAGGATCTCTCTTCCCGGCAGCTTGGTCCGCGACATGACCCAGGCCGCGGGGACCCCGACGGCGATGCAGATGGCAACGGATATGCCTGAATAGAGAAGGCTGTTGAGAATGAACTTGGGTGTCTCCACGGCGACCCGCTCGAAATACTGGATGGTGTATTGCACGGGTATGGGGGTGAGGGCCCAGCCCTTGCCGAAGGAATCCAGGCCGATGCCGATATAGGGGATGAAGGCAAAAAGGAGGATGAAGCTCAGAAAGGCGATGACTCCAGCCTGGGAGAGGGCAGACATCTTCCTCCGTTCGATCTGGGCATAGGACAGGGAACTGTAGTCTTTGATGGCCACGTACTTCTTCGCCACGATGAGAAAGACGATGGCAAGGATCACCATGATGGCGGAGATGACGATGCCCATCCTGAAGAGACGCCGGTCGACGAACTGGACGATATTGAGGTAGGCCTGGGAGGCCAGAAGATCGTCCACGCCCACCACGAGGGGGGTGGCAAAATCGGCGAAGGTCCATATGAAGACGAGGAGGGCCCCTGTCACATAGCCGGGCGTGGTGAGGGGAAAGGTGATGTCCATGAATTTTCGCAGTCCCCGGGAACCCACGCTCTCGGCCGCTTCATCGAGGGAGGGCGATATCTTGCCCATGGCGTCGACGATGCTTAAGGTCATCAGGGGAAAGAGGTGCAGGGTTTCCACGAGAAGGACCCCGTGGATGCCGTACATGAAATTTACCGGAGACTCAAGACCAAGGTAGTCCTGGAGGATTACGTTCACCGTCCCTGCCCGGCCCAGGATAAAGGTGAATCCCATGACACCCACAAGGGGCGGCATGATCATGGGGATGATGGTGAGGTAGGAGAAGAGTCTTCTCCCGGGAAAGTCATACCTGAGGAGCAGAAAGGCGATGGCGATACCGATGACGGATGTGGTGATCACCGTGGCCACGCCGAGAAGCATGGAATTGAAAAGGGATCGGAGGTAAAAGCTGTCTGTGAAGAAACGGTAGTAGTTCTCCAGGGTGAAGACCCCTGTCTCGGTGGTGAAGCTGTCATAAAAGAGGCGGACAAGGGGGTAGATGAGAAAGAGGATGAAAAAGGCCCAGAGGACCGCGTACCCGAGAAGGCCTCCCAGGCGGATATCCTCGGGCCAGATAGGCGAGCGGGGTGCACGCACGCTCACGCGGGGATCCCCAGGGTTATCCGGATAGGGAAGCAGATGCTCACCTTTTCTTTCAGGGCGTAGGGTTCACGGTTCCAGGGGTTCTGCACGTCAACGCGGAAGATCGTATCATGGTCCAGTTCGATGTCATACCGGATCGTGTTCCCTATGTATGAGGCAAAGCTGACGGTGCCGGAGAGGATATTGCTTTCCCCATCCGGTGCCCGACCGGGCGGACCGATGGAAGCCGTTTCCGGACGGACGGAAACCCTGCATCCATCTCCCTGCCGAAACTTGCTTTCATGGAGACAGGTGATGAGGCCGAAGGGGGTTTCCACCTTCATGAAACCCGTGGTCTCGTCGATCTCCCTGACCTCCCCGGGGATGAGGTTGTTGATGCCGATGAAGTCGGCGACGAAGGGATTGCGGGGCCGTTCGTAGAGGTCTCTCGGCGTCCCTATCTGCTGAAGTCGTCCGTGATCGATCACGGCGATGCGGTCTGAGATGGTGAGGGCCTCTTCCTGGTCGTGGGTCACGTAGATGGAGGTGATGGCAAGATCTTTCTGCAATTTCCTGATCTCGGCCCGGACCTGCTGTCGGATTTTGGCATCCAGATTCGACAGGGGTTCGTCGAGGAGAAGCACATCCGGATTGAGGACCAGGGCCCGGGCCAGGGCCACCCGTTGCTGCTGACCGCCCGAGAGTTGCCCCGGATAGCGCCTTTCGAGGCCCGTGAGGTTGACCATGGTGAAGACCCGCGCCGCCCTCGCTTCGATCTCTTTTCGCGGGACTTTCTTCAGCTTCAGACCGTAGGCCACGTTGTCGAAGATGGTCATATGGGGCCAGAGGGCATAGTTCTGAAAGACCATGCCGATATTCCTCTCGTAGGGGGGGATGCCTGAGACCTCCCTTTCGCCGAAAAAGATCTCCCCCTCGTCAGGCCTGTGGAAACCGCCGATGAGGCGCAGGATCGTCGTCTTGCCGCACCCCGAGGGGCCCAGGAGGGTGAAAAGCTCGCCGTCTTCGATCTCCAGGGACACCGAGCTCACCGCCTCCAGGGAACCGAACCTCTTGGTCACATGTTTCAGACGGATCTGCATCTTCTCTATTTCTTTACGATATCCTTATGTTTCTCAGCGATTTCCTTCCGGAAGTAGGAGTTCACGTCCTCGATGCGCTTCTTGGTCCCCGCTATATCGTCGTTGTAGACGTTACCCACCTGGATGTCGAAAAAGGAGCGCATGCCGCCTGTGAAGGCGACCGCCTTTTCCTGGTTGGATCCGGGAGGTCCCTGAACCTTGTATTTGGGGGTGATGGGGTAGACGCCCATGGTGGAGACAAGCTTCTGTCCCTCTTCGCTCAGCATGAACTCGATGAAGGCGTGGGCAGCCTTGGGGTGAGGGGCCCCTTTCAGGACCGCCATGGGCTCGGGGGTGAGATAGGCGTTTTTCGGATAGACGAACTTCACGTCATAGCCGTTCAAGACCTCGGCGAAGGCCATGTAGCTCGGTACGGCGAAGCCGACGGCAAACTCACCCTTCGCCACGACGTTGGGCACGTCACGGGAGCGGGCCGTGAAGATCCCCGTGTTGGCGGCCAGCTTCTTCAGCCAGTCCCAGCCCTTTTCCCACCCGTAGGTCTGAAGGATCACCTCGTAGGAGGCGTGGCTGCTGCTTGAACGGTCAGGCGTACATTGGGCGATCTGGCCTTTGAGCTTGGGATTCAAAAGATCGTCCCAATCCTTGATCTCCACGCCCAGGCGCTTGAGAAGCTTGGGCTGGTAAATGATCCCGTAGGGTTCCAGCATGGTACCCACCCAGAACTTCCTGGGATCTTTGAGGGGTAACCCCACCGGTTTGCCGATTTCCTTTGGGATCTCGTTCCAGACCTTGTCGGAGAGCTGAATCTTGTCGAGGAGCCCTTCCTTCGCCAGGTTGTCGAAGAGGGTGCCTTCACCGCCCCAGAACACATCGGCCCGGGGCTTGCCCTTCCACTCCAGGATCTGGCCGTACGCCACCGGCGTCCCCTGTGGCATGGCGCTTGTCTTGAGATCCACGTTCCACTTCTTCTTCGCGTAGGCTGCAAAGGCCTTGAGCACCGGGTCGTGCACGTCCTTGGACACGGGGGTGATGAGATAGAACTCGTTCTCGATTGCCTGCGCGAAAACGAGGCCGGTGAAACACAATGATACGGCGAAGATCAAAGCTGCGAGGATGGTGAAAGGTTTCATGGTGTCGCCCTCCTTGAGGGATGGAATCGTTGCCTCCGCCCGAAGGGAAGCATCTTTGCTGTCTGGTACCTGAACCATGCAACCATATCTTAAAGTAGAAGCCGGCGTGACGTCCAGCACTATGTGGGGGGGCTTCTCAGAGGGCCTTCTCAGGGTCACCGAGGACTCTGCGGATTTCCCGGGAGAGTTGGGCCGTGTCGAAGGGTTTTTGCAGGAACCCGTCACAGCCCTGCTCCATGATCTTCCCTGCCTGGCCCATAAGGCTGTAGCCGCTGCTGAGGATGATCTTTATTGCCGGGTCAATCTCCTTGATACGATAGAAGGTCTCTTCTCCTGACATGTCCGGCATGACCATGTCGAGGATCACCAGGTCGATTTTGTGCTCTCCGCCGGCAAGGACATCCACCGCCTCCCGCCCGCCGCCCGCCGCCAGAACCTTGTATCCGAGGGTCTTCAGGATCTTGGCGTTCACGTCCCGGACAGCCCTCTCATCGTCCACCAGGAGGATGGTCTCCCGGCCCGTTATGATCGCCGGAGCATCGATCTCCTCTTCCGCCGCCTCTTTCTCCGATGCCGGAAGATAAATGGTGAAGACCGATCCTCGGTTCTCCTCGCTGTCGACGGTGATGAAGCCGCTGTGGCCCTTTACGATGCCGTAGACCATGGCAAGCCCCAACCCGGTCCCCCTGCCGAGCCCCTTGGTGGAAAAGAAGGGTTCGAAGATGCGGTCCCTGGTCTTCTGATCCATGCCGCTCCCTGTATCGGCGACAGTCACGCGCACATATTTCCCGGGCCGGACGCCGTGGGTTCTCGCCTGTTCTTCGGTGAGCAGCACGTTTCCGGTCTCCAGCGAGAGATCTCCCCCTCCTGACATGGCCTGCCACGCGTTCAGGTAGAGGTTGAGGAGGATCTGCTCGATCTGGCCGCGGTCCGCCTCCACCGTCCACAGATCGGGCCGTAAACTCCGGTGAATGGAAAGCTCCTTCTTGGTCCTTCCGAACATGGTCGAGGTCCGGTCCACGACCTCGTTGAGGTCCAGCGGTCTGACCTCGTACCGTCCGCCACGGGCAAATCCGAGGAGCTGGCGGGTGAGATCGGCGGCGCCCCTCACCTGTTCCTCTATTCTTGTGAGGTACTCGTAGTGGGTATCTCCGGGGCTGAGATCCATCTTCACGAGGGATGCATATCCCTGGATCCCCATAAGGATGTTGTTGAAGTCATGGGCGATGCCCCCGGCAAGGGTACCGATGGCCTCCATCTTCTGTGCCTGGAGAAGCTGGTGTTCCAGTCTCCTCCGCTCCGTCATGTCGATGAGGATCCCCCTCATCCCCGCAACCACCCCGTCCTGTATGACGGGGCTTGCATAGATGACCACGGGGAATTCCTGACCGTCAACCTTCATCGCCGTGTACTCCACCGCCGCCTGCGGCAGTTGCCCGGCCATCATCGTTGCGGTCCCCTGGAGGGCCCTCTGCCGCTCGGAGGGCACGATGGTGTCGGTCACGTGGATCCCCCTCTGCAGGTCCTGGGGGCTGTAACCGAAGAGTTCCAGGCCGAAACGGTTCGCATAGGTGAGCCGTCCGGCTGCATCCGTTTCAAAAAGGGCCTGGGGAAGGAGGTCTGCCAGGTCGCGGTATTTCTTTTCGCTCTCCTGAAGGGCTGCTTCAGCCTGCCGCAACTCGGTGACATCGGGGAAGACCACCAGTCCCCCCACGATCTCTCCCCCTTCGTCCCGGATGGGAGAGGCGCTGGCCAGGACCCAGCGCTTTTCTCCGTCTCCACGGCGGATGACGGCCAGCTCGTTCTCAACGCGCTCTCCTTTCAACACTGCCCGGGAGAGGGGCAGGTCCTCGCCGCCATACGGCGTCCCGTCAGGACGGGATATCTGCCAGCGCGCGGGATGGAGCTCCGCCGGGATGTCGGTAAGGGGTGCATCAGACTCGCCCCGGATGAGGAGTCCTGCCCGGTTCGCCATACGGATCCGGACGTCCGGTGCATCGGCCACCACGACCCCGGCCGGCGAGGACTCAATGGCAGCCTGGAGAAGGGCCTGGGTTTTGGCAAGCTCTTCGTGGGTCTTCTTCCGTTCGAGGAGGGACCAGACGCCGTCCATGAGCAGGGTGAGCTGACCGACATCCATTTCGTTATATGCTTCCGTCTTGTTCCCCACGCCAGCCACGAGGACGATGCGGGAGCCGGAAAAGACAGGCACGTTCATGTGCCTGACGATCTCCACGTGCCCTTCGGGATAGCCTTTCTTCAGCGGGCTGGGCGCGGCGTAATCGTTTGTGACAATGGGCCGTCTCTGTCGCACCGCCTCACCCCACAACCCCGTGCCCGCCACAGGGTAGACGATGGGTTTGTCCGACATCCTGCACTCGGCCATCCCCCTTCTCGACCAGGAGTGCATGGTGAGGGTTGTCTCATCCTCGTTGAGGAAGGCAAGATATCCGAGGGTGCTCCCCGTGATCCGCACCGCCTCCTCGAGGGCGAAATCAATGATCTCCCGGAGCGGTAGATCGGCCATCTGGTACAGCGCGAGGAGGGCCTCCACGCGAGCGGCCTGAAGCCTCAGCACCTCTTCTGCCCGCCTTCTTTCCGTCACATCACTGAAGGTCAGGAGCATCCGGTCGGACAGCATGCTCAGGTTGAATTCGATGATCTTTGTCGTTCCGTCCTTGCAGCGTACCCTGTACTCCCGGGAAACCGGGGCGGCGTTCGGTGTGGCCATGACCCGGGCCGTGGCCTCCTGCCAGGAGGCCTGCACATGGCGGCGATACCCTTCGTCGGGATAGGAGAGACTGAACCACCGATCCGGCGTGGCGACGTCTTCCAGGGCATACCCCAGCATCTGCGTGAACCGGCCGTTCACATACTCCGCCACTCCTTCAGCGTTCAGGAGTGCCACCCCCAGGGGGAGCGTCTCCACAGTGGTTCGAAACCGCTCCTCGCTTTCCCGGAGCGCGCCCTCGGCCTTCTCGCGGGTCTCCACCTCCATGAGGAGAAGGCGGTTTCGGTGAGCGATGAAGAGAACCGCCGCCGAGAGAGGGACGAGTACGGCAATGACGAGCCAGATGGCGCCTCGCCTGACCTTCTCCAGGATGTGGCGCTGTTCGTGGATGGCCCTCTGCAGGTACATGCCGGTACCGATGTAGGCACCCACTTCCGGCAGACCCACCACGTAGGCGAGCTTCTCCTGGGTACCGTGGAGCCCGGGCAGGTGGTAGTGATAGGAGACGAAAGAGCCCTCCGGTCTGGACCTGGCCGCCCTGACCAGCTCCCTGATGATGTAGACACCCCGGTCGTCCCGGAGATCCCACTGGTTGGTCAGTTCCTTGGCGGGCTCGAAGGGCTGGACGAGCATGGTGCCGTCATAGGCGCTCATGAAGAGGTAATTCTTCCCGTAGGCGTCCTCATAGGTCATGGCCCTGACAAGGGTCCGGATCCTGGCGAGCCCCTCCTTTCCGGTCATCGCCCCCGCCCTCACCTGTGCGAGAATCGGTTCAACGCTGTTCCGGGCCACCGATACGATTTGGATCAGGTTCTGCCGGCGCTGGAATTCGGTACGTTCCTGGAGTGCGGTGGTCCAGCTTTCATAGAAGAGAAAGAAGGTTCCAACCGATACGAAGGCGAGAAGAAAGAGCCAGACCAACGGTCGTGCCAGGGTGGGGATGGTGGATGGGGGTCTCTTTTTTTCTGTCATGCCGGGGCAGGCCTGCCGGGGATGGTATCCGTCCTGCCCATATTATCGCATCATTCATGGCACAAGTTGAGAAGAAAAGAAAACCGGCGATCCCTTCCTGCACCCTTAAGGAAAGCGGAACCCCTGCCGGCGAAAAAGCTTCAGGCAGCGTTCGACAACCTTCGGATCGTAACGTGTTCCCTGGTTCTTCTCGATCTCATCGAGGGCCGCCTCAAGCCCTCTGGCAGGTCTGTAGGGGCGGTTCGAGACCATGGCCTCCACCACGTCGGCCACGGCCACGACGCGGGCCTCCATGAGGATTTCGTTGCCTTTGAGTCCCAGCGGATATCCCGAGCCGTCAAGCCTCTCATGATGCTGGAACACGATTTCCGCGACAGGGTAGGGGAGTCCCGCATCCCGGAGGAGTTCGTAGCCCGTCCGGGGGTGGATCTTGACCAGGTCGTATTCCCTCTCGGTGAGTGTGACCGGTTTGTTGAGGATCTCCCCGGGAACCGACACCTTTCCGAGGTCATGGATAAGGGCCCCCATACGAACACCTTCCCTCATGTCTTGAGGGAGATCCATCTCTTCTGCGAGGGCGAGGGCGAGGGCCGATACCCTCCGGTGGTGGCCGGATTTTGCGGGATCCCGCAGTTCAACCGCCGCGGAGAGGACCCGGATGGTCCCTTCGAGGCTCTTGCGTATATGTTTCAGGTCTTCTTCCGCGAACCTCCGGAAGGTGATGTCCTCGAGGGAGCCCTCGTGATAGAGGATGGCCCCCTGGTGGTCCCTGATGGCGTGGGAGTTGATGGATACCCAGTGGAGGCTCCCGTCCTTTCTGCGCATCATGATCTCGAAGCCCTTCACGAATCCGTCTTCTCTCATGCGACGCATCAGTTCGTCCCGCCGGCTGGGATCGACGTAGAGTTGGTGGGCGATGTCGGTCACTTTCTCCATCATCTCTTCCGGGGAGTTGTAGCCGTGAATGCGGGCCAGGGCGGGGTTGACGCTCAGGTACCGTCCGTCCGCCGTTACCTGGAAGATGCCCTCCACCGCGTTCTCGAAGATGTCGCGGTACTTTTCCTCAGATTCCTTGAGGGCTGCTTCCGCCCTCTTCCGGGCGCTGATATCTTCCAGTGTGCCCTCGTAGTAGAGGAGCTTCCCCGATGGGTCCTTCACGGCCCGAACGTTCAGCGTCCCCCAGAGGAAGGTGCCGTCACGCCTGTTGAACCGGGCCTCGAAGCCCCCTGCGATGCCGTGGTCCTCCAGCAACTGGATGAAGGTGCGCCTGTCTTCAGCATTGGTATAGAGCTGATGGCCGATGCTGGTCACTTCCGCAATCATCTCTTCCCGGGAGGCGTAGCCGAAGATCCTTGCCATGGCGGGGTTCACGGTGATGAGTGCGCCGTCGGGCGTGCTCTGGAAGATGCCCTCCACGGCGTTCTCGAATATTTCACGGTACTTGGCTTCACTGGCCTGAAGGGCCTTTTCCGCCTCTTTCCTCTTGGTGATGTCGGTGAACATGGCGAAGGATCCCTGAAAACGGCCCTCTTCATCGAGGATGGGAGTGGCGGATACCAGGGCCCAGAGCACGCCGCCGTCACTCCGGCGGAATTTCCGCTCGTACCAGCCGGGGATACCCTGTCGCCGGGCCTCGGTCCCCTTCTCGAACTCGTCGAGGTCTTCCCCGAAGTGGAAGAGACTATAATGCTTCCCCATCAGTTCCTCGGGTGTGTATCCGAGCATGTCGGCCATCCTCTTGTTGACGAAGGTGGTGGCATAGTACTCGTCGAAGACCCATATGCCTTCGTAGGCGGTATCCACGATACGACGGTATCGCTGTTCGCTTTGTCTGAGAGTCTCCTCGGTGGTGGTGCGCTCCTGAACCAGCTTCTCGAGCTCCTCGATCCGACGGCGGGCGCTCTCGAGATCCTGAATCTCGTGCCCCTTTCCCCTATCTCTTTCTTTCATCCCTTCTCCCCTGTTCTCCCCTTGAGGGGTCTACGGCGGCCCCGGCAATCTTCGCCGCCCTGCCGAACGGAATCCCGAGTTTCCTCATGCGGCTTCGCAAGGTAGCGGGATGAACCCCGAGAATGGCGGCAGCCCCGCCTTCCCCTTCGATCCTGCCCGCGGTCCGCTCCAGCACCCTCCTGATGTGACGTGCTTCCTGGCCGGCCAGGGTCTCTTCTCTTCCCTCGGGGGCAGGCCTCCGACTTTCGCCTCCATCCCCTCCCGCCGGCATACCTACGATATCCTCGAAGGTAACGGGTCTCGATCCGTGGATGATGATGGCCCTCTCAATGGCATTGCTCAGTTCCCTTACATTGCCCGGCCAATGGTATTCGACGAGCTTCTCCATGGTGCCGGGGACCAGTTCCGGCATGGAAGAGAGGCCTATTTCCCGGGCCTTTCTCCCCATGAAGTACTCCACCATCGGCGGGATATCCATCTTCCGCTCCCGTAAAGGGGGGATGCGAATGGGAAAGACGCACAGACGGTAGTAGAGGTCGTCGCGGAAAAGGTTATCCGCCACGAGTGCGCGGAGGTCTCTGTTGGTGGCGGAGATGATCCGTACGTCCACCTTTATGGAGGTGACGCCGCCGACCCGCTCGATCTCCTTTTCCTGAAGGACCCTGAGCATCCTCACCTGGGCGTGAAGGGGCAGCTCACTCACCTCATCGAGGAAGATCGTTCCTCCGTGGGCCCGCTCAAACCTTCCTCTTTGCTGGGAGAGGGCACCGGTGAAGGCACCCTTCTCGTGGCCGAAGAGTTCGCTGTCGATGAGGGATTCCGGTATGGCCCCGCAGTTCACCTTGATCAAGGGTCCGCTGCTTCGGGGCGAAAAATTATGGATCGCGTTGGCAATCAGCTCCTTTCCGGTTCCCGTCTCACCGTAGAGGAGGACGCCGCTCGACAGGGGTGCGACCTTGAGGACCTGCTCCATTACCTCCCTGAGGCCGAATTCGGCGCCCACGATCTCCTCGCTGAAGCCACGGCGGAGCTCGTTCTGAAAGTACCTGCTGTCGTCGGCCACCATTTCCTTGAGCCTCATCAGTTCCTGGTAGCGCCGGGAGTTGGCCAGGGCGACGGCGGCGGGCTCGTTGATGAGGGACCAGAGGGACGTGTCCTCCTCACTGTACCGTTTCCTGCCGTTGGCCCGGACGATGAAAGACCCTACAAACTTGTCCTCGATGATCAGACGACCCACCATGATGGACGACTCAGGCCAGCGATACTTCCTGGCGACCACCTCGAAGATCTCGTCCTGGTACGCATCGTCCGATCTCCGCACCCTGGGAAACCTGAGGGGCTCCTCGAGCTGCTTCCTGACCGGGGCGGGCATGGCGATCCTGTCCGTGCCGGGGATGCCGCCATTCTCCCCTGCCGTTGCCACCACGTCCAGGGTGCCCGCTCCAGGCTCGTAGACAGTGAGGATCAGTTCGTCGGCGGGGATGATGTCCCTGAGATAGAGAAAGCAGTGCCAGAGGGCCTTTTCGATCTCAAGGCTCCCGCAAATGCGCAGTGTCACCTCTCTGAAGAACCTGTTTTCATCTACCTTCACGGCCAATCACCGAGCTGTCGCGGAGTACGCTGCGATATATCACAGTTTATACTCATTCCGTGAAATGTGCAAGGCGAGAGGTACAAGAGGAAAGATCCAAAAAAAAAAGAAAGGTTGAAGCCCGGGGAGGCAGGGCATGGGGAAAGGGCTGCACATGGCAAGGGGTCCGGATAGACTGTGGCATGTGACAGTGCGCTGTGATTCTGTGACTGATCACAGTTACAAACTGTGAAATAAAACAGTAAGTGGTAACGGAGATTCGGAATTAACTGATATGAATAGAGATATTGGGCGGCACAGTTCTTGCTTAAGTGAAAAGGCATGAGGCAGCAGAGGATAGCGGTTGAAAAAGCGGGAGTTGGAAAGGAAGACTACGAGAGAAGCCGAAAGGAGGAAATCATGGCAAGAGAATGGGTTTTGGATGCGCACAGGAGAACTATGGAAGAGATGCTGATCGAAGTGTACGGTTGCATGCCGCTCCGCAGCACGGTTGTCAGGATGCAGGGTGCCGCCGCTGCGAAGAAGATAGAAAGTGACATCTATCCCGATGCCACCGAGAAGATGCTCATCGAGGCGTTCGGCTGCGTGTCTCTGGGCGAAAGGGTCCTGTGGCTTGAGGGCGGCAGGGACAGAAAAAAGGCGAAGGTCGAAGCGCCGGTCGTGCTGAGGGATGCAGAATCCCTGGCGGTGGGGATCGCCTGACAGGGCGCTGTTTCTTCGCGGACAATCCCCGCCCTTCCGTGGGGCCTCGTGAGAGCGCCCCTCCTTAGGGAGGAAAGAGCGTTGAGTTCCTTGAACCTGAGGTCGGAAGAGCGGTCGTATAGAAGTGGTGAGAGGGGACCATGATATGGTTCCCTCTCATTTTTTTCCTTTCGTCCGGCACGGGCCGGAAGGGTGTCCGGGCTACCGGAAGCCCTGATGAGGAAGGTACGGGATTGGATACTGGAGAAAAAGGGTTGAGTATATCCCCAAAATATGCTTAACAATATGACCATATTACCCCCGGTTGCCGGGTACGGGACCGGGGCAGAAAAGAGGAGTCACTATGGCAGATAACGGAAATGGTTTGGCGTTGGCTGAGAAACTCTATACCCAGTACGGTTCGAGGGCGAGAGAGCTCCACGGCCAGGGGAAAAAGGTAATCGGCTATCTCTCGGCCCTGGGCCCGGTGGAGATCATCACTGCCGCCGGCGCGGTACCCTTCAGGCTGAAAGGCAATGTGGCGGAGGCTATCACCAAGGGTGACGCCTTCATGGAAACGATCGTCTGTCCCTTTGTACGGAGCGTATTCGACCAGGCGGTGAAGGGGAAATTCGACTTCATGGACGGCATGGTCCTCCCCCATCAGTGCGACAGCATCGACCGGACCAACGACGTGTGGAGCTACAATCTGAAGCTACCCTACTGGCACTTCCTGAACGTTCCCCATGTGACGGATGCCCCCTCCCTGGAATTCATGAAGGAAATCCTGAAGGTCTTTGTGGCCAGTCTCGAGAAGTTCACGGGCACGAAGATCACCAACGAGGCGATCGGCCGGGCAGTCAAGGCCCACAACGAGAACAGGCGCCTCATGAGGGAGCTCTATGACCTGAGGAAGTCCAATCCCCCCCTCATATCCGGGACCGAGATGATGAAGGTCCTGGTGGCGGCCATGAGTCTGCCGGTCGAGGAATCCAGCGCCCTCGTCAGGGCGGTGACGGCGGAGGTGAAGGAGAGAAAGGCCGCATCTAACGGCAAATCGGCCCGGATCATGCTCATCGGCGATCAGATCGACGACGTGGCCATCATCGACGCCATTGAAAGCGCCGGTGCGTGGCTGGTCATGGACGACCTGTCCATAGGGGCCAAGATGTACTGGGAGGACGTGGATGTCACGGCGGATCCACTCCAGGGCATTGCGGAGCGCTACCTAGCAAAGCTGAAGATCCCCACCACCTTCGTGGGCTCCAAGGACACCTATCAGGAAATCCTGGACGAACGGTACGGCCACATGAAAGGCTACGTCAAAGACTTCGGCGTGAAAGGCGTCATCCTTTTCATCTACAAGTACTGCGACCCTTACGGCTTCGAAGTACCGGCCATGAAGAGCTACCTCGAGTCTGCCGGGGCGAAGGTGCTCTATCTGGAAGACGAGTACTCCACCTCCAGCCTGGCCCGGGTAAAGACCCGGATCGAGGCGTTCCTGGAGATGATCGCATAATTCATGTCCCCCTCGCCCGAAAGGGCGCGGAAGGGGGTCTCTCCATCCCGTTTGACGGGATGGTAGGGGGCGGACAGCCCCCACTATACTGCAGAGAGGGTAATCACATGGCTGAAGAAAAAAAAGGAAGAGCGGTTGCAACACAGGCAGCGGCAAAGATACCGAAATTCGTGCGGGGCAACCTTTCCGCCACGCTGAAAGCAAAAGAGGAGGGAAAGAAGGTGGCCTACGCCTATATCGCCGACGGCCAGGACGAGATCATGCGGGCCATGGACATTGTGCCGGCCTGGGGCGAGAGCTTCGCGGGCGTGTGCTCGGCCAAGCGTGATGCGGAAAAATACCTCCAGAAGGCGGAGTCGGAGAACTTCTCCCGTTCCCTCTGTACCTATGCCACCTGCACCATCGGTTTTGACATGATCCGGGAGGAGCTGAAGGGCGAGCCGGTCCCCGGCGCCCCCTGGGGTGGCATGGGCAGACCCGACATGATCCTCGGGAATGCCCAGCTCCTGTGCGATCCCCGGTTCAAGTGGCCCCAGGCCACCCAGCACTACCTGCCCGATGTCCCCGTCTTCGTGGGTAACATGTACTATCCGGCCTTCGACCCTACCATGGACCACCACGAGCAGGAAGGGTTCTACGTAAAGTACATCACCGAGGAACTGAAGGCCACGGTGAAGTTCTGCGAGAAGGTGACGGGCAAGAAGATGGACTGGGACAGGCTCGCCCAGGTGGTGGAGCTTTCCGACAGGACCTGGGACCTCTTCATCGACACCTACGAGCTGCGCAAGCACATCCCCACCCCTATGGACACGGGCGACGCCATGAACACCATGGTGCCCTTCACCTTTAACCTGGGCACCCAGGAGGCCTACGATTTCTACGCGGACCTGTACAACGAGCTGAAGCAGCGCATCGCCGACGGGGTGGCCGTGGCCGATCCCGAAAAGTACCGCATTCTCTGGGGTGCCGGACTCCCCTCGTGGTTTGCCTTGGGTGACTTCCAGTACTTCAACAGCAAGGGCGCCGTATTTCCCGTGGAAGTGACCTACCGGGGCTGCGAAAAGATCGAGCGCCTCGACCTCCCGAAGACGAACGATCCTCTCGAACACATCGCGTGGAGATGGGTACGCTACTGGACCCACTGGTACGACAAGGCCCGAAAGCGCCCCGGCTCCATACCCAAAGTGGAAAGGATGATCGAGTATATCGAGGACTACAAGTGTGACGGCGTGGTGCTTCACTCCGCCTTCTCCTGCCGGAGCTGGCACGCCGGGATCATCCATCAGGCGGAGACCCTCCGGAGGGTCTACGGCGACATCCCCATCCTCATCATGGAAGGCGATATCGTCGACATCAGCTCCTACAATGAAGCGGACACCCATAACCGGATCGACGCCTTCATCGAGGCGCTCGATGCCTACAAGAAAAGGCGGAGCAACTAACGGTCGGGAAGAATTCGGATCGGGAGGGGCCCAGACGGCGTGTCTTGCGGCCCCTCACGGTCTTTCAGGGGAGCCACAGGACAGTGAACTATTTTGCCGGTGTTGATATCGGATCCACCATGACCAAGGTGGTGATTGCGGGCGACCGGATCGAAGCGTCCATCGTCGGACCCACGGGTCCCGAGCACCGCAAGCTTGCCGACAGGGTCATGGAAGAGGCCCTGAGGAAAGCCGGTCTTCGCTTCGAGGATCTGTCGTATATCGTTGCAACCGGTTACGGCAGGATCAACGTGCCCTTCGCCGATCGACAGATCACGGAGATCACCTGCCACGCCAAAGGTCTCCACAGCCTCCTCCCCACGGTGAGGACCGTGGTGGATATAGGGGGCCAGGACAGCAAGGGAATCAAACTGCAGGACGGCAAGGTGGTCAACTTTGTCATGAACGACAAGTGTGCCGCGGGCACGGGACGTTTTCTGGAGGTCATCGCCGACTCTCTGGGGGTGCCCCTTGAGAAACTGGGAGAAATCTCCCTGACGGCCGAAAGGGTTGCCCAGGTGAGCAGCACCTGCACGGTCTTCGCGGAGCACGAGGTGACCAACCAGCTGGCCAATGGCGAGACGATAGCCAACCTTGTCGCCGGCATCCACGACTCCGTGGCGACCCGTGTCTATGGGCTGGTCAACAAGCTGAAGATCGAAGCGGATATCGCCGTTACCGGCGGCGGCGCCAAAAATATCGGCCTGGTCAGGGCCCTGGAAGGGAAATTCGGCTGTCCCCTTTTGGTCCCCCCGGAACCCCTGATCACGGGCGCCTTGGGGGCCGCGCTCATGGGAAAGGAGATCTTCGAGAGATTTGCAGCAGAGGGACAAACGCCCACGAGGAGCGGGAAGGGTTTGAGTGAAGCGACCTTCTTCGACTGAGGGCGAAAGAGTGAGGAACGGATGGCCTTTGTGCTCGGTATAGACGTAGGAAGCGGATATTCGAAGGCGGTGGTCTGCGAGGGCGGGACCCTCAGGTCCTTTGCGGTTGCGTCCTCCGGCGGGGATTACCGGAGTACCGCCCGCGAAGTGGCCGGGCAGGCCCTCAGGGAGGCGGGCCTGTCCCTCAAAGACATGGCCTTCACCGTGGCCACCGGCTACGGTGCCGGGGCAGTGGATATCGCCGACGACACGGTCTCCGACATGGCCTGCCACGGGGCGGGAATTCACCATCTTTTTCCATCCGCCAGGACCCTTATCGACATCGGTACCCAGTTTACCCGGGCCATCCGCATCGACGAGGCCGGAAAGGTCACCTATTTCGTCATGAACGAGAAGTGTGCCGGCGGGAGCGGGAAGTTCCTCCAGGTGGCGGCCCGCATACTCCGGGTGAAGGTCGACGAACTGGGCCCCCTTTCCCTGCAGGCCGTCAAACCGGTCCAGTTCACCACGGCCTGCGCGGTATTCGCCGAATCGGAGGCCGTTTCCCGTATTGCCGAAGGGGCGCCGCCCGCCGACATCATCGCCGGCATTCACAAGGCCATGGCATCGAAGATCGTGACCCTGGTGACCCGCGTGGGCCTTCAGCCCGAATGCGCGGTCACGGGAGGAGGGGCGAAGGATCGGGGTCTGGTCGGGGCCATCGAGAAGGAACTCGGCATGGCCGCCCTCATTCCCGACGAACCGCAGATCACCGGGGCCCTGGGCGCCGCCCTCGCGGCAGCGGATAAGATCTGACAGATCGGCGAAGGGTGGAACAGTGCAAGCGGGAAAGAGTAGAAGGCCCCCACCCATTTAGAGGTACAGTTTCTTAGTCCTTCCCCTGTTCGCCCATCAACCCGTTCCCCGCCTTCAGTAGAGCATCTTGGCGATGGCGTTCTTCTGGATCTTGCTGGTGCCTTCGTAGATGGACGTGATCCGCACGTCCCTGAGGGCGCCCTCCAGCCCCTGGTCGCGCATGTAGCCGTAACCGCCCAGCATGTCGATGGCCCGGTTGAGAAGGGTGATGGCGCTCTCCGGAATGGTCAGTTTTGCCATGGAGGAGTAAGTCTTCGACTCGGGATCCTTCCTGTCATAGAGCCATGCAGCCTTATAGAGGAGGTTGCGGCACTTCTCTATCTCCACGTACATGTCCACCAGGTCGTGCTCCACGGACTGGAACTTGATGATGGGTCTGCCGAACTGTTTCCTTTTCTTTGCGTGGTCCACCGCCCGTTCGTAACCGTAGAGCATGCTCCCGAAGGCTTGGGCCGCGATAACGATCCTGCCCAGCTCGAACCCGTCGAGGACGATCCTCATGCCCTTGCCGCGCTTGCCGACCACGTATTCTTTGGGTATGCGAAAGTCACTGAACACAATCTCTCCCGACGTGGTGGTGTTGATGCCCATCTTCCTGCCAAGGTCGTTGATCTCGAAGCACCTCGGGCCGTTCCTCTCGATCATTTCTTTGTCGAAGATCACCGTGGTGAGGCCCGTCTCGTCCCTGGCGAGAAGGGTGTAGAAGTCGGCATAGCCGGCATTTGTGGTAAAGACCTTCGAGCCGTTCACCACGTAATGATCCCCTCCGTCCTCCATCTTCGTCTTGAGGCTCCCGATGTCGCTCCCGCTGTCCGGCTCGGTCACGCTGATGGCGGAGACGTATCTCCCTTCGATCATGGGGCTCACGTACTTTTCTCTCTGTTCCCTGGTTCCGTAGATGTCAACGACAAAGCCGGGGATGTACCCGAGGCTTAAGGCCATGCCCATGCCGGGAAGCCTTCTGCACATTTCCTTGACGGCCACTACGTGACCCATGGCACCGTACCCGGAACCGCCCACGTCTTCGGCGAAGCCGGCGCCGATGATCCCGAGGTCCCCGATCTTCTCGTAGAGTTCTCTCGGATACCGATGCTCATCCTCGAGCCGCTGAAGCTGTTCCTGGTCAAATTCCCTGGCACAGAATTCGGCTACCGCGTTCTCGATGTCCTTCAGGTCATTGCTGATATTCAAATCCATAGGAAACCCCTGTTGTCATGTGGTGCGCAGCGACGGACGACTAATTTTACCAGCATCGACAGGACCTTTGCCATGGAATTTTTCGTGGCCCAAATCCCCGGCGGGTGGCTTTCATGGACCGGAGGGGAAAAGAATCGTTTTTCCGAAAAGCCCTTGTCTCCTTTCCTATGCCTCGTGTATTATGAACGACATATAACCTAATATCTTGAAGGGAGGAATCATGAGAAGAAGGAAGACGGGCTTGCTGCGCACACTGACCGTTCTCTCTTGTGTATGGGGACTCTCGTTCCTGCTGACGGGCTGCGGAACGACGGCCCTCGTCCATAAGGGAGTTGACTCGAAGGAGGTTCTTGATCGATACCAGACCCTGACGATCAAGTCGAGCGCCGCGCAGGGTATCGTCATGACGGAGGCTGCCCAGGAACGGATCGAGGAGTTGGTGAAAGCGAATCTGGAGGGCAAGTATTGTCCCAAGCGGTTTAAGAGTATCTCCACCAAAGAGGCCGGCCCGGACGATTTGCTGCTGCTCATAAACTATACCGATTACAATGAAGGAAGCAAGTTTGGGCGCTTTATGCTGGCGGGAATCGGCGGCATAAAGATCCATGCCGACATTTTGGTGCGGAATACCAAGTCAGAGGAGAACCTCTGCCAGGCAGAGGTGGGTAAGACGTTTCACTGGGGCGGCATCTACGGTGCAATGACAGATATTACGGAGATTGAGAAGTGGTTCGCCGAGGAGATTGCCAAGACCTTCGGGGGCATCCTGGGGATCCCGCAACCGGAATGAACCCCCGGACCCTCGCGAAGATCCCTGGTCAATCCTCTTGAAGGGGCTGATATGAGGAAATGCCGGGCTACCGCCATCGAACTCTTCGTGGCGTTGTGGTTCGTGGCTTCTCTCTCCGGATGCGCGTACCAGACCATTGCCTCCAGGGGGTTCTTTCCCGAGGTCGGGGAGCGCACCCTCCCTGCCGTCGATCCCGGTCCGGAAACGGTGCTCCTCGCTGAGACGGCCAAGGCTGAATTTGCGGCCACGGGCCTGGCGGGGGGCGACGGCAGGGTTCACCTCTTCGTACTGGGCGGCAAAAGTGATCTGACCCACCTCGAGATCCTGGGGGACCAACTCGTGAAGCGGGAGATCCTCGGGACGGTGAAGGGCAATCCCTCCATGACCTATACCGCCGAAAGGGGTGCCTCAGGTACATACCGCAGCCTCATGGCCTTTGACGCCGTCGAGTATCCCCCCGGTACATACCGGGTGATCGCGGGTGACCGGCAGTACAGCCGCACCGGCCCGGACGGCATCTGGGAGGCGATGGAGGGGAACCGGTGTATCAGGTTCCTCCGGGGAGAGGGCAACCTCTTTTGTGCCTTTGTCGCCCAAGGCGAGGAGGTGAAGGCCCCCGAACGGAAGGACGTCACCATCACCCTCCTCAATTTTATCATCCCCATCCCTTACTGGGAGACGGTCCGGGCCTCCAAGCTCGTAGTTGCTCAAGAGACGGAGAGGAACCGCTGGACCATCCGGGCAGTCCTCGATCCCGGGACCATCCTGGATGCACAAAACGATTTCTTTGTGGCTCCGGACGAATCGGGCACTTTCCACGTCCTCTACTATGCCCGGCGAGGCGGGGGATGGAATGCCATCCTCGTGGGACCCACCACGGCGGCCTCGGGAGGCACGGAGTCGCACGTTCCGGAGTTGCGGTACGCACGGTTGTCCCCGGACGAGCTTGCAGCCACCTCGAAGGATGGCGCGGACGGCGAGACCCGATCCGGGCAGGACGCACTACCCTGGCTGACCCTCCAGGGCGTGACCCTGCCCGCACCCCCTTACCGGGCGACGATTTCCGGGTTTTTCGGCCCGCAACCGCTCGTACGCCCCTTCAGGCCCCTGGCAGGGCGATTCTGGGTTGACAAGGAGCGCGGTCGGTTGAGCGGTCTCATGCCCGGCCGTGTCATCGTTGATGATGACGGCTCCCTGAAGGTAGACACTGCCCTGACTTTCCTTGACGGGGCCTGGCTGGAGGTAGGCACGGCCGGGGGGGCATGGACGCCGGGGTTTGGTGTCGTAGCCCTCAGGGACGTGCCGGAAGGGTGGCGATGGTCGACCGGCGAAACGGTTGTGGCAAAGAAGGATTCCACGGGTGTCGTCCATGTCCTCCTTCAGGGTTGTGCCCGCGATTGCTTCGTTCACTACCTGATGAAGAATGGTGCCGGATGGTCCGCCCCTCTCGCCCTGGGAAAGATTGACCGGGCCGGGGGCCGCCTCCTTGTTACGGACCCGTCGGGCAATGCCTTTGCGGTCTGGGTGGATACGGAGGGAAGGCTGACAGGGCGATGGCTTAGGGGGAAGGGACGGTGAGGGGGGAAGAGGGAGAGGGGTGCAAGAGCATGGCGCGAGACGCAGGCACCCAACCCTGCGTTGTATGTTTGGCTGAAATGGTGTAAAAGGTCGGGAGGGGGGACGAGGAGAGAGGGACGATGAGGGATGCCGGGAAGGGGGTATATGTTCACCATTCTTAAAAAGTATGAAAAGGCCATGATTCAGGCCCTGATGGTCATGATGGCCCTCGTTCTCGGGCTGGCCACCGTCGATCTGGCCTGGCTCATCGTCAAGGATGTTTTCGAGGCACCCTTTCTTCGACTGAGCGTTGACCAGCTGCTCGACGTCTTCGGTCTCTTCATGTTGGTGCTTATCGGGATCGAGCTTCTCGAGACCATCATGAAGACCTACATCACCCAGAGCGAACCGCACTACGAAGTGGTCCTCTCCGTGGCGATCATCGCCATAGCCCGCAAGGTCATCATTCTGGATCTGAAACAGGTGGACAGCGCGAGCCTGATCGGGATCGCCGCCATTGTGGTTGCCCTTACCGTCGGCTATTTTCTCATGAAGAAGACGCACGGCGAAGACAGGAAGGAATGAGATGCAGTTTTCCCCGTGCTGCTCCTATTCATCCTCGAAGCTGTCCCACATCTCCTCGGTGAATCCAAGGTTCACCGCAGCGCTCCGTTCCTGATAGTTCAGGTCCTTCCAGGCTTTACCGGCGCTCGGTGGTGGCTCGTTCCTGTCCCATTGTTCCTGCTGCCAGCCGAGGAGCATCCAGAGCTCCTTTTCTTTGGTAGTGAGGTCTTCCCAGGACAGTCTTTCCCAGATTCCCGGATTTCCTTTCATGTCCCGAACTTCCATAGCCACCTCCCGTACTTTCTGTCCAAGAATTTCTTGTGAAGAGATCTTCGGATCAGGAAAAGGGTTGTGAAGCCCCCTTCCTCCGAATTGCCTTGTATGGGGGCGTCCCCATTCCTCATTTGTCCGATGGTAGCAGACTGCCGCGGTCACCCTGCTGTTTTTCTAAGCTTTGGATCTTGAGCCTTTTCCTCATAACTACAAGGCCGGCGAGGGCGGGGGCGAGGCCTAGAAGGACCCCGGGTTCGGGGACCCGGTCCGGAGCGGAATAGTACCCGACGATCCCGTGGTCGACACCGAAAGCAATGGTCCTGGTGGCATCCGGGAAGTCAATTGTAAGGGGGGACGTCCAGCTCATGGTTTCTCGGTCGTATAACATCCTAAAGCCGTGGCTGACATAGTCTGATCCGTAATAAGAGCCCACGATCGTCATGCCTGTGGAGTTGATGCCGAAAACGCGAGTGTTGATGGCTCCCGGGAAGTCAATGGCTATGTATTCAGGCAGAGAGGGGACACCATGGTTCGTCACAAAGCCGTGCCATGTGCCCGTGTAATAGGAGCCCGCGATGAGGCCAGTGCCCCAACCCAAACCAGTATACGGGTTGCCATCGGCGATGCCGAAGAATTCCGTCTTAATTGCGCCCGGATAATCAAAGGAGGTGTAGGCACCGTCGACCTCGAGAAAGGCGTGAAGGGATCCTGGTCCAGTTCCGTAGTCGTCTCCATAGCTTCCTACAATCCGTCCGGAACCGTTGATGCCGTATGCACGCGTGGAAGTACTCCCCGGAAACTGGATGGAGGTGAAGGTGTCTCCATCTTTGAGAAAGCCGTATCTGAATGAACCATCCACGCTGTATCCCGCTATCTGTCCGTTCCAGTTGATCCCCACAGCATAGGTCTGAGGGTGACCACCGTAATCGAAGGAGGTATAGGTGTCCCCGTCCTTCATGAAGGCGTGGCTTGTCTGTTGCGAACTGTTTGTCCCGTACGTTCCCACGATCTGACCGCTAAAGTTGTTGTCGAATGCTCGCGTCCACGCGCTTCCGGGGTAATCTATGGAGTGATAACCGCCGGAGATCACGAAGCCGTGGTCCGTAGCGTGTGCCGTGGAGAAGAGACAGAAGCATACCGCACTCAGGGTAACCACAATTCTCAGAGATTTCTTCATCCGTCAACCTCATTCTTGTGTCACTGAGAGCCCTCATTACCCGGAAACAGCCCGCCGATTGAATGCCCCCGCCATCGCGATCCCGGAGGAAGTGATATGCAAGCCCTGTGCCACACATTGAGGCCTGTGATATGACGGAGCTTTCACCGGGTGAAGCCTCTTGTTGAAACCAGGATACGTAAAAATATTCGACACCCCCTCCCGACGCTGACGGATCGTGTCATATGAGGTTTCAAGGGAAGGAGCGGTTGGGGTGGCGCCCTTCCTCTTCCGGGCCGCCTGTCCGGGCTACGTTCCCTATGTCCTTGACCGGACCGAAGAGAGACATTATATTAAAGGTACCCTTGAAGGGGAGTAGCTCCGGCGGCGGGATCGTCAATACGTCCACCGATCGTGGACCGGTAACGCCGGTTAGAGCCTTCTAACGAGCGAGACCTTTACCGGGAATTCTGGCCGGTAAAGGTTTTTTTATGCCGGAAAAGGAGTCCGCTGATGGAAACCATGTGGTGCCGGCTACGACCGGAAGGCGTCTATGAGAAGCTCAATTCGTGCGATACGGGCCTGACCCACGAGGAGGCGGCCCGAAGGCTTGCCGAATACGGCCCCAACTCGCTGGAGCAAAAGAAGAAGAAAACGGCCTTCATGATGTTCCTCGACCAGTTCAGGGATTTCATGATCCTCATCCTCCTGGCGGCCGCCGTCGTAGCGGGCGCCATCGGTGAGCTGGTGGATACCCTCGTCATCGTCGTCATCGTCCTGGCAAATGCCGTGATCGGCTTCATCCAGGAGTATCGGGCGGAAAAGGCCATGGAGGCCCTGAAGGACATGGCCGCCCCGACGGCCCTAGTGATGCGGGACAATGTGCCGACGAGGGTCCCGTCGTCACAGCTGGTGCCGGGAGACGTGGTGCTCCTCGAGGCGGGCAATATCGTTCCCGCCGATATGCGGGTCATCGAGGCGGCCCGGTTGAGCATAGAGGAGGCTGCCCTCACCGGTGAGTCTATCCCCGTGGAAAAACAGGTGGGTGTGATCGAGGGTGATGACGTGGCCCTGGGTGACCGGATCAACATGGTCTACAAGGGCACCACGGTCACCTATGGCCGGGGCAGGGCGATCGTGGTGGCCACGGGCATGAGGACCGAGCTCGGCAGGATCGCCACCATGCTCCAGGAGGAGGAAGAGGTGCGGACCCCTCTCCAGCGGAGGCTCGCCGTTTTCAGCAGGAAGCTCGCCGTCGCCGTCCTCGCCATCTGCGCCATCGTGTTCGGCATCGGCATCCTGAGAGGGGAAGGCACCCTGCTCATGCTCCTCACCGCCATATCCCTTGCCGTGGCAGCCATTCCGGAGGCCCTGCCCGCCGTCATTACCATATCCCTCGCCCTGGGAGCGAAGAAGATGGTGAAGACGAACGCCCTGGTGAGAAAACTGCCGGCAGTGGAGACCCTGGGTTCCGTCACCTACATCTGCTCCGACAAGACCGGTACCCTTACCCTGAACCGCATGACCGTGGAGGAGGTGTGGGCCGGCGGTCAGCGGGTGAAGGCGGGAGACGAGGCGGTCCGGAGATGTGAAGACCTCATGAAGGGCCTTGCCCTGAGTAACGACGCGGCCGAGGGAGAGGAGGGCCTTGTGGGAGACCCTACCGAAACGGCCCTTTACGCCGTGGCTAAGCGCCACGGTTTCGAAAAGGAGCAGCTGGAAGAGGTCTATCCCAGGGTAGCGGAGGTCCCCTTCGATTCGGAACGGAAGTGTATGACCACGATCCACCGGCTGGATGACGGTCGGTTCATCTCCTACACCAAGGGGGCGCCTGATGTCCTGGTGAGGTGCGGAACGGCCCTGTGGGCGGAGGGTGGGGAGGCACAGGTCGACGCCCGGGCGATCACCGGGGCCAACGATGAGATGGCGGCCCGCGGACTGAGGGTCCTCTGTGTTGCCCGACGGATCTGGAATGCCCTTCCTGCCGAGATCACCCCCGACACGGTGGAGAGGGACCTCACCATCCTCGGTCTGGTGGGTATGATGGACCCCCCGCGGGAAGAGGTGAAGGAGGCGGTGGCGCTTTGCAGGACGGCAGGGATCAGGCCTGTCATGATCACGGGGGACCACCCGGTCACGGCCCGGGCCATAGCGGAAAGGGTGGGGATACTGGACGGCAACGGGTCCGATGCGGTCCTTACCGGCCAGGAACTGGGGAGACTCTCCCTGGAGGCCTTCGAGGAGAAGGTGGAACACGTGCGGGTCTATGCCCGGGTCGCGCCCGAGCAGAAGCTGAAGATCGTCAAGGCCCTGCAGGATAAGGGGCAGTTCGTGGCCATGACCGGCGACGGGGTGAACGATGCCCCGGCCCTGAAGCGGGCAGACATCGGGGTGGCCATGGGCATCACCGGGACGGACGTGTCCAAGGAGGCCGCCCACATGATCCTCCTGGACGACAACTTCACCACCATCGTGAATGCGGTCCGCGAGGGCAGGAAGATCTACGACAACATCCGCAAATTCATCAAGTACCTCCTCACCACCAATTCAGGGGAGATATGGACCCTCTTTCTCGCCCAGGTGATCGGTCTGCCCGTGCCCCTTCTCCCCATCCACATCCTCTGGGTCAACCTCGTCTCCGACGGTCTTCCGGCCCTGGCCCTCTCCGTGGAGCCCGGGGAGACGGACCTGATGAAAAAACCTCCGAGGAACCCGAAAGAGAGCATCTTTGCCCATGGCTTGGGCATCCACGTCATGTGGGTCGGTCTCTTCATGGCCGCCACGGTCCTCGGCGTACAGGCCTGGTCGCTCCAGGCGGCGGACCCTGCGTGGCAGACCATGGTCTTCACGGTCCTCTGTCTCACCCAGTTGGGCCATGTCCTGGCGATCCGTTCCGAAAGGCGGTCTCTCTTCACGCAAGGGCTCATGACCAACAAGGCCCTGCTGGGGGCGGTGGTGATCTCTTTCGCCCTCCAGATGGCCACCATCTACATACCTGTCATGAACGTGCTCTTCAAGACACAGCCTTTGAGCCTGTCCCAGCTCGCCTTTTGTATCGCCGCATCCTCCATGGTTTTCTTCGCCGTGGAGGTGGAAAAGTGGATCAAGCGCAGGAGGGGGTGAACAAGGGCGATCAGGGTTGACGGGAGCCGCCTCCCGGTGGTATCACTTATATCTGCCGGAGGTTAGCCGATAATCCGGTATCTGTTGTGTGACGCGGCGGCGATCCCAACAACCATCCCTGTGAAGGAGATTCTGTGAAGACGGTAGCACTCCTGACCATATCGAACGTGTTCATGACCATGGCCTGGTACGGCCATCTGAAGTTCAAGGAATCGGCGCTCTGGAAGGTGATCTTGGTGAGCTGGCTCATCGCCTTCGTGGAGTACTGCTTTCAGGTGCCTGCAAACCGTATGGGCCACTCCCATTTTTCGGCAGCCCAGCTGAAGATCATCCAGGAGGTGATCACCCTGGTGGTCTTTGCCGTTTTTTCCATGTTTTACCTGAAAGAGGGCTTCCGCTGGAACTATGCCATCTCCTTCGCCCTCATCTTGGGCGCGGTCTTCTTCATGTTCAGGGAGTGGTAGGCGAGGGGCCGGCCCCCAACGGGAAAATCCGCCTCGTTCATGGGACATCGGGGTCGAAGGCCCCATTCTCTATGCATTTTCGTGCAATTGTGCTATACTGCCACGTCGTGTGCATATTTCATCCGCTTTTTCAACCGCATTCAAACGAATACGTGTAAGCTGATTCACGGCCAAATTCAAATACCATAAGGAAGTGCCATGGAAACGGAAAGATTTGAAGACTTGGAACTGTCAAAAGAGTTGCGCCGGGCTGTCAGAGACCTTGGGTTTGAGGAGCTGACACCCATTCAGGCAAAGACCATCCCCCTCATCCTCCAGGGGAGGGACGTGATCGGTCAGGCCCAGACCGGCACAGGGAAGACCCTCGCCTTCGGCCTCCCTCTTCTTGAGGCCGTCAACGGAAGGTTTAAGAAACCGCAGGCCATCGTACTCTGCCCCACCCGGGAGCTTGCCATACAGGTTGCAGAGGAATTCCAGAGGGTTCTCAGGCACAAGAGAGACATCACCATCCTGCCCATCTACGGGGGTCAGCCCATCGACCGCCAGATCCGTACCCTCAAGACAGGGGCCCACGTGGTCATCGGGACCCCGGGCCGGACCATCGACCATATCCGGAGGGGGACGCTGAAGCTGGAGACGGTGAAGGTGGTCGTCCTCGACGAGGCGGACGAGATGCTCAACATGGGATTCATCGAAGACGTGGAGGAAATTCTGAAACACGTTCCCCGCGAACGCCAGACCCTCCTCTTTTCCGCCACCATGCCCAAACCGATCCTCGATCTCACCGAGGAGTACCAGAAGGACCCTGAGTTCGTGAAGGCGGTCCATCAGCAGCTTACCGTTCCCAATGTGGAGCAGGCCTACTTCGAGGTCTGGGAGGGTGCCAAGCTCGACGTGCTGTGCCGCGTCGTCGACCGGTACGCGCTCAAATCGTCCCTTGTGTTCTGTAACACGAAACGGCGGGTCGACGAGGTGGTGGTGCAGCTCGAGGCCAGGGGGTATCTCGCCCAAGGTCTCCACGGCGACATGACCCAGCCTCAGAGGAACCATGCCATGGATCGGTTCAAACGGAACCGGTCGGAGATCCTCGTGGCCACCGATGTGGCTGCCCGGGGCTTGGACATCGAGAATATCGAGGCGGTCTTCAACTACGACATGCCCCAGGACGAAGAGTATTACGTCCACCGCATCGGCAGGACCGCCCGGGCGGGTAAGAGCGGCATGGCCTTCACCTTCGTGGTGGGAAGGGAGATCTACAAGCTCCGGGAGATCGAATCCTATACGGCCACGAAGATCGTGCGCCGCCATGTGCCCACGGCGGCCGACATCGAAGGGGTCAGGATCTCCGCCTTCCTCGACAAGGTGAAGGCCATCATCGAGGCAGGCGACCTCGAGCGGTACGAGCTGCTCCTGGAGCCGCTCCTGCAGGAGGACTGCACCTCCCTGGATATCGCCTCCGCCCTCCTGAAACTGGCCATGGAGATAGAGAACAAGGAGTACATGAAGGAGACGGACCTCATGATCGAACGGGACCGGATGAGGAAGAAGGCGGTCCGGCCGAGGTCCTTCAGCGCCAGGAGACGATAGGGCAGGCCGGAGGGATCTGGGCAAACCGCTCCGGGTCGTGATAGAATGACCGGAATGGGTGTCTCGCGGTCAAAAATCCGACAAATCCTCGAAAAACATCACGGGGCCATCATTGACGAATGGGTCCGGAGGCTCCATGCCGAGGTCAGCCCCCGGTATTCGGCTAAGCCCCTTGCAGAGCTCTACGGTACCATTTCAAAGGCCGCCGCGGGAAACCTTGCCCTTCTGGGGAGGGGAGACTTCTCGGAGATAGACCGGGTGATCGAGGAGGTGGGAAGACTCCGCGCCGAGGCGGGCTTCCCCCTTTCCGAGGTGCAGAAGGCCTTCGAACTCTACCGTCCCATCGTCATCCCCATTTTCCGTCAGGAGCTCTCTGCCCGCGAGGTCTTCGACGTCCTCGACGGGCTCAACGGGTGCCTCGCCTACACCATCCACAGATTCAGCGACTACTTCCAGGGGCTCCATGAGCAGGAGATCAGAGAGTATGCCAGGATTCTCGAGGTGAAGGTGGAGGAGCGGACCAGGGAGCTGGCCGAATCGGAAGGGAAGTACCGGCTCCTTGTAGAGGAGATCCGGGACGGCTATTTTGTGAACCAGGGGGGCAGGATCGTTTTCGCCAATAAGGCCTTCTGTGACATGCACGGCTACCTGATGAGAGAGGTCATCGGCCGCCCCTATACGGATTTCGTGGCACCCGAATCGCTGGGAGAGGTGCGAAAGATTTACGAGCGGAGAGTCTCCGCGAGGTTGTCCAAGGAGCAGTACGTGTATAACCGCCTCCATAAGAACGGAATGAGCTTCCCCACCGAAAACCGCGTGACCCTTTCCCGGTACGGGGGCAAGGCCGCGGCCATAGGCATCTGCCGCGATATTACGGAGCGCACGGAAATGGAGAGGCGGGTGCGGGAGTCTGAGCGGCTCGCCCATATCGGCGAGCTCACCATGTCCCTTGCCCACGAAATCAGAAACCCCCTGTCCGCCGCCCAGATGAGTATCCAGACCCTCCTCCAGACCCTCGAGGTGTCGGGCAACAACAAAAGGAGGCTCGAAATCCTTGCCAAGGAGGTCTCCCGGCTCGACAGGATCGTCACGGAGATGCTCGATTTTGCGAAGCCCGTCAGGTTCGAGTTCGGGCCTGCCTCCATCCGGTCTCTCGTGGATTCCTGCCTCGATGCGCTGGAAGGCAAGATCAGGGAGAAGGCCGTCGTAACACGCCGGAAGTTCCCGGTGAACCTCCCCGCCCTTTCGATGGACCGGGAGAAGATGGAGCAGGCCGTTATCAACGTGATCCTGAACGCCCTGGAGGCGGTCCCCCGGGATGGAGAAATCACCATATGGGCAAAGCGAAAGGGCAGGGCAGTGAGGATCGAGATCGGGGATAACGGGCCCGGGGTCCGTCCTGAAGACCTGCCCTATATTTTCGATCCCTTCTTCAGCAGGAAGGCCAGAGGGACGGGCCTGGGGCTGGCAAACGCAAAAAAGATCGTGGAGGCCCACGGAGGGACGATAGGGGCTGTACCCGGCCGGCAGCCGGGGACCACCATCTTCATCGAGCTGCCTCTGTCGGGCAAGGCGGTGCCCGGGAGGGATGGATGACGACGATGCCGGTACGGATCCTCGTGGTCGACGACGAGCCTTCTTCCCTTGAGCTCCTGGAGATGCACTTGAGCGAACGGGATTTCGAGGTGGCCTGTGCCGTCGACGGGAAGGAGTGTCTGGAGAAGGTCCTTTCCTTCGACCCCCAGATTGTGATCCTCGACGTGCGCCTCCCCGACGCGGACGGGATCAGCCTGCTCAAGACCATCAAGGAGAAGGGGAAGGACCCCTATGTTATCATCGTGACCGCCTTTCATGACATGAACACCACCATAAGGGCCATCAAGCTCGGGGCCTTCGAATACATCCCGAAGCCCATCGACCTCGCGGATCTGGAGAACGCCATCGGCCGCGCCCTCGAGCTTTCACGGACGCGGCAAAGGACGGACGGCCTTTTCATCGGGGTCGACCGCGATCCCGTCCGGGACGAGATAATCGGAAAGACCAGGGAGATGAAGGAGATCTTCAAGACCGTGGGCATGCTCTCGGGTAACCGGGTGACCGTTCTCATCGAGGGCGAGACCGGCACCGGCAAGGAGCTGGTGGCCCGGGCCATCCATTCCCATGGCCCCCACAGGGAACAGCCTTTCATCGCCATCAACTGTTCCGCCATCGTGGAGAGCCTCCTGGAGAGCGAACTCTTTGGTCATGAAAAGGGTGCCTTCACCGGTGCGGTCTCCACCAAGAGGGGCAAGTTCGAGTTGGCGGGGCGTGGAACGATACTGCTTGACGAGGTGGGGGAGATTCCCTTCGAGGTGCAGGCAAAACTGCTCCGTTTTCTCCAGGAGAAGGAGTTCCAGCGGGTGGGTGGAGAGAAGAGCTTCAGATCCGAGGCCCGTATCATCGCGGCCACGAACCGCAACCTCCTCCATATGGTGAAAGAGGGCGGGTTCCGCGAAGACCTGTATTACCGTCTCAGCGTCGCCGCCATCCGGATGCCTCCCTTGCGGGAACGGAAGGAGGATATCCCTCTCATCATGGAACACCACCTGCGGAAGATCAACGTGGACCTGGGGAAGGAGATCAGGCAGGTCGAGGGCGATGCCCTTCGGCGAATGATGGAATACCCGTGGCCCGGAAACGTGCGTGAGCTGGAGAATGTCCTCACCCGCGCCGCCATGTATACCCGGGGAAGGGTCATCCTCGACACGGTGGTGGCCCCCCTCCTCGAAAAGGGAGACGGTCCCGTACCGGAAAGGGGAGACCGGGAAACGGGTGCGGACAGATTTTCTCCCGAAACGGAGAAAGAGAAGATCGTCAGGATACTCCAGGACACACAGTGGCACTATGGGAATGCCTGCAGGAGCCTCGGCATTTCCCGCCCTACCCTGAACAAGAAGATGAACCTGTATGGAATTTCACCGAAACCGCGCAACTACGGAAAGGGCCGGTAGCCGCCCCTCCCCTCTATTCCTTTCAATTTTGTAAAGGCTTTTTGAATTAGCGAAAAGAATTCAAAGGGCCCTTCCCTGATCCCTCGCTCCCCATATTCATCTAACATATCGAAATAACGTAACAATAATGAAGAAGGGCCTTTGGCACACGCCTTGCCTTTGTAGTGACCATGAACCAGCCGATGGTGAATAACTCAGAGAAGGAGGAAGGGCGATGAGGAAGTCGGAAGGCAAGGGTCAGTTCAACGTGGCCGATGCGCTGCTCCATCAGAACGCGGCGCTCAGAGGGGACAAGGTAGCGATTTACTGTGGGGACGAGAAAATCACCTACCGGGAAGTGAACGAGCAGACGAACAGGTTTGCCAATGTTCTCAAGTCGCTGGGTATCAGACCCACCGAGCGGGTCATGCTCGTGCTTTCCGATTCCCCCACCTTTGTCTACGCCTTCCTGGGGAGCATCAGGTACGGTGCATGGCCCGTGCCCGTGAACGCCATGCTGGCGGAGAAGGATTACGAATACATGCTGGAAAACAGCGAGGCCAGGGTGCTCGTGACGGAAAGGACCAGCAAGGCCGCCTTGGCAACGAGAAATCGGCTTTGCTACAAGCTTCTTGCCGATGAGGGTCTTGAATCCCTTATGAAGGCCCAGTCCACTGAAGCGCCCACCCGTCCGGCAGAAGCGGATGACATCGCCTTCTGGCTCTACAGCTCGGGAAGCACGGGCAGGCCGAAGGGTGTTCCCCATCGCCACAGAGACCTGATCCACGCAGCCGATCACTACGGAAGGCACGTGCTCAACCTGAACGAGACAGACATCTGCTTCTCGGTGAGCAAGCTCTTTTTCGCCTACGGCCTCGGGAACGGATTGGGGCTTCCCTTCCGATACGGTGCCTCCACGGTGCTGCTCTCCCAGGCCCCATCGCCGGAAGCGGTGCAGGATGTCGTATCGCGGTACAGGCCGACCGTATTCTTCGGTGTTCCCACCCAGTATAACTCGGTCCTGAAGAGGATGAACGGGGAGAATGCCTTCCAATCGGTGCGGACCTGTGTGTCTGCGGGAGAGGCCCTGCCCCCCGAGATCTTTCAGCGCTGGAAAGAGGTGACGGGCCTGGAAATCCTGGACGGCATCGGTTCCACCGAGGCACTCCACATCTTCATATCCAACATGCCCGGCGACGTGCGCCCCGGCACGTCAGGACGGATAGTTCCGGGGTACGAGGCAAAGATCGTCGATGAGGAGGGCCGGGAGGTGCCTCCCGGGGAGGCGGGCCAGCTCATCATACGGGGAAACAGCATCACCACGGGGTACTGGAAGAGACCGGACGACAACGCCGAGAAGTTTCTGCCCGGCGGCTGGTTCAAGACCGGGGATATGTATATCCAGAAGGACGGGTATTTCTCCTACCAGGGAAGGGGGGACGACATGCTGAAAGTCGGCGGCATCTGGGTTTCCCCCGTGGAGATAGAGAACGTCCTGATCGAACATGAGGCGGTCCACGAGGCCGCCGTGGTGGGCCATGACGTGGAGGGCCTGAGCAAACCCTTCGGCTACGTGGCCCTGAACGAGGCCTTCAGGGACCGGGCGGGCGGGGAGGAGCTGAGTTCCGAACTCCTCGAGTTCGTGAGCGCCCGCCTGCCCAAGTTCAAATGGCTCAGGGACGTCTACTTCGTCGAGGAACTCCCGAAGACGGCAACAGGAAAGATCCAGCGGTTCAAGCTGAGGAAGTAGGCCGGAACGGGCCGCAAAGGATGAAAGAAGAGGTGAGGAAATGGAAGCGGGACGATCACGAGGGACCAGGGAGATCGAACATATGATGAACCGTGAGCTTGTGGAGTTTGTGGGGGCGAGGGTACCCGCCTACCGGTGGCTCGGCGGCCTGGTGTCCGGCGGAGAACATCCGGACCGGGATGGGAGTATGGAAGGAGACCCCTCCCCCGTCTGAACCCGTGCGTTACGCCTCGCCGGGTCCACGCCAGAGGATACGCAGGTCGCTGAGGATCTGTTGTGCGTCACCGTCCCCGAGGTGTGCTGCGGCCCTCAGGTCTTCGACCGCAGCCCGGTGGTTCCCCATGGAGCGAAGCATCTGCCCCCGCCTCAGGTATGGTTCCGGCAGGCGGGGGTTCAACTCTATGGCTTTCGAGAAATCTTCCAGCGCCTTCTCGTCCATTCCGAGGGCCCTGCGGGCCTTGCCGCGGGCCACATAGGTCTCGGCATATTCCGGGTGGGAGGTGATGAAGGCCGTGTAGTCTCTCAAGGCCTCCCTGTAACGGCCCAGGGACATGAGGGCATCGCCGCGGATCACGCGGGCCCACTGGAACGAAGGCTTCAGCCTGATAAGACAGGAGAAATCCTCCACAACCTTTTCGTGATTGCCCAGTTGGAGATAGGCCACGCCGCGCTTCCCGTGAAACGAGGGGTTGCCGGGATCCCGCTCGATGGCCCTCGTGAAATCCGCCACCTCCTCCCCGTAATTGCCGAGGCTCCCGTGCACCACCGCCCTGGCCGCGTAGAGCGCTGCGTTGCCGGGATCGAGGCTGATGGCCCTGGTGTAGGCCTCCAGGGCCTGGGAGTGGCGCCCCATGGCGCGATAGGTGTCGGCGAGGTTCACGTAGACCTCCGTGCAGGAGGGATCGAATTCCGCGGCCCTCGTATAGTTGGCGACGGCCCCGGCCAGGTCGTTGATGTCGCGGCAGGCATTGCCCCGCCGATTGTAGGCCCTCGCAAACTCCGGACTGCGTGGTTGTTTCACATAATCATTCTATGGTGGTTGGCGGGAAAAGTCCACCAGCCGGAAGACCGTGGGCATGAAGAGCCGGGGTCCGTGACAGCTTGTTGAGGGAAGGGCGGTGAACGAAGCCTTCTCCTCATGGCTCCCATTCCAGAAGGATGCCTTGATTTGCGGGGCGCCATGTTCAATTATGTAACCATGGGGGTCCCACCCTTCTCCCGGATTCTTATCTTGGCGGCAGGACTCTGCGTCTTCTTCCTTGTCGCGGGGAATGCCGCAGGGGCTGAGCAGGCCGCTGTCTCCGCCAGGCATGTGATTGCCGTGGGATATGCAGACATAGAGGGCGGCGGCATGGTCGACGTGAAGGGCCCGATCGCCGCCGTCGGTCACATGGCCCCGCCCTACGCGACCACCCTTCTCGATGTGTCGGATCCCAAAAGTCCCCGGATCCTGAGCCGCATCAAGACGCGACCCGGGACTCATTCCCACAAAGCCCGCATCTGCGGTCATACCCTGATCACCAACGTGGAAACCTACGGGGGAGGCAGGAGGGGCGGCCTCGCCCTCTTCGATATCTCCGATCCCGCCCGCCCGAGGGAGGCGGGCTATCTCGAAATGGGCGGACGGTCCGAGGGAGGTACGGGCGTTCACCGCTTTCAGGCGGACTGCGAGCGGAGCCTCGTCTACGCCGGCGCGAGCGCCGACGGGTTCCAGGGAAACATCACCATGATCATCGACATATCCGATCCTGCCCGGCCCCGGGAGGTGTCCCGATGGTGGGCCCCGGGCCAGCAGGCCGGTGGCGGGGGCGCCACGCGGACACATCACCCCTTGCGGTTGCGGGACCGTCTCTACGTCTCTCTCTGGTATACCGGTTTTGCCATTCTCGATATCTCGGACCTCAAAAGGCCTGTGGCCCTGAGCCGCGTAGACTATCACCGCAGCGGCGGTGCGCCCACCCATACGGCCCTCCCTGTAGGCCATCCCATCGCGGGGAGGAACTGGCTTCTCGTCTTCGACGAAGAGATGGGAGGAGGCGAGCCTCCTGCCTTCATGCGGATCTTCGACATCACCGACGAAAGGAAACCGGTGGAGGTCGCCGCCTTCCACGTGGAGCGCGACCCCGGCGGAAAGACGGGCGGGCGTTTCGGAGCCCATCAGCCCCATGAATACGTGGGGACGGACAATCTGGTCTACGCAGCGTGGTTCTCGGGAGGGCTCCGGATCATCGATCTGGCGGATCCCCGGCGCCCCCGGGAAGCGGGCCATTTTATCCCCCGTCCGGAAGGAGGGGGGAGGTTTGCGGAGAGCAATGACGTCTTTGTGGACGAAAGAGGTCTCATCTATCTCATCGACCGGGTCCGGGGGCTCCATATCCTTCGCTACACGCCACCGGCCGGTCAGGGGAAGTGATCGATCTGAGATCGATCCGAGGGGGTGCCGTGACCCGTACCAGGATCCTTATCGCCGACGATGATCCCTCGGTGGCCGGCCTTCTGGAGGCCATGCTCGCCGCCTGCGGGTACGAGAGCGAGACCGCCCGGGACGGGGAAGAGGTCCTGGTCAAGGCGGTGTCGTACGAGCCCGATCTCATTCTCCTCGACGTCATGATGCCGAAGAAGGACGGCTATGAGGTCCTCAGGGTGCTCAGGGCCGACCGCAAGACCATGGACATCCCCGTCATCATGGTGACCGGGAAGGCGGACATCCCGGACAAGGTGGCCGGACTCCATCTTGGTGCCGGCGATTACCTGACCAAGCCATTCAGCACCGACGAGTTGATCGCGCGGATCAAGGTTCATCTGAAGGGCAGGAAGGGCACGGAAGAGAAGGTGAGGACGGAGAAGCTGCTGGCCCTTTCCACCATGATCGACGGCATGGCGCACGAGGTGAGGAACCCCGTGACGGTGATCGGAGGTTTCACCAAGATCCTGCTGAAGAAGACCCCTCCGGACGACCCCCGCTACCGTTACGTGAAAGCCATCTCGACGGAGGTGGACCGGCTCCAGAGGATGATCAACGATATCTACAGGCTCAAGACCATGACCCTCAAAAGAAGGGTCCTCTTCTCGGCGAATCGGCTGGTCCGCCAGGTCCTGCAGGCGAAAACGGGAAGCCTCTCCGCGAGAAGGATCATCCTCTCCCTCGATCTCGAACCGGGGGAGACCAAACTCCTCGTTGACCCGGCCCACTTCAAGAAGGGCCTTGCCAACATCGTCCAGAACGCCATTGACGCCATGCCGGGGGGTGGAAAGCTTACCATCATGACCCGCCTCGCCCCGGAGCATTATCACATCCACTTCATGGACACGGGGTGCGGCATCAGGGAGGAGCACCTCCGCTTCATCTTCGACCCCTTTTTCACCTCGAAGATGGAGGGAACAGGACTCGGGCTTACCTTCGCCCTCAAGGTCCTTCAGGATCACGGTGGCACGATCTCGGTGAGGAGCACGCCCGGGATAGGGACCCAAGTGGTGGTGGAGTGCCCCCTTCCTGAAAAACCGTCCGATCCGCTGTAGTCTCCGGTCCAGGGGCCGGGACGAAAAAGGGTCTTATTTGATCCTGAAATCCGCCCTGCTGTCCTTCAGCTTCTCCTTTTTCTCCGGCGCAAGGGTCTTCGGTTCGACGATGAAAATCCTCTCTCCTGTTATCCGGTCCGACTGAAGAAGGGCGTTCTTGACGGAGGCGGCCCTTCTTCCGGCGAGGGCGCGCAGATCCTCTTCCTTTATCTCGATATGGGTGATCATGAGCTTCTCCATCTCGGGGACGGGAAGGGCCTTGTCGAAGCCGATGAGGTTCTTCGGCTTGGCGAATTTTTCCGCCTTGTAGGCCATGGTCAGGTATTTCTCGTACTCCTGCTGTTCCACCTTGACCTCATCGACCGGTACGGCAGGCTGCCCCTTCCTGATCATGTCGTTCAGTTTCTGAACCTTGATCTTCCGGGAAAAGGCGTTGTCCCTCAAGCTCTCCCGGTCCTTTTCCACGTCCACATAGGCCTCGATGTCCAGCCTGAGGGACGGCCTCTCATAGAGGGCCTTGGTGAGGCTCTCCAGCTTCTTGAGATTTTCGGCGCTCAACCGGGCGCTGCCGTAGTCGAATTCCACGTAGCTCAACTGTTCCCCTCCTCCGAAAAGGGAGCCGAGGAGGGCGAAGGGGGCGGTCACCGCCTTGGTGATGAGGTTCACGATGATCTTCCAGATGATCCGGCCGATACTGAACTGGGGATCGTCGAGGCTTCCCGACAGGGGCACGTCGAGCTTGATCTCGCCGTTCCTGTCCTTGAGGAGGGCGATGGCAAGTCTCACCGGCAGCTTCACGGCATCGGGGCTCTCCACGGGGTCCCCGAGGGTGAACTGGTCGAAGAAGATCACGTTTTCCGCCTCCAGCTTCCTTCCCTTGATCAGGTACTTGAGATCCATAGCCAGTTGGCCCTTCTCGATGGCATAGCCGATGTACTTGCCCGAGTAGGGCGTCATGGGGCTTAGGTCAAGGCCCTTGAAGCTGATGGCCAGATCCACGAAAAAATCTTCCTTCGAGGGGTTGAGCTTCCCTTTGATCTCGAGGGGCACAATCCTGTTCAGGCTTCCTTTGAGCTGCACGTCGGCCCGCTCGCCTTTCCTGAAGGAAAGGCCCGACACCCGCCCTCCGATCTCGGTCAGGCGGGCCGAAAAACTCGGTTTTATGAATCTGTCGGTAAAGCTTATCGTCCCCCCCTGGAGTGTGACCGCACCGATCTGGAGGTCCAGGGGTGGGGCCGTTGCCTCCTCGGGAGCCGGCTTTTTCTCCGGTGGGGCAACCTCCGCCTGCCCTCCTCGAACCGGCGCCTTTTCCTGAGGTGCCCCGTCCTCTTCGGTCACCTTCCGGAGGTTTATGGTGCCGTCGGGCTCGATGGAGACTCTGGCCGAGAAGTCTGCCAGGGCGACCCCTTTCATATGGGCACGGAGGGGTGCGTTCCCCCCATCGAGACTATCGACGGAAAAGGTTTTGAAGCTCAGGAATTCTCCCCCGGTGGCCTTGTCTATGGAGGCGAACTGGGTGACGAGCACGTTGCCCGTGTAGCTTACCGCCGGATCCTCTTTTTCCTTTTGGGTTACCTTCAGGGTACCCTTTGTGGAGACTGCACCGTTGGTCACGTTGATCTTGACGCGATCGGTGAAGTAGGGCTGAAGAGGGTTGATGGCAATATCCCTCACATCCAGCGCCATCTCGACGGCGAGAGGCTGTAGCGTCACGGGCCCCTTGAGGGCGATACTCCCCTTTTCCTGGAGGCGGAAGGAGAAATCGAGATTCATGGTGCTGCCCGGGCTTGTGCTGATGTTCGCGCCCTTCAGGGCGATCTGCCTCAGATGCATGGTGACGGGCTGTTCCGGCACCTCGTCGGTGACCGTGACCTTTCCGTTCTCGAGGCTGAAGGCGTCGATGGTCACGTAGGTCGGGGCTTTTTGGGAAGAAGGGGCCGCCGGTGTTGTCGGGGGAGGGGGTTTCCGTGGCGGTGCCCCGCCCTTCCTGCCCTCCGGGGACTCCATGCCCGCGGCGAGCTTCTGAAGGTTCACGACCCCCCCCTTATCCCTTTTCACCACCACCTCCAGATCCTTAAGGGCAACCTGATTGATGCGGATGTTGGGAGAGAGGGGCTCAAGGGCGTCAAAAGCGACGTCCGCGGAGGGAAGGCGGAGCAGTGGGTTCTTGCCGAGGTCCTGAAGCACGAGATTTCTCAGGACGGTCGAGCCGCTCAGGCTCACGGTGGGTGGGCGGTCCTTGTACTCCACATACTTCAGCTTCGCGGTTAGGTCTATGGCGCCGGAAGGGAGCATGAAGGGGAGTTTGACCGGAGAATAGGCCAGATAGGTGGGGAAATCGAGGTCCTTGATGGTCAGGTCGAGTTCCGTTTCGAGGGAATCCGCGAAGGGCTTGGTCTGACCCCTGATGGTGTACTCATCCCCGTTGATGACGGCGGAAAAGGAAGGCTGCACGAAGGTGTTCACAAACCCGGGCGTATTGGACACGAAGGGGATGGTGATATTCATGTCCCGTACCGTATGGGTCGTATGCTTGGGCCCGTCGATGAAATCGACGCTTCCTCCCCCTATGGAGATATTGTTGACGGAAAAGAGAAAGGCCGTCTTCTTCTTGCCCTCTTCCTCTTTCGGGGGGGTCTGTTCCTTGGGGGGGATCAGGTCGGAAAAATTGTAGGACTCATCCTGGTTGCGCACCACCCGAAGGTAGGGTTTGTTCAGCCTCAACTCTTCGATCACCAGGGCGCCGCTGAAAAGGGAGCGGATCTGGACGTTCACCGTAAGGTCCCCGAAGGAACAGAAAGTCTCCGGGGAGGCCCGGTCCTTGACGGCAAAATCCTTCACCGTAAGGGTCAACGTATAGGGGTTGACGGTGATCTTCCCCACCGTTACCTGGCGGTGAAGGTTTTCGGACAGGATTCTGGTGAAGGCGTACCTGACTGCCACCGGTCCCAGGAGGAACCCTGCAGCGGTGACGATGACAAAGACGGCGAGAACCGCGATGACAACCCATTTCAACACGCGCATGGACCCCTCCTCCGGACGGTATCATAAGCCCGCCACGAATGCCGCCCTCTAATCACAGTATATGCTACCTGTTCCCGAAATGCACGAACAGAGGCAGCAGGCCGGCGAGGAGGCAGGGGTTCCGTCCAGGGGGTGCCCGCGGACTGAAGGGATGGTCCGCGGGCAAGGGGGTATCGGGTTTTTCGAAATTAGCGGGGAGTCTGGGCGGTCGCCGTGTTTGAGTAGGATGAGTCGCCGCCCGCATTGAAGGCCCGGAGGCGGTACGTGTAGGCGGTGTTTTTCTTCAGGCCCGTATCTGAGAACCGGTTCACGTTCGGTCCCGTGGTGGCGACCAGGGAAAACTTGGTGCAGCCGGTCCCGCTGCAGCGCTCGATCTTGAAACCGTCCTCGTTGCCCGAGTTGTCGGACCAGGCGAGGTCGATGCGGGTTCGGGAGATGGCCGTTGCGGTCAGACCCGTTGGGGCGGCCGGAGGCTGGGGTGGTGCCGGGGTGGTGACCGTGGCCGTATTGGAGTAGGCGGAGTTTCCGCCTGAATTGTAGGATCTTACCCGGTATGAGTAGGTGGTGTCCCCGGTAAGACCCGCACTGGAGTAGGCGGTCACGTTTGCGCCTACCATGCCGATCTGGACATAGTTCGTGCATTCGGCCCCGGCACACCGCTCAATCTTGAAGCCCTCCTCGTTGTCTGCCGTATCGGTCCAGGCGAGGTCGACCCGGCTGCTCGTGGGGGCTGTGGCGGTAAGTGCCGTGGGGGCCGAGGGCGGTTGGGCCGGTTCCTTGTACGCGATGGTCCACTCGCCGAAATAGACGGGGGAGGTGAGCTGTGAATAGGCAATTCGGAAGAAGCCACCCATCCCCCAGCCGGTTCCCCAGCTGTTTTTCGCGATGAAGTATCCGCCGCCGTTCACGAGAGGATCGTCCTGGTACCCCACGATCAGGATGGCGTGTCCGCCCTGATAGTTGCCCGTCGCGTATTCGTACACGCCGCCACCGTAGGAGTAGAAATCGTAGTAGACATCCATGGTGGTGACCAGAGGGCCGTAATTGTAAAGTGCGGTCTTGATCGCCTCGACGGTCGGTACCGTTGTTGCCACGTAGGCCCATGTGCCGATCCGGTAGGTATTATCCTGCCACCCTGCCTTGGCGTTGCCGCACAGGTCGTCGGCACTCGTGGCGGTGTACGGGAAATAGCTCTCCGGCGGTAATCCCGTGGCCCCTATGTATTCCGATGCCGAGCCGATGTATCCGCCGCTGCAGCTTCCCGCGCCGCTGCAGGAGACGAGGATCTCCTCGGCCCTGTCGTCGTTGGTGGCGGGGAGTCCCTCCCTGATGAGGATGTAGGACTCAAGGGCGGCGGTGGTGGCGAAGGCCCAGCAGCTCCCGCAGTTGCCCTGGTTCTTCACCGGGGTTACGTAATTACCGCCCAGGTTGGTCCAGTCGAGGCCTGTCGGTACCCCGGCCGGAGGGGCGTCCGCAGACACGATAGTCTCCTTTCCTGTAGGAGTCCGTTTCACGAGGCCCAGGCGGAGTCTCTTTTCGTGATCCGGGAGCTTCGAGACGGACGTTTCGGTAGGGGTCCATTTCTGCCCCTTGGCCACGATGGCGGCCTTGATGTGGTCCAGATCAGTGGCAAAGGATTGTGTCCCCGTGCTGATGATCACGGTGACAGCACATAAGGCTGCAAGGATTACCTTTGGCGACCTTTCCCTTTTCACGTTCATCCCTCCTTCGACCTCTTGCTGCGATAAGAGCTATCGCCCGTCTTCGTCAACATGTCAGGAGGCTAACACGTCAGGCGGGGGCGGCGCGATGATAGGTGTCACAGGGAGGGAGACGTGAATCGCTCGATAGCGGCCATGTATCGGTCGAGACCCACCATGAGCAGGTCGTTGTGACCTGCTTCCGGGATGAAGAGGGACTGCTTGTCCGCGGCGCCGGACACCTGGTAGAGGGTTTCGCCTTCCCCGGCGGGGATAATCTCGTCCCACTCGCCGTGGATGATCAGGGTGGGGATGGTCACCTTTGCTATCTTCAGATCGTTGCCGAAGCCGACGGCCCGGGGTTCGTCCCTGAAGAGATGGGTCACCCCCAACCGGGCGAACTGGTTCCGGGCGGAAGCGAATCCGCTTTCCACGATGAGCCCGTTCATTCGCTCCTGATAGTGGTATGCCACCTCGATGGCCGGGGCACTCCCCAGAGACCTGCCCATGACGAATCGGGGCCCGGTGAAGCCCTCTCCATCGAGGAAGGTCTCGAAGGCCCGGAAGATAGGATGGGCGTCCTTGATCATGGCGCTGCACGTGGGGCTTCCGTCACTCATGCCGTATCCCCGGTAATCGGTCACAAAAAGGCTGATGGCCCGCTCCCGGTACAGGGGCGCCACAAAATCGTAGTCAGGGGCGGTCTCGCCGTTGCCGTGAAAGTAGAGAATCGCGGGACCGTCGGGGCGGGGGGAGGCGTAGAAACGGCAGCAGATGGAAATGCCCTCCTCGACGGGAACGAAATGGTTCCTGATCTTGAGGGCGGGGAGGTCGGCCGCGAATTCGCGGCGGGGGAAAAAGAGGCGGTAGAGGATTTCCGGGCGGTCCATCAGTTCGGGGCCTTTATCCAGATCGATCATGACGACCTCCCTCCATGAGTCCGGGGCCGGCCCCTCCTTCTTTCCGTGAGTCGTCCCCTCCCTTTCCCTACCACATCCCGCGCCCGCCGATCAACGCCTTACCTTTCCCTCATCTCCCCATGCCCTCGTTCACCCATCCTCCTGTTCCCCGATCCTCCGCGACGGTTTTGTCGAGAGGGCTCGGACGGGAACGACAATTGTTGCCGGTTTTGAAGAAATTACGGTGCGGGGTGGTGGAAAAAGTAGTCTTTTTCCTGATATGATAGGAAACGACGTCGCATGGTATGGATTTTGCTTCCATAATCCGCGATGGACAACCAACCGATAGCCCTTCCCGCGGACCACCGGCTTCAGATCCTCGCCGCCGGGTATCCTGCGGGGGACTCACGTGAAGGAGACGGTATGGCTCCCGGACGAACATCCTGTCATTACGGCCTGGGATTTTTGTTTCTGGTCATCCTTGTAGTCTTGTGTTCGGCCCCCGTCACGGTCAGGGGCCAGTCGATCTCACCCGGCGAGACCCTCACCCTGAGCCGGGCCATCGAGACCGGGCTGCGGAACCAACCCTCCATCCTGGCCGGGATGAGTACCGTGCGGGCGAATGAAGCGAAGATCGGCTCGGCAAAATCGAACTATTATCCCCAGGTAACCGCGTCGGGAGGATACAACAGGATCTCGCCCGCCGGCACCTCGGGTCGGACAGGGAGTTCCACCTCGTCCTCGGCCGGCAGCACCGCCTATGATCAGTACACGAGCAGCGTGGGATTAAGCCAGCTCATCTACGATTTCGGCAAGACGCCGACCCAGGTGAGGATACAGGACCTCAATGCATCCTCCTCCCGCTTCGATCTGGCCAACATGCAGGAGACGGTGATCTTCAATATCAAGCAAGCCTACTACACGATGGTGCAGGCGGAACGAAACCGGAGGGTGGCCCTGGAATCGGTGGAACAGTTCGAAAAACATCTGGTTCAGGCCCGCGGTTTCTTTGAGGTGGGGACCAAGCCCAAGTTCGATGTGACCAAGGCCGAGGTGGACCTGAGTAACGCAAAACTCAGTCTCATCAAGGCGGAGAACCAGGTGCGCATGGCCAGGGTCAACCTGAACAACGCGATGGGTCTGATCAATGCCCCCGCCTATACCCTGGAAGACAACCTGGCTTTTACGAGATTCGGCTACACCCTGGAAGAGGCGGTGGCGAGGGCCCATGAACGAAGGGCGGACCTGAAGGCCCTCCGGACGAGGAAAGAAGCGGCCAGGGAGTCTGTCGGCCTCGCCCGGAAGGGATACTTCCCCACCGTGAACGGCAGTGCCGCCTATTCCTATACGGGTACGGGTTTTCCCCTGGAAAGCGGCTGGAACTACGGCCTCACCGTTACCTTCCCCCTTTTCACGGGATTCCTTACCGGTTATCAGGTTGCGGAGGCCCAGGAGAACTATCTCACCTTAAGCGCCAACGAGTTGTCGCTCCGTCTCGACATCGCATCCCAGGTCGAGCAGGGGTTTGTCTCCCTGCGGCAGGCCGAGGAGAGCATCGTCACCTCCGAGGTTGCGGTGAGGCAGGCGAAAGAGAATGTTGAACTTGCAACAGGACGGTACAACGCGGGAGTGGGTAATCCGATCGAGGTGACCGATGCCCTTGTGGCCCTCTCCAATGCAGAGACGGCGCTCACGGCGGCCCTCACGGACTACAAGAATGCCCAGGCGGCCATAGAGAAGGCCATGGGGGTACGGGAATGAGAAAGAAGATCATCATAGGTTCGATAGTCGTCGCCCTTGCCGTGGTGGGGGTCATAATCTTTTACGGAACCAGGGGGGACGGGGTCCGGTTCAAGACCGCCAAGGTGACAACGGGTGGTCTCAGGGCGACCGTTACGGCGACGGGCACCATGAACGCGGTGACCACCGTCCTCGTGGGCACCCAGGTGTCGGGCACCATCAAGAAGCTCCTCGTGGATTTCAACTCCACCGTGAAAAGGGGTCAGGTGATTGCCGAGATCGATCCGGCCGCCTTTGAGGCCCAGGTGGATCAGGCGCGGGCCAACCTCCTTGCGGCGAAGGCAAACGTCGACAAGACCCAGGCCACCCTGAACGATTCGAGAAGGACGAGGGACAGGAACAGGGAACTCTTCGCCCGAAATCTCATCGCCAGGAGCGACCTCGATACGGCCGAGGCAACCCACGACGCCAATGAAGCGCTGGTGAGGGCTGCCATGGCCCAGGTAGCCCAGACGGAGGCGGCCCTCCGGTACGCGGAGACGAACCTCAGGTACACGAAGATCATCTCTCCTGTCGACGGTGTGGTGGTCTCCCGGGCTGTGGACGTCGGCCAGACAGTGGCGGCGAGCTTTCAGACGCCCACGCTCTTCACCATCGCCCAGGACCTCACGAAGATGCAGATCGACACGAACATCGACGAGGCGGATATCGGCAAGATAAAGACGGGCCAGGATGTGGAGTTTACCGTTGACGCCTACCCGGACCACACCTTTCGGGGAAAGGTGGAGCAGGTCCGCATCGCCCCCATCACGGTCCAGAACGTGGTGACCTATGACGTGGTGATCAGGGTGGACAACACGGACCTTCGTCTCAAGCCGGGCATGACCGCCAATGTATCCGTTGTGGTGGCCGAAAAGAAGGACGTCATGAAGGTGCCCAATGCGGCGCTCCGCTTCAAGCTCCCGGAGAAGGAGGGTGGCGCGGCCCAATCCGGAGGTGCAACCGATAAGGCAGGCGGCGGACAGGCCGGCCCCCCGCGCAAGGGCGAAGGGACCTCGGGGATGCAGGCCAGAAAGGACGGAGGCGGTCAGAATCAGAAACGCTATGCCGTCTGGGTGCTGGAGAATGAGCAGCCGAGGCGCGTCCCTGTCGCCATAGGGTTGAGCGACGGCACCGTTACGGAGATCACCTCCGGTGACCTGAAAGAAGGCCAGCAGGTCATCGTCGAATTGATTCAGAAGACCCAGAAGGCCAATACCGGGGGCGGGCAGCAGTCGGCTCCCAGGTTCATACGGTAGATGAAACTGATCGAGGCAAGAGAGATTACGAAGATCTACCAGTTGGGCGACATCCAGCTCAAGGCCCTGGACCGGGTCTCGGTGTCCATCGAGAGCGGAGAGTTTCTCGCCATCATGGGGCCCTCGGGTTCGGGCAAATCCACCTTCATGAACATCATCGGCTGTCTCGACATCCCCACGAGCGGCCAATACCTCCTGAGCGGCACGGACACGGGAAAACTGACCCGCGATGAGCTGGCCCACATCAGGAACGAACGGCTTGGATTCGTATTCCAGGGATTCAATCTCCTGCCCCGAACCTCGGCCCTGGAGAACGTGGAACTTCCCATGCTTTACGCCAACGTCCCGCCGAAGGAACGTCACCGGAGGTCCAGAGAGGCGCTGAAGACGGTGGGACTCGAGGGAAGGGAACATCACCACCCCAACCAGCTCTCAGGCGGACAGCAGCAGCGGGTGGCCATTGCCCGGGCCATCGTCAACGAGGCGCCCATCATCCTGGCCGACGAGCCTACGGGAAACCTCGATACGGCCACGAGCGGTGAGATCATGGAGCTTTTCGAGAAGCTGAACGGCCAGTCGGGTATCACGGTAATCCTTGTGACCCACGAACCGGACATTGCGACCTACAGCAGGCGGATCATCCGTTTCCGGGACGGTCATCTGGTGGCGGACGAGAGACGGGAGAGCGCAAGGATGTGGAGTGCCCGGAATCTCTGCGCCCCCGGAGAAGGCGAGGTGAGACCGTGATCAGCATACCCTGGACCGCCAGGATCGCGTTGCGGGCCCTGCGGGTGAACAAGATGCGGTCGGCCCTCACCATGCTGGGCATCATCATCGGCGTAGGAGCCGTCATCGCCATGCTTGCGGTGGGCACAGGGGCGAGCCGGCAGATAGCGGAGCAGATATCGAGCATGGGGAGCAACCTCCTGATTGTCCAATCTGGAAGCCAGACTTCGGGGGGCGCGAGAATGGGCTTCGGCAGCCAGCCCACCCTCACCCTGGAGGACTCGGAGGCGATCCTGAAGGAGTGTCCCGCGGTCCTCGAGGTAGCCCCGGTGGTGAGCGGGGTAGCCCAGCTCATTTACGGAAATCTGAACTGGTCCACCATCGTTACGGGCACCTCGGCCGGGATGCTCACGGTTCGGGACTGGCCACTGGCCTCGGGACGGGTCATGAGCGATGAAGAGGTGAAAAGTTCGGCAAAGGTGGCCCTCCTCGGGCAGACCGTCGTGGACAACCTTTTCGGCAGCATCGATCCTGTCGACCAGATCATCCGGATCAAGAAGATCCCCTTCAGGGTGATCGGCGTCCTCGCCGTGAAGGGGCAGTCGGTAACGGGACAGGATCAGGACGACACGGTGATGGTCCCCGTGACCACAGGCCAGAAGAAGCTCTTCGGCACCGCCTTCCCGGGTATGGTTCGCTTCATCATGGTGAAGGCAAAAAGCACGGAGGATCTCGACAGGGCCGAGAACCAGATCAAGGACCTTCTGCGGCAGAGGCACCGCATCGGAGCCCGGCAGGAAGACGACTTCTCGATCCGCAACCTGACACAGATGATGCAGGCCACCGAGCAGTCGACGAAGGTGATGACCCTGCTCCTGGGCGCCATCGCTTCCGTGTCCCTTCTCGTGGGTGGCATCGGGATCATGAACATCATGCTCGTGTCCGTGACCGAGCGGACGAGAGAGATCGGCATCCGTATGGCCATCGGTGCCAAGACCTGGGATATCCGGCTTCAGTTCATCATGGAGGCCATCATCCTGTCACTCATCGGCGGGATTGCCGGGCTTGCGGTGGGGATCACGGGGTCGGAGATCCTCTCTTTCGTCGCAGGCTGGCGGACCGACGTCTCGCCCCTGTCGGCGCTCCTCGCCTTCGCCTTCTCCGGCATGGTGGGCATCTTCTTCGGCTTCTACCCCGCCTTCAAGGCATCCCTCCTCAACCCGATAGACGCCCTCAGGTTTGAGTAACCCCCCTGTCGGCGGAAGGGACGACCTCACAGCGGTGACATGTCTTTAAGTCTGTCTATTGACCTTTGAGTTCCGATAAGGAAGAGCCTGTCCCCTCCCTGTATCGTTTCGGCCGGCGCAGGCATGGGTATCCGTTCCGTGCCGCGAATGATGCCCACAATCGTGGCGTTGTACTTTTTCCGGAACTTCAGTTCCGTAAGGCTGTGGCCCGCGAGGGGCGAGGAAGGTCCGATCTCCACCTCTGTGGTCGCAAACCGCTTGAACTGGTCCTCCTCCTCCACCTCCTCCCGCTGGTGGAGGTGTTCCTCGGCATGCTTCAGGGTGCCCGGTTCTCCCATGAGAACAAGACGGTCGGCGGGAAGGAGCTGGAAGTTGGGATCAGGTTCCAGGAAAACGCGGCCGGCCCTGCTCACCGCCAGAATGTGGATACCGGCGGTGGCGGGAAGGGTCAGGTCCCTGATGAGCTGGCCGGCGAAAAGGGAACCCCGGCGCAGCCTGATTTCCTTGAGTGCCAGGGGCCAGTCGATATTCTGGGGCAGAAGGTGCATGGCCTCGTGGAGTGAATCTGCGGCCTCTTCCGCCGCATCGACAAAAGGTCTCAGGACGATGTGGGCCCCCGCGGCGGTGTATGCCCGGGCCTCCTCCTCATCTTTTGCCGCAAGGGCGATTTTCCCGTCGTAGCCCTTTTCTTTGAGGAGGTGGAGGAGCGTAAGGTTCACGTCTCGATCCCTCACCGTGCTTGCCACCCATGACGAGCAGTGAAGGGGAAGGTTGTCGAGGAACTCGGGGTCTCCCACGTCGCCGAACACCACAGGGAGCCCCCGATGGCGCCACGCGTCCAGCGCCTGGGGGTCAAAGTCGACCCCCGCCACCCGTTTTTTCCTCTCCAGGAGGTGTTCCGCCACCCCGCTCCCGTAATTGCCCAAGCCTATGAGAAGGACGTCCACTTCAGGGGTCTGGCAGGTGCCGGTCGCCAACTCCTCCCGATAGGGGCGGGCCCTCTCGAAGATGCGTAAGGGCCGGGAAAGCCAACGGTAGATGGTCCCGGAGTAGATGATCATGTAGGTGGACACGCAGATGGTCACCACGCCCACGAGGGTGATGAGACCCATGGCCTCCATGGTGATGTGCCCCAGACTGACGCCCAGGGCTCCGAGGATGAGGGAGAACTCACTGATTTGCGCCACGGCCAGGCCCGCCATGAATCCCGTGCGGCGACGATACCCCATGATACCCATGATGGCCATGACGATGAGGGGGTTGCCGACAAGCACAAAGAGGGAAAGATAGGCGGCGTTGCCCATCTGGGGCCCCACATTGGCCATCTCCAGCCGGGCACCCAGGTCGATGAAGAAGAAGAGAAGAAGGAAATCCCTGAGGCCCACGAGTCTGGCGCCGATGGTCTCCCGGTACCGGGTCGAGGCGAGGGATACCCCGCCCAGAAAAGCGCCCACCTCCTTGCTGAAGCCCAGGTAGTCTCCGGCTGCCGCCAGGAATACGGCCCATGCGACGGCGAAAAGGACGAGGAGTTCCTGGTTCCACGAGAGGAGCCGGGTAAGGGGGGGCAGCACATACCGGGCCAGGAGCGCCACGGCCAGGAGGAAGCCGAGACCCTTCAGGACGATAAAGGCGATCTGGGAGGTCTGGAAGGTTCCCCTCGAGGTGGTCTCCCCGAGGGCGGTAAGGGCGATCATGGCAAAGATGGCGACCATGTCCTGCACGATAAGGAAACCGACCGCTATCCTCCCGTGAAGGGAGTCGATCTCCTTTTTGTCGGAGAGGAGCTTGACGATGATAATGGTGCTTGAGAAGGTGAGGGCGACGGCCACGTACAGGGCGCCCACCACGGAGAAGTCCATCGACCAGACTATGAGAAAGCCGAAAAGGGTGGTGAAGATCACCTGACCGAGGCCCGTTGCCAGGGCGACCGGTCCCGTGGTGCGGATGAGGCTCAGATCGAGACGGAGACCCACCACGAAGAGGAGGACGGAGATGCCTATCTGGGCAAGGAGTTCGATCTGGCCGTGACTCTGGATAAGACCCAATACCGAAGGTCCTGCGAGGACGCCTGTGGCAAGGAAGGCTACGATCAGGGGCTGGCGGAGGAGCATGCCCGCGGCGCCCAGCACCGCTGCTATGGCGAGGATCGATGCGATTTCGAAAAAGGGCTGGCCGCTCACGGTCACGGACCTCCAGTTCTGAAAGAATCAACCATCCCACATTACGCCGGTGCTGTCAAGAAAGACACGCTACTTGACGCCGGTTGCGGGAACCGCTTAGAATGCTCTATCCCCTATCAGGCCCCGGGGGTCGTGACAGGATGGACGGAGGTGACCGCAATGTGGAAGAAAAGGATGACTCAGAGGTTGCTGTGGACGGTGACATGTTTTCTGTGCCTTGTGCACGGGTGGGGGTACGTGAGGGCCCAGTCGGTGCAGCAGTCCTTCGGTCAGACGGTTTACGTGCCCGTCTATTCCCATATCTACATAGGTGACCGGGAGACCCCCTTTTACCTCGCCGCCACGATCAGCATCCGCAATACGGACCCTCAGGGCGCCATCACCATCCTCTCGGGTGATTACTACGATTCGAAAGGAGCCCTTCTCCGGCGCTATGTCGAGAAGCCGCTGCAGCTTGGCGCCATGGAGGCGACCCGCTACGTGATCAGGGAGTCGGACAGCAGAGGGGGGTCGGGCGCAAGCTTCATCGTGAAATGGAAGGCGGAGACTGCCGTATCGGTACCGATCATGGAGTCGGTCATGATCGGCACGCGGTACAACCAGGGGATCTCTTTTCTCTCAAGGGGGCAGGTGATCAGGGAGGAGAAGAAGTAAGGGGATATTCCCCGTCCCAGACGACGGCGCGGTAGCGTGCCGGGTCCGTATCCCCCTCGGTGCTGAAAAGGAGGACGACGGAGTCCTCTTTGAGGCCCAACCCCTCCCTGAGATCCCGAAGGCCTCGATCCTCCATGAGGAGCCTCAGCACCCCGGCGGTGACCGCCCCGGATTCCCCCGAGACGATCCTCGGGTCTTTACCGAGGGGGTTTCCCAGAAGCCGCATCCCCATGGCGGCAACCCCATCTTCGCAGGACAGGAAGGCGTCGGTGAAGTCCCAGAGGATACGCCACGCCGCGGGGTTCGGCTCCCCGCAGGCCAGCCCGGCCATGATGGTCTCCAGGTTCCCTTCCACCCTTCTCGGCAACCCGTCGCCTGCCGCCGCGGACCGGAACATGCAGTTGGCCCCGTGGGGCTCCACGACAAGCGTCACCGGTCGCTCCTTTCCAAAAAGACAGGTGAAATGGCCCTGTACGGAGGCAGCCATGGAGCCCACGCCTGCCTGGAGAAAGAGGTGGGTCGGTTTCTCCACCCCCGACTGCGCCATTTGATCCAGGGCCTCCCGGGCCATGGTCATGTAGCCCTGCATGATCCACCGGGGGATCTCGTCGTATCCCTCCCACACCGTGTCCTGAACGGTCACCCACCCGTGTTCCCGGGCCTGCCCTGCGGCGAATCTGACCGTATCGTCATAGTTCATGCCGAGGATGAAGGCCTCCGCACCCTCGGCCCGGATATTTTCGAGTCTCTGTACGGCTGAACCCCCGGGCATATAGACGACCGCCTTCTGGCCGAACCGGCGGGCGGTCCAGGCCACACCCCTTCCGTGGTTCCCATCCGTGGCCGTACAAAAGGTGACGGGGCCGAGGGCCTGCCGGACATCGGCCGATGTGAGGGTATGGTAAGGCAGCTCTTCGATAGGCCGGTTAAGCCTCTTGGCCAGATACCGGGCCATGGCGTAGGAGCCGCCCAGGACCTTGAAGGCCTTGAGTCCGAAGCGGTGTGACTCGTCCTTCACGTAGACGGCGCCGAGACCCAGACGTGTGGCGAGACCGTCCAGGGAGGCGAGGGGTGTGGGCAGGTAGCCGGGGATGGTGCGGTGGAAGGCGAGGACCTTTTCCGCCTCCGCCTCGTTCAGGAAGGCGCACGACCCGATGTCCCACGCGTCGCCATGCTCCCGCGCCCTTTCGTTGAATACCCATTCCATGGTGTTCATGAAATCCCCTTGCGATCTTCCTCCCCTATTCTCCCGCCTCCACCGATCGAGTGTCAAGGGCTGCCCGGTGAACACATATTTTCCTCCCTTCAGCCAGTCAGCGAATCAGCCAGTAATGAGGATCTTAGGCTCGCCATCGGTGCCGGAATCGCCTTGCACACACGTTCCTTCCGTTCCAGCGACTCCGGTCACTCGCGCTCGGCTGCGGAACCTCTGTTTTCTCGCCGTCTCCCTCATCCACTCATTCCCTCTTTCACCCATCTACTCATACCTGCCCCTCGACGGTATGCATCCTTAAGACCCCGACACGAATGACCTGAAGCCCGGTACACTAGGGACATCCTATATTCCTCCTGTCAAGTCCAAAACTGAAAGATACCAATATCGG
>CAYOQF010000011.1:0-77095 GCA_964406055.1 uncultured Syntrophorhabdaceae bacterium
AAACTATTCTATGTCAGGAAGGCTGCAGCATGAAGAATATTCGTGTCCACTATTGCCATCGGGGGTCATTCCGACCCAGAGGAGGGGGGTACGCCTGAGGCGTGGCAGGAACTCGAGGTTCGCCTGCGGGAGGCCCTCAGACTTCGGCACCGTTCGTTGAGCACCGAGAAGACCTATTCCGGCTGGCTTCGTCAGTTCGGTCAGTTCACGGGGCACATCCCCCCTGACAGGCTCGGGCCTGCCCATCTTCAGGACTTTCTTTCGGACATAGCGGTCAGCAGGGGCGTCTCGGCAGCCACCCAGAACCAGGCGCTGAACGCCCTTGTCTTTGTGTACCGCCACGTCCTTGCCAGGGACATAGAGCACACCATCGGGGCCGTACGGGCGAAGGAGAAGCGTCGACTTCCCCTGGTACTCTCGGAGAGAGAGGTAACTCAGATACTCGATGCCATGTCGGGCGTGCACAGGCTCATGGCGCAACTTATCTACGGGTGCGGGCTGAGGCTTACGGAAGCGCTGAGGCTCCGCATCAAGGACATTGACCTAGAGCAGGGTACCCTCCTTGTCAGGTCCGGCAAAGGGGACAAGGACCGACGAACCGTACTTCCGGAGGTGCTGAAAGACGATCTCCTCAAACATATCGCATCCGTACGTACCCTCCACGATCAGGACCGTCAGAAAGGCATTCCCGGCGTGGAACTCCCGGGGGCGCTGGAACGGAAGTATCCGAAGGCGGGGAAAGAATGGGGATGGTTCTGGCTTTTTCCCTCAAGGACACTCTCCGTCGATCCGCGCACCCACGTGGTACGACGGCATCATGTCCATCCGGCCCTCATCCAGAAGGCCTTCAAACAGGCACTCGCAACCACGGGTATCGCCAAGCCCGCGTCCCTCCACACCTTGCGACACAGTTTCGCAACCCACCTGCTGGAAAAGGGGTACGACATACGGACCATCCAGGAATTACTCGGTCACCGGTATCTGCAAACCACGATGATCTACACCCACGTGGCCAAGCGGAACGTCCTGGGCGTGAAGAGTCCTCTCGACCGGTAGTCGAAACGCGTGGAAACAGGAGGGGACATCCTCAAGAAAATAGAGACCACTTGGTAACGGTGCCTTCCTCCGGTGCTGCCGTGCGTTCAGGCCCCGCCGCCCGTGGCGCAGTGCGGGTGGGAACCTCCACGTCGCAGGTGCAGGACAGACAGAAAACCGCATTGATGGGTTCCATCTCTCAAGTCCCGAAATCCGTCAGTCGGTACCGGAGGGCCGGAAAGCGCTGCGCGCTGAGAAGTGAGGCACCTGAGGACGGAGAAAGACTTACTTTTTCGTCCCCTGCCTGTGCTGCAAAGGCAAGATCCGCGTCTATCCGTAACTTTCCGGGTGCGTTCTTGACTGTACCTTTTTTATTGTACGAGATTATGAGAACGGAGAGGGTGGGATTCGAACCCACGGAAGCCCCAGTATTATCAACGGTTCGCAGAGAGTTGGTGACACTTTGGTGACACTTCGCAAGCCGCCTTGTAGCTCTTCTGTTTGGTTCAGTGGGCAGAGCCGTTTCCCTTGCCACCGACTCTTCCCGGCCTGCCCCCAAATGCGTAGCCCAAAACCAGCACAAGGACACCGATGAAACCCGCTCCCGCAAAGACAACGTTGAGGCTCCCGGCCACCGAAGAATATGCCATCTGCAACACATATAGAACCACCGCCGTTCCCGCGGCCACCAGAGGTATCCACTTCTTGTCTATTTTCGAAAGCATTCCAACCCTTCTCAGACCAACCCATACCATAGCAAAGATGAGGGCTATGATGGTGGTTCGTGCTACTATGGTGCCAACCACGTAGGCTGCAGAGCTTGTTGTCTTATTCTTCTGCAGTAGTTGAAGTGGGTCCGACTCAAACTCAAGTTCATCCGTCAAGGAGGTCACTTTCCCAGTAAGCCGGTCTATCTTGAAGACTATTCCCCAGGTGTCGGCACGAGGCAAAGCCACTACCTGAAACCGAGTCCAGTATAACCCAGAGAGCAAACCTGCCGATAAAATGATGGCAACAACGAGCCTAAATCTGTCTGCTGTCACGGCACACCTCCCGTTTTACGAATCCCCCTGTCCAGACCCCCCGGGGACCCCCCATCAGATAATCAAAATCAGGCACGACGGAAAAAGTGGCCCTAAATTATTCGACGAGTCTTGTCCGTCTGGGGCCACACGCCATCTTCCGTCCCTCCAACTCCCTCACAGCTCGATCAAACAGAATGTCTCTATGTTCAACGGGTGGTCCGGCAGCGTGGCTAAGCGGGCAGCTTCGCATGGAACCCCCTGTCGCCGCCAGCCTTATTTCCCTTTAATAAACCGATTATCTAAGAAAAAGTGCTTCCTTTCAAGCTGTTTCTCGACGCCATTCTCGTCCGCCATCATGTGAACAAAGCCCATGGCCCAACTCTACTCAGTGGCGAAGGGAACCTACGTCGAACTTGCCCCGGGCTTTCTTCCCCTCTTCTTCCCTGCCTTCTCCTTCGGCTCCTTCGCCTTCTCGATGAAAGCGTCAAGATCCTTCCTGTCGAAGAGGGTCCTTCCCCCTATCCGTACCGGAGTCAAGGCATTGTCGGCAAGTAGGCGGTGAAGTGTGGCCTTCGAGATTCGCAGGAATTGTGCCGTCTCCTCTATGGTGAGCAGTCTCTGTTCTTCCATGGCCTCATCATACCCTCTACAGAAATAAACCTCAATATCTGAGTCTCTCAGGTAATCTCATGCACTCTTGACAACGCTATTTTCTGAGATTATAATAGAGTATATGATACTTAATGATACTTCAGGAGAGGTGGAGAGGATGAAAGCGGTAGGATATGCCCGGGTGAGCACGGAGGAGCAAGCAAGAGAAGGGATCAGCCTGGAGAACCAGAGGACCAAGATAGAGACCTACTGTGAATTGAACGACCTCCTCCTTGTGGACATTATCGAGGATGCCGGGAAGAGTGGAAAAGACCTGAACCGGGAAGGGATACAGACCCTGATTGCCCGGATTCAACGCCGGGAGATTGACGCCGTGGTGGTCTACAAGCTCGACCGGCTATCACGAAGGGTCAAGGATACCCTCTCCCTTATGGACCTCATCGAGAAAAAGGGTGTGGCCTTCCATTCCATCACCGAGCGGATAGATACCAAATCCGCCATGGGGAAATTCTTTCTCAACATCATGGCCTCGATGAACCAGTGGGAACGGGACACCATCGCGGAACGGACCCGGGATGCACTTAGGCTGAAGATCGTGAAGAACGAGAGGGCCGGACAGATACCTTACGGCTATCGACTCGGACAGGACGGCAAGACCCTCTTCGGCGATCCAGAGGATCAGGAAGCAATCAGCCTCATCCTGGAACTCAGACAGGCAGGATGCAGCTTACGGGAGATATGTAACGAGCTTTCAGAACGCCGCTATAGGCCCGCAGGGAAGACCTGGCACCCTCAGACGGTCAAGAACATTCTCAAGCGGGTTGCGTGACGATGTAGGGCCTATGTGTGTCAACCACCGTTCAGTGATTGACGGAATAGCCAATGAAAGGAGGACCCCATGGAACTTGAATTCCTCACCGCAAGAGAGACCGCGGCGCTCCTCAGAGTGAGTATCCATACGCTCAGGAAGTGGCGTACCCTGGAGTGGGGGCCGGGCTGGACCCGTATCGGGAAGTGCATCAAGTACAACCGGGCGAGTCTTGAACGGTGGTTGCAGGCGAGAACGGTGAGCAGGGACGAATGAGACAGGCAGTAAGACGGCGCCTTCGGGGCCGATACCGAACGGGGAACCGAAATTCCAAGGAGGAGGGACATCATGACACACGAGAAAAAGTTTATGAACATCGGCGAAACACGGAGCATCCTGGAGCGTCTTCAGGACAAAATCAATATGCTCTACGTCTTCCTGGGCTGTGAAGAGGATGCAGGACCCAGCGCAAGAAACGGGGCATGCTGGGTAATGAATGATATGAGAAAAGACCTGGATACCGTGTTGGAGGGATTCCAGAGTTGGGTAGATGGATATCCAGATAGGGAGGGAGGAAAAGGGGGCAGCATATGAGGATAGCAAGGCGCCTTGATCGAATTGAGGTGGCCGTCGGATTCAAAGAAGTGCAGGTCGTTGTGACCAGCGGGAAGTCCGATGAGGAAGTCCTGGCGATGAAGGAAGCACTGGAGGTGCAAGGCCTGAAATGCCTCTTCGTGGATACGGGAGTCAGAAGACCGTGGGAGGAGGAACATATGACAGACAGCTTTGCAGTGACCCCATACCGGGAGGGATGAAAAGGATGGACGAGCACGAAAAAGATGGAAAACCGTTGTTGACCCCCAAGCAGGAACGCTTGATTCAGAACGTGGCAAGGAGCCGTACCATTGAGGAGGCCTGCCGTCTCACCGGCATCAACAAGAGCCTTTACTACAAGTGGTGCAAGGTTGAGTCCTTTGCCTCTGCGCTGAAAGAGTATCGTCGGATGGCGGCCAAGGAGGCCCTCGACCGATTGGAGAAGGGTCTCGACAGGGCCGTGGAGGTGCTCATCGCCCTCCTGGGTTCCGAGAACGAGAGCATCCGCAGATATGCGGCCAATGACGTGATAGGCCATGTACTCAAGGCAAGGGAATTGAGAGAGCTGGACGAGCGCCTGACCAGCATTGAACGGCTGGTCCTCGAAAAGCGCACTTACAGGAGGTGACCGGTGAGAGGTATCGAGAGCCGATTGAAGAAAATGGAGGAGCGCCTGGAACCCGAGGATACCATGATCATCATCTTCCGGGACCCCTTTGGGAGAGAGGGTTCAGATCAGATTGTCACCCTTGTAGGAGCCGATACGGCCACGACATTTTCTCCTGAGCCAGCAGAAGAGAGGGTACCCTCATGAACCACCTCAAGCCCCGCTCCGGTCAGTCCCCTTCGGGCAAGATCCGTCAGGAACCGGTCCCATTCGGCGGCACTCTCCGAAGAGGCCAGGCGGTAGTCGATCACCTCCTTCTTCCCGTCGTGACGGATCCCTAAGACCACCAGGACCGGTCTGCGCACGGCCCCCATGCCCGTCTTCCGGGAGAGGATGATCCCGTCGAAGATGAGGGCTCGATAGGCATTGGAGAGCCTCCGTGCATGGAATGCCGCCACCGCGGTATCCAGGGTCCGGGCGATCCTGCTCACCGTTGATGGGGACACCTTCTCTCCCAGGATGGCAAGGAGGGTCTCTCCCACCTTCCGGGTGGAGAGCCCCAGGAGGAAGCAGGCAAGGATGAGGCGATCCACCTCCTTGCTCCTTCTCCCATAGACCTGGAGGACATGAAGGGGGGTATAGGTCCGTGTCCGGGGAACGGCAAGAAGGATGTCACCGATCTCCGTGAGCACGCGGCGAGGGTAGGTGCCGTTCCTCCTGTCCGCTACCCCCTCCGGGAGGCGGCCCAAGTGATCGGCAATCGATTCCTTCATCCGGTACGTGAGGATCTGGGCAATAGCCTTGCGTCCTACCTCCCGGTGATCATCGGGCCATACTTCCCAATCGGGTCCTTCCATGTCCTTTACCATCTTCATCGCCTGTGATAGATTCTTTACTACTACTTGCATCATGGGGTGCCTCCTCCTTTTTGAAGAATGTGGCGTTCTCTCTAAGGAAGGTACCCCATCTTCTTCTCCTGACACAAGAGATGATACATTGCCAGAAGATGCCACCGACTTGACATCGCCTTGCGACATGTTTACACTTTCCATTATGACGTGGTGAGCCAAAATTTGATGGCCGTTACCTCCCAATCTCCATCGGCGGCATAACGGCTAACCGCAGCGCGCTAAAGCCTCTCGGTTCGGGTTCTAAAAAACCCCATCTGAGGGGCTTTTTTTACGCTAAGACACGGGGGACGACTATGGCAGATCGACGAAGTTTTCCAGTTTCCGACATCCACGAAATCTCTTTTCTCATCATGAACGACATCCAGGTGACCGAGGTCCTCGAAGCAGGAAGGGTACTCTGGTTCGCGCCGGGTACGGAAGAGGTCCACCGGCTTCTCCGTGACTACCACCGCAATGCAGAAATTGGCGTTCTCGATTTCGTGCGGGCCTTGCGGCGGACCCGGCGAAGAATGCTGGACTTACGGGACGGGGCAACACTCACGGCGACGGCGAACGGCGAACGGAACTATCTTGAGTACCCGCACCGATAACCCCAAAAGTTCAGGCTGGATCAAGCTCTATCGCTCATCCCTTGAAACGGGCTGGTTGTCAAACCCTAAGCTCTGGGCCTTCTGGACGTGGTGTCTCTTGAAGGCAAGCCATACAAAACACGTTCAAAAAGTAGGCAGGCAGCACGTCACCCTGGAGCCGGGGCAACTCGTTTTCGGAAGGAAGGCTGCATCCCAGGAACTTCAGCAGGGGGAAGGTGCGATCCGCAACCACCTGCGCTTCCTCACAGGACAACCAGCAGATGGGCCAAAACTGACCATCAAAACGACCAACAAATTTTCGGTTCTTTCTATAGTCAATTGGCATACTTACCAGCATGGTAGGGACCACGGACAACCAGCAGATGAACCAGCAAATGAAGAAAATCCGACCACAAACAAGAATGTATATACAAGAAGAAAAGATCATGCAGACCCTCGGGTGAAGAACCTCGTGTCTTACTTCCTTCGCTCTGTAGAAGAGAGTAGAGGATTCAAGCCCGAGATCAGCGGACAAGACGGAAAACGGGTGAAGGCGGCCCTCACCCACCACGATGAGGACACCCTCAAGAGGATGGTTGATTTCTTCCTCCAGAGCGAGAAGGCGGACAAGGTAGGGATCACCCTCTCTATTGCCTTGTCTGCCCATTCCGTCAACGCCTTTCTCCAGGCCCAGAAGCGGACACCCCCACCCTCAGACCCCGCCACCTACTTCCAAGGAGGCCACCCTTGACAGACGCCCTCGACAGGATCACCAAAGAGCAGGAGCTTGCCACCTACAAAGGACCTGACCGGGTAGAACCCTTGCCCGTGGTCCTTGAGGAATACCGGCGCACTGTTCCAGAGCAGTTGAGTTTCAAGACCGGGTTTCCTTCTCTTGACCGGGAAATTGGGGGAGTCTCCACCGGTCAGTTGGTTGTCGTCTCCGGCACCACCGGCTCAGGCAAGACTACCACCTACCAGTCATTCACCCGTACCCTGACCGCGGAGGGCTGCTTTCCCTTGTGGCTGTCCTACGAGGTCCCGGTTGATGACTTCGCCTTATCCTTCAACCCCGACTATCACGGGTGGATCGTCCTACCCGTCACCCTCAAGGACCACTCGCTGACCTGGATAGAGGACCGGATCATCGAGGCGAAGTTGAAGTACGGCACCAAAGCAGTCTTCATAGACCACCTGCATTACCTCGTGGACCTCATGCCGAAGGGGCCGAACATGAGCCTTGTTGTGGGCGAAGTTGTGCGACGGCTCAAGCGGCTTGCCGTGGAACACCGGGTGATCGTCTTCCTTGTGGCGCACACTATGAAGACCCGCTTTGATGAGGAACCGGACCTCGGGAGTATACGGGATTCATCATTCGTTGAACAGGAAGCCGACACCGTTCTTTACACCTTCCGATGGAAGGAAGACCCTTCCGTTACAGTTCTCAAGGTCGCGAAGAATCGCAAATTTGGCCGCGTAGGGGCGAGAATTCCCCTTGTCATGGGGCCGAACGGCTACGTTGAAAAGGCGGTTCAGAATGACTGAAACCGCATGGCTCCATGACGAAGAAAGGGCCTTCTCTCGTAGTAGAACTGAGGCCCGCGCATGTATCCGTGACCATATCACCGAGACGGACGCCGCCTTCAAGGATGACTGCGAGATAAGGCGCCTTCAGGGGCAAATGGAGGAAGCCGTTCACCGGGGCCTTGTCCTTATCAATGCCTATGAGGACTATCAGCGACGGGACCGGGTGATAGAGCGACTCCTCACCGGAGAACACTTTCAGGCGACGGTGAAGGAGATTGCCAAGCTCCAGGTACGGCTTTACCATCTTCGACACCCTGAGAAGGCAACCAAAGGCAAGGAAAGGCTCACCCAGGAAGACATCGACAGGGCAAGGGCTTTCCCCTTCGAGGAACTTCACGAGTTTAAGAGGGGCATGGCTCTTTGCCCCTTTCATCCCGACAAAACCCCATCCTTGAGCCTGAAGAACAACCGGGCCTTCTGTTTCTCCTGTGGCCGGGGATGGGACACCATAGCCTTCCTGCAGGAGAAGGAGGGGCTGACATTTCAGGAAGCCGTGAGACGGCTATCTTAAGCAAAGGAGGAGTATATGACCAAATCCGCAACCCTTCTCAACATCCAGGTCCGCCACGAAGCAGCACCACTTGTCTGTCCTATTTGCGGGAGTTGCAGGAATGAGATAGCGGCGGTAAGGATCTTTCTACACGACGGGGATCACGGTGCCGCTGAAGAGGTCCGCTGGGTTCGGAACGGGAACTTACAGCACCTTCGGAACATGCTCCCGCCCTTCCCGGTAAGTGGCTTTGGGGTCCGCGCTGAATGTAGGTGCCTGGAAGGGCACTACTGGTACCAAGACACAACTGCGAGCGGTACCCGGGGAGTGGTGCCCACATGATCTTTGACAACCTGGAGAAGGAAGAAACATCACCCGCGACACCGGCAGGAACCACAGTAGGCAGCGCTGAACGCCAAGCAGAAGGCCTCGGAGGCCAAACAGCTTGACACGACTCCCTGCCCCCATCTATAATCCCCTCGGGTTCGACATGAGGGGAATATATCCAAAGGGGACTTGCCCGAAGTGCCGAAAGGCCTTCAAGTTCAACGCCTCGAAGCTCGTCTTTCATTGTCCGAAGCACCTCATCGAGGCAAAACGGTTCATCATCTCTATCAACTTCAACGGCGAACGAATCCGCCGGGCTACTACCCTGGATGGGGCCACCTTGGAGACCTTCGCCCAGGCCCACGCCCTTCTTAAGCAAGCCGAGGGGGAGATCGAGGCCAGAAGATTTGACCCGGAAAGGTGGAAGGCGAAGAGGAAGATTGATTATCGGTTCAGTGCTCTGGTCTGGAAGTGGTACGAGGAGAAAGAGCGGCTCATGGACCAGGGCAAGAGAGCGCCCGGGTATGTACCCAAGCTCAAAACCTACATCGCCTATTACGTAGACTTTTACGGCGACAAAGACGTGCGGGAGATCTTCAACTGCAAGGATTTCGTAAACAGCCTCCCTTCCCGGCTCTCCCCCAAGTATCAGAAGAACATCACCGATGGCCTGAAGGGGTTCTTCAAGTGGCTTCACGAGGACCGCTATATCTCCGAGTTACCTCGGTTCCCCGCATTCGACATACCCGAGCACGAACCCGTGACCATCTCCCGGGAGACCCAGCAGGGTATACTTGAGTGCGTCCCAGACGAACACAAACCCCTCTTTACCTGGCTCTTCTACCAGGGGTGTCGGCCGGGAGAGGCAAGGGCCTTAAAATGGGACTGCATTGTCGGCGACGTGGTGGTATACCGGAGAACCTTCAGCGCCGATACCTTGGTGGAGCACACCAAGACCAAGAACATCCGCCACAACCTAATTTTCCCGGAGACCCTCGCGGTGCTCCCTAAAAGAGGGTTACCCCACACCTTTGTCTTTACCCATGGGAAAGCCGTGAGACGCCACTACAGCGAGGCCTACGTTTCCCGCATATTTCGTAAAGCCCTGACTGCCTTCAATGAGAAACACGGAACAGACTTGCGCGTTGAACTGTACGAGGCAACCAAGCACTCCTTCGGTACGCAGATGGTCAACGAGGCAGAAGTACCCCTCGACATGCTTCAGGACTGGTTTGGCCACACAAAGCCGGACATGACGAAGAAGTATGCAAAGCTGAAGGTGGTAGACGCCTTCAGGAAGTTGCAGAACGTCCTTCCCCTCCAGAAAAAAGCAGCCCAAGAATAATCCGGCAGAGACGCACTAATCTGTCACCCCAACAGGCCAGTTGGTGACACTTTGGTGACACTTTTTTGGCCTTTTTGCCACCATTAAGTATTTGATATTATTGACTATAGAGAACGGAGAGGGTGGGATTCGAACCCACGGTCCCGTTACCGGGACAGCCGATTTCGAGTCGGCCCCGTTATGACCGCTTCGGTACCTCTCCGCAATTTGAAAAACCTCTGAAGGAGCGCCTCCGACTCCCGGGCGAGCACCCCGCCTTCCACCTCCACCTTGTGGTTGAGAGGCAGGGCGTTCACATCCAGAACCGAGCCGAAGGCCCCGCGCCGCGCATCAAAGCAGCCGAAGACCACCTTCGCGATGCGGGCCTCCACGATGGCGCCCGCACACATGGGACAGGGCTCCTTGGTGACAAACAGGGTGCACCCGTTGAGGCGGTAGTTGCCCGCCACCCGGGATGCCTGCTCGATGGCCAGGATCTCCGCGTGGGCCGTGGCCGTGTTCCGGCGGATCGTCAGGTTGTGGGTCCTCGCCAGCACCCTGCCCTCCGGTGAAAGGATCACGGCGCCGACCGGCACCTCCTCCTCCCCGAAGGCGATCTCCGCCTCCTTCAGGGCCATGAGCATGGCGTGTTCCGTAACCATGGCACAAGTATACCTGCCCCCACCCGCAAAATCAACCGCTCACGAACTCCACCGCCCGGGAGCCATGGCCGCGAAAAAGGGGTTCGAAGACCGTCCCACCGCCTCCCTCATGGCGAGGATGTAGGGTGGTCTCACCATCTCCTTCCACCGGGGGTAACCGCCGAACCACAGGTATTCGAGGAGCCGCTCGAAGCCGGGCCGGCTGAAACGGTAGGGCCCCACGGCGATGGTCAGACCGGCGCCGTCGATGACGACGGGAACCATGCCCGGAGCGGCGTAACGCCCCACGATCCCCTCGATCAGGCCCCTCGTCCGGTACCCTTCGGGGTTCTGGCGGAACTTGTCCGGTTCGTGGGGAAAGGGAAAGTGGCCGTACACCTCGCCGATGAAGCCCCTGAGGTCCACACCCGCGATGGCGCCCATGAGGTTGCCGATTCCGTCCTCCCGGAGCACGTAGATCTCCCAGGCCGTTTCGATGTCCCCGATCAGGGGGCTTTCCGCGAGGCGGGACACGTGGCCCGCCATATCCTCGGCGAAGAGAAAATGATCGTTCAGCAACACCATGTCCGTCTCGATGTTGAAGAACCCGAAGGGGATGTCGCCGTGGCTTGTGGAATTGAAGAGAAGTGGCATGGGCTTCCCTGACCGGTGGTCGCGCACTGAATATACCAGAGAAGGGCCGGGAAGTAAACGGCCTGCGTTGCGCGGCTGCCGGACCCTCTGGTATAGTGTGCTCATGGAGACGGAAGACAAACTCCACCTTCTCAGGCAGAGGCTTGGCGGGCTGGGCCGGGTCCTCGTGGCCTTCTCCGGCGGGGTGGACAGCACCTTTCTCCTGCAATGCGCCGTGGACGCCCTGGGGGCCCGAAACGTCGTCGCCTTCATCGCCCGATCGCCCGCCTTCCCGGAACAGGAGACCGAGGGTGCCGTTGCCGCCGCTTCCGCCCTGGGCGTCACCTGCCGGGTCACGGACATCGATCACCTGGGGAACCGCGGGTTCGTCGAGAACACGAGGGAGCGGTGCTACCACTGCAAGAGAGACCTCCTCGACCGGGCATGGAAGGCGGCGCGACAGGAAGGCATCGGGGCGGTCCTGGAGGGATCGAACGTGGACGACCTCGGGGACTTCAGGCCGGGGAGAAGGGCGTGCCTGGAGAAGGGTGTCATGAGTCCCCTCCTTGACGCCGGGTTCACCAAGGAGGAGGTGAGGCGCCTGTCCAGGTCTCTCGGCCTCGCCACCGCCGACAAGCCCTCGTCCGCCTGCCTCGCCTCCAGGGTCCCCTACGGGACGGTCATCACCCGGGATATCCTCGCCCGCATCGAGAGGGCGGAGGATTTCCTGAGGGCGTTCGCCCTCGGACAGGCCCGGGTGCGGTACCACGGGGACATCGGCCGCATCGAGGTGCCCGCCGGGGCCTTTGAGACGGTGATCCGCCGAAGGCGGGAGATCGCGGCCGGTCTCAAAAAGCTTGGATTTGTCTACGTCACGCTGGATCTGGAAGGCTACCGGACGGGGAGTATGAACGAGCAGCCGGGGGAAGGGGACTGACACCCTCCAGCCTCAAGAGATCGGCCTTCGAGATCCCTTCCAGGGAAAAGCCGCCTAACGAACCATCCGCCTTGATCACCCTGTGACAGGGGATGATGAGGGGGATGGGGTTTCTTTTCAGGGCCTGACCCACGGCCCTCGGCGCCTGAGGCGCGCCGACCTTCCGGGCGATCCACCGGTAGCTTCGCATATCGCCGTAAGGTATCTTCATCGTTTCCCGCAGCACCCTCTGGGTGAAGTCAGCGAGGTCGGACAGGTCCACCTCAACGGAGAAGCTCACCTTCTGTCCCCTCAGATACCGGTCGAGCTCGGTCCGTACCCTCTTGAAGGGCGTCGATGTATTGACTGCCGAGGGAAGCTCCCGGCGCACCTCTTTTACAAGCTCAAGGGGGTTCCGCCTGGATATGGAGAGACGGGTGAGGGCCTCGCCCCGGGCAACGAGAAGGATGTTGCCGAGGGATGATTCGTAGACGGCGAAGGACAGGTCTTCCGATTTGACATTCCGCAAGGTGGCCCCTACAATACAGATACCACGAAGGAGGCCGTCCATGAAAGGCTTTATCAAGTTCCTGGGTACAGGGGGGGCGCGGTTTGTCATCTCCTCCCAGTTGCGTGCCACAGGAGGGCTCTGGCTCAACTACGGAGCGACCAATCTCTACATCGATCCGGGACCCGGGGCGCTGGTGCGGATCCGCAACTCCCGGGGCCATCTCGACCCGGCCAATCTGGATGGCATCATCCTCACCCACAAACACCTGGATCACGCCAACGATGTGAATGCCCTCATCGAGGCCATGACGGAAGGGGGCTTCAAGAAGAGGGGGGTGCTCTACTGCCCTGCCGACGCCCTGAACGAGGACCCCGTGGTCTTCAAGTATGTGCGGGGTTACCCGGCATCCGTGGAAACGGTCGCGGCAGGCAGCTCCTTTACCCTGAAGGACGTGACCTTCACCTTTCCCGTCCGCCACATCCATCCCGTGGAAACCTACGGCGTCATCTTCCACCTGAACAAGACGGTGGCCCTCATCACGGACACCAGGTTTTTTGAGGCCCTCCCTTCCCACTACCGGGCCGACATGGTGATCGTCAATGTCCTCCGCAGCAAGCCGATCGAGGAACGGCACGTGATCGACCACCTTTCCATCCACGACGTGGCCCGGATTGTGAAGGAGATACGACCGGAGGTGGCGGTCATGACCCACTTCGGCATGAACATCATACGGGAGAAACCCCATCTCATCGCCCGGAAACTCACCAGGGAGACGGGGGTAAAGGTCCTTGCGGCACGGGACGGGATGGTGCTGCCCCTTTAAGGTTCGGCAGGGGGAAACAGGATGCGGAAGGTGGTTCCCTCACTCACCCTGCTCGTTACACTGATACGGCCGCCGTTGGCCTCAACGAGACGTTTGGAGAGGGAGAGACCGATGCCGGTCCCCTCGCCTTTCTTCTTGGTGGTAAAAAAGGGGTCGAAGATCCGCTGCCGGTCTTCCTCCGGGATACCCACGCCCCGGTCCGAGACCTCGATGAACACAGAGTCTTCCTCGCGACCCGTGCGGACGGTGACAGGTCCTCCCTCCGGCATGGCCTGGGCGGCATTCATGATGATATTCACCAGGGCCTGCTGGATGTGGATCTTTTCCACCCTCACCTGCGGAAGACCCGGGGTTTTTTCCACCGACAGGAGGACCCTCCTGAACCGGGTGAGATGGTGCTCCATGAAGAGGACCGTATCCTCCACGATCTCATTCATGTCCACCAGCTCTCTGACCGGCTCGCTCATCCTCGAAAAATCAAGGAGTTTGGCCAGTACGGTGGCCAGCCTTTCGGCCTCCTTTTCAATGAACCGCGCGTAATGTGCGGTGCTTTCGGGCTTGCTGGACGTCCCTATGCGCCTTGCGAAACCCTGGATGGAAATGAGGGGGTTCTTGATCTCGTGGGCGATGGAAGAGGCAAGCTCACCGAGATCGGCAAGCCTGTTCGCCCGGATCAGTCGCTCCTGAAAGACTTCTATCTTTTCCTGCCTCCTTTTCAGCTCCGCCAGCTTCTCTTTCAGTGCCCCGTACACCTCGTCCAATTCCTTTACGTTCGCCTCGAGGAGGCGGTTTCTCGCCTCAGAGACGCTCTTCGCCTCCTCCAGTTCGATCTCCAGCTCCTTGATCTTCTTCAGCAGCGATTCTCTCTCGTCCATATCAGTAGAGCATGACGTCGAACTCGCAGTAATTGTAACCCACCGACCAGCTTTTCGTCTGGGTGGACCGGGCCCTTTTGCTGAACACCTTCTCCAGCAAACCGGCGATGATGCCGCTCTCCATGTCGCAGAACATCTCCCCCGTGAAGGTGAAACCGGCGCAGGTGAGACACTCGTACAATCTCACCACCACATGGTCCTCCTCCGCCACGTCCACTTCGGCGATCCCCACCTTCAGTTCTGCAATCCTTTCCTTGAATTCCTCGACCGTTGCGGCCTCGAAGAGGCCTCCCACCTGCTTGCCCAGCATATACAGCGTGGCCCCTGAGCTGGCCCCGAGGATCTTTCTCATCCCGATGATCCGCAGCGTGCGGTAGAGCAGAAGGGGAATGTCATCGCCGAGGTTCGGCCTTACGATATCCTTGATGTCGTCCAGGGAGTAGTCTTTCATCGTTCTCTGTCCTCCGGGTTTCCGTATCCCTTCAGCGAAGGGGGGCGCGGGACGGCATGGTGCGGAAGAGGTACACTATGCCGGGGGCCGGGTAAAGGGTACCGGCTCCAGCTTCAGGATTTCGAGCATGCCTTTATGGATAAGGCCGTTGGAGGCCACGATCTCATCACCGTAGATGGAAAAGGGGCCGCCCTTGAAATCGGTGACCACACCACCGGCCTCCCGGACGATGAGGGAGCCGCCGGCCACGTCCCAGGGGTTGAGCTTCAGTTCCCAGAAACCGTCAAAGCGCGAACAGGCCAGGTAACAGAGGTTCAGGGCTGCGGAGCCGTCCCTTCGTACCGCCTGGGCCGAGTAGATGAAGCGCAGGAAGTTGTCGATGTTGTTTCTCCTGCTCGTGGGAAGGTCATAGGGGAATCCCGTGCTCAAAAGACTTTTTTTCATCTCCCCCACGGCCGAAACCCGGATGGCCTCCCCGTTGAGCCACGCCCCCGCGCCTTTACGGGCCCAGAAGAGCTCCTCGAAAATGGGGTTGTAGACCACGGCCAGGGTCACCTCCCCCGCCTCCTCATAGGCGATGGAGGTGCAGAAAAAGGGGTACCCGTGGGCATAGTTGGTGGTCCCGTCAAGGGGGTCCACGATCCACCGGTTCCCGGAGCCGCCGTAACGGTTTTCCTTTTCTTCGCTGATCACTTCGTCCCCGGGGAAGGTCGCGCCGATCATTTCCAGAATCCTGGCCTGACAGGCCATATCGATGTCGGTCACCAGGTTGATCTCCCCTTTGTGGCGGATGCCGAATCCCTTCTGAAAGTGGGCCCGCTGGATCTTCCCCGACTCGAGGGCGCATCGTACCGCGAAGTGAAGAAGACTGTCCATAGGGCTTATTGTACTGTCCCGGGAAGCCATTTGCAATAAAAAGGCCGGCGCCCTTCCAGCCCGCTCTTCGGTTTGACAAAAGGGGGGGCGTGGGATACTATTAACTCCGTGGCGGAACTTCGACGGGATCCCATCTACGGCAACTGGGTGGTTTCGGGATACAAGAGCATTCAGAGCAATCCCGTCGGTGATTGCCCCTTCTGCCCGGGGAACGAAGGGCTCACCCCGAAGCCGATCCGTGAAGTCAAAGGCGAGGACGGTTTGTGGCTCCAGCGGGTCTTTCCCGCTTCCAACCCCATTTTCGTGATCGAGGAAGGGGAGAACAAAAGAGCCGAGGGCCTGTACGACAAGATGGGCAATGTGGGGGCCCACGAGATCGTGGTCGATCACCGCTCCCACACGGCCACCATGTCTTCCTTTACCGAAAGGGAACTTTATCTCCTTCTCAGGACCTACGGCGAGCGGGTACGGGACCTCAAGCGGGACAGGCGGTTCAAGCACGTGCAGGTCTTCAAGAACCACGGCGAGCTTGCAGGCTCGTACATCTTTCACCCCCATTCCCACGTCCTGGCCACACCGGTCATTCCCCAAAGCACGGAACGGCAGGTGGAGAACGCAAGGCGCCACTTTCTCCAGAAAGAGCGATGCCTCTTCTGCGACATCGTGAAACAGGAGATACGGCAGGGCAAACGGGTCGTCAACCTTTCGGCCAATTTCGTGGCCTTCTGTCCCTTCGCCTCCAAGTTCCCCTTCGAGTCGTGGATCATGCCGCGGTTTCACAGTCCCAGTTTTGAGGAGGTGGAGGAGGAGTCTCTCCTCTATGAGCTTGCAGGGGTCCTCCTGGACCTTATCCGGAGGATCGAGAAGGTAACCAACGCCTACACCATGCTCTTCCACGCGGCGCCGAACGTGGACAAGGCCGGGGCGGGAGAGACAGATCTTCCGCTCGGCGACTATTATCACTGGCACATCGAGATCCTTCCCAGGGACTTCAAATCTTCCAAGTACAAACGGGAAGACCAGTTCTATGTGGTTTCCATCACACCGGAGGATGCGGCGAACGCCCTTAAGGCTCAAAAGGCGTAGGAGGGATAATGAAAAGGATGCTTCTGTGGTTCTTCCTGGGTGTCGTCTTCTCCCTCTCGGTCATGATGATCGTCTTCGGCATCATGTTCATCAGGGACGTGTACCTTCATCAGGACGAGGCGGTCTTCGGCAGCTTTATTTTCGGGGTGATCCTTCTCCTCGTGGGGGGTGGGCTCCTGTGTTCCACCGTGGCTGAGACGGTGCAAAGGGTTTTCCAGAAGAAATTGTAGGTCCCAACATCCTGTTTTCTCCCGCCGAAAAAAGACCTTGACATCCTTTCATCACTAAATATAGTATACACCATTAGTGATACTACTAAATATGGGGTTTGTTGGGCAATTTTCCTAATTCAGCGTGCGTGACGTTTCGTGTCCAAGGGGGGACCGTTGCGCTCACGACCGTACAACAACGAGTTTACTGCTAAAGGGGACAGAGATGGAGACAACCGATCTCAATCTATTCGTAAGGACGTCTGAAGAGACAATTTCCGACTGGGACCGATCGAAGATCGTGGATGCCCTGATTCGGGAGACCCTCATCGATCAGGACACGGCGAATGAGATAAGCCGCGAAGCGGAAAAGATGATACGGAAATCCGGGGTCAAGATCGTGACGGCCCCGCTCATCAGGGAGCTGGTCAACGCCAAGCTCATCGAAAAGGGGCTCGAGAGCGCCCGGAAGATGCACACGCGACTCGGTATGCCGGTTTTCGACGTGGACAGCCTGATCCTCCACCCGAACAAAGAGAACGCCAACGTCCCCCACGGACCGGAGGCCACAAATCTCACCCTGGCGGAACGGATCAAAAAGGAGTACGCCCTCCTCTCCGTCTTCTCCCAGGAGGTGGCCGATGCCCATATGAACGGGGACGTCCATATCCACGACCTGGGGTTCATCGACAGGCCCTACTGCAGCGGCCAGTCACTGGAATACATCAAGAAGTTCGGCCTCAATCTGCCTCACTCCCTGTCCATGGCAAAACCGGCCAAGCACCCGGAGGTGCTTCTCGCCCACCTGATCAAGTTCGCCGCTGCCCTCCAGAGCAATTTCGCAGGGGCCATCGGCTGGGACGCCATCAACATCTTCTTCGCGCCGTACTTCGAGGGGATGAGTGACAGGGAGGTAAAGCAGTTGGCCCAGATGCTCATCTTCGAGTTCTCCCAGCAGGCGGTGGCACGGGGTGGGCAGGCCATATTCTCCGACATCAACCTCTACTGGGAAGTGCCGAAGCACTTTGAGAATACACCCGCCATCGGACCGGGAGGACGGTTCACCGGCAAGACCTACGGCGAGTATGCCAAAGAAGCGCAACGCTTCGCCTGGACGCTTTTCGACGTCTTCAAGGAAGGTGACGGGGCGGGCCGACCCTTCTTCTTCCCCAAACCCATCGTCCATATTACGGAGAAGTTCTTCCGTACCGAGGGAAGTGTCGACTTCCTCAACCACATCTCCGACATTGCCTCTGAAAAGGGCAACACCTACTTCGTCTTTGACCGGGGCGAAACGGCGAAGATATCGGAGTGCTGCCGCCTCAGCTTCAAGCTGGAGGAGCAGGATCTGCTCGACGCGCGGGAGCCCTGGCGCATGAGATACTGCGCCCTCCAGAACGTGTCCCTCAACCTCCCCAGAATGGCCTATCTGGCCAGGAACGACGACACGAGGCTTTTCAACCTTATTACGGAGCGCTTCGTACTGGCGGTAAAGGCCCACAAGGAGAAGAGGGTCTTTCTTGAGAAACTGCTTTCCCTTGGCGAGGACGGCCCCCTGGCGCTCCTCTGCATGAAGCGGGACGGCATGCCCTATCTCAGGTTCGACAAGGCCTCCCACCTCGTGGGTATGGTGGGTCTGAACGAGATGGTGCAGATCCACACGGGAGAGGAGATGCACGAGTCCCGGAAGGCCCTGAAGTTCGGCCTCAAGGTCATCGCCCATATGAAACTCCTCTCCGACAAGATGCGGGAGAAGGAAGGCTTTAAGGTGGTCCTCGAACAGACCCCCGCGGAAAGCACCAGCTATCGCTTTGCACGTCTCGACCTTCGGTATTTCTCCCCTCTCTCCGGGAGGGTGGTGAAGGGAGACATCGCCTCGGGAGAGGTGTACTACACCAATTCCACCCATCTGAACGTGAAGAACCCGATGAATCCGATCGAGCGCGTGACCACGGAAGGCCTTTTCCATCCCCTCATCGAGGCCGGCTCCATATCTCACGTGTGGCTGGGCGAGGCGCAACCGTCGAAGGAGGCGATCGCCGATTTCGTGGTCAAGACCTTCAAGTACACCACGAACGATCAGATCGCCTTCTCGCCTGAATTTACCACATGCAACGCCTGCAACCGGACCGGGAGGGTGCTCACCCATTCGTGCAGCTACTGCGGATGCCTGGATGTGGACGGTATCTCCCGGATTACGGGGTATTTCACCAAGGTTTCGAGTTGGAACAAGGGAAAACTGGGGGAACTGAAAGACCGCCACAGGAACAACGACTATTTCTGCAGCGCCGACATGGCGGTCAATGAGTAGGACAAACGCATGAAGACCACTGAAGCGACCATGAAATCGGAGGGATTATGGGTATTGTGAAGATCTTCTACAAGGACGACTGTCCGATGTGCCCCATGGCAAAGAACCTGAAGGACCGGTTGATCGAACAGAACATAGGGGTTCATTATCTGAACGTTGAAACGGCCGAGGGTCTCGCCGAGGCGGCTTTCCACCGGGTGATGGCCATCCCTACCGTCTTCGTCGAAGACGAAGCGGAGAACGAGATCGGCGCCTGGAGGGGCAGCGTTCCCCAGATGGACGAGGTTGTCCGTGCGGTCCGGGGCGACTGAAGTCCCTCTCAAGGGATTTCTTGAGACGAGCTTCATAGACTGGAGGGGTCACCTCTCTTCCGTTCTTTTCACCGGCGGGTGCAACTTCCGGTGTCCTTTCTGTCACAACCGGGAACTGGTGGTCAGGGGGGCAAAGGTGGCGGACATTGATCTTCATCATGTCCTGTCCCGTCTGAGAAGGTTTCGTCAGTGGGTGGAGAGGGTGGTGGTGACCGGCGGAGAACCTACCATCCACAGAGGACTCCCCCTCCTTCTCACTGCCCTGAGAAAGGAAGGCATGAAGATCAAGCTCGATACCAACGGGTCGGCGCCGGATGTCCTTGAAGGCCTCCTCTCCGCCGGACTCGTCGATTACATCGCCATGGACCTCAAGGGACCTCTTCATTCCTACCCGCGGTGGTGCGGGGTGCCGGTGGACCGGTCCCGGATCGAGAAAAGCGTGGCCCTCCTCCTCCAGGGCAAGGTGGATTATGAGTTCCGCATGACCGTTGTTCCCTTCTTTCACAGGGAACGGGATGTCTACGACACGGTGGCCCTCGTGCCCCAGGCCAGACGCTTTGTGGTCCAGGCCTTCAAGCCCCAGAACACCCTTGAGCCTTCCTTCGCCCACATCCGCCCCTTTTCACCGGAAAAGATAAAAAAAATAAGGGAGAATGTGGCCGAAATCCTTGATCCCGGACGCATTCTCCCCAAGACGGGAGAGCACTGACAGGAGGCTATTCCAGGAAGCTCTCCAGCCGCTTCCGCCGCGACGGGTGCTTCAGTTTTCGTAATGCCTTTGCCTCAATCTGCCGGATCCGCTCCCTCGTGAGACCGAACACCTCGCCCACCTCTTCAAGGGTAAAGTCCGTCTTCTCCCCGATCCCGAGGCGCATACGAATGACCTTCTCCTCCCGTGGGGTGAGGGTGGAGAGGACCTTGGAGATCTCTTCCTTCAGGGAGATGTTCACGAGCTCGTTGAAAGGCGACGGCGATTTGGGGTCTGCAATGAAGTCTCCCAGCTTCGATTCATCATCGCCGATGGGCGTTTCTATGGAGATCGGCTCGTTGGACACCTTCATGATCTTTCTTACCTTCTCCAGAGGGAGGCCGGCCTTCAGGGAGATCTCCTCGAGGTTGGGTTCCCTGCCCAGCTCCTGAAAGAGGGAGATGGTTACCTTGGTGATCTTGTTCATTGTCTCCAGGACATGGACAGGCACCCGTATGGTGCGGGCATAGTCGGCGATGGCCCTGGTGATGGCCTGCCGTATCCACCACGTGGAATAGGTCGAGAACTTGTAGCCTTTCTGATAGTCATACTTCTCCGCCGCCTTCATGAGCCCCATGTTGCCCTCCTGGATAAGATCGAGGAAGGACAGGCCGCGGTTCAGGTATTTTTTCGCTATATTGATGACAAGGCGGAGATTGGCCTGGATGAGCCTGTTTTTCACCATTTTGAGGCTGGTTTCAATGTCCCGTATCTCGCTGAGATAGGCGTCCACGTTGTCTCTCTCCTTTTCGTCGAGAAACCGTTTCTGCCTCTCCACCCGCCGGATGATCTCCTCCAGGATCTTCTTGTTGAGATTGAGGCTTACGAGGGTATCCTCCATCTTCCGCTCGATGGTCTTCAGTTTCTTCTCGAAGACCTTTCGCGACACCTCGTCCGAATCGACCAGGCACTCCAGGGTCTCCTGTTTCTTCTCGAAAAGGTTCCTGGCCGTGTTGATAAGGGTCACCGTCTTCTTTTTGAACTTTTCTTCGTCTTTCTTGTTGTAGTTCATCTCGTCGACGTTCTTGATCACGTCCACGATGTTGAGGCCGTCCTTCTTCAGCTTCACCCCGATCTCGTGGAGCTCCCTGATGGCCTGGGGGATATCGAACAGGAGGTTCCTCATCTTTCCCTCCCCTTCTTCTATCCTCTTGGCTATCAGGTACTCTTCCTCGGATGTGAGAAGAGAAACGCGGCCTATGTCCTTGAGATAGGCCCAGATGATGTTGTCGGTCCGCTCGGAGGGGAAACGCTCCATCTCTCCCCATTCGTGGGACTCCTCTTCCGGGGTTTCGATCTTCTCCTTGATCGTCTCCACGATGTCGATGTTCGATTCAGAGAGGTAATCGAAAATATCCTCGATTTCTTCCGGCGACACAATGTTCTGGGGCAGGAAATCGTTGATTTCCTCAGGGGTAAGATACCCCTTCTCCAACCCCATATCTACCAGGTGTTTTATTTCTCCGAAGTTTTTAACGGCCATCTGAACTCCACAACGCAAAAAAAGCCCTTTTCGGGAACTGAAAGGGCGCTTTTGCTCAAAGATAAAACAGCGGTCAATCCGCCGAATATACAGTGTATTATAACAGCGACAACCCCCCGTTGTCAAGGTTACCCCGGTCGAAGGCAGCGGCACCACGGGGCCGGAGCCGGGAAAAAGGGTTGACTCTCTCCCGGGTTTCGCGGGAATATGTAAGAAGCGGTCATTTCAACAAGGGGGTTGGTATGTTCTCACGAATCTTGTGTCCCATCGACTTTTCCGAGGTGACTGAAGAGATCATTGCCTATGCCGCAGACCTGGCAGGCAGGTACGGCTCCGAACTCCACGTCCTCCATGTGATCCCCAACCTGAACTATTTCACGCCCTACGAGTCCTTTCTCACCCCGGAGAACCTCGTCGCCATCGAACAGAACATAGGGAGGGAGGTGGAGAGAGACTTTCAGAAGGTCCTTGCGAAACTGGACAGGGAGGTCGTCAAGGTCATACGGACCGGTGTGACCTTTGTGGAGATCATCGATTACATCAAGGAACAGGGCATAGACCTGGTGGTGATGGGCACGCACGGCCGTAGCGGCATCGAGCATATTCTTATCGGCAGCGTGGCGGAGAAGGTGGTGAGAAAGTCCCCTTGCCCGGTTCTGACCATCCGGCCCAAGGGGAGACAATTCACCATGCCCTGAGACCGTCCCGGCCCCTCAGGGCCGGGCCTCCCTCTTTTGGGCCTCCCGGCACAGCCTGTCAATGGTAACGGTATCGAAGTAGTCCATGAGGCGGCGGGACGCTTCGTCCCAGACATCACGGGTGACGCAGCGGTCATAGAGCTCGCAGGTCCTGCCCTTCCCCCTGGCCTTTCCCGTGCAGAAGACGAGATGGATGTCTCCGCCCTCGATAGCCCGTATCACGTCGCCAACCCTGATCTCCTCTGCCTTCCGGCCCAGATAATAGCCGCCGGAGGGCCCCCTGGCGCTCTTGATTATACCTGCCTTCTTGAATTTCTGAAATATCTGCTCCACGTACCGCGGGGGCAGGCCGGTTCGCTCCGCGATGGCCCTCACCTGGGTCGGGTTTTCGCTGGAATGATAGGCAATGTCACAGAGGGCGCGAACACCGTATCGAATCTGGGTTGAAAGTTTCATCGGTCTCCTTCCGGCAAAATTACGGGTCCAGCGGGAAAAACTCCCGACGAGAGAACCGCATCATATTGGTCAGTGGGTAGCTATATGTTGATATAACTCCCTGACACTTTTCAAGGAAAAAATCTGGAGGGATCCCGTTTTTTCCGTTCCCTGAGGGGAAAAGACCTTCTTGATGCCCAGTCGCTCGCATTCCTTCAGCCTCTGCTCCATCTGGACCACACGCCGTATCTCGCCGGCAAGGCCGATCTCGCCGAAGAGGGCGGTATCCCTGCCCACCGTCGAACCGTCATAACTGGAGATGATCGCTGCCGCCACCGCCAGGTCAATCCCTGGTTCCGCCACCTTCATACCCCCCGTCACGTTCACGTAGACGTCCCTGTCCCAGAAGCCCTTTCCGCTCGTCTTTTCCAGCACGGCGATGAGGATGAAGAGGCGGTTCACGTCGTAGCCCAGGGAAAGCCTCTTGGGAATGGGAAAACTTGTCTTGTGGGTGATGGCCTGCACCTCCAGGAGGATGGGCCTTGTGCCGGTGATGTGGGGGAAAAGGGCGCTTCCCGATCCGAGATCTTCCCTTTCGGAGACAAAGAACGCCGAAGGGTTTTCCACGCTCACCAGACCCTCCCGAGTCATCTGGAATATACCCACCTCATCGACGGGGCCGAAGCGGTTCTTGATGGCCCGGAGGAGGCGGTACGGGAGCATTTTGTCCCCCTCGAAGTAGAGCACCGTGTCCACCATGTGCTCAAGGATCTTGGGTCCGGCGATCGTGCCCTCCTTGGTCACGTGGCCCACGAAGACATGGGCGATCTCGGCCTCCTTGAGGGTCCTGATCAGACGGGTTGACACATCCCGTATCTGGCTCACACTCCCGGGCAGCATGGACAGGTTTGAAGTGTAGATCGCCTGGATGGAGTCGATGACCACGAGATCATAACGGCCTTCTCTGACCGCCTCCAGGATGTGGTCCACCAGGTTGGTGGCGAGGATCGGAAAGGAACCTTTCAACCCCAGCCTCTTCCTCCGCGAAGAGAGTTGCTTCGGCGATTCCTCTCCCGAGACATAGAGGACGGAGAACCCCAGTTCGACCATGCGCGAACAGATCTCGAAACAGATGGTGGTTTTCCCTATGCCCGGATCACCACCCAGAAGAATGGACGAGCCCGCCGTCAGACCCCCGCCGAGGACCCTATCCATCTCTTCTATACCCAGGACAATCCGCTCCTCTCCAGAGTCGTCTTCGGCGACAAAGAGAGGCTTCGCCGCCACCTCTTCCCGGACCGGCACCACCACCGATTCCTTGAAGGTGTCCCAGCTTCCGCACCGGGGACACTTGCCCATCCACTTTACCGCCTCATATCCGCAGGTATCACAGAGAAAGGATTTCTTTTTCGTCACCGTCATCTATCCCGAGATGGAGCTTCATAAATGAGGCCTGGTGGCGCATCAGCTTGGTGAGCCATTCCCTCGTCCGGGGTAATTCGTAGGGGGAGATCTCCAAGGTTACCATTTCATCATAGCCGGTTCTCCGTATGGTGTTCAAGAGCTTGACCACCGGAAGCTCCCCCCTGCCGAGGTACCGGTGCTGCCTGAAATCGCCGAAGTCGCTCAGGTGTATGTTCTTCAGCCTTCCCGACTTCAGGTAGCTGAGGAATGCCACGATCACGTCCCTGCCGAAGGTGGCACAGTGGGTGGTGTCGAAGGTGAAGTAGAGATTCCGCTTCATCCCGAACTCTATCAGGTCCCGGTAGTCGCTCAGTACGAAGGCTGCCAGCATGAGCCTCTTGCCCATGAGGGGCATGTTCTCCAAAGCGAGAAAGACCTCGTCACAGCCGAAGGCCTTCTGAAAGTCCTCGATCTTGTGGAACCATTTGTAGAAATTGAATTCGAACAGATACCAGGAGGGTGGGTGAAAGTTGACCACCCGTGCCCCGACCCTTTTTGCCAGCTCCACGGTTCTCACCAGGACCTCAGCCTCTGAACCCCAGGCAGGCATCTTTTTATAGGGGGCGTGAATCGAGTGAATCGGAAGGATCCGGGTGCACTCGAGCACCATGTCAAGGTAGCCCGCCTCAGCCGATTCAGGGGTTATGACAAGGTCACACCCCTCAAATCCGGCATCTCCGGCAATCTGGAAGACCTCCTTGAGAGGGAGATAGAAGAGGCCACCCGTGGAAAAAAGGATCTTCATACCACGATGATACGCTCATCCATGGTTGTGAGGACCCGGTAGCCACCTTTTTGCATGAGAACCGTGTTTTCCACTCCGCATGCCCCCTTCTTGGGAAAAACCATCTTGGGCTCAATAGCGAAAACCATCCCCTCTTCTATGGGATAGTCGTGGGTTGCCGCGATAAAGGGCATCTCCGCCAGCTCAATCCCGATGCCGTGTGCGAGAAAACGGACCTTGTGAGGTTTGAAGCCGAGATAGTAATCACCGTAGCCGAGACGGTCGGCAACCTCGAGAGAGTAGGCGAAGAGCTCCCTGCTCGAAGCCCCTTCGACTGCCCTGTCGAGGACCCGGTAGTGGATCTCCCGGCAGGCCTCGTAGGCCTTCTCGAAGGGCTCGGGCATGGCCCCGATGGCATACATCCTAGTCTGGTCGATCTGGTAGCCGTGATAACAGATCCCGAAATCGACGAGGATCGGTTCGTTCTTCCTGATTCTCTTCATGCTGGCACCCACGGGGAAGGCGGGCGAGAGGCCGAGTCCGCCCATGGGGGAGTCGGACTGGCTGACGATGCTGCCCGTCCTTCCGCTCAGGATGTGCCATGTATAGGCCTCATAGTTGAGGGACCGGACCCGGAGAAGCCCCTCGTGTCCCAACGCCTTTGCGTGGGCCTCGAGGAGACCGCCCAGCTCGATTTCCCGTATCCCTTCGCGGAGAAGCCCGGGAACCATCTCGTAGACCTTCTTCGAAATGGAGGCTGCCTTTTCCATGAGACCGATCTCGAAGGGTGACTTGAATTTCCTCAACTCCCTGGTGAGGGGCGAGACATTGACCAGCTCCACGTCCCCGAAGAGCTCTTTGAACTTCATCACGTCGTTGTAAGGGATCACGTCGAGCTGGATGCCGATCCTGCCCCTTGGCCTCACGTGGGAAGGCACGTCCTTTACGGAACGCATGGGAAGGATCCGTTTCAGCGGTGACTCCCTCCGCGCCCGCGAGAGCTCCCTCCTGACGAAGAGCATGGGCTCTTCATCCATGGGCACAAAAAGGAGGACATCCTGCATGGTCCCGGAAAGGTAGTAATAGTCGATTTTGTAATGGAAAAAGGCCCCGTCAAGAGAGGCCTTTTCCATCAATACTTTCAGTTTTCCGATTCTTTCGTCTATCTCTTCAGCAGGCGTAAAATACATGAACCTACCTATTTGTCTTTCCAGACCGCCTTCCTTTTCTCCATGAAGGCGCCGATCCCCTCCTTCGCGTCGTCCGTGGACATGCAGCCCTTCAGGTAGATGATCTCCGAGGCCTTGAGGGCCTGGAGAAAATCGAGACTGAGACCGGCCTTGATGGCCCGCTTCGTCCAGATTGCCACCGGTCTGCTCTTATTCAGGAAATCGGCAAGATACTTCTCTACCTCGGCTTTGAAGTTCTCCACGGGCAACACCGCCGTCACCAGACCGATTGCCTGGGCTTCTTTGGCGTTGATAATCTTGCCGGTCAGAAGAAGTTCGTAGGTCTTCTGAAGGCCGATGATCTTCGGAAACCAGGCGGCTGCCACGGGAGGGTAGACCCCGACCGCGATCTCCGGCTGGCCGATTCTTGCCTTTTCCGAGGCAATGACGATGTCGCAGAAGGCCATGAGTTCACAGCCTCCGCCCAAGGACCTTCCGTTCACCACCGCCACGGTGGTAACATCCATCTCCGACATATGGCGGAACATGCGGTGGAATACCTCGATCATCTCATCCACCTTGTCTTCCGTGTGGTCTGCCACGTCCACGCCGTCGCAGAAGGCCTTGTCTCCGGCGTGATCAAACACCAGAAGCTGAATGGAGGAATCCTTCTTCACCTGCTCCAGGACCTGGTTGATCTCCTTCATCATGGAGATGGTGAGCCAGTTGGAGGGTGGTACGTTGAGTGTCACTGTTCCGGTCTTACCCTTTACTTCATATGTGATATGCTGAAAAGCCATGATCGGTCTCCCTTCTTGGTATGGGTGAAAAAAATAAGGGGGGCTGCCCGCCCCCCCTTTTTTCGCTTTCTGCTCCTGTTGCTCCTTACTTCGCCTGCGGTTTGCCCAGAATCTCTTCCATGAAGGCGGTGTCCACGAGTCTGCCCTGAGCGATAAGCTGGCGGTTCTTGATGAAGTCGATGGTGTCGACGCCGGTGATCTTCTTGGTGTTGAAGGCGCCGAAGCCGAGGAAGGCCTCGCCCATCATGTTGGTGGCCAGCCAGTACCGGTGGTCGTTCTTCATGGTATCCCAGAAGAATTTCTTCTTCTGCCTGATGCCGTCGACGGATTTCATCAAGCAGCCGGGGAACAGGTTTGCGAAGGTCCAGACGACCCTCTCGATTTCTGCATCCATGAGAGCGAAATCATAGTCGTTGTTCTTCTGCTTTTCCTGGACCCACGCACGGGCGTCTTTCGCTTCCTGGCCCGTCTTCATTTCGCCGTACACGATGGCGCCGTTTTCGATAAACTTGTCCGTGATGACCTGGGGGTTCCTGACCCACTCGCCCTTCTCGTTCTTCAGGACCGGGAAGGCCTTGGTGAGGAGACCCTTCCACCACATTTTGTATGCGGACCACATCTCGCAGCTCACGCAGGACCACATGGCATCCTCGATGCTGAAGTATGAGGGCAGGAAGTCGGAGGCGCCGCCCACAGGGGCCGAACCGTGACGGGGACCTGCCTGGCCGAAGATGGCGAGGTCGGAGGTAAAGGTGAGGTCACAGGCGGTGCCGATTTCCTGGCCGCCGGCCACCCTCATGCCGTTCACCCGGCAGATAACCGGCTTCTTGCACATCAGGATGGAGTCCACCATGTTGTTGAAGAGTTCCATGTATGAGCCGTATTCTTCCGGCCTCATGCTGTAGTACTCGGAATATTCCTTCGTGTTGCCGCCCGTGCAGAAGGCGTAGGGGCCTGTTCCCGTGAACACGACCGCCACGACCTCGCGGTCCGTGGAGGAGTTCTCGAAGCCGGCGATGACGCCCTTTACCATCTCGGTGGTGTAGGAGTTGTACTGAGCCGGGTTGTTCAGTCTGATCCAGGCGGTGTAGAGGCCGGGCACTACGTTGCCCTTCGGGTCCTTCAGGGGCTTCTTTTCGTACACCGTGCTCGGTGCATCCGTGCCCCACCACTGCGTGCCGTGCCTGCTGTGATCCTTAAGTCCGTGTTCCCTTGGCATCCATTCTAAACCCATACTATCCTCCTTAATGTTTTTTTGTTATTTGAAGTCCGGTTTCAACACAACTCTCTTCTCGGGCGACCCGGCCTTGTGAATCTCTTCGAAGGTGGCCGCGATGGTGCTCATCGGCCTCACGTCGACGAAGGGGTCGATCACGATCTTCTTGCTCAACACCATATTAAGGACGATGGGGTAGTACTCGGGGAGGCATCCCCAGGTACCGATCACTTCGGCGTCGAAGGCCATCAGCTTGGAGAACATGTACTCGCTCTTGGCCATGCCGAAACCGACGAGGATCAGCTTTCCCACGAAGGAGAGGAGGTCGAGGGCCAGTTCCTGGCCTGCCTTGGCGCCGGTGACCTCGAAGATCTTCCACCCCGTGTTGTCCAAGCCGTTGGTCTTGCAGTAGGTGCGCCACTCGCCCACCACCGCCTTGTTGTCCTTGTCCAGGGTGCTGATCACGTAGTCGCAGCCGTAATTCAGGGCCCTCTGGAGCTTCTGGGGGTTCCGGGCGATACCGATGACGGTCTTGGCGCCCAGGGCCTTCACGGTTTGGGCCATATAGACGCCCACGCCGCCGGTCGCGCCGATGACAATCACGTTGTCGCCGGGCTGCAGGTCAGCCCTCTTGCATGCCTGGTAGGGGGTCGTCACCGCGTCGGCCACCACGGAAAGCTGTTCCAGTGCGTAGCTACCACGGTTCTTGACCTCGCAGAGGTCGATGGAAGGCACGACGATGTGACTCGCGAAGCCTCCGAAGACGCCGATCGAGTTGCCGGGCATCTTCTGGGCAAGGCACCTGTTCCCTCTTCCCGTTTTGCAGAGGATGCACTTGCGGCAGGGCATAACGGCAGGAATAATGACTTCCTTGCCTACCCACGCAGGATCGCCTGCAATGACCACACCGCTGATCTCGTGGCCGAGCGCCAGGGGCGGCTTGCTCACCGTGGGCACGCCGTCAAAGAAGTAACCGAGGTCAGTATGGCACACGCCGCAGCCTGCCACTTCTACGAGAACCTCGCCTTCTTTCAGTTCGGGCACCGGGATCTCCGCCATTTCCAGCTTGCCCGGGGTCTTCTCCTTCGTTTCCTTGTTGAAGGTCGTCGGTTGAACCATCTGCCACTGCTTTATTGTCTTGGGTAAATCAGCCATCAAACACCTCCTGTTATATTGAAATGACTACCCGATCACCTCCTTGTACCATTACGTCATACCGTAACCACCATCTACGCAGAGAAGCTGCCCCGTCACATAGCGTGAATCATCGGACGCAAAGAATACGAAGGCCGGCGCAACGTCTTCCGGCTCGGCGTACTTGTTGAGCAGAATCCTCCTCAGATAGATCTCTTTCAGCTTTTCGTCGGTCTGGAGGGTCGTGGTCATCTCGGTGGTCACGATTCCCAGTGATATGACATTCGCCGTCACGTTGTAACGGGCAAGCTCACGGGCAGCCGATTTGGTGAGGGTCACCACTCCGCCTTTTGCGGCGGCGTAGTTGATCTGGCCCACCGTGCCCACGATACCTGCCACGGAGGTTACATTGATGATGCGGCCGTACTTCTGCTCCATGAAATACTTGGAGGCTGCCTTGATGCAAAGCCAAGGACCCCTCATCTGCACGTTCACCACTTCGTCCCATGTGGCCACGTTCAGCTTGTGAAGCATGCCCGGCTTGGAGATCCCGGCGTTGTTCACGAGGATATGGATGGAACCGAAATTCTCCACACAGGTGTCGATAATCCTCTGGGCGTCCGCTTCCTGGCCTACGTCCCCCTTCACGGCCACCGCCTTCCTGCCCATGGATTTGATGATCTCCACCACCTCGTCGGCAGCCTTCTGGTTGCCGGCATAGTTGACCACGACGTTGGCTCCTTCTTTCGCAAACTCAATACTGATGGCTCTGCCGACTCCTCTTCCTCCCCCGGTGACAACAGCATTTTTGCCCTCTAATTTCATACCGGCTTCTCCTTATTTGAGTTTGTGAATATTTTCGTAATCTGAATATTATATCTGGGCAAAGGCTAATGTCAAGACAAAAAGGATAAGATCAAAGGGGGTTCCGGGAATCACCCCCGGACCGCCGAAGGGTCGTTCGACCCGGAAGAGGGGAGACCCGAAAACCATCAGAGGGAGGTAACAGAGAGTCATGATCCTTCAATTCCAGGACAAGAGGCCCACAGTCGATCCCTCCGCCTTCATCGCCGAAAACGCCATGGTGATCGGCGATGTGGTCGTCGAGGCGAGGGCAAACATCTGGTTCCACAGCGTCGTCCGGGGCGACACCAACACGATCCGTATCGGATCGGACTGCAATATCCAGGACGGCTGCATCCTCCACGTGGTGAAAGACCTCCACCCCCTGATCCTGGAGGAGGGGGTGGTCCTCGGCCACCGGGTGGTGGTCCACGGGTGCCGTGTCGGCAGAGGCTCCCTCATCGGCATCGGGGCCGTGGTGCTGAACGGTGCCGTAATCGGCGAGGAATCGATTGTCGGCGCGGGATCCGTGGTGGCACCGGGGACGGCAGTGCCGCCCCGTACCCTGGTCATGGGGGTCCCGGCGAAACCGGTCCGCTCCCTCACCGAGGGGGATGTGGCCATGATCAGGGGAACCGTGGAAGAGTATCTCGGGCTGGTCGAGGCGTACCGGACCGGCAACCCGAGGTCCCAACCGGTTGACACCCCGCAGCGATAACGGTATATCTTTCTTGAATTAAGCCCAGTGCTGCGGACAAGTCCATGCCCCGGACGACACCGGGGACTGAGGATCGATGCCTTGGCGAGAAGAGTCGGACAGCTTTGCACCATTGTTTTGTCATCCCTCCTCTTGCTGCCTGTGCTCGCCATCTATACGGCCGGCGTCAGGGCGGCTGATTACGGCTATTTCCTCCATTTCATGGCCACGGCGGCAGCAGGGTACGCGGGCACCACCCTCGTGCTCACCTTGGGTGTCACCCTCGGCAGCCTTCTTTTGGGCGGCTATACAGCGTGGCTCACGTCCCACTACGAATTCAGGGGCCGGGCGTTCCTCCAGTGGGCGCTCATCCTGCCCCTCGCCTTCCCGAGCGACGTCCTCGCCCTCGTGTACCGCGAGCTTACGGGCTACTACGGCCCGTTGTGGCAGTTCGTGAAGGCGGTTTCCGGAGCCTCGATCCCCCTGAGGTACTGGTTCGTGGAGATGGAGTCCTGGGGGGGACTCCTCTTTGTCCTCTCCTTAAGCTTCTATCCCTTCGTCTATATCATTCTTCACACGGCTTGGAGGGCCCAGCCCCGGGCCTACGGGGAGATCGGGAAGAGTGTGGGCCTCACACCCTTTCAGGTGTTCCGGAGGATCACCTTCCCCCTGTCAACACCCGCCATCCTGGTGGCCGCCCTCGTGGCCGGATTCTTGGCCCTGAACGATTACGTCACCTCAATTCTCTTCGGGAAGAGAGGTATCGCCGTGGCCGTTCACAACCTGTGGCACGCCTTCGATCAACCCGTGGCGGCCGCCCAGGTGGTGGCCTTCCTTATCACCCTCATATTCTGCCTCCTCCTCGGGGCCGGTTGGTACGTGGTGCGAAGAAGATACTATGATCCCATCACGCCGAAGGGGGCGAGGCCCCGGGTCCCGGTACGAGGGATAACGGGGTCGGTAACCTTTGTTGCCTCCAGTATCCCCATGGTGCTCGGTTTCCTCCTCCCTCTCGGGATTCTTTTTGCCTGGGCCCTTCCAAGGGTTGGCCGCCTCAATCTCAGTCACCTTCTCCTGTACACGCAGAACAGCCTTTGGGTGTCCATCCTGACCACCCTCGCATGCACACTGCTCGCCCTCTTCTATGTGCTGAGGGATATGCACCGAACCCCTTCCGATGGTCACCGCCTTCTCCTCCTCCTTCTCAACGCGGGGTACTTCATCCCCGCCATCGCCCTGTCCGTGGGTATATTGCTCATCCTGTCCCGGGCCAGGGACTCACTTCTGTCTCACCTCCTCTCCGGTTCCGTCGCCGCCCTCGTCTATGCCATGTGTGTTCGCTATTTCTGTCTTGCCTTTCTCAGTATCTCCATCGGGAGAAAGAAGATGCCGCCACGGATCGACGACCTCCTCCGGTACGTCCATCGCGGGTTTCTCTTCAGTGCAACAAAGGTCTATCTTCCCCTTTTGAAAGACTGGGTCCTCGTGGGCGGCCTCATCACCTTTGTGAGCGCCCTGAAGGAGATCAATCTCTCCCTGGCCCTGGCCCCCGTCAACTACGTGAGCCTCTCGACCCGCATCTATTTCTTCACCACCCACGAGGCGGTACGGGCAAGTGCGGTCTGGTGTCTCGCCATTGTGCTTGCGGCCCTCATGCCCGTGGTCTTCGTTTCGCGCAGGCTGGCGAACATGGAACGTTAGGACCGGGGATTTCAGGATGCTTCGGGTCGTAGGGCTGACCAAAACAGTGCCGGGGAAGACAATCCTCCAGAAACTCGATTTCACCGCGGAGAGGGGATCGATTGTGGGGCTTCTCGGTCCCAGCGGAAGCGGCAAGACCACCTTCCTGCGCACCCTCATGGGCTTCGAAGAGGTCGGTGCGGGGACCATCTCGTACAACGGCCGGATATTGACCGACGGCCGGACCATCCTGGTGCCGCCCCACAGGCGCAACTTCGGCCTCGTCTTCCAGGAATTCGTCCTTCTCCCCCATCTGAATGTGGCGGAGAACATCGCACTGGCGGTCCGCAACTCATCCAAGGCGGCCATACAAGAGACGGTGAACCGGTTTCTCGCCATGTTTCATATGGAGGACAGGGCCCATTCCCGGGTGACCACCCTGTCGGGCGGCGAACAGCAGCGGGTCGCGCTGGCCCGCACCCTCGCCGCGGGACCGGATGTGGTGCTGCTCGATGAACCCTTCAGCAATCTGGACAAAATGTTCCGCCTTCAGCTCTACGATGAAATGAAGACTATCTTAAGGGAACGGGCTACCACCACGATCCTGGTGACCCACGACCACCTGGAGGCGTTCTATTTCAGCGATCGGGTCTGTGTCATCAGGGAGGGGTGCATCATCCAGGAGGGCTCGCCGGAGGAGGTATACGAAAAACCCAGGAACAGTTGGATCGCCTCCTTCGTGGGCGATGTGAACCATCTTTCCCCCGATACCCTTCGCTCCGACTTAGGCGTCGCATTGGACCCCGATCCCGGCACCGCAGTATACCTCATACGGCCCGAGCGGCTCTCTTTCGAGGCCGCGACAAAGGGAGAAGGGGGAAACGGCAGGATCGTCCAGCGCAACTACATGGGCGGCTTCGAGATGTTGGCCGTCAGGCTCGACTCCGGCGCCCTTATCAAGCTCAAGGATTTCGAGAAGAGAGGGCTTCCCGTGGGTTCCCTCGTCCGGGTGCGCTGCGCATCGGTGGACAACCTGATCAGATGCAGGGAGTGACCCCCATCCTCGATTGCCTGATCGGCTCGTTTGCCCAATTGACACTGATAAAGGACAAATGGTAATAAATGTAGACAATAAACCTCTCGAGGTGCGATCTATGGAGCGATGCGGGCTGTTAAGTCTCTTCATGGTTTTGTTCGTCGCGGTGTCGGTGTGTGCGGCTCAAGGCAAGTCCCCCGTGGTCAACGTGATCACCGACCGGACACCGGGCTACCTGGAACCGGTGGTCCGGCTCTACGAATCGAAAAACAAGGTGAAGGTCAACATCACGTACGTGGACGAGGGCCTGATCGCGAGACTCAAGACAAAACCGGACGAGGCGGACGTGCTCATCACCAAGACGGCCGAGAACCTGGAGATCGCGAAGAGAGAGAAGCTCCTTTCGCCTTTCCAGTCGCAGGAAATCGCAAAGAACATCCCGGCCCCCTATCGCGACAAGGAGAACTACTATACCCAGCTCACCTACCGGGCACGGGCGATCTTTTACTCAAAGGAACGGGTCAGGCCCGAACAGCTTTCCTCCTACGAAGACCTGACGGACAAGAAGTGGCGGGGCAAGGTGTGCATCCGCTCGGGCTATCACGAATACAACCTGAACCTCTTCGGGCAGATGCTGGCCGCCAAGGGCTACGACTGGACCAGGAAGTACCTCCTGGCTCTCAAGGAAAACCTTGCCCGTAAACCCGTGGGGAACGACCGCGGCCAGGCGCAGGCGATCTACCAGGGCAAATGTGACGTGGCCTTCATCAACTCCTACTATATGGGCATCATGAGCGAAAAAGAGGATCAGAAGGCGTGGGCTGACGCCTGTGCCGTCTTCTTCCCGGATCAGGATCAGGGAGGAAGCTACATCCTCACCTGCGGTGCGGCGCTCACGACCGCCAGGGCCAACAGGAAGGAGGCAACCCGGTTCCTGGAGTTCCTCACCTCCGTACCGGTACAGAACCATTTCGCCAAAAGCACGTACGAGTATCCCTTCAACAAGGCGGCGGCAACCCCTGAGTCGTTGAAAAACTTAGGGAAGGGCCAGCCCAAGGTGAAGGACGGCATCTTCGCGATCAAAGAGGTGCCTCTCTCCAAAATCGCGGAGAACAGGGAGGCTGTGGTCAGGCTCCTCGATGAGATCGGGTTCGACAAGTGACGACCGCCCTCAGGGGGTGCCGGCGGACCTGGTGTGTACCGGGCGCCGCACGCACCTCCCGCAGCCTGCAGGCCCGCCACCCACCCTGTCGATAGGCTGTCGGATGATTCAGATCTTGAGTTCGAGGTTGACCATGTCTCCCCTGGTGAAGCCTATCTTGTCGAAAAACCTGAGGAGGTCCCAGTCCCGCCAGTTCACGAAGACATAGACCGTTTCGATCCCCACCTTTTTGAACATGGAGAGCATTTCCTGAATGAGAAGGCGGGCAATCCCCTTCTTCTGATACCCCTTTATGACCCCGAGGGTATCGATCCAGGCAACGCTTTCCGGGATTCCATATTCCCACCCGCTCGCCGATCCGAGGATAAACCCGATGACCTTTCCGTTCGCCTCCGCTGCCAGGGAGGGGACTCCCGAAGTTTCGGATTTTTCCAGCCTTGCCTCCCAGTATGCCCTCCTTCGTGTTCCCAGAAGGCCGAAATCGATCTCCGTCACCGCATCCAAGTCCTTCATGGTCAGCACCCGCAGCTTGACCGGTTCCATCAGATCCATACGGAATACCCCCGTCTACGCCAATAGCTTTCTAATCCGCAAGTATAGCAGCGGAAACCGTCTTGTCAAGAATCGGGGGGCAATCTCGCCGTGTGGTTTTGTATACGAAACAGGGGAAGGGGTCGTCTACTCCTACCTGTCTTCTTTTTCCGCGAGGGCCTTCGCAAAGAGCGCCGCACCGATGGCACCGGCAATCTGGGTGTCGAAGGGGAACCCCTTGTCGGCATAGGCCTTGTTATGCCACCGGGTCTGGCAGGCCTCGAGCCCCAGTTCCTCGGCAATTCTGTTCACCACACCCTTGTTCTTGGCGATGCCCCCTGTAATGGCAAAGTCCTTCTCCACATTCACCTTTTCGAGGAGGGAGACCACACGGTGTGCCATGGCCGAAGAGTAGGCGGCCAGCACCTTTTCTTTCGCCCACCCCGCCCGAAGCAGGGATGTTGCCTCGGACCTGGCAAAGACCACACAGACGGAACTGACCGGGGGCGGTTCCCTTTCCACCCTGAAGGACAGGTCTCCCATTTCCTCGATCGGCACACCGAGAAGGTCCGCAAAGACCTCCATACTCCGGCCTGTGCCGGCCGCACATTTGTCGTTCATCAGGAAGGCGCGCACCTTTCCCTTCTCGTCGATCTTGATGACCTTGCAGTCCTGGCCACCCATATCGAGGACGGTTCTTACCGAGGGGCCGTACATCCAGTTCGCACCCCGGCCGTGGCATGCAATCTCGGTGATCGCCCTATTGCCGAAAGGAACATTGATCCTACCGTATCCTGTGCCTACGGTAAAACGGATATCCTTCAGGGTCAGACCGGTTCCCTCCGTCGCCCTGCTGAAGACGTCGACCGCGCTCTGGGGACTGTTCGGTCCGGTCCTCATGTTGCCGTAGCAGTAGAGTTCACCGTCCACCATGATCACACCCTGGGTGCTCACGGAGCCCACATCGATCCCGCAGGTGATATACTCGCCCCTTCTCCAGTCGATCTCGGGGTTCGTCCACCTCGATTCCGGCCATCTCCAGAACTCTCCCTTCTCTTCCGCCATGATGACCCCTCCGCCCGTCATTCGGCCGCCGCCAAGGCTGCGCCGAGGGCCCCGACAAACTCAGGGTCCTCGGGAACCGCAATCTTCACCCTCATCTCTCTCTCGAGGGCATCGATGAAGCCCCTGTTCCGGGACACGCCGCCGATGGCGGCCACTTCAGGCTCCGGTCCGATCCTTCTCATCATGGATCCGACCCTCTCCGCGACCGCGCGAAGGACCGCTGCCGCGATATCCGCCGGTTCCGTCCGGGAATGGACCAGGTTGACCAGTTCCGATTCCGCGAATACCACGCACTGGGCGTTCATGGAGACTTCCCGTGCGGACCGGAAGTAGAGGTCTTCCAGACCCGCCACCTCTGTTTCGAGGGCCCTCGCCGCGATCTCCATAAAAATCCCCGCGCCGGAGGCACATTTCTCATTCACGACAAAGTCCGCCACCGTGCCACCTGCGCCCACCCGGACCGCACGGCCCTCCTCGGCACCCACATCGATGACCGTGCCGGTGAGGGGCAGCACGGAAGCGATCCCTCTGGCGTCTGCCTCCACTTCCGTGATCTCGCCGTGGGCAAAGGCCACTTCCTTTCTCCCTGTGCCGGTGGCGAAAATCCTTCCCACGTCCTTCCTCGTCAACCCCGCCGCCTCCAGGGCGCCGTCGAGGGCCCGATCCGCCGCCATGATCGAGTCGATCCCCGTGGGGTGTGTCGCTTTGCCCGCCACCTTCCCCTCTTTCACTATCACAGCCTTCGTACTCCCTGCTCCGCAGTCAACACCCGCCGTGACCACCTGTGTCCTCCCTCTGGTGCGGACCCCTCAGGGCCCGCGCGTTTCCCCGAAGGCGCCGGTTACTGCCTTCCCTCTCCTCTAATTAACCATGATGTGCTGTCACGGTCAATCGGGCGATTTCCCTCCCCCGGACCCTCGGGGTGGACCGGCTGGGTGGGCCAAATTACTGTTGAATTGAAGGCGAAAGCTGCTATAATAGTCCCACATGCGCATCTTGTGCCTTGATGTGGGCGAGAAGAAGATCGGTCTCGCCCTTTCCGATTCTACCCGCAGCATCGCCCAGGGACTCAGGGTATACCGGAGGGGATCCCTTGTCGAGGACGTGGAGGAACTGAAAAGACTTGTCCGTGACAACGAAGTGGGGGAGGTCGTGGTCGGACTGCCGAAGGATATGAGCGGGAAGGTCGGTAAGAGGGCCCAAGCTACCCTGGAATTTGTGGCCGGAATAGAGCCCCACCTCGGGGTGCCGGTGGTATTGTGGGACGAGCGGTTCAGCACCAACGAGGCGCACCGGTTTTTCGACATGACCGAGGTGACCCACAAGAAACGGAAACCCCTTCTCGACATAGTGGCCTCACAGATCATACTTCAGGGATACCTGGATGCTCAGAAGTCGCGATAAACGAATCGTCGTCATTGCAATCCTCATCCTCCTTGTGACCCAGTCACTCATCTTCGCCAGCATTCCCAGGGGCGGCAGCCACGAGCAGGCAAATTTTCTTGTGAGGAACGGCACCGGTCTCGTCACCATCGCCGAGAAGTTGAAGGACGAGGGTTTTATCAATTCGTCCTATCTCTTCCTCGCCTGCTCCCTCCTGTACAGGGGAAAACTGATAGCCGGCGAGTATGCCCTGAAGAGGGACATGTCGATCCTTGAGATCCTGGGGAAGATGGCCCGGGGGGAGAGGAACATCTACGTCCTCCGTATCCTCGAGGGTCACAACCTCTTCAATGTTGCCGATACCATGGCCCGGGCACAGGTCATGGAGGCCGAAAGGTTTCTTGCCCTGGCGCGGGAAAAAACGATCCTGACCAACCTCGGCATCGAGGCGGACTCGCTGGAAGGGTACCTCGCCCCCGACACCTATTACTACAGCAAGGAAATCGAGATAGACAAGCTCCTCGAGAAAATTGCCCAGAGGACGTTGAAGATCTTTGCGGCTGAAGATATCCGGAAGAGGATGGCGGAACTGAGCCTTGACGTCCACAAGGTTCTCACCCTTGCCTCCATGATAGAAAAAGAGGCGAAGATGAAGGACGAAAAACCCCTCATCTCGGCGGTCTTTCACAACAGGCTCAAGAAGGGTATGCCCCTCGACTGCGACCCCACGGTGATCTACGGAACCCGGATGTTCGACAGCCCGATCCGGAAATCGGACCTCGTCACCTACACGCCCTACAACACGTATACCTTCCGGGGTCTCCCCAAGGGTCCCATCTGCAACCCTGACAAGGCTTCCATCGTGGCGGCCCTCTACCCTGCGCCGGTGGACCACCTTTTCTTTGTTTCCAGAAATGACGGCACCCATGTATTCTCCCGGGACATGGGAGAACATAACCGTTCTGTTGCGCTGTATCAAAGAGCAAAGAGCAAAAAAAACCACAAGTGAAGGAGGGATTTATGGCAAAAGATGTAGCGGTAATCGGTGTTGGCCAGAGTTCTTTCGTGAGGGGCTACGAAGGCTCCATCAGGGAGTTGGCCTTCGAGGCCTTCAGGGAGGCCATGCAGGATGCGGGGATCACCCAGAAGGAGGTGGGCGCCTCAATCTTCTGCTCGGCCCCCGAGTACGACAAGCAGAGATCTCCGGCCGGTGTTCTGGCAGAGTATCTGGGCCTTATTCCTCAGCCCACCTTCTATATCGAGACCGTCTGTTCTTCCAGCAGCAGCGGCGTGAAGGTGGGGTACAGCATGATCAAGGCGGGGCTCCATGACGTCGTCGTCGTCCTCGGCTTCCAGAAGATGTCGGAAATCACCTCAGCCGAGTCGCAGGAGAGAATGGGAAGAGGCGCCGACATCCAGTGGGAAGCCCCCTTCGGCACCATGATGCCCGCCTACTATGCCCTCTACGCCCAGGCCTACATGGCGAACAACGGTTTGACCCACGAGGACCTCATGAACGTGCGCCTCAAATCAGCGACCTACGGCCAGACCAACGACAGGGCGGTATACCGGAAGGGTGTCAAGGCAGAGGATTTCGACCCGAAAAACCCGGACGCGAGGATGGCGGGGGCCGTGGCATGGCCGCTTCGGGTGGGCGACGCCTGCGCCAACGCGGACGGCAGCTCCTGCATCATCCTGGCCAATGCGGAGAAGGCCAAGGCGTTCTCCAAGAAACCGGTCTGGATCATCGGCATCGGGGCCGCCTCCGAGGCGGTCAACATGGCGGCGCGGCCCGATTTCGCCAAGGGCTTGAGCGTCGGTTACAACGCGGCGGCAGAGGCCTACAAGATGGCAGGCATCACCGCCAAGGACGTGAAAGTGGCGGAAGTGCACGACTGCTTCACCATTGCCGAGATCATGGCCTATGAAGGTCTCGGATTTGCCCCCATGGGCGAAGGCAAGCAGCTCATCAGGGAAAAGCAGACCTACAAAGAAGGGCGCATTCCGGTGAACGTTGACGGAGGTCTCCTCTCCAAGGGCCACCCCATCGGCGCAACCGGCGGGTCCCAGATCCGCACCATCGTTCTCCAGCTTCGCGGAGAGGCCGGCCCCATGCAGGTGCCCGGTGATCCCGACATCGGTCTTGTTCACAACGTAGGCGGCGTTGGCCTCTACGGCAACGTTACAATCTTTGGGAGGTGATTCATGGGATTCGAGAAATTCGGAAGAAAAAGCTTTACCGGAATGACAAAAACAGCCAAGTTCGTAGACCTGCTGGGTGAAGGAAAGGTCGAGGGTACGGTGTGTAAGCAGTGCGGGGCCAAATACTTCCCGCCCCGGTCTGACTGTGCAGCCTGCCTGTCCAAGGACATGGAATGGTACGAGATGCCCAAGAAGGGCAAACTCGAGACCTTTACCACCGCCTATTACGCCCCTTACGGCTTCGAAAAGGATTGCCCTTACACCATGGGCGTGGTCAGCTTCGGCGAGGGACCCAAGCTCTTCGCGCGAATGGCCAAGGATATCCCCGTCGAGCAGGTGAAGGTCGGCATGGAAGTGAGCGTCCGCCCCCTCACCTATGAAGACGGCCAGGTCTCCTTCGAGATCATCAAGGCGTAACGGAACGACTCACATTCAGGATCAGCTGTCACAAGGGGCTGCCTTCGGGCAGCCCCTTTCCTTTCTCCTGCGGACCGGGGGGACGGGGGAACGGGCGGACAGGGGGAAAGCGGGGGTGGGGCGTGCTCAGGGCATGAGGCGGGAGCGGATCGTCCGGATGATGGACAGGAGGTCCCCGTCCGTTGCCCCGGTGAGGTCAAGGCGGTTGTTCCTCAGATAGGGGCTCAGAATGTGCACGAGGTCCTCGGTCAGGCCCCCGTACTGGCCCATGAAGGAGTGGAGTCGCGAATGGAGGCTGAAGACCAGCTTCTCCCGTTTCGACAGGCCGAGATAGTGGTCGATGATCCCGAGCATGGGATCGCGGTCGTCGGGAAGGCGTCCGAAGAGGTCGAGAAGGTTTGACGCGCTGTCGCTCAAAAACTCCACGGGGACATGAATGGAGGAGACGAGGATCCGTAATTCCCGGACTATCTCCTCTTCCCCGCATTCCACGAATTCTCCGCTCTTCGCCATCTCCTCAAGGGGCGTGGACGGAAAGATCTCCAGGGTGCGAAGGCGGACGAAGTCTGGACCGATGGCGTTGATCATCCGGGCCGTTTCACGGGCATGCTCCTCAGAGAGGTGCGAACCGCCCAATCCGGGCATGACGTACACGGAGCAGGAAAGTCCCGCCTCCTTCACCTTCAGGCATCCTGTCACCTGATCCTCAAGGGTCACGCCCTTCCGTACCAGACTCAGGACCCTGTCGCTTCCGCTTTCCAGGCCGAAATGGACCCTGTTGAGGCCTGCCCGGGCACAGGCCTTCAGGTCCTCCAGGGTCCGCAGCCGGGCTGCGGAACGCGTGCGCCCGTACACGGTGAAACGACTGACGGAGGGAAAGGTCACCTTTACCTTTTCCATGACGGTACTGAGAAAATCCGCCTTCAGGATCAGGCCGTCCGAATCGCCGAGAAAGCAGGTCTCGCCCCCTCCCAGACGCCAGGTGAGCACATGGCTGAAGCTGTCTTCGAGGGTGGGCCTCTGTTTGAACCACGTGAGGAACCACCGGAGCCGGGGATCGAGGCCGGGAGGGAGGTCCTCCTTCTCCTCCCCGCGATCGACCGCACATCCGGCCTCCCACCGGGCACGGCGGATCTCTTTCACCAGCGAGGCCACCCGGGAGAAATCGGAACCGCTGTACCGCGGCCGGCCCATCCCCCATTCCCCGAGGAGATCGTCGATTCTCCTGGCCCGCTCGATGTCGAGCAGCACATCGTCGAGAGATCTTCTGCTGAAACGGGCACCCAGCTTGTAGACAGGACAGAAGGCGCACCTGTTCCAATAGCAGTTCCGGGTAAGACGGAAGGTGAGACTGTAATTCTCGGTCGGCGGTCGTATGGAACAGATCTCAAAGGGCTCGACGTGGAGGAGATCAACGGGGGACATGTCTATTGTGCCTCTTCAAGTGGCGGCTCCCCCGGTCCCTATCTCTCAGTCGGGATCGCAAGGGCCGTCGGGTTCACAGATCAACTGATCGGGGAGTTCGTTCACATCTCCGGGTCCTACAGGGAAATGCCGGGCGAGAAGGGCGCCTATTTCTGCAATCGCCTCGCACAGGGCGTCACAGGCCCGTCCTTCGGCGACCCCCTTTGAGACCATGGCGGCGAACCGGTTCAGCCTCTCCTGGCTGATCTTCCGGTGGATACCTTTGTCGGCGATCACCCAGACTTTCCTCTCCAGGAGGGAAAGAAAGAAGAGCACGCCCGTGTTCTCCCTGGTCCGGTAAAGCCCCTTGTCATAAAAGGTCCGGAGCGCCGCCTCCCGCACGGCCCTGTGTTTCCTCCCCGCCCCCACGAAGGCCATCTTGAGCGGGTCAAGATGACGGGTCAGCGCCTTTGCGGGAAAGAAGAGGAGGAAGGCTGCCGGGATGAAGGCCCAGACCGAGGCGTGGAAAAAGAGAACCGATATGATGAGACCCGCGAGTCCACCGATGAAGAGGCCGGAGAGGACCTCCGCCTCCGGGTAATGGCTGCTTCCGTCCACCACCACGATGGCGATCTCTCCCGCCGTCGTCTTCTCCGCGTTCCTCGTGGCTGTCGCGACCCTCTCCTTTTCCCCGTCGGTGAAAAATCTGTCAGCCCTTGACCGATACGCCATTACCAGTCCCCCGATGCCCCGCCGCCGCCGAAATCGCCGCCGCCGCCGGTGAAACCGCCGAAATCGCCGCCGCCGGTGAAATCGCCTCCACCCCCGAAGCCCCCGAAGTACCATCCTCCGCCCTCACGGACCCTCGAGCCCCCGTGTATGATCCCAGGAAGGAAGACGCCCATGAGAAGCCCCGCAAAGCCGAGAAGGATCAGCGTCACAAGACCGATGGTCGGGATGAGGAGAAAGGCGATGAGCGGCAGCCCCACCACCCCGGCGGCCCCACCGAGGACCCGGGAGAGTCTGCCGAGGACCAGCAGGGCGCCTCCGCCGAAGATGAGAAGGGCCGGGATCGACATGGTGTTGCCCCTTCTCCCCCTGGAGGCCGGTGTCTTCATATCGGCCTTGAACTCTCCCCGGACTGCGTCGATGAGCACTGCGATGCCGCTTACGAAACCGCCGTCGAAATCTCCCCTCTTGAAACGGGGGGCGATGACCAGGTCTACGACCCGGCCGGCCGTGAGGTCGGTGAGGCGGCCCTCAAGGCCTCTGCCTACCTCGATCCGGATCTTCCTCTCCCTGGCAGCCACGAGGAGGATGATACCGTTGTCCTTCCCCTTCTGCCCGATCTTCCATGTCTCGGCCACCTTGATGGAGAACTCCTCAAGCGCCTCGCCCTCGAGGCTCGGGACGGTGAGAATGACGATCTGAGTGGAGTCGCTCCCCTCGAAGGCCTTCAGTTCGCCCTCCAGCCTTGAACGCGCCTGGGGCGACATCATGGCGGCATAATCGTTGACGTACCCACGCAGGGGGGGCACATCGAGGGCAGCGGCGCTTGAAAGAGAAAAAAGGAGAATGACCGCACATATGACCGGCACCGCGGAGGGATGACCCACCCTTCCGAAACGGCGCGGGTTCACCCCCTTTCGCTTCATCACCCCACCCGTGCCCCGGGGGCCCTAAAACTTCACCTGCGGCGCCCTCTCGGCACCGGGGGCCGCCTTGAAGGACTCCTTCGGGGTCAGCTTCAGGATGAGCATATTCGTCAGATTGTTCGGGAACACCCTGATGGATGAGTTGAAGGTCTGGACAGCCGCGTTGTAACGGGTCCGGGCCACATTGATCCTGTTCTCCGTCCCCTCGAGCTGGTGCTGGAGGTCACGGAAGTTCTGATTTGCCTTGAGATCGGGATAGCGTTCAGCCACGACAAGGAGTCTTGAGAGGGCGCTGCTCATCGCCCCCTGGGCCTCCTGGAACCGGGCAAGGCTGCCGGGGTCCCCGATCGCATCCTTGGACACCTGGATCGTGCCTATCCTGGCCCGCGCCTCCGTGACCGCCTGCAGGGTTTCCCTTTCGTGCTTCGCGTAGGCCTTGACCACCTCGACCAGATTGGGAATGAGATCGGCCCGCCGCTGGTACGCCGCCTCCACGTCGCCCCAGGCCGCCTTCACCGCCTCCTCGTTCATCTGTATGGTGTTATATCCGCAACCGGAGAGTGTAACAAGGGCCGAGAGGACCACCGCAACAATGAACACTCTTCTCATACCATCCTCCTGTCCTCGGTGAATTGGTGTCCTTGCGGGAATTCTACCACCTTTGGAGGGATGAAATAAAGAAAGGCCCTGTGATAGTATAGATGACATGCCGAATCGACCGGGGAACCGCGCGAGCCTCATCGCGCTGGTGGCACGGGAGGGCCTCAAGTCCTTCAGGAAGAACGGTGATTTCGACGAGGCCGCATCCCTTGCATACTACGGCTTTTTCGCCTTCATCCCCATCTTTTTCATCGTCACCGCCTTCCTCAGTACCTACATGTATAAATCTGAGGTGGTCATGGTCGCCATCGAAAGGGTAGTCTCCCGCATCTTTCCCTATGCGCCCGGAGTCATCACGAAAGAGGTGGCCTTCCTTTCCGAACATAAGGGCGCCGTGGGGATTGTGGGCTTCATCGCCCTCTTCTGGTCCATTACGCCCCTCACCAACGCGGTCAGGGCAGCCTTTGCCCGAAGTTTCAACGTGGCGAGGGAGACGCCTTTCCTCAAGGGGGCCGTCTTCGACATCCTGGCCGTATCGATGATCATCGTTCTTTTTGCCTCTCTTCTTCTCAGCGAGGTTTTCTTCTTTGCCCTCGAGGAGACCTTTTCCGAGACCCACCCTCTCTTTCTTACCCTCGTCGATTATATAGGTCCCGTGATAGGGGTCTTTCTGGTGGTCTTTTTCTTTCTCGTCATGTTCGCGCCCGTGAGACCGAGGGTCCTTCATCTCGCCGTTGCCTCCGGGATCATCTCGGTGCTCTGGACGGTGATCAAGGAGATCTTCTCCAGGTTTCTTCTGTACAACCCGCATTACGGCTTTGCCTTCGGTTCCCTCAAGGCGACCTTCATTATCGTCCTCTGGTCCTACCTCTCTTTCTGCGTCCTCCTCCTGGGGGTGGAGATCATGGCGGTCTGGAGGGAACAGGAGGCGATCATTTTGAGGGACCTCTTCATGAAGACCAAGAGGCGGCGACAGAGACCAGGGCGTGCCGTCGATACCTACGCCCGAACCTACGACAAGGGTGCCGAGCTCTTTCACGAGGGAGAAGAGGGCGACTACATGTACTATATCCTGTCCGGGTCCGTCGACATCCTGGCCAGGGGCCGCGTCATCGCCTCCCTCGGGGAAGGCCGCTACTTCGGCGAGTATTCCATGCTCCTTGGTGAACCGAGGGTCACCACGGCCATCGTGGCCGAACCGGAGACCCGGCTCGCCCTCATATCCCGCGACACCTTTCAGACGATCCTCCGGGAAAACCCCGCGGTGGCAGTCTCCGTTCTGAAAGAGATGGCCGGGCGCCTCAAGGTCATCGCGCGGGCAACCCTCGAGGCCTGAGCTTTCCCGTTGACCACCTGAAAAGGGTCGTGCTAAAACCTTTCAAAATCAGCGACGGAGGGTAAACCGTGGATCAAGAAGACCTGAAGAAACGAACTCAGGAAACAGCCAAAAGACTGTGGACAGGGGGCATCAAGATGGACCCTCCTTACCTCATGTGGAAAGAGTTCGACAAGGACCTGGCGAACGAGCTCTCCCTGTTCATTACCGGTCAGCTTTACGCCAGGGGTGTCCTCACCCTGCCCGAGCGGCAGATGGTGGCCTGCGCCATGCTCGCGGCCCTCGGCGCGAAGGAGGAGTTGAGACTCCATGTGAATGCGGCGCTCAATGTGGGATGCGACCCGAAGAAGCTGGCCGAGGTGTTTTTCCAGCTCGCCCCCTACGGAGGCATGCCGCTGGTCAATCAGGCTCTTGAAGTGTACAGGGAGGTGCTCAAGGGTCGGGGTGAATGGGAGTCCTTCAGGGGCAACCCGTGAGGCCGGGAAAACCCTCGTTCCCCTCCTATGCGACTTCTTCCTCGGTGAGGTGCTCGAAGAGGGGGATGTTGTCTCTGAGCCAGCGAAAAAAGGGGGAGATTTCCCGAAAGGTCTTCTCCGAAAGCCCCTCTTCCATGGTTTCCAGCCACAGACTGAGGCTTGCCGGCCAGTAGCCGCTCTGAAACCCCTGGTCCCGGTAGGCACGGAAGGCCAGAAGAGCCGTCTCCACGAATACGTCCGCCTCGAAGCGGCGGAATACCGATTCCATGAATTTTGCAAAGCTCCGGTTGCACCCTTCCGTCATCTTCCTCCAGTCGCCCTCTATCAGTCTGTCCGCGCCGGGCATGGCGAAGAACCGTTCATTCACCAGGGCCGTGAGCTTCAGCCTCTTCCAGGAGAACTCGGACACGGATTCCTGGGAGGGAGCTTCGAGGGCCCCGGTTGAGGCAAGCAACCCTTCGCTTCTCATAAGAAAACCATGCGTTGTTCGCTTCGGTGGACTGACCGAACGGCTCGGGGTCTCGCGTTAAGCCTCACCCTCACCATCCCGGGCCGCCTGCGTTTCTTCTCCTTCCTCAGGCTCTTTGTGCGCACCCCTGCTTCTGTCGAACCGTTGCTGGCGCTTCTCTTCCTGCTTCTTGGCCCGGATCAGTTCCTTTCTCCTTTTTTCACTCTTGAACGCGCTCCGCCCAGCCAAAGCCACCTCCTGTTTTTCACTCAATTGTAGCACAGATCGCATCCATATCCTCTTTTTTTCCCTTCCGCCGGCGCCGGGAACCCCGCACGGACCCTACCGGCCGGAGAGGGCCCTCGCAATGCGCCCTCTGAGCATCGTATAGCGCTCCTGAGGCTTGTTGTTCCGGATGGCGATGGCAAGGGCCTTCCTGGTGCCGACCAGGACCACGAGTTTCCGGCCCCGGGTGATGGCCGTATACAGAAGGTTCCTCTGGAGCAGGATATAGTGCTGCGTGAGGATCGGCATGACCACCGCGGGATACTCGCTCCCCTGGGACTTGTGGACCGATATGGCGTAGGCGAGGACGATCTCGTCGAGGTCGGTGAAGTCGTAGGTCACCATTTTGCCGTCATAATCGACCACCAGGTCCTGCGTCTCCGTGTCGATACGGGCAATCCTCCCCAGATCGCCGTTATACACATCCTTATCGTAGTTGTTTCTGACCTGCATCACCTTGTCGCCCACCCGCAAGGTCCGGCCGGCCCTCGTCAACTCCGTGCCACGGGGATTCAACTGCCTCTGGAGTTCCCCGTTCAGGCTCGCCACACCCGCGGTCCCGCGGTGCATGGGCGTAATCACCTGGATATCCCGCACGGGATCATAGCCGAAACGACGGGGGATCGTCTCTCCGATCAGTCGCAGCACCTGGTCCCGGGCCTCCTCGGGACCCTCCACGGTCACAAAGTGGAAATCCTGGATATGCCCCTCGTCTCCCTGAAGAACGGGCATGAGCCCACTATTCACCCGGTGGGCGTTCACGATGATCATGCTCTCCCGGGACTGGCGGAAGATGGCCGTAAGCCTGCAGGTCGGTATCCGTCCTGAGGCGATGATGTCCATGAGCACCGAGCCGGGACCCACGGAGGGCAACTGGTCGGCGTCACCCACGAGAACGAGCGTCGCCTCATCGGGGATCGCCTTGAGGACATGATACATGAGGATCGTATCCACCATGGACACCTCGTCGATGATGATGAGGTCTCCATCGAGGGGGTTCCGGTCATCCCTCTTGAACCCCCCGCCCCGGTTGGCCGCTCCCGGGCTGTATTCGAGCAGACGATGGAGCGTCCTCGCCTCATGTCCCGTCGCCTCGGTCATCCGCTTCGCCGCCCGGCCCGTGGGGGCGGCAAGGAGAACCTTCTGCCCCATCCTCTCATACACCTTGATGATGGCGGTAATGATCGTGGTCTTCCCTGTTCCCGGGCCGCCGGTCACCACCATCACCTTTTCCTCCACCGCCCTCCTCACCGCCTCCTTCTGGTGTTCCGTGAGACTGATACTGAGGTTCTTCTGAGCCCACGCCACCGGGTCTTCGTCGTGGAGGAGACGGCTCTGCTTCGGTCGGCCCGCAAGGCGCGACAGGTGGTCTGCAATGCCCTGTTCCGCCGCAAGAAAACCGGCGAGATAGACCGCCGTGTCATCGGTCCCGGGTATATCTTCGAGACCCACCCTCTCCCCGGCCGTCAAGGTATCGAGGGCCTCCTCCACCCCCTTTCGCTCCATCTCCAGGATGGAGCAGCAACCGGCGATGAGCCGTTCCCTGGGAAAATAGACGTGTCCCTCCTCGGCAAGGCCGTTGAGAACGAAGATGATGCCCGCCTCGGCCCTCATCGGCGAATCCCTGGAGACGCCGAGCTTCTCGGCTATCCTGTCGGCGGTGACAAAACCGATGCCGAAAATGTCCGACGCCAGTCGGTAGGGGTTTTCGGTGACCACCGCCACCGCGTTCTTCCCGTAGTGCTTATAGATCTTGACCGCGTAAGCAGGGCTCACCCCCTGACCCTGGAGAAAAATCATGATGTCCCGCACGTCCCGCTGCTCTTCCCAGGCCTGCCGGATCATCTCGATCCTTTTCTCCCCGATGCCGGGCACCTCGGCGAGCCGTTCCGCCGCGGTATCGATCACCTCGAGCGTCTCGACCCCAAACCTGGCTACCAGTCGCTTCGCCGTTACCGGTCCTATCCCCTTGATCATCCCGGAGCCCAGATACTTTTCAATCCCCTTCACGGTCGCAGGCATGACGGACTCATAGGAAAGGGCCTTGAACTGCTCCCCGTACCGGACGTGACGCTCCCAGTAACCCCGTATCTTCAGCTCCTCCCCCGGGGTGAGGGAGTAAAAACTCCCCACCACCGTCACGAGATCGATCCTTCCCTGGATTCGCATCCGCGCCACAGTGTAATGGTTCTCCTCGTTAAAGAAGGTGACCCTCTCCACCTGCCCCTTCAGCTCGATCTCTGTCCGTCCTTCAGCCATGTCACCACTATCTTACCCCGCCGGTCCGCTGCCTGAAAGAAGATTCTTCCATACGGTTCAGGTACCGGCGGGTCCCGAGGAGGCAGCTTTCCCATTGTCATTTTGGGTGACCTGCGATAAGATAGCTTCAGGGAACAGCGAGGACACCAATGGGTTCAGACATATGCGACACCGATCCCGTTCATAAAGGTCCGATTCAACCGCACGCCACTGCGCGCCACCGCCCCTTGATTCCTGCCCGACTCTCCCACCACATCCCAGCGGAGCTCCCGGCATAGATGGTACGGTTCAACGACATCGTGGAGGAGATCCTCCGGTACAACCCCCAGGCCGATGTGGAAATGCTCGAGCGGGCCTACGTCTTCTCCGCCAAGGCCCACAAAGGGCAGACACGCCGCTCCGGCGAGCCCTACCTGATCCACCCCCTCGAAGTGGCCCACATCCTCACCAGGATGAACCTTGACGTGCCGAGCGTGGTGTCGGGCCTCCTCCATGACACCATCGAGGACTCGTATGTGAACAAGGAGGAGATCGAGGAGTACTTCGGCAAGGAAGTGGCGGAGCTGGTGGACGGGGTCACCAAGATCAGCATGATCCCCTTGAAGACCACCGAGGACTCGCGGGTCGAAAACTTCAGGAAGATGATCCTGGCCATGAGCAAGGATATCAGGGTCATCCTCATCAAACTGGCCGACCGGCACCACAATATGCAGACCCTCAACTTCCTCTCCCCGGAAAAACAGGAGGAGATTTCGAGAGAGACCCTTGAGATTTACGCCCCCCTTGCCCACAGGCTCGGGATCGAGTGGATGAAGGGGGAACTGGAGGACGCGGCCTTCAAATACCTGAAGCCGGAAGACCACAAGCTCATCAAGGAAAAGATCGCCAAGAAGAAAAAGGAACGGGACGCCTACATCACGGAGGTGAAGGAGACCATCAGGTCCCACTTGGAGGAGGCAGGGCTCAAGGCGGATGTCTCGGGTAGGGCCAAGAGGCTCTACAGCATCTACAAGAAGATGGTCCAGGAAGGAGTCAATATTGACGACATTTACGATCTCACCGCCTTCCGGGTCATGGTGGACTCGGTCAAGGAGTGCTATGAGGCCCTCGGTTTCATCCATTCCTTCTTTCGCCCCATCCCCGGCAAGTTCAGCGACTACATCGCCCTTCCCAAGGCCAACATGTATCAGTCCCTCCACACCAAGGTCGTGGGACCCTACGGCGAGAAGATCGAGATCCAGATCCGGACCTACGAGATGCACAAGATCGCCGAGGAAGGGATCGCGGCCCACTGGAAGTACAAGGAGGGAAAGGTCTTCGACGCCAAGGAGGACAAGATCTTCGGCTGGCTCCGGAGGGTCATCGAGTGGCAGCAGGAACTGAAGGACAACCGGGAATTCATGGAGGTCTTCAAGATCGACCTCTTCCCTGACGAGGTCTTCGTCTTCACACCCAAGGGCGACGTACGGGAGCTCCCCAAGGGGGCGACCCCGGTGGATTTCGCCTACGCCATCCACACCCAGCTCGGGCACCGCTGCGTGGGCGCCAAGGTGGGCGGGAGGCTGGTACCGCTGCGTTACACCCTGAAGAGCGGCGATGTGGTGGAAATCCAGACAAGCCCCACCCATAAGCCCAGCAAGGACTGGCTCGGCTTCGTAAAGACCTCGCGGGCGAAGACCAAGATACGGCAGTTCATCAAGACCGAGCAGAGGGAGCGGAGCATCGAGCTGGGCAGGGCGCTCATGGACAAGGAATTCAGCAAGGCAGACCTGAACCTGTCCAAGATGACCAAGTCGGGCGAGCTCGCGAACATCGCCAGGGAGTTCAGCTTCGAATCGGAAGATGATCTCTTCGCCGCGGTGGGATACGGTCTCTACACGCCCCTCCAGGTCCTCGGCAAGATCCTGCCGGAGGCCGAGAAACCGAGCAAGCTTGAAAAGCTGATCAGCACGATAAAGAAGGGAAGGGATGCGGGCATCAAGATTCAGGGGGTGGACGGGGTGGTGGTCCGTTTCGCGAAATGCTGCAACCCCATACCGGGCGACAGGATCCTGGGCTTCATCACCAGGGGGCGGGGTCTCACCATCCATGTGGAGGACTGCCCGAACATCCTCACCTACGACGAGCAGCGGAAGGTTCCTGTCTCCTGGGAGCTCAACAAAGACTTCACCTACCCGGTGAAGCTGAAGATATCAGGGGACGACCGGAAGGGGCTCCTGTCGGAAATAAGCACCACCATGGCCTCCCACAAGGCGAATATCATCAGCGCCCAGGCCACGACCCGGCCGGACCGGTCGGCGGCGGGCGTCTACGAGATAGAGATCGGGGACAACACACAACTTCAGAAGATCATGAAGTCGATTCAGAAGATAAAAGGGGTCAAATCGGTGGAGCGGGTGCGGGGAACTACTTAGACTGCCTTCTGAAGGGTGCCCTTCTTGATGCACTTCGTGCAGACCCTGGCCTTCTTCGTCACGCCGTCCTTCACGATCGTCACGCTCTGCAGGTTGGGGAGCCACTGCCTCTTGGTCTTGTTGTGGGCATGGCTCACGTTGTAGCCGATCTGCTTGCCCTTGCCGCATATGTCACATACCCTTGCCATGATCGCCTCCGTGTTCCTCGTGTCGCTTTCCGGCGCGTCTGTCCACAAGAACCTCTGTTTTCACGCACCTGTCCCCTCCCGGGATGAGAGAGAAGAATTGTACTAACTTGTTCCATGCCCTGTCAACAGCTTTCTGCTCCATCCCCCCTTCGGCATTGACAATTCTGCACCGTTATTATTTATTATTAGATTGTACCAATGATGATGCGACGGCGAAAAATCCGCTTCCGTGGGCCTTTTGTCCCTTGCCTGTCTCCTCGCGGCCAAGGGGACGGCAAGGCTTCGGGGAACCAGAATGATTGACCGGAAGGTGTTACGGCGCTTCGGCGTTCCCCTGCTCATCGCGACGTTCGTCTCCATCCTTCTCTCTCTTGTCGTCCTGGTAACCATCAACACAAACCTGATGAAAATGCCCCTTCTCGGCTCGTCACGCCCGCCCGGGGGGAGCGCACCGCGGGAGCAGGCAGCAGCAACCGAACCGAAGGGTGACATCGCCGCCATCACGGAGCGTAATCTGTTCAGGGCAAAACTCGAAGCCGAGATTCCCAAACCCAAGACGGAGAAAGAATTGGAAGAAGAGATGCTCACCGCCATGGTCAGGGATATGACCCTGAAGGGGGTATGGATAGGCGAGAAGAAGAGTGCGAGCTATGCCGTCATCGACAGGGGCGGCCAAAAGGGTGTGTGGAGCTATGAGCTCGGCGAGGATCTCGGCAAAGGCCTGCTCCTCCAGGATGTGGGCCCCAACTCGGTAAAGCTCGGCAAAGGGGATTTCATCGTCACCTTGAGATTGTTCGCAAAGGCCTACGAACGGGATACGAGCGCCAGGGCAAAGGTGGAGCCCCCGAAGGGCCAGGCGCCTCCTCAAAAGGTCGCTCCTGCCATGAAAGGGATCGACCTTTCAGCGGAGATAAAGAAGGAAGGGAACAAGGTGATCCTCTCCAAGTCTCTCGCAGAGAGGATACGGGCCAACAACAGCCTCGTCATGGCCGCCGTGGCGGTGAAGGCTTCCAAAGACGGCCAGGGAAAACCGAACGGCTACCAGGTTGTTTCTGTGGACAGGGGCAGCCTCGCCGAAAAGATCGGGATTCAGGCCGACGATATCGTCCAGGAGATCAACGGCGTCAGGATCGCCAACCCGGACGACCTCAACAAGATGGCGAACAGATGGAAGAATGAATCGAAGTTTGAAGTCAAGGTCCTGCGCAAGGGAAGTGCAGAGACCCTCTTTTACGAAATCCGATAGCAGGAGGTGACGGATTGACCGCACGGGGCATGCTTTTTACAGTCACACACATTATGTTTCTCCTTCTCTTTCTCATCCTGCCTCCGGTCGTGGGGGGCCAGGAATCACCTTCTCCTGCCCGGCGCACGGATCTCATGAAGGAGGTGCGGAGAGAAGGGAACAAGGTGATCGTGTCGAAATCCCTTGCCGACAAGATACGGGCTGACAACAACCTCATTCTTTCGTCCATAGCTGTGAAAGGTTCTGTGGATAGTCAGGGAAACCCGAACGGTTTTCAGGTGGTTCAGGTGGACAAGGGCAGCCTCGCCGAAAAGATCGGCGTCCGCTCCAAGGACATACTGAAGGAAGTGAACGGGGTCAGGATTCTTACCGCCGACGACGTGAACAGGGCGTACGAGCAGTTCAAGAATGACACGAAATTCAAAGTGAAGGTGATGAGGAGAGGAGTGTTGAAGACCCTCCTTTACGAAATCCGTTAGCAAGGGGTGATGGTGTGAACAGGCAGAGAATCTTCGTCAGACTTCTATGTTTCGCCTTCATGCTCCTCCTTGGCGCCCTTCCGGCCTGGGGCCAGACCTCCGGTGGGGGTGCCACCGTGCCATCCCCACCCGGCGGAACAACGCCACAGAGAGGGCCTTCCCACCCCGGGTACCCTCCGCCGCCCGCAACCGCCCCTGCCCAGGCCTCCACCTCCCCTTCCACCCCAACCGGCACGACAGCAGTGACGGGACCGGCCGATCCGACACCTCCGACAACCACGACACCCGCAACTCCACCCGGTACCCCTCCATCCCCGTCTCCTGCTCCCGCCGCCACGCCGGCAGGCACCTATCCTCCCCCCCCTACTCCTGTCCCCGTCAGGCCTCCATCTCCTCCCGTAAGACTGGGTGCCATGTCCGTTTCACCCGGCCATCTTATCCAGATGAATTTCGACAACATAGAGCTTCGGGACCTCATCCGGTTCGTCAGCACCATAATGGGCAGGAATTTCGTCTTTGACGAGAATACGGTGAAGGGAAAGGTCACCATCCTCTCGCCCAAGAACCTCACGAAAGACGAGGTGTACCGGGTCTTCGAGAGCGTGCTCAGCTACTCCGGTTTTGCCGTCATATCCGCCCCTGAGGCGGTCCGCATCGTCAAGTCCTCAGACGCCAGGACCATGGCCATCGAAAGCCTTTCAGGCGATCAACTCAAGAGGGTCCCGCCCGAGGAGCGGTTCGTCACCTATGTGGCACACCTTGAGTACCTCGATGCCGCCACCATGGTGGGCATCCTGCGGCCCATGCTGGCAAAGGATGCCTATATAGCGGCCGTGGCGACGACGAACTCCCTGGTCATCATCGACAGTTCGGCCAATGTGCAGAGACTAAGGGGAATCCTGAACGATATCGACATCCCCGTATCCAGGCAATTAGGGGCCCTGAAGGTCTACCACGTTCAGCACACCAGTGCCGTCGATCTCGGCAAGACCCTGCAGAGCCTTCTCACAGAGGGCAAAAGGACGCAGACCCCGAAAGACAAGATCTTTATCACCTCCTATGCCGCGACCAACACGATCCTCGTAAGCGCCCCACCCGAAGACATCAGGGAAATAGAGAAGATCATCGCCAACATCGATACCCTGAGACCCCAGGTTCTCGTGGAGGCGGCCATTGTGGAGGTCTCCATGACCAGAGGGGAGGAGTTCGGGGTTGACTGGATCGCCGGCGCGACGAGCAAGGGGGAGAGGGGGGCCGTGGGCGGGTTCATACAGAGTGAGGGCAGCCTGCTCGGTGTAGCTACCGCCCTTCTGTCCGACAAACCGGAAACGATCCCGGCGGCCTTGAAAACCGGTTTCAATGTGGGCGTACTGGGCGGCAACATCACCTACAACGGCAAGACCTACCCCACCGTGGCGGCCTTCGTGCGGGCCCTGAGCACGGCGGACAACGTGAACATCCTCTCCACACCCCAACTCCTCACGGTCAACAACGAGGAGGCGGAGATCGTGGTAGGCGAGAACCGCCCCTATCTTACGAGCACCCGTCTCGACGCTTCGGGGAATCCCCTCTATTCCTATGATTACAGGGACGTGGGTGTCAAGCTGAAGATAAAACCCTATATCAACAATGACGGGTTCGTAAACCTCAACCTCTACCAGGAGGTTTCGAAGGTTACCGAGGCCACCACCGGCGGTACCGGGAGTGTTCCGGCACCCACCACGCTCAAGCGGTCAACCAAGACCACCGTGGTGGTAAAGGATTCCCAGACCGTGGTGATCAGTGGTCTCATCCGGGACGATTCCACGGGGACGCAGCAGGGCATACCGTTCCTGAGCAAGATCCCCATCCTCGGCTACCTCTTCGGCTACCAGAAAAAGACTTACGAGAAAACGAACCTCCTCGTGTTCCTCACCCCTCGCATCATCTACACGGCGGAGAACCTGGAGCAGATCAGCCGGAACAAGAAGGAGGAGCAAGACATGCTTCTGAAGGAAAAGGTGAAGCGATAGTGGCGGACCAGGTCTACCTTCAGGAGGAGCACCTCGAACCCCTCCCTACCCGTGTCGCAAGGATTCATCATACCTTTTTCCAGAAAAACCGGGTGGTTCCCCTCGGCTGCCGCCGTGCACCGGAGGTCCTGGTCGTGCTGGCGGAAGAAGGCGGAAACGGCCATACACCCGACATCCTCGGTGTCTACGCGGGCATGGCCGTAGAGGTCCGTACCGTGCCCCGTGAGCAATTCGAGAAATACCTCGAGGCCTTCAGGGATGAGCAGGGCAAGGAAGTGGTCATCGGGGTGGTGGAAAACCTTGGGGAAAGCGACCTGTCCGAGATCGCCCAGGAGATTCCCAACGGCCACGATCTCCTCGACGACGCCGCCAATGAGCCGCCTATCATCAAGCTGGTCAGTCTTCTCTTCACCATCGCCGTCAAGGACAGGGCGAGCGACATTCATATCCAGCCCCTGGAAAAGGAGGTTCGGGTACGGTTCAGGATAGACGGCCTCCTCTACGACATGTACAAACCCCCCAAAAGGGCCCAGAACGCCATCATTTCCCGGGTCAAGGTCATGGCGGGGCTCGATGTGGCGGAGAAGAGGCTACCCCAGGACGGAAGGATCAAAATCCGGATCAATGACCGTGAGATCGACGTCCGGGTCTCCATTATACCCTCCGTCTACGGGGAGCAGGTGGTCATGAGGCTCCTCGACAAGGGGGCGGCCCTCATCGAACTGAACGACCTCGGCATGAACCCGGGCCTCATGAAGACCATGGTCTCCCTTGTAAGCCGGCCTCAGGGGGTCTTCCTGGTCACGGGACCCACCGGCAGCGGGAAGACCACGACCCTCTATGCGGCCCTCCAGACGATCAACACGGCGGAGAAGAATATCCTCACCGTCGAGGACCCCGTTGAGTACGTCATCCCCGGCATCAGCCAGATGCAGGTGAGTTCCAAGATCCATCTCGATTTCGCCCGGGCCCTCCGTTCCTTTCTCAGGCAGGACCCGGACGTGATTATGGTCGGCGAGGTGCGGGACGAGGAGACGGCCCGCATCGCCATCCAAGCAGCCCTCACGGGACACCTTGTCTTCTCGACCCTCCATACCAACGACTCGGCGAGCGCCCTTACCAGACTCATCGATATGGGCATTGAGCCGTACCTCCTCACCTCGTCGGTGACGGCGATCCTCGCCCAGCGTCTGGTGCGGCGCATCTGCCCCTACTGCAAGGACGTGCACGATCCCTCCGAATACGAAAAAGAACTGCTCGCCTCCTTCCAGGGTGCCGCCGGAAAGACACTTTACAGGGGCAGGGGCTGCGACAACTGTCTCCAGACAGGCTTCATGGGCAGGGTAGGGATCTTCGAGCTCCTGGTAATGAACAGCGCGATACGCCATCTCGTGCAGGAAAAGGCATCGTCGGAGGAGATCAAGGCTCAGGCGATACGGGACAAGATGGTCACCCTTCGCGAGGACGGGCTGGCCAGGGCCTTTGAGGGCACCACGACCCTCTCCGAGGTCATACGGGTCACCATCGAGTAATGTGATGACCCCTTGGAGACGGGATACCCTTTCCCCGGAGTAAGGGATGGAATACACCTACCAGGCACTGAACAGGACAGGAAAGGTTGAAAAAGGCACCATCGTGGCCGACGGTGAAACGTCGGCGCGGGAGGAGATGAAGGGCAGGGGGCTCTATCTCGTCTCCCTGAAGGAGGCGGAGGGAGACCAGAGGAAGCGCTTCGATCTTTTTTCCTTCAGGCTGAAGGAACAGCTCCCCATGCTCCTGGCCCGTCAACTCGCGTCACTCCTCAAGGGGGGCGTTCCCCTCTTTCAGGCCCTCACCATCATCGCCAACCAGATGGACCAGGAAAAGGCGAAGGCGATTGTCGGCACCCTCCGCGACCAGGTCCGGGGGGGCTCTTCGCTGTCCGCCGCCCTGGCCGGATTTCCCGGGATCTTCGACAATCTCTTCGTCTATTCCGTACAGGCCGGCGAGCGCAGCGGCGCCCTTGACGCAATCCTCGCCTACCAGGCAGACTTCCTCGAGAACCGGGCGGCCCTGAAAGGCAAGATCAGGACCGCCCTCATGTATCCCCTCATCATGGTGATCGTGGGCGCCGGCGTCCTCATCTTTCTCATGGCCTACGTGGTGCCCATGGTAATCAGGATCTTCGAGCGGGTCAATCAGAGCTTACCCCTGGTGACCAGGGTCCTTATCTTCGGGGCAGACCTGTTCAACCGCTACCTTTATATCGCCCTTCCCTGTGCGGTGGCTGCCGTGTTCCTCCTGAGGAGGTGGATTGGCTCGAACCCGCAGGCAAAAAATGCCTGGGATCGACTGCTCCTCAGGCTCCCCGTATATGGGGGGCTTCACCACATGATGCTGGTGGCGAGATTCGCCCGTATCATGGCTACCCTCCTCAAGAGCGGGGTCACCATGGTCCAGGCCCTCATCGTGGTGAGCAGGACCATGAAGAACAGCGTGACCGCCGAGGGGGTCCGGAGGATGGCGGAACTGGTGGAAGGGGGCGCCGATCTCTCCTCTGCCCTGCGGAGCGTTTCCACCTTCCCCTCCTACGTGACCGACATGGTGGTGGTGGGAGAAAGCGGCGGGAACCTGGAGGAGATGCTTGCGCGCGTCTCCGATTTCTACGAAACACGGGTAAACCAGCGCCTCGCGGCCCTCACGTCCCTCGTGGAGCCGCTCATTATCCTCGTCATGGGCATGGTGGTGGCCTTTGTCCTCGTCTCCATCCTGCTGCCTCTTTTCGACATGAATAAAATCCTTCTCAAACGGTAAGGAGGTGCCATGAGATTCTTGCATCCCGTCCCTTCACGACAGCCGGTCCCGCCCTCAGAGCGTCGGAGGGAGAGAGGATTCACCCTGATCGAACTGATGATCGTAGTGGTCATCATCGGCATCCTCGCCACACTGCTCATCCCGAGGATCATGGAGCGTCCCGAGGAAGCACGGCGGGTCAAAGCAAAGATGGACATCAAAACCATCGAGAGCGCCCTGAAGCTGTACAAGCTTGATAACGGTGTTTATCCCACCACCGAGCAGGGTCTCCAGGCTCTGATCACGAAGCCCGACACCGCGCCTCAGCCCCGAAAATGGAAGGAGGGCGGCTATCTGGAGTCGCGGGAAGTGCCCAAGGATCCCTGGGGTCGCCCCTACTACTACGTGTCGCCGGGGCCGGAAGGGAGGGATTACCTGATCACCAGCTACGGCAGCGACGGTGAACCCGGCGGTTCCGGTAGAGATGCCGATGTCACCAGCGCAGACCTGGACAAAGACTAAGGGATTCACCCTTCTCGAACTGATGGTGGTGATGGTCGTCCTGGCCATGGCCTTTTCGTTCGTGGCCATAAACTGGGGCGGCCTTGTAAGAAAGGAAGAGGACAGCTTTTTCAGTCGCTTCTCCCTGGAGGCCTCCATCCTCAGGGAAGAAGCCGTCTCGGCCTTCCAGCAGCGGGCTATTGAGATCGATTTCACCGCAAACAGTATCACGGCGGGGGCCGTTGACCTTCAGACAGGGATCACCCCTTTCCGTTCCCTTGGGGTGCCTTATGGTCTCACGGTCAAAGACGCGATCGTAAACGGCCGGAAGTTTTCCACAGGGAAGGTTGTGGTCCGGTTCTATCCCACCGGCCTCGTGGACAGGACCATCCTCCACCTTGAAGGGGGCAGGGAGGGTTCCTATTCAATTATCATCCAGCCCCTTACGGCAAGGGTCGAGATAAGGAATGGCCACATTGAAGAGATTGAGGTCCCGCCGGGGAGCTACCCTTCTTGAGGTGATGGTGGCGGTGGCGGTGGCATCCATCGCCCTGGTCTCCTTCATTTCCCTTGTGGTGGCCGCCCTCCAAATGGAAGACTACGGGCGCAGGGTTACCGATGCCACCCTCCTTGCGGATAACCGCCTCAAGGAGATCGAGCGCACCGGCCTGCCCGAATTGGGCATCACCGAGGGACTGATCGACGAGCGCGATCCCGACGGCTACACCTATCGCCTCACCGTCCTGAATACCCCTATCGACAACGTGCGCCACCTTATCCTGGAGGTGCGCTGGAATAAAGGCAAAGACTCGGTTACCCTCGAAACCTACATGCTCGCGCAGTAGCCCCACCGGCGAACCCTCTCCCTCCAAGCACCGGGGGGTGGGGGAATGAGCAAGGGACAAGGTCCAAGGTGCAAGGGGTAACGGGCAGGGAGGGACGGCAAGGAATCGGTTCAGAGGAGATAAGCCCGTGCGCTGGGGCTGGACTAACGCCGGGGTGGGGTAGCGGGTGGGGTCTTTTTGTCCGGCCCGCTCTTCGGAGAATCCGGTGTCACCGTGATCGCCGGCGCCCACACAGACCCGGCGACCACAATAGTACCGCTGCCCGGCAGGGGCGCGCCTCCCGGTGCGGATGTGTAGGTAAGGGTCAGGCTGATCCTCCGGTCGTATTCGGTACCTTCAATCAGACCCTTTCCGGTCAACGAGAGCCCCGGGCTCCGGATCGACACCTTCTCGATGGTCAACTTGTCGCCCACCACCGTTCCGGCTGCGGCAAGATCGTTGAACGGGATGATGAGACGCGGGAACCCTGCGGCAGAAACTTCACTCAACTCGCCGTCCTTCACCTGGATGCGGAAGGCGCCTTTGACTTGCCCCTGGGCCGACCGGGGCTCCCTCCGGATTTCACCGTCCATGGTGCCCTTGAGTCCTTTCACCCACCGGAACCTCCCCTCGGGATACCTGGCAAGATTGATTCCCGAAAAGCGGGCTGTCAGCCCCGGAACGCCGTCTGAAAACAGGGGGATCTTGGAGATCTGGAGTCCCACCTTCCCACCGTAGGCAGAGGCATCGCCCCCCACGGAAAGCCCCCCGCCTAAAATGGAGAGAGGGTTCGCCGTGAGACGGACGTTCTCCATCTCCATGAGGGGTTCCGACCCGAGGGCCTGGTGGCCCATGACCATGCGGGCTGCCTGAGCCCGCAGGAAACCGATCCGGGCATCAACGGATGAGAGGGTCACGCCGTTGCCGGCGATGAAGTTCTGCAACACCAGCCTGAAGGCCTTCTTATAGGGAAAGAAGACGGCCAGCACAAGGACGGTGAGGACAATGAACCAGACAACGGCCATGGTCACGGGGAGCACCTTTTTCCGTCCTTTCATCTCCTCACCTTTCACTGATCGCGGCGGTCACATCAACGAGGATCTGATTCTGAGGCAATGCAAGCTGCAGCCTTCGCATACGAAAACCGGAGGCGTCGATCTCCCTGCAGAACTCGATAACCTCCGCCAGGACCGCCCCGACGATCTTCACCTCGACCACCTGGAAAGACTGGCCCCGCTCCTCTTTCAGGGTGCTCGGCTTGAGGGAACCGAGGCGTCCGCTCTTGAAGACCTTCGAGATGGTCTCCTCCATCAAACCCAGGGACAGCTTCTTCTTCTCCCTCGCCCGCGCGCCCGCTTCTTCCACCTGACGCTGCCGCGCAAGATAGGCGTTCTTGAGCGTAATGATTCTGCCGAGCTGGGCCTGCCTCAACTCAATCCTCTTCTCCAGTGCGCCTGTGGCGGTATGAAACGAGTAGGCCCAGTAGAGGCCTACAACGGCGACAACCAGGAATACCGCGATATAGAGCGTGTCGGAAACCGATCCGAAAAGGGTCTTGAGTCTCATATCCTGACCCTCATCTTGAAGGCTACCTGCCGCACCGATGTGAGCTCCATGTTCTGGATCTCAACGGCCTTTACCCCCCCTATCTGCTCCAGGGAGGTCTTCACCTTCTCCGCCGCCCCGAACGAGACGGTGGTGCCCGTCAGGCTGAAGCCCGTATCATCCCACTGGAATTCCGTCAGTTTCACGTCTATGGTGCCGTCGATCCTGCTGCTCACCTGGGCAAGGATCCCGAGGGGCGAGGAAGAGCCCGGAATTCCTGCCTCCACCCCTTCCCGCTCAAGGACGCGAAGCCGTTCCTCGAGCACCTTCTCAACCTCTTTCACCGGCGGCGCCTTGGGGAAAACGGTCCTGTACACCTTCTCCTGTTCCCGCGCCAGCGCACTGTACGCCCCCTGGTGAAGACTCAGGTTCACGTAGGATAGGCCTGCAAGAATAAGGGCCGCGGCCGCCAGCGCCCCGGAAACGAAAACCCCTGTTCGCAGGGACACAGGCATGGCCGCGCGTCGCCTCCCGAGGAGGTTGAGACCGTCCGGGGGGTTGAGGGCCAGGAGGCCTGCCCCGATACCCGTCCACAGGGCATAGGCGCTCTGGGAAAGGCGAGGATGACCCTTCAGGCGGGGGGCTTCCACTTTGATCCCCGTCTCCCGGCCGAGTTCAGCCCCGGTGATGGGAAACCCTTCGTCGGCGAGGAAATAGCAGATGTCGGGCCGGATCTCCCGTGTCTCCACGAGGGACCGCACGGCCCCGACCACGAGAGACGGATCCCGTTGATAGACGAACTGCCTCGATTCCCGGACGCGGCCGGCCTCAAAATGGACGAGAAAGACCGCGTTTTCCTCGCCGTAAAGGAACAGGCAATGCTCCGACTCCATAGCCCTGGCCCACCTGAGGCCGTGGAGTGCCGCCGCACCGTTCATGGTGACCGCCGTGACATGGCGTCCCCACTGAGCCGCGGCGGTCATCGACTTCGGAACCACGGCGACGAGCACGTCCCCCTTGCCGAGTTCCTCGAAATCGGTGGCCATGTCGTCCAGGGAAAAAGGCACGCGATCGGCCACCTCTCCGGCGATGACGAGCTCGATCTTTTTTCTTCCCGAAAAAGGGAAGGTTACAGTGAGGAGATACCCCGACGAGATGCCCAGGGACACGGCGCAGGGGGAGTGGTCAAGGACGGCCCTGAGATCGGGCAGGTCTTTGTCCATGTGGAAGCGGATATCTTCCACCGACCGGCCCTCCACGGCGAACTCGACACCGCACCAGAGGCCTTTCCGCTGGAAGACAGCCCGCGTTTTCCGCTTCAAAACTCCCTCCACGACAGGATTGTCACCATACCCCCGTCCCGGCGCACCAGAGACTCCACTTGTTTTACCACATTTCCCGCGGTATATTTAGCCCGTATGGTAAAAAAAAATGAGTTCACCTTTACCAGGGGGTCCAACCTCGCCGCAAGAGGATCGGCGAGGCCGATGACGCCCTTCAGGTCATTCATGCTCGTAAAATCCTTCTCGTCCCGCCTCCTGACGATTTCCTCCACCAGCCCTTCCCGAAGGTCAGGGTGGAGGTCCAAAAGCAGTTCGGCTGGCGCCGTGTTCACGTTCAGCTTCCCGTCTGTCGGGGCTACGGTCACGTAGTCCAGGAGCCTCCGGTCCACGAGGAGGTCCCGGTCGAAACCCCTGATGCGGAGGAGTTCGTCGAGGCTGTCGAGGGGCCCGTTCTTGACCGTCTGCCCCCGCTCCCGATAATAGGACTCCTCAGCCCCTTGGTCCCCGTAAACCTTGTCGTCCCGGTCCATCCAGTCTATGAGACTGTCCACCACCTCCGGCCTGCCCCCAAGACGGGTGATCAGTTTTCTCAGCCGTTCTTCCACCTGCCTGTTCACCACGTCCTTGTCCCCGGCAGCCGCTAACAGGGTGTTGAGGTTCAGTTTCCCGTCCTCATCGTCGATCCTCACTTCCAGCATACCGGTTCCGACGCCGAGGGCCGGGAACCGAAGCGCCCACCGGTCGCCCTTTCCGTCGTAGGAGGCGTCGTCGGCCTTGAGGATACCGATGGCCCCTTCCACCCCTGACCGGGCCAACCGTATGGCCTGGATGGAATCCCTGAAGTTGGCGGCTTGGGCGAGATTGACCTGGGCCTTTGAATAGAAGACAAGGACTGCCGGGAGGAGCAGGGCTATGACGATGAGGACGGTGACGAGGACAAAACCCCGCTGGTCACCGCCGTACCCTCTCTGCCTCCGCTGCCCAAGCCCTTCCATCCCCTCTCCCTGTTCTGTCGGCGCCTTTAAAGGGCCGTGGGTACCGCCTCGTCGGCAGCAAAGGACCGCCTGTTGCCCCTGTCGTCCACAAGGGTCACCAGTATCCTCACCTGCTGGGGATGCTTGCCCTTCTTGACGGAATCCCACGTCTCCACCCACTCCCTGCCGTCGTAGAACCGCAACTGGAAGTTCGTGACCATCCTGGACACCTCGAAGGTCGAGCCCACCTTCCACAGGTCTTCCTTCATGTCCGTCAGCTCCCGCCGGACAAGGACCTTGCCTCCTTCCACCGTCCTTACCAGGGCATAGCCCACCTTCCCGTATCCGAAGGGGTTCTCGCCGAGAAGGGAGGTGGTGGCAAACTCCAGGGTGTAGTAAAGCTCACCGCTCACTTCCTTTACCTCCGCCTTGAGCGGGGCCTTCGTGGCAGGCTTCATCCCCCTGATGTCCTGCCGCTGGAGCTCCACGAGAATCCTTCCGGATTCGAGGACCTCCTGCTCTTCGGAGGCGGCCGAAATGGCGCTGTTGATCCCCACATAGGTCGTATAGACCACCACGAGGAGAAAGGCGGAGAGGCCCGCCGCCATGATGGTCTCAAGGAGGGAGAAACCTCGGTCGGTGAACCTGGTCACGGGGAGGACTCTCGAAGTTCGTAGGTGCGGCGCCGGGTGGGCTTGCCTTCGGAGGGGACGGAAGCGGCAGGAGTCTGGCCCGACTGGACGGTGGCCCCGGAAGTCGGGCTCGCTTTCAGGGGGATGCCCTCCTGGGTCTTCTCCTCAATTCTCGTCGAAGTGCCTCCAAAAGCGGAAGACATATCCGGCATCCCGGAACTGTAGGATGGGGTAAGGATCACCGGGGACGGGGCCCCCTCGGTCTTGGCCCCCTCCTGACCCTGGGCCTTCTCGTCTCCCACTGAGGTCGAAGATCTCGCCTCCTGGGAGACAATGCGCACTTCTCCCCCAACCCCAAGCTGGACTTGAGGAGGAGGAGCCTGCACGGGAGGCTGTACGACCCGCACCGCTGCCGGCGGCGGAGGCGGGGAAGAAACCGGGGGGGCTGTTTGGACGCGCACCGGGGCAGGCGCGTCCGGGGAGGGAGCGGGGCGGGGGGCCGTGCTCAAGACCAAAAGAACCGCTGATCCCGCCCGTTCGGGCCTGATGAGCACGTAATTATAGCCCCTGAGAAGGCGCTGAAGCGCCTCTTCGAGGGTATAGTCCCGACCGGAGAGACTCACCTGCTCCCCCCCAAGGGCCATACCCTTTATCTCCAGTGGGACCTTGCGGGAAAGTTCGCGGATCACCGTGTTCAGGGGAAGGTTCTCCACACGGGCGCTGATGGCCCCGTCTTTGGTGACGGAAAGGGTGTCCTGGGATGCCTCTGAAGGAGAAACCCCCAAGAAAAGCAGGAAAAGACCGACCCACACCCGAAGTGCCAATCCCTTCTTCAATGCCTTCCCCCTATTGGAGTAAACCCTTTCTATTATAGCAGGATTCCCAACCTTGTCAAAACCAAAGTCCCGCGCCCCGGCCGAGGGTTCGCGTTGACATGTCGGGTTGATTCTTATATCCTTTGCCCATGATCCAGGCGCTCATCATCCTCGGGGCATACCTTGTGGGATCCGTACCGGTGGGGATCGTCATTGCAGGGATCCTGGGGAAAGACCCCAGGAAGGCGGGGAGCGGCAATATCGGGGCCACCAATGTCCTCAGGACCGTGGGCAAGGCAGCCGGGATCGCCACCCTTCTGGGCGATGCGGCAAAAGGCTTCCTGCCCGCCGGGCTCGCCATCTTCCTGGGTGAAGCACCCTATGTGGTCGCCCTTGCAGGCCTCGCATCGTTCCTGGGCCACCTGTACCCGGTCTATCTCAGATTCAAAGGGGGAAAGGGGGTGGCCACCGCCCTGGGTATCTACCTGGCCTTAAACCCCCTGGCGGTCGCCCTGGGGGCGATCATCTTCTTCGCCGTCCTCGTCAAGTGGCGCTACGTCTCCTTGAGTTCTCTGACCGGCGCGGGCTCCATCCCCCTGGCCCTTTACGCACTCAGGGCGCCTGAAGAGTACGTCTACCTCTCCATGGTCATGCTCCTCTTCATCTACGCCAAGCACAAGGAAAACATAGCCCGTCTCCGGGCCGGAAAGGAAAACCGGTTTCGCTTCTGAGGTCTCAATCCTCCATCAGGAGGGGTACGAGCTTCTTCTCCTTGATGTCGGCGAGGCCCTTGTCGGTGATGCGCAGAAAAGGAAGACCCGTGAAGGAGATGGTCTGAAGGGTCAGGAATGGTCTCTCCAGTGTGCTCCCGATCTCTCTCATCGCCCTCTCCAGTCCCCTGATCTTGTCCGCCGTCTCTTCCACGGACGTAAGCGACATGGTGCCGAAGACGGGCATGGCGAATTCGAAAATGAGCCTCCCCTCCCGGGCGATGACCACGCCGCCCTGAATGTCGATGAGCCTGTTCGTTGCCAGCGCCATATCCTCTTCCGAACTCCCCACGGTGAGGATGTTGCCCGTATCCCAGATGAGCGTCGTCGCAACCGCCCCGCAGGTGATCCCCGCCCCCTTCACAAACCCCTTTCCCAAGCGGCTTTTGTCCCGCCGATTGATCAGGGCCACCGGGAGGATGCCTCGTTCCAGGTCCTTTTCCAGATAACCATCCTTTACCGCAAGGGATGTGGGGACCGGTCGCGTGATGGTCTGGTTGGACAATTCGATGACCCGCACCAGGGCAGCCTTCCGGCCCGTGCCGGTCCTCAGGTCTTCCGCAGTTACGTGGTCCGCCGTGATCGAAGCGGTCACCGCCCCCGGGAAGGAAGAGGCCGGAAGGGTCTTGGTGAACCCGCCCCTGGTGACGACGAACTCCCCCTCCACCATGACCCTGTCGATCGAGACCCGCTCCAGGTCCCTGAGAAAGAGGATATCCGCCTTCCGCAAGGGGGCGATGGCGCCCAGGTGGCGCAGTCCGTAATAATCCGCCGGGTTAATCGTCACCATCTTGATCGCCTCCATCGGTGCGAATCCGAGACCTATCGCCCTCCGCACCAGGGAATCAAGGTAGCCCTCGGCCATGAGCATCCCGGCGTCGAAGACGTCGGAGACGAGCATCAGCCTCCTCGTATCCACACCCGTCCGCGCTATGGGCGCCAGGGCCTCCAGCTCCCTCCGGACCCACCCGTCACGGATCATGACGTAGACGCCGTGCCTCAGTTTCTCCATCACCTCGTCGACGGTGGTCGATTCGTGGCACGAGGTGATCCCGGTAAGGACGTACTGGACGAGCCTTCTTCCCCGGGCCCCCGCGGCATGGCCGTCCAGGGCCTTCCGCCCCGCGAGGCCGGCACACGCCTGGCTCAGGATCCGGTCATCACCTTCCACGATGCGGGTCCAGTAGGCCTCTCCGATACCGACAAAGTCATCCCGCCTCAGGAGACGGCGGAATTCTCTGAGGGTGAGGCCCCGGGAGCCCTCCATGCGGGGAAAGGGAGGCGTAAGGGGTGGGGCCAGGAAGTAACATCGTAAGGGGTATCCCCTGGTGCTCTCCACAAGGGCCATCACCCCTTCGAATCCGCAGGTGCAGGCTGCCATGCTGGTTTCCGTCACCACGGCTGTGGTCCCGCCCCGGAGCGCGAAGGGGGTGAGGGCGGAAAAGGAAAGCATGCTATCCAGGTGCGTGTGGGAGTCAATGAAACCGGGGCAGAGAAAGGCCCCCTCGGCGTCGAATACAGGAGCCTCCGGAAAGGCCTCCTTGCTGTCTTCTTCCACCGAGGCGATGTACCCGTCCTTTACGGCGACGGCAAGCCCTTCCTCGACGGCATTGGTAAAGACGTTCACCACCCGGCCGTTGCGGATGACGCAGTCCGGTGAAAGAAAACCCTTCGCCGTTCTCAGCAGGCGATCCATGGTACTTTTCTTCATGCTCTCCCCCTCTCGAGAAGAATCTTCTTGAACAATCCGGCCCCGGGCCTGTACAATCCTACGTGCAGCTTCGTCCTTCCCGCTCCCTTATCTTTCTCGTTCTCGCCCTTCAGTACCTCATTGTCTACTTCCACAGGGTCGCGCCGGCAGTGGTGGCGCCCGACCTCACCACCGCCTTCGCCATCTCCGCCACGGCCCTCGGCCTTCTGGCCTCGGCCTATTTCTACCCTTACGCCCTCGCCCAGGTGCCCGTGGGTATCCTCTGCGATTCCTGGGGCCCGCGCAAGACCCTCATCCTTTTCGGCCTCTTCTCCGCTGGCGGCTCCATCCTGTTCGGTATCGCCCCCGCCTTCGGCCCGGCCCTATGTTCCCGCATTCTCGTGGGGTTCGGAGTCTCCGCCATCTTCATCGCCTCCATGAAGATCTTCGCCCTCTGGTATCGTCCGCAGGAACTGGGGCGGATCTCCGGGGTGCTCATGGCCGTCGGCGGAATGGGCTGGCTGAGCGCCACCACCCCTCTCGCCTTCCTCGCCGAGGCCTTCGGGTGGCGCGTCTCCTTTGTGGCCGTGGGCGCTGCGGGCCTTTGCCTCACGGCCCTCACCTGGTTGTTTGTGGTCGACACACCCAGGGAGGCCGGTTCGGTCGGCGCTCCTCCGTGGGTGCGGCCCGGCGTGCCGGCACGGAAGGGGTTCAGGGGGGATCTGACGACCATCCTCAGGGAACGCCACTTCTGGGCCATTGCGATCTGGTTCATCTTTCGCGGGGCTTCCCTCTTCGGCTTTTTCGGTCTCTGGGCCGGCCCCTACCTGGTCGATACCTACGGCTTCTCCAAATATACTACGGGCAACCTTCTTGCCATGATCGCCCTTGCCATGATCCTTTCCAGCCCCCTCCTCGGGTACCTTTCCGACAACGTGCTCCGGAGCAGGAAAAAGGTGCTGGTCGGTACGTCCGTCCTCAACGTGATGTGCTGGTCGGTCCTCGCCCTCTTCTTCAATACCCTCTCCCTCCCCTCCCTCTATGGCCTTTTCTTTCTCATGGGGGTGACCCAGAGCGCGGTGGGCAATGTGGCGATCGTGGCAACCAAGGAGTACTTTCCTCTGCCCATGGCAGGAACCTCCATGGGGACGATGAATGTCTTCCCCTTCATCGGGGGTATCCTCTTTCAGCCTTTGCTCGGTTATGTGCTCGACAGGACCGGCACGGCATCCGGGGCCTACGCCCCTTCCGCCTACCGCCTCATGATCATCGTCTTTCTTCTTACCAGCCTCTTCGCCCTGGCCGCCATCCTCTTCTCCCGGGAAACGCACCACAAGGAAGGCCGGCTTCGTTGAACGCCGTCTTTATCTCTTTCGGGCGGCGGCCTGCAGTTCCCGCCATTTGGTGATTTGCTCGGGCTTCAACACCGCCATGATCTTCCGGTTCCACTCGATGTCGGCGATACGCAGGGTGGCCAGATTGTCATAGACCTCCCGCACCTTCTTCCTGATCTCCCCCATGTCCCCCTGCTTCTCCACGAGGGCCGCAAGCTCCCTGTTCAGGCCGGACACCTTGTCCGCTATGGGTTTTCTCTCCTTGTTCATGGCGGCGATGTGATCCTGCATCCTCTTTACCTGGTCGTCCGTCAGGCCGAGCTCCTTCTTGTAATCGAAGATGGTCTTGATCTGCGGTTGCCCCTGGGCCTGGGGTGCCTGAGTCACCTGTGCCTGAGCGGCCTGGGGTGCCGCATCGGCCCGAACCGCGACCCCGAGAACCAGGGACAAAAGCAGCACAGCGGTGACCATCATTCTTTTCCTTGTCATTCATTGCCTCCTTCACGACGGGGATTTCCCCGGCCTTGGGCCGGGCTATAAAAAGAGAGACACCGCATGATCGCTCATGCGGTGTCCCGGTCAGACTTTCTCTGTTCTTAGCGTTTCTTGCTCAGGTGCTTGTTCAGCTTCTTCATCCAGGTCTCCGCATCGTCCTTGGAGAGGTCGACATCGAAGTCCTCGTCGGTGATGGTGTCGAGGAGCCACTGATCCCAGATGTTGTACTCGTAGGTCTCGGGCATGAGATCCCTGCCCGTTGCCCTGAAGACCGTGTCAAGTTCCTGGCCGCCGATCATCCGGTTGTTGAAGATCACAAGCCCCGGAGGCGCGTTGAGCACCAGGAGCGTGTCACTCGGGAGTACCACGCCGTTGATGTTCACCGACACGAGGTCGCGCTCCCGGGTGGCGGCCACGCCGAGGTCTCCGTTCTGGATATTGACCTCGATGGGATCGGTGAGCCTGCCTACCACACCGTTGCTGGCCCAGAACTGGGAGTAGCCCCTGGCGAAGACGTTCAGTGCCGGCCCGTTGTTGTCGAGGATTGAGCCGTCAAAGGTCTCGAGGTAGACCCCTCCGCCGTTTGCAGTCACCGTGTTGAGGAGCATGTCGCCAGGTGCCGCCCGTCCGTTGCGCACGTGGATGTTGCCCGCACCGGCCACGAGGTTGTTCAGGAGCACCCCGTCAGCCTCCTCGATGAAGATGCCGCCCGTCGTGGTGTTCGCATTGATGGTGGCCACGTTGGTGGTGATCGGTCCGACCACTGTGCCGATGCCGTTGAAGGCGTTCAGGTTCGTGGTCACCGCCGTGATATCGGTAGCCGGGTAGATGGTGTTCGTAATGGCGCCGGCCGCTGCGTTGGCGTTCACCGTCTGGCCGGTCACATTGGCGCCGAAGACAATGTTGCCTGCCGCCGCCGTCATGTTAACCGTGCCCGCCCCTGTCCCGCCGGTGGTCACCGGCTGGTCTATGGTCAGGGTATTGCCTGTGTTGATCGTGATGTTGCCCGTATTGGTGGTGATGCCATTCGTGCCGAGGACCGTGCCGATGGTGAGGTCATCCACATCCGTGAAGGCGAAGGCCGCGCCTGCGTTGAGGGCCGATCCGGCGAGGGTATTCACGTCGTTCCCCGCCGAGTTCATGGTCACGCCCGCAGGACCGGTCGCCCTCAGGAAGTCGGCGATCACGTTCCCTGCTGCCTGGTTGATGGCGTTCGCCGCGTTGAGGTCCACGATCCGACCGGTTACGCCTGCGTTCAGGGCGATGTTGCTGCCCGCCCCGGTGGCGGTGAGGGTTACGTCACCGTTCACGATACCGCCGGTGGTCACCGGCTGGTTCACCGTCAGGGTGCCGCTCGTCGTCACCGCGATGTTGTCCCCTGTCGTCGTCACACCGTTCGTCCCGAGGACCGTGCCGATCGTGAGGCCGCCCACGTCGTTGAACCGGAAGTCGCCGCCTGTGGCCGCCGCAAGGTTCGTCACCGTGTTGGCCGCCACGTCGAGGGTCGAGTCGCCTACCGACTGGACCCTCAGGTTGGTGGCATTCAGGATGCCCGCCGCCGTCTGGGTGATGCCGGCACCCGAGTTGAGATCGATGGTCTGTCCCGTGACGCCCGCTGCGATGGACATATTGCTCGCGGCGCCCGTGGTGGTGAGGGTGACGGTCCCCGCACCCGTTCCGCCCGTCGTCACGGGCTGGTTCACATTCATGTTCCCCGCCGATGTGACGGTGATGTTACCGCCCGCCGTGGTGATGCCGTTCGTCCCTCCGGCCGTTCCGATCGTCAGGTCACTGATGTCGTTGAAGGTGAAGGTGCCTGCCCCGCCCGCCGATCCTGCAAGGGTATTCACGTCGTTGTTCGCGCCGAGGGTGACGCTCCCTGCCGTTGCCCGTGCCCTGAAGATATCGGAGGTGATCGTACCTGCCGCTGCCTGGGTGATGTTGCCCGCATTCGCCAGGAGATCGACCACAGCGCCGGCTGCCTTGCCGTTTGTTACCACCTGGTTCAGGGTCATGTTGCCCGTGGTGGTGATGGTGATGTTCCCGCCGTTTGTCGTTACGCCGTTCGTCCCGAGTACGGTGCCGATGATCAGGTCATCCGCGTCGGTGAAGCTGAAGGCTGCCCCGGCGTTCAGGATCTGGGCCGCCAGGGTGTTCACGTCGTTCGCATTGTTCAGTGTCGCGCCCGCGGCGGCGATGACCCGGAGCTGGTCGCTCGTGATGGTGCCGCCCGTCTGGTTGATGCTACCCATACTCCCGAGGTCCACGATGGTGCCTGCGGCGCCGCCCGTGGTCACCGACTGGGCCAGGATCAGGTTACCGCCCGCCTCCACGGTGATGTTGCCCGCGTTGGTGGTGATACCGTTCGTGCCGAGCACGGTGCCAACGGTCACGTCATCGATGTCGCTGAAGGTGAAGGCGCCGCCCGCTCCGGTCACCACGCCTGCGATGGTGTTCACGTCGTTCACCGCGTCGTTGAGGTCCACACCGGTCGTCGCCTGGGCCCTCAACTGGTCGGTCGTAATGGCCCCCGCTGCCGCCTGGGTGATGTTCCCGGCACCGGCGTTGAGGTCCACGATGCCTGCCGCACCCGTATTGATGGGCCGGTTGATGGCCATATTGCCGCCGGTGGTGAGGGTTACGTTACCCGTGTTGGTCACGATGCCGTCGATGCCGAGGACCGTCCCTACCGCCAGATCGTCAATGTCGTTGAAGCTTAAGGCCGCCCCCGCTCCCGTGATACGGGCCGCGAGGGTATCCACGTCGTTCAGGAGGTTGAGGGTCGCGCCGTTCGCCGCCGTCACCAGGAGGTTGGTCGCCGTGACGGCACCACCCGTCTGATTTACCGCCCCCGCCGCATCCAGATCCACCGTCCCTGCGATGACGTTGCTGTTGAGGATGATGTCCGTACCGGCCGTTGCGGTGGTCAGCTCAACCAGGCCCGCGCCCGCGTTGATGGGCTGATTATTGGTGAGGTTTCCGTTGATCGTCATGATGTCCACGTCGCCGCCGCCCGTGGCGATTCCGTTGGTGCCGAGGACCGTACCCACAACGAGGGCGTCCGCGTCGGTGTACACGAAAGGCGCTCCGTTCGTGCTGCCCGCAATGGTCGTCACGTTGTTGGTGGGCCGGTCAAGGTTCGCCCCTCCCGGACCGGCGATGACCCTCAGGTTGGTAGCCGTGATGGCCCCTGCCGTCTGGTTCACCGCCTGCTGGGCGTTCAGGTCGACCGTTCCCGCGGTCACGTTCGCGCCGAGGGACACGTTCGTTCCGAGGCCGTTGGCGTAAAGTGCTGCCACAGCCACCGCGCCTCCCGTGGTGATGTCTCGTGTCGTGGTGAGATCGCCTGCTGTCGTCTGGATGACCACGTTGCCGCCGTTCGTGGTGATGCCGTCCGTACCGAGCACCCGGCCCACGTCAAGGCCCGTGGCATCCGTGTAGGCGAAGGCGCCGCCTGCGTTCGTTACCGCGCCTGCGATGGTGTTCACATCGTGGACTCCCGTGGTGAGGTTGACGCCCGCCGTTGCACTGGCCCTCAACTGGTCGGCCGCAATGGCGCCTGCGAGGCCGTCAGTAATGTTGCCGCCGGTGGCCTGGAGGTCCACGATGCCCAAGGCGCCACCGGTGTTGATCTGATCGTTCACCGCCACGTTCGTTACCGCCGTAAGGGTTACGTTGCCGCCGTTGGTCGTGATGCCCGGTGTGCCGAGCACGTTCCCGACGGCCAGGTCGTCGATGTCGTTGAAGCTCAATGCCCCGCCCGCACCGGTGATCACGCCCGCGATGGTATCCACGTCGTTTGCCTGGTTGAGCGTTGCGCCGGTGCCCGCCTGCACCCTCAGGTCAGTGGCCGTGATGGTGCCCGCCGGCTGGTTCACTGCGCCGCCTGCGTTCAGGTCCACCGTCCCTGCTGCCACGGCGCCGTTCAGGACGATGTCCGTGGCTGCCGTGACCGTGAAGGTGTTGGTCACCGTGGCTGCCGCCACATTGATGGTGTTCGCGTCGGTGACGGACGCGTTGTTCGCGCTCACCACCGTCACGTTGCCCACGAAGTTGTTGCCTGCATTGGTCATGTCGATGTCGTTCGCCCCTGCGGTCAGGGTTGTGGTTCCGCCCACGAAGACCGCGCCGCTGTTGGTGATGCCGCCACCCGCACCTATGGCCGTGATGTCGAGGTTACCCGTCACCGTGGAGACGCCCATGTCGATGACGTTCGCATCGACGAGGGTCGCGTTGTTCGCGCTTACGATACTCACGGTGCCGAAGTCGTTTGCGCCGTCGGTGAGGACGATGTTGTTGCCGCCCGCGGTCAGGGTGGTCACGTCACCCGCCGTGATGGGGCCCGTCTGGGTCATATCGCCGCCCAGGGAGGACAGGGTGACCGTACCGCCGGCGCCCGTGGTGGTGATCAGGGCGATGTTCATGGCGCCGGAATCGGTGATGGCGATGGCGCCGGTCCCCGAGGTTGCCGTGATGTCGCCGAAGAGGTTGCCGTTGTTCGTGAGGGTCATGTTGCCGTTGGCCGCGCTCGTGTCGAGGGTCGTGTCGCCCGCGATGATCACACCGCCTGCCGTCTGGGTCATGTTGCCGTTGGCGGTGAGGTTCAGGGTCCCGATGCCGCCCACCGCGTCGGCGTTCAGGTTGATCGTGCCGATGGGCATGTCGCCGGTGGTGGCGAGGTAGACGTTGCTCACCGCCGGTCCGAAGATGGATGCGTTCATCTGTGTCACCGGGTTCACCTCTACCGCAGCGCCGGCTGTACCGATCACGTCGGCCGGAGCGGTCCTGTTGGTGACGAAGAAGGTCAGCCAGTTCGCGTCGATTTCAGGGTTGCCGTCCGGTGCCCCCGGCCCGGTGACCGTGCCGTCGGAGGTCGAGTTCCTGCCCGCCCTCACCACAGCCGAGCCGGTTGTGGCGATGGAGAAGTTCTGGAGGGCGATGTGCTCGCCTTCCACCGTCACGGTCCCGGCGCCGGCCTGAATCTTCTCCAGACCCGCGCCCGCCCCGGCCACGGTGAAGTTCACGTCGCCTAAGTCGTCCCTGTCCATATCTGCCGACAGGCGCACCGTTCCGCCGCCGGAGATCACGTCGCCTGCGTTCACGTTGATGTCGTTGTCCGCCTCCACCGCGATGTTGCCGCCGCCGGAGTTGATGGTCGCGTTGATGAAGACGTTGAAGGGCGGGTCGAGGGTGATGTTGCCGTTATTGGTGGTGATCGGCCCGTTCACATAGAGGTCTCTGCCGAACTGCTGGTAACGGACCCGGCCGCCTGCCACGGTATTGGTGATGCCGTCGATGGAGACACCGAGTTCGCCGTAGGTCCCCGGGTCAGCCGGGATGTTCCGGAGGACGATGTCGCCCGGGCCGGCGTTGGTGGCGGTCAGGTGGATCGTATTGATGTCGATGGGGTTTGCCAGGGTACCGATACCACCGGTCACGCCGCCCGTGCCTGCGTTGAAGGTGGCGCCGTAGATCTCTCTCATCGCCTCGGTGCCAGGGTTGCCGTTCGTGATGGACTGGGCCGCCGTCAGGGTGATGGTGTTGGGGAAGGCCGCCGTGGCGTTGCCGTCGATCACGCCCCTCAGGATAATACTCCCCCCTGTCGTGGTGGCGAGGAACTGGGAGATGCCGCCCACAGGTCCCTGTCCGTTATGGTTTCTGTCGATGTACACATCCACCAGGGTGATATCACCCGTGACCGGCAGGAGCGGGTTCTGGCCGATCCGTGCGCTCCCGTCCACCCTGATCTCGCTCGCACCCTGCATCTCGAAGTTGAGGGCGTCGTTCACGATCAGGTCACCGCCCTTGGTCGCGCTTTCATTCACCTGAATGTAGCCGCCGTCCTGGACGATGACGCTGAAGCCCGCCCCCGGGTTGAGGGTAAGCTCACCGCTGCCCGTGATGCCGGAAGGCCCGATGATGATGTCCGCCGCCCTGGCCCAGAGGTTGATGGTGCTCGATTCCCGTACCGTCACCGAGCCGTCGATGATCACGTCGCCCACGATGTTGAGGTCGCCCGTGATCGGGTCGGTGCCCGTCTTGTAGGCCGAGAGGGCCGCATTGTCCCAGATCCTGATGCTGCCCGCGTTCGCGCCCGATGGGGGCGGTACCACGCCGCCCGCGTTGTCAAGGGTCATGGTGGCGCCGCCCGCCTTCTGGGCGATGAGGCTCACCATGCCGGCGCCGCCGCTGAAGCCCACCACGAAGTTTCTCTCCGCCGTCGGCGCCGTGATGGCGACGGTCATGTCGCCGTTCACCGTGTTCATGGCGAGGCTGTGATCCGCCACGCTCGCGATATCCACGTTGCCGTCCGCCACGCTGATGGTCATGTCGGTGCCGGCGCTCAGTGTGCTGTTCACTGCGTCTGCTATTGCCAGGTCACTGTCGGCGCCGTTGATGGTGATCGTCACCGAGCCGGTCTGGGTGCCCATGGCGTAGTTCATGGTCGTGTCGCCGTTCGCCGTGAAGGTGAGGTTGTTCGGGGCGATCAGGGAGCTGCCGTCGCCGTCAAGGTCTGTGACATCCACGCCGTCCGTCTCCGTGATGGTCAGGTTGTTGCCCGCCCCGGTCACCACCGCGTCGAGCCTGTTCACCGTGGTCGTCACGGTCTCGCTGCTCCCCGACTTCATGCGGAAGTCGTTGGCGGTCACGTTCGCCAGGTTCACGATGTCGAGGCCGCCCTGGAGGTTCACATCGCCCATCCCCACATCCACCGGCGCCGCCTGGATCGTGAGGGTGCCGGCGGTGGCGATCAAGCCGTAGCTCTTGTTCGGGGCCATGGTGTAGGCCGACATGTCGAGGTTGTTGTTGTTCCTGATCCAGGCCACCGCGTTATCGTTCGCCGTGCCGAGGGTCATGGCGCTCACCGTGAAGGTGCCCGCCACCGTGTTGTCGATGGCGATCTCGGCATCCGTGGCCGAGGCGGTCACGTTGAGGTTCACGATGGAGGTCTCGATGGGGTTCGTGGGCCCGGTGAAGATGTTGCCGGGCCTCACCTCGCCCACCCTGTTCGTGGCCGAGAGGGTGACCACGGCGCCCGCCTGATTGGCCGTGATGTCTGTAGTCGCATCGCCTGCGTCGAGGATGTCGCCGTTCGTGGAGGTGATGCTCACCGCCGCTGCCGTGGCGTTGGTGGTGGTGATACCTGTGATGAAGATGTCGTCGGTCGCGTTCATGGTGACCGTTCCGGTTCCCGCGTTGATGGTCGTTCCGTCCACCATGATGATGCCGCCTGCGCCGAAGCCCGAGGCGTCGGCCGTCACGGTGATGTTGCCGTTGTGGGAGGCCACGTCGCCGTCGGCCGTGAAGGTCACGTCACGGTCGGCCGTGAAGGTGATGGTGCCGCCGCCCAGCGAGGTGACCGGGGCGGTCACGTTGATGTCACTTGCAACGCCTTCAGCGGTGAGGGCGATGTATCCCGTGCCGTTCGTCGTGATCGCACCCTCCACGTTGATGGTACCTGCCGCGGCGGTGACGTCGATGCCGCCGTTCGCCGCGTTATTGGTGATGGTCGCACCCATGGCCCCGCCGATGATCAGGTCGTTCATCGGCTGGAGGAGGACGATGTCGCCTGCCGTGTTGTTCACCGCCTCGAGACCGGCGGGGCTGCCCGCCTGGACCCTGACAGGGTTGCCGGTGGCGCCGATGCCGCTGTCCGCATAGAGGGTGATCGTCGTGTCGGTGATGGTGCCGCCTGCCACGCCCGGTGTGTTGTCCCAGATGGCGCCGCCTGCGCCCTCGGCCTGGAGCACGATGTTCGGTGCGTTGGCCGGTTCGATATCCCCGTCGATCCGGATGCCGCCCGTGTTCGTGGCGGAACCGATGATCAGGTTCCCCGTGGTGGTGACCGTGTCAAGCTCCGCGTCCGTCAGCGCCGTGCCCAGGGTGATGAGGGCGCCGCCCGTCCGTTCGATCTGAACGTTGCCCGAGCCGCCGGTGATGGTACCGGCTCCCAGATCCCAGTCGTCGGCAATGATGAAGATGTCTGATCCGTTCCCCGTGTTGGTGAGGGTGCCGGCGTTGGTGAAGGTGCCGGGGCCGGCGTCCACGTTGATGCCGCCGGGGCCGGTGACGGTGGAGTTATTGGTGATGCCCGCACCGGTGAGGTCCACGAGACCGGTGCCGGAGGCGGTGATCACGTTGTTGATGGTGAGGAGACCGCCCGCGTCAAGGGTGATGCTGGCTGCCCCGCCGCCCGTGGTGGTGACGCCCGTGACGCCGTCGATGGCCGCGGCCGGGA
>CAYOQF010000012.1:0-75258 GCA_964406055.1 uncultured Syntrophorhabdaceae bacterium
AGGAGAGATTGTCCACCTTAATGGAGTGTCCAGTTTCTGGGGGTAATTATAGGGGCTCGCTTCCGGGGCGGCACGCCGCTGTGGTATACTTCTCCTCAAGGGTCCCTCAACGGACACGGCGATGGTTGATCGGGGACCGGCGATTCCCCCATCCCGTGACAGAGGGGCAGCCCATCCGGTAGGACGGTGAGGCATGTACCGCATCGCTCTGCAGATGCTCGTCGGCGACAAAGGGAAATACCTGGGTCTCGTCATGGGCCTTACCTTCGCAGCCCTCCTCATTACGCAACAGTCAGCCATATTCACCGGACTCATGACGCGGACCTACAGTTTTATCGGCGACCTTTCCCAACCCGACATCTGGGTCATGGATCCCAAGGTTCAGTTCATCGACGACGTCAAACCGCTTCAGGATACGGAACTCTTCAGGGTGCGCGGGGTGCCCGGGGTGGAATGGGCCGTGCCCCTCTACAAGGGGCTTCTCAAGGCGCGCCTGGAGGACGGCAACTTTCAGATCGTGAATGTTCTCGGCCTCGACGACGGGACGCTCATCGGGGGCCCTCCCCGGATGATCGAGGGATCGCTCGGGGATCTCAGGAGACAGGATGCGATCATCGTCAACGACGTGGGGGCCGCCACCCGGCTGGCGAGGAAAGGAAAGTCGCCGGGGGAGAAAACGGTCCCCCTCCGGGTCGGGGATTCGCTGGAGATCAACGACCGGAGGGCCGTGGTGGTTGGCATCTGCCGGGTTACCCGGACCTTTCAGTCCCAGCCCGTTATCTATACGACCTATACGCGGGCGTTGACCTTCGCGCCCCCTGAGAGAAAGATGCTCTCCTTCGTCCTCGTAAAGGCAGCCGAAGGCGTTTCCCCGGAGACCCTCGCCCGTCGGATAGGAGACAAGACCGGTCTCGGGGCGTACACGGCCCGGCAGTTCAAGGACCTGACGTACGATTACTACATGAAGAACACGGGCATACCCATCAATTTCGGCATCGCGGTCACTCTGGGGTTTCTCATCGGAACCGCCATCGCCGGACAGACCTTTTACAACTTTACCCTCGAGAACCTCCGCTTCTTCGGTACGCTCAAGGCGATGGGCACGAGGAACGGCGTGCTCCTGCGCATGATCCTTCTCCAGGCCCTCACCGTGGGGGCCATCGGATTCGGCCTCGGGGTGGGATGCGCCTCTTTCTTCGGTTACGTGCTCCGCGACACCGAACTTTCCTTCCGTCTCGTGCCGGAGATCCTTCTCCTTGCGGGCGGGGCGATCGCCATCATCATCGTTCTCTCCGCCCTCATCAGCATCCGGAAGGTGATGAAGCTGGAGCCGGCCATCGTCTTCAAGGGATAGAACAGGAAGCCATGAGCGAGAACGGCATTGCCGTCGTCCTGAACAACGTGAGCAAGACCTACAGGACCGGTTCCACCATGGTACATGCCTTAAGGGGAGTGAGTCTCGATGTCATGACGGGTGAGCTGCTCATGCTGGTGGGACCTTCCGGTTGCGGTAAAACCACGCTTATATCCGTGATGGCGGGCATTCTGGACCACGACGAAGGGGACTGCATCGTCTTCAACGAGGACCTTCGCGCCATGGGCCAGAACCGGAAGACCGTTTTCCGCGGGATCAACATAGGCTTCGTGTTTCAGGCCTATAACCTTATCCCGAGCCTGACGGCGGCGGAGAACGTGGCCGTTCCGCTCCTGATTCTGGGAAAGAAACGCTCGGAAGCCCTCGCCCGCGCGAGGGATGTCCTCGACGCAGTCGGCCTTGGTGACAAGCACGGCGCCCTCCCCGGCGCCCTTTCCGGCGGCCAGCAGCAGAGGGTGGCCATAGCGAGGGCCCTGGTGCACAATCCCCGGCTGATCGTGTGCGACGAACCGACGAGCGCCCTGGATGGGGACACGGGGCGGCTCGTGATGGAGGTCTTCCGCACCACCGCTCTTTCCCCCGACAGGGCGCTCGTCATCGTCACCCACGACAACAGGGTTTTCAATTTCGCCGATCGCATCGCCCGTATGGACGACGGCCGCATCGTTCTTGTGGAGCCTCAGATCGCAACGGCTTAGGAGCGTTCATGGTCAGAAAACTGATTCTTCCCCTCTTGGCTGTCGGCGGTCTCATCCTGGCCGTGTGGATGGTGAAGGTTGGATCCCGACCCGTCCCTCCCGCCGAGCCGGTTGCGGAGCCTCCCCGCGTCGCTTTTGAGCGGAAGATATCCGGGTCGGGGATCGTGGAGGCCCGTTCCCGAAACATAGCGGTGGGCAGCCATCTTCCCGGCATCGTCAGGGACGTCAACGTGCGGGTGGGACAGAGAGTGAAGGCGGGGACGCCCCTGTTTTCCCTCGATGACCGCGCGAGGAGGGCCGATCTCGTGGTGAGAGAGGCAACGGTGGCGGAAGCGGAAGCCGTCCTGAAGGAGGCGCAGACCCTTCTGACCATAGCTGAAAGGGTCACGGACAAGAGGGCGATCAGCATGGAGGATTTTGACCGTCGACGGTACGCGGTACAGATTGCGGAGGCCCGCCTTGCCGGCGCAAGGGCGGAGGCCCAATCCGCCCGGGTCAATCTCGACCTCCATACCGTGTACTCGCCCATAGACGGCGAGGTCCTCCAGGTGAACATAAGGCCGGGGGAGTTCGCGCCCACCGGAGTCACGGCTCAACCCCTCGTACTTCTGGGCAATCTGGAGAGACTCCATGTGCGGGTGGACATAGACGAGAATGACGCGTGGCGATTCAGACCCGAGGCGCGCGCCATGGCCTTCGTCCGGGGAAACCCCGGGTTCAGGACCGATTTGCGGTTCGAGTATGTAGAGCAGTATGTCATACCGAAACGTTCACTCACGGGAGAAAGTTCGGAGCGTGTGGATACGAGGGTCATGCAGGTGATCTACAGTTTCAGCCGCAGCGACCTCACCGTCTTGCCGGGTCAGCTGATGGATGTATTCATCGATGACCTGTCAGCCCCGAAAACCGACGGCACGGCACCCCGAATCAGTGGAAAGGTACGGCAATGAAAAGGTTTGGGGTCACCGCCCTTCTCGTTGGCCTCCTCTCCGGCTGTATGATGGTGGGCCCGAACTACCGGGCGGAGGAACTCTCCGTTCCCCCTCGTTTCTCCTCTGTCACCGAGCAGGTCGTCAGGGGGGAACCGGCTCCCGAACACCTTTTCGACAGGTGGTGGGAAGTCTTTCGCGATCCCTGCCTCAACGAACTCATGGAGAAGGCGGTGCGTCGGAACCTCGACCTGCGTATCGCCGCTGCGAGACTGCAACAGGCCCGTGCTCAGGCTGTGGCGGCTTCAGCGGGGTTGCTGCCGGAGGGAGGAGTGAGGGCCGAGTACGAGGCTTCCCGGTCCTCTCAGGCCGTCAATCCCCCCAACGAGACAAGCCGCCACCTCCATCTCTACCTGGCGGGCTTCGATGCTTCCTGGGAGATCGACGTGTTCGGGGGGGTCCGTCGGGAAAGCGAGGCTTCCCACGCCCTGTTCGAGGCGTCACAGGAAGATTTGAGGGATACCCTCGTCACACTGCGTGGGGAGGTGGCCCGAAACTACCTCGAGGTCCGTGGGGTCCGTGCGCGGCTCAAGGTGGCCCGGGATGAAGTGAGGGTTCGAAGAGAAAACGCCGAGATTGTCGGTGCACGGGCCGGGGCGGGTCTCACCGGCGAACTGGACTGGGCGCGGGCCCGCGGCGAACTGGCCGGCGCCGAGGCTGTCATTCCTCTTCTCGAGCGTTCCCTCGAGGCCGCGGTCCACCGCCTTGAGGTCCTCCTGGGCCAGGAACCCGGGAGCCTCAGTGAGACCTTCCATTTCCCCGATGACCTTCCGTCGCCCCCGGACGAGCTTCCCGTAGGATTGCCTTCCGATCTCCTGCGCCGCCGTCCGGACATCCGCAAGGCGGAAAGGGAACTGGCGGCGGCCACGGCCAGGATAGGGGTGTCCACGGCCGGGCTCTTTCCCCGGTTCTCGCTCACCGGCTCCTTCGGTTATCAGACAAATCGTAGTGGAGTGCTCTTGAGCGACCCGTCGAACTTCTGGTCCGGGGGCGCGACAATGATTTTACCCATCCTGAACCTTCGGCGTATTCTCAGTCAGATCGATGCCGCACGGGCGGTTCGAGACGAGGTGCTCGCCCGGTACGAGAAGTCGGTTCTGCTGGCCCTGGAGGAAACGGAAAACGCTCTGGTGTCCCTTTCCCGCGAGAGGCGACGGGTCCGTGCCCTTGCTCAGGCAGTTCAGGCCCATGAACTGACGGTCAGGCTCGCCATGGAACGATACGTCTCAGGCCTCCAGAGTTATCTGGCGGTCATTGACGCTCAGAGGGCCCTCTATGCCGCTGAGGATCAGCTCGTCCTCAGCCGTCAGAGCCATGCCACGGCATTTGTCGCCCTTTACAAGGCCCTGGGCGGAGGATGGGAATGAGGCCCCCGGGGTTCCTTTCGGGCTGGCGGGTGGCGCCGGGGGATGTGAAGGGGACACCGGGAACGGAAAGGAGAGAACATGGGAGTGCGCGTCGGTGACAGGGTACCCGATTTTTCGGCCCAAGCCTTCCTCGTGGATGCTTCGGTGGAGATCAGTCTCGACCGGTACCGGGGTACATGGGTGGTCCTGGTCTTCGTCCCCGGTGTCTTTACCTGCGTCTGCCCTACGGAAATAGCGGCCATAGCGGTCAAGTATCCCGCCCTGAGGGAGGCCGGCGCCGAGGTCCTGGTGGTGAGTACCGATACGTTGGAGGACCACCGGAGGTTCCAGGAGGAGGAACTGACCGGTTCGGTGCCGGGAGGAGCCCGGTTTCCCCTCGTGGCCGATTGCGACGGCGCGGTGGGTTCTCTCTACGGGGTCTTCGTCCACTCCCGGAAGGTGCACCTCAGGAGCCATTTCATCATAGACCCCGACGGCACGCTGCAGGCCATGGAGATACTCTCACCCGCCATCGGGAGAAACGTGGCGGAGATCCTTCGCCAACTCCGGGCCCTCAAGGAGCATCTTTCGACGGGCCGATACCCGCCCTGCGGCTGGGAGCCGGGTAAGGCCACACTGGCGCCGCCGGATCCCTCCGGGAAGCCGGGGGAAGTGCTGAAAACGTGGAACCCGGGCAAGGCCTTTTAGGTCCGGTGCGCACTGCCTCCGGGGGCCGCAGGTTGCCGGACCGAGTCTTCCCCGTGTCTGCCACCGTGGGCCATGATTATCTTGACAGAGCCGGAACAGGTATGGTTAAAATAACAGCGTTGCCGAGGTAGCTCAGTCGGTAGAGCAGGGGACTGAAAATCCCCGTGTCAGCGGTTCAATTCCGTTCCTCGGCACATTCTTTTTCACTCCCGAACAATCGGTATCTTCTTTCCTCGCCTGTCCGGCGCTCAGGTTCCGTCTCTCAGGAGGGCTTGGACGATCACCCGATCGGGTTCGGGGAAGTCGAAGGCCGGAAGGTCCTCGACATGCACCCACCGCACCTCGTCGTGATCCTTAAGCCGGACTTCACCGGAAAGATAGCGGGCCCGGTAGGCGTAGAGATTGATCGCCGACTGGCAGTTGAGCACGTGTTTGGTGGAATTGATAAGGGGCCCGACCTCGATGTCGATGCCGAGCTCTTCCCTGATCTCCCGCTTGAGACACTCTTCCAGGGATTCGTTGTCCTCCAGCTTGCCCCCCGGGAATTCCCAGAGATACCCCATATATCCCCGCTTTCGCCGGGCGATAAGCACCTTGCCCTCCCCTTCGATGACCGCTGCGGTAACGGGTGTAAAATCAGGATCTGTCATGGCCCTATTGTATCAGAACCGTGGGCGGACATAAAGCCGTCTTTGGGGCTGACAGGGGTAATGGTTGACCTGGTTCCGTCAGTCAGGGGGTTTCGGGCCTTCAACCTCCGTGTCTTTGACCGTTGGTTTCGGCCCGGAAACAAGGCGCTCAAAGGTTGAGATTTTTGGCGGGTTGGCATAGAGTAATGGCATGAAAAAATTCTTTTTCCCCGACAGCGTCGCCATTTTCGGCGTCTCCAGGTCCCCCGCCAACCTGGCGAGGATGATTGTTGAAAACAACCTCCGTTTCGGATACGGCGGCAGGATTTACCCACTCGGCGACCGGGATGACCGGGTCCTTGGCCTCCCCATCTTCCGCAGCCTCGCGGAAGTCCCGGAGGTCCCCGACCTGGCGGTTCTCCTCATCCCAGCCGGTAAGATTCCTGATGCCCTCGAGCAGTGCGGAAAAAAGGGGATCCGGTGGGTTGTCATCGAATCGGGCGGCTTTTCGGAGTTTGACGAGGTCCGGAAGGGCCTTGAAGAGATGGTGCGTGAAGTCGCCGGACGGTGGGGGATCACCATCATGGGGCCCAACTGCGTGGGCGTTACCAACAGAGAGAACGGACTCGTGCTTCCCTTTGTGCCCCTCTATCCCAAGGACATGCTTCCCGGCCCCGTCTCCTTCATCTCCCAGAGCGGTGGCTTGGTCCACGATATCATGATGCTCTGCGCCCACGAGAACGTGGGTCTCAGCAAGCTCCTGAGCGTGGGCAACAAGCTCATGGTGGATGAGAACGACTTCCTTGAGTTTCTCATCCGTGATCCTGCCACACACGTGATCGGCCTTTATCTGGAGCAGGTCAGCGACGGGCGGCGACTCGTGGATCTTGCCCGGTCCACGGCCAAACCGATCGCCCTCCTTAAGTCGAACAGGAGCCCCTCAGCCTCGGAGGTGGCCAGGTTTCACACGGCTGCCCTTGCGGGAGACGACAGGGTGGTGGACGCCGCATGCAGGCAGGCGGGGATCCACAGGGTCAACACCCTGCAGGAGATGGTCAACACCCTCAAGGTGCTGGGCCTGCCCCCCATGAAGGGAAAGAGGGTGGCGGTGGTGACCCGATCAGGAGGACATGCGGTCCTTGCGGCAGACTCCGTGCACGGCCACGGCCTTGAGCTCGCCCGGTTCTCCGAGGAGTTCTTCGCCCTCATCGAGCCGAAAAGGAAGGCCCGGATCATCAGGATGACCAACCCTCTCGATATCGGTGATGTCTTTGACGTCGACTTCTACCCCGTCCTTTTTGATGCCGCCCTGAAAGAGGAAGGGGTGGACGGGGTTGTGTTCATGCACTCCTACAATCACGAGAACGAGGGGATCGCTACGGAGAAGCTTCTCCGGAGTGCCGGCACCATAACGACGTCCTCCGGAAAGCCGGCGGTCTTCTTTCTCGTCACCAATCCTGAGCAGTGGACGGCCATGAGGAGTGCCGTCGATCTGCCCGTGTTCACCGAGGTGGACCAGGCGGTGGAGGCCCTGCGGGTCCTCCACGACCGTTATCTGTACGAATCCGTGAAGGGGCAGCCCGCGGCACCTCCGTCTGCCCCGGGGAGGAAGAGGCGGCGCGGTTTTTCCTCCCCGGTCCTGGCCGGGCAGGATGAGGTGTTCGCCCTTCTGAGAAGCTACGGCCTTCCCGTGGCGCCGTGGAGGGTGGTGTGCGATCTGGAGGGCGCCCTCGAAGCGGCGGAAGAGATCGGTTATCCCGTGGCCCTCAAGGTTGCAACCCCGGACATACTCCACAAGACCGAAACCGGCGGCGTACGTCTCAACCTCCGTGACAGAACTTCCTTGACCGAGGCATTCCTGTCACTCCGAGCGGATCGGTATCTCGTTCAGGCCATGAGCCGCCCCGGACACGAGGTGATCGTAGGAGGGAAGCGGGACCGGGAATTCGGCCCCCTTGTGCTGGTGGGACTCGGCGGCATATTTGCCGAGGTACTGGAGGATGTAGCCATACGCCTGACCCCGGTGGACGAGGCCGGGGCCGCCGACATGATCGGTCGTCTCAGGGGTGCCCCGTTGCTCCGGGGCGTCCGCGGTCAGCCGCGGGCCGACGTGACTCAGATCGGGCGGGTCATGGTCGGCATATCGAACATAATGACGGACCATCCCGAGATCGTCCATCTCGATATCAACCCGCTCATGGTCATGGAGGAAGGGAAAGGGGCCTTAATCGTGGATGCGAAGATGGAGTGCCTTTCCGGGCCCTCTCGTTGAAGGCGGCGAGGTGCGGGCCCCTGTGCTCGCCCGGAGGGAAGGAAGGGCAGACAGATCGCGAGGCCTTTGGGGACCATCTCATCGGCGCGAACGTCCACACACAATCCACCCGGGTATCCGGCAGAGAGGGTGACGACCTCCATGGGGCGAGGGACGTGTTGACACCGGGAAACTGTTTGTATAAGATGAACAGGACCCTCATGAACAGGTGTTCACCAGCTCTTTTCTTCTCGTTTCTCGTCCTCTTCTTTTCCCTCGGGACCGTGGGTCCAGTCCCGGCCATCACCCTCGATGAAGCGGTGAGGAAGGCGGTGGAGACCTCCTACCTTATGGAAGAACAGAGGGATATCGCGAAGAGAAGCGAGTATTCCTACGGGGCCACTATCGATCCCTACCTTCCGAGGGCGGATATTCAGACCTCCTATTCCCGGACCCTTTCCTCGCCCCGGACGGTGAGTACGTACGGCGGAACGGACTCCTACGGCGGGGTTTCGCGGGACGCCTTCGCCGCGGCCGGGAGCATCTCCTACAGATTGTTCGACGGCGGAGAGCGCTACGCCAGGAGAAAAGGCGCCTATTCTCTCCTCGAAAAAGAATGGGAGCGCCTCAAGTCGGTGAGGGAAGAGGTGGTATTTTCCATGAAGACCGCCTTCTTTACGGCCCTGGGTAAGAAATTCATCGTCGGGGAAAGACAGGAGGCGCTGCGCATCAACCAGCGGGTCTATGACCTCACCAGGGGACGATACGACGAGGGTATCGCAAAGAAGAGCGATGTCCTCCAGGCCGAGGTCCGGGTTTCCACGGCCGCGATCGATCTGGCCACGGCAAAAAAGGACTATGAGAAGGCCCTGGAGGATGTGTGGTCCCTCCTCCACGGGGCTGGCGGGCCTCGTGACGACGTGGAAGGGGATTTGAAGGAAGTGTCGGTGGAGCAGGGCATTGAGAAACTCACAGAGAGGGCGCTCGATGTGAAGCCCGAGATCGTTGTCCAGAGGAAGGAGATCGAACGCTTGGTTCAGGTCAGGAATGAGAAGCAGAGTTCCTGGTATCCCAAACTGGACGCGCAGCTTCAACAGACCCGTCAGGACCGGCGCTTTTTCCCAGAGGGGAGAAGCGATGCCTTCATGGTGAACATGACCTTTCCTCTCTTTGACGGTCCGGGACGCTACCTGAACGTCCGGGCCGCGGAAATGGATGTGGCAGCCGCCCGGCAGAGGCTCGAGGAGATCAAGAGGAGCGTGAGTCTCAATATCGTGCAGGCCTACAAAGACTACCAGTTGAGCAGGGAACGGGTGGGGCTTTTTCGGGAGCTTGTGCGGGAGGCGACGGTCAGCTTCGACCAGGCCTTCGGAGAATACAAGGTAGGGAAGGGAGATGTCCTGACCCTCTTTCTGGCCGAACGGGACCTCACACAGGCCAGGGAGAACCTCATCGTCTCTCTCTATCAGGCCAACTTGGCCCTCGCCGGTCTCGAGCGGGCTGCGTACACGGGCGGCGAAGGGTACTGAGGGGATGAAGAAACGGTACCTCACCGTCATCATCATGACCCTTGCCGCAATCGCAGCCGTTCTTTTCCTGGTCCTCGGCAAAGAGACAAAGGGTGAAAGGGTAGGTGAGCCTTTCACCGTGAAGAAGGGGGACGTCACGTCCTTCACCGAGCAGACCGGCATCCTGAAGGCCCAGGTAGGTGCCATCGTCAAGGTGGGCACGAGGGCCACGGGCACCCTGACCCACCTCAAGTACCAGGTGGGCGACAAGGTGCGGAAAGGTGATCTCATCGCCCGTATCGACGACCGGGAGATCCTCGCCAACATGAGAAACGTGGAGGCCCTGATCGAGGAGCAGAAAAGGGATCTGGATGCGAAGAGGGCCCAGCAGGCATACAACCAGGTGAACTACGAGAGGGAGCAAAGGCTCCTCGTCAAGGAATACACAACCAAGGACAGCGTTGACAAGGCAAAGCGGGAGCTCGATGTGGGTGCGGCCCAGATCGAACTGGCCAAGGCCAGGGTGAGGGAGGCGGAGGAAAAACTGAAGGCCCTCGAGGTTTCCCTCAGCTACACCCGCATCTATGCCCCCATCACAGGCTATGTTTCCCAGGTGACTACCCAGGAAGGGGAGACCGTGGTGGCCGGTCTTTCCGCCGCTATCCTTATCACCGTCATCGATCCCACCAAGCTGGAGATGTGGATCTATGTAGACGAGACGGACGTGGGCAGGGTGAAGCCCGGCATGGCGGTGGAATACTGGGTGGACGCCTTCCGGAACAAAGTCTTCAGGGGGCGGATCGACAGTATCTATCCCCAGCCCGAGATTCGGGACAATATCGTTTATTACCTTGCCATCGTGAAGATCGCGCCGGAGGACACCGCCATGCTCAGGCCGGAGATGACCACCCACGTGAGAATCATCGTGGAGCAGAAGAAGGACGTCCTCGTGGTGCCGAACGGGGCGGTGCGCTTCGAGGAGGGCAGGAACGTGGTGTATACCGGGACGAAAGAACGACCGGAAAGGCGTGAGGTGACGACGGGAACGCGGGACGACCAATTCACGGAGATTGCCTCCGGCCTCAAAGAAGGTGAACGGATATTTCTGCCGGCTATGCAGAAGACCAAGCCGGGCGCGAAGAAGTGATCACCCTCAACAGTATCAGGAAGAGCTATTTCGTCGGAGACCGGGAACTGCCGATTCTCAAGGGCATCAACCTGTCCGTCATGGGAGGGGAGTTTATCGTCCTCATGGGTGTCTCAGGTTCCGGCAAGACCACGCTCATGAACATCATCGGTCTTCTCGACAAACAGACGGAGGGGCAGTTTCTCTTCATGGGCACCGACGTGGACGGTCTCGATGATGAGGCCCTTGCAACCATGAGAAACCAGCACATCGGCTTCGTCTTCCAACAGTTCTTCCTTCTACCTTATCTCGATGCCATAGAAAACGTCCTCATACCCATCGTGTACTCAAGAAAGCAGATCAAGCACCCGAGGGACAGGGCTAAGAAGCTGTTCCAGAAGTTCGGACTTCTCGAAAGGATTCATAACCGCCCCTCCCAGCTCTCCGGCGGCGAGCAGCAGCGGGTGGCCATCGCCAGGGCCCTGATCAACGATCCGGACCTGATCCTGGCCGACGAACCGACGGGGGCCCTCGACTCGAGGACAGGCAACGAAATCATGGACCTTTTCCGCATTCTCAACGAGGAAGGAAAGACCGTCATCGTGGTGACCCACGATCCGAAGCTCGCCTCCTTCGGCAAGAGGCTCATAAGGATAGAGGATGGCCTTATCTCCGAAGATCGCGCAGGCTAAGGAATTCCTCGAAGAGATCCTGAAAATCCTCTATTTCTACAGGGGCAGGGTGGTCTTTTCTTTTTCCGGTGTGGCGCTGGGGATTCTGTCCATCTGCGTGATCATCACCACGATTGATGGAGCCAACAAGAAGGCCTACGAGATCTTCGAGGCCCTGGGGCCCGACTCGATCATGGTCTTCGGCGGCGGTGAGCGACAGAGGGGCGCACGAGACAGGTTCAACACCCTCACCATCGACGACGCCAGGGCGGTGGCCGCCATCGGGGGGATCTACGATGTGGTGAAGATCTTCGGGGTCAGGAACGTCACCCTCCGGTACAGGGACAGGAAATGGCAGACCCTGGTGGTAGGCGGCACCCCCAACTATTTCGATTCCTTTAAGTGGAACTTTGAGGCGGGAGGAGCCTTTACCGAGGAAAACGAGCGGGGCACGGAGGCGGTCTGTGTCATGGGATTCAAGGTCTACGAGGAGCTTTTCAGGGGGGAGCCGCCCATCGGCAAGACGATTCTGGCAGGGAAGCTCCCCACCAGGGTCGTGGGTGTCCTTGAGGAAAAGGGCGGTGCCGTGGCAGGACCAAGCATCGACGACCGGGTGATCCTGCCTCTTTCCACGGTCACGGGGAGAATGACCGGCGAAAAGAGGTATCTTTCCATGCTCCGGCTCAAGTCGACGAGGGATGTGAACGAAACGGTCGAGGACCTGAGGGCCGTGCTGCGGCGCAACCACGGTATAGTCTCCGGGGAGGACGATTTCACCATACGAAGTTCAAAGGATATCGTACAGTTCGTGACCGTCATCTCCGGGTCCCTCCTTCTCTTTCTGGGTACGGCCTCCGTGGTGGCCCTCGTGGTCAGCGGGTTTGTCCTCGCCAACCTCTTCTATCTCACCATAGAGGAGCGGAAGAAGGATATCGGGATCCGGAGAGCTTACGGTGCCACGAGAAAGGGCATCCTTTTCTCCTTTTTGGTGGAATCCGTCTTCATTACCTTCTTGGGCGGGATAGCGGGCGTCCTCCTGAGCCTGCTGCTGGGCGGCACGTTTGAAAAACTCTTCAACATACCCATGGAGTTCTCCCTCAAGGTGGTCCTTTTCGCCATTCTCTTCAGCCTCTTGACCGGTATCCTGTCCGGTCTCAAGCCGGCCCTCAAGGCAAGCCGGATCGAACCCATCGAGGCGATACGGGGATGAGGTACGCCTTCCGGTTCCATGTCAAGATGGCCCTTCAGAATCTGGTGGTCCACAAGGCCCGCATGATCCTGGCCGTCCTGGGCATACTCTTTGCGGTCATGAGCCTGGTCGCCTTCGGGAACATCAGCGGAGGGATGAAGAAAAAGATCGACGATGAGATCAGCAGGTTCGGAAAGAACCTTGTCATATTGCGGGCAGGCCTTGTCTTCGCGACCGGCCGTGGAACACGAACCTTCCAGGATTCAAAGACCCTGAAGCTGAACGATGCGCGAAGGATCCGGGAAGAACTGACCGGGGTAGAGGAGGCGGTACCTTTCTTCGATATGGTGTACCCCGCGCGGTACCGGGAGAACAAGCTGAATGTGAGCATCGTGGGCACAACGGAACACATGTTCCTTGTCAAGAACGTGGATCTCCTCGCGGGGCGCCTCTTCACGGAAGAGGACAGCCGGGGGCTCGAAAAGAAGGCTGTCGTGGGATACAAGGTCTTCGACAGCCTCTTCCAGCGGGAGGACCCGATCGGGAAATACCTCCTCATCTTCCGGGCGCCCACGGAGGTCATAGGCGTGATGACGGAGAAAGGTGCAGACTTCACGGGACAGGATCAGGACCTCCAGGTCTATCTTCCCCTCACCACCTTCATGCGCCGTTACAGCAACGTGGACCATATCAAGGGCGTCTACGTTCAGGTTCGCGAAGGGATCCCTCTGACCGAGATGAAGGTGAGGCTGAGGGCCTTCATGCGGAAGCTCCATAATCTCAGAGGGGCGGACAAGGACGATTTCTCCGTCTTCACCATGGAGGACATCCTGAAGACGAAGGAGGAGGGTATCCGCCTCGTGTCAATCCTTACGGTGATTGCCTCCACCGTGTCCTTTCTCATCGGCGGATTGGGCATCTTTGCCATCATGCTTTTGTCTGTTTCGGAGCGGAAGCTTGAGATAGGCATAAGACGGGTGGTGGGTTCGAAGAAGAAGGACATTGTCTTCCAGTTCTTGGCCGAATCGGTCATCGTGGCCCTCATCGGTGGTTTCTTCGGCCTCTGCGCGGGTTTCATCATCACCGTTGTGGTGGGTCTTGCCGGAGGATTGCCCCTGGTCGTAGGCGGGAAGAACATCGTCCTTTCCCTCTTGGTCAGCGTGATCGTGGGTATGCTTGCGGGACTCTATCCTGCCCTGGAAGGGACAAAATACGAAACGGTTAACGTGCTTTATCAGTAAAATAGAGGGATTGACGGACGGAGCTACCTTTTTTCTTCCATCCCTTCAAGGGCCCGCCGGGCCAGAATCTGGAGGGTTGTGCTCGGTGAGGAGTTGAGGATCTCGGAATAGAGCTTCTTTGCCTCCTCCTTCCTGCCCCTGGCAATTTCCACCCTGGCAAGGTAGAGCTTCGCCACGGGATAAATTTTGCCCTGCCTCTCCTGCACGATCTTGCGGAGGATCTCCTCGCCCTTCTTCAGCTCCTCCTCATTCCCTGTGACCGAATAGATCTGGATGCTCGAAATGCCTTTAAAGAGGAGTTCCTGGGCCCGCTCGTCCTTTCGTCGCTCGTGCATGGCGTAGGCATAGGCCGCCGCCGCCACCGCTATGGCCACCACCAAACCGATAATGCAGGCTTTGTAGTTTGCCCTGATGAAACCGGTGAAGGCCGCGAAGGATCGCATGACAAAGTCCGGCTCCTTGATCTCCTGCTTAACTTTTCTTTTGGCCATGTGTCCTATTTCACCATATTAGGTCCCACCTGTCAACATGAAGCGGCGTGCCGCCTTGATATACACGCGGGTGCGTCTTTCGTTTCTTTCGCCGAGGAGGTGTGAGAGGGTGGGGGCGTCGAGGCCGGCCAGGCCCTCCAGGGTGCCGAACCCTGCAGCACGGAGGATCCTGTAATGATCGATACCGAGGCCCTTGAGGTGAACACAATGCAGGGCGGATCGCTCGGGCGGGGAAAGGAAGTCGGGATCTATGCCGTAACTGGCCTGGATACCCTGTTCTCGAAGGAGGGCCCGCTTCGCCGGATCGACGAAGTCGAGCTGTTCCACGAGGGGCAGGTAGGAAAAGACCGTGGCCCGGTCGATGACGGGAAAGGACAGGAGGGAAAAAAGGAGGAGGAGAGGGGCCAGCCGCCGGGGATGGCGCTCAAGGACCCCGGAACCCTTGAGAAGATTGACCAGTGACTCGGTTTCGAGCCCGAAGACGAGGAAGCCGAGATAACCGAGGACCGGCATTTCGAAAAGTTTGACGTCCTCAAAGAACGGAACCGTGTAGACCCACTTGGCGATATTCCAGAAATTCCATGACTCCCAAAGGATGCCGCACACAAGACCCGCCCCCATGGCCGACACGAGCTGGACGCCCTCGCCCCGTTCCAGATCGCCCATGAAGGAAGGGTACCCCCGTGTGTAGCAGCAGGCATCCACAATAAGGGCGAGGAAGACCCAGGCAAGGCAGAAAAAATAGCGGGGATGGAGAACGAGGAGGATGAGTGAAATGAGCCCCGTAATGATGGCGATCGCCGCATAATGAGGGAGGTGCCGGGGCCGCAGGGGGACCTTCCTCAGGAGATCCCTGAGCAGTTCTTTTGTGCCGTGCATGGCGGGAATGACGGTCCCGAAGGCTACCACATAACCTCCGTAGCGTCGTGAGGTCTCAGGGGGGAGGTTGATGTAGAACCAGTTTTCCATCCTCACGTTGAGGATTTCGAAGAGACACCAGAATGCACAGGAGCAAAGGATCAGAAGTGGAAGGGTCCGGTTGAGAATCAGGAAACCCCGCCCCCGGAGAGAAGACAGGGCCTCGAGGAAGAGGATGTAGGACCACCATGCGATGAGGTAAAAGAAGTACTGAAAGGGCTCCGTTTTGGTGATGAGAAAATGGTAACCGGAAAGATGGAGGAGGACCGAAAGGACGAGAAGCGGGACGGCGACGGTCACATACTATGAATTATTTGCTGATGCCTCGGGTCTTGAGGTCTCGGCGGCGCTCTCGTCCGGCGATCTCTTTACCCGCACGGCACCCGTGTACGTACGAGTGTAGAACTCTGAGGAAAGGCTGTCGATCTTCACCCCGAGCTTGTTGTGGTTCGAGGAGGAATGAATGAAATTGCCGTCACCGATGTAGATGCCCACGTGGGTGGGGTACTTCACATACCGCTTTGTTCTGAAGAAGACCAGATCCCCCACGGCCAGATCGTCCTTGGACACCTTGCTGCCGTAGTGGAATTGCTCCCTGGCGCTTCTCGGAAGCTGGACGTCGAATATATCATAGATCTTCTTGACGTAGGCTGAACAATCGAGCCCCCTCACGGTCTCGCCGCCGTAACGGTAGGGCGCGCCCATGAAGCTCTTGGCCACCTTGACGAGCATATACTTTTCATCGCCGCTCTTCCAGGGCTTGAGCGTTACGGTGGAGAGACTTACATACTCTTCCCGTTCCTCTGCGGAAGGCCTCGGGATAAGGACCACCTTACCGGGTTTCAGCTTCCCGGAGGCCCCGAGATCGTTTGCTTCCACGATCTCTTCGCGGTCCACGTTGAACTTGAGGGCAAGCTTGTCCACCGTATCTCCCCGTTTGGCCCTGTACTCGATGAAATCTCCATCCGTCTCCGAGATGACCGGCTCAGGGGGAGGGGCAGCCTTTTTGCTCTTCCGGCTTTTCGCGGGACCGTCGGTGTTGACGACCAGGACCTGGCCTATGCTCAGTCTTATGGAGTTGAGATTGTTGGCGCTCTTGATCTTGTCGACGGAGACTCCGTATTTTTTTGCGATCGTATAGAGGTTCTCACCGGACTTGACTTTGTGGGTTGTGGTTGCGGCAAGACCCGTTCCCGCGGTCACGACGAATATGAAAAGAAGACATGCGGTAAAGCATAAAGCTCTTCTCATTATTACCCTCTGATAGCACGATTTGGTGTCGGCAAAGTATACACTTTGTACCAGATGGTGCGAAAGCCTGTCAAGATAAATTTGTTACCCTTCGGCGTTGATTAATGATCCCGGGGATGTTATAGTTCTCACAAGCTCCATTCCTGTCAAATTTTAAAACAAGTTAGGAGGCCTGTGATGGAAGTTGGGAGAGAAATCTTCTGGAACGTGGGGCAGGGAGCACGGTGGGTTACCTATGCCCTCATGGTGATCACGTTTATAGTCCTCATCGTCGGACTGAAGAAAAGGTACGCCATGTGGCGTATCGGCAAGGAGTCACCCCTTAATTTCAAGGAGAAACTGGGGGAAAGAATCGGTTACTTCATAAAGAGCGGAATCTTCCATGCCACGATCCTGAGGAGCAAAGAAGGTTATCCCGGCCTCATGCATTTCTTTATCTTCTGGGGTTTTCTCATTCTTGCCATCGGCACGGCCCTGATTGCCATCCAGGATGACGTGGTGAGGCTTATCTGGGGTGTGGAGTTCATCAAGGGGAACTTCTACCTCGTTTTTTCGTTCTTTACCGACCTGGCAGGGCTCATTGCCGTCATCGGCGTGGTCATGGCCCTCTGGAGACGCTATGTGACCAAACCGGACAGGCTCGATAACAAACCTGACGACGCCATAACCCTTATCTGGATCCTTGTGGTCCTGGTCACGGGTTTTCTGGCTGAGTCGGCGCGGATCTCCCATTCCATGCCTGCCTTTGAGGTGTGGAGCTTCGTGGGATGGACCCTGGCGCCCGTGTTCGGCGGTATGTCGAAAGAGGCCATATCAGGCACCCACATGGCCTTCTGGTACATCCACATGCTCCTCTCCTTCGGGCTCATTGCCTATATCGCCTACTCGAGACTCCTCCACATCGTGACCTCTTCTCTCAATATGATGTTCCGGGGTGTGGAAGACTCCCCGAGGGGTGCCCTTACACCCATCGCAGACTTCGAGACCGCGGAGGAATTCGGCATCAACAAGATCGAGGACTATACGTGGAGGCAGATGCTCGACCTCGACGCCTGCACCCGTTGCGGCAGGTGCCAGGCCCGGTGTCCGGCCTATCTGAGTGAAAAACCTCTTTCTCCCAAGAAGTTCATCCAGGATCTGAAGGCCGAGTGGGAGCGTACCGCCGCGGGAGTCAAGAACGAAGACGGTCTTATCGACAACGTGATACAGGAAGAGACCCTCTGGTCGTGCACGGCCTGCCTCTCCTGCCAGGTAAACTGTCCCATCTCCATACCTACCTTCGACAAGAACATCGAGATGAGACGGTACCTCACCATGACGCTGAGCAAGGTGAGTTCCGAAATGAAGCTCTTGTATAAGAACCTCCAGACCAGGTTTGACCCCTACGGAATAGGGAAGAATAAGAGGCTCGAATGGACCGAGGGTCTGGACATCAAGAAGGCGACGGAAGAAGAGGTTGAATACCTCTACTGGGTCGGCTGCGTCGCCTCTCTCGATGACCGGAACCGGAAGATCGCCAGGGCCTTTGCCACGATCATGCAGAAGGCCGGGGCCTCCTTCGGGATCCTGGGAACGGACGAGAAGTGCTGCGGAGACCCCTTGCGGAGGACCGGCAACGAATACCAGTACCAGGAAATGGCAGAGGGCAACGTCGAGCTGCTGAAGGAGCTGGGGATCAAGAAGATCGTCACGTCCTGCCCCCACTGCTACAACACCCTGAAGAACGATTATGCCCAGCTCGGCGCCGATTTCGAGGTGTACCACCACACCGAGTTCATCTGGATGCTCGCCAGGGACGGGAAGATAACGATCGACCCCACCCACGAGGGGATCACGACCTATCACGACCCCTGCTATCTGGGCAGGGTAAACAGGATCTTCGACGCACCGCGAGCCGTGATCAACAAGGTCAAGAGCGGAAGCTTCGTCGAGCTCGGCAGGAACCATGACGAGGGTTTTTGCTGCGGCGGCGGCGGCGGCAGAATCTGGATGGAGGAGCACCACCTCAGGATCAACCACCTGAGAATGGATGAAGCCATAGCGGCGCAGGCCAACACGGTGGTAACGGCGTGCCCTTACTGCCTCATCATGATGGAAGACGCCATCAAGGACAAGGAGAAATCCGAGACCATGAAGGCCCTCGATCTCTCTGAGATCGTGGTGAAAGGCCTTAAGTAGATTCGACTGAGTAACAAAGGGGATAACGCAAAAGGATGGGCGGTTGCCCATCCTTTTGCCATTTTGTCCAGGGAAGGAGAACTACTCTTCCAGAGTGATTGCCTCGACAGGGCACTCTTCTGTGCAAGCTCCGCACTCAGTGCAGAGTTCGGCATCGACTTTTGCCGTGTCATCAACGGTAATCGCATCGGCAGGACATATCTCTGCGCATGCTCCACATCCAGTGCAGGCATCTTGATCAACTTTTGCAGGCATTCTATTCAACCTCCTTTCTTTTTTGGAATTTCCTAAACGAATATGGAGCGAATGTCAACAAAAAAATTTCCCCTTTCAATCCCGAAAGATGGCGAGCGATTTATCCGTTTTCCCGACCTGTCGAATTGTGCTATATAAGCACATATGAAAATCTTGGAGGAGACATGAAGGTATTGGTCACCGGCGGATGCGGCTTCATCGGTTCACACGTGGTCGACCTGTTTGTGGAGAAGGGCTTCGATGTGGTGGTGATCGACGACCTTTCCTCGGGGAAACCGGAAAACCTGAACGAGGCTGCGCGGTTTTACAGGGAAGATATCGGGAGCGGGAATATGGACCGGATCTTCAGAGACGAGAAACCCGACCTCATCAGTCACCACGCAGCACAGATATCGGTGCCCTTGTCGGTCAGGGAACCACTCCTTGACGCGGAGACAAATATCAAAGGTACCATTCGTCTGCTCGAAGCCTCCCGGCAGGCCGGGGTCCGGAGATTCATCTTTTCCTCAACGGGAGGGGCCATCTACGGCGAGGCAGGGCAGGTACCCACGACCGAGGAATGGGTGCCGGAGCCTGCCTCACCCTACGCCATCTCCAAGTTCGCGGCGGAAAAGTATATACGCTATTACCACCACCAGTTTGCGCTCCCCTACACGATTCTCAGGTACAGCAACGTGTACGGCCCGAGGCAGATACCCCACGGCGAGGCGGGGGTCGTGGCCATCTTCACGGAGAACCTTCTCCGTGAGAAGACATCGGAGCTGTACCATTTCCCCGAGGAGCCCCGGGGAATGGTGAGGGACTACTGTTATGTCAAGGACGTGGCCCGGGCCAATCTGGTGGCCTGGGAGCGGGGGACAACGGGCATCTTTAACATAGGTACGGGTAGAGGGACCTACACGAGCGAGCTCTATAACAGGATCGTCGCCGCCGTAAGGGCCGGAGGAAGGGCGTTGGGGGCGGAATTCAACGAGCCCCGCCGGGGCCTCGCACGGGCAGGGGACATCAGGATAAGCACCCTTGATGCAAAGAAGGCAGAACAGCAACTGGGGTGGACCCCCGCCTTCGACCTGGATCGGGGCCTCGCAGAGACAGTAGCCTGGTATCTGGGTCATGAAGGTTAAATTTCTCGGGACGGGAACAGCTGTTCCGTCCCTTCGGCGCCTCTCCTCCTCCTGTCTCGTCGCCACGGAACGGCTCACGATTCTCGTCGATGTGGGGCCCTCGGTGGTGCGGCGCCTCCTCGAGGAGGGTGTGACGGTGGACGACGTGGACGTCATCGTCATCACCCACTTCCACGTGGACCACACGGCGGACCTCTCCACCTTCCTCTTCGCCTGCAACTACGGAGCGGTGCGGCGGGAGAAACCCCTCGCTATGGTGGGGGGGCGGGGCATCGAGCGGTTCTTCAGGGGGCTCAAGGCCATCTATCCCTGGGTCGCGGCGAAATCCTACGACCTTACCCTCCACAGCCTCCCCTCCGGTTCTGTGGCGCTACAGGGCGTCACCATCGAGACGGCCCGGGTGAACCACAGGAGGGAGAGCATTGCGGTCAAGATCTCGGAGAAGGGGCGGAGCGCGGTCTTCTCGGGCGATACCGCCTATTCGCGGAATCTCGAGAGCCTTGCCCGGGGTGTCGACCTTCTCGTGACCGAATGCGCCTTCCCCGAAAGGGAGTCGGAAGGCCACTCCAATCTGGGCGCGGTGGAGAGGATGGTCAGCCGGGCCCGTCCGCACCGGGTGATCCTCACCCACCTCTATCCCCAGTGGGAGGACTACCCCGGCGTGCTCCACGCCCCGTACCTCCTGGGAGAGGACGGCATGGAGATAGACCTCTGAGAATTGGGGTCAACGGCAAGACCGGTAATCAGCGGCAGAACCCGTGGTCAAAGGCTAGACCGGTAGTCAAAACGGCAGAAACGGTAGTGGGGGGATGCATCAGGCCTGATTCTTCCTGGTGAGGATGAGGGCGTTGCCCCTTACCTGAAGGGCGTACTTTCGCGAATGCTTGAGGGCTTCAGCCACTTCTTCCGTGCCCGCCTCATAAATGAGGATCATGGTCCCTGCCGGTTTCAGGTAGGCCATCCCCCTCTGGATGTAAGCCTTGGTGGCTTCGAGGAGGGGCGGATCCTCTTCCCACAGGTAGGTGAGAGTCGGACAGGCGACGACGAGATCGAAGACATCGTTGAGAAGAAAGGGGAATTCGATCTCCAGATGAAAGAAGCAGTTCCGCTCTGCCACGGCCTTGGCTGCCTTGAACCACTCCTTCCTCCTGAGGGTCTCCCATGACTGTTCATCCACGTCAAGATTGGTCAGGAGATCGTGGACCTTTCTTTTCTCCAGGGATTTACTGAAATAGGTGGCCGTCATGAGATCCAGTACATCCCTGATCCGGGACGTCAGCACCCGGAGCCGCCCCTCCAGCTCAGTGCGGGCCTGCATGTCCTCACGTATCTTCTCGGAAAGGGAGAAATAGGTGCGGTACATGGCACGGTATTCCGCCACGAGATCCCTGGGAGATTTGGCGAAGAGCCCCATCTGGCTCTGAACTTCCCCGGCGGGGATGACATCGTTCAGCGACATGCCCAGCAGGGGGTTGCCGAGTCTGTAGTTCCCGGCCCGTGCTCGGAAGCGGCCTTCCAGAGCCCGGCTGAGCATGTCGAGGGCGAGAGGGGAACGCTCTATGCCGTAAAGCACCTTCTCGGCCAGATAGCGGTTCAATGCCCCGTACTCCTCCCACTCGGCCACGAAGGTGTTCTTCTCCCTGTACGGAAGGGTGAAGGCACCGTAGGCCAGTGTCTCCATCAGATGGACTGTTGCGGTCCCGAAGCCCGGTGTCATGTCGAGAATCTTCATGGCCAGGAGTTCCTCCTTGCTCCGGCGACCGTCCTTTGTCCGAAGGACCGGCTCCTCCAGGTCCAGGGTTTTCGGGATTCCGCGGCGCACGAGAAGATAGGAGCACACGTCGCTCACGTTGAAGTCGTTGATGATTCTGGGCTCCTGCTCGGGAAAGGTCTTTTCCACGCCCCGTTGTCGGATGTACGCCGCTGTGTGGGGAAGGGGGGTCTGGGGGAAATACTGCCGACAGATTGGGCTCAGGAAGGCATAGGCCTCGGACGTCCTTTTCAGATCCTGGAGTGATTTGCGGACGAAGATCTTGTCGTAGTTAAGGACGCCGACCAGTTTTTTTCTCTCCCCTTCAAGGAGATCGGGGAGGGTGTGATAAAGGCCCCTACGCGAGAATATATTGAAGAAAAGGTGGAGGGCATCTCCGTTGTCTGCGAGACATGCCTCCAGATCGATCTCGAGGAGACGGCGCTCGGACTGGAAAGGTCTCCGGACCAGTATCCAGTTGCGACCGTTGGTAAGGATCGCCCAAGGGGTCTTGCCCCTCTTCAGGAGATAGAGGGCCTGATAGAGGGGGATTCTGTTCTCGAATTCGAGGTAGAATCCGGTAATCCCCTCGTAGAGGTTTCTGCCGTACCTCTTAAGGATGAGGATTCCCAGGGCCCCTTCGTAGTAGGCCTCGGAACCCCAGATCTTGGCCTTTTCCACCCGCTCCTCCTCACTGGCGAAGAGCGCGACGTCAGGTCCCTTCACCTGATCCTCGAAGAACTTGGGCTTTGACTCGTAGGCGTGGCCCAGCATCTTGAGGATCGGTTTCACGAGGTGGATCTCGGTGTGAATCTCGCTGGCGAACTTCCTGATGTCCTGGAACTTGACCACTGCCTCAAGAATGGGGGGGTACGCTTCCTCCTCCCTGGGAAGAGAGAGGATCAGGTCGAGTGTCTCTTCGGAGAAGAGCGTATTCCTGATGACTGCACTGGTCGGGTTGTCCATCGTGGTTATGCACCGCAGGGGCAGGCGCAGGTTTCAAATCATAATCGTTCCGCGCCCGTTAGTCAAGGAGAGGTGTATCTTTCTCCTCTTTGTGGAGCCCCATCTCCTGGTTGTGTTCGATCTCACGCAGCTTCATACGCAGAATGACGAGGAGACCGATGATGCCCACCCAGAAGATGATGAGGGTCTGGTAGATGATGTACTGGTCATAGACGACCGCGGGAAAGACGTCCACCTTTTCCTGCTGGGCCAGCAGGCTGCCCGCAAGGCCGAAAACCAGGAAGAGGCCGAAAAGAAATCGCTTCATAGTCCCACCTAAGTCAGGAAACCAATGACCGTCATCACGACGAAATAAAGGGTGTAAAGAGCGCCGATCCACGTGAAGACCGTACTTTCTTCCCCCCGTGAGGACTTCCGGTCAAAGAAAGGCACGAGAAAGATAAAGAGGATGCCGCAGGTAATGAGCATGATGGCGAGGGTCTCACCGTTCAGCCCCATGATCTCGCCGGGAAAGAGCTTGAGGGTCTGGAAGAGGAAAAGAAAATACCACTCCGGTTTGATATTCTCGGGCGGGGGCGCCAGGGGATCGGCCCTCTTCCCTATCTCAGGCGGGAAGAGAACGGCCAGGGTCACCACGATACCCAGGACCACCAGCCAGATCATCATGTCCTTGTAAATCATGTTGGGAAAGAAGGGTGTGCCGCCCTGCACCTTCTTCTCCTGGGAGCGGGGAACACTCATGCCATGGAACTGGACGAGGAGGAAATGAAAGCCCATCAGACCCAGCGTGATGATGGGGAGCACGGCCACATGGAAGGCATAGAAGCGGATGAGGGTTTCGCCCGTCACGTCGATACCCCCCCTGAGAAATGCCTTGATCAGGGGACCCACCACAGGGAGGTTTCCAGCCCCGCCGGTGGCGACCCTGACCGCTGCAAAGGCCCGTTCGTCCCAGATGAGCAGGTATCCGCTGAGACCGAAGAAGATGGAGATACCGAGAAGGATGAAACCGGAAAACCAGAGAAGCTCCCTCGGTTTCCTGTAGGCCTTGAGGAGGAGTGTACTGAAGAAATGGATGAAGAGCACGGTAATGGCTAATTGAGCGCCCCAGTGGTGGAGGGACCTGAAGAACCACCCCATGTTCAGCTTCGTCACGATGTCGATGATGCTCTTGTTGGCATGCTCGAAATAGGGGATGTAGTAGAAGGAAAGGACCATGCCGGTGATGAACTGGATGGCGAAAAGGAAAAGGGTGATCCCGCCGGCGTAGTACCAGACCTCGTGGCTGTGGGAAGGGACTACCTTCTTGGCGGCGAGGCGCCTGACCCCTCCGAGATCATAGCGGTCGGCGAACCAGTCCTTAAGCCTTCGGGAGTTCAACCTTCACCCCTTTTCTGGCGATGATCAGCTTATCCCCTTCCGTCTGCATCTCGAATACCTCGAGGGGTTTGGGGGGAGGACCCTCGATGTTCTTGCCGTTCTCGTCGAACCAGCCTTTGTGGCAGGCGCAATAGAATTTCTTGTCTTCAGGCTTGTAGACCACGTTACATTCCATGTGGGTGCAGACACCCTTGAACGCCACCGTCGAACCGTCGGCCTTTTTGAGGAGTAACCCCAACTTTCCGCCCCAGGCAAAGGGTTTGGTGCTGTTTGCCGGGATGTCGGCAAAATCGGCCGCCTTGAGAACCACGAAGTCAGGTTCCTTACCGAGGGTGGGGAAGGCGAAACGGAAAAGCCCGTAAGCGCTCCCCCCGAGGAAGAACGCGAGCCATCCCCCGAAGAGGGTATTGAGAAAGGTGCGCCGGGTGAGGACGGAAGAATCAGTCTTCATGACGCCCCTTCCCGAAGAGCCTGCCCAGCTTTCCCTTCACCAGTTCTTTCCGGAGACCCACAATCCCGTCGGTGGGCCGCACATCCTTGGGGCACGCCTCGATGCACCGGAACACGGTGTCACAACCCCACACACCCTTGTCGCTGTTCACCCTCTCCATGTCCTCCCGTGAACGTTCATCACGGGAGTCGAGGACAAAACGCTCCAGTTTGGCCATGGCCGCCGGTCCGACATATTCGGGGTCCCTCGCGGGGACAGGACAGGCGCCGTAGCAGGAGGCGCAGAGGATGCAGTTGACGAACTGATCGATCCTGGCCCGCTGCTCCGGGGTCTGGGGGATCTCCTTTTCTGGGTCCGGGCTTTTCCGTATGAGGTAGGGCCTGATCCGTTCGTACATGGTCCAGAAAGGGGTCATATCGACCACCAGGTCCTTGATGATCTCCATGTTCGGCAATGGTTCAAGGACGATGGTCTGAGAGCCGAAAGAGGCTGCCTGAGTACGGCAGGCGAGATCGATCTTGCCGTTGATGACCATGGCGCAGGAGCCGCAGACCGCCGACCTGCATGATGAGCGAAAGGCGAGGGTTCCGTCCAGTTCATCCCGGATTCTCAGGAGAACCATCAGGACGGTGAGACCCGGTACGACCCGGATGTTGTAGGACTGGAAGAAAGGCTTCCGCCCGGGCTCGGAGGCATCGTACCTGAGGATCTTGAAGGTGAAAATGTCACCGATCAATATTTGCGCTCCATAGGGGTGTATTTGGTGATGGCCACTTCCTTGTATGTGATGGTCGGTTCACCGTCCGGGCCCAGGCGGGCCACCGTGTGCCTGAGCCACGTCTCGTCATTGCGCTTGTCGAAATCCCGTCGCCAGTGGGCCCCGCGGCTCTCCTCCCGGAGAAGGGCCCCGAGGGAGATGATGTGGCCTACGTCGATCATGTACTCCAGTTCGAGGGCGCCGAGAAGCTCATAATTCATGAAGAGGCCTGTGGAGGTGGTGCGGACACTCCCGTACCGTTCCCGCAGTTCCCGGACACGGGAGACGGCCGTCTCAAGCTCACCCCTGGTTCTGAAAATGCCCACATAGGTACTCATGGTCTTCCGGAGATCCTCCAAAATGCGGAAGGGTTTCTCACCCCTGGGGTCCGAGAAGCGCTCTATCCTTTTCTCCACCTCCGACCGGACTCTCAGAAGGGGCTTCTCCGATGGTTGCACGTCCTTTCCCTGGAGGTAGCCGTCAATGGCGATGGCGCCCAGTTTGCCGAAGACGATGGTATCGAGGAGGGAATTACCTCCCAGACGGTTTCCGCCGTGGACGCTCACGCAGGCACACTCTCCGGCGGCGTAGAAACCTTCCACCTCGGTCTCGCACTTTTCATTTGTGTCGATGCCGCCCATGGAGTAATGCTGGGCGGGCATGATCGGGATTGGCTGGTGTATGGGGTCGATGCCGAGAAAATCGATGCAGATGCTCCTGATGCCGGGGAGCCTGTCCACGATTTTCCTGGCGCCCAAATGGCGCACATCGAGGTGCACGTAAGCGCCCATCTCGCTCTCGAAGCCACGGCCCTGTTCGATCTCCGTCTGGATGCTCCTGGAGACGATGTCACGGGGGGCCAGTTCCATGGCCTTGGGGGCGTAGCGCTCCATGAAGCGTTCCCCGGCCTTGTTGACGAGATAGCCGCCCTCGCCGCGGGCACCCTCGGTCATGAGGATGTTGGTCCCGATCAGACAGGTGGGATGAAACTGAACGAACTCCATGTCCTTGACGGGAACACCGGCCTTATAGGCGAGACCGATGCCGCTTCCCGTGTTGGTAAGGGCATTGGTGGAATAAAAGTAGACCCTCCCGTAACCCCCTGTGGCGAAAAGGGTGGCCTTGGCCTTTATGGGGATGAGCTTGCCCTGTATCTGGTCCATAACCACCACACCGTGGCACCTTCCCTCATCCACGGCGAGACCTGCCACGCCGAACTCGGTATAGAACTTCACCTTCTTGGCGACCGCCCGTTCAAGGAGGGTGTTGAGCAGAACGTGGCCGGTAATGTCGGTGGAGAAACAGGTCCGCGGATAGCCGGCGCCGCCGAAGGGCCGCTGGGCGATGGTGTTGTCGGGAAACCTGCTGAAGGGGCAACCCCAGTGTTCCATTTCGTAGACGATCTTGATCGCCTCCTGACACATCAGTTCCACGGCATGTTGATCCGCCAGGTAATCGCTCCCTTTCACCGTATCGAAGGCGTGCTTTTCCCAGGTGTCATCCTTGCTGTCCGGGTTGTTGGCGAGGGCCGCGTTGATGCCTCCCTGGGCGGCGATGGAATGGGACCGGATCGGGTGGACCTTGGAGACGAGACCCACATCGTATTTGTCGCAGAGGCCGACGGCTGCGCGAAGCCCGGCGAGACCTCCTCCGACTATGAGGATATCGTGACTGAGCATATTTAGGACATTACTGCGTACAGGTAGATTAAGAACAGCGAAATGATTGACGCGATGACATTCGACAGCCAGAAAAGCTGTTGCTCCTTTCTGTAGCCGAGATCTATGGCGATGGTCCTGAGCCCGTAGATACTGTGAAAGGTGAAGAGTATAAGAATGATCACGTCGAGGACGGGCTGCCGGTGGAGACTGAGGGCCCAGTCAGGCTTCTTGTCCTTGGTGAAGAGGAAGAAACTGGTAAGGATCTTGATGCCGAAGAGGATGACGAGAGAGACGCCGCTGATTCTATGGAAGAGCCAGATAAACATAACCGATACGTGATTCTTATCAGGCGGGCGGTTTTTTTGTCAAGGGAAATTATCGCCCTCCCGTCCTCCCCCGAAGTCGTTGATGAGAACCCAGGCCGCTGTTTCGCCTGCGTCCAGGATCGTTTCGCCTTCCCCATCCCTTCTCCAGAACATGGTACCTCGATCGTGGCGGGAACTTGAATCTCCTCCCGAGGCGGACGACCCCTGAAGAATTCGGTGCACACGGTCCTGCCAGGTCTTCATGTTGGCGGGCCTGAGGTCGATCCATTCCCGGGACGCCCATTTCTCGATGATCCCGTCATCCACGATCCATTCTCCCTTCTCCCAGTCCTTGTCCTTCACCCTTCGTTCTGCACAGAGGAGTCTCCTGCCATCGGGCAGCAGGATAGGGATGCCGATGGAAAGGGCGTTGGAACGAAACTCCCTGTTCGAGAAAACGAGATGTTCCGCCCCCTGAGACAATGCCTCCGGCGTCATGCCCTGTGTCCGCTCCATGGTTCTGCAGAGAAGGGCCAGGGTCTGTGCCTCGAAGAGGAGTTTGGAGAGACGGGGTCCCAGGAATCCGTAGCTTGTGCCCTTTGCACCCCGATCCTCCATACCCTTGACCACTTCGTCACGAAGAAAGCCTGCCCTGTAGGTCGGGCCCATTACGGCCCCGTCGAGGGCGCTTATGACGTCTTTCGAGCTGCCGCGGCCTTCAATGTTCTCCAGAACCGACCTGGCTATCTCCTCGGGGGTCAGGAACTCCATGAGACCCAGGGCCGTGATTGTCTTGAACTCGTGCAGGGAAAAGACCCCGTTTTCACCGGTGTCCACATAGGTACCCTCGAGAAGGGAGGGGTTTTCGGGGCCGGCACCTCCTGCGCCGCCTAAGCTGAAGGGGGAACCCGAGACGAGGGGTACCGCTTTCTCCGGGGGGCAATCGTAGAGGGGGAAGGCGTTTCCTCCGCGGGCGATGGGGCCGTTCCCGATGGCCCTCCATCCGATCATGGCGGCCGGCTTGATCTCTTTGACGGCGGGCCATCCGGGCATCCTGTTGAGGACGAAGAGAAGCATGGTGTGGGCGCCCGCCACGGCGGTCTTTGCCATAAGGAGGCGTGAGGGGCTTTCTTCGCCATGAGTGAAGGGGATGTTGAACCCCATGCCCCCGGTGCCGGTGGTTCCCACTTTGATGTAGACCCTGGTACCCGCCTTCTTCATGGCTTCGTGAAGGATCTGGATGTGGCGTATGAGGGGCGGGAGGCTCACTGCGGAGAGAATACGGTAGACGCTCTCTTCCGCGCCTTCGGGCCCGGAGGTGCCCTCGGCCCCGCATACCTCATCGAAGCTGTGGTAGATATTCTGATAGGCCAGCGCAGTGGCGGTGGTGACACAGTCGATGATACAGTCGGGGGCATGGGTGGTGATGAGCCTGTAAAGGGTGGATGCCTCGAGGATGTCGGGCGTGAGCTCCTTGAGGTTGTCGTCCACCACCCGGCGGCGCAACTCCCGTGTCGTCGCGATGGTGGCATTGGGGATGTCCTTCAGGTCCCACCGGACAAAGAGATTTCCGTGAAAGGGCGTGATTCTGCAGGAGCTTGGTGCATCGTGCATCAGTGCTACTGCCGCCCGGTCCGCCTCCTCCCTGTGGAGCGACGTGATGATGAGCTCCTCAGGTCTTCTGGTGAGGAGAATACGGCATACCGCCATTCCTACTTCCCCGTAGGCACCGAGGACCAGGACTCTCTTTCCTTCAACTTCCACTCCTCACCTCCATGATGCTGTCTGTGATTGTTTATACGACAAAGGGTGGGAAATGCAAGAGAGCCGGTGTTCGGGAGGGGAAAAATCGGAGGGAACGGCAATGATCCCGGGGTGTGAGGAATCTACGCCGTCAACGGGGCAGGTCAATCCTGCGGTCGAGATGGTCAATCCAGGTCGCCCGGTAGTGATCGTAGGTGCGCACCACTACACGGTCCCGGTAGAGATAAAGGGAGTTGGTTGGGATTCGCTGCCGGTTCATGTCGGTGGTATGGATGGTGGTAACCCGCTTCTCATAGACGTTGATATCCGATCTGAAACTTTCGTTCGTGGGGGAGACATGGAGATGGCCGGCGGCCCAGAGGAATACTTGAGGATTGGACCGAAGAATCTCCCTGATCTCTTCCTCCGGCTGGGCCACAAAACTGTCCGTTTCAGCGTAACGGTTGAATTTGAGGAGTGTTCCCCTCAGGGGTGCATGGAAAAAGATAATGGTGGGGAGATTCCTGAACTGCCCCAGTTGATTTCTCAGCCAATAAAGCTGTTTCCCAGACATCTGGGCGAGGTTGGTGGAACCCGTTTCATCGGCGGAGAGAAAAAGAAGCAGATAGCCACCCAGTTGCCTGGCGTAATAGACCTCGGGGATGTTGAAGATATCCATGAACCTCTTCAGCTTCATTTCCTTCTTCCCTGAGTAGGCCACCATGTATCTTCCCGAACTGTCCTTGAAGTCATCATACATATAGTCGTGATTTCCCGTAATGGGGCAGAAGGGCTTCTTCAGGATCCCGAAAAACCCCTTCACCCGGTCGTACTCCTCCTGGGTACCGAAGTCGGCGCAAAGGTCGCCCAAGGCTACAACCAGATCAACATCATCCCAGGTATTGATCCTCTCGAGAACCGCCACCTTTTGACGGTACTCCTTCCCGGGGATATGAGGATCCCCGAGGAGGACCACGTGATGGTAATCTCTTTCCGCCGCCAGGGCGGCGAAGGGGAAGGGTTGACCGGAAAGAAGGTTCCAGAGGCAGACGAAAAGGAGGAAGAGGGGGATTCTCCCGAGGGCCGCGGCACGCCCTGGAGAAGCGGTTGTGGACACCCCTGCTTTTCCATGCAATCGTTTATGCTTTCCCATACTCCTATTGGAGCGCGGCGGATACCTTTCGTCAATGGAAAAATACGGGGCATCTCGGGCCGGCGACCCCGTCGTTCTTGACAATCCGGGGGGGCGCTGCTACTGTTTTGATGACGGTACAGGCAGAGGCGGGCCGGAGGAGCCTATGGGAGATTATGATGACGAAAGACCGGACTGGCGGGAGATAGACAGGAAGAAGGACAGGAGCGGATTCTACGGGCGGAAGCAGGAAAAGGGGCAGCTCCGGGACACGCCCGCGGACCGCTTCAAGGCGGGCAGGGTGAAAGAGGCGCTGGACCGCCTCTTCAAAGGTGAAAAAGGGACCCCCGAGCACGACAAGCTCTTTGCGAAGCTTCACAGTACTTACGGAGGGGAGAGGTTTCTGCCCACCGTTCAGAAGTACGTGGAAAAGTACGGCCTGCCCGACGATTCGCCCACCCTGCTTCTCCTCCTTGATGCGAAGGATGAGGGGATCGGGGCGGCGGCCATGGGGAAGCTGAAAGAACTCTATCCGTCCCTGGCCCCTCGGCAGAAAGAGGATGTGAAGCGAAAACTGTCCATCGTTGCCGCTACGGACAGATCGCGGGAAATCAGGAGGCTCGCCGGCCTGGCTGCGGCCGACCTCGATTGATCATCCTTTCGGCGCCTCCGCGTCAGCACGGTCCATTCCGATTCGACTGACGACTCGCCTTTTCCGATTGATCACGCCTATTTTTGTTCTTGGACGAATCGGGCGAAGGACCGGTCGTAGGTTGCCTCGCCGGCCTCAGAAAAGAAGCAGCCGGGGATCTGCTTGTTCTTCCGGTGGTAGGCGACACACTCGCAGCACTTGCCCTTTCGGCTGCAGGGATCATAGGTGCAGGTGCAGGCTGCCTTGTTCTTCTCGATCGTGCATTCCATGATGCTCCTCCTTAACGGTGATCCGGATTCTGCCGGATGGCCCCGCCAATCTCTGAGAATTTCCCCGGATGCGTGAAGGGACCGGCGGCAATCCGCAGGGTTTGGAAGGACGGACCCGTTCTTCAGCCGGGTATGACCAGGGTGTTCGATCCGTCGGGGATGATGTAGCAGAGCTTCTCTTTCCCATCATCAACGGCCCGGATGGCCTCTTCCATCGATCGCATGGGGGTGAGGCCCATGCTGGTCACCTGCCCCTCTTCGAGCCTCGACACGAACAGTATGGTGCAGCGCTCGGCCTTGCAGCGGGTAGAGTAGGCGGTCTGAGCGTAGACCTTGTCTGCCGACCTCACGTGGGGCTCCATCTCCCGGGAGGACCCGTAACGGAACCACTTCAGGAAATCGTCGTTCCCGAGACCATCGGGGCACTCGCCGGCCACGATAACGGTTCCCTGCTCCCTGACCGCCCCCATGGCATGTTCCATTCCCTTATGGGCCTGGATAAAATTGATGTCCTTGGGAAATCCGCCGGAGGAGACGATGACTACGTCCGCCTTCTCTCTGACCGGCACACTGAAGCGCTCGGCGTACCAGCGGCATCCCTCCTCGTGGGCGGCGGCCATATGTCCCGCGAAGAAGGCGAGGAAATTTTTTTTGTCGTCCAGGACCGTATTAATGAGGAAGAGGGGGGTTCTGATGAGGGAGATCCCCTCCATGATCTCTTCATGCATGGGGTTGCCCTTCAGGACGCCCGATCGGGCCGATACATGTTTCCCTGGTTCGCGGGGATTGAAGACTTTGCTGTGGATACCGAGGATCGTCCGGTACCCGGCGACTCCGGGAAAAATGGATTTCCGTCCGCCACCGAAGCCGGCCAGGTAATGGAAATTGATGGAACCCGTCACCACCACCCCGTCCACCTCAAAAAGGGTCTTGTTGAGCACCACGTCGAGACCGGAGGAGGTCTGCCCCACCAGGGTCAGGCCGGCCATGTCGTAACAATCGTGATCGAAGGAAGGGACCCGGGAGAAGAGGTCGGGGGAGATCAGGCCCTCCCGCTCTTTGTCGGTCTGTTTCCTGTGGTTGCCGAGGGCAAAGATGATCCTCACGTCCAGGTCCCTGAGGTACTCCTCGTACAGGAGCGGAAGTATTCTCTCCATACCCGCGTAACGGGTCACGTCGGGGACGACGATCAGGATCTTTCGAAAGGGTTCGAGCCACTCCCTGAAGGGTTTCTCTTCTATCGGTGATGCAAGGGCCCCGGTGAGGGCCTCTTTCGGCTGAACAGGCTCCGGCTCGGTGTGATGCAGGACCCGGGTGTGCCAGGAAGGCGGCAGAGAGAAGGTGATCCTCTCTCTGCCGAATTTGAGACTATATGCGCTCATCCTATGCTGTAAAAGACGTCCTCCCGTCCGAAGACGGCGAGGTCGCCCAACTCCTCCTCGATCCTGAGGAGCTGGTTGTATTTGGCGATCCGTTCACTTCTGGAGGCCGAACCCGTCTTGATCTGGCCCACGTTGGTGGCTACCGCCAGGTCGGCGATGAAGGTGTCCTCCGTCTCTCCCGACCGGTGAGAGATGACACAGGTGTAGCCCGCCCTTTTTGCGATCTCAATGGTCGTAAGGGTCTCGGTCACCGAGCCTATCTGGTTGAGCTTGATGAGGATGCTGTTGGCGATGCCCTTCTGGATCCCTTCCATAAAGATCTTGGGGTTGGTGACGAAGATGTCATCACCTACGATCTGGATCTTGGAACCGCACCGTTCGGTAAACTTACTCCAGCCCTTCCAGTCACTCTGTGCCAGGCCGTCCTCGATGGAGATGATGGGATAGTTCTCGATAAGCTCATCGTAGAAATCGATGAGCTTATCGGTCGTGAAGGTCTTACCGTCCAGCTTGTACCTGTTCTTGGAATAGAGCTCGCTTGCGGCCACGTCTATGGCGAGGAGGACATCCTTGCCGGGCTTGTACCCTGCCTTCTCGATGGCCTTGAGGAGGATGTCGAGGGCCTCCCTGGTCGAGGAGATCTGAGGTGCAAAACCGCCCTCGTCGCCCACCCCGGTGCTGTATCCCTTGTCTTTCAATACCCCCTTCAGGGTATGAAAGACCTCAACGCCGATGCGCAGCGCCTCCCTGAAGCTGTCGGCGCCCACGGGCGCGATCATGAACTCCTGGACGTCGAGAGGATTCTGGGCATGAACCCCCCCGTTGATGACGTTCATGAGAGGGACCGGGATTTCCCTGGCCCGGATGCCGCCGATGTACTGGTAAAGAGACAGGCCCACGTACTCCGAGGCTGCCCGGCATACGGCCATGGATACACCCAGGATCGCGTTGGCACCGAGATTGGCCTTGTTTTCCGTGCCGTCCAGTTCGATGAGGGTGGTGTCCACATAGGCCTGCTCCAGGGCATCGAGGCCCTCAATCTTGGGGGCGATGACGGTGTTGACGTTCTCCACCGCCTTTTCCACGCCTTTTCCCTTGTAGCGTTTGCTGTCACCGTCACGCAGTTCCAGGGCCTCCCGTTCTCCGGTGGAGGCTCCCGACGGCACCATGGCCGTCCCGACGGCACCGCTCTCCAGAACGACCTCCACCTCTACGGTGGGGTTACCCCGGCTGTCGAGTACTTCCCGGGCGAAGACGTCGTATATGGTGGACATGCGAACCTCCTTCTGGTGTGATGGGGAACAGGGGAACCGGAGTCCTTCTCGTGCCCCCATCCCTCTCCTGGTCTTCGTGAGGATAGCACAGAGGGAGCGAAGCTTCAAATGTTTTATAGGCCCTGCCCTGGGGGAGGGAAGACCGCCAAAAGACAGTTTACTAATTCCGGACTCCTACTCTATAATGTAGCCATAAAGGCCGCCTCAGAGCGGCTGTTTGCCCGGATCGGGGGAGGGCTGCATGGACGACAGAAGGAAGACGAAGGCTGAACTGATCGGGGAACTGACTGCCCTGAGGAGACGGGTGCACGATCTCGAGAAGCTGGTGACGGAGCATTACGAGATCAGGGAGCCGGGCTATAGGACCATTCACGACGCCATCACCGGCCTGCCGGGCAAGCCCCTTTTTGACGACCGTCTCGCCATGGCCGCAAGCCACGCCAAACGTTACAAGAAGACCGTGGTTGTCATGATCGTCTACGTAAACGACCTGAAGAAGGTTTCCTCCAACCTCGGAGGATATGCGGCGGATCAGCTGATGAAGGCCTTTGCCGACCGCCTGAGCGCCACTCTCAGGAGGGCCGACACCATTGCCCGGATCGACGAGAACGACTTCGGTCTCGTCCTTCTCGATATCGCACGGCCCAAGAGCATCACCGAGGTGGCTTGGAAGATCCTCAACGTCTTTAAGAAACCCTTCCTTTTTCAGGACTATACCATTCAGGTGAACCTGAATATCGGCATCGCCGTCTTTCCCCGGGACGGCGAAGAGATTGAGATCCTCGTCGAGAATGCCTATTCGGCCATGGAACAGTCAAAGAAAATAGGGGACAATACCTTCTACTACTTTACCTCCATGCGTAACCTGGACAACATGGTGGGCATCTGAAGGATTTCCGGCATAAGGGAGGGGCGTAGCTTCTTGAAGGAGGAGGCAGAGGATTTCAGCCTTGAGAGGGCCCTCGCGCTCCTCAGGACCGAAGGGGCGGCCACCCTCAGGCTCTACGAAAAGGCCGACCGGACCCGGAAGGCCCGTATGGGCGATGAGGTCTTTATCAGGGGCATCATCGAATTCTCCAACAACTGCGGCAATGACTGCCTCTACTGCGGCATCCGCAAATCGAACGGGAAAGTGCCCCGGTACGTCATGTCCGTCCGTGAGATCCTGAGGGCGGCAACGGGTATGGCGGGCACGGCTCAGACCACGGTCGTCCTCCAAGCCGGGGAAAGCCACTGCCTCTCCGACCGGAAGCTCGGCGAGGTGATACGGCGGATAAAGGAAGGAACCGGTCTTTCCATCACGGTGTCGGTGGGAAACCGGCCTTACGACGTGTACCGGTACTGGAAGGAATGCGGCATGGACCGCTATCTCCTCCGTTTCGAAACGAGCGACCCGGATTTGTTCGCCCGTCTGCGACCTGGGTCGAGCCTGGAAGAACGGCTCATCTGTCTCAGAGACCTGAAGGATCTGGGGGTTCAGACAGGGAGCGGCTTCATGATCGGCCTTCCCGGTGAGAAGCTGGAAACACTGGCCGCCAACATCCTCCTGTGCCGCGCCCTTGATTTGGACATGATCGGCATCGGGCCGTTCATCCCTCATCCCGATACGCCTCTTGGCGGGATGAAGAATGTCTACGATGAGGACAGGGAGATGTTTTTCAAGGCCTTGGCGGTATTGAGAATATTCAACCCCGATGCCCATATCCCGGCCACCACGGCCTTCGACGCCCTTTTCCCCGGGAGGGGAAGGGACCTCGCCCTCCGGCGGGGAGCGAACGTCTTTATGCCGAACGATACGCCGGTACGGTACAAGAGGGATTACAACCTCTACCCGGGAAAACCCTATGCGGATGACTCACCTGAAGACTGCGTTGCCGCTGCAATAAAACGGATAGAGTCCCTTGGCCGCATTGTTGGAGTCGGGCCCGGGGACTCTATAAAAAGACGATCGAAGGACGCGTGAGCTACACGTACTTTCCGGCGATGTAGTTGCTCAGATGCTCGATGAGCAATTCCTGCTCGGAGATAATTGATTTCACCACGTCACCGATGGAGATGACCCCCACAAACTGGTCTCCGTCAAAAACCGGCACGTGACGGATACGTTTCCCGGTAATCAAGACCATGCAATCCTCGACCGTGGTCTCGGGCTTCACCGTATACATCTGGTCCCTGGGGGTCATGATCTCCTCGACGGCGGTCTCCCGCGAAGTCTTTCCCCGAAGGATCACCTTTCGGGCATAATCCCTTTCGGAGATGATCCCCTGGACCTTTCCAGCCTCATCGATCACCATGAGGGCACCGATCTCCTTCTCCCCCATCAGTTTCAGGGCGTCAAAAACCGTTTGCTTCGGTGTAACGGACCACACATCCTTTGATTTGTTCCTGAGCATGTCGCGAGCTGTCTTCATAGTCCCGGTCCCCCTCTGTGTCGTTAAGCAAGCACGTCCCTTTGCTTGGTTCAATTATATAGACAAACGGGAATCCGCGCAATATCAAATTCCGGACGGTTCCCGGTTCTTCAGAAGTACAGGTCCCGCTCCCCCTTTTCCAGCCTGAGCAGCCTCTTCATGGTCTCCTCCCTGACCTTTACGTTCGGTATCATGGACAGGTGTTCACGGATTGCCGCTTCCCCCACCTCTTTTGTCTTCGGCGACGCGTAGTCGATGAGAAACTCCTTGAAGGTGAGGATGGCGTTGGGCTGGCAGAGATTCTGGATCTCACCCGACTTGGCCAGAGGCATGAACCTGTCGCCCGTGCGACCCTGACGGTAGCAGGCGGTGCAGAAGCTGGGGATGTAGCCGGAGAGACAGACACTCTGGAGCATCTCGTCCGTCGACCGGTTGTCTTCCACCTGGAACTGTCCCTCTGCCGCTGCCGGTTTTCCCTCTATCTCCTGGTGGTAGCCGCCGACCCCGGTGCAGGACCCGGCGCTCAACTGTGATATGCCAAGCTCAAGGACCTCGTCGCGGAACCCCGCCTTTTCACGGGTGGAAAGGATCATCCCTGTGTAGGGTACGGAGAGTCTTATGACGGCCACGATCTTTTTGAACGTTTCGTCGTTCACGAGATAAGGAAATGTCTCCAGGGTGACCCCGGTGGCCGGTCTCATCCTCGGGACCGAGATGGTATGACAGCCGACCCCGAAGCGCTCCTCGAGGTGAAGGCTGTGGAGAAGAAGACCGAGCACCTCGAAACGGTAGTCGTAGAGCCCGAAGAGGACGCCCAGGCCCACGTCGTCGATACCGCCCTCCATGGCCCTGTCCATGGCTCCGAGGTGCCAGTCATAGTCCCCTTTCGGGCCCCCGGGGTGCATCGTGTCGTAGGTGGGCCGGTGATAGGTCTCCTGGAAGAGGACATAGGTCCCGATGCCCGCGTCTTTCAGTCTCCGGTAATCCTCCACGGTGGTGGCGGCGATGTTCACGTTCACCCGGCGGATACTGCCCATCTTGTCCTTTATGGAGTAAATGTGACGGATGGCATCGAGGACGTAGTCTATAGGACAGTTGGCCGGATCTTCCCCCGCTTCAAGGGCGATCCTCTTGTGTCCCATGGCCTCCAGGGCGATCACCTCGCACTCGATCTCTTCCAGAGTGAGACGGCGGCGGCCTATTGGATTGGAGTGTCTGTACCCGCAGTAGGCGCAGTTGTTGACACAGTAGTTGCTGATGTAGAGGGGGGCGAAAAATACGAGTCTCTTGCCGTAGATGCGCTCCTTTACCTCGTGGGCGGCACTGTACATGCGGCTCAGGAGATCCGGGTCCTCGGTCTGAAGCAATGCGGCGGTCTCAAAGGGCGTGAGTCCCACCGCCTCGCGGGCCTTATCCACGATGGCCTGAATCCGTGAAGCTGACAGGTCCCGGGCCTCCTCAAGGGCACTCCATATCTTCGTTTCGTCCATGAAGGCGGATGAGAAGACGTGATCTTTTTCGGTCATAATGAAGGCCTTTCTCCTTGTTGGGGGGAATATATTCCCGGTGCGAAGAAAAGTAAAGGGGTTTCAGGTTTCTCCCTCTCCTCTTACGACACCCCTCAGTTCCGGAAAGGGGGCGAGGGCCCGGTCAAGAATGCCCATGACGTGGGCGATGAGGACCCCGTAGTTGACGATAGGGACCCCCGCCTGTTCCGCCATGAGGAGGCGATGGAGCATCTCCTTCCGGTTTATCATGCAGGCCCCGCAGTGGACGATGAGCTTGTAGTCCTTTATGTCCGGGGGCAATTCGAGCCCGCTGACCCACGTGAAATCAAGGTGCCCCCCCACGTTCTGGCGAAGCCACCTGGGAATCTTCACGGTGCCGATATCATCCTCCACGCGGTGGTGGGTGCATGCCTCCGCCACGAGGACCCTGTCGCCCGGTTCCAGGTCCCGGATGGCCATTGCCCCCCGGGCAAGGGTGGCGAGATTGCCCTTATAGCGGGCGAAAAGGATTGAGAAGGAGGTCATGGCCACGTCCTTCGGGGTGTCGGCAGCCACCTTCAGAAAGGCTTGGGAGTCGGTGACCACGAGACGCGGTTTTTCCTTGAGGTTTCCGAGGGCCGCCCTCAGTTCCCGCTCCTTGACCACCATCGCCATGGCGTCATGGTCGAGGATATCCCGGATGGTCTGGACCTGGGGCAGAATGAGCCGCCCCTTCGGTGCCGCGAGATCGATGGGTACCACGAGGACCACCGTGTCGCCCGGGGAGATGAGATCTCCCAAGATGGTGGGTGCGGTCCAATCTTTAGGTGCCGTCTTGATCATGGCAAGCTTCAGGGCGTCTATGCCCTCCCCCGACAGGGAGCTCACCGGTACGCACGGCACCCCGAGGCTGTCGGCAATCTCCGCCATCGCCGGGGCAGGATGAAGATCGATCTTGTTGATGACCGCCACCACGGGTACCTTGTTCTCGCGGGCCCTCCTGACGGTGTCCTCCTCGTAGACGCCCACGCCCTTCTCCGGGTCGATGACCAGGAGCATGAGGTCAGTCTTCTTGAGGACGGCCAGGGTCTTCTCGATACGCAGGGCCCCGAGCTCCCCCACATCGTCGATGCCTGCCGTATCGATGAGGACTACAGGGCCCAAGGGGAGTATCTCCATGCTTTTGTATACGGGGTCCGTCGTGGTGCCCGGGACATGGGAAACGATAGCGATCTTTTGGTTGGTCAGGGCATTGATGAGGCTTGATTTTCCGGCATTACGCCTGCCGAAGATAGCGATGTGGAGCCTGCTGCCTCGTGGTGTCTCGTTGAGGGTTGTGTCGGCCAATTATTGATCCCCTTTCTTCGTCCGTCCTACTGTTTTGAGACCCGGGATCCCCGGTCTCGTCAATTCTCTGGGTGAAAATATGGCATTGAGGTCCGGCTCTGTGAAGAGCCCTGACTCGAGGGCCGCCTGCCGTATCGTTTTTCCTTCCCCCTCAGCCCTTTTCGAGAGCTCGGCAGCCCTGTCGTACCCGATGTAGGGTGCGAGGGCGGTAGCCAGACACAGGCTTTCCTCCAGCCAAGTGGCGCAACGGCGGCGGTCCGCCTCGATGCCCTCCACGCAGTGGATCCGGAAGGCTTCCACCCCCCGGGCCATGAGATTGAGTCCGTTGAGGAGGTTGAAGGTCACCAGGGGGAGGAAGGCATTAAGATCCAGCTGGCCCGAGAAGGCCGCCAGGGTGATGGCTTGGTCGAAGCCTATCACCTGGAAGGCTACCTGGGTCATCATCTCCGTCATCACGGGGTTCACCTTGCCCGGCATGATGGACGAACCTGCCTGAAGGCAGGGAAGGGCGATCTCGGCCAGACCGCCCCTGGGACCGGAAGAGAGCAGTCGAAGGTCGGCGGAGATCTTGGCGAGATTGACAGCGGCGGCCTTCAGAAGGCCCGAGACCTCGGCGAAAACATCCACGTTCTGGGTCACGTCCACCATGTTCTCCGCCCGGGCGACGCCGAAGCCGGTGATGTCCTGAAGTTCCTCGATGGCAGCATAAATGTAGGTCCGCTCAGCATTGAGCCCTGTGCCGATGGCGGTGCCGCCCAGATTGACCTGTCTGAGACGCTCCTCCACCTTGAAGAGGCGCCATCGGTCACGGGCGAGGGCCTCGGCGAAGGCACCGAATTCCTGGCCCAGGGTGATGGGCAAGGCGTCCTGCATCTCGGTCCTGGCGAGCTTCAGCACGCTTGCGAAGGCTGCCTCTTTTTTTTGGAAAGCCCCCTGAAGGCGGGCGATGGCCTCGCTCAGGGAGAGGACGAGGCCTATGGCCGCCACCTTGAGGGCTGTGGGGTACACGTCGTTGGTGGACTGGGAGAGGTTGACGTGGGCCAGGGGATCCACCAGATCATAGCTTCCCTTCGCTGCCCCAAGGTGTTCGAGGGCCCTGTTGGCAAGGACCTCATTCATGTTCATGTTTGTGGAGGTGCCGGCGCCGCCCTGAAGGGCGTCCACGATGAACTGGTCGGCAAGGAGACCTCCGGCCACCTCCCGGGCCGCCCGGACGATGGCCCCGCCGATCCTTTCGTCAAGGAGGCCCGCCCTCATGTTGGCCTTCGCACAGGCCTCCTTGACCTGGGCAAGGGCGCGGATGAATTCGGCGGGGACGGGAAAGGAGGACAGGGGGAAATTCTGAACCGCCCGGAGGGTGTGGATACCGTAGTAGGCGCTTTCGGGAACATTCAGCTCGCCGAGGAAGTCGCGTTCTGTGCGAAAGGCCATGTGGCGTCCTCCAGGGAAGGATTGCGAAGGTGAAGGGAACGGGCCCCGGTACCACCCGACCCCGATCCCTGATAAGCGATGGATCCGACTAAAATCTGTCCCTGGGCGTATAGTGGGTGTGGAGGAGATGATGGGATCGTTCTCCCAGGGGTGCGCCCAGAAACTCCTCGTATATCCGCTTGATGGCCGGGTTCTCGTGGGATTTGCGATAGGTCAGGGATTCATCTTCCCTGTAGAGCGCCTTGGCCCTCAACATCCTGATCTCGTTGTTCACGGGGATGGGCTGACCACCGCCGCCCACGCACCCGCCGGGGCAGGCCATGATCTCGATGAAATGATAGGAACCTGTGCCCTCGCGGATTCGCTCCATGAGCTTCCGAGCATTGCCGAGACCGTGGGCGACGGCAACCTTCACCTCCCCGATGCCTTCCACCGGTATGGCGGCCTCCTTGATGCCCTCGAGACCCCTTACAGCGGTAAACTCGAGGCTCTCAAGGGTCTTGCCCGTGGCTACCTCGTAGGCGGTCCTCAGGGCCGCCTCCATGACTCCGCCGGTGGCTCCGAAAATAGTGGCGGCACCGGTGTACTCGCCCATGGGGTCATCGTAGTGACCCTCGGGAAGGCTGTTGAAATCGATCCCTGCCTGCTTGATCATCTTCGCCAGTTCGCGGGTGGTGAGGACGTAATCCACGTCCTTAAATCCACTGTCCGTCATCTCCGGTCGGTTGCACTCGAACTTCTTGGCCGTGCAGGGCATGACGGAAACGACCACCATGTCCTTGGGGTCTACCCCCGCCTTCTCGGCAAAGTAGGTCTTGGCAAGTGCCCCGAGCATCTGGTGGGGTGATTTGCACGTTGAAAGATGGGGCAGCATGTCGGGATAGAAGTGCTCGATGAACTTGATCCACCCCGGGCTGCAACTGGTGATGAGGGGCAGGGTTCCGCCTTCCTTCACCCGCTTCAGGAGTTCGCTCCCCTCTTCGAGGATAGTTAGGTCCGCGGCGAAATTGGTGTCGAAGACCCTGTCAAAGCCGAGCATACGGGCCGCAGCCAGCATCTTTCCTGTCACCAGGGTCCCGGGAGGGTATCCGAACTCTTCCCCCAGGGCTGCCCTCACAGCCGGGGCATCCTGGATGACGACAAACTTGGCGGGATCCTTCAGGGCCTCCCAGACCTCGTCGATGTACTCCTTTTCCGTAATCGCCCCGACGGGACAGACGAGCGAGCACTGGCCGCAGTTGGTACAGGCGACGTCATCGATCTCCCGGTTGAAGGCGGGCTCCACGGTTGTATCGAAGCCCCGTCCCTGGGTGAAGAGTGCGGTGACCGTCTGAATCTCCTGACACACGGTCACACACCGGCGACAGAGAATACACTTATTCTGATCCCTCCGTATTGAGGGCGATGATTCGTCTATACGCCCCACGCTTCGTGCCCCTTTGAAGCGTACCTCATGGATACCCAGATCGTAGGCCAGTCTCTGGAGTTCACAGTTCTGGTTTCTCGCGCAGGTGAGACACTCGAAGGGGTGGTTGGAAAGGAGCATCTCCACGGAAAACCGCCGTGCCTTGCGCACCCTCTCGGTGTTGGTCAGGACCCGCAACCCCTCGTTTGCGGGAGACACGCAGGCGGCCTGAAGGGCCCGGTTTCCCTCAACTTCCACGAGACAGACTCTGCAGGCGCCAATGGCTTGTACTTCAGGGAGATAACAAAGGGTAGGTATATGTACGCCGGCCCTGCGGGCTGCTTCGAGGAGGGTAGCCCCCTCCTCGACTTCCACGGTCCTGCCGTCGATGGTCAACGTAATCACGAAGACAGCCTCCTTACGCTTCCGAACCTTCCTCAATCTGCTCCGACTCTTCCGTCTCCGCCTTCAGATAGCAGTGGAGGCACCGTTTTGCCTCCTCTACGGCCATGGTGGTATCGTACCCCAGGACCACCTCGTTGAAATTCCGGTTTCGCCTGGAGAGGGGAAGGTGAGGCATGGGGACCTTTCCCATCTCTTTCTGGTATGCTGCCTCGTCGTACGTGACCTTCAAGGTGACCAGGTCGTTGCGGAAGGCGTTTAAGGCTTCACCATCGCCACCGAGCAGTCTGTCTATGGCGAGGGCCGCGTTCTTGCCGTCTGCTATCGCCTCGACCGCGGAAGCCGGTCCCCGCACCGTGTCCCCTCCTGCAAAGACACCCTCCCGGGCCGTGGCAAGGGATTTCCCGGATACTTCAATGGTGCCGCCTTTTGTTACGGCGATTCCGTCTCCATTCAGATAGGAAAGATCAGGAGTCTGGCCGATTGCGGCAATGATGAGATCGGCATCGACCACAAACTCGGAACCCACAATAGCCTGGGGCGTTCTGCGGCCACTCCTGTCGAATTTCCCGAGAGACATGCGTTGGCACTCAACGCCGGCCGCTTTCCCATCCTTGATGACCACCTGTTTCGGAGCCACCAGGGTATGGATGGCAACACCTTCCTTCTCGGCTTCGTCGATTTCTTCCCGGTAGGCAGGCATGTCATCCTTTTCTCTTCGATAGAGGATGCTCACCTCGGTGGCGCCGAGGCGCAGGGCAGACCGGGCTGCATCGATGGCCACGTTGCCGCCCCCGATCACCACTACCTTTCCCTCCACCTTGTGGATGGTGCCGAGATTCACGTTGCGGAGGAAGGTGACGCCGTCGGCAACACCCCGGCTGTCCTCGCCGGGGATCCCCAGTTTCTGGCCTTTATGGGCGCCTGTTGCCACAAAGACGGCGCTGTACCCTTCTTTGAAGAGCTGGTCCATGGTCACGTCTTTACCGAGGGCTGTGTTCAGCTTCAGTTCCACGCCCAGGTCCGTGATGGCCTTGATCTCGGCGTTGAGTATCGTTCTGGGGAGACGGTACTCGGGGATGCCGACGGCCAGCATGCCTCCCGCCACGGGCAGGGCTTCAAAGACGGTGACCTGATAGCCCTTGCAGGCAAGGAAATAAGCCGCGCTGAGACCGGAGGGACCGGCGCCGATCACCGCGACCTTCTTGTCTTTGGGTTTTTCGACAGCCGGCCGGTATGACGGGGACGCGCTGAGGTCCACATCGGCGGCGAACCGTTTCAGGGCACAGATGGACACCGGGGCATCCACCTGGGAACGACGACACTTGTTCTCGCAGGGATGAAAGCAGACCCTGCCCAGCACGGCGGGGAAGGGGTTTGCTTCCTTGATAACCGCTATGGCCTCCTTGAACCGGCCCTCGCTGATGAGGGTCACGTATCCCCACGCATTCTGGTCTGTGGGACATGCGTTCTGGCAGGGCGCGTCGAAGAGAGAGGTGCAGACGCCTGCCCGGCAGTGTTTATCGTGAATGTGTTCCTCGTACTCGTCCTGGAAGAACCGTAAGGTGGAGAGGACGGGGTTCGGTGCTGTCTGTCCCAGGCCGCACAGAGCGGAATCCTTGATACGGGCGGAGAGCTCCCGAAGGCGGTCGATGTCATCGGGTGCCCCTTCGCCGTGGGTGATCCGCTGGAGGATTTCGAGCATCCTCTTGGTGCCGATACGGCAGGGCGGGCATTTGCCGCATGACTCGTGCTGGGTAAAATCGAGAAAGAAGCGGGCGAAATCAACCATGCACGTATCTTCGTCGGCGACGATCAAGCCGCCGGAGCCCACGATGGCGCCCAGTTCCTGGACAGACTCATAGTCCACCGGCACGTTGATGTGCTGGATGGGGATGCAGCCGCCTGAGGGTCCCCCGAGTTGAGCGGCCTTGTACTTCTTGCCGCCCTTGATTCCACCCCCGATATTGAAGATGATGTCGCCGAGGGGGGTACCCATGGGCACTTCCACAAGGCCGGTATTGTTGACGGCCCCTGCAAGGGCGAAGACCTTGGTTCCCTTGCTCTTCCCTGTTCCGTATTGGGCATACCACTCGGATCCGTTGAGGATGATGGCGGGTATGTTGGCATAGGTTTCCACGTTGTTGAGGAGGGTGGGTTTGTCGAAGAGTCCCTTTACCACAGGGAACGGCGGCCGTGGACGGGGTTCCCCTCTCTTTCCCTCGATGGAGATCATGAGGGCTGTTTCCTCGCCGCACACGAAGGCGCCGGCACCGATCCTGATGTCGAGATCGAAATTGAAGCCTCTGTCGAGGATGTTGGTTCCGAGAAACTTGTATTCCCTGGCTTGGCCGATGGCCCAGGTCAGACGCTCGATGGCCAGGGGGTATTCCGCCCGGACATAGACGTATCCCTGCTGGGCGCCGATGGCGTAGGCCGCGATGGCCATCGCCTCGATGAGGCTGTGAGGGTCGCCTTCGAGGACGCTCCTGTCCATGAAGGCACCGGGGTCGCCTTCGTCCGCGTTACAGACCACGTATTTCACATCACCGGGAGACTGAAAGGCGAACTTCCACTTAATCCCGGTGGGGAAGCCGCCGCCGCCGCGGCCCCGGAGGCCCGACTTGAGCACCTCTTCTATCACGTCTTCCCGGGACATCTCGGTCAGGGCTTTGGCCAGGGCCATGTAGCCGTCCCTGGCAATATATTCCTCTATGTTCTGAGGGTTGATGACCCCGCAATTCCTCAAAACAATCTTGACCTGATTCTTGAAGAAATCGATCTCTTTCAAGGAAGGGATGCTCTTTGCCGTGACAGGCTCCCGATAGAGGAGACGATCCACAATCCGTCCCTTCAGAAGGTGTTCGGTGACGATTTCTTCTGCATCTGAAGGTTTCAGTTTCTGGTACAGGACCCCTTCGGGATAGATGAGGGCGAGGGGACCGAGGTCGCAGGAGCCGATACATCCGGTTTCGATGATCTTCACTTCATCCTGAAGATTCTTTTCCATCACCTTGTTGACGATGGCATCCCGGATATCCCGGCAGCCCGACGAGACGCAGGCTGCTCCTGCGCAAACCAAGACATGGGCACGTAATACGTCCATGATGAGTGTTCCTCCTTACTCGTACGATTCGATGATATCCATGACCGTGGTGGTCTTTACCCGGCCGTAGACATCATCGTTGACCAGCATGGCCGGAGCGAGACCGCACGCGCCGATGCAGCGCACCACGTCAAGGGAGTACCGCCGGTCCTCGGTGGTCCCTCCGACCTTTATGCCGAGTTCCTTCTCGGTCTTTTCCAGAAGGGCCTGAGACCCCCGCACATAGCAGGCGGTGCCGAGACACACCTTTACGCTGTTCCTTCCCTGGGGAACGGTGGAGAAGAAATTATAGAAGGTGATGACGCCGAAGATCTCGCTGAGGGATACATTGAGACCGTCGGCCACCATCTCCTGAACGCGCTTGGGCAGGTAACCGAAAAGGTTCTGGGCCTTATGGAGGACCATGATGAGGTCCTGCGGTCTCCCGGCGTGCTGCTTTATGATCTCCTCGAGCTTCGGGTAGAGCTCCTCTTCGCTGGTTTCAGCGCAATGACATTGGTGTTCGTTGCCCATGCCTTCCTCCCTTACCAAGATAATGTTTTTGCTGCTGTATTCAGTGCTCCCCTTCCAGCATTTTTCCGTCCGTGGTATTCCGTCTGAAGTAGTGGGTATGGAGGAGCTTGTGGGCCTTCTCGGAGTTCGGTGTACCGAGAAAGGTTTCGTAAAGCGCCTTAACCGCAGGGTTCTCGTGGGAACGTCTGCGGGGGAGAGACGTATCCTCCGCGTAGAGGGCTTCTCCCCTCCTGGCCCGTTTGGCCATATTGCTGCCCCAGGACTGGCCCCCGCCACCCACGCACCCGCCCGGGCAGGCCATGACCTCGATGAAGTGGTACTCGCTTTTTCCCTGAGTGGCTATCTGTTCCCGGACCTTTTCAAGCAGTACCCGTGCTTGGCCGCCGCTGTGAGCTACGGCCACCTTTATCTTCGTCCCTTCGATGTCAAGCTCAGCCTCTTTGATTCCCTTCAGGCCTCGTACCGGGGTGATGTCGAGGTTTTCCAGTTCGTGACCTGTGACGAGAAAATAGGCAGACCTGAGGGCTGCCTCCATGACGCCGCCTGTGGCACCGAAGATGGTGGCGGCGCCGGTATACTCACCCAAGAGATCGTCGGCGCGCTCCTCCGGCATGTCACGGAGGTCGATGCCCGCTTCCCGCATCATGCGGCCTATCTCCCGTGTGGTGAGGACATAGTCCACATCCTGGTAGCCGCTTGCCTTCATCTCGGGCCTCTGGCACTCGAACTTCTTGGCCGTGCAGGGCATGATGGAGACGGACACGATCCTTTCCGGGGGAATGCCCTTCTGCTCTGCGTAATAGGTCTTTACCAGGGCGCCGAACATCTGCTGGGGCGATTTTGCCGTAGACATGTGGGGGATCATGTCGTGAAAAAACGTCTCCATGAATTTGATCCACCCGGGGCTACAGGAGGTGATGAGGGGCAGTCTCTCACCCGACTTTAATCTCGACACCAGCTCCGTACCTTCCTCAATAATGGTGAGGTCGGCGGTAAAATTGGTGTCCATGACGGCATCGAAACCGAGACGCCTCAGCGCCGCGTACATCTTTCCCGTCACAAGGGACCCGGGTTTCATGCCGAATTCCTCGCCGAGCATGACCCGCACGGCCGGTGCCTCCTGAACCACTACAAACCTTTCCGGGTCGTGGATCGCCTCCCACACCTTCTCGACATGGCTGTTTTCGTACAGAGCCCCCACCGGACAGTGAACAACACACTGACCGCAGTTGATACAAACGCTGTTGCCCAGACCCGCATCGAAGGCAGTGGTGATGAGGGAGTCGTAGCCCCGGTGATTGATGGCCAGGGCGTGCACGGTTTGTACTTCGCTGCACACCTGGATGCACCGTCCGCAGAAGATGCACTTGTTGGGATCCCGGACAATGGAGGCGCTGGAGCGGTCTATGGGTAGCCTTTCTTCAAGCTTGGGATAGTCCACCGTCTTGATCCCCACGGTCTCAGAGAGCTGTTGCAGTTCGCAATTTGTATTCTTCATACAGGTAAGACAGTCCGTATCGTGATTGGCGAGGATCATCTCGACGAGCTGCTTTCTCGCTGCCATGGTGCGGGCCGTGTGGGTCTGGATCTTCCAACCTTCACCCACCGGTGTCATGCAGGCCCTTTTGAGGCCGGGGATGCCTTCGATTTCCACCACGCAGATCCCGCACTGCCCCCCCGGTTTTAAGTCAGGATGGTGGCAGAGGGTCGGTATGGTGAAATTTGCTTTTTTCGCAGCCCACAGTATGGTGGTACCCTCCGGGACCTCCACCGGAACGCCGTTCACTGTCGCCCTGACCATAAAAGTGCCTTGCCTCCCGTTCCTTATCGAACCCTGGCCGCGATCTCATCCCTGAAATACTTCAGTGACGTGGATACGGGCATGATGAGAGACTGTCCCAGGGGACAGAATGAGGTATCCCTCATGACCTGTGAAATACTGACGAGTTTATCCACGTCCGCCTTTCTTCCTTTGCCGGCTGCGATGCGATCTATGATTTTCACCAGTTCGGCGGTCCCGAGCCTGCAGGGTACGCAGTGGCCGCAGGACTCATGCTTGAAAAAGTGAAGCACACTCTTGAGCATGTCCGTCATGTCGGTGCTTTCGTCCATCACGAGGATGGCCCCCGATCCAAGGGCGGCCGCATATTCCCGAAGGTTCACAAAGTCCATCTTCACGTCCAGCATGTCCGGCCCGATGAAGGCCCCGGCAGCGCCGCCCACGAGGGCGCCCTTGAACTTCCTGCCTTCCTTGATGCCGCCGGCATACTCGTAAATTATGTCCCGGAGGGTGGTGCCCATTTCAGCCTCGATGAGACCGGGGTGGGCCACATTGCCGATGATGGTGTAAACCTTGGTTCCCGGACATTTCTCCGTCCCGTATCCCCGAAACCAGGCAGCGCCGTTCCTGATGATCTCCGGTACGTTGGCCAGGGTTTCCACGTTGTTTACCACCGTGGGCTTCCGCCACAGGCCCTCGGTGACGGGGTAGGGCGGTTTATAACGGGGGTGGCCTCTTTTCCCCTCCAGGGACTCGATGAGGGCTGTTTCCTCGCCGCACACGTATGCGCCCGCTCCCTTCATCACCGTCACATCGAAATCAAACCCGCTCTCAAGGATATCCTTCCCCAAAAGACCGTAGGCCCGGGCATCGGTAATGGCCTTGTTGAGCCGCTCAATGGAGAGCGCATACTCTCCCCGTATATAGACGAAACCCTGAGTCGCACCCACCGCGTATCCGGCAAGGGCCATCCCCTCGAGGAGTTTATGGGGGTCACCTTCGAGGATGAGCCTGTCTTTGAATGTGCCCGGCTCCCCTTCGTCGGCGTTGCAGATGATGTATTTCTGGTCCCCTGCTGCCTTTCGGGCGAAGTCCCACTTCATGGCGGCAGAGAAGGCGGCACCACCCCTCCCCACGAGGCCGGAATCCTTGACCTCCTGGATCACCCCTTCGGGCTTCATGGAGGTCAGGGCCTTGGCCATGCCCTCGTACCCGCCTGCGGCGATATACTCCTCGATGTTTTCAGGATTGATGACACCGCTGTTCCTGAGAACGATCCGGGGCTGCTCCTTCAGGAGGCCCGTCTTTTCCTTGGTAATGACCGCCTGCCTGGGGACCTCGGACAAGACCAGCCTCTTGAGGATTCTCCCCTTGAGGAGATGCTCCCGGACAAGTTCGGGAACATCGGGGGCGGTGACGTTGGAATAGTAGACGCCTTCCGGATAGACCACAAGCACCACGCCCTGACCCGTAATTCCCACACTTCCCGTCTCAAGTACCGCAATCTCGTCCGAGAGGCCTTGTCGTGCGATCTCCTCCACAAGCGCCTTCTCCACGGCCCTGGCCCCTGCCATTATGGTGCCCGCGTCAATGCTGATCAGAATGTGGTTTCTCACCAGGTTCATAGGGCTCGCCTCCTCTCGTCAAGGATTGCGTCCACCTTTTCAGGCGTCAGATTTCCGAACATCTCTTCGTTCAACATCATGGCCGGGGCTACGCCGCACGCACCGAGGCAACTCGTGAGTTCCAGGGTGAATACTCCGTCTTGTGTGGTTTCGCCGACATTGACCTTAAGGGCCTTTTTAAGGTAGTCAAGGAGGTTGGAAGCACCCATGAGATGACAGGGGGGCGACTCGCACAGGCGTATGATATTCCTGCCCCTCGGTTTCAGGCTGAACATGGTGTAAAAACTCGCGACGCTATGGACGTAACTGTATGGTACGCGGAGATAGTCGGCACAGGCTTCGATATCTTCTCTGGAAAGATACCGTTGCGGGTTGCTATCCTGAAGGTCGTGCATGATGTAGAGGATGTTATCAAGGCTCGGCTTGAATCTCTGAAGAATCTCTTCTCTGGACAAGACCCCACCTCCTGATAAGGTATGGACAGCTCAGATGGCGAAATCAGCAACGGGACTTCCGTTGACGATGTGCTCGACCACCACTCGTTTCGCCTTTTCCGGATTCATGTTCCCGTAGACAACCACCGCCTTCCCTTCCTCGAAGACCTCGACCATCGGTTCCTGGGAGGCCAGGCCTTTCTCGCCCGTCTGGGTGACCAATACGTCCGTCAGGTTTCGCCGCCCCACTTCGTCGACGAAAGCCCTCAGGACATCACGGGCGCCGGCAGCTATTCCGCTGGTTCCCATTCCCACCACGACCCTGATCCTCGCCTGTTTCTGGCGCAGCTCCACGTCTTTCTGAGCCTTCTCCCTGATCTTCTTCAGCTCTTCGAGATTCATACGTAACCCTCCTTTTGGAATGCCTGTAATTTATCCGAATTCACAAGGACTCGTCAAGGTTTTTACTGAGGAATTTTATGACTTCCGGATGATTGAGGGGCACTCCGTCGAGGACTTTTTTCAACTCCTTTGTATCCAAAGTAAAATCCTTGCCGTCCCCTGTGAAGCGGAAGAGGAAATCCACGTCCGGGTTCCCCACCACGAGGACGAGTATGGTGTCCTTGAGATTGCCCACCGGGGGGAGATCGGGGTGGTGCAGGTCGAACACAGCTGTGATCTCCGTTCCCCTGCCCGGCTCGCTGACTATGGAAAAGGAGCCCCCCGTTGTCTCTGCGGTGCCTTTGAGAAGCGGTATGCCGAGACCTACCGTCCTTCCCGTCTTCGTGGAGAAAAAAGGATCCTGTACCCTTCTGACCGTCTCCGCGTCCATACCCGATCCGTCATCCCTGACCATGAGGGTCAAGGTGTCTCCGGTCTTGAGCATTGACACCTCGATCAGGCGTGCCCCTGCCCGGAGCGAATTGGCCGTCAGATCCATAATGTGGGACGCGAGCTCTTCCATCATCGCTTTGGTTGCCCCCCCGTCATCGATTCCTGCCGCTCGCGCAACTCTCTGCCCAGGGACCGAAGGGCCCTGGAGACCTCGACACAGGTGGGAGCCCTCAAATCGAGACTTATTCTTCTCTTTCCTATATCTTCAACGTAATGGGCGTCGGAGAAGGTGACGAAGGGGAGGTCCCGGTTCATGATGAAGGGCAAAAGCTGATGAACCAGGGCAGGATTTCGTACTTCCAGGGCATCGAAGGGCATGTCGGCCGGGATATACCCGAGTTGACTGATAATACTGAAGGTGGGGCTGTCGATGTGGGACGGGATGACGAGGCCGTCGTGGCCCTTGGCCCATGAAACGGCGTCACTCAGAGACATTTGAGCCGAGTTGAGGAGGAGCCGTTCTTCGAAGCGGACGATCTCGTCTTCCTCGTCCACCACCACCTGGTCCCCGAAAAACCCGACATCGTTTTGCACCGGAGGCAGAAGGTCGTAAATCATGGCCTGAAAGGACAGGGCCGTTTCCGGTTGGTCAAAAAAAACGAGAAGATGGATCTCTTCAACTGTCTGGAGTTCCATGCCGAAAAGCACCCCGAGGGCGCTTTTTTTTGCCGCCTGGCGGGCGTAGATGTTGTTCTCCGTCATATTGTGATCGGTGATCGAGATGAGGTCGAGGCCGGCCTGAAGGGCCTTCTGCACGATCCGCCGGGGGGACATGTCGAGACTCCCGCAGGGGGATAGGGCGGAATGGATATGAAGATCGCAGGACACACCTGCCACGCAGATCAGCCTTTATGGATGAGGTTGTAAATGAGGGCCGAAAGCTCGAAGGCGGTCTGCCTGCCGCGGAGAAGGGCAATCTGCTCCTCCCGGGCCTTGTCGATCACGCTCTGCTCGAGTGGTAAACCCCGGGGGATCACGATGACCGATACATCCCTCAGTTTGGCCACCCCGAGGATGTTGATATGTCTCTGGATGGTGATCCAGGCGGCGTTTTCCTCCACGTTGGCGATCACGTCGGAGAGAAGGTCGGAGGTGTATCCCGACGTTACCTGACGGTCCAGATTCGTCTCGCCTGTCAGGATCTCGAGACCGAGTGCGCCCGCCATTTCTCTTACGGTCATAAGTCCTCCTTCATGGTAGGGTCCGGCTCGGGTGAAGCGGGGGCTCGGCAAGGGAGAGTTGCAGCCCCGTCTATCCCCTGTTCTGCTTTTTCGATGTATCCGCCATGGACGGAGGGACGATCCTCGCCAGGTCAAGAATCTCTTCCGCCAGGGTCTTCACCCTCTCCCGGAGTTTGATGACACAGTCATTCTCAAAAGCCAGACCGCGTATGATATCCTCTGCAAGGGCGCGACAGCTCGGAGATCCGCAGGCGCCGCAATCAAGACCGGGCAATTCACTGGTGATCTGGTCAAGACGCTCCAGTTTCATGAGGGCCTTGGAGACGTCCTCGTCGAGGGTCATAATCGCCTTCGGCTGAATGGGCTCGGTGGATTCGAAGTGGCTGTGGTCCGCGAACTCGGCCAGACGGGACTCGGTGAAATGAGGGTCCCCGCCGCCATGTCTCTTGATCAGATCCCTGAGCCGAATCCTGCCGACGAAAAGGTTTTGAATGTTGAGGGGGCCACCCACACACCCCCCGGTGCAGGCCTGAAGCTCTATGAAATCGACATCTTTCAGTTCCCCTCGCTCGATCTCCTCGAGAAGGCTGATGACATTGGGTATACCGCTCACGGCAAGGGTGGTACCGAAGTCGACATTCTTCGACTCGCCGGTTACATAGCCCCATGCCATGCCCAGCTTGGTCGCCCGGTGGAGACGATCGCCATCCTCCTCCCTTTCGTGATCCCGGACAAGGTACCGCACAATATCCTTGTAGACCAGGTTGACGCCGATCACCCCGTTCACTGCCGAATGCTTGGTGGTCATGGGGTTTTTCATCTCCGTTACCTTGGCGGGGCAGGGCGAGATGAAGAAGGCGCCGATATCCTCGTAAGCGATGCCCGTCTTCCGCGCTGCTTCTTCCTTGGCGAGCCGCGCCGCGACCTCCATGGGGGAGAGAACGGGGACCACCTGGTCAAGGAGATCGGGGAACTTGATCTGCATGAGGCGTAAGACGGCCGGACAGGCGGAAGAGAACTGCGGTTTCTTCACCCGAATTCCTTTCTTCAGGTGTTCATGAACGATATAGCCCACAATCTCTGCTGCCAGGGCGACTTCGAACACATCGTCAAAACCGATCTTCCGAAAGGCCCGAAGTATGTCCTCTATATCCTCATGATTCTTGAACTGACCGAAGAAGGAGGGAGCGGGGAGGGCGATCCGGTACGCGTAGTCCTGCAGCCTCTCCAAGCCATCGGTAACGGCTACTTTGGCATGATTCGGACAGCACCGGATGCACTCACCGCAGTCGATGCACCGCTCCTGCATGATTGCAGCCTTGCCGTCATGAACTCGTATGGCCTCGGTGGGGCACCTTTTTATGCAGTTTGTGCAACCCTGACACTTTTCGAAATCGAGGGTTACTGAGTGAAAGTGTTCCAACATCGTCACCTGCCTGTGTTAACGGGCGGAGTCCCGGGCGTTGAAATAGACTCTCGCCTTTACCGTGGTACCGACACCCACCGTAGAGCTGATGTGGAAGTCGTCCGCACTCTGCTTGATGTTGGGCAGGCCCATGCCGGCCCCGAAACCCATCTCCCGAATCTCGTGGGAGGCCGTGGAATATCCCTCCTGCATGGCCAGATCGATGTCGGGGATACCGGCACCCACATCGGACGTAAGCACCTCTATCGCCTCGGGGTCGATGTGAACCTTGAGCAACCCGTGACTTGCATGGATCGCCACATTCATGACCGCTTCGTAAATGATGACCGCAACCCTCTTGATGATGTCCTGCTTGAGCCCCACCTGCTGGAGGGTCTTCTTGACCCGCGCAGCCGACTCTCCGGCAACGAAGAAATCCTTCTCTCCTATCTGAAACTCAAGGGTGATCTGAGGTGTATACTGGAGACTGTCCATCCTTCCGAGTCCTCTAAAGGGGATGTTCCTTCCGATCACCCCTCAGTCCCAGGGCATAAAGGACGCCGCAACAGGTGAAGAGGGGCAGCGGCGTGGACATGACCGGAATATTGCCGTTCCCCTGGAATCGACTCATGAGTTCAGCCGAGGGTTTCTTGCCGCCCACGAAGATGACGCCTGTTGCGTCGATTACTTCCGCCGTATGAATAACGTGGGGGTTCGTCAGTGAGGTGATGAGAAGCACGTGGGAATTGGCGGACAAGAGCATTTCGCTGATCAGGTCGCAGGCAAAGGCCGCCTCCACCTCGCGATGCAGGAGATTCTCGCCGTAAATCAGCTCTCCACCGATTGCCTCGCGTATCTGTTCCAGGGTCATACCCTTATCCTCCGCCCTTGCCGAACCGCCAACCATTCTGTCCGAAATCTTTCCGGCCTGCCCTGTTCCTGCCCATCCCCGGGTTATGAAAGGCACGTCTTGCAGCACCGGGAGTACTCCGGAGCATTCCGGGATCACCAGGTTCTGAACCAATAGTGTATGTTACTTCCCGGGTTTTTGCAAAGCCAAATCGCTGCCCTGCCGCTGTGGAAATGGAGGTTCAAATTTTTGTTGCATTTCAAATCGCTGTCTGTATACGATAATCGCTACAGTCAGTAAAAAGGGGACAGGTTAACACAAGAATTGTCTGTCGTTAACAGCGGACACCCAACTCCAGGAATCCCACAAAACCTTATCAGAAGGAGCAGTCTATGAACGAGATCACACTGACCATCGACGGCCGGGAGGTGAAGGGAACGAAGGGGCAGACCATCCTCGAAGTGGCCCTCGCGAATGGTATCGACATTCCCTACCTGTGCTATCACCCCAGGGTGAGCAAGACCGGGGCGTGCCGTATCTGCATCGTCCGGGTGGACAACCGGATGCTCCGGGCCTCCTGCGTGGAGCCTGCCGTGGACGGCATGACGGTGGTGAGCGAAGATGAGGATATCGTCAAGATCAGGAAATGGATCCTGGAACTCCTTCTCTCCGACGGGGACCACAACTGCCTCTACTGTGATGCCGACGGGGCCTGCGAACTTCAGGCCTTGGTGAAGCGCTACGAGGTCCAGGAGGTGAAGCCCGAGTTCCCGCGGCAGAAACTGATCGACTTTGTCTCCAGCAACGGCCTGAAGCGGAACGAAAACCGCTGCGTCCTCTGCGGCCGGTGCGTGAAGGCCTGCCGGGAGATCCAGGTCCAGAACGTGTGGGCCTTTTGCGAACGTGGGTACGACACCCACCTCATTGCGGACGACGACAAACCCCTCGGCGAGTCGAGCTGTGTCAAGTGCGGCACCTGCGTCCAGCTTTGCCCGACCGGGGCCCTTTCCTTCCAGACCGTCCTGGGGAAGGGGGCAAACTGGGAGCTGAAACCCGAATCGAGCATCTGCATCTACTGCGGCGTGGGTTGTAAGATCGATTTCTATACGAACAAGAAGGGTGAGCTTGTCAGGGCCATGGGCAACGAGGAGGGACCCAACAGGGGCCATCTCTGCGTGAAGGGCCGTTTCGGCTTCGACTTTGTCCAGAGCCCGAAACGACTCTCGAAGCCCCTGATCAAGAAGAATGGAACCTTTGAGGAGGCGTCCTGGGACGAGGCCCTCGACCTGGTGGCAGCCAAGTTCAAGGAGATAAAGGAGAAATACGGGGCGGACGCCATCGGTGCCCTTGCCTCGGCGAAATGTACCAACGAAGAGAACTACCTCATGCAGAAGTTCATGAGGGCCGTCATCGGCACCAATAATGTGGACCACTGCGCCCGTCTCTGACACAGCTCCACGGTCGCCGGTCTGGCGGCCGTCTTCGGTTCCGGGGCCATGACGAACTCCATCAGGGAGATCCCGGAAAGTGAAGGCTTCTTGGTCATCGGATCCAACACCACGGAGAACCACCCGGTCATCGGCTCCATGATCAAGAACGAGGTGATCAACAAGGGCAAGAAGCTGATCGTCGTCGATCCCCGAAGGATCGAACTGGCCAAGTGGGCAGATTTCTATTTCCCCATCAAACCCGGCACCAACATCGCCATCCTGAACGGCTTCATGCACGTGATCGTGAAGGAAGGGCTCTATGACAGGGAGTTCGTGCAGAACCGGACGGAAGGGTTCGAGGCCCTGGCCAAGACCCTGGAGAAATATACCCCCGAGTATGTGGCCGGGATCTGCGGCATCGACAACGTTGAAGATATCCCCAAGGCGGCCCGGCTCATGGCTGCCCTCAAACCCATGGCCCTCTACTACTCCATGGGTATCACCCAGTTCGTATCCGGGGTGAACGGCGTCAAATCGACGGCCAACCTCCAGATGCTCCTCGGCAATATGGGCGTACCGGGTGGAGGGGTCAACCCCTTAAGGGGTCAGAACAATGTCCAGGGTGCCTGCGACATGGGTGCCCTGCCGGCCACCTATCCCGCCTATCAGCCTGTGGCCAGCGAGGAGAACAAGGCGAAATTCGAGGCGGCCTGGGGTGCCGCGAACCTTCCCACCACCCCGGGCCTGACCCTGGTGGAGATGTTTAATGCCGCGACCCAGGGAAAACTGAAGGCCATTTACGAGATGGGTGAGAACCCTGTAGTCTCGGACCCGAACCAGCATCATGTGATCGAGGCCCTCGAGGCCCTCGAGTTCTTTGTGGTCCAGGATATTTTCCTCACTGAGACGGCCCGGTACGCAGACGTGGTCCTGCCGTCCCGGGCCTTCCTGGAAAAGGAGGGGACCGCATCGAACACGGAACGGAGGGTCCAGCCCATGCATAAGGTCCTGCCTCCCCGGGGGGAGGCGAAGGACGACTGGTGGATCATCGCCGAGATTGCCAAAAGAATGGGCGTTTCCTGGAACTACTCCAAGGCGGAGGACATCTTTGAGGAGATGAGGAAGGTGACCCCCTCCTACGCGGGGATCACCTACGACCGGATCGAGAAGGAGCTGATCCAGTGGCCCTGCCCCGCAGAGGGCCACCCAGGGACCCAGTATCTCCACAAGGACAAGTTCTCCAGGGGTCTCGGCCTGTTCACCGCGGTCGACTATACGCCCCCCGCCGAAGAGACGGACAACGAGTACCCCATGATTCTCACCACGGGCCGTATGCTCGAACACTTCCACACCGGCACCATGACCCGTAATTCGAGGATCCTCGATGAACTGGTGCCTGAGGGTTACGTGGAGATCCATCCCAACGACGCGGAGAATTTCAATATCGTCGACGGGGAGACCGTGTCCGTGTCGTCGAGGCGGGGAAGCGTGAGAATCAAGGCAAAGGTGACGGGCAAGACGAAGCCGAACGTGCTCTTCATGCCGTTCCACTTCTGTGAGGCCGCAGCAAACGTGCTGACCATCGACGCCCTCGATCCGGCCTGCAAGATACCGGAGTACAAGGTGTGTGCGTGCAGGGTGGAGAAGATAACGGCGTAGATTGACGGTATAGCGGCATTTTTTACCAGTTGGCGCAAAGAATACATGTGAGGAGGTCGGGTAGATGAGCGATCAGAATTTGGAAAGTAAGCGTTGGTTCCTTGCGATTGCCGGTGTCGTGATCATGCTGATCCTGGGCACCGTCTATGCGTGGTCGGTCTTCGTGAAGCCCATTGTGGCCATGCAGGGTTGGGAAACCAAGGTCGTCCAGAGGGTTTTCATGTTGATCATCGGTGTCATCGGCGTCTCGGCCGCCTTCGGTGGCATGCTGGTGGACAAGAAAGGTCCCAGATTTGTCGCCATTCTCGGTGCGATCTTCTACGGGGGTGGTGTCCTGCTGGGTGGTTTGGCGCTCCATTCGGGCAGTTTCTGGTTTCTTCTCCTCGGGTACGGTGTTGTTGCCGGTATCGGCAACGGCCTGGCCTACGTCGTCCCGATAGCTACCCTGATCCGCTGGTTCCCTGACAAGCGGGGCATGATCACCGGTTTGGCGGTGATGGGTTTCGGGTTCGGGGCCTTTTTTATCGGAATGATTATTCCCGGTCTCATCAATAAGGTCGGGGTAGCGAACAGCTTTTTTATCCTGGGCGCAGTATATCTGATCCTCAATCTCCTGGCTTCCAGCATCCTGAAGAATCCGCCCGCAGGCTGGCTGCCCAAAGGGTTTACGCCGCCCGCCACGACGGTCAGCGCGGCCGACTCCTTCAGCTGGACGGAAGCGAAGAGGACGCGTCAGTGGTACATGTTGTGGGGCATGCTCTTCCTGAACGTTACCGCCGGCATGGGGCTTCTGTCAAAACTCTCTCCCATGGCGCAGGAGGTCATCAAAGCCGCTCAGAACATCGACGATCCGGCGAAGCTGGCGGTGCTGGGCGGCAGCGTTCTGGCGACGGCCTCCATCTTCAACGGATTGGGGCGCCTCTTCTGGGCTGCGGTATCCGACAAGATCGGCCGGAAAGGCACCTATATGGTTATGTTCCTGACCCAGGCCATTCTCTACATCCTTCTTCCTCAGATCGGCAGCGTACTCGTCTTCACCATTATCGCGTGCTATCTTCTTGCGTGTCTGGGGGGTGGATTCGCGGTTATGCCGGCCTTTGCTGCAGACTCCTTCGGACCGACCTACATCGGAAGAATCTACGGTTTCCTGCTCACCGCCTGGGGCGCGGCGGGCGTGGTCGGCGGGTTTGTCTTTGCTGAGTTCAACAAGCAGCAGTCACTCTTTACCGCAGCGGGTTGCCTGCTCGTCGGATTCATCATCGCCCTGATGTTTTCGAGACCGAAACACGTATCCACCTACCGAAGATAGGATCGTTCCCGCTTTCTCCAAACAAAGAGCGCCGGCGAAGAACCGGCGCTCTTTGTGTATGCCCCGTCGCTTCGGGACAGAAGCGATATGATCACACCTATTCTTCGCTCAGGTTGTCCTTCTCGGTTTCTTCGGGACCTGGTGCGGTCTTGCCGAGGCCCAACATCTCGATCTCTTCCAGGCTTGCCTGCGAAGGAACCAAGTGGCGGGGCAAAAAGGCGGCGTTGGCGATGATCGTAGGGACTACGGCGCTTGCTATGACCGCCAGGACAAGAAAGGAATACTGTTGCTGCGTGACAATGCCATTGGAGAAACCGAAGAGGGCGGAGATAGTACCGAAGGTAAGCCCCGTCGACATGAGCAGGGTGTAATACCATCGTTCATTCCGTTCCCGCCGGAACAACCGGATAAAAGGATAGAGGCCGAATATTTTGGAAAAGACTTTTCCCGCAAGGAGGGCTATGAAGACAAGGGGTCCGGAAAGGATAGCCGGCAGTGAAACGAGCATCCCGGCGCGAAGGAAATAAAAGGGGGTAAGAAACCCCACGGTCAGGGTCCTCACCCGCCTGACCCACATCGTATCCTTTGCGGCGCTTCCGGCGAGGACCATGCCGGCTATGTAGGCAGGCAAGACTGCTTCGCTGCCGGACCAGAGGGCAAGGGCGCCCAACCCGAAGAGCACCAGCAGAACCCATTTGGCCCTGATGGCGGCGGTGCGGTGCGCGTAGAGACGGGTCAGTGTGTGCGTGGTATAGGGCATAAGGAACAGGGCGACGGCCGTGACCAGGACGAACACCACCGTTCGGTATGTGAAGGGCGCGAAGATAAGGCCCAAGGCAATAACCGTACCGAGGTCGTTGATAAAGCATGCCCCGAGGACGCCCTTCCCGAATTCTGTGGTGTTGAGGCCTGTTTCCAGCATGACGGCATACACGACCGCCATCGATGTGGTAGACAGGGCGATGCCGCAAATCAGGCTCGCCTGAACGTTCCACCCCAGCACATAGCGCGCCACTGCGGCGCACCCCAGGAAGGGGGCGAAGAACCCGACCAGACCGACAAGGCTTACCTCTCTGAGCTTGGTTCGCAGGACGACCGGATCAAGTTCCGCGCCGGCCAGGAAGGTCAACAACACGGCGCCTGATGAAGCCAGGAAGCGTAGCCACTCGAGGTCGGATCCCAATGCATCCATCTTTCCAAGGGAAAGGGCAACCGCGCCCGCGGCGACCCCCACACAAATCTCGACCAGGGCTATCGAAATGCGGAGATGATTTGCAAGGACTGTCGAAGCCACGGCCAAAGAAAGCCAAATCGCTGCGATTCTGAAAATCTCTTCCATGCGGAACTCCTCGATCTTGTGTATCGGGTGCATGCCTGCCCCGCGGGCCTTCCCGACAATGCCCGGGCACCGGCGGCATCCTAAGTTCTCCTGCGTTGTGTGCGGGACTGGTTATGACCCCCGGCCCAAATCACCGGAGATTCTCTTGGGGAAGAGAAACCCCGGCGTCAATCAGGGGTCATCAGCCTTTGGGGGCGGTTTGAGGTGAACCCCATCACCTGCCGGAAAAACCTACCACAGGAAGGGCATCCCGGTCAAATGGACGAATCCCGGCGAACAACGAACGGTGGTCACGGCGAGCGGGTCCCGACGAGGGAGCCCACGGCGTAGACGATGACGACGAAGCCGGTGACGGGCCAGACGGGGTGGATGATCCTGTGGGTGCCGAAGAGAAAAGTCAGAAGGAGAATGACGGCGGTACCCACGAGGCAGGTGAAGGCCTGGGAACTGCGGAACCCCCGGGCCCCCCATCCGAGGATCACGATGTAGACGATGACGCTTAAGAGTACGGCGAGCCATGTGACCTCCCTGAGGATCTCCCGTACGAAGAGTCCCAGCACGAGGGAGGCCGCGCCGATCAGGAGGGTGGTGACGCGGGATGCAAGGAGGAGCCTTCTGTCATCAGTGATGGCGAGCAGGGGGCCCACATACCCCTTCACCGCCAGAGTCGTGGCGCCCATGAGAAAAGGGGAGCCGGAACTCATGAGGGGTGCCCACATGCTGATGAGAAAGAAGACGGCTATCCAGGGCGGTACGATGGTAAGGAGGGTGGGCAGGGCAGTCAGAGAGGGTGCGTCGGGAAATCGGTATCTGGCGACGATCCCGCAGAGGGCAGCCATGACGACCACGGGTATGGCGATAAAGTTACCGATGAGGATACCCTTCTTGCCCTCCGAGAGGGTCCTGGCCGACGAGGCGGTATTGATCACGGGCTGGGCGAGAAGGCCGAGGGTCAGGTTGATATAGGCCCAGCTGATCGCCTGGAGGGGGCCGAGGTCGCCGAAGGGGGCGAAAAAATGGGCCTTTCCGGACATGGCGGAAAGGGCACCGGTCTTGAAGATCACGTAGAAACCGCCGAGGAAGATCCCTGTGACGATGGCGGCGATATGGATCAGGTTGGTGTAGGCGGTGGCCACGAAGCCCCCCATAACGTTGTAGAGCGTGAAGACGAGGGCCGTGAGGGCCATGCCCGCAGTGAAGGAGAGCCGGCCCTGAAGGAGGACGGAGAGGATTGCCCCTCCGCCCACGATCTGCATGGTTACGATCCAGATAGAGAAGATGAGCTGGAATACGCCGGCCAGTCTGGCCGTCTTCCTGTTGTAGAATCCTCCCACCACATCGAGGATGGAGTAGGTCTTCTTCCCCGCCATGATCCTGGGGAGAAGGAGGGCGGTAGCGACCATGGCGACCCAGATGCCTGCCTGAAACCAGAGGGCGCTCACACCGTGGATGAAGGCCCCCTGAGCCATGCCCACGATGGACACGCCGCCGATCCATGTACCGGCGATGAGGACCGAGATGAAGGGCACCGAAAGGCCCCTCGAAGCCACGAGATAGGCGTCGGTGGAGCGGGAACGGCGCGTCACCGCAAGCCCGGTACACCAGAGGATGGCGATGTAGACGGCAATGGCGATGAGGTAGAGGCCCGACACGTCCTATCTCCTTTTGAAGAAGTCCTCCAGCCTTTGTTTGAAGAGGGGTCTGGCAGCCAGTTCGGCCACATAGAACCGTTCCTTGTCCAGATGGGTTTCGAGGCCGGGAAAGAGGGCCATGTTCACGAGGTTCTTGAAATAGCCGATCGTTTCCATGGGCAGGGCCTTCAGGTCCCTGATCATGGAAGCAAGCCTTTCCTCAATCTCCCCGGGCTCGCACACCACGTTCACGAGTCCCAGCTCCAGGGCGTCTTCCATAGTGATGTTTCGGGAAAGGAGATAAAACTCATTGAACCGTTTGGAGCCCACAAGTCTCGGGAGGAAGAAGCTGCCTCCGCCGTCCGGGGTGAGGCCGATGCGTCGGTACCCCATGTTCATCACCGTGTTGCGGGCGGCGATGGTGAGGTCACAGGCCAGAGAGAGCCCCACCCCTGCACCCACTGCCACACCCTCGACCACGGCGATGACGACGGCGTTCATCTTCCTGATGGTCTTGATGCTCTCGTGAAGGACCCCGGCCTCGCCGTCGATGAGGGCCTCGGCATCCTCCGCCTCCTTGAAGGCCACGAGGTCTCCGCCGGAGGAAAAGGCACCCCCTGCACCCCGTATCACCACGAAGGGTGCCTGTTGCTCCCGGGCCCTGGTGAGGGCGTCAAAGAGCCCCCTGAGGAGGGGGAAGTCCATGGCGTTTTTCGTCTTCGGTCTGTTGAGGGTGATCGTATATATGTCATTTTCAAAATGATCAAGCACCACATCCATGGTCATGCCTCCTGTTGGAATCCCTCCCTCACCGGAAGGGGCTTAAGGTTTTCATTATCTTTCAATAGGGAGGGGAAATTTGCAACACAAAATCAGGTTCGGGATCAACTTTTCCCTTGACAGAAAGTAAATAACATTTAAGATATTAAATTGAGCTTAAACATGATCGATTCCCTCGACATAGGCCGCAAGATCCGGGAAATGAGAGAAGCGAAGGCTTTTACCATCAAACAGCTCGCTGAGCTGGCCGAGTGCACGCCCTCCCTCATCTCCCAGATCGAGCGGGGAAAGACGGACCCCTCCATATCCATGCTGAAAAGGATCGCCAGGGGGCTTCGGGCCAATATCGTCGATTTCTTCATGGTCAGCGTCAACGACGATGATGTGGTGACCCGCGAGGCGGATCGGGTCGATATCCAGATGAAGCGCTGGGAGGCCCGGATCCAGTCCCTGGTCAAGAACGTGACCAACAAGAAGATGCAACCCTTCTTCACCGTCATCGGCCCGGGGGGCGGCTCCCACGGCATGTACTGCCACGAAGGGGAGGAGTTCGGTTTTGTGATCAAAGGAGAGATGGAGCTGATCCTCAACGACAAGGTCCACAAGGTGAGGGAGAACGAGAGCTTCTACTTTTCTTCCCAGATCCCTCACAACTGGGAAAATACAGGGAAGGAGGACGCGGTCATCATCTGGGTGATCACGCCGCCGACCTTCTGACACGTGGCCGTACCCCTTTCCTGTGAAGGGTCATAATGAGCGCCGAGGAGGAACCATGGCAGTTCTGGAAGAAGTAAGCAGACATTACGGAAAGCTGAAACAGTACATCAACGGTAGGTGGGTGGAGTCGGGAACGGGTACCTACTTCGAGACGACCAACCCCGCTACCGGAGAACCTATCGCCGAGGCCCCGATCGCCAGTCCCGAGCAGGTCGAGGAGGCCGTAGCCGCCTCCTGGGAGGCCTTCAGGAAATGGAGAAACGTACCCTTTCGGGACAGGGCCAAAATGGTCTTCACCCTTCGGGAAAAGCTCGGGCAGAACCACGAAAGGCTCGCCCGCATGCTGGTTCAGGATCACGGCTGTACGATTGAGGAAGGCCGGGGGACCGTGTCCCGGTGCATGGAGAATATCGAGGCGGCGGGGAGCTCCATGTACAGCTACTTCCGCGGCGAGCACGTGGAACAGCTCGCTACCGGCATCGACTGCTACCAGGTCAGGGAGCCTGCCGGCGTCTTCATGATCATTACGCCGGGCAACATCCCGACCCATGCGTGGTCCTCCTTTGTGCCTTACGCCCTGGCATGCGGGTGCGCGGTCATCGTGAAACCGAGTCGGCAGTGCCCGGTCGCCGCGGACAGCATGTTCCAGATGATCGATGAGGTGGGTTTCCCGCCGGGCGTGGCGAACCTCATCCATACAGGTCCTGACCGTAGTCTCAATGCCCGGATCCTCTCGGACCCGAGGGTGAAGGGGGTAGGTCTCATCGGCTCCACCCGGGTGAGCAAGGAACTCTTCGAACTCTGCGGCAGGTACGGAAAACGGTCGTCGCTGAACGGGAACGGGAAGAACCATATCGTGGTGATGCCGGACTGCAATCTCGACGATGCTGTAGGCTACATCCTCCGGGGTTGTTTCGGCATGAGCGGACAGCGCTGCCTCGGCTCGGACAACGTGGTGGTGATCGGCGACAATGGCAGGTACGAAGAACTCAAAGAGAAGCTGATCGCCGCGTCCAGGGCCATGAAGATGGGCTACGGCCTCGATGAGTCGGTGGAATTGGGACCTCTGACCACCGAGAACGGCAGGGACCAGGTCCTCCGGTTCATCGACTCGGGCCTCAAGTCGGGCGCCAAGATCCTTCTCGACGGGCGGGAGGCGAAGGTGCCCGGTTACGAGAAGGGCTATTTTCTCGGGCCCACCATCTTCGAAGGCGTTACCACCGATATGTACATCGCCCGGGAGGAGGCCTTCGGTCCCCTGTGCAACCTCATGAGGGCGAAAGACCTCGACCAGGCGATCGGCTGGATCAACGGCACCAATTATGGCCACTCGGCGTGTATCGTCACGGAAAGCGGGAAGGCGGCCAGGAAGTTCATCAGGGAGTGTGAGGTGGGCAATGTGGGTGTGAACGCCGGCATCCCCCAGCCTTACGCCTTCTTCGGCCTCGGGTCGAAGAAAGATTCCTTCTTCGGCATGTCCAAGTCGAGGATGGACTCCATAAAACTGTTCCTCGACGAGAAGACCGTCACCTTGCGGTGGGTGTAGTTGTTTTTTGTAAGGCCACTCATTATGCTATGAAAGGCAGAGAAAAAAACACGTAGGACGAAAAGGAGGCGTTATGTGTGAAGAATGCAGGGATCTCTCGAGACGAGGTTTTCTGAAGGGTGCACTGATCGGCGGTGCGGCACTCGGCATGGGGCTTTACGACAGTCATCTCCTCCACGCCCAGTCGGCGAACATCAAGTTCAGTACCTGGCACCCGCCGGTAAGCCGGGAAGTAAAGACCGTGTGGACGCCCATGCTCGAAGAGGTGAAGAAGAGAAGCGGTGGTAAAATGGGCTACACCATGTATGCCGGTGCTGCCCTCGGTAAAGGGCCGGAGCACTTCGACATCGTGGCGAAGGGTCTCTCCGACATGGGTTACTTCACCGCAACCTGGACGCCGGGCCGCTTTCCCCTCACCGATGTCCTTTCCCTGGCGGTCTGGGTGAGCGGCAAGGACGTGGCCGCCGATATCGGCAACGCGGTGTACAACAGGGTTCTGAAGGACGAGTTCAAGAACGTGAAGGTGCTGGAGCTGAACGGCTGCATCCAGTCCTTTATCTGGACCAAGAAGCCGGTCTCCAGGATGACCGACCTCAAGGGTATGAAACTGCGGTCCCCAGGCGGCCACCAGACCAACTACATCAAGTCCCTCGGTGCCGAGCCGGTCTTCATGCCCCTTGGCGACGTGTACATGGCCATGGAAACGGGTACCGTTGACGGCATCGTCACCTGCCCGCCTCTGATCTTGGCCTTCAAACTTCACGAGGTGGCCAGGCACGCAACGGTCCTCACCTTCGGGTGCGTGTCCGAAGGCACGGTGATGAACATGAACGCCTGGAACAAACTGCCGGCCGACCAGAAGAAGATCGTGGAGGATGTCTGCACGAATCCCTTCAAGACGACCCGAGGGCTCACGCAGGCTGACTATGAGCAGATTATGAAGGATGTCCAGAAGGCGGGGGTCAAGCTTATCGACCTGCCCAAGGCCGAGGCGGAGCAATGGTACAAAAGGTTCCAGGACGTGACGCGGAAGTGGGTGGCCGACATGGAGGCAAAAGGCCTGCCTGCAAAGAAAGCGGTGGCCGTCATGAATGAAGAGTGCGAGAAACGCAAGGTCCACCTCGTCGCATGTCCGCCGGAATTTAAGAAGGTGTGAGGCGGGAAGCGGGAATGGGCGGACTTGAGGGCGTGAAGAAGATCATCCACAAGACTACCTACGGGTTCTGTGTGGTGGGCATGTTTCTCGCCGTACCGCTCATGCTCATCACGACAGGGGATGTGATCAGCCGCGGTTTCTTCAACAAACCCATACCCGGTACCCTGGAGCTCTCGGAGTATATGCTCGCGGTCATCATCCTGCTGGGTGCCGCATACACCCAGCAGGTGAAGGGCCACGTTGGTGTCGACTTCCTGACGAAACGGTTCTCTCCGGCAGGCAGGGAGGTCTGCAGCCTCTTTACCACCGGGGCTGCCCTTATCATCGTCACCATTCTTGTGTGGCAGGGTTACGTGGAGGGGATTCACGAGAAGGCGGTCTCGGACCAGCTCCGGGTGCCCCAGTGGCCCTTCAAGCTTTTTGTGGCCGTGGGCGGCCTCATGCTGTGGCTCGAGCTCCTTACCGATCTGCTTACATCCATTGCACGACTTCGGAGGAGGGATTGGTGAATCCTGTACTGATAGGCCTGCTGGGGAGCGCCCTGCTTGTGGTCCTGCTCCTTCTGGGCATGCCCATAGCCTTTCTTATGATGGTGGTCGGTTTCCTCGGCATCTGGACCCTCACGTCCCTTGAAGCGGCCCTGCCGGTGGTGGCCCAGACTTTGTACGGGGTGGCGGCCCATTATCCATACACCATTATCCCTCTCTTTATTCTCATGGGCGGGTTTGCCGGGACGGCAGGGATCACCTCCGAACTCTACCAAACCTTTGACAAGTGGTTCAGGAGGCTCCCGGGCGGGCTCGGGATCGCCACTATCGCGGCCTGTGCCGGGTTTGCGGCGGTAAGCGGCTCCTCTGTGGCGGCCTCCGCGGCCATGGGCAATGTGGCCCTTCCGGAGATGAGAAAATTCAACTACCACCCGCGACTCGCCACCGGCGTCGTGGCGGCCGGGGGGACCTTGAGCTTTCTCATTCCCCCCAGCCTCGGTTTTGTCGTCTACGGCATGCTCACGGAGCAGTCAATCGGGAAGCTCCTCGTTGCCGGTATTCTGCCGGGGGTGCTCCTCGCCCTTCTGTACATCATCGTGGTCTTCGGACAGGTCAAGATGAATCCCGGCCTCGCCCCTGCGACGGAAGGCACGGTGACGCTCAGGGAAAAGATCATTGCCCTCAAAGGGGTCTGGGAGACCCTTCTCGTCTTCTTCATCGTCATGGGGGGGATCTATTTCGGCTACATCAACCCCACCGAGGCCGGTGCCATAGGGGCAACCTCCCTTCTGGTCATCGTGCTCCTCAAGAGGCGTCTCTCGTGGAAGGCCCTCTTCGTGTCCCTCCTTGAAATGGCAAGGATTTCCGTCATGGTCCTCTTTCTTGTCGCGGGTGCGACGGTATTCAGCTACTTTCTTGCCCTTTCCACTATCCCCACGGTGGTCTCGGGATGGATCGGCGGCCTCGCCGTGTCAAAGTACCTCATCCTTGCCATCATTATCGCCATCTATTTCGTCCTCGGATGCTTTCTCGATTCCGTTTCCATGATGGTGCTCACGCTGCCCGTGGTCTTCCCTGTCATCGTGGCCCTCAACTTCAATCCCATATGGTTCGGGGTGGTAGCGGTTCTCATGATGGAGGCGGGCCTCATTACGCCGCCCGTGGGGTTGAACGTGTACACCCTGGCGGGTATCGCCAAGGATGTACCCATGCAGGAGATCTTCCGGGGTGCCGCCCCCTTCCTTGTCTCCATTTTTGTGGCAGCCCTCCTGATGACCATGTTCCCCGTTATCTGTCTCTATCTGCCGTCGCTCATGGGAGGGTAGGATGAAGAGACCTGTGAGGGTGGCGCCGTGAAGACCGTGGTTTTCAACCTGAACGGACAGGACACGACCATTGACGTGGAAGACCACGAGACCCTCCTTGAGGTGCTCCGGGATCGCCTCGGTGTGACGAGCGTGAAAGAGGGCTGTTCCATCGGGGAGTGCGGGGCCTGTACCGTTCTCATTGACGACGAACCTGTCTATTCCTGTCTTACCCTGGCATCGAAGGTCCACGGTCATGAGGTGAAGACCGTGGAATTCCTTGGAAGCGAGGGGCTCCTTCATCCCCTCCAGGAGGCCTTCATGGCCTGCGGTGCGGTCCAGTGCGGATACTGCACCCCGGGTATGCTCCTTTCCGCTTACAGCCTTCTCAAGAGGAGGCCCCGGCCTACGGACGAAGAGATCCGCGAGGCCATAAGCGGAAACCTGTGCCGGTGCACAGGGTATATCCAGATCGTGGAAGCGGTGCGCCATGCTGCCGGAATTCCAAAGCCATAGTCCCGACTCAAAGAAGGAAGCCCTCGATCTCCTTGCCACCCTTGAAGGGGGGAAGGCGATTGCCGGGGGTACCGATCTCCTGGTGAAGATGAGGAGGGGAGAACAGTGGCCCCACGTGATCGACCTGGACCGGGTCCCCGGTCTGAGGGGTCTTGACGAAGGCGACGGGGAAATACGCATCGGCGCTGCGGTGACCCATCACGGGGTGCATCGAAGCCCCCTCGTGGCCGCGGGGGCGACAGCTCTGGCCACGGCGTGCGGCCTCGTGGGATCACCCCAGATCAGGAACATGGGCACCATAGGAGGCAATCTGGTGAACGCCTCCCCGGCCGCCGACTCCATCCCGCCGCTCTTGATCCACGACGGGGTGGTCACCGTGGAATCTGCGTCGGAGGTGAGGACCCAGGGGGTTGGCGATTTCATCGTTGCCCCCTACAAGACGACCTTGGGGCCCCACGAACTCCTCACCTCCATTACCGTGAAGAGACTCGCCGGTTACCGGGAAGGCTACCGGAGGGTCACGAAACGGGCCGCCTGGGCCATATCGCGCCTCTCCGTAGCATGGGCCATTCGGGAGGAGGAAGGGGTCTTCAGGGATGTCCGTATCGCCATCGGGTCTTGCACGCCCATGCCCTTCAGGCCGGTGAGGGTGGAAGAGATCCTGGTGGGTGCAAAGAACAACGAGCCCGTGGTGCGCGATGCGGTGGAAATGATTATCGGGACGATTCGCGCCGTCACGGGGGAACGGCCGTCCTTTGCCTACAAAATCCCCGTGCTGAAGGGTATCCTGAGCCAGGTGCTGAGGGGTTGAGACGATGCGTGTCGGTGCCGATGTAACGAGAATTGATGCCCTCGACAAGGTCTTGGGCAGGGCCGCCTATGCCGCTGATCTCAGGCGGGAGGGCATGCTTTTTGCCTGTGTCCTCAGAAGCCCCCGGCCTCACGCCTTTATCAGGGATATCGATCCGGGGGAGGCCCTCGCCCTGCCCGGGGTGGTGAAGGTGCTCACCTGGCGGGACATCCCTGGTGAAAACCGCTTCGGCGCCATCAAGCGTGATCAGCCATACCTGGCGGAAGACAGGGTGCGGTATATCGGTGAACCCGTCGCCCTCGTGGTGGCGGAGCGTGAGAGGGTAGCCCGGAAGGCCCTTGATCTCATCAGGGTGACCTACGAAGACCTGGAGGTGGTTTCCGGCCCCTTTGCGGCCATGGGGTCCTCCTCCCTGATCCATGAGTCCGGCAACCTCCTCTCTCACCGGAAGGTCCGGAAGGGGGACGTGGAACGGGGCTTCCGCGAATCGGACGTGATCGTGGAGCACGTCTACAGGACCACCTGGCTCGACCACGGCTTCCTGGAGACTGAGGCGGGCATGGGCTACATGGAGGAGTCCGGCAGGATCGTAGTCACTTCTTCCACCCAGAATATCCACTATAAGCGCAGGGAAATCTCCCGGATCCTGGCCCTGCCGGAAGAGAAGGTCCGGGTACTCCAGGCGGTCACAGGGGGCGGATTCGGCGGGAAGCTGGACGTGACGGTGGAAGGCTTCATCGCCCTTGCGGTCCATCATACCGGAAGGCCGGTGATGATGCGGTACACCAGGGAAGAGAGCTTCCTTTCCAACACCAAGCGCCACCCCCTCTTTATCGAGTACAAGACCGGGGTCAGGCGTGACGGGACCATCCAGGCCGTGAAGGTGAACATCATCGGCGACACAGGGCCGTATATCTCCTACGGCGAGACGGTCTGCCTCAGGGTGGCGGTCCATGGCGCCGGACCCTACGAGGTCCCCAACATCCATGTGGACAGCCGCATGTACTACACCAACAACCCCGTGTCAGGGGCCATGAGGGGCTTCGGTGTCCCCCAGCTGGCCTTTGCCCATGAATCCCAGCTCGATACCATCGCCGGGATCCTTGCCATGGACCCCATCGACATCCGGCTCAAGAACGGTCTCAGGCGCGGGTCACTCACGGCCACGGGCCAGGTTTTGGAACACAGTGCCGGTTTCGTCGATACCCTGAGAAAAGTGGAACCCTACTGGAGGGCGAGAAAGAAGAAGGCGCCCGCGTCGGGGTTCGGGCTCGGCTGCATGTACTACGGGTGCGGAAACACGGGCATTTCGAACCCTTCCGGCTGCTCGGTGCTCCTCACCGAAGACGGAAGGATTGCCCTTCGCACGGGTGTGTGCGACATCGGACAGGGGTCCGATACGGTCCTCAGCCAGATACTGGGCGAGGCCCTGGAGGTGAGGGGCTCCGACATCATACTCGTAAAGGGCGACACGGACACGTCCTTTGATGCGGGTTCCTCCTCGGCGAGCCGCCAGACCTATATCTCCGGAAGGGCTGTGATGGAGGGGGCCCTGAAGATGCGGGAATTTCTCCGCGCCCACGGTTTCTACCTGGGCGTGCCGCTGAAGGAGATCGCCGTCAAGATGAAGGACAAAGGCCTGCCGTCCTTCGACGGGTTTTTCGATCCGCCCACGACCCCGGTCGATCCCGAGACCTCCAGGGGAACACCATACGCCACCTATGCCTTTGCCACCCATATGACCGAGGTGGAGGTAGACGAGACTACCGGCGCGTGCAGGGTGGTCAAAGTCCACGCCGCCCACGACGTGGGAAAGGCGGTGAATGTCCGGAACATCAGGGGACAGATCTACGGCGGCATTGCCATGGGTATCGGCTTTGCCCTCATGGAGGAATTTGTCCCGGGCGCGTCTGAGTCCCTGGACACCTACTATATGCCCACCGCCATGGACATGCCCGAGGTGGTGACCTTCCTCGTGGAGGACGGGGAGCCGACAGGCCCCTTCGGCGCCAAGGGTGTCGGCGAGCCTGCCCTCATACCCCAGGCTGCCAGCATCGTCAATGCCATCAGCGATGCGGTGCATGTGCGACCTTACGAACTGCCCTGCCACATCGAGCGCCTCAAGGGGCTCCTGGAAGAAAAGAAGAGGCGATAGGCGGACGGGCGGAAAGACAAGGAGGAGAGATGAGCACGCTTTGCATCACAAACATAGGAACGGTCTTTACCGGTGACATGGAAGCGCCCCTCATCGAGGGCCCCGCAGCGATCCTGATAGAAGACGGAAAGATCAAGGCCATCGAAAAGGGCAATGGCCCGGCGGGGGACAAGGTGATCGACGCCGGCGGCATGACCGTCTGCCCCGGTTTCATCGACTCCCATTCCCACCCTGTCTTCGGTGATTTCACTCCCCGCCAGAATCAGCTCAGCTTCATCGACAGCAGCCTCCACGGCGGCGTGACCAGCATGATCTCGGCCGGAGAGGTCCACCTGCCCGGCAGGCCCACGGATCCCAAAAGCACGAAGGCCCTCGCGCTGCTGGCCCACAAGTCCTTCGCCAAGGCGAGACCGGCGGGGGTGAAGGTCTACGGGGGCGCCCTGATCCTGGAAAAGGGCCTTGTGGAGGCCGATTTCAGGGAACTCGCCGAGGACGGCGTGTGGCTCGTGGGCGAGATCGGTCTCGGGAGCGTCAAGGCGGCGAAGGACGCGGCCGCCATGTCGGAATGGGCGAAAAAGTACGGCATGAAGGTACTCATGCACGTGGGGGGGACCTCGGTCCCCGGCAGCTCCACGGTCACCTGCGACGACGTGATCACGGCCAGGCCCACGGTCGCCTGCCACTTAAACGGCGGACCCACCAGCATCCCCATCCCGGAGACCAGACGGGTCATCGAGATGACCGATTGCGCCATCGAGATCGTCCACTGCGGCAATCCCCTTGCCGCCATGGAGATCGTGAAGGTGCTGAAGGAGCGGGGCGAGTTGAACCGCCTCATCATGGGCAATGACGCGCCCTCCGGAACAGGCGTCATCCCGCTCGGTATGTGGAGGATGGTGAACTTCATCTCCGCCCTCTGCGACATCCCGGCAGAGATCGCCGTCTGCTGTGCCACGGGGAACACGGAAAGAGTCTTCGGCCTCAAACACGGCATGGTGAAGGCGGGCGACGAGGCGGACCTCCAGATCATCGACGCCCCCATGGGCTCGGCAGGTAAGGACGCGAAGGCGGCCATCGAAGTGGGGGACATCCCCGGTATCGCCATGGTCCTCATCGACGGGGTTGTGAAGACCCAGGTAAGCCGCAACACCCCGCCACCCACCCGCAAAACAGGGTGAAACGGTGATCGGTTGAATAGTTAAGTAGTTGGTTGGTTGACTGGTTGATGGGTACAAGTTCAAGGTTTAAGGAAGCTTGGGTCTGAAGCGGAAGGGCCAAGGTTCCGCAGCCGAAGGGTCGCGACTGGAGTCGCCGGAAGGAAAGGAGCGTGTGGGTGAGGAGATCCCCGGCAGGGATGTGAATCTAATCATCGGCTGACTGGCTGAATGAGTGAATGGGAAGACGAGCGACACATGAGGAGTCGAGATGAAGGTTGACCTTGAAAAATGCACGGGCTGCACGATCTGTGAAGAGGTCTGCCCGATAGGGGTCATTGCCATCCGGGAAAAGAAGGTCCTTATCGGTGACGGATGCGTGGAGTGCAAGTCCTGCCTGAAGGTCTGCCCCTCAGGCGTCTTCACGGCGGAAGCGCCGCCCCATAGACCCATGTGCACCGCCTGCCCCATCATGTGCCGGATACCGGAAGGGGCTGCCGGCGCCTGCCTCAGGTACGTGAACGTGAAAGGCGTCATCGAACGGAAGGGGAGGGTCCACACCTACGAAGAGGTGGCCGAACTGGTGAAGGCCGGCGGGGACCTGCCCATCCGGGAACCCCTCCTGACCGGTATCGGCTCGGGCACCACCTACCCCGATTTCAGGCCTTCTCCCTTCATTGTCCAGGGCGTTCGGGACGGTGTGGACATCGTCACCGTGGTTACCGAGGCCCCCTTAAGCTACAGCGGGGTCAAGGTGAAGGTGGACACGGACCTCTATCTCGGCCAGGAAGCGAAGCAGATCTTCGTGCGGCGCAAAGGCAAACGCCATCTCGGTCACCTCTGCACCGAGGAGTACGGCTCCAAGTTCCTGTCTCTCGGCGGCGTCAACATCCTCACCTCAAAGGACGGTCTCTTCGCGGCGAGGGTGCTCTATGAGTTCCTCCAGGGCAGGGAGATCAGGGTGGAGGTGGAGGACGGCCCCACCCTCGAGCTGGCCCTGGGAAGTGCCCCGAAGGTGAACGGCCATTCGGAGGAGAGGATGAGGGTAGGTTGCGGGAGCGCCACTACCGGGCTTTTCGCCCCCTACATGTTCAGGGCCGCCGACGAGGTGATCGTCCTCGACGGCCATATCACGGGACTCTTCAGCGAGCACCCTTCGGGCAGGTACCTCAGCAAGACCCGGTCGGGCCTCGGCGTGAGAGGGCAGAAGAGCACCGACGGCCGGTACTTCCTCAACAAGGGCGCCGGGTGGGGCGGCACGGACATCACGAACCCCCTCGATGCCGTGGAAATGATCGATCCGGCCAGGTGTCCCGAGGGCATGACCCTCCTTGTCACCGAGACCACGGGAAGAAAATACGGTTTCTACCGGCTCCGGGAAGGCCGCTTTACGGAAGCGCCCCTGCCGCCCGAGGCAGCGCTCTTCCTCGAAACCCTCCGCGATTCCTGCGAGACCAGCAGGGTGAGTGCCGTCATCGCCGCCGGCGTGGGCGGGTCCGCCCGGGCAGGGGTCACGAAGAACCCCATCAGGCTCACCCGGGCAGTCCACGAAGGGAGGGTATCGGTGACCATCGGCGGGGCAAGGCCCTTTATCTTCCCGGGCGGAGGCATCAACTTCCTCGTGGACGCCGGAAAGATACAACTGGGCAGCATCTACCTCACCCCCACGCCTTCATTCGTGTTGCCCGTGGAATATACCATGACGAGAGAGACCTTTGAGGACATCGGGGGCCACGTGGAGGCGGTCAGACCCGTGGAAGAGGTCCTCGCCGGGATCCGTCGGAAGGACCCCAAGGCCTGAGCGCAGTCCCATGTACCTGGAGATCGGCCCTGCCAGCCTGGTGATGGAAGGTGAAAAAAAGGGCACCCCTGCACCCCTCCCAACGGAGCCCCTCGAAGGGGTTGTCCGGGAGATCCTGACGCAGATAAGCGAGCAACTCCCCGTTCTCAGGCTCAAGGCCTGGAAGATCAGGAATTACAGTCACCTCCCCCCTGTGGCCCGGAGAATGGTGACTGCCGTAAAATCAGTGAGCGAGGAGACGCTCACGCCCATGGCTGCCGTGGCAGGGGCCGTCTCCGACGAGATCAGGGACTGGCTGAAAGGCGAAGGGTTCGACCGGATATCGGTGAACAATGGAGGAGATATCTCTGTCCACGGCGCGGACGGGAGACCCTTCCGCATCGCCGTGGGAAACGCGGAGGAGGGCGAGGCCACACCGTGGGTCCTCACCGTAGCCTCTCTCACCGATTACGGGATCGCCACGAGTGGTTTCGGAGGAAGAAGCCTCACCCTCGGCGTGGCGGATACGGTCACCGTGGTGTCCCGCGATGGTGCCACGGCCGACGCGGCAGCCACCTTCATCGGCAATCGCACCTCTGTGGAGAGCCCCTGGGTGAAGAGGAAAAAGGGGCACGAGGTGGACCCCGGCACGGACATCCCCGATGACCTGGTGACCGTGGAAAGGGGGAAGCTGAGCGGGGGGGAGATTGTCCTTGCCCTGGATCAGGGTATGGAGGCGGCCCGGACGCTGAAGGAAAGGCAGATCATCTACGACGCCCTGGCCATCGTGCAGGGGCGCATGAAGAGCACCATCAACGGTGACACATACATTACCCTGGGAGGTGGATCATGGAAGTGAGAAAGATCGTGACGATCGTCGAAGAGGTCTTTGGGGACGGAGAAAAGGGGATTGAGAAGCCCATCAGGAAGGTGGCCTGCCTCGGGGTGATGAAGAACCCCTACGCGGGCGCGTGGCAGGAAGACCTCGCGGCTCTCGTGGATTACAGCGAGGAGCTGGGCAAAATACTTTCCGATAAGGCGGTCGCGGCCCTGGGCGGTCCCGTGGACAGCTACGGCAAGGCGGCCATAGTGGGAGAAAAGGGGGAGTTGGAGCACGCGGCAGCACTCCTCCATCCCAAGCTGGGCACCCCCCTCAGGGCTGCCACGGGAGGCGGCAAGGCCATCATCCCCTCGGTCAAGAAGCTGGGCAGGATGGGCGAACCGGTGGACATACCGCTCCACTTCAAGGACGCGGCCTTTGTGCGGTCCCACTTTGACGGCATGACCGTCTCCATCAACGATGCCCCCAAGGCGGACGAGATCGTGGTGGCCGTGGCGGTGACGGACGGCGGCAGGCCCCATGCCCGGGTAGGGGGCCTGAAGAAGGAAGAGGCCAAAAAAGAAGACGGCCTCCGTTGACGGCCGGTCCCCCGGGACCGGTGGTTTTTGTTGCATTGGCCGGGGGAAATTATTATAATCAATGACCTTGCCCCCGTAGCTCAGGTGGATAGAGCGACGGATTCCTAATCCGCAGGCCGCATG
>CAYOQF010000013.1:0-68029 GCA_964406055.1 uncultured Syntrophorhabdaceae bacterium
GAGTCCACCTTAAATATGCCTCATAATTGTCTTGACAGAGGGGGGAGGGTTACCCTTTGCTTCTTTGGAGCATTCCCTCATTGGCTCATTGGGATTTGTTTGGGATTTAGATATTGGTGCTTAGGATTTCCCTCCCCCGTTCCGGAGGGGCTCTTTTGTTCCGCTCCCTTCACTCGCCTTTTGACCCTCTCTATGATGCACCACGCTCGGATGGGCAAACTCGCCCCGTATAAGGTTCATACGGGACTCAGACATGCCCATCCGTCCGCATACCCCCCGGACCGCTTAGGATGCATCATGAGGGGTGGCTCCCCCAAAAGGTCTCGCCATGGTCGCTTCCACAAAAGCTCCCCTTCCGTCCCGGGGGTACACTGTAAAGAGACGGCTGATTGGCTGAATAGCTGAATGAAAAAAAGAGGCAATACGGGAGCGAATGGGTGGTTGTTGGGCGTGTGTGCGAGGAGATCCCCGGCAGGTATGTCAGTGGTCGTGATCGTTGTGGGGGATGGTGGGCTAGGGGGATGAAAGGATGGCGCAGGCTGTATCGGCGAAGGCGTTGCGGCCGGTTTCGTCTTCGGGCATCCGGCCTTCGTGGTCCCCCACGAGACGCTTGAGGGCAGGGTACTCATGCGCCCACTTCCAGAGCTTCAGGAAGTCCTCTTCCGTGGAGAAGTCATTGTTGCCCAGGATGAAGTTCTTACATTTCCTGCACACGTAGGCCTCCAGGGAATAGGTGTTGATGTAGTCGTCCGGGTCGTAGTCGTGCCAGCACGCGCCCATGGCCTCGGTGAGGAATCTGTCTCGCTCTTCGTTCACTTTCGCTATCCTCTCCTCATCGTTTATGTCTCCAGGAAATCAGCCGGTGAGCCATCCAGCGGATCACCGTGCCTCTAAATATGTTTGAACGCCTCCTTCACCACCTCATCCCGTACCGGCCGCGTAAACAGGGACACGACAACGAACACGGCACCGGCAATGGGGAGGGCCACGATCTGGGGGTCCACCATCATCCAGGGCAGCCCGAGGAGGGTGTCGGTCCCGAGCAGAGAGCGGCACAGGCCGATGGGCCTTGCCTCGTTCTCGTGAAAGAAAAGCATCCATATGAGAGAGGCGAAGAAGCCCGCCAGAATGCTGGTCTTGGCCGCCATTTTTGATCCTCTCTTCCAGTAGAGGGCAAAAAAGTATGCCGGGAGGAAGGTGGCACCGCAAAGGCCGTAGAAAAAGGCGGTGGCGATGGCGACGATGCTCTCCGGGAGGATGAGGGCGATGATCAGGGTCGTGAAGATACTGAAGACGATCCCCACCCTGGTAACGATGATGGTCTCGGCCACCGACCTGCCGCGGAGGAGGGCCTGTTCGAAGATGTCCCGGCTCAATGCCGTCCCGAGGGCGTGATACTGGGCGCTGTTGGTGCTCATGGCAGAGGCCATGAGGGTAACGAGAAAAAGGGCGGCAAACCACTGCGGATAGAAACGGTCGATGAAAAGGGGCATGATCTTGTCCACGTTGCCCTGGACGGCCTGGATGGACAGCTGGGTGTAGTGCTGGTAGAAGAGCACATTGGTGAGAGCACCCACGGCAAAGGCTATACCTGTGGTGAGAAGGATGAAGAGGGCGGTGAAGGGTATGGACCGGTTCAGTTCCCGGTCGGACTTGAGGGTCATGAAGCGCACGTTGAGCTGAGGCTGGCCGAGAACGCCAAGACCCACACCCATGATGATCGTGGTGATGAGGTGCCACCAGAGGGACGAACCGGGGGCAGGCATGGAGGTGAACCCCCTGTGTCCCATATTCTTCAGGTGCTCGGGAATGAGGGGTGTGAGCTCGGTCAGGGCCTTATGGGCGCCGCCGATCCCTCCGGCGGCCACATAGGTGGTGATGCCGATGACGATCATGACCAGGACCATGAGGATGCCCTGGAAGGCGGAGGTGTACATCACCCCTTTCAGGCCGCCCCAGATCACATAGCAGGCGGTGATGAGCAGAAACCCGAGCAGGGCGGTGGAGAAGGGGATGTTCAGGTACACCTCGATGAATCGTGCCACGCCGATGAGGATCGCTGCCGTGTAGATGGGCATGAAGATGAGTATGACGAGACCCGAGAAGCCCTGGACGAACCGGGAGGCGTAACGGCGACCCAGGAGTTCGGGAAAGGTGTGGGCGTCGAGGGCCTTCCCCATCTTCCGTGTCCTCTTGCCGAAGACCACGAAGGCGATCCACACACCGATGATGATGTTGAGGAAGGTGAGCCAGGAGAGGCTGAAACCATAGAGGCCGGCGATACCGCCGAACCCCACGATGGCGGAGGTGCTGATGTAGGTGGAACCGTAGCCGAGGGCCATGGTGACAGGATGGACCTGTCTGCCTGCAAGGAGGTAGTCGGAGACGGTGGTGGTCTTCCGGTATCCCAGGTAACTCAGGTAAATGGTGACGGCCAGGAAGACAAGGGTGAAGGTGACGAGGTAGACCATGGCGATCAGGGGAGCTTCTCGATGAGCTCTATCTCCTCCCGTTCCCACCTGATCTCTTCACGGTAGTCCCCGTCCTTGTCCTCAATCCCTTTCCGCCAGTTGACGATGCCGTAGACAAGACAGAAAAGAAAGGAAAGAAGGGTGCCCGCAACCCCCGTAAAAACCCAGAAATCGGTGAAACCGAGCATGATAGTATTTGATCACATGTCGTTCCCGGGTTGTCAAGGACAAAGCATGCCCGGGGCCGGTCGAAAGGGGGGCTGCCACCGGACCCCGGCCCGGTACGACCGATGGAGGAAAGGCCGAACCGGACGTGCAGCTCAGAGATGATCGAATTCATCCTCCCGGTCTTCACCCCGGGCCTTTTTCTCGAGGTAATCCCTGGCGAGGTGTTGTGCCCCCAGCCCGAAGGCGATGGCACAGGCAAGGACCACGCCCCCCAGGATAATGGCAAAGGCAACAAGCACGGTCTCCCTGCCTATGCCCAAGTGCTCCAGGGCCATGGTGGCGGCGAACAGAAAGACCACCAGCTTTACGAACCGTCCCACAAACCGGCTTCTGTCGACGCCGGCGTTCACCGCGGCGACGAGGGTGGCCCTCCCGAAGAAGTCGGCGAGGAGATACCCAAAAAAGAGGATGACCGCGGCGACAACCATCTTGGGTATGTAGAGCACCAGGTCCTCCAGGAGATGGCCGAGGGGCGGGATCCCCATAGTCTGGGTGGCGAGGACGATGAACACGGCGATGGTGAACCACTGTACCATTCGGGCCACGAGGCCTGAAAAGGATGCCTTGACCCCTCCCCTTGTGAGCACCTCGTGGATACCCAGCTTGTCCGCTATCCGGTCCAGACCCGCTGCGGCCAGTACCCTGGAAAAGAGGGCACGGAGGACGAGGCCGAGAATCAGGCCGGCAATGAGCAGGAAGAGGGCCATGAAGAAGCTGGGCAGGAACTGGATCAGCTTATCGAGACTCCTCTCCAGGGGTTCAAGGAATATTCTCCGAAGGATGTCCATGGAAGTTCCTCCTGTGAAGACTACCATCTGTCCCGAAGGGCGTGTTTCATCCCTTCAAAGGTCATGCACAGATTTTCGATCTTTTCTTCAACCTCGGTCGAGGTGCTGTCTCGTGTCTCCATGACAAAGGAAGCGGTCCGTCCCAGGTAGAGGGGCGTCAAAGACTTGAGGAGGTGATCCCGGTGGAGCGTTCTTGTGTGCATGGCAACCGCAAAACTGAAGATCGCCGCGGCCCACTCCTCGTCCGAGAAATGAAAGGCACCCCTCCCGGTCCCGCAGAGGTGGAGAAGTCGTGCGTACAGTTCCTCCGACATGAAAATACGCCACAGGGGTTCCAGCTCTTTCACGCCGATCACAAATTTCCCTATCATCCGGTCCACGTTCACGTACACCGGTTCAAGGCCCACCTCGTAACGGAAACCGAAGGTGGGGACCGGTTCCGAGCCGCTGATGCCCTTCCAGGCGCCCTGGTATTCCTCCATGAGATCAAAGGTAGCGCCCACGACCTGTGTCAACATGGCGCTCAGGTCCGCCCCGGGGTCTTTCGGGTCGTGGATCTTGGCGCCCAGGTAAGACTGGCAGACCTTGAAGCGGTTCGCCAGTGCGGTCGTGGTCATCCAGATATCGATGCCGTAACGTGCCACATCGGTCTCCCAGACGTTCTTGGTGAGGTAGAACCGGACGAGGCTCCCCGAGACGCCGAAGTCCCCGCCGATGGGCTGGCGGATCCTTTTGCCGTAAAGGGCCCGGGTAAGGGGATAGACGATGCTGTTGGTAATGGTGCCGTCGTATTTGTGCCGCTGATAGAGGGGGGCCACATAGTCGAATCCGCCGTGGAGAACCGGCTTGACGAGAAGTTCGATCCACTCCGGCGTAATGCTTCTCAGGTCCGAGTCCACCAGGACGCAAGCCTTCACGGCGAGGGCTTCGGCGATCTGGAAGATGGTCCTGAAGGCGCTCCCCTTCCCGGGGATACCGTGATAGGGCGTAAGGATCTTGAAGGGTGTCGATCCCCGGTGCGAAAGGAGGATGGAGCTGAAGTCATCGATCGCGGCCTCCCGCACCGCCTCCTGCGTCCCGTCCCCGGACCCGCCGTCGGAGTTGACGAGTACGGACTTGAGGTGGGGAAAATACTTGGCGAGGCCCGCCTGGGCGGCCCGGACCACATGGCCTATGGTGCGCACGTTGTTGTAGCTGGGTATGCCTACGAGGATGTCGGCGGTACCGATGGATGTGACCTCGTCACGAAGGTGTCCGGGTATGAGCATAATCCGTCCGGTACTCACCCACCCCCTCCGTGGCGCGCCGCCGTCTTTCTTCAGTGCCCTTTACGGGGACTCCTCCCGTAAGAATGGTAACGGAGAGGGGCCGATTGAGGAAATCGGCCCCTCTCCTGTCAGGGGGGGTGTTGGGGGGTTGGGTGAGGGTGTCCTATCTGTTATCCTCCTCCACCGCCTCGTAGATGCGGTCGAGAATGTCGGGGATTGCCGACGTCACCCTGTCCCACCTCGCGATGAGAGGCACCCCGAGGGGGTCTCGCATGATGATCTCCGCGGCCTTCTTGATCCCTTTCATGAAGGTATCCACGGCGAGACTCTCCTCATGGCGGTCGAAGAAGAGCCCGTTGACCTTGGCGTCATCCTCGTATCTCTTCAGCATGTCCTGGGCGGTACGCACATAGGTAGCGACGAGGGTCTTGAAGAAGCCGTCGGAAAAGACGATCCCTTCCGAGGCGAGGGTGCGGAAGAGGCTCTTGCAGATGTCGATGCACATCTTGTTCAAACCCCGGCTCGCATCCTCGGGGGAAAGGTTCTGATGCTTGTGTTCGTAATTGTCCGCAATGTCCACCTGGCAGACCCGGTTCACCGCGGTGTTCCGGTATACCTCGGCGAGGGTGCCGACCTCGAGCCCCCAGTCTCCCGGGATACCGTTCACCCGTGCCAGGTTGACGTCCATGGAGAATTCGCCCGCCAGGATGTAGCGAAAGCTGTCGAAGAAGACGAGGAGCGGATGGTACCCGATGATCCTCTGCAGGGCCCGGATAAGGGGGGTGACGAGGAGCCGCGTAACCCGTCCGTGCATCTTGTTGGTCACCCTGGTGTAGAAGCCCTTGCAGAAATCGTAATCGAGGCTGGGGTGGGTGACCGGGTAGCAAAGCCTGGCCAGGAGTTCCCTGCTGTAGGTGACGATGTCGCAGTCATGGAGGGCTATGGCGCTGAACTCATGCTGGGAAAGGATGTACCCGTAGGCCATCCACACGGACCGTCCTTTTCCCTCTGCCCCCGTGTTCAGTTCTTCCGACTCGATGGAGCTATAGATCTTCTTCAGCCGTTTCCCGTTATTCCAGAGGATTCTCGTTTTCTGGGGAAGGAGCGAGAAAAACTCCCTGGCCTCCCGGAACTCCTTGTCCGAGCAGGGGCCGAGGGTAACGACCACCCCCTTGATGTACCCCACTTCCTTCAATTCATCAACGATGCCCTTGAGGGCCTCTCCCTGAAGCTCGCTGTAGAGGGAAGGGAGGACCAGGGCGATGGGTCTCTCCCTTGCGTGTCGGGCCAATTCCTCCTCGATCCCCCGTAAATCGTGAGGCCCGAGCCTGTGGAGCGTTGCGACGACACCGGTCTGGTAAAAGTCTGCCATGGCCCACCTCCAAGGCACCATGATACGCCTGAAAAAAGAGATCTTCTGTCAAAGGGGTTACAAAAGACCCGGTCGCCCGGTGGTATAGAGTGAGTGGCCCCTTTCGGAGCGCGTCACAGCCGTGCGGGTGCAACCGGAAGGTGAGGCAGGAGGACCGCCGATGGTGCGTCTCATCGTCTTTACCGATCTGGACGGGACCCTTATCGACCGCAACTGTTCCTTCCACAAGGCCGGGGAGGCTTTGAACCGGCTTAAGGGCTCGGGGGCTCCCCTTGTCATCTGTTCCAGCAAGACGAGGGCCGAGATCGAATACTACCGCGAAAGGCTCTCCAACGCGCACCCCTTCATATCGGAGAACGGCGGGGCCATCTTTGTGCCGGAAGGGTACTTCTCCCCGCCATCCCTCGACGGGTTGGGGGCCGTCGAGACCGGCGGAGGCTACCGGGTTGTTCGCCTCGGTGCGCCCTATTCAGCCTTGCGCACGGCGATGGAGGAGTTGCGGGGCGAGGGCTTCGCGGTGAGGGGGTTCGGCGATATGACGGTGGAGGAGGTGGCCTCCCTCACGGGTCTTTCCCCTTTTGAGGCCGAACTCGCCAAGAGACGGGAGTTCGACGAACCCTTCCTCTATCAGGGGGCGGGTACCGGCATGGGAGACCTCCTGGCCGCCATCGAGGCAAAAGGGTATACCCATACCGAGGGGAGGGTCCACCACCTCCTCGGCCCGAGCGACAAAGGAAAGGCCGTCTCGATCCTCGCCCGTCTCTACAGGCGGGAACAGGGACCCCTGGTGAGCTGCGCCCTCGGGGACAGCCCGAACGACATCCCCATGCTCGCCGTGGCGGATATACGGGTGGTGGTCCAAGGGCCCGACGGGCGCTACGATCCCCGCATCGATCTGCCTGATCTCGTGAAGGCGCAGGGTGTCGGCCCGGAAGGGTGGAACGAGGCGGTCCTGAGAATTCTCGACGATCTTTCTCGTTGAGAACGGCGGTGCAGGCCATCAGGTCCCTGCGGCACGATCGCCGCCCTTATCCACCCGCCCTATCTGACCAGACCGGGAAGGTAGAGGACGACGGCGGGATAGAGAAGTATGACCGCCATGGCAAGGACGTTGCAAAGGATGAAAGGCAGGGAGGCCTTGTAGATGTCCCCCATGGTGATGTCTTCAGGGGCGATCCCCTTCATGAGAAAAAGCAGAAGCCCGAAAGGCGGGGACGTGAACCCCACGTCGAGGGCGATGAGCACGAGGATGGCGAACCAGACAGGCTCGATGGCCAACTCGTTGATAATGGGCATGAAGAAAGGGGTGGTGACCATGATCATGGCTATCTGGTCCATGAAACACCCGAGGACGAGGAGAACGGCGAGCATCAGGAGGACGAGCCCTGTTTTTCCCAGGCTGAGAGAGATGAGGAACCGTGTGATCCCCTGTCCTGCCCCGGTGAAGGCAATGATCTGGCTGTACCCGACGGATCCTGCGATGATGAGGAAGGTCATGCACGTTATGCGGGTAGTGGCTGCAAGGGACTCGTAGAAGGCCTTCAGGCTGAATTTGCCGTAGAGGACGGAGAGGATGAAGGAGCCCGTGCAGCCCAGGGCGGCCGCCTCGGTGGGCGTTGCAATCCCCCCGTAGATGGATCCGACCACAAGAAGGACCACGGAGATAAGGGGCAGGACGAAGATGATGAAATCCTTTACCGCGTCGGAAAAGCGGAGACCATTGGAGTCGTAAGCGGGCGCGAGGGACGGACTGGCCAGCGCCCTCACGATGATGTAGAGGGTGTAGAGGGAGGCCATGAGGAGCCCCGGGAGAATCCCTCCCAGAAGGATGCCGCCGATGGAGATGTGGGCCACCGATCCCAGAACGACGGCGAGGGCGCTGGGCGGGATCATCATGGCGAGTCCGCCGGTCCCGATGATGGGGCCGATCATGAGGGGCTTCCCGTAGCCCCGCAGTTTCATCTCGGGGATGAGGGTAGAGCCGAGAAGGGCCGTGTTGCTGATGGCCGACCCGGTGAGGCCCGAAAAGAGGGTGGATGATGCCACGGCAAGAAGGGAGAGTCTGCCCGGAACCCGGCCCAGGAGGCCGTCGAGAATATTGATGGTGTGAAAGGCCACGCCGGACCTGAATATGATTTCCCCCATGAAGATGAAAAGGGGGATAGGGGTGAGGGTGAAATTGGCGAGGGCGCTGAAGATCCCCAGTACGAGCTGTCTGATGCCTTCGGTGCCTCCCATGAAGAAGAAGGAGCCGGCCAGGTTGAGGACCAGAAAGGAAAAGGCTACGGGAAGTCCCAGAAAGATGAGAAGGGCGAACCCCCCGAAGAGGACCAGAAAAACCGCCCACCACTCCACGGCCTAACCCTTCACCCTTCCCTTCCGGAGTCGCCGCGCGAACTCCAGGGCGAGGAAAAGGGAGCCCCCTGGGATGGGTGCGAGGACCAGCCATTTCGGGAATTCCAGCGACTTGATGACCGGTGTGGCACGTAAGAAGGCCTCCCACGTTACCTGGGCTGAAAACCAGGCGAGGAGGGCGGAGGCGAGAAGCCCGAGCAGGTTGGTGATGACGAAGCAGTACTGTCGCAGGCTCGGGTTCATCAGGTTGGTAACGGACTCGAGACGGGCATGGCCGTCAACCCGGAGTACCCATGCTGCGGCAAGGAAGGTGCCGTAGACTTGCAGATATTCCGATATTTCCACCGTCCACATGAGGGGGTAGTGGAAGAACTGCCTGAGGATCACCTCGGTGGAAACGGTCCCGGCGACAAAGACGATGGCGGCCCCGAGAAAGACCGCCATACCCTCTTCGATCCGGTCGATAATCCGTCCCACTACCGTGCCTCCATCAAATCCCTGATGGCACGCCCCTGAATCGGGCTCTTCTGGAGTACCCGTTCCCAGGCCGACCGGTAGGCGGTCTCCAGGTAGGCCGCTCCTTCCCTGCCCGAGAAGGTGATCGCCTTGATGCCGTACCCGAGAAGGAACTGCTGTTCCGCCTTTTCCATTTCCATGGCCAGGGAATGGCTTTGTGCCTCCGCCTCATCCATGACCTTTTGCAGGAGAAGCCTGTCTTTCTCCCCGAGCCTCTCCCATGCCTTACCGTTGAGAAGGATGCACACGTCGGTCTGATAGAATCCGGGCATGACCACGTATTTCACCACCTCGTGCCAGCCCAGATCCAGAATCCCGATGGAGGGCCACCCGAACCCGTCCACCACCCCCCTCTCGAGGGCGATGTAGACTTCTCCCGGTGCCGTGGTGATGGGGATGCCCTTCAGGGCCCTGACGAAGGGCTCGTAGATGGGGGTGACCCGTATCTTGAGGCCCGAAAGGTCAGGTTTTCGGATGGGCTTCTTGAGGTAAAAATGATACTTCACCCCACCCGTCACCCTGCCGAGATAGACGATGCCGAGCCTGCTCTCCATAAGGTCACGGAAGACCCGGTGGATGCCCCTCCTTCGTTCTTCCCGCGGGAGGTAGGGTGAGAGCTTCATGGCGTCCGCCTCCGGAAGGTGGGGTACGAAGTAGGCCCCGGGAAGGAGGGCCGCATCCACAACCCCCCTTCGCAGGGCATCGATCTGCTCGAAGGGAGGAATTGCCTCCGGACCTCCCACGAACCGGAATCTGATGGAGCCCCGGGACTCCTTCTCCACCCCGTCGGTGAAAAGCCGGAAGTGCTTCACCCACACGCTGTCTCGCGCGGCGAAGGTGACCGTCTTCAACTCTGCCGCCTGAAGAGGAGAGGAGACCGTATGGAGCAGGAGAAGAAAAAAAAGGATAACCCACAGAAGAACGGGGGTCTTCACGGAGCCTCCTTCCTCCACACGCTACACCTCATCGAGAAAAGACTCCAGGCGCCCTTTGTCTGTAATGGTGATCGTGAGGCGGCCCTTCTTTATGATGTGAAGTCTCTGGAGGTGGTTCAGCACGTTGGTCACGGTGACCCGGGAGAGGCCGGTAAGGTTGGCAATGTCTTCGTGGGTTACCTTCTTCCGGATCATAAGTCCGTCGATGGTGTTCTGTCCTACCTCCACCCCGAGCTTGAGGAGGATGTTGGCCGTCCTCTTCTGGGCGTCGAGGAAGGAGAGGTCTTCCACCTGAAGACCGAGAAGCCTGAGCTTCCTGATGATGGCGGTAATGATGAGGAACGAGACCTGGGGGTGTTTCCTGATGAGCCCCTCTGCGTCGTTGATCTCAATGACCTGGAGTTGGGAAGGTTCGAGGGCCGTCGCGGTGGCGAAGTAGGGGTATCGGTCGAAGGCGGCGCTCTCGCCGAAAAAGGTGTTGTGTTCCTGGATCGCCAGGATCTTCTCCGAGCCGTCGGCACGGAAGATACTCACCTTGATCTTCCCGGCCTTGACAAAATAAAAGAAGCGGCTCCGCTCGCCCTGGAGGTAGACGATCTCCCCCTTTCCGTAGTTACGCGTCTTCGATATGGAGAGGAGGACGTCCAGCTCCTCTCTGAACCCTCCCACGTTGTCGACCACATAGGGCGAGTTGGGGAAGTACTCGGGTTTCTCCACGTTGTTGACCCCCCTGTGACAGAAAATAGCATGAATGTAATCTCTTTTACAGAAAAAACGGGGCGTGAGGCCCATGCTAAAGGCAACATGCTTAAAGGCGGACATGTCGGGCCTGTCTCTTGAAATCCTCGTGGTCGTGGGTGCGATCCTGGTGGGATTCGGGGTCGTGGCGGTGCTGGTTGCCTATGCGATCAGCCGGTTTTCCCGGAGAGGGCTGAAGAGAGAATAGAGATGGGGGGGACGAAAGAGGAAGGGACTGAGACGCGGTGCTGGTGGAGCTGGTGCCTGCGTGAGGAAGGCTGGGGGGAAACAAGGGGTTTCCTCCCAGCCGGACATTCGAGAGAATGGGATGAAGGAGGGTAAGGATGAGAGAAAGAAGACGTGTAATGCCCGTTGTCGCCCTGTTGCTCCCCGTTGCACTCTTCGGAGCGGCTTGGGCCTTCAACCCGGGAGACATGAAAAAACTGACCACGGCTACGGAATGTGTGAAGTGCGATCTTGCCGGAGGGGACATCAAGGGGTTGGACCTCTCGAATATGAACCTCTCGGGCGCCAACCTCTCGGGCGCCAACCTCTCGGGAACCAATTTCTGGGATGCCAACCTCTCGGGCGCCAACCTGAAGGGCGCGAACATTTCGGGCGCCAACTTCGAGGGCGCCAACCTCTCGGGCGCCACCTGGGCCGACGGGAGGGTCTGCAAGAGCGGATCGATCGGCAGGTGCCGGTAGGCCGAAGCCGTTGCGGCCGCCTCGTTGAGCGCTGTGAGCCGGCCTTTCTCCTTGCCTAACCGCCACCTTCCTGTTATGATCTTCTCCCATGAAACACGGTACGGAACGGAAGCGGCGGGTACTCATGCTGTTGTGTTTCGGGCTCCTGGTCGTCTTCTCTGCGGGGGGGTGCGCGAAAGGTCCCGGAGATGACGCGACAGCGCGGGAATACTTCGATAAGGCCTATCAATTTGTCGACGCAGGGTATCCGAAGGAGGCCATCGACCTGCTGGGCCTTGCCATTCAGAAGGACCCCCGGTTCGTGGATGCCTACTACAACAGAGGGGTCCTTTACTTCGTCCTGAAGGACTATCGTCTGGCCCTCCGGGATTTCAACAGGACGGTAGAGTTGAACCCTGGTCTCGCGGCAGGCTATGCGGGAAGGGGATCGGCCTATGCCCGTCTCAACGACGAGGCTCGGGCCACGGAGGACTTCAAGACGGCAGCCCGGCTGGGCCATGAAGATGCCCGCAGGCACCTCGCCTCCCAGGGCATCGCCTGGTAGGGAAGGCCCCTCAAGGTTTCCTTCCCCCGAGCCTCCGCCCCGCCTTGTAGGCGAGGTAGCAGAGCACCGCCACACCGACACCTATCCAGACATACTCATAGAGCAGCATCCAGTCCATATGCAACCTGCCTCCTCCTGCCGTGCGTGTCCCCCGTGGGACTGCTGCCTCTTTCCCATCCGGCGGGCCCGGGACGGGCAAAAAAATGGGGGCCCCTGAAGGCCCCCATAGGTGATTCAACTGACGGTTCGTTACGCCTTGGCCGGGAAGAGCTTGTCGAGCAATTCCTTTGAAGGCGGTTTGGTGATGGCGCTCACCACAAAGTAGAGCACGCCGCAACCGATAACGAGCCACCACTCGAGGGTACCCATGCCGAGCTGCTTCTTCACGAGTACCACCCAGCCGCCGTAGATGGACATGCCGGTTCCGTAGAGGGTGCAGCACAGGGCGCCCCACTTGGTGGCACCCTTCCAGTAGTAGGAGACGGCGGTGACGAAGAAGAAGATGCCGCCCAGACCCATGGCCGCGAGCCCCATGAAGATGGAGAGAAGGGGAGGCGGGTTCACGAGGGTCCAGTAGAAGGGCAGGAACAGGAAGAGGGCGATGAGGAAGTAGCCGAGGTAGAGCATGGACTTGTCGGAGGTTTTGGGCCACCAGAGCTTCACGATGTCGCGGGTGATGTTGGCGCTCATGATGAAGACCATGCCTGCCAGAGTGGAGAGGGCGGCGGCGAAAAGACCCATGACGTAAAGGGTCATAAGGGGCACGCCGCCGACCGCGTAGGCGAGGTACGGCGCGGCGAGGTCGCCCATCCAGGGTTTGATGGCGAGAAGCTGGGGACCGTAGATCATCCTCGCCACGAGGCCGTTGCTGGAGCAGTCGAGCATGATGGGGATGCCGGCGATGAGGTAGACCACGATGATGAGGGTCCAGAAGCCCCTCTTGTTGAGCTGGCCCATGCCGAGGAACCGGGATATGTTGTGGGGGAAGCCGATGGCCATGGTGAAGAAGATGACCGGCGTGGCTAGGATACCCACAAGGCTGGAGAAGAGCTGGGTCGGTCCCACCTGGGGTAGTTCGGGCCGCATGAGCTTGATGAGGGCCGGACCTACCTTGGGCTCCATGTAGAGCTTGGCGGAGATGTCATAGAACCCCCCGGCCCATATGATGGCGCCGATGCCGAGGACGGCGCCGACGAAGCCGAGGAAGTAGCCCTGGAAGGCCATGGACCACTGGGTGCCTACGTAGCCGCCCAGGACCATGTAGAGCCAGGCGATGAAGATGGAGAGGAGGAGGCACCACAGGGGCGGAAGACCCGTCACCGTGTACCACACGCCGCCTGCGGCCTTGAGCTGACCGACGGAGTACATAAAGAGGAAGTAGAGCATGATGACGGCGATGACGGTCTGGAGCATCTTACTTTCGAACCGCCTGCCGATGGTCTCCGGGAGGGTCGCTGCGCCCAGTTTCGCGGAGAATTCTCTTGTCTTTATGGCTGCAAGCCAGCAGCAGGGGATCAGGCCCAAAAGGCTCCAGATACCGGCGAACCACATGCCGGAGAAGCCCACCGAGTAGACCACGCCCGTGCTGCCGCAGAAGGCCCAGCCGGAAAGGTAGGACGCCGCGAGGGCGCCGCCGGTGATGGCGGGCCCGATATCCCGTTTTCCAACCAGGTATTCGTCAAAACTCTTCCACTGTTTTCTTGAGAGAAGCCCCAGGAGGATGGAGATCACGAGAAGGATCCCGACCCCGGCGACGCCCCATGCCGCTGTTGCCGTCGTTGCCTTTGGAACCGCCATGAATTGAGGACTCATTCTTTCCACCCCCTTGTGATTATCCACGTGCCGACGAAGGTCATCAGGAACAATCCGATGATGAGGACCCACCAGACATACCATGATCCCATAAGTACAGACGCATCAGGTAGTGTGACCGGTGGCACCGCAGGCTGCAATGGCTGCATAACAAACCCCCTTATTCGTTGTTTTGTGAGAAAAGAAAACTACTCCCACCCCCCTTCATTCGTAATCGCCTAACGCTTCGGGTATTCGTCCCACTCTGGATAGGGTTCGGAATTTTGTATGATACTGGATTCTGTATCCGATTCGTACCCCCCATCCCCCTTGTCCTTTCGTATAATAATAAAGGTGGCCGAAAAAATGTCAAGCAAAAAAAACGAGCGCAAAGCCGTATTTTATGGGCAGCTGCGGCTAATCTGCTTGATTTTCCGGTAGAAACGGTTGTGCACCTTCGGATACAGGATACTGTATACAAAGATACGGGAACCGGCGCGGGGAGGGGGTACGATGACGGCAACCGGCGTTTCGGGGGTACGGGAGGATCGGAAAGGGTCAGAGCTTGACGGAAACCACCTTCGATATCCCCTCCTCTTCCATGGTGATACCGTAGATGGTGGATGATGCCTCCATGGTGATCCGGTTGTGGGTAATGAAGATCACCTGGGTTTTCGAGCTGATGTCCTTCATGATTTCAAGGAGGGCAACGAGATTCGCGTCGTCAAGGGGCGCATCGATCTCGTCCATGAGGGAGAAGGGGCTTGGTCGGGTGTCCATGAGTGCAAGGAGGAACGCCAGGGATATAAGGGCCTTTTCTCCGCCCGAGAGGAGTTCCATACGGGTGACCTTCTTCCCCTGGGGCTGCACGTACATGTCGATCCCGTTCGATTCGGGACTGAAGGCGAGACTGCCGCCCTCTCCCCGGAAGAGGGTGGCGGTAAAGCGCTTGAACGCGCCATTCACCATGTCCAGGGTCTCGAAAAAGATCTCCCGGGAGAGGTTGTCGATCTTGGCGATGGTCTTCTTGAGAGACTCGGAGGCTTCTCTGAGGTCTCCTTTCTGAGTCTCCAGGAAGGACATCCTCTCTTTAAGCTCCTCGTACTCCTTCTCGGCCCTGAAATTGATCTCCCCCATCTCCTCGATCTTTTTCGCCGCCGCCTCCCTCTCTTCATCGAGAGACCGCCCGGAACCCGCCGCCTCCTCTTCCGGGTGCTCGACGTGATACACGGTGACGAGCCGCTCCCTGATGGTCTCCTGCTTTTCCCGGAGCACCGCCGCCTCCTTCTCCACGTTTTCGCGTTTTCCCTGGAGCTTCTCCATCTCTCCCGAAAGGGCCCCGGCCTTTTCCTTCAGGGCGGTCATCTCCATGTGGAGGTTGCCCGATTCGACCTTCACCGCCTCGAAGCGCTCCACCCTCTTCTCGCAGGAACGCTTCAGTTCGTCGTAACTTTCCTCGATGCGGCGCGCCTTTCTGCCGAGCTCCTCCTTCTCCTTCTCCATGCGGTCCAGGGCCGCGAGGGTCGCCGTCTTTTCCTCTTCCAGGGTCCTGAGGGTTTCCACCCATCGTTTCTCATCCTCTTCCAGGGTCCTGAGGGAGCTCTTCTTTCTTTCGAGGTCTATCGTCAGATCGTGCCACTCCCCCTGGAGAAGGTCGTACCTTTTCTTTACCAGTTCCGTTTCGCCTTTGAGGGCGGCCAGCCTTTCTTCCGCCTCGATCCGCCTCTTTTCGTGGAGGGCCTGCTCCTGCCCCAGCTCCTCGACGGTGGAGAGGGCCGCCTCTTCACCGAAATCGGAAGGGATTGCCAGTGCCGCGAGTCTCTCGATGGTCGCCGCCTTCTGGGCGTTCAGGGCCGCCACCTCCCGTTCTCCGGTGTGGATCTCCTCCTCCTTCGCCCTCACTTCGGCCCTCAGATTCTTCCACTCCCCCTCCACCCTGCGGAAGGCCTCTTCCGTATTTCTGAGGGTTGCGAGTTGAGCGGCGATCACCACCTCGAGATCCCTGATCTCTCTCTCCGTTTTTTTTCTTTCCCTGAAGGCCTTAAGATCGATGGTGCGGCTTTCCTGCTGTCTGAGGATGAGCCCCCGCGAATCGACCAGGAATCCGTCGTTCATGAAGATCCCCTCTTCACCGGCGGCAACCCGTTCAAGGGCCTCGGCCAGGTGGGCCACCCAGATGACCCTGACCTCCACCTCCTGCCCGGAGGGATGAAAGACCCCCCGGGGCGGGAAGAAGAGGTAGTTTCCTTCCCGGGCCTCCACAATCTCCCGGATACGGTGATGCTCCGATTCCGGAATCACGTGGTACTCCATTTCCCTGTAGAAGAACCTCTCCAGGGCCCCGACCCTCTCCTCTTCGACCTTCACCAGGTCGAGGAGCCGTTTCAGCCCCTGGGGCGGGGTGTCTGCCTCCTCTTTGCCGGGAGACAGTTTCCTGAGAAATTCCTCCTTTCCCCGCTTCTCCCCTTTCAACCGCTCGATGGCATGCTGCGCCTCGTGGGTGGCCTTGAGGAGCCGCTCCTTTTCTCCGAAGGCGCGTACCTCCCTCTCCGAAAGGAGATCCTTCCCCTCTCTTTGCCTGGTCAGGGCCTGTGCCAGGTCCCTGAGTCCGCCCTCCAGTTCGGCTACCCTGGCCCGGAGGGCCTCTTCCTCTCTCAGCCTTCGCTCTTCCCTCTTCGCCCGTTCCCGGGCCATGCGCTCGATCTCTGCGATCTTGTTTCTCACCTCGGTGAGGCTGCTCATGATGACGAAGAGGCCGACCCTCTCCGTCTCCATCCGCCTCTCGTAGTCGTCAAGGATTGCCTTGACCGACTCCATGCTTTCCCGGACGGCCCTTGACGATCCCTCCTGGTCTGCGATCTCCCCGAGGACACGGCCCACCCTCACTTTCGCCGCCTCTATCTCTTCGGACCCCGCCCTGAGCTGCTCCTGGATCCCTGCAAGACGGGTCTTGAGCGACTCGCCCGTCTCCTCGGCCCGCTTCTGTTCGGCCAGGACATAGGAGAGTTCCATGAGGCGGCTCTCCATATCCTTCTCTTTCTCCTTGATCTCCACTTCCATCTGTCGTAAGGCCCCGTCGGCCAGGGCAAACTGCCTCTCCTTCGTCTCCATCTCCTCCCGGAGACGGGCGCGCCCCTCTTCAAGCCCCTGGCGGTCCCGGTCGAGTTCCCGGAGCCGGTCGTTCAGCCTCGACAGCCTCCTGGAAAGGCGGAAAAAACCGTCAAGATGCATCTCCTTCTCGATGCCGTGGAGTTCGTCGGCCAGAACCTTGTATGCCTTCCAGCGGTCCCACTCCTTCTCGGCCTTCTGGTATGCCCTGGATACCTCGCTGTAGATGTCCTCCACCCGCTCCAGATTCGCCCGTACCTCCTCGAGGCGGACCAGGGCATCCCGCTTCTTTTCCTCGAACCGGGTGATGCCGCTCGCCTCCTCGATGAGTACCCTTCGCTCCTGGGGCTTCATCTGCATGAAGGACTCTATCTTCCCCTGTTCCACGATGGCATAGGCGTTGAGACCGATGCCGGTGCCGAGAAAGAAGTCCTGGATATCCTTCAGCCGGGCGGGGTCGTTGTTCAGGAAGTATTCGGTGGTGCCGTCGCGGTAGATCCTTCGCTTCACCGTGTGGTTCCTGGGTCCGTCGGAAAGCTCGAGGGAGACTTCCGCCACGTTGACGGGCCGCTTGCCGTTGCTCCCGTGGAAGATCACGTCCCCCATGTCCTTGACACGGAGCGACTTGGTGCCCCTTTCCCCGAGGACCCAGATGATGGCGTCCAGGATATTGCTCTTCCCGCAGCCGTTGGGTCCCACGATGGACGTGACGCCGCTGTGGAAATGGAACACGGTGCGGTTCAAAAAGGATTTGAACCCGAAAAGTTCGAGTCGCGAGAGCTTCATCCTCAAGGCCTCATGGGGCGGGTGATAGTGCGATACGTGAGTATATAGGAAAAGGCCGCCCCCATCAATCCCAATTCTCCCCTTGGATGATAAGTGCATGAAAATAAATAGTTATTGAATTGTTGGGGGAATACTGGTACAATATCGTCTCATGCCGAAGAAGGGGTGAGACAGGAGGTACATGGATGTATGAAGTAGGAGAGGTGGCCGTATATCCCGGCCATGGAGTGGGAAGGATCGAATCCATCGAAGAAAAGGAGTTCTCGGGCACCAGGCAGTCTTTCTATGTGATCCGCATACTCGACACGGATATGACCATCATGATACCCGTAGACGGTGCAAAAAATGCAGGGCTCCGCTGTGTCATAGGCTCCGGCGAGGTGGACAGGGTTTACAATATCCTGAGAGAGAGAAACGTGGTCCATGACAACGCCCCCTGGAACAGAAGGTACAAGGAGTACATGGAGCGGATCAAAAGCGGCTCTATTTTTGAGGTGGCCGTGGTGCTCCGTGAGCTGTACAGCCTGAGAGTCTGGAAGGAACTCTCCTTCGGTGAGAAGAAGATGTTTGAAATTGCACGGAATCTCTTGAAGAAGGAACTGTCCATAGCACTGGAAAAAGAGGAAGTGGAGATCGAGGAAGAGATAGAAGAGATCTTCCTGAAAAATTACAAGGACTGACCTGATTGGACATCCTGATCCAGATCGTGCTGGTGGCGGTCACCACGGTGACCGGGTACTTCATCCTGAAAGAGATTTTCGTCAGCAGCGTCTTTGGTCTTTTCGGGGCCATATGCGGCCTCGCCCTCGGTTACCTGATCCTCAAGGTTGAGGAAAAGCTGAAGGACATCCCCCTGAAGATCATCGTGGGGAGTCTCGTGGGTGTCACCTTCAGCCTTATCGTGGCCAACCTCTTCATCTCCAGGCTCCTCCTGGCCCTCATCAAGGACATACCCCTCACCCTTCCCATTTATGTGCTCTTCTACTTTATCATGGGGTACCTCGGTTTCAGGATAGGCGAGAAGAAGAGCGAGACCCTCGACCTCACCAAGGTGCCCTTCCTGGAGAAGATGGAAGAGACCGAGAACGCCAAGATCCTCGACACGAGCACCATCATCGACGGCAGGGTTGCCGATCTGTGCGAAACAGGGTTTATGGAGGGCACCTTTGTCATCCCCCAGTTTGTCCTCTACGAGGTGCAGCATATTGCCGACCACCAGGACCCGGTGAAGAGGACCAGGGGGAGAAGGGGTCTTGATGTCCTGCACCGGCTGCAGAAGCAGACCCAGGTGAAGGTGAAGATCGTGGACTATGATTTTCCCAAGCTGAAGGACGTGGACACCAAGCTGATCGCCCTTGCCAAGAAGCTCTCGGGAAAGATCCTGACCAACGATTACAATCTCAACAAGGTGGCCGAGCTTCAGGGGATCGAGGTGCTGAACATGAACCAGCTCGCCACGTCCCTGAAACCCTCCGTGCTTCCCGGAGAACAGATGAATATCCGGGTGCTCAAGGAGGGCAAGGAGCATGGCCAGGGGATAGGGTATCTTGAAGACGGTACCATGGTGGTGGTGGACGAGGCGAAGAGGCTCCTCGGGAAGACGGTGGACGTGGTGGTCACGAGCCTCCTCCAGACCACTTCGGGCCGGATGATCTTCGCCAGGCTGAGAGAGCAGGCGGAGAAGGAATTCTTTTTTCCTGAGGACTACAAGGCAGAGGAGCAGGCGCGGTAACATGAGGACCCTTGCCATCATTCTTGCGGGGGGGACGGGAAAGCGCATGGGTGCCGCGACGAATAAGCAATTCCTCCTCCTGGACAACAAACCCCTCATCGTCCATACGCTCCAGGTCTTTGAGGAGTGCAGGGCCGTCGACGGTATCTATCTCGTGGTCAACCAGAAGGACCTGCCCGTGATCCAGGAAGAGATTCTGGAGACCTACCGGTTCAACAAACTGATGAAGCTCGTCATCGGCGGCAGGCTGAGGCAGGATTCGGTCAGAAACGGTCTCGACGCCATCGAGAGCCCCTGCGATATCGTGGTGATCCATGACGGTGCCCGTCCCTTTGTTCCCCCCTCCTTCATCGAGAAGGGGATCCACCTCATGGACATGTTCGACGCCGTGATCCCTGCGCTGCCGGTGAAGGATACGGTCAAGGTGGTCTCCAAGGACGGATTCGTGGTGAAGACCCTGGAGCGGGATTCCCTCTGGCACGTCCAGACGCCCCAGACCTTCAAGCACGATCTCATCGCGAAGGCCTACCGGGAGGGAACGGCGAAGAAACTGATCGGTTACGACGACGCAACCTTTCTGGAGTTCCTCGGAAAAAAGGTCAAGGTCATAGAAGGCTCCCCGTACAACATCAAGATCACCACGCCGGAGGACCTGGTCATTGCCAGGGGCATGCTTTCCCAGCTCAAGGGGAGTTAGCGTCGTGCGGTCATTCCTGTCTGCGACGGCTCTTCCCGGGAGGTAATCCATGAGGGTCGGCATAGGATATGATGTGCACCGTCTTGTGGAGGGGAGACGGCTGTTTCTCGGCGGCATCGAGATACCCCACGGGAAGGGTCTTCTGGGCCACTCGGACGGGGACGTGCTGATCCATGCGATCTGCGATGCCATCCTCGGCGCCATCTCGGAGGGAGACATAGGGTTTCACTTTCCCGACACGGACGAGAGCCTGCGGGGCATCGACAGCAGCCGCATCCTTGTCCGGGTTATGGAGCTGGTGAGGCATAAGGGTTTCCGCCTTGTGAACGTGGACGCCGTGGTGGCGGCCGGGGAACCCAGAATCGCCCCCTATCGCCAGGCCGTGAAAGAGAGGCTCGGATCGATCATGGGCCTTGACCCCGAGAGGGTAGGGATCAAGGGAAAGACTACCGAGGGGCTCGGGTTTGCAGGCAGGGGCGAGGGTATTGCGGTCTATGCCGTGGCCCTTCTTGAGGAAGGAGAGGGGTGCTCCGCCTGACGGGGCACTGATTGGGCTGTGGCGGGAGAGGGGGAACGGGGCAGCATGGGCTGGATGAACCAGGCAGGGGAGGGCAAGCTCCTTTCCCCGCTCAAGCAGATCTTTCGAAGCCTTTCCCTGAGGACGCAGCTCCTGCTCATCCTCCTCTTTCTCCTCGTCCTCACGGTCACGTCCTTCACCGTCATCTACTCCAGGTCGGAAGAGGCGCTCCTCGAGAAGGTGAGCGACAACATCGACGACATCACCAAGGCGATCCAGATCAGCGTCGAGGAGCTCACGTACCGGGGCGACAGCACGGAGCGGCTCAAAGGGTATGTGGACATGCTGAACAAGAAGGGGATCAAGGAGATCTCGATCCTGGGCGACAACGCCGAGGTCATCGCCAGTTCGGACCCGAAGAAGATCGGGACGAAACAGAAGATAGGGGAGAGGAAGCAGGGAAGGAAGAAAGACTTCATGATCAGCGCCCGCCTGGGGGAGGAGAGCAAGAGGGATGCCCAGCGGCTGTACAATGTGATCATGCCCGTCTCCATCAAGGGGCAGAACCTCGGCTACATCCATATCAGCATGATCCTCGACGACTACAAGGTCATTGCCCAACGGAACCACCTGAAACGGATCCTGAGCACCCTCTTCGCCTTCGCCATCGCCATCATCGTCAGTCTGCTGATCGCGGAGAAATACACGGAACCCATCAAGAGGATCGCCCAGGCGAGCAAGAGGATCGCCGAGGGCGACCTCGTGAAGATACGGGACCGCGACCGCCAGGACGAAATCGGCGTGCTCATCAAGAGCTATAACGAGATGGTGGACAAGCTCATCGAGAGGAAGGAACTGGAGGAGAAGCTCAAGAAGACGGAGCAGCTCTCCATCATCGGCCAGCTTTCTTCGGGGATCGCCCACGAGATCCGCAACCCCCTCAATTTCCTCTCTCTCTCCATCGGCCACATTCGTGAGAGGATTACAGAGGAACAGCTGGAGGACAGGGACGACCTCCTCAAGCTCCTCGACGACCTGATCCGGGAGATCCACAGGGTGAACGAACTGATCCACAATTTCCTCTTCCTCGGCAAGCCCATCAAGCTCCGCCGGGAGTGGGTGGCCACGGAGGCCCTGGTGGGCGAAGCCCTCCAGGCGGTGAGGGACAAGGTGCGTACGGGGATTCAGGTGGAGGTCCAGTGCTCTGAGAACGGCAGGGGCATTTACTGCGACCGGGAGTATATGCGCCTGTGCCTCGTCAACCTGCTTCTCAACGCCATCCAGTCGATTGAGGACCGGGGGGCCGTGAGCGTTCGGAGCGGGGTGGAGGATTCATTCTCTTTTGTGGCGGTCACCGACACGGGCGGGGGCATAGAGAGGGAGGAGATCGGGAAGATCTTCGAGCCTTACTACTCCACCAAAAAGATCGGCATAGGCCTGGGCCTCACGATCACCAAGAGATTTGTGGAGGAGCACGGGGGGGTCATTTCCGTGGAGAGTGAAAAAGGGAAGGGAACCACCATAACGGTGAAGGTGCCCCATGAAGCATGAGAAGGGGAGCATCCTTGTGGTGGAGGACGACAGGAACCAGCGGGAGATCGTCTCCACCATCCTCAGGAAAGAAGGGTACTACGTGGAGACGGCGGACTGCGCGAAGACGGCCATCAGCCTCCTGAAATCGAGTACCTTCGACATCATCCTCACGGACCTCAGGCTGCCGGACATGGACGGAACAGAGGTGTTGAAGGAGGTACGGGCCCTCAAGCTCCCGTGCCACGTCATCATCATCACCGCCTTCGGATCAATCCCCTCCGCCATAGAGGCCACCAAGCTGGGCGCCTTTTCCTACCTCGAAAAACCTCTCGAGAAAGACCAGCTTCTCCTCGCCATCGGCAATGCGGTCAATCAGGCGAGGCTCCTCAAGGAGACCATGCTCCTGAAGGACCAGCTCTATGAACGGTTCCATATCGAGAACATCGTGGGCGCCCACGGCCGCATGGAGGAGCTGTTCAGGATCGTGCGCCGGGTCGCCCCCACCACCTCCACCGTGTTGATTTTCGGTGAAAGCGGGACAGGGAAGGAACTTTTCGCCAAGGGCATCCATTATAACAGCCCGAGGAGGAACAAGCTCTTCTTTGCCATCAACTGCGCGGCCATACCGGAGACGCTCCTCGAGAGCGAGCTTTTCGGCTACGAGAAGGGGGCCTTCACGGGCGCCCTTACGCGCCACATCGGACTTTTCGAGCAGGCCAACGGAAGCACCCTCTTTCTCGACGAGATAGGGGACCTGACCCTGAACACCCAGGCCAAACTCCTCAGGGTCATCCAGGAGCGGGAGCTGAGACGGATAGGGGGAAAAGAGACCATCAAGCTTGATGTGCGGATCATAGCCGCCACCAACAAGAAGCTTGACGAGGAGATCCGGAAGGGCCGCTTTCGGGAGGACCTTTATTACCGTCTCAACGTGATCTCCTTTACCATACCGCCGCTCCGGGAACGGATCACCGACGTTCCCATCCTGGTGGAACACTTTCTCAGGCGTCTCAACGACCTTCACGAACGGAAGGTGGGGATCGCCAAAGAGGCCCTCCAGATGCTGATGGATTATACCTGGCCGGGAAACGTCCGGCAGCTCGAGTCGGTGGTGGAGAGGGCCTACGTCATGTGCGAGGGGGACACGATCGGCCCGGATTGCATGCCCGAGGAGGCGAAGCAGGGCAACCTGGCGAGGGGAGGTCTCGAAGGGCGCCGCGGGAGTCTCGACTACCTGATCGACGCAAAGCTGACCGCTGCCGAGTACAGGGTCTATTTCTATCTCCTGAATCTGGAAGAGTCGGACGGAGAGGTGCGGGAGCTGAGCGAGCCGAAGGCCATCATCGAACGCCTGGGGATCAACAAGGACACCTTCTACACTGCCGTGGCAAAGCTGAAGGAGTTGGGCCTTTACGATTACCGGGCCAGGGCTGTGCAGGCCAAGGGTCTTCACCCTCCACGGAACCAGCGAAAGACATCGTCGGAAATATCCGACTGATCTCCCCACACCCGTCGGAAATATCCGACTTACAGGACCCCTACCTTCTGCCTCCCGTGAAAAGATGCTGAAATTATGGCTCTTGTCCCGAGTGCAGCCTCTGGCATGCTATATGCATCAGTTCACCGTCAGGAAGTTCAATACAAAACGGAAGGAGGTGAAAAAGTATGAAGAAAGCATTCATGATCGCACTCGCACTGCTTATCAGCGTAGCCTTTGTGACCACCGTCTTCGCGCAGGCACCGAAGGCAGCGGCTCCCGAGAAACCGGCAGCGGCTCCCGAGAAACCGGCGGCAGAGAAGAAGGTAGAGAAGAAGGCTGAGAAGGCGCCCAAGGCAAAGGTTCACCAGTTCACCGGTGAATTCAAGAGCGCAGACGCAGCCGCGAAGACCATCGCCGTCGACGACAAGACCTTCGACGTCTCCGGTGTGAAGAAGATGGCCGAGTTCAAGGCTGGCGACAAGGTGGTGGTGAAGTACACCGAGAAAGACGGGAAGATGATGGCATCCTCCGTGGCGAAGGCCAAGGCCCCCGCCAAGAAGGCCGAGAAGAAGGCGGAGAAGCCTGCCGAGAAGCCTGCCGAGAAGCCGGCTCCTGAGAAGGCACCAGCTCCCGCAAAGAAGTAGGTTGTAACCTGCACAACGAAGGGGGGGTGGAAACGCCCCCTTTTTTTGTGCCTAAATATCGAGCGGATCAGCCTCGACACGGACACCGGGAATCGCATGGAGACCCCGGAGAAACTCGATTGCCCTTTCGCTTTCGAGGCGGACCAGTATCCTCCAGCGGTTCTTGTCTCTGTCCGGAAAGAGGGGCCCGGCCAGAAACCCTTCAACCCCCCCCTCACGCGCCAGCGTCATGACACGATCAAGGGCCTTCCCGGAGCCCGGTCCCGGAAGGGCGGCACTCTCCACGGAGAAGAGGCGCACAAAGGGGGGGAAGGAGGCAATCTTCCGTTTTTCAAGCTCCTTCATGGAGAACAGGAGCGGGTCTGCGAAGTCCCCGGGGCTGATGCCCTTTTCCCCGATGCTGAGAAAGAGGATCTCGCGGGGGGTGAGGGCATCGTTCAGGTTGAGGACGGTGTGGAGGATCCTCTCGGTGGCCCGAAAGCCGGATGGGCTCACCATATCTTCCCAGCCGTAGACGATGAGGCGGTCGATCTTCAGATCATAGAGCTTGGAAAGTACTTGGGTGCCCACTATGACGGCCGGTCTGTGTCCATAGAGATCGGTGGGGCCTGAGGCAACCTTCGAGACCGTGTCCCCGGTAAGGGGAAAAACCGCTGTTTCCGGAAGAAACCGCCGGAAGTGCTCCTCCAGGTACTCGACGCCGGCCCTGGAGAAACGGATGAACCGGCTACCGCAATGGGGGCATGTCTCCCGGTAGGGATGGTGAGCCGAACATCGGGGGCAGACGAGGCGGTCCTCCGTCTTGGCATAACTGAGCATGCCGTGACAGCGGGGGCAGAGGAAGAATTGCCCGCATTCGAGACAGTGAATAAGGGAGCCGTAAAACTTTCTGGGCGTGTAGACGGCTACCCGCCCGCCCGCCTCCACAGAGGCCTTCACGGACTCGACAAGGGCTTCCGGGGGGGCCTCGGAGGCATCGCCCTTGCGTGCCACTCTGACTTCATTGAACCGGGGAGGGGTCCAGGGGCACAGGGTGACCAGGTGAAGGTTACCCTCGCCCGCTTCCTTGATCAGCTCAAAGGGAGGGAAAGGGCCACCCATAACCACAGGTACCCCGGCGATCCTGCCTCGCTGCCGGGCCACCTCCGAGGCATTGAACCGGAACCCCTCTTCGTTTCTGTACTCATCTTCTTCCGGTCGCTCCACGATGATGAGACCGAGGCGTGCAACAGCCATGAAGGAAGAACTCTGGTTTCCGAGGATCAGAAGCCCACCCTCCCCTCGCGCCCGGAAATAGGCTTCCATCCGGGCCTTCGCCTTCACCGAAGAGGAGTACCAATACACCTTCTCTCCAAATTCCTCCTTCAGGGCCCGGTACACGTGCTGCCCCGCCGTCTTGAAGTCGGGGAGAAGGATGAGCACGTTTTCACCACGGGCAGTATGGAGGGCCGCGACCTCCATGTAGCGGGCCAGGCGCACCTTCATGGGTCCCGCGAGAAAGGTCATCCCTCCGGGTCCGCCTCCCGGGGTTACCTCCTCCGGGGGACCCCACGGCCTGCCCGTGAAGATGTCCTCCGCCACGAGACTTCCTTCCCTCACCCCCCGGAGGACCGCCTCCCTGCCGAGGGCACGGTATGCCCTGGAAAGGGGTTGTGCCGGCCCGTCGCCCTCGTCACCGAGACGCCGTCGAACCTTCATATACCGCTCGATCCTGAGGCTCGCCGGAAGGACATACTTGAGGACCACGCCCATGGGGGCCACATAGTGTCGGGAGGCCCACCGGATCAGGGGCGCAAGGTCTCCGCCCACGAGGGGGTAAGGGTCAAGGACTCCGTGAAGGTCCTTCAGTCCCTCACCATCCTTGTCTTCCAGCGCGGTGACGTATCCTGTGACCGTCCTGGTTCCGAAGGGCACCGTGACCCTCATGAACCCCTCCACCATCCCCAGGAGCCTGTCGGGCACCCTGTAGGAGAAGGTCCTGGCCACGGGGAGCGGTGGTGCGATATGGGCGATCATGGGGTAATGCGGACGTTCCGGTAATCGAGGTCCTTGACGAACTTGATATGGGTGATCTGCTCTTCGAGAAATCTGCTGCCGATCCCGGCAAAGGCGTAAGGCGAGTCGGTAACGAAGTATTCGGTCTTTCCCTTCCTGCTCTTTCTCAGGGTACCGTGGTTCTCAAGGGTAGTCCTGACCTCTTTGGCCGTCTCCTTCCCCGTATGGACGATGGTGACGCCGTCACCCATGGTCTCGGCAATCACCGGCTCGAGCATGGGGTAGTGGGTGCACCCCATGACAAGGACATCCACGGCCGCCTCCTTCAGGCTCAGGAGGTAGCGATCCGCCATGAGGCGGGCCACGGGGTCACCTTCGAGGCCCTCCTCCACGATGGGAACGAAGAGGGGGCAGGCAGCGGACAGTACCTCTACGTCCGGGTTCAGCCTTCTTATGGCCTCCTCGTAGGCGTGGCTCCGAATGGTGGCCCGCGTTCCGATCACGCCTATCCTCCGCACGCCCTTCCGGCTCACCGCCTCCCGGGCACCCGGTTCGATGACCCCGAGCACGGGTACGGGAAGCTTCTTCTTGAGAACGGAAAGGGCCAGGGCCGAGGAGGTGTTGCAGGCTACGACCAGGATCTTGATGCCTCGGGTGAGGAGAAACAGGGCGCTCTCGAGGGCATACTTAGTGACGGTCTGGGGGGACCGGTTTCCGTAAGGGACGCGGGCCGTATCACCGAAGTAGATGATGTCCTCCTCCGGAAGGAGTCGCCGCACCTCCTTGAGCACCGTGAGGCCCCCGATGCCGGAGTCGAACATGCCGATGGCCAGTCTTTTCACGGGAACAGATTATGGTAGGGGGTCGGAAAAGTCAAGGTCCAAGGGGCATCCGTCACCCCGTGGTCCGCTACACAAGCAGCCCGGCCGCCTCCCGCACCTCCCTCATCGTTTCCCGGGCCTCGGCGGTACACCTGATGGCCCCTTCCCGGAGCACATCCATGACATAGGCCGGATCGCCCTGGAGCGAGAGGGCGCGCTCCCTGATGGGGGCGAGTTCCGCGTTCAGGTACCCGAAGAGCATCTTTTTGCAGTCGATGCACCCTATTGCGGCGCTCCTGCATCCCCGGTCCACCTCGAGGAGGGTCTCGTCGGGCGAGAAGGCGCGGTGTATGGTGTAAATGTTGCATATCTCCGGGTTCCCGGGGTCCTTTCTCCGGACCCGGTTCACGTCGGTCACGGCGGTACGGAGCTTCTCCCACGCCTCGGCCTCGGGCTCCAGGATGCCCACGTAGTTACCCAGGGTCTTGGACATCTTACTCTGGCCGTCCACCCCGAGGATCCGGGGGGCCATGGAAAGGATCACCTGGGGTTCGGGGAAGATGGGGCCGAAACGGGCGTTGAACTTCCGCGCCACCTCCCTGGAAAGTTCCACGTGCTGCACCTGATCCTCGCCCACAGGCACATAACCTGCCTTATAGATGAGGATGTCCGCAGCCTGGAGGACGGGGTAACCCATGAGGCCCATGTTGATATTGGCCCGATGCTGTTTCGACTTGTCCTTGAACTGGGTCATCCGTTCCAGTTCGCCGATAGGCGTAACGCAGTTGAAGATCCAGGCAAGCTCCGTGTGCTCGCGCACGTGGGACTGGACGAAGATGCGGCACTTTCCGGGGGAAAGGCCGCAGGCGAGGAGGACCACTGCGGTTTCGAGGTTCCGCTGCCTGAACTCCTCGACAGGGTATTCAACGGTCATGGCATGGTAGTCCACCACTGAGAAGATGCAGTCATAGTCCTCGGTGAGGTGGACCCACTGTCGGATGGCGCCCACGTAATTGCCGACATGAATCTCCCCGGTGGGCTGGATACCACTGAAAACCTTCTTCATGCAGTCCTCCGTTTCCTGTAGGAACGTTGACTAATCTACACCAGAAGGCCCCGGAAAGCAAGCCGGAAGCCTGTTCGATTTGGTATACAAAATCCTTGACAATTTTTTGGGGGGATACTATAGTTGAGGGAAAAAATTGTATACAGTATCCAGAGGAGGGTTCATGGAAGACCACGAGATTTTCAAGAAGATCACCATTCTTTCCCTTGAACAGGCCACGGTCCTGCCCTACCTTACCTACCGCCTGGCCCTTGACGGGGCCACGGTCATCAGGATGGAGCACCCCGTCTACGGGGACCCCAACCGGAGGGTGGGGGAGAACAGGCTCAACGAGGACAGGATGTACACCTACTTCCTGGCCATCAACTGCAACAAGAAGGCCATCACCCTGGACCTCGGCACCCCCGAGGGTCAGGAGATCTTCAAGAGGCTTCTCGTGGAGCTGAATGTGGACGTCTTCGCCACCAACCAGCTGCCCAGGAACTACAAGAAGCTGGGCATTGAGTACGAGATGGTGAAGGCGATCAAAAAGGATATCATCTGGGTCGGCCTGACCGGCTTCGGGCCGGAGAGCAACGAGGCTGCCTACGATCCCATCCTCCAGGCCAGGGGCGGCCTTATGGAGCTTACGGGAGACAAGGAAAGCTCCCCCTATGTGCTCGGTGTACCCCTTCCGGACATGGGCGCCAGCGAGCACGCTTACGGCCTCATCATGAAGGCCCTGTACAAGAGGGCTGCCACCGGTGAAGGGTCCCGGATCGACGTCTCCATGTTCCAGAGCACGGTTTCCTGGCTTACCGTTCCCATCACCCAGACGAAGTCCTTCAACAAGAAGATCACCCGGAGGGGTAACACCCACGAGTTCTTTGCCCCGGTCTCGGTGTACAAGACCAGGGACAGTTACGCCTACATCGCCGTGGGCAACGATATACAGTGGGAACGGATGCTCAAGATCCCCGGCTTCGAGGTCCTCGAAAAACCGGAGTACGGCAGGAACGAGGGGCGGATCAGGGATGTGGAAAACCTGAACAGGGCCATCGAGGCGGTGACGGTACGGTATACCACCGATGAGTTGATCGGCCTCTTTACCGCCGCCACCATACCCATCTCAAAGGTAAACTCCCTGGAGGAGGTGATCGAGGATCCCTATATCAAAGGAGAAATCCTCTCGGCCACGGACGGAAAGACAGGGGTGACCATCTACCTGGCACCCCTGCCGGTGACGACAAGTTACGTCAAATCCGTGGACCGGAAGCTCACCTTCCCGCCGAGGTTCGGGGAGCACAACGACGAGATCTACGTGAAGACCCTGGGCTACAGGGAGGCTGAGCTCGGAGAGTGGAAAAACAAGGGCGTCATATAAAGCCGGAGAAGGGGAGAGGAGACTTGGCGGCTGGTCGAGGGGGTGACGGGATGGAATTGCAGGACAGCCAGCAGGATATTCGGAAGGGAAGATTCCTTCGGGAGCAGGTGTACAAGCGCCTGAAGGCCTTGGTTCTGAACGGGGTTTTGCCGCCGAACAAGCGGCTGATCGAAGAGAAGCTCGCCGAAGAGATGGGCACCAGTCGCACCCCGGTTCGGGAGGCGATCCAGAAGCTCGAAAAGGAAGGGTTGATCCACAAGCTCCCCAGGGGCGGGTTTGCGGTGAGCGTCATTACGGACGAAAACATCGAAGAGGTCTTCGGCATCCGGGGCGTCCTGGAGGGATACGCGGGCTACCTTGCCACCTCGCGGGCCACGGAAGAGGAGCTTCGCGCCCTGGAGGAGATCGTGGCGCGGGAGGAGCAGTGTCTCGAGGACCGGAACATGGAGGAGGTGGTGCGGATGAACACGGAGTTCCACGACCTCCTCTACAAGGCTGCAAAGAGCGCGAAGCTCTACGGCCTCATCAGCGATCTCAGGGACTACATCTTCCGGTACCGCATCATCATCTTCCGTTACGAGGGGATGGCCGCCATCTCCATCCAGGACCACAAGGAGATGATCGCCCTCATGAGGGCGGGTAACGCACGCAAGGTGGAAAAACTTGTAAGGAAACATATTCTGAGAGGCATGGACCTGGTGAAGAAGAAACTGAGACAGGAAGCGAGATCCCTGAAACGGGGAAGAAAGGGGTGACGAGCTTTGGATAAGAGAATTCGGGTGCTTATTGCCAAGCCCGGTCTTGACGGCCATGACAGGGGGGCCAAGGTGGTTGCCCAGGCCCTGAGGGACGCGGGGATGGAGGTCATCTATACGGGGCTTCACAAGACGGTGGAGCAGATCGTGAACATCGCCCTTCAGGAGGACGTGGATGTGATCGGCCTCTCGGTCATGAGCGGCGCGCACCTTCCCCTCACGGCGAAGCTCATGAAGCTGGCCGGCGAGAAGGGCATCAGCGACAAGATGGTCCTGGTGGGCGGGGTGATCCCCCAGCAGGACGTCACGAAGCTGCAGGCCCTCGGGGTGAAAGGGGTGTTCCCGGGCGGCACGCCCTTCGCCGATATCGTGTCCTTCATAAAGGCGCACACAAACTGAAGACATAAAGAGACTTTCCCTGAACGCATCAGGGTAGGGGGTTATTATGGGAGTGGCACGGTACATTAAGGACGACAAAGATCAGATACTGGATGTGATCCTCCAGTCGGGCATTCATGTCAAAACCTCGTATGGCCCCGAGGACCTCGAAAGGGTGGGGTTCTCCTACGAGAAGGACCTGGCCGATCCCGGCGAATATCCCTTTACCAGGGGGATTCACCCTCAGGGGTACCGCAGCCGCGCCTGGACCACGCGGCAGTACACGGGCTTCGGCACACCCGCCGAGACGAACGAGCGGTTCAAGCTCATGATCTCCCACGGTCAGACAGGTCTCAATGTGGCCTTCGACCTGCCCACCCAGATGGGGTACGACTCGGACGACCCCATGGCAGAGGGCGAGGTGGGCCGCGTGGGCATGGCGGTGGACAGTCTTCGGGACTTCGAAATCGCCTTCAAGGACATCAACCTCGAAACAATCGGTTCCGGCCTTACCATCAACGCGGTGGCCTCCATCATGCTGGCCATGTACCAGGCGGTGGCCGAGAAATTCGGCTTCCGGGCCGACCGGATCAGCGCCACGCCCCAGAACGACATCCTGAAAGAGATGATCGGCAGGGGGGCCTGGATCTTCCCCGTCGAGCCGGCGGTTAACCTCATCGGCGACACCATCGAGTACTCCATGACCACCCTCCCCCGCACCAACCCGGTGAGTGTCTGCGGCTACCACATACGGGAGTCGGGTGCCACGCCGGCCCAGGAGATCGCCTGCGCCATCCTGATCGCCAACGCCTACATCGACAACGTGCTCAAGCGGGGCTACGACGTGGACCAGTTCGTGGGCCGCTTTTCCTTCAACCTCAATGTCTTCGGCAATATCTGGGAACAGGTGGCCAAGTTCAGGGCTGCGAGAAAGCTCTGGGCCAGAAACCTGAAGGAAAAGTACAACGTGAAGAAGCCGCAGAACATGTTTCTCCGGGGCCTCTTCGGCGGCGGCGGCTACGGCCTTGCCAAGGCCCAGCCGGAGAACAACATCATGCGCGGCGCCTACTACGCCCTCGTTGCAGCCCTTGCGGGGGCACAGACCACCGCCCTGTGCAGCTTCGACGAGGCCTACACCATCCCCACCCCCCGTGCGGCCATCCTCTCCCTTCGGACCCTCCAGCTCCTTATGGACGAGATGGGCCTTCGCGACACCGTCGATCCCCTCGCGGGCAGCTACTTTATCGAGACCCTCACCAAGGAGATGGAGCAGAAGATCGAAGAGGAGATGGCAACGATCGAGAAGATGGGGGGCATCGTGCAGGGTGTCGCCTCCGGCTACGTGCAGCGCCTTGTGGCACGGCAGGCCTACGAGTTCGAGAAGGGCATCCAGACCGGGGAGCTCAAGAAGGTGGGCGTCAACATTTACACGGAAGAACAGGCCATGGACGTGGAGCTTCACGAGTACAACTACGCATCGGCGGAGCGGCAGATCGAGAGCCTGAAACGCCTCCGCCGGGAGAGAAGCGGCCAGGATGTAGCCCGTACCCTCAGGGAACTGGAAGGGGCGACCAGGGCGGGAAAGAACGTCATGCCCTATCTTGTCGACTGCTGCAAGGCCTATTGCACGGTGGGCGAGATGGCCGGTGTCTTCAGGAATATCTTCGGGGAATTCAAGGAGCCGAGCCTGTTCTGACAACCTGACGGGTCCTCTGACTGAACCCCGGTACCCTACGTGTGGAGGTCATATGGCAGACAATTACTATCGGCTGGGCTGCGACATAGGCGGCACCTTCACCGACTTCGTCCTCCTCAACGACGAAACCGGCGAGATGTGGACGGGCAAGTGCCTTACCACCCCCCAGGACCCCTCCGACGCGGTGGAAGAGGGGATACGGGCCCTGGAAAAGACCACCCCGGACTTTGTGGGAAGGCTGGATGAACTGATCCACGGGACCACTCTCGTCATCAACTCCATCATCGAGCGCAAAGGGGCCCGGACGGGCCTCATCACCACGAAGGGTTTCCGGGACGTGCTGGAGATCGGAAGGGAGATACGGTATGCACCCTATGATATCTTTGCCGAGTTCCCCAGGCCCCTCATCCCCAGGAGGCTCCGCATGGAGGTGGACGAGAGGGTCAGAAGCGACGGGACCGTGCTCAAGGCCCTCGAGCGGGAAGAGGCGCAGCGGGTCGTCCGCGCCCTCCTCAGGGAGGGGGTCGAGTCCATCGCCGTCTGTCTGATCAACTCCTTCGAGAACCCGGCCCATGAGTTGATGATCGAGGAGATCATCAAGGAGGAGGCCCCGGGGTTGTCGGTTTCCATCTCCTACCGTGTCCTGCCCCAGATCAAGGAATATGAGAGGACGAGCACCACGGTCACCAACGCCTACGTGAAGCCCCTCACGGGACGCTATCTCTCCAAGCTCGCCGGGAGGCTCGAGTCCATCGGCTTCAAGGGCAAGCTCTTCATCATGCTCTCCAGCGGCGGGGTCACGTCCGTGGACACGGCGGCGGAGTTTCCCGTCAGGATCATCGAGTCGGGCCCCACGGCCGCCGTGATCGCCGGACAGTATTACGGCCGCCACTTCAACATTCCGGAGATGTTCTGTTTCGACATGGGAGGAACGACGGCCAAGTCGTGCCTGATCCAGAAGGGGGTGGCCGGCGTGGTCCCCACCTTCGAGGTGGGCCGGGTCCAGCGATTCATGAAGGGGAGCGGCCTCACGATCCAGGTGCCCGTCGTCGACCTCATGGAGATCGGCGCCGGGGGCGGCAGCATCGCCAAGGTGAGCAAGATGGGCACCCTTCAGGTGGGCCCCGAAAGCTCCGGGGCGGTACCCGGACCGATCTGTTACGGAAGGGGCGGGACAGACCCCTGTGTGACCGATGCGGACCTCCTTCTCGGTTATCTCGACGAACACTACTTCCTCGGGGGCGAGATGACCCTCGACAAGGAAGGGGCGAGGCGGGGCGTGGAGGAAAAGATCGCTAAGCCCCTCGGTGTCTCCTTCATTCAGGCCATATGGGGGATCCACGATCTCATCAACGAGACCATGGCGGCCGCGGCCAAGACCCACATCGCGGAAAAAGGGGGAAACCCGAAGATCGTTACCATCGCCGCCTTCGGCGGTGCGGGGCCGGTGCATGCGTACGGCCTGGCCAAGAAGCTGGGGGCGCCCCGAATGCTCGTACCGCCCAATGCCGGTGTGGGCTCGGCCATGGGTTTCTTCACCGCTCCCCGGGCCTTCGACCTCCTGAGGAGTCACAAGGTCTCACTGGGGGTGAGCGATTTCAGCGAGATCGAGCAGATATTCAGGGGCCTCGAAGGGGATGCCGCCGGGATCCTCAAGAAGGAAGCGGGCGACGAGACGATCAGGTACGAACGATCGGTGGACATGCGCTTCGTAGGACAGGGCTCGGAAGTAAATATCTCCCTGCCCCCGGGGGCCTTTACGGACCTCGCGAAGACAGAGGTACGACGGCTCTTTGACGATACCTACGAGAAGCTCTACGGCAGGACCTACCCCGACTCGGAGGTGGAATTCATCAATTTCAAGGTGAGGGCGAGCCTTCCCGAAAAGCTCCTCAAGCTTCCGAGGCTCGAGGGGAGCGGACAGTCGGCGGAGAAGGCGGTGAAGGGTACCCGGCTCGCCTATTCTCCCATGGCCAGGGATTTCATCCCCTACACGGTCTACGACCGGTACAGGCTTTCCCCGGGGGCTGCCTTCAGGGGTCCCGCCATTATCGAGGAAAAGGAGTCGACCCTCATCGTGGGCGAGGATGCCCGCGTGTCCACCGATGACTTCGGTTTTCTGTGGGTCGACCTGAAGGAGGTATGAAGATGGGGCGCACATTCGATCCGATCACCCTGGAGATCCTGTGGCGAAGGCTGATTTCCATCGTTGACGAGGCAGACGGCAGCGTGGCCAGGACGGCATTTTCCAGCCTCCTCAGGGACGCCCACGATTACACCTGTATGTTCACGGACCGGCAGGGACGGGAACTGGCCCAGGGTACCTTCGCGACGCCGGGTCAGTCCGGGGCCATGGCACTGGGGGTGAAGAACCTGGTGAACAAGTATCCCCCCGGTTTTTACCAGCCCGGCGACGTCTTCATCACCAACGATCCCTGGGCCCTGGCGGGCCACCTGAACGACGTGTGCGTCATGAGCCCCATCTTCTACAAGGACCGGCTCGTGGCCTTCACCGCCTGCGTCTTCCACCACTCCGACATCGGCGGCCGCGTGGCCTCCGACAACCATGACGTCTTCGAGGAGGGCCTCTTTATCCCCCTCGTGAAGCTCTACGACAGGGGTATGCTCAACCAGTCGGTCATGGATATGATCAGGTGGAATGTGAGGACCCCCGACGAGGTAATCGGGGACATCCGGTCCCAGATCGCGGCGAACCACGTCTGTGCCGAGAAGATCTGCCAGATGCTGAAGGAAAGCGATCTCGACGACCTGGACGACCTTGCCGACCAGATCATCAGCCTCACGGAGCGGAGCATGAGGGAGGAGATCGAGAAGATCCCCGACGGGGTCTACCACGCCAGGGGCGTGGTGGAGCAGACAAAGGGAAAGGAAGACATCATCATCCAGGCCCGGGTCGAGGTGAAAGGGAGTGACATCGCGGTGGACCTTGAGGGCTCATCCCCCCAGGTGAACTGGGGAGGCAACGTGGTCTTCAACTTTACCTATGCGTACGTATTCATGGCCGTGAAGAGCATGTTCGCCCCCGATATCCCCAACAACGACGGGTGCGCCCGGCCGATACGGCTCGCCGCGCCCGAGGGGAGTGTGCTCAACTGCCGGTTCCCCGCCGCTGTGGCTGCCCGGATGGGGGTGGGCCATTTCCTCACCGAGGTGATCTACCGTGCCCTCTCAGGCGTTCTGCCCGGGAAGGTGATCGCCGCCTCCGGCGGGACACCGGCCGCCATGAATGTCTTTTACGGCCGCAGGAAGGACGGGAGACCCTGGCACTCGGTAATCATCAGGGGCGGCGGCATGGGTGCGGGGGCATCCAACGACGGCAACTATGTCTACATCTTTCCCGCCAACGGGGCCAACACGCCTGTCGAGATCTTCGAGAGCGACACCCCTCTCCTGGTGGAGAAACGGGAGCTCCTCGCCGATTCGGGCGGTCCCGGGACCATGAAGGGCGGCTTGGGCAAGCGGGAGGTCTTCAAGGTGCCTGACGACCGGTACGCCCCGATCCCGCCGGTCAACCTGGGGATCCAGGCAGGGAGGTACACCTACCCGGCCGAGGGCCTCTTCGAGGGTAAGCCGGGAACGAAGGCCCAATTCCTCGTCAACGGCGCGCCGGGGAATCCCTACGGTCTGACCCAGTTGAAGCCCGGCGACGAGGTGATTATCGACGCCCCCGGAGGGGGAGGTTACGGCAACCCTCTCGGGAGGGATCCCGAGGCGGTGCTCAACGACGTGCTCGAAGGCTACGTGAGCATCGAAAGGGCTTTACGCGATTACGGCGTCGTCATCGATCCCGCCACCATGACGGTTCGGGAGGAGGAAACAAGGAAACGAAGGGGAAATTAGAGAAATCCCAAATCCTAAGCTCTAAACCCCAAATAGATGATCTCGTTTAGGACTTGTTACCTGGGATTTAGTGCTTGCTCCACAGAGGGAGGTTTGGATGAAAAGACGGTTCGATCCGGAGATCAAGAACGAGAAAGAGTTGAAGGCGGTGCAGCTTGAAGGCCTCAAGTGGACGGTGAACCACGCCTACACCGGTTCCGACCACTACAGGAAGAAGCTTGACGAGGCGGGCGTGAAACCCGGGGACGTGAAGACCCTTGAGGACCTTCGGAAACTGCCCTTCACGACGAGCAAGGACCTCCAGGAGGGATACCCCTTCCCCTTAAGGAGCGTCCCCTTTGAGAAGATCGTGCGCATTCACGCCTCGAGCGGCACGACGGGAAAGAGGAAGGTCCTCTGCTATACGGCAAAGGATATAGAGGACTGGGCGAACATGTTCGCCCGGTGTTACTCCTATGCCGACTGTACCCTGGAGGACCGCATCCAGATTGCCGTCGGGTACGGGGTCTGGACCGCCGGCTGGGGTTTTCAGAACGGCTGCGAGCGCTTCGGCGCCATGTCCATCCCCATCGGTCCCGGCAATACGGACATGCAGTGCCAGTTCCTCGAGGACTTCGGCACCACGGTCATGACCTGCACCGCCTCCATGGGTCTTCTCATGGCGGAGCTCATCGACGAACGGGGGTTGCGGGGAAAGATCGCCCTCAGGAAGATGATCTTCGGTTCCGAACGGGCGAGCGATGCCATGCGGACCAGGATATCGGAGCTCTCCGGCGTGGCCTATGACCAGCTCTTCGACATCCCCGGCATGACCGAACTCTACGGTCCCGGCACGGGCCTCGACTGTCGTTACCATACGGGGATCCATTACTGGGCGGACTACTACATACTGGAGATCCTGAATCCCGAGACCCTGGAGCCGGTGCCCGAAGGCGAGGTGGGCGAGATGGTGGTGACCACCCTGCGGAAAGAGGCGGCGCCGCTCATCCGCTACCGCACCCGGGACCTGACGAGAATCATGCCGGGGGAGTGCCCCTGCGGCAGCCTGATGCCCAGGCACGACAGGATCCTCGGGCGTTCCGACGACATGTTCATCTTCCGGGCCGTCAACATCTACCCGAGCCACATCGACCAGATCCTGTCCAATATCAAGGAGGTGGGGAGCGAGTACCAGATCGTCCTGTACCGGAAGGACAAGGGCGGTAAGGACCACATGACCATCAGGGTTGAGCGGGCCCAGGGGATGCACGGCTCCCACGACGAGGACAAGCATATCCGGAAGACCATCGAGAAGGAGATCAAGAGGCAGATTCTGGTGAGCTGCGACGTGGAGGTGGAGGACTACGGTTCCCTGCCGCGCTCCGAGCGAAAGACCAAGCGCGTCTTCGACAACAGGGACATGTAAAGGAAGTCAAGGAAAAGGAGGGTATTGTGCAGAGCTACGAATACCACAAGCCTCAAACGATCAAGGAAGCCATGGAGCTGATGGGGCGTCTCGACAACGCGAAGTATATCGCCGGCGGCACGGACGTGCTGGTCCTTGCGAGACAGGGCAAGCTGAAGCCCGCGAGCCTGGTCTCCCTGAGGAACATACCTGAGCTTTCCGTGGTCGAGACAACCGGGGGGCTTACCCTCGGAGGGGGAGTGACCCACAGCGACATCGAGAGGAACGAGTTCATCAAGAAACGTTACTCGGCCCTCAACGACGCCACATCCAACCTCGGGTCCCGCCAGATACGGAACGTGGCCACCATCGGGGGCAACATCTGTAACGCAGCCCCTTCGGCCGACACCGCCTGCCCTCTTCTCGTCCTCGACGCAAAGGTCGTGATAGCGGGGCCGGGTGGCGAGAGGGTCGTGGATATCGATGATTTCTTCAGGGGTCCCGGGAAAACGGTCCTCGAAAAGGGAGAGTTGGTGAAGGCCTTCGTCATGCCCGCTTTTACGGAGATGACAGGATCGGCTTACATCAAGCACACGAGGCGGCAGGCCATGGACCTTCCGATCCTCGGCGTGGCGGTAAGGATGACCATCGCCGTGGGTAAGGGTGGCGGGGAACTCCGGTGCCGGGACGCCCTCTGCACGGTGGAATCCATATCCAAGGTGTTGAGCCGTTTCGAGGAAGAGGAGCTCCGCTGTGAAGACGTACGGATCGCCATGGGCGTGGTGGCGCCGAGGCCCATGAGGGCGAAGAAGGCGGAAGAGGCCCTCAAAGGGAAGATCATCTCGGAGAGCCTCTTCGAGGAGATAGGCAGGATCGCATCCTCGGAGGCCACCCCGAGGGACAGCATCCGCGGTGAAGCCTGGTACAGGAAGGAGATGGTGGCCGTGCTCGTGAAGCGGGCGATCATGACGTCCATAGACAGGGTGATCAGACCTGACGACACCTTCATGCCCGAGAGGCTCTGGTGAAATGAAAACCCGAAATCCCAAACACGAAATCCTGAATGACGGCAAAGGGCTTGCGCCCGGGACTCGGTGCTTGGAAATTGGTGCTTGACCTGAAGGGGGTACTATGAAAAAGACCATTGCATTTACGCTCAATAACGAAAAGGTGACCGTCGAGGCGGATCCTTCGTGGACCCTGCTCCACCTCTTGCGGGATGTCCTTGAACTGACAGGCACCAAGGAAGGCTGCGGATACGGTGAGTGCGGTGCCTGCACGGTGATCGTTGACGGTAAGGCCGTCAACTCCTGCCTCTACCCGGTCCTCGAGGCGGAAGGCAAGACGGTGGTCACCATCGAGGGTGTGGCCCGGAAGGATGGGCAACTCGATGCGCTTCAGAAGGCCTTCGTGGAGAAGGGAGGGGTTCAGTGCGGCTTCTGTACGCCGGGCATGATCATGTCGGCCAAGGCCCTTCTGGATGAGAACCCGGATCCGACGGTGGAGGAGATCAAGGAGGCCATAGCGGGAAACCTGTGCAGGTGCACGGGGTACGTGAAGATCATCGAAGCCATCAAATCTGTTGCAGGTGGGAGGTGACCATGGAAGCCCTGCCGACGGTAGGACAGAGAATCGCAAAGAAAGACGGTCCCCAGAAGGTGACGGGGAGCGCGATCTACATACAGGATCTGAAGCTTCCCGGGATGCTCTACGGCAAGATCCTCTACAGCAAGTACCCTCACGCAAAGATCCTGAAGATCGACACGTCCAGGGCCGAGGCACTGCCCGGGGTCAAGGCGGTGATTACCGGGGCTGTGGCCCCTGACTTCAGATTCGGTTTCATGAAGGACAACCCCGCCCTGAAGACGGGGAAGGTACGGTCCATGAGGGATGAGGTGGCTGCCGTGGCTGCCGTGGACCCCCTCATAGCGGAAGAGGCCTTGAGCCTCATCGACGTGGAGTATGAAGAGCTTCCCGCCGTCTTCGACCCGGTGGAGGCCCTGAAGGAAGGCGCGCCGCTGATTCACGAGGAGGCCAAGTCGAACAGGATGAAGCTCCCCTGGCGCCTGGTCTGTGGAGACGTGGACGCGGCGAGGACAGAGGCCGCCTTCGTCGTGGAGGATACCTTCAGCACCCAGTGGGTCACCCATTGCTGTCTCGGGACCAGCGGGTGTATCGCCGTGGTTGACCCGGCAAACAATCTCACCATGTACAGCAACACCCAGATCCCCTCCCTCGCCCAGAAGGACTACATGGAGGCCCTGGCCGCATTCGGGTACAAGAACAGGAGGGTGAGGGTCGTCCAGTGCGTCATAGGCGGCGGCTTCGGGAGCAAACTCGATACCTACGCCTACGAGTATATCGCCATCCTCCTGGCCATCAGGACCAGGAAACCGGTGAAGATCGTCTTTTCCCGGGAGGAGGAGTTTTTCGCCACCTCGCCGAGGCAGTGCACTATCACGAAGATCTCCCAGGGATGCACGAAGGAGGGCAAGCTCCTCTTCAGGGAGATGGAGATGATCCTCGACTGCGGGGCCTACACGTCATGGGGCGCCACGACCCCTTCGGTGATGATGCTCCCCATCTCTTCCCTCTACAAGGTGCCGAACGTGAAGTACAAGGCAACCTGCGTCTTTACCAACAACACGTACAGCCAGGCCATGAGGGGATACGGCAACCCCCAGGCCACCTTCGCCATCGAATCGAACCTCGACCGTCTGGCCGAGGCCGCGGGCATCGATCCCTATGAGTTCAGGCGCATGAATGCCAACGAGCCGGGAGAGGTAACGCCCCAGAACTTCAGAATCACCAGTTGCGGCATGAAGGAGTGTATCGACGAGGTTGAAAAGCGCCTCAACTGGAAGGAAAAGAAGGGCAAGGGCAACGGCAGGGGCGTGGGTATGGCCTCCCTGATCCATGTGGGCGGCGGCGCCCGGGTCTACAAATCGGACGGTTGCGGCACCATCATCAAGATGGATGATTACGGAAAGGTAGACGTCTTCACCGGTGCCTCCGAGATCGGCCAGGGGTCGGATACGGTGATCGCCCAGATCGTGGCCGAGACACTGGGCGTGCCCGTGGAAGACGTGAACATCGTGAACAACGATACGGACGTCTGCCCCTGGGACGTGGGTGCCCACGCGAGCAGGACCACCTTCGTGGCCGGCAATGCGGCCCTCGGCGCGGCAAGGAAGGTGAGGGACCAGATCCTGGAGCTCGCGTCCAAGAGCACGGGTGAGGAACCGGCCTATCTCGACATCAAGAACGGGCTCATCTACTCGACCCGGGATCCCCAGAAGAGCATAAGCCTGGCGAAGGTCCTCAGAAACATCCATTACGTGGCCGGCGGCAAGATGCTCATGGCCGAGTATTTCTATGACCCGGCGAACGAAAACTTCGACAAGGACTTCAAGGGAAACCTGTCGGTCTCCTACGCCTACGGCGCCCACGGCGCGGAGGTGGAGGTGGACACACAGACGGGCCAGGTCAAGATCCTCAACTATGTGGCGGCCCACGACGTGGGAAAGGCGATCAACCCCATGCTCCTGGAGGGGCAGATCTACGGCGGCGGGCTCATGGGGATCGGCTACGCCATGGGTGAGAAGATGATCTTTGAGAAGGGCGTGCTCAAGAACGGCACCTTCCTGGACTACAAGATGCTCACCGCCAAGGACGTCCCCCCTGTGGAGGCGGTGATCGTGGAAACGGACGAGAAGGACGGGCCCTTCGGCGCCAAGGGTATCGGTGAGCCGGGCCTTGTGCCTACGGCCCCGGCTATTGCCAATGCCATCTACGATGCGGTGGGGGTGAGAATACGAGACCTTCCCATCACGCCGGAGAAGGTGCTGAGGGCCTTAAAGGAGAAGGAAGGGTCGGGACGATAGGGGCGGCGACCCCGTCAAGGGGTGGGCCGGGACCTTGAGGAGGTGTCTATGAATGATACGTTGAACATTGTGGGACAAAGGGTGGTGCGAAGCGACTCCCTTGCCAAGGTCACGGGGCAGGCGCGGTACACGGCGGACCTGAAGGTACCCAACATGCTCGTGGGAAAGGTGCTGAGGAGTCCCCACCCCCATGCCAGGATCGTGGCCATCGATACGAAGAGGGCGCTGAAGGTGCCGGGCGTGAAGGCCGCCGTGAGCGGCTTTGACGCCTACGGGATCAAGTGGGGGGTCTTCCGCTACACCCAGGACCACGCCATGCTTCCCACCGACAAGGTCCGCTACGTGGGTGAGGACGTTGCGGCCGTTGCGGCCGTCGACGAGGAGACGGCCCTGGAGGCCCTCTCCTACATCAAGGTGGAGTATGAACCGCTACCCGCCGTGTTTGATCCCGTGGAGTCGATGCAGGAAGGGGCGCCCCGGATCCACAGCGAATATGACAATAATGTCAATATCCACGTCCATATCGATGTGGGTGAGGTGGACAAGGCGATGGCCAGGGCCTACCTTGTCCGGGAGGATACCTTCAAGGCCTCCGGTGAGGCCTACGCGATGATGGAGCCTTACGCGGTGCTTGCGGATTACAGGAACGGATTCCTCGATCTGTGGATGCCCAACGCCGGTCCCCACGTGAGGGCAAAGGCCCTGTCCAACCTCCTGAAGCTTCCCCTGAACCGGGTACGGGTTCGTCACATCAACTCGGGGGGCGCCTTCGGGGGCCGATCGGAGGTGGCCCCCGCCGACCTAGTGGCCTCCCTGCTCTCCATAAAAGCCGGCAGGCCCGTGAAGCTCGTCCTCTCCCGGGAGGAAAACGCCATAAGCTCACGGCAAGTCCATGACATCATCGCCACGGTCAAGACGGGCATGAAGAAGGACGGTACCATCGTGGCCAAGGACTACCGGGTCATCTATGACGGGGGGGCCTACAGTTCGACGGGCCCTATCGCCACCTCCATACCCTTCTATGTCTACGAGGAGTGCTACCGCATGCCCAACGTGCGGTATCACGGGTATCGCGTCTTCACGAACAAGGGCATCCGGGGTATGTACGGCTGCCACGGCCGCGCCTTTCTGGCCGGGAACGAGGCGCAGATGGATGTGATGGCCAAAGAGCTCGGCCTCGACCCCCTGACGGTGCGCCTCAAGAACGGCCATAAACCGGGCGATGTGACGGCGACGAAATCGAAGATCACCAGTTGCGGCCTCAAGGAGACCATCCAGGCGGCGTCGGAAGCAACCGATTTTCGGAACAGGTGGGCCGGGACCCGGAAACTGAAAGGGATCGGCATGGGCTGCGTGGCCATCATGTGCGGGTTCCCCATGGGGTTCCGCTCGGGCTCGTCCTGCTATGTGAAGATCAACGATGACGGACAGGTCACGATCGTGACCGGTCTCGTCGACAACGGCCAGGGAAACGAATCGATGGTGATTCAGGTAGCCTCGGAAGTCCTTGGCGTGCCCATGGAGGACATCAACCTGGTGAATGCGGACACGGAGGTGACCAACCTCGACCCGGGCGCCTATTCCCAGGCGGCGGCTTTTGTGGGCGCCAATGCGGTGAAGGTTGCCTGCGAGAACGCGAGGAAAAGGATTGTCGCCATAGGAGCGGAAAAACTGGGTGTGAAAGAGGCGGACATCGGCCTCAAGGACCGGATGGTCTATTCCGTGACGAAACCGGACAAGAAGATGCCCCTGTCCTGGATCTCCCGGGAGGCCTTCTTCAGGGGGGAACCCATTGTGGCCACAGGTTCCTACTTCCCCAACATCGATTTCGAGAGGGAATGGGTCTCCAGGCCATGGGGCCAGATGGCGGGAACCTTCTCCTTCGGTACCTCGGTGGCGGAGGTGACCGTCGATCCTGTAACGGGGAAGATCGCCATCCCCCGGTTCACGGCGGCCCACGACTGCGGTCGCGCCATAAACCCCATGGCGGTGGAGGGGCAGATGGAAGGTTCCATTCAGCAGGCCGGTGTTGCGGCGATCACTGAAGAGAACATCTGGAACAAGGGTTTCCTTTTGAACCCGGACCTCCTTGAATACAAGGTTCCCCTGGCATGCGACATGCCCGATATCAAGACAATCATCGTCAGCTCCAAGGATCCGGAAGGACCGTTCGGAGCAAAGGAAGGGGGTCTCACCGTCCGGATGAACGCCTACAGCGCCGTGGCCTGCGCCGTTGCGAATGCAACCGGGAAACTTTTCAAGGAATTGCCGCTCACTCCCGACAGGGTCATGAGTCTGTTGGAACAGAAGAAGGGGGTAAAAAAATGATTCTGCCCAAGTTCGACTACAAGAAGGCCCGGAGCATTGCCGAGGCGATCGACCTGTACCGACGCTTCGACGGGCAGGCACGGTATCTGGCCGGCGGCACAGACCTGGTCCCTCTTCTTAAACAGAGACTGGCACTACCGGCCGCCGTCATCGACCTGAAGCAGATTGACGAACTGAGGAGCCTCTCCGGCAGCGACGGGTGGCTCACCATAGGCGCCGCCGTCACGCTCTTCGAACTCAAGAACCACCCGGCGGTGAAAGGGCATTTTCCCGTGCTGTACGAGTCCCTCGACGCGACCTCCTGCGAAACCCTTCAGATGCGGGGCACCGTGGGGGGAAATATCCTCCAGAACACGCGGTGCCTGTTGTACAACAAATCCGCGGAATGGCGGGCGGCCAGGGGTCTCTGCTACAAGATGGGGGGTGAGACGTGCAACGTGGTGCCCAAAGCCCGGGCCTGTTTTTCGAACTACTGCAGCGACAACGCGCCGGCGCTGGTCGCCCTTGCGGCCACAGCCACGCTGGTCGGGCCGGGGGGTGAACGGACCGTGGATCTGGTCACGCTCTTAAGCGGTGACGGGAAGGACCCCTTCACCCTCGGACCGGGGGAGATCCTCACCCGCATACGGGTGCCTCTGGAGAAGAGGAAGGGGGCCTACGAAAAACTCCGGGTTCGGGACTCCATGGATTACCCCCTGGCGGGGGTGGCGGTATCCATGAAAGGGTCGTCGGCCACGGTCTGCGTGGGAGGGGTCGGTCCGGCGCTGCGGCGCTACGAACTCCCGACCGTCAGCGACAGAACCATTCAGGAGGCGGCGGAGAAGGCCCACGAGGAGGCGAAACCGGTGATGAACGCAACCGTGTCGCCCCTTTACCGCAAGAAAATGGTGGGCGCTCTTCTCAAGAAGGCATTGAAGAGATGCGCGCAGGGGGGTGCGAAGTGAGAACGGTTACGGTGAGATTCGAGATAAACGGAGAGAAGGCGACGGTCCAGGTGAAGCCGTACGAAACCCTTCTCGAAACGCTCCGGGAACGGCTTGCCCTTACCGGGGCGAAAGAGGCCTGCGGCATGGGGGCCTGCGGGGCCTGTACCGTCCTGGTGAACGGAATGCCGCTGAGGTCCTGCCTTGTCCTCGCCCCGGAGGTGGATGGCGCCGTCATCACCACGGTTGAGGGACTCCGGCACGAAGGAAAGCTCCACCCCCTTCAGGAAGCCTTCATGGAAAAGGGTGCGGTGCAGTGCGGCTTCTGCACCTCGGGCATGATCATGACGGCAAAGGCCCTCCTCGACAGGAAGGCGAAGCCCACGAAGAAAGAGATTGTCACGACGATGTCTTCAAACATCTGCAGGTGTACGGGATACACGAAGATCATCGAGGCCGTGGAGGAAGCGGCGAAAAGGAAAGGGTGAGTTGCAGGGGGAGGGACCGGGGCCACCTTGACAGCGTGTCGGGCGGCCCTTATACTCCGAACAGGACCGAGTGGCAACAGGTGGGGGAAAAGAGGATCTTGAATTCGGAACAAAAGGGGTTGATTCCATGAAGATACGGGTGCGGATCGATTCAAATCTGAGTATCAGGAAGGCCTTTGAGACGCCCCTCGATCTGGATCTTGAGGAGGGGGAGGACACCCTGAAGGGGGTCCTCGAGAAGCTTTCGGCTCGGTACCCTTACCTGAGGTTCATCGAACGGGGGGAGATGGGGGATGACCTTCGCCATCTCTACCTGAACGGCCAGAGTCACTTTTCCTTTTCCGAGGGGCTGAAACGAAAGATCAACGAGGGCGATACCGTTCTCGTTGAAGCGTACATGGACCCCCTGGCGGGCGGCTGAAGCAGGGTGCCCTGAAACTGGCCGGGGGATGAGGGGACACGCGGTGTTGTCCCCTCATCTTTTTTTGTTCCCTTCTCCTACAGGCCCGAGGAGGGTTTGCCCCATTCCCTCCATTCGAGCCCCGTCTTCTTTTCCCAGTCAGACTCGAAGCGGTCGGTGAAGAAGCTGTGGAGTTTCTCGAAGAGGCGCCTCCATCCGGGTTCAAACTCGTTCTGAAGGATGTCCTCGAGAAAGGGCACCACCTCGCCCAGCTTTTCCTTGGGGAGGTAGGCCCGGGCCTTCATCTGGTAGGACCGCTTGAGTGCCTCCGGCGAGAGGGCGTGGGCGGTGAGCATGGCCACCTTCAGGTTCTTCTTCACCGCGATGTCCAGAAGGTCGAATCCCCGGACCCCCATGATGTCGAGGATCACGATGTCGTAGGCCGTGGAATCCAGTTTTGTTACGGCCTCCTCGTAGGTGGTGGCCTTGTGGAAGGTGCACGACGGACAGGCGTCAGCGATCTCTTCCTCGAGGACCGTGAGCACATCCGGTTCGTCGTCCACTGCCAGGATCTTTTTTCCGTCAAGCACTGACCGATTCATACAAACCTCCTCTTCCTGACGTCTGAATCAGAGAGAAGGGACCCGTACGGTGAAGCACGTACCGAGCCCTTCTCCGGTTCGCAATATAATTTCGCCCTTCATTGATTCCACGAGGGCCTTTACGCACGACAATCCGAACCCCAGCCCCTGGACCTTGTTCTCCTCTCTTTCGTCGTGGCGGACGAAGCGCTTGAACACATGATCCTTCTTGGAGAAGGGGATGCCTGCCCCGTCGTCTTCCACGGAGACGATGAGATCATCGTCGCCCGTCACGGTGAGGCGGACACGCTCCTTCCTGTATTTTAGGGCATTGGTGATAAGGTTTCTCACGATCTGGCGTATCTTTTTTTCATCGTGGACAAAGGGCGCGGCACCGTATTTACCCTTTATCTCAACGGATACGCCGTATTGGCCGAGGATGTCCAGAAACTCAGCCCCTGAGCCGGCGGCGGAGAGGCGGTCTGCGACAGGGGGATCCATCACCTCCAGGGCATCGAGAAGGGCCTGCCGAAGCAGTTCTTCGACGGGGAACCGCTCCTTTCTGAAGAGGTGCTCATCGGACCTGTAGACCTCGATCATTTCGTGGAGGAGATTCTGGGCCTTGGTGGTGTTCCTGAGTGCGCGCTCCAGGGCCTGCCGCTGCCTAGGGGTCATGGAGCCGAGGGAATCCCCCTTGGCGAGCAACCCCTTGACGCTTGTCGCCACGATGGCCAGGGGCCCGGTGAGATCGTGTATGAGGAGGTCTATCAGCGATTCCCTGTCGGCCTTCTTCATGGGTGTGTTGCCGCTCCCCTCCCTGTGCCGGCCGCCCGAAACCGGACGGAGAAGGTACTCCCGCCCGAGGCATGGCATGTTTCCGGCCCGTTGCAGTGGCGGCAGAGGGAGATACGGCCCGGGCAGAGGTCCCTGTCTGTAGGGAGGTAGATACACCGCCTGCTCGACACGGTGGTCTCGAAGCCGAAGCGCTGGCCGTTGAGCTTCACGAGGAGCAGGTCGAGGCCCATGCCGCCCGCGTAAAAGTCATAGGGTCGTCTCGATGTGTACACGTCACTCTCCCTGGTGTGGAAGAGGCCCTCAAAGATGAGACCGCGGTTTTCCTCCCGAATCCCCACACCAAAATCCTGGATGTCAAGAAGATACCCTTTCCCGTCCATATTCTCAACCCGAATCTTGATGAGACCCTCGTCGGGGGTGTTTTCGACCGCATTCTTGAGCAACCCGTTGATCACGTCCTTCAGCACCATCCCCGGCACCCCGACCAGGCACCCTTTCTGTCCCGTCATTTCGATGACGAGACTTCGCCCGCCGATCCTCGATCGCACCTGATCGACCACGGACACCACCGCCTCGTAAAGGTCGACGCCCTCCGCCCCCTCCCCGGCCCGGCCTTCCTCCTCCGTGGAAACCTTTTCCGCCTGCCCTGCCGTGGCCCGATAAGCCCTGATGATCTTGTCCGTCTCTTGTTGCGTCTCGAGAAGGCGCTCTACGCTGCGATCCAGGGTCTCGAAGAGTCGATCCAAACCGCCCTGTGCCGGGGCCGTCTTCTTTCTGAGGATCCGGACCGAACCCTGGATGAGGGCGAGCGGCGTCTTCAACTCGTGGGAAAGGTGGTCCAGGGCCTTTTCCTTGGCCCGGTTGAGCCGTTCCAGCTCCTTGCGGGACCGCTCCAGGGCCTCGATCCGCGCCTTCTGAAGCTGGGCCATTTCAATGAAGACGGCGGCGTGGTTGTTGAAGGTCCTCAGAAAGGTCTCGTCCTCAACGGTAAAGAGACCCTTTCTCTTGTTGATGAGCTGGATGACGCCGAGGGGCTGGCCTGATCTGCTGTAGAGGGGCATGCTGAGGAGCGTTCTGGTGCGGTATTGGGTTGCCTCGTCGATAAAGCGGTAGAACCGGGGGTCCTCGTAGGCATCGGCAATGGTGACCGTCTCTCCCGTATGGAAGCAGTAGCCGGCGACCCCGGCACGGGAAGGGATTCGTATCTCCTGACCTTCCACCCCCACCGCGACCTTGGTCCAGAGTTCGTCCCTGTCCTTGTCGTACAGGAATATGGTGAACCGGTCGGCCTCCATCACCTCCGTGGCCTTGCGGGCGATCTGGATGAGCATGTCGTCCAGTTCAAGATCCAGGTTGATGAGGCGGCCGAGGTCAAGCAGGTAACGGAGCTTCCTGTCAGTCCTGCTCAGCGTGATTTCGCACGTTTCTTCCCTTAATGGATCACGGGCCTCACGAGGGTCGGACTGGGGAGGGTGAGTGGGGTGGACGTCGGTGGATTGATTGCTCACGGAGCACACGCCTGCTTGTGTATACAAGAATCCCCCGAAGGTGTCAAGTGGATTATCCCTCTCAAGACCCGCGAGCGAGGGGATGGAAGGCAACAATTTCAGTTGGTTGGAACGCTACTTCCTGGAGGCGGCCACCCGGTGGACGTCCTCCGTGATCTCCCTGGAAAGGCGGGACATGGCCTTGCTCGCGGCCCGGGCGAGGGACTGGGGTCCGTCGTCGGCCATGGGCTCTTCAGCACTATAGGCCTTCTGGAGACACACCCTCCCGGACAGTTCCTGTTCCTGGAGGTCGAGGAGGGTTACATAGAGGGAAAGAGTCGCCGTGCTCCCGCCGCTCTTTGAGGCGGCATGGATCCCGGTGACCCCGCCCTCCAGGACAAATCTCGTCCTCTGGCCGCTGTGGTAGGAGAAGACTGCCTGGAACAGGCCCGATTCCCGGAAGTCACGAAAGAGGTAGTCGGCCACCATGTCGCCGGGGTTGGCCCTCCAGCGATGGTAGTTGTACGTCGAAAGCCTGTACTCATCGGGCCGGTAGAGCATGGACCTGGTGTTGTACTCCCGGGACACGGCAAAGCGTTCCACGCGGAGCGAGGTGGTGAGGGGGACATTGCTTCCGGGCGAGGGCGAAGGATACTGGAAGACGTACTCCTCCACGAGGTAGGGGGGCTTCGATCTCCCGAAACAACCGGGCAGCAAGGACACCGCCATAATCACCGTGACCAGCCCCAGAATCACACCGGACACCCTTCTTTTCATGCTCGCTCCCCTGCAGATTTCAAATTTGAAATTCCCTCATCTCCTCGGCGGGGGCTCGCTGAAGAGGAGGTCGGAGGGGTCGGCCCTCAGCCGTTCCACCAGCTCCTCCAGGCTCTCGGTAAGCTGGCGCACGTTCTCCATGGTCGCATGAACCTCTGAGGAGAGAGAACGGATCTTCCGGTCCGCCTCCTCCACCACCATGGCGGCCCGCTCCCCGGTCTCTTTCACCTTCAGTGCCTCCACCTCGCTCCTGGTCCTCTCCACGAGCTTACGCGCTTCCGTCACCACGCTCTTTGTCTCAACGAGGATCTCCTCAAGGTTCCCCCGTTCCAGGGCGGTGTTTACCTTGGCGGCCACCCCCTCGAGACTGGCCGTGGTCGATTCCAGGTTGGTGATGATCTTCTTCATCTTGTCGTCGGTGATGAACTTCTCGAGGGCGCCGATGGTGCTTCTTGCCTGACCGGCGATGGCGATAAAGTCTATCTTCTTGATATTTCCGATGATCTCATCCACGCTCGTGGTGATCTGCTTGATATCGGAGGGCCGGGAGGGGATGACCGGGTATTCAGCCGGAAAGGTGAGCTTCGGCGAGAGCCCCACATCCTTGATCTTTCTCTTGTCCAGCTCCACGTACACGATGCCCGTCAGCCCCCCCATTTTGAGGGTCGCCGTGGTGGTGTACTCGGGTTTGCTCTTGAAGTCGATCTTCATGATCACTTCGATGAGGTTGTTGTCCGGGGCGACCCGTATCTTCATCACCCGGCCCACGTCCACGCCCAGGTACTTGACTCCTGAATCGACCTGCAGGCCCTGGACCGACTCGTCGAAATAGGCTGCGTAGAAGGACCCCTTCTGGAAATAGTCGGAGGCCCCGACCCAGATCAGGGTAATCACCACCACCATGACCCCTATGATCACGAAAAGTCCGACAACGAATTGGGATCGTCTTCTTTGCATCCTCACCCCTTCAGTTGTGGGTCCCCGGGGCCCGCCGGTTGAAGAAATCCTTCACCCTCGGGTCATCGGATGTCTGCTTGAGTTCCCTTGGATCGCCCTCGGCGATGATGCCTCTGGCTGATTTGTCGAGCATGATGATCCTGTGGGCTATGCCGAAAATGGAGGGCAGCTCGTGGGTGACGATCACCATCGTCGTCCCCGTGCTTTTGTTCAAGGTGGTGATCAGCATGTCAAGCTCGGCGGAGGTGATGGGGTCGAGTCCGGCCGAGGGTTCGTCGAGGAAGAGGATGGTGGGTTCAAGGGCCATGGCCCGGGCTATGCCGGCCCGTTTCTTCATGCCTCCCGACAGTTCGGAGGGGAGATGGTTCTCGTACCCCGCGAGGCCTACCATGCCGAGCTTCATCTTTACGATCCGGTCGATCAAGGCCTCCGGAAGGGCTACCCTCTCCTCCAGGGAGAGTGCCACATTCTCCCAGAGGGTCATGGATCCGAAGAGTGCGCCGGACTGGAAAAGCATGCCCATACCCCTCCGTACCCGTTCCAGGCTCTCGTCATCGGCTGAGGCCATGTCCACGCCGTGAATGGAGACCTTGCCCGAAAAGGGGTGCTCGAGCCCGATGATGTGTTTGAGCAGCGTCGACTTGCCGCAACCGCTCCCCCCCACGATGACGAATACCTCGCCGGGGAAGACCTCGAAGCTCACATTCTCGAGGACCGTGTTTTCACCGTACCGGACCGTCAAGGATTCCACGGAGATGGCAGCCTCTGAACCCTCTGCCCTCATCATATATAATTGAGCACTATTGCAAAGACGGAGTCAATCACAATGATGGAGAAGAGGCTGGCAACCACGGCCGACGTGGCGGCGCTTCCCACCGCCTCCGCCCCTCCCCTGACCCGCAATCCCCTCTGGCACCCGATGGCGGCAATGGCAAAGGCGAAAACAAGGGACTTGATCAGACTCGTCACCACGTTGAAGAGGTCAAGGGCCTTCACCGTTTCGTTCACATAGGTGTAGATGGTGAGTTCGAGGCCCGTGACCCCGACCACAAGACCCCCGATGATGGCGAAGACGTCGGCGAAGACAGTGAGAAGTGGGACCATGGCGAGAGATGCGATCACCCTGGGTATGGTGAGAAAGCGGGTGGGGCTGAAGCCCATGGTGACCAGGGCGTCCACTTCCTCGTTCACCTTCATGGTGCCGATCTCTGCGGCGAAGGCGGAACCTGACCTTCCGGCCACCAGGATGGCGGTCATGATGGGGCCGAGTTCCCTCACCATGGCAATACTCACCAGGGCGGGGATAAAGGTGTTGGCCCCGAATTGCTTGAGCTGGAGGGAGGACATGAAGGCGATGATAAGACCGAGGAGAAAACTGATGAGCCCGACGATGGGGAGGCCCTCCACCCCCACCTTCCTCATGGCGAGGAGCACGTCGGCCCACCGGACCGACCGGGGATGGGTTGCGGCGGCAATGAGCCCCTGAACCAGTTCGCCGAGGAAGGTGATCAGTTCCGCCGCATCGTCCAGCAACCTGAAGCTCGAGATGCCGACCTGGTGGATGAGGTCGTCGGGCTGCTTCTCCGCAATGAGGGGGGGAGCCTTGAGGGCCTCCCGGTCGATGAGGCTTAAGATCTCCTGGTCCTTCTCGGAGACATGGCGGAGGGAAAAAGGGATGGACCCTTCCCTCGCCCGCTCCTCCAGTTCCACGAGGAGCAACCCCCCCGAGCTGTCCATATGTTCGACCCCCGAGAGATCGATCACCAGTTCCGTGGGCGGAGGGTCCTGAAAAAGGGGTTTGAGGTCCTGCTCGAGGGCGGCGAGATTGTCAAGGGAGAGTCTCCCGAAGAAGGAGAGCGTGGTTCTCCCCCCCTTCTCTCCCTCGAGGGAAACGGTGCATGTTCGCTCCGGCATAGGTAAATCTATACCACAGGGCCGCTGGAAAGTTGAGAAGGAAGTTCTCCTTCTCTCCGGGCTTGATGCGCTGCGCCCGTCAAGGAAACGAAGGCCCCCGCTATTTCAGGACCGACAGGAGGTGAACGGATTTGTCGAGGAGCCTGAGGAAGGCCCATGCCGGGGGGGAGAGGTCTTTGCGGCTCCGGTATCCGATCCCGAATTCTATTTCGGGCGATCCTTCGAGGATGCGGACGGTCCGGAGTGTCCCGTTTTGAAGCTCCTCGCTCACCGCATCCCTCTCTACGAAGGCTATCCCGGTATCCTGACCCACGAACTCTTTGAGAAGGTTGATACTGGCCGACTCCATGACGATCATGGGGCTCACCCTGAATTTCCTCAGATATTCGAGGACAACCTCCCTGACTGCGGAACCCTCGCGCCTGAGGATGAGCGGGATGTCCGGAAGCTGGGTAACCGAGATCTCCGAGGCCGACACATGGACGCTTTTCGGTGATCGGACGAGAACCACCTCATCCTTCCAGATGACCTTGACCTTCAGCCTGCTGGTGCTGGGCCGATGGCGGACGACCGCCAACTCGTTGCGATGTTCCTCCACGCTCTTCACCATATCGGCGTTGACGCCCTGGTCAAGGATGATCCTGATGCCGGGATAGGTCGTCCTGAAGGTCTCTATCATGGGCATGAGACGTTTCAGGGGTATTTCAGGGCACCCTATGCGCAACTCTCCCGACCTGCCCGTGGCCATGTCCTCCAGGAAACCCTCCATGTCGTGAATCTCCTGAAAGATCTTCTCCGCCCTCTTGAACACGCTCGTTCCGGCGTCGGTAAGGCGGATGGAGTTTCCGTCCCGCACGAGGAGACGGATCCCGATGGACTCCTCCAGCTGCTTGACCTGTATGGTGATGGCCGGTGGTGTGACCATGAGGGCCTGGGCCGCCCCGGATATGCTCTTCAGGCTCGCAGCCGTGTAGAAGGAACGGAGTTGATTCATATTCAGGATCACGGTGCAACCCCCGTGACGAGTTTTTAAATAATCTAAAATGCATTTAAGCTTAATTAACTTGTCATGTCAAGTGTCCATTGCTACCATAGTAGTAGAGACAGCGCAAAACCAGCCGAAAGGCACTGAAAAGGAGGGCTTGACATGGAAACGACAGCGATTCTTCAAGGAAGGGTCCCACCGCACATCCCCTGGGGGATGGGGGCAGGAAAGGAGGAGGCGGTGTCCGTCACGCTCACGGGGGTGGCGGCGTCGCCCGGTACCGCAGAAGGTCCCTGCGCCGTCATCAGAAGCCTGGAGGACCTGCGCGCAGCCCCTCACGGGGCGATCCTCGTCTGCGAAGTGCCGTGGCCGGCCCTGGGGCCGTATATGCATCTTCTTCGCGGCCTGGTCGCGGGACGGGGGGGTCCGAACTGCATCGCCGCGGGGTATGCGAGGGAGCACGGGGTGCCGGCGGTCATGGGTACCGGCGGCGCGATGGATGCCATCCGTGACGGCGACGTGATCCGCATAGACGGCGGAACAGGGACCGTGGAGGTCATCGGCTGACCGGGCCGAGGCATCATGATCCCCGAATGGGCGGTCAGGGGGCCGCTGTCCGCTCCGGGATCATTTTGCGATGCCGTATTTCTTCATCTTGTAGCGGAGCATGCGCTCGCTGATACCCAGTTCCTCGGCGGCCTTGGTCTGCACCCGGTCCGCCCTGGAGAGGGCCTCGACGATCATCTTCTTCTCGATGCTGCCCACGGTTTCCCTCATGCTGCCGTCGACAGGCGCCTCCCCCGGCGAAAGGGTGGGCAGGTCCTCCTTCATGATGTACTCGCCCCTGGCGAGGACGATGGCCCGCTCGACCACGTTCTCCAGTTCGCGCACGTTCCCGGGGTAGTCGTACTTGATGAGGGCATCCCGCGCCTCCCGGGAGAAACCCTTCAGGGTCCGCTTATGCTTGTCGTTAAACTTCTTGAGAAAGAAATCGAGGAGGAGGGGGATATCCTCCTTCCTCTCCCTCAAGGGGGGAATGGAAATCTGGACCACGTTGAGCCGGTAGTAGAGATCCTCCCGGAAATTGCCTTTCCTGACCTCTTCCGCCAGGTTCCTGTTGGTGGCCGCCACAATCCGGACATCCACCTTGACGGGGTGCAGTCCGCCGAGCCGCTCGATCTCCCTTTCCTGGAGGACCCTCAGGAGCTTGGCCTGGAGCACAGGAGCAATGTCGCCGATCTCGTCGAGGAAGATGGTTCCCCTGTCGGCCACCTCGAACCTGCCGATCTTTCTCTGGTACGCCCCGGTGAAGGCGCCCCTTTCGTACCCGAAGAGCTCACTCTCCAGAAGGTTCTCGGGGATGGCGGCACAGTTCACCTTCACGAGGGGCTGGTCCTTCCGCCCACTCAGTGCATGGATCAGATTGACCACCACCTCCTTGCCCACGCCGCTCTCACCCTCGATGATACAGGTGGAATCGGTCTTCGCGATGCGCACCACCAGACTTGCCACCTCGTGCATCTTCTCGCTGGAATAGACGAAGTCCTCGGCCTTGAACCTGTCCTTGAGGGTTTCCCTCAGTATCCGGTTTTCCTGGACCAGGCATCTCTTTTCCTGGGCCTTCCTGATTTTGAAGAGGAAGTCGTCGATATCGATGGGTTTGGTGAGATACTCGGAGGCCCCGGCCTTGAGCGCCTCCACCGCGTTCTCGATGCTGCCGAAGGCGGTGACCATGATGACTTCCACCTCGGGGTTGATCTCTTTCAGTTCCTTGAGGAGGGAAAGACCGTTCGTATCCGGCAGGCGGTAGTCGAGCAGAGCCAGGTCGATGGCCCGCTCCCGGAAGATTTTCATGGCCGCCGCGCCGGTGGGCGCTTCGTGCACCGCGTAGCCTTCTTTCTTGAGGAGGTCGGCGTAGAGGAACCGCTGCGCCTCCTCGTCCTCCACGATCAGGATGTGTGCCTGTTCCATACTGTCACCTTTTCGCCCCGCCCGGCCTGTGCGCCGGATGTACGCTTCCCGCCCGCCTTTTTGTGCCCGTCACCCGGGAGCCCCTGCGGGCAGGTTGACGGTGAAGCACGTGCCCCGGCCTTGCACGCTCTCCACCTTGATCTCCCCGCCGTGGTCCCTGACGATCATGTAGGAGATGGGGAGGCCGAGGCCCATGCCCTTGTCCTTGGTGGTATAGTAATACTCGAAGACAAGGTCCAGCTTGTCAGGGGGTATGCCGACCCCGTTATCCCGGAAGAAGATGGTCACCAGGCCCGGCCGGACGGCGGTCGTGATTTCGACGGAGCCGCCCTTGTCGGTCGCCTCGATGGCGTTCAGAATGAGGTTGTGGAAGACCTGCTTCATCCGTTCCTTCTGGCATGATACCACAATCGGCTGCCCGGCCGCATGGCGTATCTCCACGCCTTTTTCCCGGGCCCGCTCGCCGAGGACAAGGACCACCTCTTCGAGAAGGCCGCCTATATCCTCCGGCTTGAAGGGGGCCTGGGCCCTGGCGGAAAGAAGAAATTCCTCGACGATCCTGTTGACCCGCTGCAACTCTCCCCTCATGATATCGAGAAAGCGTTCATACTCGTCCTTCCTGCCGCCTTCGGGGATGAACTCCCTCTTCAGGCGCTGGACGGAAATGCCGACGGCGTTTAGGGGGTTTTTGATCTCGTGGGCCATGCCCGATGCCAGTTTTCCGAGGGAAACGAGGCGTTCCTGGAGGGCCACCTTCCGCTCCAGCCGCTTCATCCTTGTCTCGTGTCTCCGCTCGAGAAGGAGTATCCCGAAGGCCCCCAGGGTACCTGCCACGAGGAGAAAGAGGAGAACGATGACAAAGCTGATGGAGGTGCTCCGGAAGACGCTCTCCGCGAGGTCGGTGGAGACGAGGACCGTCATGGTGAAGCCGGGCAGGTACTTGGAGTCGAGGGGTTTCTGAAAGGCGAGGGTTCCCCCGTTGGGACGGTCCGAGGCCATATACACCTTGCCGTCCCCGTCGTAAAGGGTTATCCCTCTGATGTTGAGCCCCCGGTCCTGCCTCTCGATGATCTCCCGCACCACCGACCGTTTTCGCAGGGCGTCCAGTTCCTCTTCGTCGATGCCAAGAATCACGGCCCTTTCCTTGAGGCGGAGCCCCAGGACGAGCCCGTGGCGGCTGTCGCCCCCCGTCCTGATGAAGGTGTCCTTCTTTCCTTTGAGAAAGTCTTTTACTTCTCCCCGGCGCACCGGGACGTTGCCCTTCCGTGCCACCACCGTGCCCTCGGCGTCCGTGACCAGGATGTTCGTAAAGGGAAGCTTCCCCGGGTCGATGTGGTCGAGGCCGGTGAGGAGACCGTGCATCTCTTCCACGATCGCCTCGTCATAGACCATGATGTTGAGAAAACTGGGGGTGATGAGGGACGGGGCCTTTTCGAGAAGGGCCAGGTACTCGAGGTTGATGTCGATTTCCCGCTTTATCTGTTTGAAAAAGATCTCCCCTTCGCTCCTGAGGAGCCCCTCCATGCTCTTCCTGATGACCCTGACCTGGAACAGGCCGGTGACGGTGATGAGGACGAAAAGGATGAGGAAGAGAAAAAGGGGGAATACGTAGGCCCTCTTATCTTCCATGGGGTCCCATTCGGAAGGACCGCGGGCCCATCCCCCGTCTCCTTTCGGACTCGGTGAAGCTGTTGTACCGCTCCCTCTGTTCCTGGTTCAGGACCCGGCCCACCTCGGAGCGGTACCGGTTGTAAATTTGATCCCTGGACTGTTCGAGCTCCCTGATCTCATTCCGGAGACTCTCTTCTTTCCCCCCGTTGTTCCGGGGGTTCCGATGGACTTCCCGGAGCTCGAGGCGCTTCCGCATCGATTCCCTGCGAATGGATCTCAACTCGTCGAGATACTTTCTCTTTATCCCCTCCACCTGATTCTTCTGGGAATCCGAAAGGTTGAGCCCCCTCTCGAATTCGGAATAGGAATCCTGTGCCGAAAGGGGGCTTACCCACACAAAGAGAAGTGCAAGGAGAGGAATAACGGTTCTCATCACGGATTCACGGGCACCCATACCCTGTGGGCCGGCACCCACCGACCTCCCGTCCATTTCCCGGGAACGGTAACCCACTCGCCGGGAGGAGTCTCATATGTACCGTTGGCCGGCGGCGCATATACCTGCCTCGACCTTTCGGCGCGCTGATACGCCACATGCTGGTCGACTGCGTTCCCGAAGATCGTCCCCGCCAGCGCGCCCCCGGCCATGCCGATCAGTGTACCGGCTGTGTTCCTGCCTATGGCCTGACCGGCGATGGCGCCGAGACCGGCGCCGACGGCCGCGCCCCTCTGGGTATTATACCCTGTGCAGGCGCAGGAAACAGCAACAAATCCCATGGCCACCACCACAACAAGCACGACCGCTTTCCTCATGACACGCCCTCCTGAACAGGAAGAGCCGGGCGGCCCGGGACCGATGCCCTGCCGCCCGTGACCCTATCCTCTGCTGATTAACCCCTGGAAGCGGGCCCGGAGCCGGGACCGAAACCACCGGAACCCATCCTGCCGTGACCCCTGCCGCCGAAGCCAGGCCCGAAGCCGCCCTCACCCAGCTTCTGGATCTGTTCGGGGGTGAGAATCTTGCGCTGCTCGAGCCTGTACTGCACGGTCTTGTCCTGCATCTGCTGCCGCAAGGCGTTCATCTCTTTCTGTTTTGCCAGAATGGTCGCCTCGTCCGCTTTGGGATCGGCAAAGGCCTTTCTCATTTCCAGCCGCTTCTGGAAGAGTTGATACCTGAGGCCTTGGGTATCGCCGCGAAACTTCTCCCGCATCTGCCACATCTTCTCCATCTGCTCCTTCGAGAGGTTGAGCTGCGCCCATTTAGCGCCGGGACCGCCGCCGTATCCGCCGCTTCCTACCGCACACGGGCCCGCACCTCCGAAGCCGGGACCGCCGCCCCGGGGCCCAAAGGCCCAGACCGACGTGGTGAGCGCCAGCACCATAACCACTACCAAACCTGCATACCACTTTTTCATTTGTGACCTCCTATGGGATGTATTCGTCATGCCTATCCCAGTAGCAAGGGCCGTGCCAAAGAATCTGCATTTTGTAACACATTGATTTCTATCGGATTACGGTCAAAAGAGGGGAGGTGTTGCTGACCGGGGAGATCAGAAATGTCGAAGGACCCCGCTCCCTCTCGACAAATCCGTCGAACAGGTCAATCTATCTTCAACACCTTGGCGCCCCGGATCTTCCGTTCCTTCAGTTCCACGAGGGCCCTGTTCGCCTCATGGAGCGGGAAGACCTCCACCTCGGGCCTGATGGGTATCCGTGCGGCGAGATCGAGGAATTCGCTCACATCCCTCCGGGCCACATTGGCCACGCTCTTGATCTCTTTCTCCATCCAGAGATGGGACGGGTAATCGAGGCGCAGCAGGCCTTCCTTGTCATGCTCTTCCTTGCGGATGGCGTTGATCACCATCCGTCCCCCCGGGGCAAGGTTCCCGAGGCCCGCCACGATGGGGCCCCATACCGGGGTGGTATCGATGGCCGCATGGAGGGGCTCGGGCGAACGTGCGTCCACACCCCCGGCCCAGCATGCCCCCAGCTCCCTGGCAAAGGCCTGTTCGCCCTCGCTCCTTGCAAAGACAAAGATCTTCGAATCGGGGTACTGAAAGCGGGCGAGCTGAATGACCAGATGGGCCGAGGCGCCGAAACCGATGAGGCCCAGGTTCAGGCCGTTCGCGCAGTGTGCCAGTCTCAGGGAGCGATAGCCGATGGTGCCCGCGCAGAGGAGGGGCGCCGCCTCGAGGTCGGAAAAGGCGTCGGGGATGGGAAAGGCGTAGTCCTCGTGGATCGTGGTGTACTCCGCGTACCCGCCGTGGGCGTCCCGGCCGGTGGCCTTGAAGAGGCTGCACAGGTTGTCGTCTCCCCTCAGGCAGTATTCGCAGGCACCGCAGGCAGAATGGATCCAGGCGATGCCCACCCTGTCACCCTCCCGCAGCCGCGTGACGCCTTCGCCCTTCCGTACCACCGTGCCGACCACCTGGTGGCCGGGCACCACGGGAAGGACAGGCGGGGGGGTCCGCCCTTCGATCTCGTCCAGTTCCGTGTGGCAGACGCCGCAGGCCGCCACCCGCACGAGCACCTCCCTCTCCGCCGGCTCCGGGACGGGCATATCCAGGGCCGCCAGCGGCTTTTTGTCCACCCGCAGATCCGTGATCCCCGTGATCGCCATGGCCTTCATGATCCGGTCTCCCTCCTCCCTCCGTTCTTCCGGAGCACCTTTCCATCTTATACCATTCACCCCGCTTTTTGTACCAGGGGGGGTGGAAATGTGATATATTCATTCTCTACAATACATCCCAAGGCGGTGTTCATGATAGACGAAAGGATTGTGACAAAAGCGATTATCGAAGGGTATACCCAGAAGCTCCTCGCGTCCCTGGAGCTTGACGTGGCGGTGTGCGGCGCAGGGCCTTCCGGGATGGTGGCGGCCTACTACCTGGCAAAAAGAGGCCTCAGGGTCGCCATTTTCGAGCGCAAACTCTCCATCGGCGGCGGCATGTGGGGCGGCGGCATGATGTTCAACGAAATCGTCGTCCAGGAAGAGGGGAAGGCCATCCTCGACGAACTGGAGATCACCACAAAACCCTATGAGAGGGGCTACTACACCGTCGATGCCATCGAAGCGGTGAGCGGCGCATGCTGGAAGGCGGTGAAGGCGGGGGCAAAGGTTTTCAACCTCATCAGCGTGGAAGACCTGGTGGTGCGGGAAGACCAGGTGACGGGGATCGTCATCAACTGGACGGCCGTCGAGATGGCAGGGCTCCACGTGGACCCCCTCACCATCATGGCCAAATGCGTGGTCGACGCCACCGGTCACCCCATCGAGGTGGTGAAGGTGCTGGAACGGAAGATGAACGTGAGGCTTCTCACCCCCTCGGGCAAGATCGAGGGAGAGAAGTCCCTGTGGGCCAACGTTGCCGAGACCAAGACACTCGAGAATACGAGAGAGATCTTCCCCGGCCTTTTCGTAGCCGGTATGAGCGCAAACGCCGCCTTCGGTTCCTACCGCATGGGCCCCATCTTCGGCGGCATGCTCCTTTCGGGCAGGCTCGTGGCCGAGATCATCGCAGATCGGCTGGCATGAAGAATGTCCTCACCATAGCAGGGTTCGATCCCTCCTCAGGCGCCGGCATCACCAAAGACCTGGACGTGTTCCTTGCCATGGGGCTCCACCCCTTCGCGGTTCCCACCGCCTACGTGATCCAGGGGCCGCGGGGCGTGCGGGACGTGCGGCCCGTCCCCGACGGGGAATTCGGGGCCATGGTATCGGTCCTCGAAGAGGAGACCCCGATCCACGGGCTGAAGCTCGGCGTCCTCTGGGGCCCGTCTTTTTGCAGACGCGCCGCCGCCCTGTGCGAGGGGCTCGAAGGGGCGCCCGTGGTCTGCGACCCCGTGACCAGGGCCAAGAACGGCGCCGTCCTGCTGACCGACGAGGGCCTGAAGGCCCTGAGAGAGTATGTCCTTCCCCGCTGTACCGTGGTGACCCCCAATATCCCGGAGGCATCGCTCCTTGCCGGCATGGATGTATCCACGGTGGCGGACATGGAGACATGCGGAAAGAGGATCCTGGACCTGGGGGCCGGGGCCGTGGTGGTGAAGGGCGGCCATCTGGGCGGCGACCCGGTGGATGTGCTCGTTGACCTCCAGGAGACCATACTGTGGAAGCGGCAGCGGATAGACCGGGTCGTCCACGGCACCGGCTGCATCTTCTCGTCCCTTCTCCTTGCCTACCTTGTCTACGGGTATCCGCTGAAAGAGGCCTTCAGGGCATTGGAAGAGCGGATGGAAACCACCCTGCGCACCTCCTATTTCCCGGGAGGGGAAGGGTATGGCTATGCCTCGCCTGCGCTGAAGGCCCACGAACAATCGGAACGGCACCTCGTTCTTTCCGCCATGAAAGAGGCCATGGAGCAGCTTGTGCGGCAGAACCCCGTTGAGCTCGTTCCCGAGGTGCAGATGAACATGGGGTACGGCATCGCGGGCGCCACGGGCATCGGGGATGTGGCCGCTTTTCCCGGCAGGATCGGCCGTCACCGGGACCGGCTCCACCTGAAAGGGGAGCCCGAGTTCGGCGCCTCCTCCCACGTGGCAAGGCTGGTCCTCACCTATATGAGCCGTTTTCCCCACATGCGTTCCGCCGTCAACCTCCGGTGCGACCGGCGGTTCGTGGACCGGGCCGCGGACAGGGGATTGGAGGTCGTCTTCTTTGACAGGATGAAGGAGCCGGAAGATTCGAAGATCCGTGAGGGAAAGAGCCTCGATTTCATCATCTCAGCGGCATTGACGGGGGCGACGAGCCCGCCGGACGTGATCTACGACGGAGGCGACGTGGGAAAGGAGCCGATCATCCGGCTCTTCGCCAGGGACCCCCGGGAGCTTATAGAAAAGATGGAGATGCTACGATCATGAAAAATCAGTTGCTGGCAGCGAAGGGTGGCGCCATTACCCCCGAGATGGAGAGGGTTGCACAGGAGGAGGGGATCGAGGTCTCCCTGCTGAGAGAGCACATCGCCGCCGGAAAGGCGGTCATTCTCGCGAATAACGTCCATAAGGATTTTACCCCCAAAGGGGTGGGCAAAGATTTGACCGTGAAGGTGAACGCCAACCTCGGCACGTCCCCGGAACGGGCGGACGTGAAGGATGAGCTGGAAAAGCTCCGTCTGGCCCGGGAGGCAGGGGCGGACGCGGTCATGGACCTGTCGACCGGGGGCGACCTGGACGAGATCCGCAAGATCATCATCGCCAACGCCGGCATACCCCTCGGCACGGTCCCTATCTACCAGACGGCGGTGGAGGCGGTGCAGACGAAAAAGACCGTGACCAGGATGGATCCGGACCACCTTTTCGACGTGATCGAAAAACACGGGATCGACGGCGTGGACTTCATCACCGTCCACTGCGGGGTCACGAAGCGCTCCCTCGAGCGGCTGAAAAACCAGGGCCGCATCACCTCCATCGTGAGCCGCGGCGGCGCCTTCCTTGCCGAGTGGATCATCGTCAACGAACAGGAAAATCCCCTTTACGAGCAGTTTGACCGCCTCCTCGCCATCGCGAAGAAGTACGACATGACCCTGAGCTTGGGCGACGGGCTGCGGCCCGGTTGCATCGCCGACGCCACGGACAGGGGGCAGGTGGAGGAACTGATCATCCTCGGGGAACTCTGCGCCTACGCGGTGGAGCGGGGCGTGCAGGTGATGATCGAAGGTCCCGGCCACGTGCCCTTAAACCAGATCGAGGCCAACATCATCCTGGAGAAGCAGCTCTGCAACGAAGCGCCCTTTTATGTCCTCGGCCCTATCGTGACGGATATCGCTCCCGGATACGACCACATCACCTCCGCCATCGGCGGGGCCCTCGCGGGTTTTCACGGTGCCGACTTTCTCTGCTACGTCACGCCCTCGGAGCACCTGGGCCTGCCCACGGCCAAAGATGTGCGGGACGGGGTGATCGTCACCAGGATCGCGGCCCATGCCGCCGACCTGGCGAGGGGCAACCGGAAGGCCTTTGCCCGGGATGTCGCCATGTCCACCTTCCGCAAGGCCCTCGACTGGGAAGGGCAGATCGACTGTGCCATCGACCCTGACAAGGTGCGGACCTTCAGGAAGGAGCGGAACCTGAAGAACGACGTGTGCTCCATGTGCGGCGAATACTGCTCCATGAAACTGGTGAAGGACTACTTCAAGAAGAAATAGATGGCCCGCCTCCCCGACAGCGAGGGCAGCATCTATACTGTTTCTGAGCTTACCTCCCAGATCAGGTACCTCGTCTCCGGCCGGTTCAGGGACGTGGCCGTGGAGGGCGAGGTCTCCAACTTCAAGGTCTACCCCTCGGGCCACCTCTACTTCACCCTCAAGGACGACGGCGCCATGATCAGGGCCGTCTTCTTCAACTACCGGCTCAAGGGGCCGGTCGAGGAGATCGGGGAGGGCGACGTGGTGCTCTGTGAGGGCAGGGTGGACGTCTACGAAAAGAGGGGCGAGTACCAGCTCGTCGTGAACGCCATGGCGGCCCGCCTCGACCAGGGCCTCCTCTACCGCCGCTTCCTGGAACTGAAGGAAAAACTCTTCAGGGAAGGGCTGTTTGACCCGTCCCACAAAAAGGCGCTCCCCTTTCTCCCCGGGAGGATCGGCATCATCACCTCCCCCGCGGGCGCCGCGGTCCGGGACATGCTCCGCATCATCTTCCAGAAAAACGAGCACATGGAGGTCCTCATCTACCCGGTCAAGGTGCAGGGGGAGGAGGCGCCCTTCGAGATCGTGGAGGCCCTCACCCACTTCAACGCCTCCCGGGAGGTGGACGTGATCATCCTGGGACGGGGGGGCGGCTCTCTGGAGGATCTCGCGCCCTTTAACGACGAGGGCGTGGCGCGGGCCATCTTCGCCTCCCGGATACCCGTGGTCTCCGCAGTGGGTCACGAAGTGGATTTCACCATCGCCGATTTTGTGGCGGATGTCCGTGCGCCCACGCCCACGGCCGCGGCGGACACGGTGGTGCCTGCCGGGCAGGAGCTGACGGATATCCTGGAGGGGCTCAAGGCGTCGCTGCGTCAGGCCGTCAGGTCGGTGGTGGAGCGATCCAGGCTCTCCCTCTACGAATCGGCCATGGCCCTCAAGGAAAGGAAGGACTTCTTCACCTCCTACCGCATGTACGTGGATGAACTGGGAAGCAACCTCGGCCACGCCATGGCCCTGCTCCTCAGGGACCGCAGGCAGAAGGCCGAGGGTCTCGCCCAGCGCCTCAGGGACTTAAACCCCGAGACCATCCTGAAGAGGGGTTACAGCATCACCACCAGGAAGGAGACCGGGGAGGTGATCCGCTCCGCCAGGGTGGTCTCCGGGGGCGAACCCCTTGCCATCCGCCTCCACGAAGGCTCCCTCGACGCCGTCGTCACCGGGTGCTCGGACGACGGTCCGCCGGCTCGACACCCGATCAATCAAGACTGATACGGTATTTCCCCAGACCGAAGGTGGTGCCTTTCCCCACGTGAAGGATTTCGCCGGCCCTGAGAAAGGGCAGGAAAGGGGCGATTGCGCCCCGGTAGGTGACCGTGCCGGTCACGCCCCCCAGTTTCATGCGTGTCGCCTGTCTGGTGGAATACCGTTCCCAGTCGCACCAGGAAAGGGATTCCTTCGCCGTTTCCACGGCGCGGGATCGCTCCAGGAGCTCGCCCACCGGCACATCGGGCTGCTGGTCACAATGACAGTGGGCGAGAAGCGACAGTCTCCGGAGAAGGTTGGCGGCAAGAACGGAAAAGGGTAACCGGGAGGTGAGTCTCCGTTCGTGCATGATCCGTGCAGGGGTGAGGAAGGTGACCGTCACGGCATCCTCGCCGCCGTCCCCGTCGGCCACGGTCCCGGGCAGCTCGACGGCAGCTGTCTCGCCCTGACGGATGACCCTGTCCTCGCCGGAGTAGACGGAAAGGCCGCCTGAGGATGTATGGAGGGTGACGTCCGTGAGCCGGTATGTGCCCCGCCCCGCTCCGATACCCGTCTTGCCGAGTTCCTCGAAGGTGTAGAGGAAGTAGGGGACGTACCGGGTGGCCCGGCCCACAAGAACGAGGCCGAAGGTGATGGTGTCGCCGGGCCGGTACCGTGTCCTGCCGTCTTCGGGGGGTTCGATGACGAAAGGGTGGGGGATGGTCCGGTACTTCCCCATCCCCATGACGGATACGCCCTCGTGGGGTGCCGTCTCGAAGACCCAGGCGTAGACGCAGCTCGATCTCAGGATGCACCGCTCGCACTCCTGATTGCGGAGGGCGCAGACGATCCTGCGGAACACGGTCCCGAAGCCCCCCCGGAAGGTGGATCCCTGGTACCGGGGTAAGGCGATCTCGGTGGATGCCGTCAAAGTGAGGCTGAATCTCTGATAGGTGAGGATCATGAAAGAAAGACCTCCACGCCGCCCGGGACCCGGTCGCCCTGTCCCATGACGGTCACGTTCGGTTCGCCCGGTAATGGATATATTCGCACATCGTCCCGTTTCTCGTCTATGATTTCCCGGAGACCCGCCTCCAGTTCCTTCAACTCGGGCCAGGTGAGGCGGCAGTGAAAGACCGAGTACTGGAGATGGATGCCCTGCCGTTTGACGAAGCGGTAGACCCGGGAGAGGCGTCTCGGGTTGGCGATGTCATAGCACACGAGGTAGCTTGTCCGCATAGGCCGGCCCCCTCACTCCGCCGTTTGCTTCATCAGTTCCAGGAGGCTGTCCAGGAGCGTGTCGAGGTGGGTGACGAGCGAGCGTTTCCTGGCCTCAAACCTGCCCACGATCTCCCGAAAACCCTCCTTTGAGACGGAAGCCCCCTCGGGACCTGGAGGAAAGAAGGCACCATCTGTTGCCGAATCGAGAAACATGAGGGCCTGCATGTCCGCCTCCGAGTTGAGGACCTGAGAGAGATCGGTGGCCAGGCCGAAGGAGGTGCGCCTGTTGAGGATGCCCAGATGGGGGTCCATCCCCGCGTTCGTGATCCGCCGGACGATGAGTTCCCGGAGGAGATTCGCTATGATCGCCCGGGCCGCCTTGAAGCGACGCTCCCGGCCCTTCGTGCGCCGGTCGATCAACTCGCAGTAATCGAGGTCCCTGAACCCCTCGCGGCTGAGGTGTCCGGCCGATGCCCCTTCGAGACGACGGAGGGCGAAAAGCTGTGCCTGACGCTTCCGGGAGCGGAACCAGCCCTGGAAGCGGTCAGCCGCCCTTTCCCGGCGGAGGAACCGGCGTTGCGTCTCTGCGTGGTCGGGCTCCTCGGCGCGATAGGGGAGGGCGACACAGACCGCGTCACCCTTGCTGTTCATGAAGGTCACCGGGATATTGTGTTCCGAGAAGAGGGCCACGATGCCCGCGTCCATCCGGATATTCCCCACCACGTAGACGAGGTCGAGGAGGCGCGCGGGGACCCGGATGCCTGCCTGGCCCGCCGACTTGATCCAGAGGGAGGGTCCGTCGCGGAGCACCACCAGGCCCTTCTTTTCAGTCAGGTAAAGGGTCCTCTCCATCCATGATCCTCCTTGCGAGCTGACGGGTCTGGTCGGTGATGCCGGCCCGCCCCTCGCGGGCCCATTCCTCGTAGAGGGTGTAGAATCGTTTACGCCCGCCCTTTTTCAGGTAGCAGCCGTGCCCCTCCTCGCCGAAGGTGAAATCCCGGGCCGAGAACTCTTCGGTCCGGAAGAGCTGCCACACGAACCGGTCGGCGTCGGGACGGAAGATCTCCACGAGATCGCAGGCAAGGGACGCACGACCGTATTCGAATTGGTGGAGAAACCCGATGTACGGGTCCATCCCTATCATCTCGATTTCCCGCAGGACCTCATAGTGGAGAAGGGTGTAGGTGAGGGAAAGGAGGGCGTTGACCGGGTCGCGGGGCGGCCTGCGGTTCCTGTTCCGGAAATTGAGGGAGGGAGGAAAGAGCCTGGAGAAGGCGCCGAAATAGGCAGCCGATGCCCCTCCTTCGAGACCCGTGAGGGTGCCGAGCATGTGTTCCGGCGCCGGAGGCGATTCGTCACCCTGCGGCGGGGGGACCGCAAGGCAGAGACCGTCGAGCTTGTCCATCACCGAGTGAAGGACGGCCGCAGCCGGTATCAGGGAGGAACGAAGATCGGGTCTCGCCGCCGCGGCTTCCTCGAGGAGGGCGCACTGGCCGGACACCTTGCGCTGCACCAGTTCGCGGGCGTATTCCAGGCCGAAGAGGGAAAGGGACTTCTCGTACTGGGTGCGGCGCAGGAGACCGTTCTTGTGAAGCCCGCCGGTCACCATGCCTCGGAAACGGGCCCGCCTGCCGGAGAGGAAGAGGATGGAGGCCCCGTTGTCCACCAGGCGGTGGATGACGGGGGTCTCGATGGAGACCGAGCCGACGATCACCACCCGTTTCAGGGGGTTGACGGGGACGGACCCCTCCCGGGTGCCGTCGAGGTAGAAGGCGAGGGTGTTGCCGTCCAGTTTCACCGTAAGGTCTTTGCGATCGATGTAGAGGGTGCCCACGATGGCCTCCTTTTCCCGCCGTCAGCGATACCTGCTTCTGTTTCCTTACCCCACATAGAAGTACTCCGGGTCGCGGGGCTCCACCGCGATGCCGAGGGTGTGGGTCCTGCTTCGGCCGTCGAGACCGAAGATGTGGACCCGGTCCTCGTCGTGCTCGATCATCTCTTTCAGGGTCCGGGTGACGTACGCCAGCTCCCCCCTGGTGAGAAAGCACTCGTACACCGACTTCTGGCCCCCGGTGCTGTAGCCCTTGAGGAAGGTGCGCAGCCGGGTGAGGCGCTGCTGGTCCGTTATGTCGTAGGCTACGATATAGAGGGCGCGCATGGCATCACCGGGGGCCTTACCCCGATTTCACGGGGAGGGGTTGCACTTCATCATGACATGGGCGGGGTTCGGCACCAGGCTGTAGACCGCGCCGGTTCCGTAGTCGATGAGGCCGCCCAGGATCACCCCGGCACCGGCAAGGGTGGGAAAGACGGTCAACGTTTCGGTGGCGCACCCCTCCTTGGTGTAGGTGATCAGGACGGTCTGGTTCCGCTTCAGGGTGAACTGGCAAGGGGTCTTGCAGGACTGGCCGTCGGAGAGCTTCGCCGTGACGCCCTCCGGGGTGCTCGTGACGCTCAGAGCCTCCTCGGTACCACGGATCATGGTGGCGCACCCGGATGCGGAGAAAAGGGCTGTCACAAGGGCGAGACCGATGAGTCGTTTCATGGAAGGACCTCCTTTGGCGAGATAGGTGAACACGCCTATTGTAGAAGGGGAGGGGCCCGCTCATCACGCAATACAATGTTGCGGAAACGTTTCCGGTCTCCGGACGCGCACGCAGAGGACGTTCTTAACAAAAAGTAACAACCAAGGTAACGCGTCGCAATCCCTTTTCAATGAGGTCTGTGTTCGTTCGGAAGACCTTGCCGAAAGAGTATACTGGGGTACGATGGCTATAGTGGACACCAAAGTTGAGGTACACTACTCGCAACGGA
>CAYOQF010000014.1:0-68013 GCA_964406055.1 uncultured Syntrophorhabdaceae bacterium
TCCGTTGCGAGTAGTGTACCTCAACTTTGGTGTCCACTATAGCCATCGTACCTCAAACAGCTACAATCTTGCTCATAACCTATTCCCTTAACATCTCATTTTATCTTATTGTGTCATTGTACGAGGCGGTAGCTCCAAGTGTCAAGGTCGGACCCTTCAGGGGGTATGGTCGGAGATATCGGAGGGCTACATGTTGCAGCATATTTCAGGTGAGATAAGTGTTATCCTCCTTCGGAGAGAACGAAGGAACCAGGTATTTTTGACTCCTTTCGGGATTACCTCCTGCACACCGTCCGTACCCGAAGAAATACGTGCCTTACAACCTGAAGTAGGTCCGACACTGTCACGCGTACCCGCCAAAGAGACTGGAACAGCCTGTACGAAACATGCGGGCACGTTCTTAAACAAGTAAATTCCTCTTTCGTCCCTCACACCCCATCCCTTCCCTTTCCCACCTTCCCGCCTTTTCGTACCGGGGAACTGATCACAGCCCCTGAGAGGTACGACCCTTCGATGACGTTGCGGTTCATCGTCCCGACGATGAGATGACGGGGGAGATCAAGGCCCAATTTGACAGGTCTCACGGGCTCGCGTATAGTGAGTGAGGCCTAACCCCATGACGACCGACCCTTCCCTCCTCGCCACCATTCATGAGATCAACCGCCTGTGGGAACCGGTGTTCCCCCACCTCGCCCTCCACATCGCCTCCGTCTACGGGAGGCGTGACGGCCATGTGGTGGAGATCGGCCCCTTCATCGGCGTGATCCGGCACCTGCGCGCACAAGGGGTCGGGGCCTCCTTCGCCGTGGCCGCCTTTCCCGGGGGCGCGGCGGGGACGGTACGGGAGGACATGGCCCGGGCAGGTCTCGCGGAGGCGATACCGGTCAGGGAAACGGACCCCCTCCTCTCCGCTCTCCCCGACGATACGGTCGACCTCCTCGTCTTCCGGGGGGCCCTTTTCTTCCCGGGTCTTTTCCCGCTCCACCTTCAGGCCCTCTACCGGGTCCTCACGCCGGGGAGCGTGGCCTTCGTGGGCGGCGGGTTCGGCAGGGATACGCCTTCCGGGGTGATCCAGCCCATCGCCCAAAAATCGAAGGACCTCAACCTGAAGATCGGCAAGGTGGAGGTCACCCGGGACACCCTTGACCGCATGGTCACCGCGGAGGGTCTCGGCCCGGTCTCCCGCATCGAGGAGGAGGGCGGCCTCTGGATCGTCATGCGAAAACAACCCAAGGAATAAGGAGAAAAAGAATGAGAAGAACCGGCCCCATGGCAGCCGCGATCACCCTGCTTTGCGCCCTGTGCACGGCGCCCCTCTTTGCCCAGAGCCCCGAGGAGTCCTTCAGGAGGAGCTTTCCCGGCCGTCCTTTCGATTCCATCACCCCCTCCCCCATCCCGGGGGTCCACGAACTGGTGGTGGGGACCGACGTCTTCTACTATGCGCCGGGTCCCGAGCTCCTGATCGGCGGGCCCCTCATCACCAAGGAAGGGCGGAACCTCACCAACGAGCGCAGGACGGCGATCATCGGCGAGAAGATGAAGGCCCTTCCCCTGGACCAGGCGGTGAAGATCGGGAAAGGACCGAAGACGGTCATCGAGATCACGGACCCCGACTGCCCCTACTGTCGGAGGGCGTCGGAATTCTTCAAAAAGAGGACCGACGTGACCCGGTACGTCTTCTTCCTCCCCCTTGCCATGCACCCCGAGGCGGAGGGCAAGGTCAGGTACATCTTCTGCGCCAAAGACAGGGAAACGGCCTACGAGGAGGCCATGGCCGGCAAGCTGGACGGCAAGAAGCCGGCCCTCTGCGCCGACCAGGCCGTGGACAAGCTGGTGGCCCTCCACCGCGATGTGGCGGCCAAGGCGGGAGTCAACGGCACACCCTTCTTCTACATCAACGGGCAGGCCGTCTTCGGGGCCAACACCCCCGTGATCGAGAGGCTCCTCGACGAGAAGAAGTAGCCGTCCTTCCCACGTCATGGCACCTGGGGATAATGTTCCCCTTCATGTGAATAACGGGAGAGTCCTGCAGAAAAGCCTCATCGGGGACAGTTCAGTGAAGATGCCTCTGCCGGAATCTCCTCGCACACACGCTCATTCGCTCCAGCGGCTCTATTCGCTCGCGTTCGGCTGCGGAACTTTTGTCTGCGACAAACGACCGAGCTTTCTTGCCTCTCGACGGTGCGCATCCTTAAGACCCCGGGAGGGGCATCCCAAGACTGAAAGGGCAGTAGTCGATCCTTCAGTGATTGCCAGGGAGAATTTCTGATCAGGGGGCGGATCCGGGAAGGATCAGCCCGTGCGGCCCCGCGCCTCCCACATCTCCACCACGAGGCCGTGGGGCATCTGCTCCACGTCCCGGGCGGGCTGGTAGGCCACCGACCGGTCACCGTCCCTCGACGTCTCCGTAAGGATCCCCGCACTCAGCATTTCATCGATGGTCTGCTGGGCCAGTCTCACCGGGATCTCCACGGCCGTGGAGATCTCTCTCGTATTCAGCGGTTTCTCCCCCTCCAGGAAGCGGGACGCGAGAAGATCCCAGATGGTGAGCAGATGCTTCTTCCGCTCGCCGATCGTCAGCCTCCTGTAGTCCGGGTGAAGGCCGAAGGTCTCCTGGTTCTCGTGGGCCACGGCGATCTCGGCGCCGTAGAGGACCACCATCCAACTCACCTGGAGCCACGTGACAAAAAGCGGCAGGGCCGCGAAACTGCCATACACGGCCCCGTAATGGGCGATCCCGACCTGGAATTTTATGTACACCCATTGAACGGCCTGGTAGATGGTGCCTGTGACGATTCCCGCGATAAGGGCCGACTTGAAGGGGACCTTTGTGTTGGGAAGGATCATGTAGTTGAGGACGAGGATGAACCAGATGGCCACGTAGGGGAGCAGTTTCAGGAGGAAGACGATCAGGGGGCTGACGGCACCGAGGAGGGCGATCTTCTTCATCACCACGGCGGTCTGGCCGGCGATCACGATGGTGGCGCTGCTGGAGATGACGAGGAAGATGGGGGAAAGGATCACCACCGTCAGGTAATCGGTCACCTTCCTGATGAAGGCCCTGCCCTTCTTGACCGCCCAGATGTCGTTGAAGGCATCCTCGATGCTGCCCATGATGGAAAGGACCGCCCAGACCAGGGCGAGAAAGCCGATCCCCGCGACGAGACCACCCTTGGTTTTGGCGAGAAGGGCGTGAGAGAAACTGATGATCCGCTCCGCCACCTCGGGGGGCCAGTTGGCCTGCTGGGCGAGATCGAGGATCCGTGTCTGAATCAGCCTCTGAAGACCGAAACCCTTTGCTATGCCGAAGACAAGGGCAACCACGGGGACCACCGAGAGGAGGGAATAGTAGGTAAGGGCCGAGGCCCGAAGGGCGCACTTGTCCCTCAAAAACCCATGGACGGCAAGGATGAAGATACGGAAATAGTTGAAGGGGAGCCTCTTCCCCTTCCCGAGGTCACTAAGCCGCACATCCCAGATGCGCCGCGAAAAGAAGTACGTGATGGAGGCCAGCATGGCTACCTTAATCTTAGCCGCCCTCTCTCCCCCTGTCAAACCGGGCGATCATCGACCGCGCCATAGTCCTTGACTGTCCTGTTCCGTGTTCTATAAAATTGGTAGAGACCGCAACACAGAATGTGCACCGTATCACGCGGAGGCCGCCATGCACCTGGAGGAAAGAAAGACCGGGAAGCTCCTTATCGTCAGACCCCTGGAAAAGCGGATCGATGCGGCATCGGCACCGGATTTCAAGGGGATTATGGTGGATCGGATCAACGCCGGCAACACCACCATCCTCCTTGACCTCGGGGAAGTGGACTTTATCGACTCCAGCGGTCTCGGCGCCATCGTCGCGAGCCTGAAAGCCCTCAAGGGAAGCGGCGATCTGGTGATCTGCTGCCTCGGCGAGACCGTCGCAAGCCTCTTCAAGCTGACCCGCATGGACCACGTGTTTCGCATCTTCCCCTCTACCGCGGAGGCGCTCAAGGCCCTCGGGGAGCCGGCATGAAAGGGAGACACCGCACCGGGTCGATCACCCTGCGTCTGGAGAGCCGTCTTGAGAACACCTCTCTCCTCGGGGTCGCGGTGAGGGGTATCTGCGATTATCTCTCCCTGGACAGCATCACCGCGTACCACGTGGAACTCTGCGCCGTAGAGGCCGTCACCAATGTGGTACGTCACGCTTACAACGGCGAAGCGGGACGCATCATCGATGTGGCCGTCACCGTGGTATCGAACGGTCTGACCCTGGAGATCACGGACACGGGAAGGCCCATGGACCCCACGGAGATAGACTTCCCCCACTTCGAACCTTCCGAGACCCACACGGTGCCCGAGGGCGGGATGGGCCTGTCTCTCATCCGATCCCTCATGGATGAGGTCACCTACGTGACGAGGCCCGAAGGAAATGTGCTTCTCCTCAGGAAAAACCTGGATTACATCCGGTAGACAGGACGGGTGCCCGGGATGGAGATGGTATGACGAGCAGAACAAAGGCGACTGGAGGCCTATTATGAAGACGTGTGCCGTGCTTTTGTGCCTCATGGGATTCTTCCTGCTCCTTTCCGGTCCGGCAACTGCCGCGTCGGATAAGAGTATCGACCTTACCGTGGCCAGAGGTGATTATCTCATCAACATCTGCAAGAAGTACCTGGACGATCCGGAGAAGTGGCGCCAGGTGGCCAGGTTCAACCAGCTCAGGAATCCGGACAGGATCTTCCCCGGCCAGACGATCCGCATTCCGGTGGACCTCCTCAAGGCAGTGCCCGCCGATGCGGCCGTCACCTTCCTCAGGGGTGACGTGAAGGTCCAGCCCGGAGGAAGCGACCGATTCGGCCCGCTCAACCTGAAAGATCGGGTCAGGCAGGGAAGCAGGATACGGACCGGTGACGACGGCACGGTGGAGCTCACCTTCGATGACGGTTCCACCTTCTTCCAGCGGCCGAACACCGATCTCGGCATCACCACGGCGGAACAGAAGGGCAACATCCAGTTCACCAACAAGGTACTCGTCGAGACCGGCAAGGTGGTCACCAAAATCAGGAGCGCCACAGGCAAGGAATCACGCTTCGAGGTCCAGACCCCTTCGTCCACCGGTGTGGCAAGGGGAACCGAATTCAGAACCTCCGTGGACAGGGAAGGGGCGACCCGGGTGGAGGTCCTCGAAGGGGTCGTAGCGGTTTCAGGGGCGAAGACGGAGATAGCGGTGAAGGAAGGTGAAGGGACAACGGTCCGAAGCGGAGAAGCCCCGGCGCCGGCGACCAAGCTTCTCCCCCCGCCCCCCATCACCAACTTCCAGCCCCTGTACAAAAAGCTGCCCATTGATCTCCAGTTTGCCGCCTCTGAGGGCGTCGCCTCCTATCGCTTTGCCGTGGCCACGGATGAGAGTTTCCGGGAGGTATGGGAAGAAGGCACCGTCAGGGCGGGGCAGAAGGGACAGATCACATCCCTCAGGGAGGGTTCCTATTTTCTCCAGACCATGAGCGTGGACGCGAAGGGGCTCGAAGGCCCCTCCTCCCGACCGAGGCCCTTCAGGCTAAGGCTCAACCCCGCGCCCGCCTTTGTCCGGACTCCCGTGGACAAGGGGGAATACCGGGGCACGACAATACCTCTGAGCTGGCTCAAGGTGGAGGACGCAGCCTCCTATGAGGTCCGGGTGGCATCCGACCCGGAATTTACCAGGATCGTGGAGGACAGGAAAGGTATCACCGGTGTGAACCACACCTTCAGGGCCCCTGCCCTCGGTACCTACTATTTTCAGGTTAGATCCGTCGCGGCCGACGGCTACGAGGGGGCCTGGACCGACGCGGCGGAATTTACCGTGGCGCCGACGCCGGCCTTTCAGATCGAGATGCCCGGCAAGGGGACCGACGACATAACGGTGCGCTGGCCCGACCTCGGCAAGGGCTACTCCTACCGGGTCCAGGTCGCCAAGAATAGAGACTTTACCGAAACCCTGGTGGACCGGAAGACGGAAAAGCCCGAGACCACCTTCGCCCGGCCCAAGGAGCCGGGCACCTACCATGTGCGTACGAACACGGTGGACAAGACGGGGTACGAAGGAGACTTCTCGGCACCCCAGAGCTTCGAGGTGAAATCGGAATTTTCGTTCGGGGTCCTCGGGGCCATAGGTCTCGCAATCATGACGATCCTGCTGGCCCTGTAGGCAGGCACACGTGACGGGGACGACCGCCGACGCACGGGCCGGGGAACAGTCACGGATACCCCTCTCCTACGCCTTCATAGCCCTGACGGGCGTCCTCCTCATTTTCCTCGGCGAGTACCTGGGCTTCTTCCAGGGCATCAACAACCACACCTACGACCTCTTCCTGAGGCTCCGGGGAACGCGGGGGCATTCTCCCCAGATCCTCATCGCCGCCATCGACGAAAAGACCCTGGACAAGCTCGGAAAGTGGCCGCTGCCGAGGAGCACCTACGCCCGCCTCCTCGACCGGGTGGCCCTCGCCAGGCTCGCTGTCTTTGACGTCCTCATGGTTGAACCCTCCCCGGAAGACGAGGAGCTGGCAGCGGGGATGAAAAGGTTCGGCAAGGCCGTGCTGCCCGCCTATATCGAGAGTCAGTCCAAGGATGTGATCTATCCCCGACCCTTCCCCGTCCTCGCCATCGGCCACGTCCACCTGGAGGAAGAGATTGACGGGGTGGTCCGAAGGGTCTTCCACACCCTCCATGTCCGGGATACCCACGTGCCCTCCGTCACCTCGGCGGCATGGGAGGTACACCAGGGCACATCCATGGCCCGGGAGGGAGTCTCGCCCGAGTCCAGGGCCGCCCTTTCCAGGGGCTCCATCGTCCAGCTTGACCCCATGAAGGTGAATTTCTACGGTGGTCCCCAGACCTTTCCCCATGTGTCTTTGGTTGACATCGTGGAGGGGAGGCTTCCAGCCGAGTTCTTCAGGGACAAGATCGTCATGGTAGGCATGACCGCAACCGGCATCGAAGCCCAGATGCTCACCCCTTTCACCGAGCAGCGCAGGAGGACGGCGGGCGTGGAAATCCACGCCAATATCCTGAATAACCTGCTCGACCGCACCTTCATCACCGATGTGCCCGAGTGGGCGGAACTCCTCGTCTGCGTGGTCATCGGCGCCCTTCTCTTCGCCCTCCTCTTGAAGATGGGCGAAAAACGGGCTACCATGCTCTGGCTCGGTACCCTCGTCCTTGTCACCGTCGCGGTCTTTCTCCTCCTCAATTTTCTCTACCTCTGGGTTAATCCGGCCTCCCTGTGGTGCTCCGTCACCCTGGTATTCCTGGTCACCTACGTGTGCCGTCTCGACCAGGCCGCACGAAGGCTCGACCAGGGCTACGCCGCCATCGTCTCTATGCCCGGTTGGGAACGACCCGAGGAGGGCGAGGCGGCGGACCGGGGGGGGCTGATGAGCCACCTTTCCGCGGGCGGCATCAACGCAAAGGTGCGGCTCGTCTCGGAGATCACCGAGGAGTTGCGCCATGCCTACATCAGGATCAGCAAGGACCTGGAGTCGGCCGCGGCCATGCAGAGGACCCTCTTACCTTCCTCGGCAGCCTCCATGGCGGGGGTGAATTTCGAGTGGCTCTTTTATCCGAGCCGTTTCGTGGCAGGAGACATCTTCAACTACTTCCAGATTGACGATGCCCACGTGGCCTTCTACCTTGCCGACGTCTCGGGCCACGGCGTGCCGGCGGCCATGTTTTCCGTCACGATCAGCAAGATCCTCTCCCCTGCCGAGCCCAGGCGAAGCCACCTCTTCCACTTCGACCCGCACACAGGGGAGCATCGTGTGGCGCCTCCCGCCGTGGTGCTCAGGGACGTAAATACCTTTTTCGCCGCCTCCACCACTTCCGACCAGTACGTCACCATGATTTACGGCATCATGGATACCGAGGCGCGCCGACTCTCTCTTGCCCAGGCGGGACTCCCGCCGCCCATTCTGGTGCGGGCGGGGGGAGAAGTCTCCCTCGTGGGAAGCGGGGGATTCCCGGTAGGCCTGATGGAGGGCGTGGATTACACGGATGAGGTAGTCCCGTGCGGGACCGGGGACCGAATCTATTTCTACTCCGACGGCATACCGGAATGTTTCAACGGGTCAGGGGAGCAGTTCTCCACTGACCGGCTCATCACGACCCTCGAGAAGGCCCGGACGGGGACGCTGGCCGATAGTCTCCGCGCCGTAGAAGAGGCACTTCTCGACTGGCGGGGCAACATGGATTTCGACGATGACGTGACCATGCTGGCCCTGGAGATAGAATAGGAAGCCCCTTACGGACCCCTCGCCAGGTCCGCGGGGATCAACCGGGGTTTCTTGATCGAGAAAAGGTTCGTACGCAAGGAGGAAGGCATGAAGATTCGGTTCTGGGGCACAAGGGGATCCCTTCCCGCATCCTTTTCCGCCGACAAGGCGCGAAAGAAACTCCTGTGGGCCATCAAGGAGTCGCGGCGCAAGACCTTTCGGTCCGACAAGGAGATCGAGGCCTTCATCGACGCCCGTTTCCCCTTCGCCCTCAGGGGATCCTACGGCACCAACACATCCTGCGTGGAAATCGAGTCCGAGGAGGAATACGTCCTCTGCGATGCAGGCACGGGACTGAGGGATTTCGGCAACCACATCGTCCATTCCGCCCACGGGAGAAAGATGAAGAAACCGAATACCTTCAATATCTTTATGTCCCATCTCCACTGGGACCATATCCAGGGGTTCCCCTTCTTCACTCCGGCTTATATCCCGGGTAACGTGGTGACCATCTACGGCGGCCATGATACCCTGGAGAGGGCCTACGTGCGCCAGCAGGAGCCCATCAGCTTCCCTGTTCCCTTAAAGGCCATGAGGGCCGACATTCGCTTTCGTGTCCTGGAAGAGGGTAAGGAGTACGAGGTGGGAGACCTGAAGGTGGAGATGATACGGCAGAACCACCCCGGCGACTCGTACGGATACAGGTTCTCCAGGGGCGGCAGGACGGCGGTCTACTCCACCGACAACGAGCACAAAGAGGAGGCCTACCGGGAAGACTATCCCTTCCTCGATTTCTTCCGGGATGCGGACCTTCTCATCTTCGACGCCCAGTACGACCTCATCGATGCGATCCACGTGAAGGAGAACTGGGGACACTCGAGCAACATCATCGCCGTGGAGTTGAGCGTGAAGGCCGGGGTAAGACACCTGTGCCTCTACCACAACGAGCCCACCATGGACGACGAGCAACTCGACAAGTTTCTCGACGACACGAGGCGTTATCTTGCCATGTATGCCGAGGGACACCCCCTTGCCGTCAGCCTCGCCTATGACGGCCTCGTCATCGACACAGAGGATTCAACCTGACGGTCTCCGTCCGCCGGGTGAGCTAAAACTCTATTCCCTTGCGCGCTTTGATCCCCTGCCGGTAGGGATGTTTGATCTCCCTGATCTCGCTGACCAGGTCGGCGACGGCGATCACGTCGGGATGGGCGTCGCGGCCCGTAAGAACCAGGTTCACGCCCTTCGGCCGCGTCTTGATCATCTCCACCACCTCTCCGGGGGGTAGAAGACCGTAGGCAAGGGCGTTATTGATCTCGTCGAGGATCACCATGAAATAGCCTCCCGACCGGATCCTCGCCGTCGCCTCCTGCCAGGCCTGCCGGGCAGCCTCCACATCCCGGCCGTCCGGGTTCTTCGGATCCACGTGGACGAACCCGCGGCCCATGGGGAGGATCTCGAAGGGTGGAGAAAACCGGTGGACCGCGAAAAGTTCGCCGTATTCCCTGCTCCCCTTGATAAACTGTATCATCACCACCGGAAGGCCGTGGCCCAGGGCCCTCATGGCCATGCCGAGGGCCGACGTGGTCTTTCCCTTGCCGTTACCGGTGATGACGACTACGATCCCCTTCTCCGTCTTCCAGGTCATGAAGACCCCCTCCTTCCCCTCGGTTCCGTCCCCCGGGAAACTGAACTCATGGCATACTAAGGGGATAGTGTGGCAGAGGCAGGGAAAAAGATCAAGAACGAGATCCGCGACAGATCCTTTCCCGACACCCTCGCGCCATCCCTCTTCAGAGGTCCGTTGATCGCCCGATAAACAGACTATGGCCCGCCCGTTGTTCTACGCTCTTCTCCTGTGCAGTCTCCTGCTCGCCGGTTCCTGCGGGAAACCGGAGACCCGACCCGGATCCTCATTCCTTGAAGTACGGCCCTCTCCGCCCGCCCACGTCTACGACCGGGCAGGGATCCTCGTATCAAGCAGGGACTACGCCGAGACCCAGTTGCGATCCCTTCGGGCGGCCTTCGGCATAGAGGCCGTGGTCGTGACCCTGCCCTCCCTCCCCCGGGGCATCACAGTGGAACAGGCAACGCTCAAGATCCTCAACAACTGGAAGATCGGAAAGGAGACGGATGGCAGAGGCATCGTCCTGCTCCTCGCGGAACAGGAGAAGGCGGTGAGGATGGAGGTCTCGTACGGTCTCGAAGACGTGTTCACAGACCTCTTTTGCGGCTACATCCAGGACCTCCAGATGAAGCCCCATTTCCTCGCGGGACAGGCCGGGATAGGGCTCCTCGCCGTCACAGAGGAGCTTGCCGGGCGGGCCTCGATCAAGTACAAGGGAGGGTATACCAGAGAATCCATCGCCGCCCTGGACCGGCGAAACCTCTCGGGCGGGGCAGGGGCACGGGTGGACCTCGGCGCCCTGGAAAAGGAGAAGGTACGGGGAACAGGCCGTCGCTTTCCACCGGGCAGAACACCCGCCGAGGCATGGGAGACTATGGTCGGGAGCTGGCGGGAAAAGGTGCGCGATCCCTACCTGGGTGTCTATACCCGGGTAGGCCAGTTGATCTACCGCGACTTCCTCAACATTCCCGATGCCAGGTTTGACGAGAACATCCGTCTTTACGGAGCGAAGCCTTTCCAGATCCGGACCCTGGGGTCCTACGCCGCTGTATTCTTCGGTATGGGACCGGAATGGGAGAACGCACCCTTTCTCCTGGCCCGGACGGGTGAAGGCTGGAGATTCGACCTGGTGAATCAGCGCCGGTACGTGCGGAGCGGCACCGGCACCAGTCCCCGATGGGGCATCGAATGGTCCGACCACCCCTACATGACCATCCTCTCCGACTGTCCCGGCTTCGACGGTCAGGACATACCCCTGCCGCCGGAGGACCGTTACCGGGTCGAGGAGGACGCACGCATGGCCGACGAGATCCTGGCGGCGGAAGAAGAGGTGCGCCGGAGGCCGGGCACCCCTGAGCCCCTTGTAGCCCTCGGCAGGCTCTACGCCATCTGTGCCATGGGGGCAAGGTCCATACCCGTACTTGAACAGGCCAAGGCGCTCGGATCCAAGGACCCACGCCTTCACTGGTACCTTGCCGTGGCCCACGTGGACGCCTTCTATCAATATGAAAAGGCGGGAAAGGAGCTGGAGGAGTATATAGGCAAAGCGCCGAAAGACCCTTTCGGCCACAGCTTTCTCGGGTATCTCGCCATGCGTCTCTCCCGCTACCCCGACGCCCTATCCTCCTTCGGGAGGGCCATGTCTCTCAACCCAAAGGACCCGTACCCTCCGGCCAAGGTGGCTGAGATCTACCTGCGCCTTGCGGGGAAGGAAAGGGTCGGAACAGAACAATACAGGGAATTCAAAGGGCTCGCCTTGAAGTACCTGGCCCGGGCCGAAGCGATCCCTTCCCGGGACCGGGGCCGCACGGACCGGCTCAGGGAAGCATTCGCGAGGAAGGGCCTGATTGCGAAAGAGGGCAAATCCCGGGTAACGGTCAGAGGTATCCCCTCTCCGCCATGAGACCGTGGCGGCGAAGAATCCGACCGGTGGCGGTGAGGACCTCTTCCGGCAGGCGCATGCCGGCATGGAGCACCGGTCCTCTTTTCGGGTCTGCCGAGGCGCCGTACGCCAGGAAGTGGTCCATGGCCTTGTTGGCGTTGGTAAAGGCGTTGCCCCGGGGAAGGTGCCGGACCACGGCAAAAATCTCGTCGATACAGCGCGAAAGGGTGTCGGAAAGCTTCCGCGCCCCTGCAAGCTCGCCTCTCTGTCCGTTCTCTATGATGGAGGCAAGATGCTGGGGAAAACAGTTGGCCGTGCTCAGCAGGAGGCCGTCGTAGGGCCCTCCGCCCTCTCTGATCCACCGCAGGTAGTCTCCCTCTGCCCCCCTCACCAGGAAGAGGCCCTCTTTGTCGCCCGGGGCAGAGGCAAGGCGGTCGCTGCCGCTCGAGTCCTTGAGAAAAACAAGATTGGGGTATTGTGACAGGAGGGTCTGAAAGGTCCCGGTATCCACCTCGTTTTCCGTGACCTGGGGCAACTGGTACAAGGCAACCGGAAAACCGCGATCAAGGATCGCTTCGTAGTGGGCGGCGATGGCCTCCCGGGAGACCGCCTTCCCCGCCGGAGGACAGAAGGCAAAGGCCAGGACCCGGGTCGCCTTCATGGCCTCCAGGGTGTCCTCCATGCCCGACATCCGCTTCAGTACCCTGAGCATCCTTTCCAGGGTCTTCATCGTGGTTTCGGGATCGGGCCTCAGCACACCGGCCAGGAGGACGAGATCGTGCTCCTTTGCTTTGTCCACGGCAAACTGGAGGACCTGGAGGGTTTCGTCTTCACTCAGTTCCCAGCCGTCCCCGGTGGAGCCCGGAATGAGATACCCTTTCACCCACGGCGCCAGCCGGGCCAGATGAACCGACATGCGATTGAAATGGATGGATCCGTCATCCCAGTAATGGGTGAGGAGGGGACACCAGAGGCGGGGGATGGAGCGGGGAAAGACATCCTTCATGAGGGCCCGGCGCAACAATCCGGTCTCTTCAGGGGAACCGGCGTTTCTGCCGTACACTGCCATCGATGGGTCCTCCGTCATCCCCTTTCCTTCGGCAGGGGGCAGACTACTTCATGGAGAGGATCTCTTCCAGCATCTCTCCCAGCTTGGCCTCCTCGCTCTTGTCGGCGTACTGGGGTCTTTCCACGTCCGGGAAGAGTGCGAAGATGCCGTTCACGATCACCTCGGCATGGGGCGGACATCCGGGCAGGTGGGTGCCTTTTCCGTCCACATTGTGCAACTGGCACAGGCCCATGAATACGTTCGTCTCGTTGGGATCCACGGCGGACCCTGCGGCGGGCCCGAGGTAGATATTCACCTTGGGCTCGAAGGGTCGGTCGATCAGCAGCCTCCCTTCATCCAGAGGGTCGGGTCTGCGAAGCTTGTTCAAAACAAAATGCAGGTAGCCCCGGCAACCGTTGCAGGCCTCGCCGGCGTGAATTCTGAAATCGGCGCCGCCCCGGACATTGATCTCCGGCTCCCTGAAGGGGCTTGCCACATCCTTCACCGCCACGCCGAGGACCTTGATCTTCTCTTCCTCCACGGGGCCGAGGCCCTGCATGTAGGCAAGGAACACAGGAGGGGAGGAGCAGGGGTCAAGGCCCATGATCCGCATGGCCGTGGCATCCACCGCCACGGGGTTTGTCCCCCCCATGAGGAGATTCATCTGCTTGGGCGTACCCGAGACAGGACCGAAATCCTCCTGGCCCACAAGCCCGTCTATGATGGTGAGGGCAGGTTTGATGAGATGGTGGATATTCACGAGGTTCTGCCAGAGACCGAAGAAATGGGTCATGTATTTTTCCAGGGGCGGGACCGCACCCTGAAGGTGTTTGATGGCGAGGGACACACCGGCTGCAAAATGGAGCTTCAGGACCGGCACACTGATGATCACGTCCGCCTCTTCCAGGGTAAGCGGGATCTTTCTCGACGCCATCCTCCTGGCACCCGGCACCTTCTTTTCCACCACCTCGTCACCGTTCAGGTCCACGAGACGCACCTTCCGGGGATCGAGGGCCATGAGCCGGTCGTAACCATAGTGGGAAAACATTTTGGCCGTTTCGCTGCGATTGATGGACGAGCCTTCGGCTATGACGATCTTCTCCGCCACGGGCAGCAGGAGTTCCACGAGGGCCTTGATCACCCTCACGTCGGTCACGATGCCGCCCTTGTATACCCCGTCCTTGAGGCCGTGGTCGCTCACGATGTTCGGCTTGATGACCACCGTATCTCCCTCTTTGACGAACTTCCTTACGCCGCCCAGATGGTTGATCACCCTCTCGAGGCCTGCCTTGATCTCCTTCTCGCTGTCGATGGAGGATACCCTCTCGACCGCCACGACCTCCTTCCGCCGGTAGGCCCGGACAGGCGCCCTTCCCGCCAGCTTCCCGAGGAGAACCGCCGTGCTCAGCTCCATCGTGGTGAGAGGGGTTCCGTTTACCTCTGACCGTCGGTAGGGCCGAAAACCGTAACCCACCAGAAAGTCGATCTTGCTCCGGTCAAAATCCGGGGCTTCTGCCGATACAAGGGTCTCCTCGGCAACAAGGGCGTCGAGCATGGCCGTTTCCACTGCGCCCTTCTTCTCTCCCGGGGTACAAAGCTCTTCCACCGTGCTTCTCGTGCGGTTGTAAACGATCCAGCCTGCACGCCTTCCGTCGGCATCGGCGCGAAAGGCCACCACGGCCGGGTCTCCGGCCCACTGCTTCCATCTCCCGTCAACGTAGGCCGCCCCTTCGGCCCATCGGCCGTAATAGGCCCTCATAGCCTTCACCAAAGAAGCGGGCACCCTGCCCTTCTTCAAGGTCACCGAAACTGTCATGCGCCCCAACCTCCCCGGTTTCCGTTCCTCCTTCGTCCGGTAGAGAAATATCTTGGTCGTACCGTCGGCAAGGATTCTCGTGTAGCCGTCGATCGTTCTCTTGTTCCGCTCGTTCTCCTCGGGATCGAGTCTCTTCCAGTCATCGTTGCCCTTGAAAAAGCGGTAGGTGCGGCTCTTGTCATCCACGTCGTAGATGGCCCTGTCGATCCTCAGTTTCCGGCTCACGGCCTCTATTATACCACCCCTTACGCTTCACCTGTGCAGAATAAAGAAAACCCGGCCGGGAACGGGTTTGAACTTGAACAAACCGTTCCCGGCCGGGCAGATGGGTGGCATTTCAACAGCCTTAGAGGGCGTTACGCCGTGCGGGGCACACCCCGCCTCGGTCTGTCCGTCCCCGGTCACACGGTCAGGTACAGGTGCAATAGGGAAGCCCTGACAGCCGGAGTACTACGACTGCTGCTCCACGATGCGGACTTCCACCCGCCTGTTGAGCTGACGGCCCGCTTCCGTGTTGTTCGCCGCCACCGGCTTGCTCGCCCCGTAACCGATCGTCGTCAGTCTTGCCGGGTTTACGCCCATGCCCACGAGGGCCGTTTTCACGGCCTCGGCCCGCCGTTCCGAGAGCTTCTGGTTGTAGTCTTCCTTTCCCGTGCTGTCGGTGTGACCTGCTATGCGGATCGCGGTCTCGGGGTACTGTTTGAGGACCCTCGCCACCCGCTCCACTTCGTCGTAGGCCCCGGGGCGGAGCGTGGCGGAGTTGACGGCAAAGAGATAGTCGGACTTGAAGGTCACGGTCAGCACATCCACCGCCTTCTTCGCACTGTCGGCCTTCGCCTCCTCGAGGACCTCCTGCTCCCGCCGGACGCTTGCGGCCTCGGAGTTGGCCACGGCCTGGCGCATAGCCTCCTCCTGTTTGTCCATATAATGACCGATGGCGGCGCCGGTGATCCCTCCCACCGCCGCACCGATGGCGGCCCCAAGGAGGGTCGACTGGGTGTTGCGACCGATGGCCTGCCCGACTACGGCACCAACCGCCGCGCCGGTGCCGGTACCTACGGCGGCGCCGGTCTGGGTATGCGTTGCACAACCCGCTGCCACCAGGGTGACAAGACACATGATAACGACCAATCGCTTCATTCCGTCCTCCTTTCTCTTTCATGCCCGGACGGCCCGGACCCCCGCGGGAGGGCAGGCCCGACCGCTCGACTTTCTATGGTATAGCACGGAAGGGCTCTTTCCACAAGCTCTCCCTGATGGCGGTGGCTGAAGGGCCGTGAAGGCAGGAGCATCCTACGAAAGGCTCAGGATCCTTCTCGCTTCGGAGGGAGTCGCGATCTCGCGCCCGTACTCCCGGGCAATCCTCACGACCCTCTCCACGAGCTGGGCATTGCTCCGGGCGAGGACGCCCCTGGTGTAATAGATGTTGTCTTCCAGACCCACCCTGACATGACCGCCCATGACCATGGCGAGGACCGCCATGGGAAGCTGACCGGGGCCGGCGCCGATGACGGACCAGGTGGCATCCCGGGGAAGGGCGTCCACGAAATGGAGGAGCGATTTTGCCGTCGCAGGGGCCCCGCCGTTCGTCCCGAGGACGAACTGAAAGTGGGCAGGTGCCTTGAGAAGGCCCTTCTCCATGTACCGCAGACAGGTGGCGATCATGCCCGTGTCGAAGACCTCCAGTTCAGGCCTGATGCCGAGGGCCAGGGTCTCCCTGGCGAGGACATCCAGGAATTCGGGCGGGTTGAGGAAGACGCTTTCGTTGAGATTCACCGACCCGGCGTCGAAGGAGACGAACTCCGGCTTGAGGGCGAGAGGCTGCAACCTTTCCCGGACAGGGAGGTTTCTCCCGGGAATACCGCTCGTGGTGAGACAGAGAATGGCGTCCGTCTCCGCCCTGATCCGGTCCACCACATCCCTAAAGATGGAGAGCTCCTGCGTTCCCAGGCCGGTCTTCGGGTCCCGCACGTGGATATGGAGCATCGAGGCTCCGGCCCTCCACGCCTCGATGGCCGAGGTGGCGATCTCCTCGGGGGTAACGGGGATGAAGGGTGTCTGCTCCCTCGTAATCCTGGACCCGGTGACGCCCACGGTAATGATCATCTTCTCCATCGCTTCGTCGCTCCTGTGCCCTTCAGCGGTTTCCCGAGACAGGCAGCCGGAACCGGTATCCCTGGAAACTGAGGACGATCCCTTCGGGGATGATCTCCTCCACCTTGAGTCCCGGGGTCAACTCCTGACCTTCCTGAAGGATCTTGTCATTGACCCGCACCACCCTGGTCTGGGGCTCGGGACCATAGGCATGGCCCGAAATCGTGAAGGCGGGCAGACTCCCCCTTACGGCGGGAGGCAGTTCCTGAAAGCTCATGATTCTGTTGGGGGGAGGCGGGTTTCCCGGGATCCGGGCCGTCGGCGGGCTCTGAGGTCCGGGCCCTTCCGCTGAGGGCGCCCGCGGCTTCAGTGTCGGTGGCGGCGGCTCCTGTGCCCGGGGTGGAACCGTCGCCGCGGGACGGTCAACCACAGGGGGTTTCTCCGCCACCGCAGGCCTCTCCACTGCAGGCGGTGACAGCTCCCCTGCCTTCTGAGCCTCGACGGGTTGGGGGGGCCGTTCAACAGGCGGCGCAGGTGCCGCCGCAGCGGGGGTCTGAGAGGCGACCCCTCTCGGGGCAGGCGGCGGGTCCGGCTGCCAGGGGGTCGTCCACAGCATCAGGATGCCGGCATTCAGGAGAAGGGCCAGAACGAGGGCATAGGGCCACCATAGGCGCCTTTTGGGCCTGACCCCACTGTCGCCGGAAAAGGCCACCGGTCCGGCCGATTGCTCCTGTTCCCTCTTCTGTTCGGCCTTTTTCAGGGCTTCGAGGATGTAGGACATCTATTCTTCCCCCTTCCCATCCTGAAGGAGGGGCTCACCCCGGCCCGCCGCAGCGGTGAGGGCCATGATGGTCCTTGGGCCCACCACTCCGTCCGGCATGAGACCTGCCGATATCTGGAGCCTCTTGACCTTTTTTACCATTTCGCCGCGGTAGACCCGATCGTGCTCTCCCGGCGGAGCCTTTCCTTCGATCCGCGCGAGTTCCCCGGCAACCCACGCCACCATGGACCCGCGGCCGCCCGGCCGCAGTTCATCCCTGTACTCCGGCGGGGCCCTCCAGAGAAGGAGGTACTCCCCCGACCACCACCGGGCAATCTCCCTGGCGTCTACCGTCTTTACCTCTTTGCCCACGGAGAAGACGGCGTTCCCTCCTTTCAGAGAGGACATGAGCCCGAAATACTCTCCCCCCTGTTCGTCCAGGAACCTCAACACGGCCGGCCTGTTCATCTGACTGAGGGCGATGAGACTTCCCCTCCCCTTCATGCACCTCAGCGACTGATCCCTTGCCTGGTCGCATATGTCCCGGCCTTCGGAGGCCCTGTACTCGGCCTTCCATTTCCGGAAAAGGGCCTCGTACGCCACCGCCCTGCCCCCGTCAGGGGCGAGATTGGCCGGACGGGAGAGTGTACCGCCCCTGAGGGCCGCCGGGGCCGCCTTGACCGCCCGAACCTGTCCCGTCGAGCCGGAAGACGCCGATGACGTATCGGTCGTACCGTAAAAATAGTAGATCGTCCCGAAGAGAAGGAGAAGGATGAGGCCGAGACCCGCCGGCACCCACCGGTAGGCGCCCCGGGGCATCCGAAGGGCTCCCCTGCCCGACACCTCCCGGGCCGCCGCCTTCAGGGTCTTCCGGTCCACCTGCTCCTTACCCTGGACATATGCCCCGAGCAGCGCCCGGTCGCATACCGCGTTGATCACCCGGGGTACCCCTTTGGTCAACCGGAAGAGGGTCCCCATGACCGAGGGCGGAAAGAGCTGACCCCGTACGAGACCCGCCACCGAAAGGCGGTGCTTGATATAGCCCGGCAATTCCTCTCCGGACAGGGCCCCCAGGTGGTACCGGGCCGTGATGCGTTGAGAAAGCTGGAGGAGTTCCGGCCGGGACAACATATCCCTCAGTTCGGGCTGGCCGAGCATGATGATCTGGAGGAGCTTGCGTTCCTTGGTTTCCAGGTTCGTAAGGAGTCTGATCTGCTCCAGTACACCGGGGTGCAGGTTCTGGGCCTCTTCAATGATCAGGACCGCCCGCCTGCCCTGCTCGTGGACCCGGAGGAGATACTCGTAGATGGCGTCGACAAAGACCTTCACGCTCCTGTTGCCATCCGGATACCTGATCCCGAATTCGTCGCACACCGTCGCGAGAAGCTCCTCCACGGTGAGCCTGGGGTTGAGGATGAAGGCGACCTCCGTGTCCTCGGGCACCATTTCGAGAAGGCGTCGACAGACCGTCGTTTTGCCGGTTCCGACCTCCCCGGTGAGAAGGACGAACCCCCCGTCGCTGCCGATCCCGTAGGTCAGGTGGGCCAGGGCCTCCCGGTGACCTTCGCTCACGAAGAAATAGCGGGGGTCAGGGACAATGGAAAAGGGGTTCCTGGTGAGGCCGAAGTATTCTTCGTACATGGATGTCACCGGTTGCAGGAGAGATTATAACGCACCGCCGCGCGATCCAAAAGGCCTTTTTGGGACCTGTGCCCCCTCTCTTCCCCCTCCCGGATACGCCCCTCCACAACAGGTGCCACCCGCTTCAGAGAGCGGATGTGGTCGGCCACCGCCCCGGTCAGCGACCTTCCCGTGGGCACCGAGCCTCCCGGGAGGGCCGCGGCGCGGGCCAACATGGCATAACCGTCGCCGCCCGCCGCAAGGAAGTCGTTCGTTGCCGCGAGATAGAGCCGGTCCGGGTCGACGGGGGCACCCCCGATCGTTATCTCCCCCACCTTTCGACCCTTTACCCGGGAACGGGAATAGGTGAACGCCAGCCCCGAGACCTGGAGAAACCTACCTCCCTCTTCGCCATCGGCCACGCTGTGTTCCAGGACCTCCCGGAGTTGCCGGCCCGTGAGCCTCAGGGTGACAATGGTGTTCTCAAAGGGGAGCGCCGTAAGGAGATCGCCCAACCGGACGGGGCCCTTTCTGATATCGGCCCGAATGCCTCCCCCGTTGGTAAAGGCCACCTCGGCCCCTGTCTCGAGGCGCAGGACGTCTGCAACCAGATTCCCCAGATTCGTCTCTCTCGCCCGGACCCCCCGCGCCTCAAGGTCCACCATCGCCTCACCGATCTCCTCTCTCAGGATCTCACCGGCAAGCCTCTCATACCTCTCCACCAGTCGGGCAACAGGGTGGGACCTGCACGGCTCCTGGTCGTGGATTTCCTCGAGGCGGCCCGAGGCCGAGACCACCCTACCCTCCTCCACGGTCAGGTCCACGACCCCGAGGGCCTTTCCATGCTCCCATGCCTGGACGACCAGGGTCCTCCCCGACCCGACCTCTCTCTCCACCCTCCTGTGGGTGTGGCTGCCCACGATCACATCAATCCCCTCCACGGCGGAGGCAAGGGCGGTGTCCCCTTCAAATCCTACGTGGGACAGTAGGACGATCACGTCAGCCTTCTTTCTCACCTCGGGCACAAGGCGTGCCACCTCCCGTCCGGGCGGAAGAAAGAGAAGACCCGCCACGTTCAGAGGGCGGGTGACGACCGGTGTCTCGTCGGTCACCACCCCTATGATGCCGACCCGTACGCCCCCCACGTCGAGGACAACGTAGGGCTGCAGTTCCTCCAGACCGACTACGTTGGCTCCCAGGACGGAAAAACGCGCCTCCCTGATCCTCTCCTTCAGAACAGGGACGCCGAAATCGAACTCGTGATTACCCACCACCATGGCATGGAAACCCATGGCATTCATCAGTTCCACCACCGATCGACCCTTGAACAGGTTTGCCCAGTTGTGCCCCTGGATCATGTCCCCGCCTGCAAGGAGCAGGGACGGCACCTCGGCGCGGAGAAGATCGATCTTCGCGGCAAGACAGGCCGCCCCACCCATGGCCGTGTCCGATCCGGGAGGGGTGTAGGCCGTGGCATAGCCGTGAAAATCGTTCACGTGAAGAAGACGGATCCGCTCCGGAAGCGCAGAACTAGGGAAAGAGAAGAAAAGGAGGAGAACAGGGAGGAGGAGCCGGTAGAGCGGCCGCTTATGCCGATCCATGGGAAACCTTGACCGCCTTCCGGATGAGGCGTACGATTCGTGCATTCTCCCTTCGTCTCAGGACAGGGAACCTCATCGTGGTGCCGGGAGGCTCGGGCCATGTCTCGAAGCGCATCCCCTCTCTCCTGAAGAATCCCGTCAGATCGGGCTCCTTCATCTCGAAGCGGAGGAGAAGGAAATTGCACGGAGTCTCACTGACCGCCACCCCTTCCACATCCTTGAGCCCCTTCGCGATGAAGGCCTTCTCCTCTGCCACAAAGGCCCGGCTTCTCAGGACAAAACCCTTGTCCCCCATTGATGCACGGGCCGCATCGAGGGCTACGGAGCCGATCCCGGCCTCAAGGCCCAGATTCCTCAGCCCTTCCACCAGAGGGGGGTACCCGACGGCATAGGCCACCCTGAGTCCGGCCAGTGCGTGGAAGGCGGAGAAACCCCTGAGGATGACCGCTCCCGGGGTGGCGACAGCCCTGTCCACGGGAAGGTGGTAGTCTGCAAAGTCGGCCAGGGAACCGTCGATGATCACCGTCTTCCCTGCGGAGGAGGCGTGGTCCATCACCGCCGCCACCTCGTCCGCCCCCGGAAGCTGTCCCGTCACATCGTGGGGAAGGGGCAGGAGGAGTGCCCCTGCCCGGGAAAGGGCCTTGATGAGGGCCCGGGCGGACCCCTCACCGGCTGCGCCCTGCCGGACGAGGCTCACCGTCACGTCGCATCGCTCCAGGATGGGCAACCTTCCGGAAAAAAGAGGGGCGGGTACGGCAAGCAACCCCACGCCCCCCATCCTTATGACGGCCTCGACGAGACTGGTGGTCCCGGGGGCGGCGACAACGCACTCCCGGGGTACCCCTTCCCTGTGGGAGACGTAGCGGAGAAAACGCTCCAAGTGTTCCCCCGGGTACCGATCCACCTTCCGGGCCAGTCTGCGGATGGCGGTCTTGGCCCTGCCCGAGGGGCCGAGGGGGTTTATGGGGAACCTGCAGTCACATGTCTCTTTCATGTCCTTCCTCTCACGCCGGGGTCACGGCACTTAGACACCGAGGTATGCCTCAACCACCGCATGGTTGTGTTTCACCTCCGCTGACAGGCCCTCCATCGTGATGCGACCGTTTTCAAGCACATAGGTTCGCCGGGAATGCTCCAAGGCCATGTGGGCATTCTGCTCCACCAGGACCATGGATATGCCCCTGCGTTCCCTGATCAGGTTGATGAGGGAGAAGATCTCCCTGGTCATGATGGGCGACAGCCCCATGGAAGGCTCGTCCAGGAGCAGGAGCGTGGGGTTCCCCATGAGGGCCCTCCCCATGGCAAGCATTTGTTGCTCACCCCCCGAGAGGGTGCCGGCATGCTGGCGGATCCTCTCTGCGAGCCTCGGAAAGGTGGAGAGGACAAGATCGAGGAGCTCCTTCTTGAGGTGCTGGTCCCCGATGGTGAAGGCCCCGAGATCGAGGTTTTCCCGCACCGAAAGGTCCGGAAAGACCCGGCGGCCTTCGGGTACCGTGGTAATCCCCGTCTTCACGATCCTGTCCGCCCGCATGCCCTGGATCTCTTTATCCTGGAAGAGGATGCGCCCTGCCGCAGGCCTGATGATGCCCGTAACGGTCTTGAGGAGGGTACTCTTGCCCGCGCCGTTGGCACCGATGATGGAGACCACCTCCCCCTTCTCCACAGAGAGGGATACCCTGTCGAGGGCCCTGATCGCCCCGTAGTTCACCGTGATTCCATCAACGCTCAGCAGCATGCCACCATCCGTTCATTGGCCCAGCCATTCAGCCTTTTTGCCTTTCCCTCTTCCCGTCGTTCACTCATTCCCCACCGCCCTGCCGGGGATCTCCTCGCACACACGTTCCTTCGTTCCAGCGACTCCAGTCACTCGCGCTCGGCTGCGGAACTTCTGTCTGCGACAGAAGACCAAGCTTCCTTGCCTCGCGACGGTGTGCCTCCGGAGACCCCGACACGGACGTCACAAAGACAAGGCTCCTCTCCATATGAGTTGTCTTTAGAGGAAAGGGGGGGTGTTCCCCGCGAGGGCATTGCGGGAGGGGCAGCACGGTCAGCACACAAACTCCTCCCCCAGATACGCCTCGATCACCCTCCGGTCCGTCTTCACCTCCCGCGGTGTGCCCTCCATGATCTTCACGCCGAAATCCATCACCACCACCCGGTCCGACACGTTCATCACCAGACCCATCTGGTGCTCGATTATGACGACGGTCACCTTGAAGCGGACCTTCACCTCGTCCAGCGTAACCACAAGGTCCTGGATCTCCCTCGGGTTCATGCCTGCGCCCGGCTCATCGACGAGAAGGAGGCGGGGCTCTGTGGCCAGCGCCCTGGCCAGCTCAAGCCTTCGCTGCTCACCATAGGGCAGGCTTCCCGCCGGTGCCTCCCTCTTGGCATCAAGGCCGAAGAACCTCAGGATCTCGAAGGTCCGGTCCCTGGCCTCCTTTTCCTTGAGGGCATGGCCGCCGGTCCGGAAGACGGCGGACCCGGGCCCGTATCCTCTCCGCTGGAAAACCGCAGTGGCCACGTTCTCAAAGACCGTGAGCTTGCTGAAGAGCCGGAGGTTCTGAAAAGTCCTCGCCATCCCCAGACCGGAAAGGACATGGGGAGACAGGCCGGTCACGTCCCGCCCGTCGAAGATCACCGACCCCCTGTCGGGCCGGTAGAACCCCGAGATGACGTTGAAGGCCGTGGTCTTGCCGGCACCGTTGGGACCGATGATGCCTAGGGTTTCACCCTCATCCACGTGGAAGGAGATGCCGTCCAGGGCCTTCACCCCGCCGAAACTCTTCTCCACCCTATCGACCGTTAGTATCACCGCCCTCCTCGACCTCGCGAACCTGTCATTTCTTTACAATCAGCCCGTAGGGCCTCCACATCATGAGCACCACCAGGAGGATGGGGATTACGACCCAACGCAGCTCAAGGATGCTCGCCGGCATGATGATGCGCAGCCCCTCGATGAAACCCACCCATACCAGCCCCGCAATCACCGTGCCCCTGATGCTCCCCATGCCGCCCACGATGACGATGATCAGAAAATCGATGGACTTGAGGATATCGAAATTCGAGGGATGGAGAAAGGTGTAGAGGTAGGCGTACAATCCCCCTCCGACCCCCGCGAGGAAGCACCCCCACGTGAAGGCCATAAGTTTCATTCTGGCCGCGTCGATCCCCACGGAGGAGGAGGCAAGCTCATCCTCCCTGATGCACCGCCAGAAGAGTCCGTAGCGGCTGTAGATGAGGTTCCGGGTGACGATCACGAGAAAGAGGGTCACAAAAAAGGCTATTTCGAGGTTCGTCAGTTTCGGAATGCCGATGAATCCCCGCGATCCGCCGAGCACCTCGGTGAACTTGTCGGAGTTGTCGAAGAGCACCCGCACCAGGGTCCCGAATCCAAGGGTCGCGATGGCGAGAAAATCGTCCCTCAACCTGAGGATGGGAATGCCGATGAGGGATCCGACCAGACCGGAGGCCATCCCCGCAACCAGAAGGACCGGAAGGAAGGCCACCGGATTTTCTACCCCCGCGACCTTCCCCACGTAGGCGGCCACGTAGGCGCCGATACCATAGAATGCCGCATGGCCCAGGGAGAACTGGCCCGTATAACCGTAGATCACGTTGAGACCCAGGGAGGTGAGGATGACGATAAAGGCGAAGAGGGTGATCTGCTGGATGTATTCGGTCAACATACCGGAAAGAAAGAGCACCTTGAGCAGGACATAGATGATGACCGCACCGGCCAGGTACTGCCTTGCTTCCCTGAAGAACCTCATACCTTTTCGATCCTCTTGCCGAAGAGTCCGCTTGGTTTCAGGAGAAGAACGAGGAAAAGGATGAAGAAGATGACACCGTCCCGGAAGGTGGAGGACAGGAAGGCAGAGACAAAGACCTCGGAAAGTCCGATGATGAAGCCGCCCACCACTGCGCCGTGGATGATGCCGATCCCCCCCAGCACGGCGGCGATGAAGGATTTGATGCCGGGCATGATGCCCATGAAGACGTTGATCTGGGGATAGGCGATCCCGTACAGGATGCCGCCCACCCCGGCGAGGGCTGCGCCCACCGCAAAGGTAAAGGAGATGGTCCCGTCGATGTTGATCCCCATGAGGGCCGCCACCTCCTGGTCGAAGGATACCGCCCTCATGGCCCTGCCCCGGTCGGTTTTGTAGACCAGCACATAGAGGAGGGCGAGGGACAGACCGGTCATGGCAAAGATCAGGATCTGCACATTGGTGACCGTAAAGAGGGCAAGGTCGTAGGCCTCCACGTCGAAGGGCCGGGGGAAGGCGATGTAGTTGGGGGTGAAGAGGGCGTTGAGGCTCAAAAAGTATTCGAGAAAGAGGGAGACCCCCACGGCCGTGATGAGCAGCGAGATCTTCGGCGCACCCCTCAGGGGCTTGTAGGCCACCTTCTCGATCACGTATCCCGCAAACCCGGTGACGAGCATGGTGATGACAAAAACCGCGTAGAGGGGGAGCTGAAACCCGGCGATGAGGTAGTAGGCCACGAACGCGCCCACCATGAAGACATCGCCGTGGGCGAAGTTGATGAGTCTCAGGACCCCGTACACCATGGTGTAGCCGAGGGCGATGAGTGCATACACAGCCCCCAGCTGGAGGCCGTTTATGCACTGCTGGAGAATGTAGCTAACCGTCTCCATAGGTTACGCGACACAAGGACTGACCATCCCCTCTCTCTCAGGGGTTCACCGTGGTCACGTAGGCGACCCTGTCCTTCTCCACCTTCAGGATCACCGCCGACTTCACCGCGTCGCCGTTTTTGTCGAAACCGATGTTCCCCGTAACGCCCTTGAAGTTTTTCATGGCGGCGAGAGACTTCATCACCTCTTCCGGTGTGGCCTTCTTCGCACTGTCGAGGGCCTTCAGGAGGATCACCGCCGCGTCGTAGGTCAGGGCGCCCAAGGCATCGGGCACGGCGCCGTGTTTTTGTTTGTACTTGTTGATGAAGGCCTCGGCCACCGGGTCCTTCCTGTCCGGTGAATAGTGGTTTGTGAAGTAGCCGCCCACGATCGCTCCTCCGGCCACCTTGAGCAGTTCCGGGGAATCCCAGCCGTCCCCTCCTATCATGACCGCTTTGATCCCTTTTTCCCGCACCTGCCGTGCAATGAGGGCCACCTTGTTGTAGTAGTCGGGGATATAGATGACATCCGGTTTTTTCACCTGCACCTTGGTGATGAGGGCGGAGAAGTCCACATCGTCCTTCTGATAGGATTCGTAGGCGACCACGTTGCCCTTGCCCCTGGTGAAGGTTGTCCTGAAAAATTCGGCCAGACCCTTTGAATAGTCGTTCCCCACATCATACAGCACCGCGGCGGTCTTTGCCTTCAGGTCCTTGAGGGCGAAGTTGGCGGCCACAGTCCCCTGGAAGGGGTCGATGAAGCAGGCCCTGAAGACATAGGGCTTCCTCTTGCCTTCGTGGACCGTCACCTTCGGGTTCGTACCCGTTCCCGTGATCATGGGGATCTTGTTCTGGTTCGCGATCTCGCTCACCGGGATCGCCACCTTTGAGGTGAGAGGGCCTACAATGGCCAGGACCTTATCCTGGGTGATGAGCTTGAGGGCCCCGTTGGTCCCCTCTGTGGCATCGTTCTTGTCGTCGGCAATGAGAGGAACGACGGTGTACTTTCCTTTGGCTCCGTACTCCTCCAGGGCGATGGCGAAGCCGTTCTTCGCCGATTCGCCGAAGGTCTTTACGTCACCGGTCAGCGGCGTGATGAGACCGATCTTTACCGTATCCTTCGCTCCAGCGAGAAGAGGGACCGCAACCACCAGGGCAAAGGCAAACCCTGCCAGCAACACCTTCTTCATACCCGATCCTCCTTTTCCTGAAGTGTATGTCGCCATGGGTGATTCTTCCGCGACGTTCAGTAGGTTATACCCTTTCACAGCGGTTCTATCAAGGGATTCCGGCACGGAGCCGCACCGCCGGAAAGGCGCCGGGGCGTTGAGCCTGCAAGTGAAATGGTGTATAGTTTCGTAGCCTCATGAAACGGATCGTCATCGGCACCGCAGGCCACATAGACCACGGCAAGACAACGCTCATCAAGGCCCTCACCGGCATCGACTGCGACAGGCTCAAGGTGGAGAAGGAGCGGGGCATTACCACCGAACTGGGGTTCGCCCACTACAGGTTCGGAGACGATCTGTCGGTGGGGATCGTGGACGTACCGGGCCATGAGAAGTTCGTGCGCCATATGGTGGCCGGGGCATGGGGCATCGACATGGTCCTTCTCGTCGTGGCTGCCGACGAGGGTGTCATGCCTCAGACAAGGGAACATCTCGATATCTGCGATCTCCTCGGCCTCACCAGGGGGATCGTGGCCATCACAAAGACAGACCTTGTGGATGGCGACATGGTGGAGCTGGTGAAGGAGGACATCCTCGACACCCTCAAGGATCACCCCCTCATGGGGTCACCGATCATTCCCGTTTCGTCGCAGACAGGAGAGAACCTGGACACCCTGAGGGCGGCCATAAAGACGGCGGCCGCAGCGATCCGGGAACGATCGAGGGAGGGCATCTTCAGGCTTCCCATCGACAGAGTCTTTACCATTCGGGGTATGGGGACAATCGTCACGGGAACATGCATTTCCGGGTATGTGCGGCTTGGGGAGGAGGTGGAGATCTACCCCTCGGGTACGAGGGCCAGGGTACGGAACATCCAGGCCTATCACGAGGATGTCCAGGAGGCGATGGCCGGTCAGCGGGTCGCCCTCAATCTCCAGGGTGTGGAGCATCATGAGATCAGCCGCGGGTCGATCGTGGGCAGGCCCGACACCCTCACCGTTACATCCCGGATCGATGCCCGCCTCAGGTACCTGAAACTACCCCTCAAACCCGTCAAGACGGACTCTATCCTCCGTTTTCACGTAGCCACCACCCAGGTGGAGGCCCGGTTGATCCTCCTAACTGCAGACGCCATCGAACCGGGGGATACGCTTTTCGCCCAGTTCGTGTTTGCCGATCCCATCGTGGTTCTTCCCGGCGATCGTTTCGTCCTGCGCGGTTCCTATGCCATCCAGACCATGGGCGGCGGCGCCATCCTCGACATCATGCCGGGAAGGCACAAGCGAAAAAATCCGGACCTCGAGGGCCTTTACCGTCTCCTCACCGGGGGTGATATGATGGCCAGGGCGGAATTTCATGTAGCCAAACAGGCCTTTGAGGGACTCAGGAAGGAGCGGCTCGCCGTGCTCCTCGGTCTCGACGGCACGGCCGCGACCAGGACGATCGCCGCCCTGGAGGAGAAGGGCAAGGTGCGCACCGTCGGCCGGACCATCATCCACGGGGAACGATTCCGTCTTTACCGTGAGAACCTTCTGGCACTCCTTTTCGACTTCCAGGAGAAGAACCCCCAGAAGGTGGGCATGTCAAAGGAGGAGTTGCGTACAAGATTGCCCAGAACAGACACCCAGGTCTTCCAAGCCGCCCTCGACGCCTCCGTGGCGGAAGGAAGGGTGGAGGTCGATAAAGACAAGGTACGGATAAAGGGTGCAAAAACCACCGAGGACCCGGCCCTCACGGCCTTGAAGGCAAAGGCCCTGGAGAGGCTGAAGGCGTGCGGTTTCACCCCTCCGGGATTCAGGGACTTTGCAGCTGAACTGGGCCAGTCGGAACCATACATGAAGGATGTCCTCCAGCGCCTCGTCTATGACGGCACGGCCGTGAAGGTGGGCACGGACATGTACTTCCACCGCGACACGGTGGAGGAACTGAAGGCGCAGGTCACCGCCTACCTCAAAGAAAAGAACGAGATGACACCGTCCGATTTCAAAACCGTCCTCAATCTCTCCCGAAAATACATGATACCCCTCCTCGAATACTTGGACACCATCAAGCTCACCATACGCCTCGGGGACAAGCGCGTCCTGCGGCGGTAAACACCCATCAAGTCCATCGCTTCGTAACAGACCCCGGCGCTCCCCTTCTTTTCCGGTTAGGACAGGGCCATCTCGCCTCCCGCACGAAGAAGGTTCTCTCCCCCGTGCCGGAGGGGCTCTTTTGTTCCGCTCCCCTTCCGTCCCGGGGGTATAGCCTTAAAGAGACGGGTGAGTGGCTCACTGGGTGATGAGGACAGGGAAATGGGGGCTTGGACGGCCTGGGTGTTCAGCGGATCGTGACGGTGGTGCCTGAAATCCATCCCTCCCGGTCACTGTACAGGAGCACCCGGTACCACCGCTGCCCCTCCCGGTCGGTCTTCTCTCCCACCACTTTCAGTTTCTCCCCCCGCATGATCACCCCGATCCTCGGCGCCCTCACATCCGGACGGAGCCTCACATTGGCCGCATCACCGGCAGTGATGACCGCGACGCGCTCCGGTTTCACCTTCTTCTGCGGGACAGGGCTCTTGTCCGGGACAGCCGGTTTCGCCTCCGCTACAGCCGGTTTCACAGGAGGGGGGGCGGGCTTCTGCACAACGGGCGACTCTTTTGCAGGAACCGGGGCGGCCTTTTCGGGGACAGGGGTCGGCTGGGAAGCCGCCGGGGCCACAGTCTCCTTTGCCGGCGTTTCAACGGGTTTGTCAGGGGGTTTCACGGGCTGGGGCTCGGAGACCGCCTTCACCTCAGAAAGAGCAGGTTTGTCCTCCGGTTCCGCCACCTCTTTGGCGGGTCCCGGGGGGATCGCCACCTCCTTTTTCGCTGTCACTGTCAGGGGTTTCTCGGGACGGGACGCGTGGTAGGTGATAAGTCCCGCCAGAAGCACCAGAAAGAGGACGGCCAGCGCGGCGAAAGGAGGACGCACATAATGGAACAGGGACGAGCGGATCCCTTGCTCCTCCCTATTCTTCGTCTCCCCCTCCTTGTCCGTCTCTTTGGAGGAAGGGACCTTCCGGAGTTCCGTGATACCGCCGAGGGACACGGACCGCATCTTCTTTTCTTCATTCACATAGGGGAGGCTGTCCCCTTTTCCCGCCATGGCGGCCACGGCCCTGGTCACTTCCTTGTAGGTGATCCTAGAGGCCTGATTGGAGGAGCCGACGAGAAGCGAAAGGTCGGCAAGGGCTATGATCGTTCGTGGTGAGCCGTTCGAGTTTCTGTGAATGACCTCGAGGGCATCGTCCGAAAAGATCTCCTTGCCGTCCCCAAGACCGGCCCGTTTGAGCCTGAAGCGGACCAACTCCTTAGTCTCGTCCAGCCTGAGGGGAACGAAGTAGTACCGGACAGGGAGTCTCTGCCAGAACTCGGGCATCTCCCTGATGGTGTCCCAGAGGGCCTTCTGCCCCGAGAGAACAAAGGTATGGAGATATTCGTTGTTGTGGGTCAGATTTATGAGCACCCTCAGTTCCTGGAGCACGTCCCTGGCCCCGCAGAGCATCTGTCCTTCATCAACAATGATAAGGCTCCGGCCACCGTGCTCCCTCGTATCGATAAGATGGTTCTTGAGGGTAACCAGGTTCTTCAGCTTGTCATCTGAAGGCGGCTCTCCCGATATGGCCTCGGTGATCTGAGCAATCATCTGGTCGGCCGTCAGGGTCGGGTGATCGACGAAGGCGCACCGCAGGGTTCCCCCGTAATCTTCCTTCATCTGCTCAATAAACTTGAGGAGGATGGTTGTCTTGCCCAGTCCCGCGTCCTCGGACACGATGAGCACCCCGCCCTTACCGGTCCCGATGGCGTATTTGAGCCTCTCCAGACACTCGTAATACTGGCCGGTAATGCTCATCATCCCGCTGTCGGGGGCAAGAAGGAAGGGGTGTTTTTCGAGACCCCAGTATGCGATATAGTCGTCCGTCATGGCCTGCATTTCCGGCAGGGCGTGTACCCTATCTTGATGGCGTCCGCCCTGTTCTTGAACACGATACGGTTCTTTTCACTGGTCTTGGCCGCAAGGGGGCAGGACGGTCTGTGGAGCGTGTAGGTCCGCTTGTTGCCTATGTAGGATTCCTCCGTGTCCCTCTTCTTCTCCTGCCACAACCCTTTCTCCTCTTCCATCGCCTTCTTCTGAAGGCCCACGAAGAGCTCCTGGTGCTTGAGATTCGGGGGCTTTACCATAGCCCTCGCATAACCGAGGCGTATCATTTCCGCATTGACAAAGGTATTCTTCACATAGACATAGGCCAGCAGTCTTCCGTACTGGTCCTTTTTTTCCACGTCGAATTCGAGGCGCACCTTCTTCATGAAAACCAGCTTCTTGTTGAAGCGGGTCGCCTCCTTCGCGTAGAATTCGGACCCGCCCTGCCTGGCGGAGAGTTCCGGTGCATCGATGCCCAGGTATCTCACCGTCTCGCCCGATTCCAATTGGATCGTGTCGCCATCGATCACCCTTTTGACCACCGATTCCTTCGCGAACGTGAAGGTACCCGGAAAGAAAAGAAGGGAGAAGAGCATTATGGATACAAGGACCTTCATGGTCAGAGAGATTCTACAATATTTTGCCGGTATGTCAAATAACCGTGCTCACGGGTCCCCGTTGAAACGCACTCGGCCCTGTGATCGGCGCCGGAACAATCTTCGTATGCCGCACCATGCAACAAAACAAGGGCGGAAAGGGGTTTCGACCCCTTTCCGCCCTCTTGATTGTCCCTTTTGACCGGCCTACTTCTTTACCGGCTCGAATCCGAAGAACACCCGCTCAGACATGACGGTGCCTGCCTTCCCCTTCTCGATGGGGAATGCCGGCACTTCAAACACGGCGAGCTGGACTTCGTCGCCACGCTTCAGAACTCCTGCCGGGCAATTCACTACCCTGCTCAGGACCCTCCGTGCCGGATCGACACCAAGGTCGATGACCGCATGAATCAGAGGGGATGGAAACCCGAGAGGTACACCTTTCACCTCTTCAGAGAAGACGATGACTTTGCCCTTCGTGGGCAGGTCGATGTACTCGAGGTTCTCGGAGTAGCACTCAGGGCAGATGACCCGCGGCGGGTAGGCCACAAAACCGCAGTCCTTGCATTTCGTGGTGGTCAGGCGGCCCTGTTTCAGGTTCTCGTAAAAGGGCCAGATCCTGTTGAACTCCTTGGCCTCCAGGGGCCACATATCCATCGTGCATGGATACAAATCTTCAAGTATCGGGATTCCTACGACAGCCATGTTTTCCTCCTTATTTTACTGGTGTCAACCCATAGATCAGGACTGTGTGCTCTGCATTGGCCCCGCTCAGGTTATGGGTGAGCCCTATGTCGGCACCCTTGACCTGGTGACGGGCCCTGCCCTGAAGCTGTTTCATGATCTCGATGCCCTGCCTGATGCCGGTGGCGCCGAAGGGATGGCCGACAGCCAGAAGCCCGCCGTCCGTGTTGACAGGAACCTTACCACCGATCTCGATCTGCTTGGAGCCGCAGAACTCTCCGCCCTCGCCCTTCTTGCAGAACCCGAGCTCCTCGACCTCGATGACTTCCGAGATGGTGAAGCAGTCGTGCGTCTGGGCAACCTTGATATCGTTGGCTGTCACTTTTGCCCTTTCATAGGCCTTCGCCGCCGCGATCCTGGTGTGCTTCCAGTCGGCCAGATGTGCGCCAGGGAAGTTTGCAGACACACTGTTCAGACATGTCTGGGCGGTGCCCCTGATGTAAACAAGGGGCCTGTCGCTGTATTTCTTGGCTATCTCATCGGTAGTGACGATGCAGGCCGCTGCACCGTCGGTGATGGGGCAGCAGTCATAGAGGGTAAGGGGCGGCACAACCGTAGGGGCGCTCATGGCCTCCTCCAGGGTGAGTGCCTTCTGCATCTGGGCCACCGGGTTGGTTGCCGCATAGTTGTAGTTTGCCACCGATACCGCGGCCAATTGCTCTTTCTTGGTGCCGTAGTGCATCATGTGTTCCTGGGCGGTAAGCGCGAAAAATGGAGGCGGGAGACCCATACCCTGGGCACCGTCCCAGTCATGGTCGACGGAAGCGAGTTCGCTGTAGAAGACTTCCCATTTCTGGGGCGTGTAGAGTTTCTCGCCGCCCGCCACCATTACGATGTCCGCCGCACCGGCCTCAACCAGACCCTTGGCCAGGATGATGCCGGTGGAACCGCCGGCACAGAGCGTGTCGCAACGGGTACAGATCGACGTGGGTTTGAGACCGCACCTTTCAGCCACGACCGGTGCCGTGTTAACCTGAAAAGAGCAACGGCCTGCGTATGATGTGGCAACGATAAGACCGTCGATGTCTCCCGGTTTGAGGGCAGGGACATCACTCAGACAGGCCTTGGCCGCTTCCTGAAAGAGGTCCACAATGTGAGCCTCTCTCACACCCCACTTGCATTGGCCACCGGCTAATATTACTGCATTTCTTGCCATACAATCCTCCTTAAGGTTATGTGAATTCTGTAAGCCTTCACTTTCCTTTGTAGTTGGGTTTCCGCTTCTCTACAAAGGCATTGATGCCTTCCCGTCCGTCTTCCGAGGTGAAAGCGATGGAGAAGCAATCCATCTCCAGGGTCAGACCTGACGCAAGATCCATGTTGAGACCGTTATCCACGCACCGCTTGATCAGCGCCAGGGCCGCCTTCGGTCTCGAGGCGAGCTTCTTCGCCATGGCCCTGGTCTCCTCGGCCAGTTTCTCCCTGGGTACCACCTTATTCACCAGCCCGATCCGGTAGGCTTCCGCGGCATTCACCATATCTCCGAGGAAAAGGAGTTCCTTGGCCTTGGCCGCGCCCACCAGCCTCGGGAGCCTCTGGGTGCCGCCGGAGCCGGGCATGATCCCTAAGGTGATCTCGGGAAGGGCAAACATGGCATCTTCGGCGGCGATCCTCAGGTCACAGCACATGGCCAGTTCCAGCCCGCCGCCCAGGGTAAGTCCGAAGATGGACGCAAGGGTCGGTTTCTCTATGCCCGTGAGCTTGTCAAAGGTCCGCCTCGGGGCTGTCCACAGAAAGTCGAGGACCTCGGTGATCGATTTGCCCATCACGTCTTTCACATCCAGGCCGGCCGCAAAGGCCTTCTCGCCGCCGCCGGTGAAGACGAGGGCCCCTACCTCCGGATCCTTGTCCAACTCACAGATCGCGTCGTAAATCTCGTGGTACGACTTGATATTCAAAGGGTTCACAGGGGGCCTGTTAAGGGTGACGACGCCCAGGCCCTCTTCCTTGGTGACTATGATCGTCTCATAACCCATATACCCTCCCTGCGTGTCGCACCGTTACTTGGAGTAGTCGTACCAGCCCTTGCCCGACTTTCTTCCCAGACTCCCCGACTTGACCAGGTTCTTGAGCATCAGAGGGGGATCCCATTTCAGTTCCTTGGGCAGATTGTCATAGAAATACTGCTGCACATGGAGGTTGATGTCGAGACCGGTGAGGTCCATGAGCTCGAAGGGACCCATGGGATAGTTGAGACCCAGCTTGGCGGCCTTGTCGATGTCCTCTTTCGATGCGATGCCCTGCTCGAAAAGCTTCACCGCCTCGATCAGATGGGGGACCATAAGCCTGTTGACGAGGAATCCGGGAATGTCGACCTTCACTTCCACAGGCTCCTTGCCGAACTTCCTGGTGAGATCGATGGTCGCCGCCACGGTCTCGTCGCTGGTCTTCATGCCCCGGATGACTTCGACGAGCTTCATGAGGGGAACGGGGTTGAAAAAGTGCATACCCACGACCTTGTCGGGCCTCTTGGTGGCGGTGGCGATTTCGGTCAGAGACATGGAGGACGTGTTGGAGGACAGGATCACTTCCGGTTTCGTGATCTGATCCAGCTCGGCGAAGACCTTCTTTTTCACGTCCATAACTTCGATAACCACTTCAACGACGAAGTCGGCATCCTTCATGGCGCCCATGTCGGTGGTGCCTTTGATCCGGCCCATGATGGCCGCTTTCTGGTCGGCCGTCATCTTGCCCTTTTCCACAGTCTTTGCGAGGAACTTGTCGATATTCTTGAGCCCCCCCTCGACAAACCTGTCTTCGATATCCCTCATGATCACGTTGTAACCGGCCATAGCGGCAACCTGAGCTATGCCGTTACCCATGACCCCAGCGCCCAATACGCCAATCGTCTTGATATCCATACAGCCCCTCCTTCAGAGATTTTTGATAATTAAAAAATTCACATTCGCCGTATATCTAACTATTATTACATGCACTAAGTCAACTGTTTTCGATAGATCGACACCCCGCCTTGCGTCACCGGCCCCTTGCACGGCAAAAGGCGAGGAGAGACCCTCTCTCTCCCGACCACTCTTGTTCCTGACTTCACATAACCGCGACCGAACTTGTCCCTTCCCCTTTAAACCGGTCATTCGCTCCTCACACTCTTCCCGCCATCCGTGTCGGAATCTCCTCGCACACACGCGCAGTCCGCTCCAGCGGCGTCCTTCGCTCGCGTTCGGCTGCGGGAATTTGGGGTAACCGCCAAAGGCCGAGCCTCCTCGCTTCACGACGGTGTGCATGCGGAGACCCCGACACGAATGTCTCAAAACCAGCACAAATTACCCAATGTTCAACCTCCGACAGGGGAACGGCAGATCATCATGATTCAGTTTGGACCATCCGGTCATTACCCCGTTGTGTAGGATTTGATGCTTGGGATTTAATGCCTCCCGGGACTGCTTGGGATTCGACCCCTTCCGTGTCTACGGGTCAGGAGGGCTCGCGGGTTGGCGGGGCAGTCTGCCCTCCCTCTTCATCCTCTCCGCCAAATGGGCGACCCTGGTCCGCAGGTTGATGAGGTAGGCCTGTTCCGGCTGCTTCACGCCCGTGTTGCTATCGTACTCCAGGGCCTTCACGAGGCCCACCACCTCGTCCACCGATCCCGACCGACTCAAAAGCAGCTCCACCTCATCCTTGAATTCTTCGGCGGCCGCGAGCGATCTCTCCAGATATCGCTTCACATCATCGCCCACAAAGACGAAGTGATGCCCCTGGCAAAGAACCTCTATCTCGAGAACAGACAGCCGTTGAAGGGCCTTCATGTATCCGTCGTAATCTACCAGAAACTCCGTGACGATCCGGCCCGAGTGGCCGAGGCAGCCCACCGCCTCGGTGGCAACAAGAATCTTTCTCTCCGGAAGGTAGTAACTCATCATGTCCCTGGTGTGACCAGGCGAGGCAATGACCTGCACCGAAAGGCCCTCCTCCAGAGAGATCACCTGCCCGTCCTCCACCACGGTATCTATCGCAAAAGGCTCAAAAGGGTCACGGATCAGGAGTTCCGGGTCCACGTCCTTCATCGCTTCGATGAGTGGCACCACGTTCCGGCTCAGCCGAACCATGAGGTCTCTCGCATTGGGTCTTTCCATGATCTCCGCCCCTCTTCCGGAGGCGGCCACGCTAAGTCCCGGAAACACCCTTTTCAGGTGAGCCACGGCCCCGCAGTGATCATAGTGGACATGAGTGAGAAAGAGGCGGGCGGGGTTGAGCCCCCTGCCCGCATGGATCACGTCTTTCTCGTAATAGCGGCCCATGCAGTAGAAACCTGCCTCAAAGAGGTAGACTCCCCCTTCACCTGTCACCACATATACCGGAGACCAGGCAAGGCCTGCCACGTATAGACCGTTCGCCACAAGGCCGGTTCCGCCGACTATCAAAAGGTTCCCCCGGGCACCCGAATTGGGCCCCTCTATTATAAATGAGGAGTCAGAGCGTCGCAACAGCCCGCATTGGCCGATGACACCACCGAAACCCTCCTCCCTCCCTTCCCGGTGGTGTCCGGGAGGGAGAAAAACAGTTAACCAAAATGTGTGATCAGGGTCACAGATTCGACCTTCAAAATCGATACCCGTAATCCCGAAAAGTTGAATAACTTTTTACACCTACGGCCAAAATTAGCTTGACATGAACTCGGCTGCTTTGCTAAGATTAGCTTTGTTAATAGTTTCACAATTCGCGTAGAAAGGAGAGAATATTATGGATTTTAAGTTTTCCGACGAACTTGAATCAATGCGCAAAATGGCCTACGAGTTCGCAGTAAAGAACATCAAGCCCACCATGGAAGAGGACGAGAAAGAGCACAAATATCGTCCCGACGTCATGAAGAAGATGGGTGATCAGGGTATGTTTGCGTGCCTTGCCCCCGAGAAGTTCGGCGGTCTCGAAATGCCGGACGGCCATACGGCTGCGACCCTCATGGCGATGGAAGTGGCTCGGGTCAGCCCCTCCTGGGGTCTCCCCTTCAACCTTCAGATGAACGGCCCCCAGAACGTCCTGCTCAAGTTTGGAAGCGAAGCCCAGAAAGAGCAGTTTCTGCCGGGACTTATCGCAGGAACGAGCGGCGGCTGCTTTGCCATCACGGAGCCCAACTCAGGTTCCGACGTAGCAAGCATGAAGACCACGGCAGTAGAAGTGGATGACGGATACATCCTCAATGGCACCAAGACATGGATCTCGGGCGTACCCTACTGTGACTGCGGAGTCGTTTATGCCATGACCGACAAGGCCGCCAAGCACAAAGGCATGTCAGCCTTCTTCGTTGATTTCAAGACACCCGGCATCGTCCAGAGGGCCATCACCACGAAACTCGGTCTCCACTGTGCACCCACCGGCGAAATCTTCTTCGAAGAAGCCAAGATTCCCAAGAGCGCCCTTCTCGGCAAGCCGGGGCAGGGTTTTACCATCTGCATGACCATGTTGAACTTCACCCGTCTCAGCTCCGCAGCCAGGGCCGTCGGCGTAGCCCAGAGCTGTATCGAAGAGGCCTGCAAATATGCCAACGAGAGGGAGCAGTTCGGACAGCCCATCGGCCAGTTCCAGATGGTCCAGGAACAGATCGGCAGAATGTCCGTGGAACACGAAGCGGCGAAGCTCCTCGTTTTCAGGGCGGCATGGCAGAAGGATCAGGGCATGAACAACACCCTGGAGACCTCAATGGCCAAGTACTATGCCGGCGAATCGGCCAACTTCTGCGCCTCCGAGGCGGTTAAGATTTTCGGTTCTTACGGATTCTCTTCCGAGTACCCTGTGGAGAGATACCTGAGAGATGCCAAGTCCTATCAGATCGTCGAGGGCACGTCCAATGTCCAGAAGATGATCATTGCCCAGTTTGCGTTGGGCTACAGGAAAGCGTAATTAATTTAAGACATATCAATTCAGGAGGTATCTATGGCAACAGAAGTGACTGTTCCGATGGTAGGAAAGATTGTGGCTCTTCAGGTGAAGGTTGGAGACAAAGTGGCCGAGGATGATCAGATTGCAACCCTCGAAGCCATGAAGATGGAGATGCCCATCGTGGCCCCTGCATCCGGCGTCATAAAGGCCATCAACGTCCAGCCCGGCCAGGAAGTGGAAGCAGACCAGGTACTCGCCATTATAGAGTAAAGGAGCGGTGATCCTATGTTAGTTGCTGGCATCGATATCGGATCGATAACCACGGAAGCCCTTCTTTTTGACAAAGACAAGGGTATCCTTGGCTACACGATCATGCAGACAGGCGCAAACTCAAAGAAGACGGCCGAGATCGCCCTTGAAAAGGTCCTCGCCTATCCGGGTAAGGCAGTCTCGGACGTGTCGTATGTGGTGTCAACCGGATGCGGAAGAAAGAGAGCCGCCTTTGCGCAGAGTGCCGTAACTGAGATTACCTGCATAGCCAGGGGCGTGAATTTTCTTTTTCCCTCCGCCAGAACGATCATCGACATCGGCGGGCAGGACACGAAGGTCATCCGGGTGGATGAAAAGGGCCGGGTCGTGGAATTTGAGATGAACGACAAGTGTGCCGCAGGCACCGGCCGCTTCATCGAGGTCATGGCAAAGGCCCTCAATGTGGACCTGGACAGGATCGGCGACCTTTCCCTCGGGTACAAGAAGGAGCTTACTATCAGCAGCATCTGTACCGTCTTCGCCGAATCAGAGGTGATTTCCTTAGTGAGTGAAGGCGAGGAACTGGAAGACATCCTCTATGGCATCCACAAGGCTATAGCGGACAGAACCCTCGGCCTGGCCAACAGGCTTGGCGGCGTCGAGCCTGACGTCGTCATGGCCGGTGGCGTAGCCAAGAACATAGGCGTCGTGAAGGCCCTCGAGAAAGCGCTCAAGACGCCCCTGAAGATTCACGTGGAGCCCCAGATTGTCGGAGCTCTGGGAGCCGCCATGATTGCCATGGAGAAGGCTTCCTGAGAGCCCCTTAACCGGAGAAACTGAAAGAGCCGGCCAAATCTGGCCGGCTCTTCTTTTTTGCGTTGCATGGTGGTGAGGGCTTCCGGGGACGCGCCCTTCTCCCATTCCCGCCCCCGTCAGGCAGGGGCCTGCATGGGCCCGGAACCTTTTCTCCTCCAGACCAACTGGATCAGTATCACCAGGGCCAGGCAGACAAAACCTACCACATCCCCGATCCGGGAGGGATACACAAAGGAAAGGGCCCCCACGATGGTGATGATCCGCTCGGGCCACGTGGAGCGCCTGAAAAGCCACCCCGAGCAGCCGGATGCGAGCATGCCGATACCCAGAAAGGCCATGACGATCGTCCACACGCCCTCCACCACGGTGATGCCGTCCCAGTGGAGCAAAAGCGCCCTGCCCGCCGGCAGGAGCACGAAGATGAAGGGCAGCAGAAAGGCGGTGATGGTGTACTTCCATGCCATAAATGTCGTCTTGTACGGGTCCCCCCCCGTGATGGCCGCCGCCGCGAAAGGGGACAGGGCCGTGGGCGGCGAAACCTCCGAAAGAAGGGCGTAGTAGAAAATGAACATATGGGCCGCATACTCCGGAACGCCCAGTTTCGTCAGGGCCGGGGCCACGATGACGGCTGCGATGATGTAGGTGGCGGTGATAGGCACCGCCAGGCCGATGATCCAGAGGAGCACGCCCGCGAAGATCGCCGTGACCACGAGGTTGCCGCCGGCATAGCCGATGATGATGGTGGAGAGTTTGAGTCCCAGACCGGTGAGGCTCACCGTTCCCACGATGATCCCGGCGGACGCGCAGATGGCTGCCACGTTGAGCACCGAGATCGATCCATCCTTGAGGGCCTGGATCAGTTTCGGAAGGGTGAAACGGGTCTCCTTCCGCAAAAAGGATGCCAGGAAGCAGGTGATCACCGCCGCGAGCACCGAAACCTGCGGGGTATACCCTCTCACAAGAAAGACCACGATCGCGACCAGGGGGAGGAATTGGAATCCGTACATCCTGAAGAGTTGCCCCAGGGTGTGCTTTTTCTCCATCTGTACCGCCTTGAGCCCGAATTTCTTGGCGTCGAACTCCACCATGAGGAGCAGACCCCAGTAATAGAGGAGCGCGGGGATCAGGGCAAGAAGGATCACATCCACATAGGAGATCTTGAGAAACTCCGCAATGAGAAAGGCCGCCGCGCCCATGACGGGCGGCGTGGTGATGGCACCCATCCCTCCCGCGGCCAGAAAGCCGCCCGCGTCCTCTTTGCCGTATCCCGATTTCTGCAGCATGGGATAGGCCACCGAGCCGATGGCCACGGTGTTCGCCACGCCCGAGCCGGACGCCATGGCGAGGAGATAGGAGGTGGCGATGACCGAGCGCCCCGCCGCAGTGGGTTTCCTCCCCATGGCGGTGAAGGCGAAGTCGACAAAGAACTTGCCCGCCCCGGAAGCGGTGAGGAAGGCCCCGAAGATGCAGAACATGATGATGATGGTGGACGAGACGTCGATGGGAACCCCGAAGATGCCTTCGAGGGTCATGTACATATGCCCCACGATACGGTCCACATCGTACCCTCTGTGGGTCCATGGGGCCGGCAGCCACGGACCCACGTAGGCATAGATGATGAAGACCAGACAGGTAACGGGCATGATCCACCCGGAGCTCCTGCGGGTAGCCTCCAGGATAAGCACGATGAAGATGAGCCCGAAGATCTTGTCCCACAACTCGGGGGTCACCGCTCGGTAGATGAAATCCTCGAAATCGATGAGCATGTAAGCGATGCACGCGATGCTCGCCAGGGCAAGCACGATGTCGACGACATTGATCTTCCCCTTGAACCGTTTCGACATGGGATAGTAGAGAAAGGACAGGGTCAGGAGGAATGCCACATGGACGCTCCTCAGGATCTGGGTCGTCACGGGAAAGACGGAGGTGTAGATCGCAAAGAGGGACATACCAGCCGCGAGCGCGGTGATGACGATGCTCCACAGTCCTGATACCTTTCGGGTAACCCCCTCTTCCTCCTCAATGATCTCCTGTATCTTCTTCTTTTGTTCTTCCGTCAGATTGTCGGGCGCGCCGCCCGGTACGTTGATTTCATCCGCCATACCCTACCTCCGAATACAAGAAATCAGAAACGCGAGGAGAGGTTTCCTCTCCAATTTGATGGTAATGTGTCCGTTGTCGCCGTTCACCTTGTTCAGCGAGACCATCCGGCCCTTCACATGGAGGACATGTCCTCCTATGCTCCCCTCCGGGACGGAAAACCCCGTTGTCCGACGCTTTACATTATCTTCCCGCCTCCCCTCTATGCCCAGATATTCGAGGGCTGCGCCCGTGGAAACCACGTGAAAAAGGGTGAACGAACCCTTCTCTACCCTGAAGCGCTCACGCACGGGGACACCGTACATGGACTGGGTATACTCGAGGTCAAAGGTGTCCCCCTCTGAAACCCTGAACCCCGGGCCTTCGTCTCCCACCGCAAGCACTTGCACCCTGATGAGGAGGCCGATGGTGGGAATGAGGATGATGAGCGAGAGGAGGCAGAGGAGGTGCTGGCACCACCCCCGCCTCAACAGTGTTTTCAAACCGGTACGTTAATACCTTTTTCCTTGAAGTATTTGGCGGCTCCCTTGTGGTACGGTACGGCCTTGCTGCTGCCGCCGTCCTTGAGGTTGATGTTGAGGGCCTCTTTGTGGATCGCCGCCAGTTCCTTCAGATGTTCGAAGATGGTCTTGGTGATATCGTAACCCATCTTCTCATCCATGTCCTGGTGACACATCAGGAGGTTGCCTACCGTGGCCACCGGCGTATCATATTCGATCCCCGTGTACACCTTCTTGGGAATGACGGACTTGTAGTACACCGGTCCGTACTTCTCCACCATCTTCGGGATGAGATCGTCATGGCCTACGAGCACCATCTTGACCCCGGGGGAGGCCGCGAGATCGAGAACTGAAGAAGTGGGCACACCGCCATCCCAGAAGTAGGCGTCTATCTTTCCGTCCTTCAGCGCCCCCGCAGACTCTGATGCGCCGAGGCGATCCTTCTTGATATCCTTCTCGTGGTTGAGGCCCGCCGCTTCGAGGACCCTCAAGGCCTTGACCTCGGTACCGCTCCCCGGGGCACCGGTGGAGACCCGTTTTCCCTTGAGGTCCGCCACCTTTTTGATACCCTTACCGTCCAGAGTCACCACATGCATGAGGTTCGGGTAAAGAACGCACACCGTCCTGAGGGGTAAGGGCCGGCCCTTGAAGTTCCCGGTCCCTTTGAAGGCATCGTAACCCGTGTCGCCCATGATCAAACCCAGGTCGGATTTCTTGGCTGCGATGAGCTTGCAGTTGTCCACCGATGCGGCGGTAACCTCGGCAGCCGCCTCCACCCCTGCATACTTGGTGAGGATGCTTGCAATACCGCCGCCGATCACGAAATAGACGCCACCCATGCCGCCGGTGGCCACCGAGATTCTCTTCTTGGACTGGGCGAAGAGATGGCCCGGATTGCCGAGAAGCATGGCTCCCCCTGCCGCACCCGCGAGCTTGAGGAAATCACGCCTTCTCAGTTCCCTGTCCACCTTAAGAAAGGAATCGAAATCCATCCATCCACCTCCTTGTAAAATTTGAAATAACCCTATCTTGACGATTACGCCGCCCGAAGCAGAAGATCTGACGGCACCGTACCGTCCCCTTTTTTTCTTACTGTTGTCATCTTATGATTTAGGAAAAGAGATTGTCAACGCTTTTCTCCCCGCCTCAGGGCACGAAATCTTCTTATCCTCTGTATCCAGAGGCACTTTCCCCCGTTCCTTGCCGGTTCAGCAAAAATGGTGCAAAGGGCGCCTGGCAGACTCAAAAAAAATAGAAAAAAAGTCCCCGATACTATATGCTAAAAGCGACAGTCATTCCCTCAACACTACCCCCGTACGGCGTGGCGTCTTCATGGTCCAGGGTCCAGGGCGTCACGGAGCGGGCGGAAAAGGAGCCTGCCTGATGAGCATGTATCCGGAAATCGACGACAAATTAATGACCCTCGACGAAGCCGTGCGTCGCTTCGTGAAAAAGGGGTGCCAGATTGCGCTGGGAGGATTCACGGTGGTCCGGAATCCCATGGCGGTCGCCTATGAGATTGTCCGCCAGGGGATCAGGGATATTCATCTCGTCTGTCATTCCCATGGGCAGGCCCTCGATGTGCTGATCGGCGCCGGGTGCGTCAGGAGGCTCGAGATCGCCTACGGCGGAAACGGCAGATACGCACCCACCTGTATACGATTCAAGAAGGCCATCCAGAGCGGCACCATCCAGTTCGAGGACTACTCCAACTACCAGATGAGCCTCCGCTTTCTCGCCGGATCCCTGGGGATCCCCTTCATGGCGACCAAATCGGGGCTCGGTTCCGATCTCCTCACCTATGAGGGTTTTCCGCAGGAGATCCGGAAGGAACACAAGGTAGCCTCGAAAAAACTGGTGGTAGCCCAGAACCCCTTCAGCGAGGAAGAAGACAAGGTGGTCCTCCTGCCGGCTCTCAATCCCGATGTGGCACTCCTTCATGTCCAGTACGTGGGCGAGGACGGCACGGTGCGGATCAAGGGGCTCACCTTCGCCGATATCGAACAGGCAAAGTCTGCGGATGTCGTGATTGTGACCTGCGAGGAGATCGTCCCCCGGTCCTTCATCAGGCTCGATCCCGATCAGAACAGCCTCCCCCCGTTCTTCGTGGACGCCATCGTCAAACTTCCTTACGGCGCCCATCCCACCGGGTGTTTCGCCTTCTACGACTACGACCCGAAACACCTGAACCTTTACAAGAAGGTGGCCGACAACGACGACCTCTTCAGGAAGTATCTCGATGAGTGGGTCTTCGGCGTGTCATCCCACGAGGCGTATCTCGAAAAGATAGGGAGCAAGGCGCTCCTTTCTCTGAAGGCAAACCCGATCCTCGGGTACGCGCCGGGACTGGACAGGAAATAGGGAGGGGGAAAGATGACAAAGGCCTATACAGACAACGAAATGATGGCCCTGGCGGCAGGGCGCTTCATACGGAACGGCGACATCGTCTTTGCAGGGACCGGCGTATCCATGCTGGCAGCCACGGCAGCCAAGCGGATTTACGCACCCCGGGCAGTGATCTTTTTCGAAACCGGCGGCATCGATCCCTCCCTCCTCGAGATCCCCATGGCGGTCTCGGATCTGAGGGTCATGACCGGTACCTGCCTCAACTCAGGGCTCATCGAGGCCTTCTCCATCGTGGGCCACCGAAAACTCCACACCATCGCCTTTCTCGGCGCGGCCCAGATCGACCGGTTCGGCAACCTCAACACCACGGTGATAGGGGACTACCATCGACCGAAAACCCGTTTTTCGGGGAGCGGCGGGGCCTGTGATGTGGCCTCCTTCGCCTCCGGGGTCATTACCTTCATGCAACACGAGAAACGGAGGTTCGTCGAGAAACTGGACTACCGTACCAGCATCGGATGGTACGAAGGCGGGGATTCGCGCCGGCGCCTGGGCCTCAGGAGGGGAGGCGCCCTGGCGGTGGTGACGAACCTCGGGGTGATGAAGTTCGACGAGACCACCAGGGAGATGTACCTCCACGAGTATTACCCCGCCATCTCGGTCGAGCAGATCATGGAGAGCACGGGGTTCCAGCTGGATGTGTCGCGGGCGGTCCAGGCAGCGCCACCCTCGGCCGAGGAGCTGCGGATCCTGAGAGAAGAGGTCGATCCTCAGAAGCTCATTCTCTAAAGACCGATTCCCTGGCCCGGGGCGGCCGGACCGATGAGAAACAAGAAACAGCTACTCTCCTGGGCCTTGTATGACTGGGCCAACTCCGCCTTTGCCACCACCGTCATGGCCGGCTTTTTTCCCATCTTCTTCAAGCAGTACTGGTGCGCCGGGGTTGATGGACACACAAGCACCTTTTTCCTGGGGGCGGCGAACTCAACGGCGAGTATCGTCATCGCCCTCATGGCCCCCACCCTTGGTTCCATAGCCGACACCTCCTCGACAAAGAAACGTTTCCTCATGTTCTTTGCCTTCCTGGGGGCGGTGGCGACCGGTTCCCTCTGGTTCGTCACCGCAGGCCGTTATCTGCTCGCCGCGATCTTGTATGTCCTGGCTGCCATAGGATTCTACGGCGGCAACATTTTCTACGATTCCCTCCTCGTCTCCGTCGTTCCCCGGGACAAGACCGACTTTGCCTCTGCCCTCGGCTATTCCCTCGGCTACCTCGGCGGCGGCTCTCTTTTTGCCCTCAACGTCACCATGGCGCTCAGTCCGGACACCTTCGGAATAGAGTCGGGAACACGGGCCGTTCAGGCCTCATTCCTCACCGTTGCCCTGTGGTGGGCGGTCTTTGCCCTTCCCCTGTTCATGTGGGTTCAGGAACGAAGGTCGTCGGCAGCATTTCGGGGGTGGACCGCGGTCGGGGCCGGATTCCGTCAGCTCTCGGCCACCTTCAGGGAGATCAGGAAACACCGGATGGTCTTCCTCTTTCTCCTCGCCTACTGGTTTTATATCGACGGCGTGGATACCATCATCCTCATGGCCGTCGATTACGGCATGTCCCTCGGTTTCGACTCCACGGCCCTCATCAAGGCCCTTCTCATCACCCAGTTCGTCGGATTCCCCGCGGCCCTCGCCTTCGGAAAGATGGGGGAAAAAATGGGAACAAAGAAGAGCATCTTCACAGGCATCGCCGTCTATGTCGCCGTGGCCCTCTGGGGGTTCTTCATGAGCAATCAGACGGAGTTCTACGGCCTCGCCATCGCCATCGGCCTCGTCCAGGGCGGGGTCCAGTCCCTCAGTCGCTCCTTTTACGCGAGGCTCATACCGGAATCGCAGGCCGCCGAATTCTTCGGCTTCTACAACATGCTGGGCAAATTTGCCGCCATTCTCGGCCCCACCCTCATGGGCTGGGTGGCGCTCCTCACCCGGGAGCCCCGCTACTCCGTATTCGCCGTCATCTTCCTCTTCCTGGCGGGCGCCACCATGCTCTACTGGGTCAAGGAACCACAGGACAGTTGACCCGTTCTTCAGGAACCTTTTCCCTCCGGTCACCACCCAACCAGTCAACCTTTCCCGGGTTCTCATGTTTTCCGTTGCCTCGCGTGACCCGCGCTGCTATGCTTTCACCTATCGGGAATACATGTCGGGAATAGCAGAGAAATACCGTTCAACCTACATCAGGTTCAGACCACCCAAAAACAACAGGGCCTTCATCACCTTCGTCCAGCACGTGATCCTTCCCATCATCATGCCCATGAACACCGGCATCGAAACGGTGGAAATCAGCCGGGAAGACCTGGAAAGGCTGAAGAGTCTCCGGGGCAGGCGGGTCATCCTCACCCCGAACCACTCGGAGGGCAATGAGCCTTACGTGCTCTTTCACCTTTCCAGGCTGCTGGGGGATCAGTTCTGCTACCTTACGGCCAGGGAGGTTTTTGAACGCTATTTCCCCGCAGGCAGACTCCTCCAGGCTGTCGGCTGCTATTCGGTCATAAGGGGCGCCCCGGACAGAAACGCCTTCCGCACCACCAGGGACCTTCTCGTCGAGGGAAAGCACTGGGTTGTAGCCTTTCCCGAGGGGATCGCCGCCGGGATGGGAGACGTGGTCATGCCCTTCGAGGAGGGTGTGGCCCGGATCGCCTTTTCCGCCTGTGAGGAGCTGTCATGCAACCGGGGATCGGAACCTGTCTACTTCCAGCCTCTCGCCGTGAAACCCGTCTGCACCGGGACCATGACCGAAACCATCGACAAGGCCCTGGGGAGGCTGGAACAGGCGGTCCTCAAGACCGGTCGTGTCGGGGATCGCGATTTTCCGGCTAGACTCCTCCGTCTGGGGGGTGCCGTCTTCGGGGCCAACGAACAGGCCTTCGGCCTTAGGACCATGGACGGAGCGCCCCTCTCCGAGCGTTTCACCACCCTCAAGAGGACCATGCTGTCCCGTATCGGCGGGGCGGTCGGCCTGCCGGCCAGACCCGGCCAGACGGAATCCGAGTACATACGGGATCTCTTTAACGCCATCGATCGGATCGTGTATACGGGCAAAGGCGAGAACCGGTACCAGGAAAAACTGTCCGAGGAACTGCGCCTCTCGGCAAAACCCCTCTACCATATCCTCCTCCGGGTGTTCCAGTTCGTGGCCTTCGATACCCGCTACTTTGACGAAAACCGCACGGTCGAGCGTTTTCTCGACGTCCTGGGGCTTCTGGAGCACGAAGTCTTCGGGCGGCGCAGGTTCTACGGACCCCGTACCGCCCTGGTGCGGGTGGGTGAACCGCTGAACCTTGGAGACTGGATGGAGCGGTACAGGAAAGACAGGAAGGGTGCCATCGGAGCGGTTACCGCCCGCCTCCGCTTTTCTGTCCAGGCGATGCTGAACACCCTCTCGGCCCGAAGCAACCCCCTCGTTTCACCGGATTTCGGGACCTCTCCGGCGACCGGGTCAGGTGGAGAAAAGGAGTGACGTCAGTGGCAAGGACCCTTATCGACATGTTTCGGGAATCTGTGGAGCGTTACCCCGCCACCCCTCTTTTCCTGGGCAAGAGAAAAGAGGTGTGGGAAGGCATCACCTATGGTGAGGCGGCCTCCCTCGTAAGAGATCTGATGGGTGGACTCAGGGCCATCGGTGTCAGAAAGGGTCACAGGATCGCCCTCCTGTCGGAGAACAGGCCCGAGTGGGCGCTCATGGACCTGGCCGTCATCCATTCCGGCGCCGTGAATGTAGCACTCTTTCCCACCCTGCCCGCCGTTCAGGTAGAGCATATACTCACAGACTCGGGCGCCGGGATCCTCGTGGTTTCGAACAGAGGGCAGGCCGCCAAGGCCCTGGAGATCAAAAGGCGACTTCCCCGCCTCGTGATCGTCGCCATCGAATCGGCCGCAGTACAGGATGGCATGCTCTCCTTCGGAGGTCTCCTGGAGGAGGGTCGGAAACACCCCCTCCCCGACAGCCTTTACTCGGACCTCACGAACGCCGTGAAACCGGGTGACCCGGCGGCCGTCGTCTACACCTCGGGAACCACAGGAGAACCCAAGGGGGCCATCCTTTCCCATCGCAACTTTTCCTCCAACGTGGAGGCGGCATGGAAGGTCATACGGTTCCGCGAGGGGGAACGGCTCCTCTCCTTCCTGCCCCTGAATCATGTGATGGGCCGCCTCGTGGACCATTACCTGGCAATGCGGTGCGGGTCAACGGTGGCCTACGCCGAGAGCCTCCTCCGTCTCCGCCAGAATCTGCTCGAAATCAAACCCAGCTACATGGTCCTGGTCCCCAGGGTCCTCGATATGTTCAAGGAAGGTGTACTCACGAACGTCCGTAAGACCGGTGGATTGAAGGAACGACTCTTCAACTGGGCCCTGGCCCGGGGTATATGCTGCTGTCCCTACACCGAGAGGGGAGAGAAGATTCCCCTTCTCAGCTCGCTCCTGTGGGACCTCGCCGATGCCCTTGTGCTCAGCAAGATACGGGCTGCCCTCGGCCTCGAGAACATCAGGTTCTTCTTTGCAGGCGGGGCTCCACTCTCCCCGGAGACGGCCCGATTCTTCTACGCCCTGAGGCTCAGGATCATGGAGGGATACGGCCTTACCGAGACGTCCCCCCTCGTGACGGTGAACCCTCAGGATCGCCAGAAGTTCGGTACGGTGGGTCCGGCGGTGGACGGGGTTGAGGTCAGGATCGCCGGCGACGGAGAGATCATGGTCCGCGGACCCAACGTGATGGAAGGGTACTACGGAAAACCGGAAGATACGGCCCTCGCCATCGACGGCGAAGGCTGGTTCCACACGGGCGACATAGGCGAGCTGGACGGGGATGGTTATCTCAAGATCACCGACAGAAAGAAGAACCTCCTCGTCCTGTCAACAGGGAAAAAGGTGGCGCCTCAACCCATCGAGGCTTCCTTGAGCGAGAGCCCCTATATTTCCCAGGTCATCCTCTTCGGAGACCACGAGAGCGTAGTTTCCGGCCTGATCGTCCCCTCCTTTGCCGCCCTTCAGGAATGGATGAAGGAAACCCGCCGGGACATCGTCAGCGACAGACGGGTTATGGTGGACCACCCTGCCGTCCGAAGTCTCATTCAGGCCGAGATCGAGCGTCTTTCCGGCCGTCTCGCCGATTTCGAGAAAGTTCGCCGCTTCACCCTTCTCGACGAGGAATTCTCCGTGGAAAACGGCATGCTCACTCCCACGCTCAAGGTGCGGCGGGCTGCGGTACTTGAGCGCTACGGCGACAGGATCGCCGCCATGTACCGGCAGTAGGGACGTCCGGCACCGGCGCAGCGCCGTTCTAAGGAACCGCGAACTTGAAGTTATGACACTGGCCGCAAAAGTTTTCCGATTTCGAGTGCTGGTGGTGACATACATTGCAGTCGAGTTCGGTCCCGTAATGGGGCGAGGTGTGGGGGTTCTCCGGCTTCACCCCGGTCGTCTTACGGGCCAGCTTTTCCGTGTCCCCGTGGCAGGCGACGCATTTCCCCATGCTCACCTCACCAGGTTTCTTCGTCTTTCCGTGGCACTTCTCACAGGTAACGCCGTTCAGGCCGTGGACATGACTGCCCGGGAGCCTTCCCGTCAGTTTCTGCCCTCCTGTCTTGTCGTGACACTGGAGACACCCTTTGTAGGACATGCCCTTCGTGTCGGGATGGTCGGAGGAAAGGACCTTCTCCGTGCCGTGACAGGCTCCGCAGTTGCCCGCTTTGGCCGTCGGGACCCTCTTCGGGGCGCCGGCGGACTCCGTGGCGAGACTCATGGAAAAAAACACAGTCAGTAAGACGATCATGGCACAGCTCAATATGTCTCTTCTCATTCCTCCGCTCCTCTCGCCCGATCATGAGGACCTGCACCCACCCTCGGAAGGCAGGTGGTGAACGCGGTGAGGGAGGACCCGGCAGGGGCGCCTCCCCTCCCGCTCATTGTCCGTTCAGCCCCAGGCCTTTTCCTTTGCCGCGTTCTCGCCGGCGATACGGCCGAACACGAGACATGCCAGGGTCGAGCAGCTCCCCAGGCGCACGGCGCCGTGCACTCCGCCCACCGCCTCGCCCGCTGCGTAAAGGCCGGGAATAGGCTTATCCGTTACCACGTCCGTCACCTGCGCCTTGGTGTTGGTCCCGATCCCGCCCATGCAATAGTGGATCTTGGGAAGGAGCCTCATGACGTGGAAGGGAGGGGTGACCATGGGCTTGGCGTTCTTGTTCATGTATCGTCCGAACTCGTCGTCCTTTCCCTGGGCGACGAACTTGTTGTAATTCTCGACGGTTTGTTTCAGGACGTCAACAGGGGCATTGTACGCCTTCGCCACTTCCTCCAAGGTGTTGAAGGTCTTGACCACGCCCGATTCGATCAGTTTGGGCAGCTTCGACTTGACCCAGTTGGCTCCCTCCGCATCGGTGAGGGCGATGCAGTTTTCGCCCTTGTTCCCGAGCTCCATAATCTTGTCCGCCCTCAGCTTCCGGTTGGCCAGCTCGCTGATGAAGCGCTTGCCCGTTTTCGTGTTGACCCAGATGCCGTACATGGCCGCCGCCTCCTGGGCGAAGTGGGGGCCGAGCCCGAAGCCCTTCTCGTCCGGGCTCGCCCACGGACCGACCTGGATCCAGTCGAGCTGAACAGGCGTACAGCCGATCCTCAGGGCCTCTCTGATGCCCTCTGCCGTGGCGCCGGGATGGTTCGTGCTCTCGAATTTGGCGGTCAGCTTGGGGTCCTGGATCATGCGGAAGGCCACATCCTGGCCGAAACCGCCATAGGCGAGGATCACCGCCTTCCTTGCCTTGATATACTTTACCTTGCCGCTGTCCGCCTTCGGGAAGACATAGCCGTCACGAACCTGGACGCCCTTTACCCGACCGTCGGCGTCCCTGAGGATCTTCTCAAGATACACCCTTAATCGGGGCTCCACGCCGAGGGCCTTGAGCTTTGCAAGCTGGGGCAGGACAATAGCGGACCCGCTGCTGTTGTGGGTCTGGTAGCTGCGCGGTACGGAGTGGCCGCCTTCCTGGACAAGGACGTCGGTGTACTTGACCCCCAGCTCCTTGATTGTCCACTCGAGGGTGGACACCGAGGCATCAGCCATGATCTTGACCAGTTCCGGATGGTTGAGCCCCAGTCCCTCGCGGACCATATCGTCATACAACTGCTGGGGCGAGTCTTTGAGGCCTTTTTGCGCCTGAAGGGGTGAGCCTGCGGCCGCGGTTATGCCGCCGTTGATGATCGAATTCCCGCCGGGGGTCCGCATCTTCTCAAGTATGACCACCGAGGCGCCCGCCTTCTTTGCCTCATATGCGGCTGCAAGGCCTGCGAAGCCGCTGCCGATCACGACGACGTCGTATGTTTCGTCCCACTTCTTCGGCAACACGGCGGCATCTGCCTTTCCGGTCCCGAAGGTGAGTCCGCCCAGGGCTGCTCCCGCCACTGCCACGGCCCCTGTTGACTTCAGAAAACCACGTCTCGTGAGTCTCTTTTCCTGCTTTTCATCCTTTTCCATGGTGCTCCTCCCTATAGGTGTATGCCCATGCGCGGTCCTCTTCGGCTCCAACATTTCTCAGTCTGCTTATTCCCGGTCAAACGAGGAATGACGGTAATGGCTGAGGAGGCCAGGCGCGGGATCTGTGCTGCAATCCGAACACTATTCTACCCCAAGACAGTCTGGATTTCCATGTTCATCCAAAATGGGTACCTGCCCCACCCCCTTTTCAGAAAACCGGCCGATCTTCCTCCTCCGGTCCCTTTCCCGCACTGAGAGTGAGCAGGGGAGCGGGGGCGACCATCCCGGACATTTTGAAGCAAATACCGTGCCGGATGAGGCCGGAACCGTACCCACCATCACCGGTGCCGTGTCCCTTTTCTTCCCGTTCCCTGCGGTCCCGCCGCCTTGCCCGCACGATCGTCTCCATTTGATACACCCCTGTGTCATACCTACCCAGGGACAGATCGGATCAAGCGTGGTTTTACCGGCCACCGGAGGCTGCTCCGCGGATCGATGGCGCTGGCACTGATCTTGCACAGCGAAAGGGCCGAGGAGGATCACGGATGAACCTTGCCAGGAACCTTGAACTTTCCACCCTCTGTTTCAGTGAACGCACGGCCGTTATCGACGGCGACAGGGAGTACTCCTACGGAAGACTCAACGAGGATGCCAACCGGGTGGCATCGGCACTGACGCTCATGGGCATACTGCCCGGTGACCACGTGGCCATCTGCGCCCCCAATTCCTATCGCTGGATCGCCTTCTATTTCGGCATCCTCAAGGCAGGGGCGGTGGCGGTCACCCTTTCCAGCGCCTTGGGCAAGGCGGATCTCAATATGCTTCTCAACGATGCACGTCCAAAAGCGCTCATGATCCTTGACGACAAGCTGGGTGAGGTGAATCCGGAGGCCAGAAGCGACTACCTTCGCCTTGTCGTGGCCGAGGGGGGCGACGTCTCCTTCGACCGCTTTCTCCAGAAGGGCGCACCCTCTTTCAGGGCCATCGATGTGCCCAGGAACGACACCGGCAGCATCCTGTACACGGGAGGAACAACGGGTACCCCCAAAGGGGTGATGTTGAGCCATGAAAACATGACGGCCTCGGTCCACAACGTGTGCCACTTCGAGCGCTCGACGCAGGACGACAGGGCCATGTGTTTTCTCCCTATGAACCACGTCTTCGGACAGCTCCACATCATGAACTCCATGATCTATGCCGGCGGCTGTGTGGTATCGCAACCGTCCTTTGATATGGACAGGGTTCTCGATGCCATCGAACGGCACAGGGCCACAAAGTTCTACGGTGTTCCCACCATCTACGTACGCCTCCTGAAGACCGAAGGCATAGAAAAGAGGCTGGCATCCATCCGCTACTATTTTGTGGCCGCCTCGAATATGCCCGGGGAACTGGTGAGGGCCTGGAAAGACCTCACCGGGCTCGATGTCCACGAAGCGTACGGGATGACGGAAACCGCGGCGATGGTGACGTACAATCACTATTTCCGCCACGTGGTGGGTTCGGTAGGCACCCCGGTGAATATCGTGGAGGTACAGATCCGGGACCAGCAGGGCAATCTCCTCCCCGAGGGAAAGGAGGGCGAGGTGTGCATGAAGGCGCCCAGTATCATGAAGGGGTATCTGAACAGCCCCGAGGAGACCGCTTCCGTCTTCTGGCCCGGGGGATGGCTGCGGAGCGGCGACATCGGCCTTTTCAACGACGAAGGTTACCTCTTCCTGGTGGACCGCCTGAAGGATATGGTGATTACGGGGGGCGAAAACGTCTATCCCCGGGAAATCGAGGAGATCCTGTACACATGGCCCGGCCTGGAGGAGTGCTCCGTCATCGGCCTGCCTGATCCCGAGTACGGGGAAAGGGTGACGGCGTGCATGGTCATGAAGGATAAAGAGAAACCGGTGGACACGAAGGAGGTCAAGGCCTTTCTCAAGAAGCATCTCGCCTCGTACAAGGTCCCCAAGGAATATATCGTTCTTCGGGAACTCCCCAAGGGCAGCACCGGAAAGATCCTCAAGCGGGAACTGAAGAATCTGGTCCGGAAAGCCTGAAGCCCTTTCGGGACGTCCTTTCAGCGGGCCTTGATGGCACCGAAGGCCGCAAAACAGCCGTTCTTGTGAGGAAGCTCCACGCAACGGGGACCTGGCTTCCGGAGTAGAGTGAGCTGGTATGCAACCGGTTTCGGCGAGTCCTCCCGGTCGATGATATCAAGGACCCTGTCCCTGTACTCCACTCCACCGATGAAAACAATTCAGCACCGTGGTCGAGAAGGCGCCGGGAATGCCCGCACCGAGTCAGAGGAGGCAAACCGCCCCCGCGACGGACACCACAAACCCCCGCCTGTCGGACAGCCCCACCATCTTTTCCCCCTTCACGGTCCAAGAGATAAGACCTTTGCACGGTAAATATCAAGACCTCCGACATCCTCGGATACTCCAGGGAAGAGTTGCTTTCCGTTCCTCACACCGACTACCTTGAATGGACGAAGGGTGCGTACGACATCATCGGGGCGCCTTACGACTACAAACCCGGCCTCAGCGAAGGACTCAAGGTGTTTCCCCCGAGTACCCGCCGGGGATAAAACAGAAGCTCGCTGACTGCCTGGAGAAGGGGACCCCCGAGGGACACGTGGCCATAACCAGACATATGAACGTGCCCGTATTCGACGGGGACAAATCGTCATCGTGGCAGGGGTCGGCAACAAGGAGACCCGTTACGATGGGGCGGATGTCCGGCAACTCACCCTCATGGTGAGCGGAATGTGGCGTATGATCCAGCGTCAGCGGGCGGAAGAACCGCTCCGCGCAGAAAGAGAGAAGCTCCATTTCTCTCGTACCCCTCAATATCAATGCAGCAATCATGTCAACGGAACAATTGCTGAAGCGGCTTCTCACGGAAGACACCACGATAGAGATCGCCCTTACCCTGGAAGAGGCAGTGGCAATGGCGGACGCAACCCAGATCGATCAGATACTCTTCAACCTTGCCACCAATGCCCGCGACGCCATGCCCGGAGGAGGGGGCCTCACCATAAGGACAGACTGCATCGTCGTCGACAACGAGTTCGCCGAGGGCCACGGTTTTCCCGGTCCGGGGGAATACATCCTGATCGCCGTCTCCGACACGGGCCACGGGATGGACGAAAGGACAAAGGAACATATCTTCGACCCCTTTCTCACCACCAAGGAGGCGGGGAAAGGCCCCGGGACGGGCCTCGCCACCATCTACGGGATAGTGAGACAGCACAACGGACAGATCCTCGTGGAAAGCGAGCCCGGCAAGGGCTGCACCTTTTCCATCTATCTCCCGGCCGTCAGCGCTCCGGTCGACGAAGGAAGGGCCACGATCCTCGAGGCGGAGGGAGGGAGCGAAACCCTCCTTATTGCGGAAGACAACGAGGCGGTGCGGATCCTTATGAGGGATATCCTGACGAGACACGGGTATCTGGTCATCGAAGCTGTCGACGGGCAGGACGCGGTGGAGAAGGCACGGCAGGCGAAGGATCTGGACTTTCTCATCCCCGAATCCGTCATGCCGAGGATGAACGGGCGGGAAGCCTTCGAGGAGATCGAAACGTTCAGGCCCGGCCTCCAGGCCCTTTTCATGAGCGGTTACACGAGGGATATCGTCCTCAGGAAAGGGATCGAAGACAGGGCGTTCAACTTCATTTCCAAGCCCCTCTCTCCCCGACAGCTGCTCAGGAAGATCAGGGAGTTGCTCGACAGGTGAGTGCGTTCAACATATCTTCATAGCCACCAACAGGCGGGATTTCCCCGCGATGGGCCCCCGCCTTTCCTGCCCCGTCGAGATCCTTCAGGCGACACAGAGGTGACCGATCCTGCCGATCATCTCCTTCCTCTTCCCCCTACATGGACCGGGCGACCTCCCGGGCCCTGGTCATAAAGGCCATCAGGAGCTCCCTCGCCTCGCGAAAGTGCTCCGCCTTGATCGCTTCTTTCACCTCGGTCAGCATGGGAAGAAGCTGGAATGCCTCCTGCGAGTGCTCGCACCCTGAGATGAACTGAAGCATGAAGAGCGTCACCGCCTGAAGGGCGTTGTCCCTGTTTCTCACCTCGATGGCATTCCTCAGCAGCTCGATGGTCTCCCACACCTGTTCGTCCGTGGGGGGTGCCGCATCGACCAGCCCTGTTATAAACCGGAGAAGCCGGGCCTCCTCTTCCGGCGTGAAGGCCGTTCCCATTTTCTTGTAGTCCTCGACAATGCCCGCGGCGGTCTGTCTCAGCAGTTCGTGATCCACGTAATCCTTTCCCATGTCCCTTCCTCTTTATAAATCAGGCCGACAGCTTCCCCGCTATGCGGGCCACATGAGCCCCCTGGAACCGGGCGATCTTCAACTCGTTCTCCGAAGGCTGCCGACTCCCGTCGGGTGCGGCGAGGGTGCTCGCCCCGTAGGGCGTGCCGCCGGTGATTTCGCTCATGCTCACCAGTTCCTGGCACGTGTAAGGTACGCCGACGACGATCATGCCGTGATGGAACAGGGTGGTATGAAAGGATGTGATCGTGGTCTCCTGGCCTCCATGCTGGGTGCCCGTGCAGGTAAAGACGCTCCCCACCTTGCCCGCGAGGCCGCCCCTGGCCCACAACCCCCCCGTCTGATCGAGAAAATTGCGCATCTGGGCACACATGTTCCCGAACCGGGTGGGGGAGCCGAAAATGATGGCGTCGTATCCCGCCAATTCATCCACCGTCGCAATGGGCGCCTCCTGGTCCAGCTTTGCTCCCGCCCTCCTGGCCACCTCCTCGGGCATCAATTCCGGCACCCGTTTGACCGTAACCTCCACGCCCTCAACGGTGCGCGCACCTTCGGCCACCGCTTTTGCCATGGTTTCCGTGTGACCGTACATACTGTAATAGAGCACTAACACCTTCGCCATGGTATCCCTCCTTTTCGTCTTCCCCCTCCCCGGGTTTCAGCCGCCCTCATCCCCTATTCTCCCGGGGGATTCATGCCTCAGCGCCGCTCCCCTGCAACCGCCGGGCCGTCCCGGCATCGAAGCCCGCCGTTGCCCGGACACCCACATCGTATCACAGACGCGGCCGTTCTTCACCAGCCTTTTGACGGTCCTGACCCCGGGGCCCCCTCCCTTCACCCCTCCCCTCACCGTTTCGCCTGGGGAACGGTCGGTATGGCTGCGCCTATGTACAAAGGGGCCTTCTCTTTTGCCTTGACTTTTGCGTCAGAACATTGTGTAAAAATATGAATTTGCCAGCGACAAGGAGAGTGCCATGAACAGGAGCGTGCTTGACGGAAAAAGTATTCTGGCGGTAGATGACGAACCCGACGTGCTCAGCGTTCTCGAAGAGGAAATAAAGGACTCTTGTCCGGCCTGCACCTTTGACAAGGCCGTTTCCTACGAGGAGGCCATGGAGAAGTTGAAAAGCAAAGCCTACGATATCGTCATCCTCGACATCATGGGGGTGAGGGGTTTTGACCTCCTGGAGTACGCGGTACAGAAGGGTCTCAAGGTCATCATGCTCACCGCCCAAGCGTTCAATGCCGAGGCATTGGAGAAATCTTACCGCATGAAGGCCCACGGGTATCTGCCGAAGGACAAACTGGGCGAGATAGTCCCCTTCCTGGAGGATGCGCTCCAGTACGATTTCTCGACCGGCTGGACGCGACTCCTCTCCAAGATGGAGCAGTTCTTCGATCAGCACTTCGAACCGGGTTGGCGAAAAAAAATAGGTTACTGAAGGAGGAGAATATGGCGTTTCACGAAGTGGTCAAGAAGTTCAACAGGTATTTGTTTATCATATCGGGGTGTGCCGTCGTCTTCATGATGCTCGTCACCGTGGCGGATACGATCCTGAGGGAGTTCAAGAAGCCCATCGTGGGCACCTACGAGATGGTGGGTCTGGCCGCAGCCATCGTCCTCGGTTTCAGCATACCCTACACCACCTCGCTCAAGAGCCACATTACGGTCGATTTTTTCACCATGAAATTCAAGCCGAAGACTCAGAAGTTCTGGCTGGTCCTCACGAGGGTCATGGGCATCGTCCTTTTCGCCTTCATGGGCTACGAGATGATCATCATGTCTCTCGAACTGCGAACCTCGGGTGAGGTCTCGTCAACACTGCAGCTACCCTTCTACCCCATCGCCTTCGGCATCGGCATCTGCCTGTTCTTTCAGGTGATCACCCAGATTGCCGATATGGTGCGGATTTTCAAGGAGGGGAAGTGATGAGTTCAGAACTGGTTGGAGTGATTGGGTTCCTGTTCATGTTCTTTCTTCTTTCCATCGGTCTCGAAATCGGTTTCGCCATGGCCATCACCGGTTTCTTCGGCTTCGCCTACCTTTCATCCTTCTCCGCCGCGAGCAACCTCCTCGCGAAGGACCTTTTCGACGTCTTCACCACCTATAGCCTCACCGTGGTGCCGCTCTTCATCCTCATGGGTCAGATCGCCGCAAACTCGGGGATCGGCAAGAGGCTGTACGACATGTCCTACAAGTTCATCGGCCATATCCCCGGCGGCTTGGCCATGGCCACGAGCGTGGCATGCACCTTTTTCGGTGCCATCTGCGGTTCCACGACCGCCACGGCCGCGACCTTCGCGAGCGTCTCCGTCCCCGAGATGCGTCGGTATAACTATGACAACAGGCTCATAGGGGGCGTCATCGCATCCTCCGGCGGCATCGGCATCATGATCCCGCCCAGCGTCATCTTCATTGTCTACGGGATCTTCACCCAGTTGTCGATCGGCACGCTCTTCATGAGCGGCATACTCCCTGGGATCGTGATATGTCTGCTCTTCATCGTCGCCATCTATATCTGGTGCAAGAAGAATCCCGCCCTCGGACCGAAGGGCGAGAAATCGACCTGGGGTCAGAGGCTCAGATCCCTCCCCGGAGCAATTGAAATCATCATCATCTTCTTCCTCCTCATGGGCGGCATCATGAAGGGCTTTTTCACGCCCACCGAAGGCGGCGCGGTCGGCGCCTTTCTCACCCTTCTCGTCGTGGTCATCACCCGGTCGATCGATCTGAAAGGCTTCTGGAAGTCGGTGCTCGATACCCTGCTTTCTTCCTGCATGATCATGGTGATCGTCGCGGGGGCCACCATATTCGGTCACTTCATCGCGCTGTCCCGCATACCGTTCACCGTGGCCACCTGGGTCGGCGAACTCGGGCTTCACCCCGTCATCATCATGGCCCTCATCATCTTCATCTATCTCCTCGGCGGGTGCGTCATCGACGCCCTCGCCCTCATCGTCCTCACCGTGCCCATCTTTCACCCTGTCGTCATGCACCTCGGTTTCAACCCCGTGTGGTTCGGCGTCATCATCGTGCTCATCACCATGATGGGGGTCATCACCCCGCCGGTGGGGGTCAACAGTTATGTGGTGTCGGGCATATCCAAAATCCCGCTCAACGAGGTCTTTTCGGGCATCTGGGTGTTCCTGGCCGCCCTCTGCGTGGCGGCGGTGATCTTCATCGCCTTTCCCGAGGTCGCCCTCTGGCTTCCCAAGGCCTTCGGCATGGCCGTGACGTAACCGCGATCATCGCACATTCCCGGGGCTTCCGACTTGGGGTCGGAAGCCCCTGCCTTTTCACCGGACCCTCGCCTCTTCGTCCTCCAGTTCAGCTCTTTGCTTCGCCACCGGTACCATTCCCGGGCCATGTTGCCGACCCCTCGCGCAGATCCTCGAGCGGGCAAGACAGACGGACAGGCACGAACCCCCGGCGGTGAGCCGCCCGTCGCCTCTCCTCTTACCCCCGCACGGAGAGCATCTATGGCGGCCTTTGGAGCGAACGGAAAGAAGCGCTCCGGCGCCTCGCGGGCAGCCTCCTGCAGGACGACGTCTGACGGTGACACCGGGGCGGGATTTACTTTTCCCGTCTCCGTGCTACTATTGGAAGAGATTCGCACACTCACGTCGCAGGGAGATGATACGGTGGGTACTATGAAAGCCATGCTGGATCCAAAGGTCATTGCGGTGGTCGGGGCAAGCGAGGAACAGGGGACCGTCGGCAGGGCCATTATGGACAATCTCCTTCGGTCACCGGATCGCCGGATAATTCCGGTAAATCCGGGCAGCCGTGCCATCATGGGACTGGAGAGCTACCCGGAGATCGGGGCCGTGCCGGAACATGTGGATCTCGCCCTCATCGCAACACCGGCTGTTACCGTCCCCTCGATCGTGGAAGGGTGCGGGAAACAGGGTGTGGACGGGGTGATCATTATTTCGGCGGGCTTCAGGGAGACCGGCGAGGAGGGCGCCCGACTTGAGCGGTTGATTCTGGAGGTGAAAAAAGAATACGGCACCAGGATCATCGGACCAAACTGCATCGGCATCCTGAGGCCGAGCCTGAACCTCAACGCCTCCTTTCTCGCAGCCAACCCGAAGACGGGAAACATCGCCTTTCTCTCCCAGAGCGGCGCCCTGGCGGGGGCGATTCTTGACTGGGCAACGAGCGCGCACATCGGTTTCAGCGTGGTTGCCTCCCTCGGCTCCATGATCGATGTGGACTTCGGCGACTGGATCGACTTCCTGGGCAGTGACTACCATACGAGGAGCATGATCCTGTATATGGAAAGCATCGGGAAGGCCCGCAAATTTATGAGTGCCGCCAGGGGGTTTGCAAGAAACAAACCGATCCTGGTGGTCAAGCCGGGTATATTCCGGGAGAGTGCGAAGGCGGCCCTCTCTCATACCGGCGCCATGGCGGGAGACGACGCCGTCTACGATGCAGCCTTCAACAGGGTCGGGGTCGTGAGGGTACGGGAGGTTGCCGAAGTCTTCCATGCAGCTACCGTGCTCGATTCAAAGTACCTGCCCACCGGAAACAGCCTTGCCATCATCACCAATGCCGGCGGCTTCGGTGTCATGGCGACCGATGCGCTCATGGACCTGGGAGGGAGACTCGCGGAGCTTTCACCGGAGAGCCTCGACGAACTGAACAGATCGCTCCCCTCTTTCTGGAGCAAGGCCAACCCCATCGATATCCTCGGAGACGCAGGTCTCGAACGATATGAGAAGGCGATCGGCGTCTGTCTGAACGACAGGGGCGTGAACGGCATTCTCGTCATCTACGCGCCCCAGGCCATCCTCAAGCCGGAACTCCTCGCCGACCTCATCGTCGACACGGCGAAACGCACGAGCCTTCCCATCATCACGTCCTTTGTCGGTGGCGACTATGTCCGGGGGGCCAGGGAGACCCTCCTGCGCAACAATGTACCCGCATACGTGACCCCCGAGGATGCGGTCAGAACCTATCTGCACATGTACAGGTACAAAAGAAACCTCGAACTCCTTTACGAAACCCCCTGCGATATGCCCGTCGACGAGGCACCGCCCAAGTACCACCTCAAGGCGTTGGTCAACAGGCTCGCCAGGGAGGGAAGAACCCTCCTGACCGATGAGGAGGCGAAAGGGTTCCTGTCCAACTACGGCATACCCGTCACCACCGCCACCACCGTAAGCAGCCTGGAAGGGGCGATCAACGCGGCGAAAAGGACAGGCTATCCGGTAGCGCTGAAGATCGTATCGAAGGAGATCTCCCACAAAACCGATGTGGGCGGCGTGCGGCTGGCCATCCGTTCGGAGGATGAACTCCGGGAAGCCTACGGACAGATGCTCCGTGACGTGAAGGCAAAGGCCCCTCGTGCGTCCATCCAGGGTGTCAGCGTGCAACGCATGCTCGACAAGATCGATTACGAGGTGATTATCGGTGCGAAGAAGGACAAAGACTTCGGTTCCGTCATACTCTTCGGTATGGGAGGGGTGGGTGTGGAGGTATTGAAGGATGTGGCCGTCGCTCTCCCGCCGCTGAATCAGAGCCTTGCCCGGAGACTGATGGAGGAAACGAAGGTGTACGGAATGCTTCAGGGCTACCGGGGGAAACAGCCTGCCGACCTTCAGGCGCTTGAGGCGATACTCGTGAACTTCTCGAACCTGATCGTCGACTTCCCCGAGATAGCCGAGATGGACATCAACCCCGTGGCCATAGCCGGCGGCCTCCCCTGGGCACTCGATGCGAGGATCGTCATCGATACGGAACCGGGGGACACCTCCACCCCTTATCCTCACCTGGTCATAAGCCCCTATCCCACACGATACATTATGCCCTGGAGGCTTTCCGACGGCACCGAGGTCATACTCAGGCCCATCAGGCCTGAAGATGAGCCCCTGGAGCAGGAACTCCTCTCCACCCTGTCGCCGGAAGCGACGAGGACAAGGTTCTTTTCCATTATCAAAGACATAACCCACGATATGCTCACCCGCTTCTGCAACATCGACTATGACAGGGAGATGGCCATAGTGGCGGAACTGAAGGACGAGAACAGGAAACGGATAATCGGCATTGCCCGGATCATCGTGGAGGGAGACCTGAAGAGCGGCGAATGGGCGGTGCTGGTACACGACGATTACCAGGGCAAGGGGCTCGGCTACAAACTTGTGGACCTGATGATCGGCATCGCCCAGGACAAAGGGCTCGAGGAGATTTACGCCATCGTGCTGACGGAAAACGATAAGATGCTCAGGGTGGGCAGGAGGCTCGGCTTCTCCGCACATTGGGAGCCTGATGGAATAACCAGGCTCCGCATGTCTCTCACATAGGCAAGAGGCGGCACCTGATGGGTTCGCGATCCTCGAACCGCCACAGGCCCTTCTTGCAAGGTTGGGCAGACAGTGACGAGGTATCACGAGATTGACCCTGACCGTCGGACGGGCCACCGTTCGGTCGTCGTTGACAGCCCCGGCCCTCTCTGCTATCGTTAACACTGCCGCGGGCAGGGACCATGACACTCATCAGCCTCAGCCAGATCGCCATTCACGACAGAACCTTCTGTGCCTCCTACCCTCTCCACGATGAGACCCTTCTCGCTTCCATCCGGGAGGTGGGCATCCTCCAGCCCCTGATACTCAGGGGCACCCCGCCCTACCAGGTGGTGAGCGGTTTCAGGCGCCTCCACGCGGCTGCCACCCTGGGCCACGAGTCGGTGCCGGCCCTCGTCAGGGAACTGTCGGACCGGGACGCCTTTCTCCACAACCTTCACGCAAACCTCCCGAGGGCCTTCAACCTGGTGGAGAAGGCCAACATCCTGGACAGGATGGCCCACCTCGGGTTTTCCCGGCACGAGATGGGTAGGGTCGTGGCGCGGCTCGACGTGCCGGCCCACGACAAGTATCTCACGGTGCTCACCGAGCTCGCTTGGAGCGAGGAGGCGTTCAAAGACTTCGTGGTGACCCGCAACCCGTCTCTCCAGACCCTTCAGCTCTTCCTGCGCCTCCCCGCCCAGATCCGCGCGCAGCTCCTCGATCTCTTCACCCGCCTCCGGGCCTCGGAAAGTGACCGTCGGGAGGTGCTCACCCTCCTTAACCTCATGACGGTGAAAGAGGGAGGGATCAGTCCCGATCTCTGGACCGAGGTCAGCTCCATCACGGAACTGAAGGGGCGCATCCGTCACCGGATCTATCCGCTCCTCACCGGGCTGGAGGGTGAACTGGAGGCCGTCAGGAGACAATGTGCCCTCCCCCCCCACATGGACATTAAGGTAGACCCCTCTTTTGAAAAGGAGTATATTGATATTGCCTTCAGGGCCGCCAATGAGGATGAAACGGAAAACGCCCTCAGGAAGTTGGAAAGGCTCCTCAGAGAAGGGTTCATAGGGAGAATTTTTGAGCTTACCAAGGGTCGAGTTCGTTGAGGCCAGGGGAAATCTTGTACGGGATTGCCCGGGCACGAAGAACCATATCTGCTGCGGCTACAAGACCATAGACCTGGTGGAGGGCTGCATCCTCCACTGTTCCTACTGCATCCTCCGCCACTATATCAACAGCCCCCATATCAGGGTCCATCGGGACATCCCCTACATCGTTTCCCAGGTGGACACGATGATCGACGACGAACCGGAGCATATCCTCAGGTTCGGTACCGGTGAGCTTTCGGACAGCCTCGCCCTTGACCGCAGGCTCAACCTCAACCGGCCCCTCATCGAGTATTTCGGTGAAAAAAGGAAGGCCCTCTTCGAGCTGAAATCCAAGTGGGCTTCCATCGATCACCTGGCCGACGCCCTGAACCCGTACACGATCGTCTCCTTCTCCATGGCGCCCCAGGCCGCCATCGGGCGGGAAGAGAAACGGACAAGCCCCCTCTACAAGCGGCTCAGGACGGCACGGAAGGCCCAGAAACTGGGCTGCTACGTGGGGCTCCACTTCGACCCCATCATCATCTACCCTGGTTTCGAAAGGGACTACGAGTACCTTATCGACGACATCTTCCGCATCCTCGACGGAGAGCGGATCATCTGGATCAGCCTGGGACTGCTGCGCTTTCCCGCACCCCTCATGGACCGCTTCGTGGAGGAAGGACGGAGGACCCTCCTGGCCGGTGAATTCATACGGGGAGAGGACGGGAAGTACCGATACCTGAAGGGCGAACGGATAGGGGTCTACCGCATACTCTACCGGCAACTGAAGGAACGGGTCCCCGATCTCTTCGTCTATCTCTGCATGGAGCGGGGGGATGTGTGGCGGGAGGCGACCGGTATCGCCCTCAGGGACAACGCGGGCCTCATCAGGCTCTTCGACCACAGAATACGAACACTCTACGGAGGTAACCATGCGCTTTAAAGAACACATTGTCTTCATCACCGGCGGATCCAAGGGCCTGGGCAAGGCCATGGCAAAGGCCTTCCTCGACGAAGGGGCCTCTGTTGCGGTCTGCGATACCGACGCCGCCGCCCTTGCCAGGTTTGAGGAGGAGTTCGGCGGCAGGCCGGTCCTCGCCTTCAGCGGCGACATCACCGACTACGAGGCCATGGAAGAGATTGCGGCCAAGACGTGGGGGAAGTGGGGCAAGGTAGATATCCTGGTCAACAACGCCGGCGTGGTCAATCCTCTCGCACCCGCGGAAAAGGTCAAGAAGGTCGATTTCGACAAGGCCGTGGATGTGAATCTCAAGGGCACCTTCTACGTATCGCAGATCTTCGGGAAGAGGATGGCGGCGCAGAAGTCGGGGCGGATCATCACCATGATCACCCAGGTGGCCCTTTTCGGGGAAAAGGGGTTCATCCCCTACGCCATGAGCAAGGCCGCGCTTACCGTCATGACAAGGTGCCTTGCCTACGAGTGGGGCCCCCAGGGCGTGACCGCCGTGGGTATAGCCCCGGGATTCGTGGCGGGAGGCATGAACGAGGGCCTCATCAGGAAACAGGTCTTCGTCGATTTCCTCTCGAAGAAGACCCCGGCGGGCAGGATGGCAAAAGTGGAGGAGATCGTGGCCCTCGCCCTCTTTCTCGCCTCCGGGGAGTCCCGCTACATAAACGGAGAAACCCTGGTGATAGACGGCGGCATGACGGGATACACGCCCGAACCCCTGGTGGATTTCATCGCCTCCATGATGAAAGGGAAGTGACGATGGACATCTTCCCCTTCGTCCAGTTCACGCTGAACAGCCAGTACATTGTGCGGTGGATTGTGGGGGGGATCTTCATCTACATACCGGTTCTCAACTTTCTCAGCTTCGGCTACCTTTCGAAGGCTTCACGCCTTCTCTCCATCGGGACCGTGGGACTGCCCACATGGCAGGACAAGTACGGCCTGTGGATCGAGGGCGTGAAGCTCATCTTCATCTTCATCCTCTATGAGGCGGTACCCTTCTTCCTCTTCTCCTGCGGCTTCTTCCTCACCACCCTCACCTCCATTACCGCCTTTTTCGGTCATATCCTCATCAAGCTCTCCTATGCGGGCCTGCTCCTCTTCTCCTTTTTTCTCCCCTTCGCCTTCGCCGTCTTCGCGGACCAGGGCGATTTGCGCAAGGCCCTCGAATTCGAGAAGATCCTGGCGGCCATAAAGGAGGTCTTCGTCCCCTACCTTGCCGGCTACCTGGTCACCCTCGCCGCCCTTTACATCTGCAAACTGGTCATCCGCATACCTTTCCTCATCGGCTTCATCCTCTCCTCTCTGACGGCCTACTACGTCTTTCTCATGGCCACCTTCTACTTCACCCAACTCTTTAAGAAGACAAGCCTTTCATCGGTCAGGATCGAAGATGCGGCCGTTTGACATTTTCCCCCTCCTGTGCTAAAAAGAGCACGTCGACGGTGGGTGTAGCTCAACGGTTAGAGCATCAGGCTGTGGACCTGGGGGCTGGGGGTTCGAGACCCCTCACCCACCCCACTCGTATCAATAACGTATGCTAAAAATAGGGTAGCCCGCATCCGGGAGACCGGCGACAGGTGTTCACGTCTTCTTTCGTAACCCGGGGCTTGACGCCCGCCAGGGAGGGGGGCCCTTCCGTGTCGGAGCAGGCGCCGACCTTGTCATGTTCGATGTCCCCGCGGAGGTGCCCTGCCGGATTGGTTTACATCGTCCAAGAATGCCGTCGAGAGGCCATTGACAACACTCTGTCCCTGTGTTGCACGTCCGTGTCACGGGGAAAGTGTCGGAATATTTTCCATCTTTGGTCGCGGGTTTCCCTCCGTACGCGCACAAAACACCGGCTCTTCACCTACTTAAGCTCATGGCGTGCTTCTTGCATAAAGTCGGGGGTGCTCCCGGCGCTCCTTGACGCAGAGGGAGGAAATACGTCCTGTTCAAAAGAAAAGGAGAGAGAACGTGAAACGACTGCTTTATTCAGTAGCAATGATCTTCCTTCTTGGGCTGCCGGTTCAGGCCGGTGCGGACTATTGGGCGGGTGCCACCGTCACCCTGCAGCTCTCCGGTCCCTACACTCAGCAGATTCAGTACTATGGCGGGAGGGAGTGGCAATCCGCCTTTGCCCGGTCGCCCCTTTCCGGGCTGGCCGAGAACACGTTCATGGATCATCCTACGAATTTAGACCCGGGGTGCGTTGCCGGTGATATTGCATGCTACAACAGGTACGCCGCCGGCTATTCTGAGGCCGACCTTTCCAGGGGCGTCCTCAAGGCATTCGCGGCATCACGGGTTCTGGGCACTTTTCCGGAAGACCCTCCGCCAAACCCTGCTCTCCTCCCGCCGAATAACGCCGTGGCGATCGCGGACCTGATGGATACCCTGACGGTCACCATCCCGGCCGGGATCGGCGAGACTTACTACCTCGGCGTGACGTACAATATCGACGGGACCATGTCGGGCTCTTATCACGATCAGAACAATCGCGGATTGGCCTCTGTGGGCCTCCTGGGAAGCCTCCGGGCGCCCGGGTTCGGCGGGGATGAAGGCATATCGGCCGGCTTGAATTGGATCAAGGAAACAACGGACAGCACGAGTCTCACCTATTCCGATGCCGGAGAATTCGGGATCAACCTCGAGGGGCAGGCCGAGGCGACGACCGTCAGCGTCCTGCTTCGCCTCAGCCTCTATTCGGAAGCGTACGTGTGGGGCCTTGGCGATGATCGAGCGGTTTCAAACTTCGGATCGACCGCCCATGCGGCCCTGACGTACGATCCCAGACTGACCGTCACCGGTGAGGGCCCCTTTCCCGGTATCGTCGGTGCTGTCCCCGAGCCCTCCATACTGCTCCTCATCGGTATCGGGTTGACGGGTGTCGCCGCCGCGAAGAGGAAGGGCAGGAAATAGCTTCCATGAAGAGCATGGAGAGAAAGGCAGGGAGGTGAGCCGGTGGGGACCTTGTTTCATTCCGTCCATTCACCGGTGCTGTCGGCTCAAGGTGCACGGTGTCACGATAACCCCTTTACGGGCCCTGCCCGGCCGGACGTGTCGGGGGCTCAGGAGGTACAGCAAACGCGGAGGAAGGGTGAATGGGTGGACGAGTGGATGGGAAGATTACAGGAAACGTGAAACGACTCATATAGAAAGACAAGAGAAAGGCTGGGGCAATGTCAAGTTTTATGTGTCAACAGGAAGACGATTGTGGTGCGAATATCACAAAGCACTCCCAGGCGTCGGTCTGTTTGTCGGCATTCTCAAAGGGAACTACGAGTATTCCGGGCCGGATAACTCCACACAGGCTATTTTTCCTCCTGACACGCGACCTGGAAGAAGGCGAGTCCCGGGATAAATCGGGACGAAGGGGGTTACCATGGTGAATCTGAGGAGGGGCTGTCTCGTTGTGTTGTTGGTGACGATATTTGCAGGTGTGGCATATTCCGGACCCTTGGAGCAGAGGCCGCTTACCGCGCTGGCGGTGTCGGGTGCAGCGCGCCTGGCGGGCCTGGGCCTCTTTGCCTATTGGCTGGATGGTCCACTGTACACGTGCTCGGGTGCTTGGAGCGGATCGTACACCGCGACTACGTGGGACATGAGTTTTGTCGGAAAGGCGAATGACATCGAACTTCTCGCGGAATCACACGGTACTATCGATTACGACGCATCCACGGCTTCCTGGACGAACGGATGGACGTATCAGGGCAAGACGGAAACTACGACCGGTAGCGCCGATCTTGATTTTGAGATCAGCGATAGGCTGAAAGACGTTGCATTCTTTGGTGCGGGCATCTTTGGGGAGGCTATGGGTTCGGCATCGATTACATGGACAGGTGTCATTGCCCAGGGCGTGGAGTGGGCAACGGATTTTCTGGAGGCAGGAATCAACACAACGGCAGAGATGAAGGCACTGAACGCCGAGCAGCAGAACCTCGACAGCCAGCTGCGCGTCAACTGGACTAACATGGAAAAAAGAAAGAAGCAGCGGGTGGATCGGGACTTCGCCAGTAAAGAGAACTCCATAGAAACCAATGGTTCCGGTGAGATACAGTACAGCTGGACCTATTCCATTCCCGAGCCTTTGACCTTGTTTCTTGTGGGTTTTGGGTTGGCCGCGATAGGTCTGGGGAGGAGAAAGGGGCTGCACAAGTTCCGGTGAGCATAGGGAGCTTCTTTGGGGACATGAAGAGCCCCCATGATTGAGCTCGGCAATCAGGTATGCCAGGCGGAGACGATGATCTGCAAGAGATCGGGGTTGAACCGCACA